>NZ_SACK01000009.1 GCF_004005815.1 Mucilaginibacter limnophilus | reverse complement strand
TTCTACTCTTCTTAGAGTAGTTTAATTGACAGTACTATGTTACTCTTTGTGCCTCGTCTGCTTTCGCTTTCTCTGCACTTAACATAGCCCGCTACGCTACATGATTATCTTTCCTTTAAAGAACTTTCGTCGCTCTCTGTCTCAGAGAACTTATTTCAATCGATCAATTGCTGATCAAATGCTTTCAATTTTATTTGCCAAAAATCGCATTTGGCTTGCCTTTTCAGGCTTTTGCTTCGTTACCGAAGCGGCTGCAAAGATGAGAAATTTTTTCTATTCGTGTCAAGTGTTTTTTTCACTTTTTTTCGAATTCTTTTTTTTCTCAACCTTTCA
This sequence comes from Mucilaginibacter limnophilus, assembly GCF_004005815.1. GTDB lineage: Bacteria > Bacteroidota > Bacteroidia > Sphingobacteriales > Sphingobacteriaceae > Mucilaginibacter > Mucilaginibacter limnophilus. The sequence goes on along the minus strand of NZ_SACK01000009.1, from coordinate 182,120 downwards.
AATAACAACGCCCGTTTTGATTTGAGCGGTCACAAATGTACACAGATTTTGTCCATCACTCCAAACAAAATTTTAAAAAATTTACAGGTTTTATAACTCGCTGAAAACTAATTATCTGCGACGATATATTATCGGTTGCAACATCTTAATGGCTGCTGTTAGCCATAAATTGTATCTTTGAAAAGCTATGAACAACGTCATTTTTCCTGAAAACTTCATCAACTCCTTAAGAGTAGAGTCCGGTTTTAATGAGCAAAATTTTGTAAATGCACACCAAAATGGTGCTCCGGTGTCTATCCGAATCAATCCTTTTAAGCCATCTGGGGTAAAAAATGGCAGACAGGTGCCTTGGTGTGATGAAGGTTTTTATTTGGAAAACCGCCCGTCGTTCACTTTTGACCCCCTGTTTCATGCCGGCGCTTATTATGTACAGGAGGCATCGTCAATGTTCATAGGTTATATATTTAATTATATAAAGCCAAATGACGAGGCCATAAAAGTGCTTGATCTTTGCGGCGCACCCGGCGGAAAAAGTACTTTAATAAATTCAGCTTTAAATAAAGACGACTTACTGGTAGCAAATGAGATTATCAAAACACGAGTTCCTATATTGAGTGATAACCTTACCCGCTGGGGTACGGCAAATTCTATTGTTACTAATAATGACCCTCGCGACTTTTCTAAATTAAAAGGCTTTTTTGATGTAATGATAGTTGATGCACCCTGCTCGGGCTCGGGTATGTTTAGGAAAGACCCGGAGGCCATGAACGAATGGAGCGAAGCCAACGTACAACTTTGCCATCAGCGTCAGCAACGCATACTGGCTGATGTTTACCCTGCCTTGAAAGAGGATGGTTACCTTATATATAGTACATGCTCATACTCACATCAGGAGAATGAAGATATACTGGACTGGCTTTGCGATGAGTTTGACTTAGAAACGGTAGAAATACCTGTGGATGCCGCTTGGGGGATTGTTGTTAGCCGCTCAGAAAAGTACAGCGCGTTCGGTTATCGCTTTTATCCCGGCCAGGTAGAGGGTGAGGGCTTATTTGCTGCCTGCCTGAAAAAGAAAGATAATTCCGGCGAGGTATCTGCTTATAAAAATAACGCGCAGCAAAAATTGCCTGCCCGTGAAATTGACATGGTTAGATCATACATAGATCAGCCTGATGACTACTATTATTTAAAGGTGAATGACGACTGGCTGGCTATTTCACGTGAGCATAAGGAAAGCCTGAACACCTTGCATAAGCAATTATATATAAAGAAGTCGGGCGTAAGGATTGGCAAACTGGCGGGAAACGACCTGATACCCGATCACGAATTAGCCTTAAGCAACATTATAAATAAGGATGCGGTTTTACAAACCGTACTGAATTACGACGACGCCATTGCTTACCTGCGAAAAGACAACCTCATTTTAGATACTACAGATAAAGGCTGGAGCCTGATTGAATACGAAGGGCTTTCACTTGGCTGGGCGAAGTTGCTGCCAAACCGTGTCAATAATTATTATCCTAAAGAATTGCGTATTCTTTCAAAGCCAATTTAATTATTAATAAAATAATATTTAGTTAGAAAGAAAAGAGCCCGTCCCAACAAAATTGCAAATGGATAGTTATTAGTGATATAATCACCCTAAAATATTTGCAATGAAGAAGCATAGCTTTTTTTACCGAAACGGATTATCAATATTTTTCTTAAGCATATTTATAATAACACTGGGCTTGCAAGCTTATTTTGGCTGGAAGGAACACAACCAGGAGCTTGAAGAGGAGCATGCAGCACATGTTGCGTTTACCGCTTATTTGCAATCGGGCCATTTTATCTCGGCTACTTTTGAAAATTTTCAAAGTGAATTTTTGCAGATGGCGCTTTATGTAGTACTTACTGTTGGCTTAAGACAAGTAGGATCAGCCGAATCAAAAAAACTTGACGAACCTGAGGATGTTGACCGCGAACCACGCGCGCATCTAAAGGCACCCGGCCCGGTTAAGAAAGGTGGCTGGATACTGAAGCTTTATAGTAATTCATTGTCAATAGTATTTTTTATCTTATTTTTCTTTAGCTGGGGAATGCACTTGTATGGCAGTTGGCAGGATTATAATAATGAACAGTTGATAAAAGGTCAGCCGGCAGAAAGCCTCGCATCATTTATTACCGAACCTTTGTTTTGGTTCGAAACTTTTCAAAACTGGCAAAGTGAATTTTTGTCTGTAGCATCAATTGTTATTTTAACCATCTTCCTACGCCAAAAAGGCTCACCCGAATCAAAACCGGTTGACGCGCCGCATATGGAAACAGGCAAATAAACCATATAAAACATTATGACTACTACTGAGCAAACAGACAATACCGAATGCCCCACCCCTAAAGGTATTTTAATGGTAATAGGCGGCGCGGAAAAAAAAGAGGTCGATAACGAAAAAGACGAAAACGGACATAATGTGCCTGTTCATAACGAAGTGCTGGACTGCTTTGTCAAACTTATTCCTGCGGAAAATTCAGTAGTTGAATTAATAACTACAGCCGGTACTGAAGATATAGAAGGTACCTTTAAAAAATATCGCGATGCTTTTACCGAACTTGGCGTAGCTACCATTAATCATATTCATCATGATGCTCGTGAGGAGATAAATTTTGAAGAGTTGAAGCCGCGGCTGCAAAGTGCTGATGCCATATTTTTTGCCGGCGGCGATCAGCTTAAACTCACATCGATATACGGCGGCACACAAATGATGGTGCTGCTTAAAAAGCGATATATACATGATAAGCTTGTTATCGCCGGTACAAGCGCGGGAGCCATGGCGCTATCAACACCTATGATATATGCCGGTGTTGGCCGTAATGAAATGATAGCAGGTAATGTTAAAATCACAACGGGGCTTGAGTTCTTAAAAGATGTATGTATCGATACTCACTTTGTAAACCGCGGCCGGTTTGTGCGCATGGCGCAGGTAATTGCTACCAATCCATCAAGTATTGGTATCGGCATTGAAGAAGACACCGCGATAATTGTTCGTAACGGCACCAAGGCCGAAGTGGTGGGTTGCGGCGTTATCATCATTATAAACGGACACAACAGCAGAGGAACCAATATCACAAAGTTTGACGACGAAACACCTGTAACCATCCGTGGATTAAAGGTTGATATACTTTCGAGGGAAGAGAAATTTGATATACCGCAGCTTAATCCCCCGCATAAATAAAATACTACTATATATTATGGCTTCACAACCAATATTAGATTGCAGTAAACAAATGGCCGAAAAAGGCCTTACTATAGCTTTTGCCGAAAGCGCAACGGCTGGCTGGCTTTGTTCTGAGTTCGCGCTGGCGCCTGAATCAGGCAAGATCTTAAAAGGCGGCATTGTAAGTTACGATGCCTCCATTAAAGAGTACTTATTAAAGGTACCGAAAGAACTTGTTGAAAAATACACGCCTGAATCGGCAGAGGTTACCGAAGAGATGGCCAAACGGCTTGGCGATCTTATTAAATCAGACATTCAGGTAGCTGTAACCGGGCTTACCACTCCGGGTGGCAGTGAAACACCTGAAAAGCCGGTGGGCACCATGTTCGTTCATGCCATTATAAATGGCAAGTCGTCTCCGATAAGGCAGGAATTTACCGGCAATTGCGAAGAAATCATCCACAAAACAATTGATGCAACTGCACAATTGCTTATTGATGGCATGAAAAGTGTATAGAATTATTAACTAAAATTTCAAATATTATGTCTACCAGAGGATCAAAAACAGAAAGAAGGAGTGTGAATTCGTCGCAGGAATATGAAGTACGTTACCTGGCCGAAAAGTTAGGCGTAAGCAGCCAGGCTATTGGCGGAGCAAAGCGCGCTACAGGCTCAAACGACCGTAAGGTTATTGAGAAGTATATTAAAGACAAAAATAAAGCGAACTAAAAACTCAATGCTATTGACGGGGCGATTAATACTGCCCCGTTGAAAGCATTACCAGGGTACAGGCATACAGGGTTTCAATCCCTCTCTCATTCGCAAGCTTTTGCAATTCGCTGTTCTCAGTCCCCGGGTTAAAAATTATCCGTTTAGGATTTGTAGCCAATATATAATCATATAAAGGCGGCAGGTTACGGCTGCCTACATATAAGGTAATCGTATCAATATCGTCATGCACAGCTTCAGGTTGTTCAATAGCTACACCTGCCACTTCACCTTTCTTCTGCCCTACATTTACTATCTCATGCCCGTATCTTGACAGTTTATTTGCGGCCAGGTAAGCATACCGGCTTGGATCGGGCGTGGCGCCTAATATCAAAGTTTTTTTTCCGCTCATAATACAAGTATAACGGCAGCAACAACACATTTGTTTATTGTGCACTTAATCTTACAAACGCTTAACAAAAGGCGTTAACTTGCATCTAATAAAAAAGTTAACATATTTTAAAATGTTTATCAATGATGGCCGTCATCATTAATAAGCATGAATACACCCGTAACCATACCGATGCCTGAAGATAAGAACAGCCAGATTCTGCATACCATTTCTGCGTATGGCAAAAAGCTGCTGGGCTTTATACGTCAGCGGGTGAATAACGATGCTGATGCCGAAGACATACTTCAGGATGTATGGTATCAGTTCAGTTCGGTAGTGAATTCAGAGCCCATTGAGCAAACAGGTGCCTGGTTGTACCGTGTGGCACGCAATAAGATCATCGACAAGCATAAAAAGAAAACCGAAAGCCTGCTTGATGATATGGTAGTGCATGATGAAGACGACGAGGAAGGAATATCCGAATTTAAAACTATCCTGCTGCCCGAAACCAACACCCCTGAAACAGCTTACCTGCGCAACCTTTTTTGGGACGAGCTCTTCGCGGCGCTTGATGAGCTGCCAGAAAATCAGCGGCAGGTATTTATCTGGCACGAGCTTGATGCCATGCCGTTTAATGAAATAGCTGAGAAAACCGGAGTAAATGTGCAAACGCTTGTAACCCGTAAACGCTATGCGGTGCTGCATTTACGCGAACGCATGCAGCAATTGTATAAAGAGATATTGGAAGATTAAGATTTAAAGACATGGAAAAGGAAGAATGTGTACGGAAATTTAAAAGAAAAGGCATAAAGCTGGTACTGATACCATTGGCCATAGCGGCATGTTTGGCACTGGCCAGTCTTGCGGTTATGTTATTATGGAATAATGTGTTGGTTGCCTGCGTTTCGGGCATAACGGCAGTAACCTTCTGGCAGGCAATGGGTATTTTTATACTTTGTAAAATATTGTTTGGCTTTGGCAAAGGCGGCGGCGCGCCGTGGATGCGTTATAAAGACCGTGAGCGTTTTAAACACATGACACCTGAAGAGCGTATACGTTTCAGGGATGAAATGGAGAGCCGCATGTGCGGATGGAAAAAACGCCGCGACAGGAATTTCGGCGAAGGTAATTTTGCCCGCCCTTCAGCAGCAGATGAGACAGCCGATTGATTAGTGACCTTTCTTTAGTTTTAGTTATGGAAGTGCTTGTATTTGCAACAAATGTAACGCACCAAGGGCAGGTAAGCAGGGTAAACGCCTTGCTTACCGGTTTGCCTGACGTTACCGACTGGAATTTTGACCTTGACGATTGCGACAATATTTTACGTGTTGTTGCCAGCGGACTATCTCCACGCCATATAGAAATGCTGCTGCTGTCAGCCGGTATAAAATGCTATGAGCTGGCCGATTAGCTGTTGATCACCCTCTTCAACAAAGCTATCTGCCCCGAATGATACACATGGTGTTGTATCAACCCGTTAATTAGTGCAGCATAAGTTACACCTGTACCCAACTCATTATTACGCTCGTCACGGGTTGGTTCATTCCATTTTTCTTCGGGAAATCTTTCAACGATGCCTGTTAAGGTGACGTTCATCAGCTTGAAATCTTGCTTGAGACGCTGCCACTTCTCTTCATCAGGAGCGCCGGCATTTGGCCAGTCGCCGCCGGGTGGCAGTGCCGCCTTATTCCCTTGCATGCGTCTGATTACTTCTTCAGTCCAACCGGTCATATGTAATACAATCTCGGCAATACTATGCGCACCGCCGGGTGGACGCTCGTAAGCGGCTTCGAAATCTATACCGTTTACAATATCGTAAACGTTTGAGCTGTACCATGCGTCGCCATTAAGTACTCGGTTCAGTTCTTGGCTCCAATTTGCTGATGCTTCCATATCTGTCTAACTAAAAAATTTCGCTTTTTGATTCTTAATATTTTCTAATAAGTCTCTAATAATTTTCTAATCTTTAATTATAATTAATCCAAATAAATTTATCTTTACCGCCGAATATCACAATAATGCAAAGAATTTTTACGCTCCTAATTATCTTATCCTCATTTGTTTGCCTGAATGCGTCGGCACAGGTATTAACCCAGGAGGACTCACTTGCTGCAGGTTTAATATACAAACAACAGGCCACCGTAATTTCAGGTTACGGCGAGGCCAGGTACAGCATTGATACCAAACGAAAAAGCGCCGAAGCTAACCTTAAAAGGGTGGTGCTTTTCCTGGGTCATAAGTTTAACAACAACATTTCTTTGTTTACCGAGCTTGAGGTTGAAGACGCTTTAACATCATCAACCGGCGGCGACGAAGGCGTAACCGGCCGTGGCAGCATTTCAATGGAACAGGCTTTTCTGAAGTTTAACCTCAACCATTCAACTTACATTGTAGCAGGTTTATTTATCCCGCGTATTGGCTATATCAACGAGAATCACCTGCCGACCACTTTCAACGGTGTTGACAGGCCTTTCCTGGAAGATCAGATCATCCCCTCAACATGGCGCGAAGTAGGGGTAGGCCTTTATGGACAAGTTCGCAACATCCCCGGACTTAACTATAGCCTGGCGCTAACCAACGGCTTAAATTCCGAAGGTTTTAGCGGCAGCACCGGCATACGCGGCGGCAGGCAACTGGGCCAGGCAGCAACAGGGTTAAACCTCGGCCTTAGCGGTTCGCTATTATATTATACAGGCAACTTCAGGCTGCAAGCTTCGGGATATTATGGCGGTTCAACAGCTAAAGAAAAACGCGTGGCCGACAGCCTTGCGCTGAACTCCGGGCCATTCGGCAGCCCGGTTAGTTTGATAGAGGCTAATGCGCAGTATTCAAACAATGGCTTAACCATTAAGGCCATCGGCACTATGGTAAATATAAAAGATGCGCAGGCCATAAACCGTGCATTCGCTAATAATACGCCTGAAAAAATGCAGGGCGCTTATGGCGAAGTTGGTTACGACCTTTTTTACAGGCAACATCATGGCGAAAAGGCATTCATCATTTTTGGCCGGTATGAATACCTCGACCTTGGCGCAAGCATCCCGCCGAATGGTATTGAGAATGATGCCAACCAAAAGCAGTATATAATAGGTGGTATTACTTATAAGCCGATAAGGGGTATAGCTATAAAGGCTGATTATGTACAACGTATTACCGGCGAGTTTAACCAGTCGCTTATAGTAACGCCGTTTCCACAACAAATACCCTATTATACCAACAACGGATTTATTAATGTGGGCATAGCGTATAACTTCTAATCATACTGACATGACAACGAGAAGGGGATTTATCAAATCGGGATGTGTGGCCTGCTTGTTGGCAGCTTCGGGTGCATCGTTGCTTGAGGGTTGCGCCACACCACTGCCTATGTTAAAGGTGGCATCAAAAAGTAATGAGTTGGTTGTTGACCCGGCCAGCTTTATATCCGAAAGAGGCAATATGCTTGTGGTACGTACCTCGCAGCTTGAGCATGATATCCTGCTGATAAAAGATGGGGACAATTACCGCGCACTGTACCTGCGCTGTACTCACGAGGGCGTTGACCTGACAGCAACTAAAAACAAGATCTACTGCAGTTCGCATGGCAGTGTGTTCGATCTGGAAGGGAAAGTGTTGAAGGAACCCGCTTTGCGTCCCCTTAAAACATTCAAAACACAACTCAACAATAATCAAATTATCATCAACTTAACTTAATCTGTCATGAACAAATCGATATTCAAAGTGGCGCTGATATCGGTACCGCTGGTACTTGCAGGCGTATCTTGTAAAAAAGATAAATCAGACAATAACAACACCGATACTGAAACGCTAAAGAAACAGATACTGTCAACAGCTGCTACAACCGTTTGCCGTGCGTCGTACGAAGATATGTACGCTAAAGCACAGGCATTGCAAACAGCTGTTAATACGTTGAATACTACTCCAAATGATGACAATCTTGCTGACGCCCGCGTCAAATGGAAAGCCATGCGTACTACCTGGGAGCAAACTGAAGCCTGGTTGTTCGGCCCGGTATCTGAAAACCAGATTGACCCGCGTATTGATACCTGGCCGGTTGACTTTAACGCTTTGGAAAATATACTTCACGGCAATGACACACTTACAGAGGAATACGTGGACAACCTTGAAGAATCGTTAAAAGGCTTCCACCCTATTGAGTATCTGCTGTGGGGCGAAAACGGAAACAAAACCGCTGCTGAGTTTACCGCCCGTGAAAAAGAATTTTTAGGTAGCCTTACCCAAAATCTTGTAAAGCTGACAAAAGAGGTACGTGATACCTGGAGCACCGATGGTTACGACAAGCAACTGGAAAACGCCGGCAGTGGTTCAACAGCGTTCCCTACGCAACGCGCTGCCTTTATACAACTGGTTGACGGCATGTCGGGCATATGTAATGAGGTTGCAAATGGTAAAATAAAAGATCCGTTTGACGCTGCCAACCCTGATCTGGAAGAAAGCCCGTTCGCGCAAAACTCTCTTATCGACTTTACCAATAATATCAACGGTATTATGGCGATGTACCAGGGCAGGTTTACCGCCGATGGCCAGGGCCTTGAGGATTTGGTTCGTGAGAAAAACCTGTCGCTTGACGCAGATATAAAAAGCAAACATGCTGCTGCAATAGCCGCGCTAAATGACATCAAAGTACCTTTTGGTGAGGCCATCACACACGAGCAATCAAAAGTACAGAACGCTATGAATAAAATAAACGCGCTGTTTGATGTACTTGACGGCGACTTAAAAGATTTTGTACAGGCGCAGGTAAAATAATCTGCTGTGTTGAAGAATATGAGAAAAACCACCAAAGCTGTTTTAATTATTGCAACCCTTTCAACGGGCCTGTACACCGCCTGCCGTAAAGCGGATATATCAGGCAATGACACCAACCCCGATAGCGAATGGCTTAGCGGCGGCTCGCAAACGGCTTTTGATGAAGGCAGCGGTGCTTTTTCTCATATCTTCAATTCGCTGCCCGAGCATCTGGAACGGGTGCACGAAATTGGCGACCAGCAATTTGAGGCTACCTTCGTATCGGCACCCGCGCCGGTAAACCCGGGACTTGGACCAATATTCAATAACGTTTCGTGCTCATCATGCCACGTGGCCGACGGACGCGGAAAAGTACCGGGAACGGGCGAGTCGGCAGCCAATATGTTGTTCAGGGTAAGTATTCCGGGTGATACAGAGCATGGCAACCCGAAACCGGTTCCCGGCTTTGGCGACCAGCTGCAAACGCGTGGCCTGTTGGGCAAACAGCGCGAGGGCGATGTGCAGATTACTTATACTACCCAAACTTTTGAGTTTGCTGATGGCAGCACTTATCAGTTACGTACCCCGCATTATGTAATTATTGATCCGTACACTACCCTGCCTGTAGGCATTTTATTGTCACCACGTGTGGCAGCACCGGTGTTTGGACTGGGATTAATTGAAGGTATAAGCGAAGCAGATATTGTTGCCGGTGCCGATCCTGATGACAAAGACGGCGATGGCATAAGCGGCAAGCCAAACTACGTTTGGGATGTACTGAAAGAGAAAAAAGTATTAGGCCGTTTTGGCTGGAAAGCCAATCAGCCTACATTAATGCAGCAGGTAGCTGCTGCCTATAATGGCGATATCGGCATCACCAATTTTGTTTTCCCGAAGGAAAGCAGTGAGGGACAAACCCAATTTGACGCGGATCCGGGTTATAACTACGAGCTTAGCGACAGCCTTTTGCACAGCGTTGAATTTTACATTCGTACACTGGCTGTACCCGCCCGCCGTAATGCCGATAACGCGGTGGTGAAACAAGGGAAGGACATTTTCATTGCCTCTGGTTGCATAAAATGCCATAAAGCCAATGCGCGCACTGCGGTGAATGTAGCCTTGCCGCAGCTAAGCAACCAACTGATCCATCCTTATACCGATCTGTTATTACATGACATGGGTGAAGGCCTTGCCGACAATCGCCCTGACTTTGATGCCAGCGGAACCGAATGGCGTACTGCACCGCTGTGGGGTATTGGACTAACACAAAAAGTAAACGGGCATACTAACTTCTTGCATGATGGTCGTGCCCGAAACCTAATGGAGGCCATAATGTGGCATGGCGGCGAAGCCCTTCCAGCCAAAGAATATGTACGTAAGCTTTCTAAAAACGACCGCGATGCCCTGCTGGCATTTTTAGGTTCACTTTAATATAGCTGCCGCGGCTTTAGCGCAGTTGATTCCATCAATAGCCGCTGAAATAATACCCCCCGCGTAACCGGCACCTTCCCCACAAGGAAACAAGCCTTTTATTTGCGGATGCTGTAACGTTTCGCGGTCACGTGGTATTTTTACCGGTGATGATGTGCGTGATTCAACACCAACCAGTAAAGCCTCGTTGGTATAATACCCTTTCATTTTTTTGCCGAAAACGGGTAACGCTTTTCGCAGTCTTTCATTTATCCAGTGCGGTAACACTTCTTTCATCTGCACACTTTTAGTGCCGGGCAGATAGGAGTTTTCGGGCAAGTCAACCGATAGCCGTCCTTCCACGAAATCAACCATCCGCTGCGCGGGAGCAACCAGTTTACCGCCACCGGCTTTAAACGCCGCCTGCTCAATTGCCTGCTGAAAGCGCAGCATTTTAAACGGATCGGTATCACTTCCCTTTACATCTTCAAGGTTGATTTGCACTACGGTGCCTGAATTGGCGTATGGATTGTTTCGTTTCGAAGGACTCCAGCCGTTTACTACTATTTCGTCAACATCTGTAGCACAGGGGGCGATTATACCTCCCGGGCACATGCAAAACGAGAACACGCCGCGACTGTCAACCTGTTCAACCAGGCTGTAGTACGATGGCGGCAGGTACGGCCCGCGGTAATCGCAATGGTATTGTGCACGGTCAATTATTTCCTGCGGATGCTCAATGCGTACACCCAGCGCGAAGGGTTTTGCTTCTATCAGCACATTTTGCCGGTGCAGCATTTCAAATATATCCCGCGAGGAGTGGCCAGTCGCCAGGATTACGGCATCGCCATCTATCTTTTCACCGCTTGCCAGTTCAACACCTTTTATAGTATCGAAACTAATTTGTAAAGCGGTTACTTTTTTATTGAAATGCACCTCGCCGCCCGCGTTTTGTATGGTTTCGCGCATTGCAGTAATAATTTGCGGCAGCTTGTTGGTACCAATATGCGGGCGCGCGTCAACCAAAATATCTTCGGTAGCGCCATGTGCAACAAATACTTTCAGCACCTCATTCACATTGCCGCGCTTGGTTGAGCGGGTGTACAGTTTCCCATCCGAATAGGTACCCGCCCCACCTTCTCCATAACAATAGTTTGATTCTGTATTAACCAAACCTTCTTTATTGATATTGGCCAAATCGCGGCGGCGTTGTTTTACATCCTTACCCCGTTCTATCACAATTGGTTTTAATCCGGCCTGTATGCATTGCAATGCAGCAAACAATCCTGCAGGGCCGGCACCAACAATTATTACCGGTTTTTTGTCAGCCGCATTTGGGTACTCAATACGGTAATGATCCGGCACATAAATTTCATCAACAAACACCTGTACCTGCATGCGGTACACCACCTTGCGGCCACGCGCATCAATCGAGCGTTTGAGTATTTTAAAACCGGTTATTCTTTTAGCAGGGATTTTTAACGCTTCTGAAGCAAGCGTTCTAATAAATGCTTCGTCTTCATGTTGCCCGGGCGGGCATACAATTTCAGTCTCTTTTATCATACATGTGCCGGGTTTTTATCCCGGATGATGCAAAGTTACACAAAACATGTATTTTTATGATATGTTGACATTGTGTCATACACCTATCAAGTTGTAACAACGGTATGCCTTTTGATATCTAAACTGAAATTTCACCAATATTAAAATTAAAATGAAAAAATTATTATCGGTAATATTAGTAGTAGTTGCGACCATGTCATTAAGCTCATGCAGCTATAACAGCATGGTAAAACTCGACGAGAATGTAAAAAGCAAATGGGGCGCCGTGCAAAGCCAGTACCAACGCCGTGCCGACCTTATACCTAACCTGGTAAATACTGTAAAAGGTGCAGCCAATTTTGAAAAAGTTACATTAACCGCAGTGGTTGAAGCGCGTGCCAAAGCAACTTCGGTACAGGTTGATCCTACTAAGCTTACTCCCGAATCAATAAAAGCATATCAAGCCGCGCAAGGCGAATTGAGTACTGCACTTGGCAGGCTGATATCGGTTACTGAAAACTATCCAACCTTACAGGCAAACTCAAACTTTAAAGATTTACAGGTGCAACTTGAAGGTACCGAGAACCGTATCAACGTAGCCCGGATGGACTTTAACACCGCGGTGCAGGAATATAACGGCAAAATACGCTCGTTCCCGGCAAATCTTACCGCCAAAATGTTCGGCTTCAGCGAAAAAGGATATTTCACTGCCGAAGCCGGTGCAGACAAAGCGCCTAAGGTTGAATTCTAATTTATTTGTGAGTAATGAATGGTGAATAGTGAGTTGAGATTCATTTCACTATTCACACCTCACTATTCACCACTCACCAATCACAATCATGAATATATTTAACGACGAGGAGCAGCAGCGCATACAAAAAGCCATCGAGGCTGCCGAGAAAAATACGTCAGGCGAGATACGCATCTGCATTGAAAAAAAATGCAGCGAAGAAGTGCTTGACCGCGCCGCCAAATATTTCTACCAGTTAAATATGGATAAAACCAGGCTGCGTAATGGCGTGCTTATTTACCTCGCCACTGTCGACCGTAAGTTTGCCATTATTGGTGACGCAGGCATTAACCGCCAGGTACCCGAAAACTTTTGGGATGAAACTAAGAATCAGATGCAGGAACACTTTAAACATGGCAACTTGGTTGACGGTATTGTTACCGGCATCACCATGGCCGGGCAGCAACTTAAAAAGTTCTTCCCTTTTATAGAGGGAGACAGTAATGAACTAAGCGACGACATTGCCCAGATGAATGGCAATTAATCTTTAAAATCTAATGCTTAAAAAATATATAGTTGTTATAAGTCTGCTATTAACCGGCATATTCGCTTTCGGGCAGGAGTTTCCTGAAAAGCCGAACAAACTGGTTAACGACTATGCAGATGTTTTATCACCCGAGCAGGAGCAGCAGCTAAGCGCAAAAGTAGAGGCCTTTGCGGATTCGACATCTACATCCATCGCTATAGTGACAATGAAATCCGTTGGCGATTATGATATCGGCGATTATGCTTTACAACTTGGCCGTAAATGGGGTGTTGGCCAAAGCGGCAAAAATAACGGCATAATGATACTTGCCGCTATTAACGACCGCAAGCTTACCATACAAACCGGCTATGGTGTTGAAGGCGCCCTGCCTGATGCCATTACCCGCCGCATACGCGAAGAAGACATGAATCCGCGTTTTCGTGAAGGTGATTTTTACGATGGGTTTGATGCCGCGGTTGATGATATAATAAAATACACCAAAGGCGAATACAAAGCCGAGCCTAAGAAACAAGGCAAACAAAATGGAGGCGGCGGCTCGGTAGGCTTCATCATAATCATAGTAATATTTATACTGATACTTGTATTCAGAAACCGTGGCGGTGGTGGAGGCGGTGGCCGTATAATCGACCGTCGCGGCGGCGCGAGTCCGTTCTGGTGGTTTTTAGCCGGCAATATGCTTGGCGGCGGCGGGCGCAGCAGTGGTGGCTGGGGTGGTTTTTCCGGCGGTGGTGGCGGCTGGGGAGGCGGAGGCAGCAGCGGCTTTGGCGGCGGAAGCTTCGGCGGAGGCGGCTCAAGCGGCAGCTGGTAATGTTGAACAAATATTTTATATTAATACAAAACAAAAGGAGCGCGATAACGCTCCTTTATTGTATAATAGCATTATGAACAATCTGACCTGGAAAGTACTCGAATCAAACTATATACATAAAGGCTCCTGGGCAACCCTGCGTACCGATAAATGCGAGATGCCCGACGGCCGGATAGTACCTGCCTACTATGTACTCGAATATCCAAACTGGGTGAATGCCGTTGCGGTTACCGAGGATAACAAAATACTAATGGTTACGCAGTACCGCCATGCGGCTGAAATTATTTCACTTGAGATACCGGGCGGCGTTATAGATGGCGACGAAGCGCCCGAGGCTGCCATGCGCCGCGAACTGCTGGAAGAAACAGGTTACCGGTTTGATAATATCGAATACCTGGCAACCATATATGCCAACCCATCAACTGCAAACAATAAAACCTTTTGTTATTTAGCAACAGGTGGTGTAAAAGTGCAGGAGCAATCGCTGGATGAGCATGAAGAACTGATAGTGCATGAATACACCATTAGCGAGGTAAAGCAGTTCCTTGCGGAAAATAAGATAGCACAGTCGTTGCACTGCACTGCTTTGTTTTATGCGCTAATGAAGCTGGGTGAAATTGGTTAAAACCACATACAATTTTTTTGTATCTTAGTAAAGATGAAACACATAATTGATACACCACCGCGTACAGCTATGGAAGTATTTAACTTACTTCCTGAAGGAACATTATGTGAAGTAATCGATAATGTTCTGTACATGTCGCCATCACCTACAACCAATCACCAGCGAATTTTGCTTGATATAGTAGCAGAATTAAAAATTTATATAAAAACTAATAAGTTCGGTGAGGCCTTTATTTCGCCATGCGACGTTTACCTGGATAACGAACAAAGCGTTGTTCAACCTGATATTATATTTCTAAAAGCCGGTAACGATCATATGGTGCAACGTAAAGGTATTTACGGATCACCGGACTTGATGATAGAAATATTATCATCGAACAAAAAATACGATAGAGAAGAGAAGTATGCACTTTATCAGCGTAATGGTGTTGCCGAATATATTATGATAGATAGTGACACCAAGGAAGTATGGCCTTATATATTGGTTAAAGGCAGCTATGAGCCGCAGCCAATACTTAAAGGTGAGATTTACATTCATCAATTGCAATTAAGTATTTCGTTCTAACTACTCCGGGCAGTTATCTTTCCTTCTGGTATCGATTATGTAAATAATCTTCCAGCCTCCAACTGTTTTTAACAGCTGAAAAAAGTTAACACCGCAATGGCTAAAGTTACCGTCGAGGTAAAATTTATACGGCGTCCATACGCTGGCAAGCTCACCATCTATTTTAATGTTGCCCCAGGTAATACGCTCATCCCATACTTCTTTATGTGGCGTGCCCACGGCTTTTAAAAATTCACTTGCTTTTTCTGAATACAGATACGAGTTTCCATCTTTCTTTTTAGCTACGCCCTGTAACACCATATCCTTATGAAAGGCTGAGTTTAGCAATGTGCTATCGCCTTTGCGCATGGCATCAAACATGGTAGTAATGGTTTTCTTAACAGCATCAGTTTCGTTCTGCTGCGCGAAAACCGGCATGTAGCAAATAGCAAGTAAAAGCAATAAGGCTAACTTCTTCATGCTCAAAAATAAAAAAAGCCCTGCGTTATGCAAGGCTTGGTATTGTTAGAATAAGCATTAGCTCATTTTTAGTTTCTTTTGAATATCAGCTACATAGCCTTTAAACTTCTTATCGGTATCAATAAGGTCTTCAACGGTTTGGCATGCATAGATCACTGTCGAGTGGTCGCGGCCGCCAAAGAAATGACCTATTGATTTCAGCGAGCTTTTAGTATGCGCCTTAGCCAGGTACATAGATATCTGACGTGCCTGTACAATTTCACGCTTACGGGTTTGCGATTTTACCATCTCGATAGGTACTTCAAAATATTCGCAAACCAGGCTTTGTATATATTCCATTGAAATTTCTTTGGTGGAATTCTTTACAAAGTTTTTCAGCATCTGCTTGGCCAGGTTCAGGTCGATATCCTTACGGTTAAGTGTCGACTGCGCCAGTAATGATACCATCGCGCCTTCAAGCTCACGTACATTGTTATCAATATTGTGCGCTACATACTCAACAACTTCGTTTGAGAGTTCTATGCCATCCTGATAGATCTTATTTTTCAGGATTGCCATACGGGTTTCCAGATCAGGCACCTGCAAATCGGCAGACAGGCCCCATTTGAATCTCGAAAGCAAGCGCTCTTCCAAACCTGCAAGGTCTTTAGGCGCTTTGTCTGATGTAATGATCAGCTGTTTGCCCGACTGGTGCAGGTGGTTAAATATGTGAAAGAAGAAATCCTGTGTTTTTTCTTTACCGGCAAAGTTGTGCACATCATCCATAATCAGCACATCAATGGCCTGGTAAAAATTCACGAAATCGTTAATGTTATTATGCTTCAGCGCATCAACAAACTGCTGGGTAAATTTCTCGCACGATACGTACAGAACCAGCTTGTCTGGTAAGGTCTTTTTTATCTCATTACCAATGGCGTGTGCCAGGTGGGTTTTACCTAAGCCAACGCCTCCGTATAACATCAGCGGGTTAAATGAGGTGCCACCCGGTTTAGCGGCTACGGCATAGCCTGCAGAACGGGCAAGGCGATTACAATCACCTTCTACAAAATTTTCAAAAGTGTAATTGCGGTTTAGCTGCGGATCAACGTTCAGTTTTTTAAGACCCGGGATAACAAAGGGATTTTTAATATCCTTATTAATAGCGATAGGCACCGGCATTGACTGGTTTTTACCTTCGGCTCCATTACCGGTCGACGGCATATTGGTAGTATAAGGCTTATTCGATGATGATTGCTCAACAACGATGTTATACTCCAGGCGGCCTTCATCACCCAACTGCTTTTTTATGGTTTTGCGCAGCAGGCCAACATAATGCTCCTCCAGCCACTCGTAGAAAAATAAGCTCGGAACTTGTATGGTCAGAACGCTACCCTCTATTCTTAAAGCCTTGATTGGTTCAAACCAGGTTTTAAAACTTTGAGCCGGTATGTTATCCTTTATTATCTGAAGGCAGCTATTCCAAACGTTCGTACAAGTTTTTTCCATATATAGATTCGGTAAAATATTGATTTACAAACCCCATACAACACTTCCGATGAGGCAGCTACGGAACATCGAATATTCAAAAAAAAAGCTGATTAAAAAATTAAAAATGAACTTTTTGAAAAAATAAATTTTCCTAAAATTAACGCTGATTTTTTGCAAAATTCAAGTTCAACATCTATATTTTAGGCGAGCACGAAAAGGAAATTTATTTAATTAGAACTCATTATTTGGCCTAATTTTTAAAAAAATTTCGGCTTAAAACAAGCCTTCAAATATGTGTTGAAACGTGTTTGTCGCAGCCCTTGATTAACGGAAACTACCGGGGAAGGTTTAGAAAATTTTACAATTTAATATTCGCCAAATACATGTCGCAGAGTGTCAGCAATTTCACCCAGAGTGGCGTAGTTTTCAACAGCCTCTATAATCAAAGGCATCAGGTTATCAGTACCACGCGCGGCGGTTTCAAGGTGCTGCAGGCACTGTTTTACGGTGGTATTATCACGTTGCGCTTTCAAAGATCTCAGCTTTTCGGTTTGCTTTTGCCTGATGGTGTCATCCACCCTGAAAACCGGTGCTTTAATTTCATCCTGCTCGGTTAGCTTATTCACCCCTACTACTATCCGTTCACCGGTCTCTACCTCATTCTGGTATAAGTATGCTGACCGAGCTATCTCCTGTTGCATGTAGTCCTGCTCTATAGCCTTTACCGATCCGCCCATTGCGTCTATCTTATCTATATAGGTATAGGCGGCGGCTTCTATTTCATCTGTTAGCGCTTCTACAAAGTATGATCCGGCCAGCGGGTCAACCGTATCAGTAACACCGCTTTCAAACGCGATAATCTGTTGTGTACGCAAGGCTATCTTGGCTGCGCTTTCTGTAGGCAGTGACAGGGCTTCGTCATAACCGTTGGTGTGTAACGATTGAGTCCCGCCCAGCACCGCGGCAAGCGCCTGCATACTTACACGTACTATATTATTTAAGGGCTGCTGCGCGGTTAAGGTTGAACCGCCGGTTTGCGCATGGAAACGCAGCTTTTGCGCCGAGACATCGGTAGCGCCAAGTTCTTTTGTAATGTTCGCCCACATGCGCCGTGCCGCCCTGAACTTTGCTACCTCTTCAAAAAAGTTATTATGGCAGTTAAAAAAGAACGACAACCTTTTGGCGAACACATCTATATCAAGCCCTTTTTCAATAGCGGCTTTCAGGTACGTTTTGCCGTTGGCCAGTGTAAATGCCAGCTCTTGTACTGCTGTTGAGCCCGCTTCGCGGATATGATAACCTGATATGGAAATGGTATTCCATTTAGGCACCTCTTTGCTGCAGTACTCAAATACATCTGTTATAAGCCGCATAGAAGGTGCAGGAGGATATATATAGGTACCCCGTGCAGCATATTCCTTTAATATATCGTTTTGTATGGTACCCGATATCTTTGCAAGATCCTCGCCCTGCTTTTTTGCCAGGGCGATATACATAGCCAGCAATATCGAGGCAGTGGCATTGATGGTCATTGACGTGGTGATATCCTGCAGTTTGATACCGTCGAACAATATCTCCATGTCCTGCAACGAGTCGATGGCTACCCCCACCTTGCCTACCTCACCTTCGGCCAGTTCATGGTCGCTGTCATAACCTATCTGCGTGGGCAGGTCGAACGCCACCGAAAGGCCCATAGTGCCCTGACTTAATAAATAATGGTATCGCTTGTTTGATTCCTCGGCGGTTGAAAAGCCTGCATATTGGCGCATCGTCCACGGCTTGCCGCGGTACATATCCTTTTGTATGCCGCGCGTATATGGAAATTCACCCGGAAGCTCATCCATTCCCGAAGGTCGGGTGTAAACTTCTTTTATCTCGATGCCCGAAGTAGTTGTGAATTTCTTGCCGGCCATATTACAACAGGTTTTCGAGGTCTTTTTTAATCAGCGTTATGCCAATTCCGTATGGGTCGGTATCCATAGTGCTAAGCGCAGTAAGTATAGTTTTAGCCAGTTCGGTACCGGTTGCGTTTACAGGCAGCGCCTGCGCGGCGCCATTTATCACCGATAAGGTATCATCCTTTATTTTTTTCGCTACATCCCATGCACGGGCGCTTACATACAGCTGTTGTGTAACGTTGTGCTGATATTCGTTACGTATCTCGGCCATAATAAGGTGCTGCAGCTCGGCAGCCGAAAACGTTGGCGCGTTAAGCCTCACCAGCATGTTAACGGGATTTATCCGCTCGATAAAAAGCACCAGGCGCTCATAAGCCTGCAGCTTTAACGGCAGCGCCTGGCTTTGCAGGTCGACTTTATAATTCCCTTCCGCTGATGCTTTGTATGTGTCTAAGTAAGGCTTAAACAAATAATAAGCTACCCAAACCACACCTGCGCCCGAAAGCGTATATGTTAAAATGCTGACAATAATAGGCGGCAATACCATAGGTTAGTTGAAATGTTAAGGCCGGGTCATAAACAGGCCGTTGCCAACAAAAATCTGCAATTTATAGTATATTTGTGTAGATAATTAAAAATAACATGAGTATAGCTGTTGAAACCGCTCCGGTTAGCTTTACACCGGGTGCTGTAAGGGAACTATTTAAATTGAAAGATCAGCAGGAAATTGGCGATGATTTTGGTTTACGGGTAGGCGTTGAAGGTGGCGGCTGCTCAGGCATGAACTATGTGCTTGGCTTTGACCAGAAAAAAGACGGCGACCATGAATACAATATTGATGGCATAAGGGTATTTATGCACAGGGCGCACGGCATGTACCTTGCAGGTATGCAAATAGATTTTCAGGACGGCCTTAACGCGCGTGGTTTTACATTTAACAACCCTAACGCAGCAAGCACTTGCGGCTGCGGCAGTTCGTTCTCAGTTTAAAAGAGACACTTCCTTACAAAAATACGAAAGCAGCTTACGGGCTGCTTTTTTTATTTAAACCCATTGCCACTCATATTATTTATTTTTGATGTAACAAAGGCAGCCATGCTCTTGTCTTAACAGCATTAAATACCCATATGGCGGTAAAAACCACCCTTCGCGAAAACATATCCATTGCCCTGCAATCAATAGGCGGTAACAAACTGCGCACTGTGCTTACCGCGCTTATAATCTCCATAGGTATAATGGCGCTTATAGGCATACAAACAGCCATTGAAGGTATCAAGCAAAAAACCAACGATGCTTTTGCAGGACTTGGCGCCAACTCATTCACCATACAAAACATGGGTGTTAACCTGAACTTCGGCCCCGGCGGGCAGATGAAACAATACCCGCCTATCAGTTACGATCAGGCTGTACAATTCAGAAAAAACTTTAAACTACCAGTTTCCATTTCCATAAACCTGGATGTTACCGGAAACGCCATAGCCAAATACGGTAACGAAAAAACCAACCCGAACATTACGGTGAAAGGCACCAACGAAAATTACCTGCTAACCGGTGGGTACAAGCTTGCGGCCGGTCGTAATTTTTCTTCGAGTGAACTTGAAAGCGGCGATAACGTGGTAATAATTGGTGAAGAGATCAAGGAAAATCTTTTTAAAGATAAAGACGCCGTAAACAAGTCGATGTTTATTGGTGATGATAAGTTTAGGGTGATTGGTGTACTGGCATCAAAAGGTTCGGGCTCACAGTTTGGCGGCGATAAGGTATGTTTGATCCCGGTGTTCAAGGCAAAGCAAATTATTAATAACAGCAAGCCTACCTTTAACATTGTGGTTACAGTTAACCAGCCGGAAGCAGTGACCGCTACGGTTGATGAAGCAACCGCGCTGTTCAGAAACATTCGCGGACTAAACGTTGCACAGCCTGAAAACTTTGAAATATTCAGAAGCGATTCAATACAAAAGCAACTTGACAGCCAGATAGGCGGACTTAGCGTAGGCGGTATGGTGATCGGTATTATAACATTAATTGGTGCGGCCATTGGTTTAATGAACATCATGCTGGTTTCGGTAACCGAACGTACGCGTGAAATAGGCCTGCGTAAATCCATTGGCGCCACACCCGCTGTTATCCGTAAGCAGTTTTTAATTGAAGCTATTGTAATATGCCTGATTGGCGGCGCCGGCGGCATTGTGCTTGGCATCGGCATTGGCAACCTTGTTATCCTGGCTATGGAAGGCTCTTTTGCTGTACCATGGGTATGGCTTATTGTGGCAATAGTATTGTGTACGCTTATAGGTATGATATCCGGTTACTATCCTGCAAAAAAAGCTGCCCGGCTTGATCCGGTAGAAGCGCTACGTTATGAATAGGATAACAACTAAACAATAAAAAACAAAAGTCCCTGTATTCATCATACAGGGACTTTTGTTTTTTATTGTTCTTACAAGGGATTCTGGTTAATATATTTTTCCCATTCCCAGGCTGATGACATCATTACATCAAGGCCAAGTTCGGTTTTCCAGCCCAGTTTTTCTGATGATTTTGTAACATCACCCCAAACCTGCTCTACGTCACCCGGGCGTGGCGGACCAATCTGATAGTTCAGTTTTACACCGGTGGTTTGCTCAAAAGCTGCTATTACCTCAAGCACTGAACTGCCTTTGCCTGTACCCAGGTTAAATACATCGTACCCTGTAAAGCTGTCCTTTTCGGCAAGTTTTAATGCCGATACGTGTGCTTTAGCCAGATCAACAACGTGTATATAATCACGGATGCAGCTGCCGTCAGGTGTGTTATAGGTATCA
This sequence comes from Mucilaginibacter limnophilus, assembly GCF_004005815.1. Lineage (GTDB taxonomy): Bacteria > Bacteroidota > Bacteroidia > Sphingobacteriales > Sphingobacteriaceae > Mucilaginibacter > Mucilaginibacter limnophilus. Next base: position 160,224 of record NZ_SACK01000009.1, on the reverse strand, counting down.
CCGAAAACAGTTATCTTTTCACGTTTGCCTATAGCGGTTTGCGTAATAAAAGGCACCAGATTTTGCGGAACGCCGATAGGCAGTTCACCAATCAATGCCGATTCGTGCGCGCCTACCGGGTTAAAGTAACGCAGGGATATCACTTTATAATTGCTGCCCGAGGCTACCATGTCTTTGAGGATCTCTTCGGCAACCTGTTTGGTGTTGCCGTAAGGCGATTGCGCAGGCTGTACCGGCGCATCCTCAGTAACAGGCAATTGTTCCGGCTGGCCATAAACAGTGCAGCTTGATGAAAACACAAAGTTTACCGATTTGCCATAATATCCGTTAAGCAAATTGATAAGCGAATAAAAGTTGTTGCGGTAATATTTCAGCGGATGTTGTACCGACTCACCCACTGCTTTAAAGGCCGCAAAGTGTATAATACCGGCGATATCATTTTCAGTTGCTACCAGGTTTGCTACTGCTTTTTCATCACAAAGGTCAACCTGGTGAAATATCGGTTTGTATCCGATGATCTTGGTAAGCTGCTCTAAAATTTTAGGATGTGAGTTAGACAGATCGTCAACAATAACAGGTTCGTAACCCGAGTTTACCAGTTCAACAACCGTATGCGAACCGATATAACCCATGCCGCCTGTTACCAGAATTTTTGCCATGAGATTTTATTTGTTATAGTTTGAAAAGTCTTTATGCTGAATTTCGTGCTCGGGCAACGATTTGAAGTATTCGTAAGTGATCTTTAAACCTTCGCTGCGCGATACCTTCGGCTCCCAGCCTAATATTTCTCTTGCTTTGGTGATATCCGGACGACGCTGCTTCGGATCATCAACCGGCAATGGCAGGCTGATCAGTTGCTGATTAGTACCGGTTAACTTAATGATCTCTTCACCAAACTCGCGGATGGTGATCTCGTCAGGGTTACCGATGTTTACCGGCTGCGCATAGTCGCTGAACAACAGGCGATAGATACCTTCAATTAAATCGTCAACGTAACAGAATGAACGGGTTTGTGAGCCATCACCAAACATGGTAAGTGATTCGCCGCGCAAAGCCTGGCCAATGAAAGCCGGTAGTACACGGCCGTCGTTCAGTCGCATACGCGGGCCGTATGTATTAAAGATACGTACAATGCGGGTTTCCAAACCGTGGAAGGTATGGTAAGCCATGGTCATGGCTTCCTGGAAACGTTTGGCTTCGTCATATACACCACGCGGGCCAACCGGGTTAACATTACCCCAGTACTCTTCCGGCTGAGGGTTGATGTTCGGGTCGCCATATACTTCAGATGTTGACGCAATAAGCATGCGTGCACCTTTTGCTTTGGCAAGGCCAAGCAGGTTATGCGTACCCAATGAGCCTACTTTTAATGTTTGTATAGGAATTTTCAGGTAATCGATAGGGCTTGCCGGTGATGCAAAGTGCAGAATGTAGTGCAATTCGCCGGGCACAAACACGAAACTTGATACGTCGTGGTGGTAAAACTCAAAATTTTCCAGCTTAAACAGGTGCTGAATGTTCCGGAGATCGCCTGTTATCAAATTATCCATAGCGATAACATGGTAATCTTCTTTAATAAACCTATCGCACAGGTGCGACCCTAAGAAGCCCGCGGCTCCGGTGATCAGTATCCTCTTTCTTGACATATGTGGTTGTTTTTAATAGTGATTGCTGGTAAGCCTTACAAACGGTAAAACCGCTTATTTGATTTATAGTTGTTATTTTTATCCCCCGACGAATATAACAATTCGTTCACTAAAAATGATTTTACTATACAACATTGGCGTCCGTTCATATTATTCACTGTTGTTTATTGCCTCGTTTTTTAACAAGAAGGCAAAGCAGTGGATAAACGGCCGGAAGGCACAATCGTTTGTACGTTATCCGGGTAGTATTTGGTTTCACTTTGCATCACTTGGCGAATTTGAACAGGGCCGCCCTGTGCTTGAAAAACTTAAAGAAAAGCATCCCGGACGCAAAATTGTGATCACTTTTTTTTCTCCTTCAGGGTACGAAATCAGGAAGAACACTCACCTTGCCGACGCGGTATATTACCTGCCTTTAGATACTGATGCCAACGCCCGCAGATTTATTGAAAGTGTGCAGCCGAATATGGCAATTTTCACAAAATATGAGTATTGGTACCATTTTTTTCACAATCTGCATAAAAGGCAAATTCCGCTGTATATCATCTCCGGAATTTTTCGTCCTGAGCAGGTTTTCTTTAAATGGTATGGCGGCCTGCATCGCAGGATTTTAGGCTTTGTGAGCCACTTTTTTCTGCAGGACGACAACTCGAAAAGGCTGCTGCAGGGTATCGGCATAAATAATGCCACAGTGAGCGGTGATACCCGCTTTGACAGGGTGTGGGCAAACGCGCAAAACCCGAAGCCGCTGTTGGAGATTGCCGCCTTTGCCGGCGACAGTAAGGTATTTATTTGCGGCAGCACCTGGCCCGCCGACGAGCAGTTGCTTGCTCATTTAATAACCAAGCATCCTTCATATAAGTTCATCTTTGCCCCTCATGAGGTTGAAGAAGCACGCGTTGCTGAACTTGCCGCTTCGTTGCAGGTACACCAGGTATTGCGCTATTCGCATATCGTAGAGAGTACGGTTTTAGACGAGTATAATGTGCTCATCATTGATAATATCGGCATGCTGTCGTCATTGTATCAGTACGGCCATATCAGTTATATAGGCGGCGGTTTTGGCGTAGGCATCCACAATACACTTGAGGCCGCGGCCTTCGGACTGCCGGTAATCTTCGGACCGAATTATTCACGGTTTAAAGAAGCTAAAGACCTCATTCCCCTGCATGCAGGTTTCAGCATAAATAATGAAAACGAACTGGAAACTGTAGCCGGTAAGCTGATAAATGATGAAACGTTTTACGCCTTAGCAAGCCAAAACGCGGCAGAATATGTGGAGCGTCAGAAGGGAGCAACAGAAATGATATTAGCTCACATCAATGCTTAGCCTATTATTTAGGCCTGAAATAATATCATTATATATTTCGGTACCTTTACCTTTAATTAAGGCGGTATTAAGCACTACATTGCTACCATAAAACAGTTTATTATAATAATACACAGGGTAGTCCCAAACTGATTGTGGTTTTTGGTTTTGTTTCATGTGAAAAGATATTACTCCTGAATCGTATAGATAGATATTATTGATATCTTTCCAATATATAAACCGCTTGTAGGTATTGTCGCGGATAAATGTATCGTTAATTTTTAATGCTACTTCTCCTTTCAAACCAGTCTTAATAAACTTTAAATTATTAAGGAATACAATAATGATTATTATAAGGAGCAGGGCATTTAAAGAAACCCAAAAACCATTATTTTTAGATTCAATTAGGTATATAACCAGCATCAAGGTAACTAACGACAGATAAAGCAGATAAACAATTACTGCTTTTTTGCTGTAGATAAAGGTTTGGTTTTGCATAGATATAAAACTATATATTTCGCCGGATAAATAAAAGATGATAACTACCCGCAAAAACAAGCTTATCGAATGGTTTTTTCACTGGTACATTATAAAGCTTGTTGATGGTAATTTCAGCTCGTTTAATTTTAACCAGGTTAAGGTTGACAACCGCAGGTCGGTTTTACTGCTGGCTAATCACTTCAGCTGGTGGGACGGCTTTGTGCTTTATTATTTAAATCAAAAGATATTTAAAAAACGCTTTCACATTATGATATTGGAAGAAACTGTGCGCAAAGTTTTCTTCTTTAAATACCTTGGGGCATTTTCAATCAGCAAAAACTCCAGGGATATGCTGGCTTCACTTAATTATGCGGCAGACCTGTTGAAAAATCCCGACAATCTGGTGCTGATATTTCCGCAGGGAAAGCTGTATTCGAACTTTGTTGATGAAGTTTACTTTGAAAAAGGAATACAACGGGTTATCGAAAAAGCGGGTAAAAATACGCAGGTTGTATTTGCCGCTACTTTTATCGAAAACTTCGGACACAAAAAGCCCGGTATTAACGTTTATCTACAAAACAACAACAGTAACTTTGCAACGCTCGATGAGCTTTCGGCCGCGTATGCGCAGCATTACAGTGAGGCAAAACAACAACAAACCCAAATAAGTATATAGTGATCATCGCCATAACGGTTACCTTCTTTTTCCTGATACTGCGTTTTACGGTTACGTTGTTCAACTTTATTTCAAACCCCAAGCTTCCCCGCATAGGTACCCGCCAGCACGATCTTGTTTCGATACTCATACCCGCACGTAACGAAGAAAAAAATATATTGGATCTGCTACAATCTATAACCGCACAGGAATATGAAGATTATGAAGTGATCATTCTTGACGACGGCTCGACAGATGGCACTTATCAGCTTTGCGCAAATTACGCTGCCACTCATCATAAGTTTAAAGTAATAAAAGGCGCCGAACTGCCTGATGGATGGCTTGGTAAAAATTACGCCTGCCACCAGCTTGCAAAACATGCCAGGGGCCGTTACCTGTTGTTTTTAGATGCTGATGAAACCATTGAGCATGGCCTGATCAACAGCGCTGTACACCGCATGCAACTCCGCAGACTGGCTTTATTGAGTTTGTTCACCAACCAGCAAATGCTGACTTTTGGTGAAAACCTGGTAGTACCATTAATGCACCTGCTTTTGCTTAACCTGCTGCCTATCCGCCTCATTTATTTGGCTAAACACTATGCAGTAGCTGCCGCAAGCGGTCAGTTCATGTTTTTTGATGCCGAAGTTTATCACAAAGAACAATGGCACCAAGCCGTCCGTGATAAGGTGGTTGAAGACGTAGAGGTGATGAAAAAAGTGAAGGCCGGCCGCTACCGGGGCGAAAGCCTGCTGGCCAACGGCATGATATATTGCCGCATGTACACGGGTTTTTTTGAGGCATTAAACGGCTTCAGTAAAAACTTTCTGGCGATATTCAATTACAGCGTGTTAGGCTTTTTAACCTACATCATTATAGTAATAGGTGGCCCTTTGCTCATTATTACCACACTTAACCTGCCGCTGATATTTTTTATGGTGGGGTTGATTGTTTTAACGCGCATTATGGTATCTTTATCTGCCGGGCAAAACGCCTGGCTTAATGTGCTGCTCCACCCCCTGCAAATGATCAGCCTTACCTGCATAGCTTTTTTGGCTATACAGCAATACTTAACCCGTACTACAACATGGAAAGGCAGAAAAGTATAACTTATCCGGCTGTCAAAAAACAATATGCCCCACCACGTACTGGTAAGTGGCTGGTTACCCTGATCCTTTTATTTCATGCGGTTGGCATAGTTGGCTTTACCCTTATAAAAACAAGGCCTTTTTTTTTAGTATTAGTGCCCTTCCATTTACTATTGATGACAGTATTAGTGGTAAAAAGCCACAACCGGCTGAGCAAAAAATTTCTTTATTTTTTTATTATCACCGCTTTAGCCGGCTTTATAACCGAACTGGTTGGTACAGCTACCGGTTTGCTTTTTGGTACTTACAGCTATGGCAGTACATTAGGAATCAAAGCTGCAGGGGTACCGCTTTTGATGGGGTTATTGTGGTTTTTAATGATCTATTCGGCCGGGGTTACCATGCGTTTATCCGGCTTAAAGTATATCGTTTTGCGAGTGCTTATTGGCGCTGCATTGCTCACCGCCCTCGATTGGCTGATTGAGCCTGTTGCAATTAAGTTTGATTACTGGAACTGGAAAAATAACATCATCCCGATGTATAATTATGTGTGCTGGTTCGGGCTTAGTTTGGTACTTCTGTTAATTTTTGAACTGTTCAGGTTTAAAAAACAAAGCGGTGTAGCGGTAGTTTTTTTGATTACGCAGTTCATATTTTTCATTGCCCTGAGGTATGTATAATATTATGATGTTTTTGGCGTAAATTTGTAAAGGCATGGGAGAGTATAATTTACAGGTAACAATAGATCAGGATTCGGGCTTTTGCTTCGGTGTGGTATTCGCCATTGATATGGCTGAAGAAATACTTGACGAAGATGGCTACCTCTATTGCCTTGGTGATATTGTGCACAACGACGAGGAAGTTGCCCGCCTGAAAGGCAAAGGCTTGCGCATCATCGATCATACCCAGCTAAAAGATCTGCATAACGAAAAGGTGCTGATACGCGCGCACGGCGAAGCGCCCGAAACTTACCGAACTGCGTTAGAAAACAATATTACGCTTATCGACGCGTCGTGCCCGGTAGTGCTGAAGCTGCAGAACCGCATTAAAACATCATACGACAACAGCGAGAAGATATTGATTTTTGGTAAACATGGCCATGCCGAGGTGATCGGCTTGGAAGGGCAAACCAATAACGAAGCGCTGGTTTTTCAGGATATCGCCGAACTGGATAATGTTGAACTGCCGGCCAACTTTACATTGTACAGCCAAACCACAAAAAGCATGGACAAGTTTTATGCTATAAAGGATGAGTTGCAAAGCCGTGGTTACGACGTAAAGGCTAACGATACCATCTGTCGCCAGGTATCAAACCGGGATAAAGACCTGCCAAAGTTTGCCATCCGTTTTAATAAGATCGTTTTTGTATCGGGCAGGAAATCATCAAACGGCAAGGTGCTGTACGAGGTATGTAAAAAACATAACCCGTACACCTACTTCATTTCGGCGGTTGACGAACTGGATAAAACCCTGTTCTCGCCGGGAGATACTGTTGGCATAGCCGGCGCTACCTCAACGCCCATGTGGCTAATGCAGGATGTGAAAACGGCACTGGAACAATTTTAAGCATACTATTTGCTGTAATAGCATATTCATGCACAAACAGCCCTCACATACCGGTTTCTTTGTAGCCTTGCTTGTTTTAGGCAGTTGGGCGGCTTGCATTGTGTCGTTAATGCAATGGCAGGTTAATTTCAGCAATCCGTTACTGTACTTGTTTATTTTATTGCAGATGCACCTGTACACCGGGCTATTTATCACCGCGCACGATGCTATGCATGGCACTGTATCGCCCAGTAAAATACTTAACAATGCCGTAGGCTATGCTTGCACGTTTTTATATGCGGCATTCTGGTTCCCTTATTTAAATAAACAACATCACAAGCATCACCGCCATGTGCATACCAATGATGATCCTGATTACCATCACGGGAACTTTATAGCCTGGTATTTCAGCTTTATGCGGAATTACCTTTCCATCTGGCAAATCATCATCATGGCAGCCGCGTTTAATATTCTGAAGATTTGGATACCGCAACAAAACCTGCTGTTGTTTTGGGTTACGCCATCGCTGTTAAGCACTTTGCAGCTGTTTTACTTCGGCACCTATTTGCCGCACAAGGGCGAACATGATAACCTGCACCAGTCGCGCAGCCAAAAGCGTAATCATATATTGGCGTTTTTCAGCTGTTACTTTTTTGGGTACCATTATGAGCACCATGATTCGCCGGGTACGCCGTGGTGGAGGTTGTGGAAGACAGAGCCGCCAATTAGCAAGTAGTTGTGTCATCCCGAACTTGTTTCGGGATCTCCTAGGATATTCGTTGGATTGATGCTGAAGCAAGTTCCGCATGACAACCTTATAACACCACTCAACTTAGTAAACTACTTATCTACTCACCAACCCTCATCCTTCTGCAATAAATATTTCCTGTTTAGGGGGTTAGGCGGCTTTTTGCTATTTTTGGAGCCTCAAAATATATTATGGCCAAAAAGGGAATTCTGCTTGTAAATTTGGGTACGCCCGACACTCCTTCAACTGCTGATGTGCGCCGTTACCTGGATGAGTTTTTGATGGATCCACGCGTTATAGATGTAAACCCTGCTTTGCGTACCTTTTTGGTTAAGGCGGTGATAGTGCCATTCAGGGCGCCAAAATCGGCTAAATTGTATAAAGAGATTTGGAGCGATACCACCGGTTCGCCTTTGAAGCATTACAGCATTTTACAGCGCGATGCCTTGCAGCAGCGCCTTGGCGATGGCTATATGGTTGAGCTGGCCATGCGTTACCAGAACCCGTCAATCGAATCGGCTTTAGACAATCTGAAGAATGCGTTGGTTGAAAGTATTTTGGTTATTCCGATGTTTCCGCAGTACGCATCAGCAAGCACCGGTTCGGTTTACGAGAAAGTTATGCGCCTGATGAAAGAATGGCCAACCCCGCCGCCTGTTAGCTTTATCAACTCATTTTATGATGACGATTTGATGATAAAAACCTTTGCCGATAATGCGTTAAAATACAATCCGGGTAGCTATGATCATATACTGTTCAGCTTTCACGGCTTGCCGCAGCGACAATTGATTAAGGCCGACCATACCCATAGCTGGTGTTTAAAAGTGAACGATTGCTGCCAAACTATCAACGATAAAAATAAATTCTGCTATTCGGCACAATCATATCATACCGCAAAGCTGATAGCTGCTGAGCTGAACATCCCTAAAGAAAAATATACTGTTTGCTTCCAGTCACGCCTGGGCAGCGACCCATGGGTACAGCCATACACCAGCGAAGTTATAGCACAACTGGCCAAAGAAGGCAAAAAACGCCTGCTGGTATTTTGCCCTGCCTTTGTTGCCGACTGCCTGGAAACCGTTTATGAGGTTACTGAAGAGTACGGTGCTGAGTTCCGCCACCTGGGGGGTGAAGAAGTGCAGCTGGTAGAAAGCTTGAACGATTCGCCGACATTTATTGACGCGCTTGAGCGTATGGTGAGAAGGAATTCGTCACTTGACCAGTTTCAGCCGGTTGCCTAAATTTGGTGCATGCTATTAAAACCTATCGAGCGTGTTGAGGAGATAAGCAATGATAATTTTCAAAAGTTGCATCTTCAGCAAAAAGAACCGGTAATACTTAGAAATTTTGTAAAGGGTAGCGCGGCGTTAACCAAGTGGGATTACGATTACTTTAAGAAAGTTGCGGGCCATCACAAAGTTAATTTGTATGGCCGTGAAGATGCTTTTAATGACCATGCTACCAGTCCGCCGGTACAAAAAGCGACTTTTGGCGAGTACCTGGATATGATCTCGTCTGCTCCGTCTGAACTAAGGCTTTTCCTTTTCAATCTGCTGAAGATAGAACCTGAACTGAAAAAAGACCTGGTTTATAACGACCCTACAGGCGGAAAAATAGTATCATGGTTACCATTTATGTTTTTTGGCGGCGAAGGCTCAAGTGTGCGGTATCATTATGATATTGACATGTCGCATATATTTCTAACCCAGTTTAAGGGTGTAAAACGTGTGCTGCTTTTCTCGCAGGAACAAACTCCGTTGCTATACAAACTTCCATATAACTTTCATGGGGTAGCCAACTTAAATAACCCCGCCGACGAACGTTACCCTGCCCTTAAATATCTTAAAGGCTGGGAATGTGACCTGCAGCCCGGCGAAACGCTATATATTCCTTCAGGTTACTGGCATTACATTAAATACGTTACCGAAGGCTACTCAGTAAGTTTGCGCATGCTGAACGAAAGCCCTATGGAACGCCTGCGTGGTTTTCGCAACATTGTTATTACCCGGCGCATTGACAACACCATGAGGCGGTTATTTAACGGCCGGTGGCTTAAATACAAACTTAACCAAGCCGATAATGCAGCAAATAAAGCGATAGAAAAGCTGAGTAAAAACTCTGCTTAAGCATTTTAGTCTATTGCCAGAATAAAAAATATCATCCATATTTATAAAAAATTACTTCATAAATATGGGACTTTTTAGCAGGCTGCTTAACGAACTGATTGATATTATCGAGTGGGTTGACACCACCAATGACACCTTGATCTGGAAGTTTCCCCGGCAGGACAACGCCATCAAAATGGGCGCCAAGCTTACCGTGCGTGAATCGCAAGTGGCAGTATTTATCAACGAAGGCAAAATAGCCGACATATTTCAGCCAGGCATGTATGAGCTTACCACCCAAAACATGCCCATACTTACCACCCTGCAAGGATGGAAATATGGTTTTGAAAGTCCATTTAAAGTTGATGTATATTTTGTAAGCACACGCCTGTTTACTAATCAAAAATGGGGCACCAAAAACCCGGTGATGCTGCGGGATGCCGAATTTGGCCCGGTACGGTTACGTGCATTTGGCTCGTTTGCCTTTAAGGTGAAAGATGCCGCGGTTTTTTTGAAAGAAGTATCGGCAACCAATCCGGTTTATACTGTTGATGAGATAAACGAGCAACTGCGCAATACCATTGTATCACGCGGTATGGATGCTGTTGCGGCTTCAAAAATCGGAATATTAGATCTGGCCGCTAATTATGATGAAGTTGGTAACCTCATAAAAGTGAGCATACAGCCCGATTTTGATTTATATGGCTTAAGCCTTACCACGGTGCTGGTTGAAAACATATCATTACCGCCCGAAGTGGAAGAGGCGCTTGACAAGCGCACCAGCATGGGCATATTGGGTAACCTGGGCGCATTTGCACAATACCAGGCAGCTAACGCCATCGAAAAATCTGCCGAGAACAGTATCGGCGGTAACTTAGGCGCTGCCGGTATGGGGCTGGGTGTTGGCGCTGCAATGATGGGGCAGGTAGGCGACCTGTTTAAACCTAATAATGTAAACAGCTTTGCTGATACGCCGCCGCCTTTATCAACTTCTGTACAATATTTTGTTGCCATTAATGGCAAACAGGAAGGTCCTTTTAGTACGTCGCAGGTTAGTCAATTGGCAAGCGAAGGTAAAATATCAGCCGCCAGCATGGCCTGGAAAAAGGGCATGGCCGAGTGGTCTGCTGCCGGTTCATTCACTGAACTTGCAGCATTGTTTACTGACAATACTCCTCCACCGCTACCGCAATAAGTATGGAAACAAAACCGGCCGCTGTAAGCGACCAGCTGAAATGTAAAAACTGCGGCGCTATACTACATTTTGAGCCCGGTACCCGGAATTTAAAATGCGATTATTGCGGAGAAGTAAACGAGATTGACACAACACCCGCTGTGGTTGAGGCTATTGCTTATGACAAGTTTATTTCGGAGGTTCAGCCATATCAGGACACCAAAAATGCGCAGGTAGTTAATTGTAAAAGCTGTGGCTCGCAAACTGTTTTTGATAAAAATGTTACTGCCGGCAAATGCCCTTTTTGCGCCTCGCCGCTGGTAATTGAGCTTACGGTTAATCAAACCATACTTCGCCCGCATTATATATTACCATTTATGATTACTTGCGATGGCGCAAATGATTTTTTCAAAAAATGGATGAAAGGCTTATGGTTTGCGCCAAATGATCTTACCGAAAAAGTAAACAGTAACGCCTCTTCACCATTACAGGGGGTATATATGCCTTACTGGCTTTATGATACCGATACTACCACACGCTACACAGGGCAACGCGGCGAATATTACTATACTACCGAAACATATACTGAAACAGTAAACGGAAAAACAGAAACCCGCACCCGGCGTGTACGCCACACACGCTGGTACGATACCTCAGGCACGGTGTACTGTAATTTTGAAAACGTTACTGTACCATCAAGCCAATCGTTACCGCAGGATACTATGATAAAACTTGGTCCGTGGGACTTTAACCAGCTGACAAATTTCGACGAACGTTATTTAAGCGGATTCAGGTCGGAAAACTTCCAGGTTACCGTACAAGAGGGACTTGGGGTTGCTGAAAAACTTATTCAGCCTCAAATTGAAGACGAGGTGCGTAGTGACATCGGTGGCGACGAACAGCGTATAGACAGTACGTCAACACAACATAATAATCTTGGTGTAAAGTATGTTATGCTGCCGGTTTGGGTTAGCTCATATAAATACAATAACAAAATTTACCAGTTTACAGTTAACGCCTGTACCGGCGAAGTAATAGGCCAGCGTCCGTACAGCGCTATTAAGATCATTCTTGCGGTTTTGGCTGCACTGGCTGTGATAGCGTTACTAATCATTTTCTTTTCGGGTAATCAGCAAGCGTCATATTAAAAGGATAACGTATAACCTGCTTTACCTTTCGATGTTAAGTGCGATAAGTAAACCTGTAAGTGCAAGATAAACTCCGGTAAAACACAAAGTGGCAGTACTGTAAAATTCAACAACCCCCACAAATAATAATACTAAATAGGCAGGAAGAAGTGCGGCAAGCAGCCATACAATTAATATTTGTTGGTAATAAGAGGGAGTACTATCTTCAAAATCTTCGTGATTATTAAACTGCTCAATACGCTGGCGCAGTAAACAAACGGCATGCGCATGCATTGCGTCGTCGTATTGAAACAGGTCATCAGTTTCATAATATGCCAGTATGCTTTCGGCTTCGGCCCGGGCATTTTTTTGTTTTGGGGGTAAAAAGCTTAACGCGCCGCTCAGGTTGTTTTTATGCCCGGCATCTTCAGTTATAGCAATAGCAAGGCTGTCTTCAGTAAATTGGTTTAGCAGCGAAACTTCCTCATTCTTGTTGGTATCGGCATTAATCAGGTTGGTACAATCAGCTGTAGCAGCAGCTGGTTTTTCGGCTAAGGTTTGCATGATAGATACAAATACTTGCCACCTTAACTAAATATAAAACAATTGAAAGATAAGGTGGCTGTTGAAAATCAACACAGTAGTGCAGTGCAATTATAACTGCCTTACTGACATTAATATAATAACTATCTGCAAAACAACAAAATGGTTTATTTTATTTCATTTATTGTATATATGTACAAACATGTTTTTGCATTTTGTAAAAATGATTTAGCAATTAACAGGCCTTTCGTAAGTGTTTTTACCTTTGTGTAGTGAAAATAACGCAGCGCTATTTTATTGAGCTTGCCTATGATGGTACCAACTATCATGGCTGGCAGATACAGCCTAACGCTGTAACCGTACAGCAATTGCTCAACAAGGCGCTATCAACCATTTTGCGCCAACAGGTTGAAACCACCGGCTGCGGCCGTACCGATACCGGAGTACATGCAAAAGAATTTTTCGCGCATTTTGATATACAGGCCATGGACTATGGACCATTGACCATGGACTGCCGGGGTATCAACGCCCTGCTTCCGCATGATATTGCCGTTAAACGTATTTTTGCGGTAGATAATGACGCGCATGCGCGGTTTGACGCTACGTTGCGCAGTTATGAATATCACATACATTTTCAAAAAGATCCTTTCAAACACACCTACTCGTGGCTGCTGCGCAACAGGCCCGATACCGGTTTAATGAACGAGGCGGCAGCAATTATTAAAGAATATACCGACTTTAGCTGTTTCAGTAAATCGAACACGCAGGTAAAAACCAATAATTGCAAAATAAGCCGTGCCGAATGGTTGGAAACAAACGACAGCATGGTATTTCATATTTCGGCCGACAGGTTTTTGCGTAATATGGTACGCGCCATTGTAGGTACGCTGATACAGGTCGGTCGTCGCGAGATACCACCCGAAGCCGTCAGGGATATTATAAACAGTAAAAACCGCAGCAACGCCGGAACATCTGTACCGGCATGCGGGTTATATTTAACGGAGGTGAAATATGAGATTTTGAATTTCGGAAATCCAATTTCGAATTTTGAAAATGCGAATGAGAAGCATACTAAATCAGCTAACAATTAATAAAGGAAAAGACAAATTCGAAATTGAATTTTCGAAATTCGAAATAACAATATGGCAGAAGTAACCGGAAAAGCGCTTGATTGGAAACTGCTGGGCAGGGTAATGCACTACGTTAAACCTTTTAAGGTAACGTTTGCTATTTCTGTATTCCTGACCATATTTTTGGCTGTGATAGCGCTGGTGCAGCCAGTACTAATTGAAAAAACGCTTGATGATTATATCATTCCCGGCAATTATAACGGGCTGATAATTATGGTTAGCCTGATGCTTGGGCAGCTTGCCTTACAAACTGTAGCGCAGTATTATCAAACGTATTTGACCAGCGTTTTAGGCCAGTCCGTAATACGCGACCTGCGTATAGATGTATTTAACCATGTCACCAGCCTGCGGTTAAAGTATTTTGACCGTACACCGATAGGTGTGCTGATCACCCGTACGGTGTCTGACCTGGAAACCATCGCTGATATCTTTGCCGAAGGCTTGATTTCTATCATGGGCGATATGCTGCTATTGCTGTCTATCATCGGCTATATGCTTTGGCTCGACTGGCGGCTGGCGCTTATCACACTGATACCGATGCCTTTACTGCTAATGTCAACGTCAATTTTTCAGCGGGCAATAAAATCAGCTTTCCAGGATGTGCGTACACAGGTAGCGCACCTGAACACTTTTCTACAGGAGCATATTTCGGGCATGAGCGTTATCAAATACTTCGCCCGTGAAGAGCAGGAGTTCCGCAAGTTTAACGCGGTAAACAAAAAGCACCGCGACGCCAATATCCGCAGCAACTGGTCGTACTCAATATTCTTTCCTGTTATTGAAATTTTATTCGCCATATGCATGGGCTTGCTTGTGTGGTATGGCTGTGAGCGTATTTTAGGCGATACCTTAAGCATCAGCGACCCTGAAAAACGCCTTACCATTGGTAAAATATCAAGCTTTATCTTTTTGCTGAACTTGCTTTTCAGGCCGGTGAGGCAGCTTGCCGATAAGTTTAACACCCTACAAATGGGCATGGTAGGCGCCGACAGGATTTTTAAGGTTCTGGATACCGATGAAGTGGCCGAAAACAAGGGTACCCTAAAGCCGGCTATCTTAAAAGGCGACATCCGTTTCGAACATGTTTGGTTTGCTTATAATGATGAGAACTGGGTCTTGAAAGACATCAACTTCCATGTTGAGCCTGGCAAAACGCTGGCACTGGTGGGTGCAACAGGTGCGGGTAAATCATCAACCATAAATATACTGAACCGCTTTTACCAGATTGGCAAAGGCAGCGTAAAAGTTGACGGGCATGATATTCACGATTATGATGTTGACTACCTGCGCAGCCGCATAGCCACGGTTATACAGGACGTATTCCTTTTCAGCGATACCATTGGCAACAATATCAGCCTGAACAACCCCGCGATTACCCGTGAGCAGGTTATTGCCGCAGCAAAAGAAGTAGGCGCACACGAATTTATTGAACGCCTGCCCGGTGGATATGATTATAACGTGATGGAACGCGGTGCAACACTTTCAGCAGGACAAGCGCAACTAATCTCTTTTATACGGGCGCTGGTATATAACCCGACAATTTTAGTGCTTGATGAGGCTACATCATCAGTTGATACCGAAACCGAGCAACTGATACAAAATGCCATTCAGAAACTGATGCAGGGGCGCACGGCCATCGTTATTGCTCACCGCTTGTCAACCATACAAAATGCAGATAATATCATCGTGCTTGATCATGGTGAGATCAAAGAATCGGGCACGCACCAGCAACTGCTTAAAATTGATGATGGATATTACCGCAAACTATATGATCTGCAGCTGAACTCGTCGGGTATAGCGCGGTAAGTTAGTCGGGCTGAACTTTACCTTTGTCCATGCCCTTTTGAGCAGGAGGCGTTTTTATTGGATTAACCGGCTGCTCGTCATTCTCGTGCACTTTGGCAATATCGCCGCCATGCGGTTCATCGGCATCATACAGGCGGTCTTCGTTACGCACCTTGCTTTCGCCGCCGTTGTCTGCGGGGCGGTCGGTTGGTGTATCTGATGGTGACGGTTTCTCAGGGTTGTTTGCTGGCTTTGTCATAATTAGTAAACAGCCATGCAGGGCTATTGTTTATCGTCATAAACTTCGCTGCTTAAGTTAATTTTTGTTAAACAGGCGAAAGCATAACGCACAGCGTTATTTAAATAACATATAAACTTTTACCTTTATAGCGGGTTTGTTAACTTCGCAAGCAGGGCTGTGCATAAGTCATAGCTGCGGCGAACATTATACAACAGTACATGGAAGAAATTGAAGTAAGCGCAGAGGCGAAAAAAACCAAGTCGATATACATATCTACCGTATTCGGACTGGCCATGGTTCTATTAATGATAGGGTTGCTTGGCCTGCTGCTGGTACATGCCAATAAGATATCGCGCTACGTGCGGGAGAACATCGTTTTGAACGTGTTTGTTGATGAAGCTGCTCACGAACCTGACGTGCTGGAACTGCAAAAACAGCTTGAAGCAAACATAATGGTTAAGCAAACCCAGTACGTTAGTAAAGAGCTTGCTGCACGTAACCTGCAAAAAGATCTTGGCGAAGACTTTGTGAAATTCCTGGGTTATAACCCGCTTTCGCAATCGCTGGATGTTTACCTGAAAGCCGATTATGCAAACAATGCCGATATTGAAAAATTCAAGGCACAGCTACTTAAAAACCCGATGGTGAAAGAGGTTAAATATCAGCAGTCGTTAGTGTCTGACATGAATAATAACATTACTAGGATCAGCCTGATCATATTGGCATTCGGCGGCATCTGGGTGGTGGTTTCGGTAGCATTAATCAATAATACCATCAGGCTGGCTATTTATTCGCAAAGGTTCCTGATAAAATCAATGCAACTGGTAGGCGCTACCAAATCTTTTATACGCAAGCCGTTCATCACTTATGGTATTTGGCACGGACTGCTGGGCGCTTTAATTGCTATCATCATCCTGATGGCGACACTGTACTTTGCGCAAATGCAGATACCCGACCTTGTGGTACTGCAAAGCTATACCGAGTTCGGACTGGTGTTCCTCGGCGTAATAGGCATCGGAATATTCATTTCAGGCATAAGTACATACTTCGCTGTAAACAGATTTCTAAGATTAAAAATATACCAGTTATACAGGTAACACTCATTTAAAAATTTATCACTCAATAAAAACATGGCACAAAAAGTAACAAAACCAACTACGCCATTTAAAACACAACCGACGCCAGCGAACAACACGCCGGTCAACTTTATATTTGATAAAGCTAACTACACCGTATTCATTATTGCCATTGCCGTGGTTGCGCTCGGCTTTTTCCTGATGTCGGGCACTACCGATATCTACAGCACAACCAAAATTGTGGTAGCGCCGGTGGTAGTACTTATCGGTTTTGGAATTGGTTTTTACGCGATATTACGTAAACCCGCTTCTAAGGCATGATAGATATTGTTCATGTTATTATTTTGGCAATTATTGAAGGTTTAACCGAATTTTTGCCTGTTTCATCAACCGGCCACATGATCATCGCCTCATCGGCAATGGGTATAGCTTCCGATCCTTTTATCAAGCTGTTTACTATAGCCATACAGCTTGGGGCCATACTTTCGGTTGTCATTCTCTACTTCAAACGTTTTTTCCAGTCGACACGCTTTTACTTTAAATTGCTCGTAGCCTTTATACCATCGGCTGTTTTTGGTTATCTATTAAGCGATAAGATAGACGCGTTGCTTGAAAGCGCACTTACCGTAGGTATTACACTGTTTATAGGCGGCATTATTTTGCTGTTTGTTGATAAATGGTTCAACAAACCGTTGGTTGAAAAAGAAGAAGACATCAGCTTTTTAACCGCGTTGAAAATCGGCTTTTTTCAGTGCCTGGCCATGATTCCCGGCACCTCACGTTCGGCAGCTACTATCATCGGCGGCATGTCGCAAAAGCTTAGCCGCACCGCTGCTGCAGAGTTTTCTTTCTTTTTGGCCGTACCAACCATGTTTGCTGCAACCGCTAAAAAGCTGCTCGACTTTTATAAAGAAGGCCATGTATTTTCGGGCGAAGAAGTTAAATTACTGCTGATTGGAAACATTATTGCCTTTATAGTTGCGCTGTTGGCTATCCGCACCTTTATTACCTTTTTGGAGAAAAAAGGCTTTAAGATTTTCGGCTGGTACCGCATTGTTGTTGGCGGCATAATCATCGCGCTTTATCTAAGCGGGCACAACCTTGAAGTAATTTAATCAACAAACATTATACTAAATAGCGATGCGTTTGAAACCCATCGCTATTTTTGCTTTATAAACGTACGTGAAAGAGAACTACACCCATATCAATGAATTTGCAGAAGGCGAACTGCTGCTGATAAACAAACCTTATCGTTGGACCAGCTTTGATGTTGTTGGTAAAATACGCAACGCTTTTAAGCCGCTTAAACTGAAGGTAGGTCATGCCGGTACACTCGACCCCTTGGCTACCGGGCTGCTGATCATCTGCACCGGTAAAATGACCAAGCAGATAGATACGTTTCAGGCTGAAGAAAAAGAATATACCGGCACTATGGTATTGGGCGCTACAACACCATCATATGATATGGAGACCGAAGTCGACCAAACTTTCGATATCAGCCATATCACTGAAGAACAGCTTCATGCCGCTACCCGGCAATTCACCGGGGATATACAGCAGTACCCGCCTGCGCATTCGGCAGTAAAAGTTGAAGGTGAGCGACTATACGAAAAGGCCCGCCGTGGCGAAGAAGTAGAGCTTCGCCTGCGCAATGTTACCATTACTGAGTTTGAACTTACACGCGTTGAGTTGCCCGAGGTTGATTTTCGGGTAGTGTGCAGCAAAGGCACCTACATCCGCTCTCTGGTGAATGATTTTGGGAAGGCCTTAAACAATGGTGCCTACCTGTCGCGCCTGCGCCGCACCCGCAGTGGTAATTTTAAAGTTGAAGATGCCCGTGAGGTGATGGAGATGGTGAATATTATCAGAGAGTTAAAGAGTGTACAAGCATAGCTTTAGTGTCCTACTTGATTCAGCATCTCACATGCAAAGTAGCCCGTCCTGTAGGATGCCGAATCAAGTTCGGCATGATGAATATTAACTATTCAAAGTGTCCTTTAAGTCTTGCATCTCTGGATTAACAGATTGAATAAGGTCTACCTTCCATTGTTTATGCCAGTTCTTTAGTTGCTTTTCTCTGGCAATAGCATCTTCAATACAGTCAAAATGTTCGTAGTAAACCAAATCAAACAGTAAGTACTTTTTGACAAACACAGAACCGTCGCCATTAAGATGTTGCCAAACACGCGAATCAAGATTACTGGTTACACCTATGTAAAACGTTGTTCGGTATTGGTTGGACATAATGTAAACATACCCTTGTTTAAATACCATATTCAATATTAATAAATAATAAGGTCATGCTGAACTTGGTTCAGCATCTCTCATGCAAAGTAGCCCGTCCTGTAGGATGCCGAATCAAGTTCGGCATGACGTTTCAATAATTACACAAACATCTTCCTAACTAAAAATCATCCCAAAACCATACATTTGCAGCCAATGAACATCTATCATCATATTGATGAGTTTAAGCCGGTAAATAATGCTGTGGTTACTATCGGCACGTTTGATGGCGTACACCTTGGCCACCGGAAGATAATTGAAAGCATTGTAAGCCTGGCGCGTGAAACCGGCGGCGAAACGGTAATACTTACTTTTTTTCCGCATCCGCGGATGATACTTAATCCGGAAGATGAAAGCCTGAAGATGATCAACACCATGCAGGAAAAGGCGCTGTTGCTTGAGCAGCTTGGCGTGGATCACCTCATTATCACCCCATTTTCGCGCGACTTCTCAAACCAACTGCCTGAGGATTATATCCGCGATATGCTGGTGAACAAAATCGGCACAAAAAAAATTGTTATCGGCTACGATCATCGTTTCGGCAAAGACCGCAGCGGCAGCTTAAACGATCTTTTGCATCTGTCGCCACAATATGGTTTTGATGTGATACAAATACCTGAGGAAGATATTGATGAGATAGCCGTCAGTTCGACCCGTGTACGTAATGCCTTGCTTGGAAACGACATTAAACAGGCCAATGCCCTGTTAGGCTACCCATACTTTCTTACCGGAAAAGTGATCCGCGGCGACCAAATCGGCCGTAAAATAGGCTACCCAACTGCTAATATCCTGATAGAGGAGCACTATAAACTGATACCTGCCGACGGTATTTTTGCCGTTACTGTTGAGGTTGAAGGCGAAACGCATAAAGGCATGGCCTATATCGGCAGCCGCCCTACCGTAAACGGTGTGACCCGTAATATAGAGGTGAATATTTTTGATTTCAGCCGGGAAATCTACGGCCAGCAAATACGCATGAATTTTCTGCACTATGTTCGCGGAGACGTAAAATTTTCGTCCCTGGAAGAACTGCAGGCACAACTGGCCAAAGACCAGCAAGCTGTACTGACCTTACTTTCTGATTAAATTTTCTTCTTTCTTCCGGTTAATCAGCAATTAAGTATTTATTAATACCCTGCCATACTTTAGTAGCTCAATTACTAACCGTATTATGAGCAGAATAAAAAGCATATCGCCTTGGGCGACCTATTTCCTTAGCGTATTATTAGTCATTATTTTTTACGGATCTAACTCATCGTATGCACAAAGCGGGCGGCTGATGGCGGGCACCGCCAAAATAAATATCACCCCTAAAACCGATGAACCGCTGCACGATTCGGTATATGCGCGCAGCCTGATACTTGATGTCGCCGGTAAACGCCTGGCTATTGTAGCTGTCGACCTGGCAATATTTTCAAGCGACCGCGTGGTACAGATATGTAAGCAAAAGTTCGGACTGCAGCAGGTCATCATCAGTTCATCACATACACATTCCGAGCCGCATCCGGATGGCAAATGGGCTTTTCAAAATAACATCCATGTACCTTTTTATGAGGAACAAATAATCAAGGTAGTAGGTATGGCTGTAAAGAACATGTTCGAGGCGCGCATCGCTGCCGGGTACAAAACATTTCCGCAGCTTGGCTTCAACAGGTTGATCATTCGTGAAGATGGCCATGCAAAACAATCGTGGACAGGGGACGCGCATTACAAGGTAGAAAACCCCGACCGTATCCCGTTCGGCCCGGTTGACCAGGAACTGGGCTTGTTAAAAATCACTGATAATCAAGGCAACACGCGTGCAGTGATCATGAACTATGCTATGCATTCAGATATTGTTTGTTTTAATTATGCTATATCAGCCGATTACCCGGGCGTTGCCACCCGCAAGGTGGAAGAAGCGCTGGGTAAGGGCATAAACTGCCTGTTTGTACAAGGAGCCGGCGGGAATATTGAGTCGTTACAGATCAGCAGGCGGCGGTCGGGTCCTAACGACCCGATGCCTACCGATTACGGCGTAATGGAACGCGTGGGTGAACTACTGGCATGGGAAGCTATTAGTCTGGCAAAAAGCATACAAGCGCCTTCAGCTACCGAAGCTGACATAAAACTGATGGCGGATTCCATCACTTTAACCGGCAGGTACAACAAGTCGTTAAAATACAATGTGCATTTTTCAACCATCCTCATCAATAACAAGATCGCGATAGCTGTTTGCCCGGGTGAGCCCTTTGTGCAGTTCCAGCTCGACTGGAAGCAAAAGATGAATCTGGCAAACGCCAGCGGCTTTTTGTTTGGTTACTCGTGGAGCGGCGGCAAATGGCCGGGCTACATGGCCGATGTACGCTCGGCGGCTTTGGGTGGTTATGGTGCAGATGAAGGCGGCGACCTGATACAGGTAGGTGCGGGTGAAGCCATAATGACCCGGCAACTGGAAAACTATTACAAGCTAACAGGTTTGATGCGTAGTACCCCGCCGCAATAACAGCCGGTTGCTATCAACCAATTTTACGGTTATTTGTATTATCAAATACAATTACCATATTACCTGCGTATGGCCAAGCTGAACATTGATAAACAGGAAAGTGAGTTTTTAGACGAAGCTATCGCCCATTGGCAAAAGGAAGGTTTGGTTGATAGTGATCTGGCCGGAAAACTTAAGTCATCATACGAAATAAAGGGTTTCGACTGGATGCGCCTGGCTAAGTACTCGTTTTGGGTGGCGCTGGCTTGTGGCGTGATTGCCGTTGGTTCGCTGATTATTGACAGGGATGTTATTGAATTATTGAGCAAGCTGTATAACACACCCGATATTATAATCAGCCTACTTTCGGGTATTGCGGCGGCTTACTTCTACTATATAGGCCGCAAACGGCAAAGGCTTTATCCTGAGAAAGTTTTCAGTAACGAAGCGCTGATTTTTGCCGGAGTGTTATTCACGGCAAGTTGCGTTGCTTATTTAGGCAAAACGTTTGATAATGGTTCGGGGCATTATTCGCTGCTGTTCCTGCTTTCAGTATTTGTGTACGGCTTTTTAGCCTGGCGGATAGATTCGGGTATGATATGGCTATTCGCGCTAATATCGCTGGGCAGTTGGTTTGGCACCGAAACAGGTTACCAAACCCGATGGGCCGACTACTTTTTGGGTATGAACTACCCACTGCGTTTTGTGGTATTCGGCAGCTTGCTGGTTATTGCCTGCTATCTGCTTAAAAATAAAAAATGGTTAGAGCGCTTTTGGGAACTTACCTATGTGGTAGGATTACTTTACCTCTTCCTTTCACTGTGGTTATTAAGCATTTTTGGCAACCTGGGCAGTGTGGACAGCTGGTGGCAAATCAAGCAAATCAGTCTGTATTACTGGGGAATTATCGCCGGGATTGTGGCAGGCGGCTTCTTGTGGTACGGCCTTAAAAAGCACGATGTGATAGCCCGCGAGTTCGGCATAACTTTTTTGCTAATATTTGTTTATACCAAATACTTCGAGTACCTGTGGGAACACATGAACCGTACGCTGTTCTTCGGCATACTGGCCATATCGTTCTGGTTCATAGGCCGTAAGGCTGAAAAAATATGGAACATTAATGCCGGCAAAAAAGAACCAACGGCTAATGCTTGAGAAAAACCAGATAGATCTGCTTAAAGATGTGGTAAGCCGCAAAAGCGAAGAAAAGTACCGCTATACTAATGTTGATTACCCTCGTACTTAACTCAAATTTGCTTTGAATATACTGTGCAAACTTAGCATAGGCATATAGGCACAAAAATGATCCGCCTGCCGAACCTAAACTAAAAATTACCAGCGCAAACTCGCCGTCCAGTATCCACTGGTGAGTAATTAAATAAGTACCGGTGATAGTCCAGAAAGGGATTTGCATAGGGTTGATAAAACCCAGCATAATGCCGTATTTAATTGCCGAGTGATTAGAGTATTTGGTTTTAGGCGGTTTATTACGATTTATCCAGGTGATGGTTCCCAAAATCGTAAACAACGCTATCATTACATAATCTATAGCCGTATCAAGCTTGGCTTGTTGCGACAGCCACTTGGCGGCATGCATAATAAACAGCGTAAAAAAGAACTCGATGATAGAAAACGCGGTGATAAATTGCATGGCTTGTTTAAAACCGCGGTTTATGGTGATCTGCACCAGCGTTAGGTTGATATTTCCCGGGGGAATATACCCTATAAAGTTAGCTGCAAGGCCCAGAAAAAAAGTCAGGAAGATCATCCTTTAGATATCATAATTCAGGCTGCGAAGATAAGGAATATCTGAAATTGCAAGGTTAAATAAATGCGTCATTGCGAGGAACGAAGCAACCTCTGAACTTTCATGTGGATTTACATGCGTAGAGATTGCTTCGTTCCTCGCAATGACGGGCGTTTAAATATGAATAAATGACTTTACTTCTTCAACCCTATCTCTATCAGCCTTTCATCAAGGTATTCGCCTGCGGTGATATCCTCATAAGCCTTTGGATGTTCGGCATCGATGCACGACTCAAGGCAGGTTAAGTCCATGTCTGATTTGGGGTGCAGGAAAAACGGTACCGAAAAACGTGAATTTTTCATCAGTTCGCGCGGCGGGTTTACCACACGGTGGGTTGTTGATTTCAGCTTGTTATTGGTAAGCCTTTGCAGCATGTCGCCAACATTCACCACCAGGTCTTCACCATGCGCTTTTACCGGGAACCATTCACCGTCGCGGGTAAGTACCTCAAGGCCGTCGGCGCTGGCGCCAATCAGCAGGGTAATCAGGTTGATGTCTTCATGTGCCCCGGCACGAACCGCGTCATCCGGCACGGCATCAGGGTTTTCAATAGGAAAATAATGCAGCGTGCGCAATATGGAGTTGCCGTTGTGTACTTTGTCGTCAAAGTAATTTTCGGGCAGGTTTAAATAAACGGCGATGGCTTTAAGCAGGTGCTTGCCAATGGTTTCGAGCTTGCGGTATATTTCTGATGTTACAGCGTTAAACTCAGGCAATTCTTCTACCTCTATATTTTCGGGATAAATATCCTTAACAGGATCGTTATCTTCAACGGTTTGCCCTATCTGCCAAAATTCTTTCAGGTCAGGTTTGGTGAAGCCTTTGGCCGTTTCTTTTTCCTTACCCGTATACCCCCGCTGACCGGCAAGGCCGGGTATCTCATACTTATTCTTTATTTCATCAGGCAGGGCAAAAAGTTTTTTTACCTTATCGTACAGCTCGTTTATCAGTTCTTTGCTTAAACTGTGGTTGGTAATGGTAACAAAGCCGGTTTCGTTAAAGGCTTTGCCGATATCGTTTGAGAACTTTTTACGCTGCTCATCGCTGCCTTGCACATAATCGTTCAGGTCGAGCGTTGGAATATTTACAGTACTCATATTATTTATCAGTTAATATTGGTATAAAGATAGCGGTAAATAACTGCATTTGTAAGCTATTTGTAACCTTTAAGGGATAATCAACCTAATAGTTACAGGGCATTAAACGTTTGACAAAATTGAAAGTCAGAGATGTATATATTGAGTGAATTATGAGAATCTTCAACAAAATATGGGGCTTTATTTTAATAGTACTTCTAACAGTACTGGCCTCTCCAAATAAAAGTTTCGCCCAGGATTATGTTACCGACCAGGACTTTTACGACGAACTGGAGCCTTACGGTACCTGGGTGTATAACCCCGACTATGGTAACGTTTGGGTGCCCGATGTAGAGGATGGCTTTCAGCCTTATTCAACCCGCGGGCACTGGGTAATGACATCATATGGCAATACCTGGGTGTCTGATTACGACTGGGGTTGGGCACCTTTCCACTACGGCCGCTGGACATTTGACAACTATTACGGCTGGATGTGGGTACCTGGTTACGAATGGGCACCTGCATGGGTAACCTGGAGACAGGGTGGCGGCTATTATGGCTGGGCGCCTTTAACTCCCGGCTTTAGTATCGGCATGTCATTCAGCAACTATGATGTACCGGATTACTACTGGACATGCGCTCCCGAAGCGTACATTGCCGATCCGTACATATACAACTACTATGTGCCTTACAGCAACAGGGTAACCATTATACGCCGTACTACATACATCAACAACACATATGTGTACAATAACCGCAGGTATTACAGCGGCCCAAGGGTTGACGATGTAAGGCGTGTAACCGGCCGCGAAGTAAGGGTTTACAACATTAACAACAGCCGCAGGCCTGTTAGCGGTGGACGCAGTGTACGTGATAACAGCTTGAATATATACCGCCCGGCGGTTCGCAGGATTGATAACGCCAAGCCTTCACGTGTGGTTGACGGTAACGCTTACCGTCGTGCTAACCCGGATGGAGTAATTGCCGACCGCTCAAGAGGTATCAACAAAGACAACGTTGAACGCCTTACCCGTACCGCACGCAGTGAACAACCTGCAAGCAATGTAGTACGTGTGAATAACGACAAACCTGAAAGCCGCGCAAGCCGCCGCATCGAGCGTACGCAAAACCGTGATGCCAATGTAAATGGTGGTGGTGTACGTAACAACAATGCTGCTGATGTACGTAACAATAACGACGATAACAGGCGGAGGGCTCAGCGTGATCTTAGTGAACAACAACGTCAGCAAAGGGAAGCACAAAGGCAACAGGCCGATCAAAACCGTGAAGTACAACGCCGTCAGGCCGACCAGCAGCAGGATCAGCAACGCCAGCAGCAAGCTGAACAGTTACGTGGTCGTCGTGATCAGCAGCAAACTGAGGCTCAGCGTCAACAACAATTGCAACAACGCCAGCAACAGGCCGAACAGCAACGTCAGCAGCGCGAGCAGCAAATGCAGCAACAGCGTGAAGCTCAGCGTCAGCAGCAGGCCGAACAGCAACGTCAACAACGTGAACAGCAGATGCAGCAGCAACGCGAAGCTCAGCGTCAGCAGCAAGATCAACAACGCCAGCAGCAGGCCGAACAGCAACGTCAACAACGTGAACAGCAGATGCAGCAGCAACGCGAAGCTCAGCGTCAGCAGCAAGATCAACAACGCCAGCAGCAAGCCGAACAGCAACGCCAACAACGTGAGCAGCAAGTTCAGCAGCAGCGTGAGGCTCAGCGTCAGCAGCAGGAGCAACAACGCCAACAGATACAACAACAACGCGAATCGCAACGCCAGCAACAACAACCACGTTCAGAAGGTGGTGGCGGCCGCGGACGCAGAAACTAATATACTATTGATTTGATTAAGGACAGTTACCAACGGGTAATTGTCCTTATTTTTGCTACCTGTATGATAACATTATTACGCCGTGCCCGGCAAAGGGCATTATTATTTATATTACTGCTGCCACTAACTGTTATAGCGCAAAAGCAGGCGGTTACATCAAAGAAAATCGTGTTTATGGAAAACGCCTGGCAGCAGGCGCTTGATATGGCAAAAAAGCAAAACAAATATGTGTTTGTTGATGCCTATGCCGTTTGGTGCGGTCCGTGCAAAATGCTTAAACGCACTACTTTTAAAGATAAGGAAGCCGCCGCTTTTTTCAATCGCAATTTTATAAATGTGGCCATGGATATGGAAAAAGGCGTTGGCCCCTCGCTGGCGCAACAGTGGCAACTGCAGGCTTATCCAACACTATTAGTATTTAATCCTCAGGGTAAGCTGGTGTTATATACAGTTGGATTTATTCAGGCGCCTGATCTGCTTAGGTTTGGTAAACAGGCGCTGGCAACAAAAGCAAAGTAAAAAGATAAAGGCATAAAAAAGACCGAAATGACTCTCGCAGTATTTCGGCCTTACATCTACCTATGAAAAACAAACCCTCTGAGAAGGGTATTAACAGTTATTCAAAAGTAATGCCAGCCGAAAAATTTGAAATTTTGAACTTATATAAAATTAAATTTGCTTAATTGGCGTGGTAACGGGAAAATAGCACCACGCAATAACGTAGAAGTTTTTACTCAATTGAGGAATAGGCACACCTACACCTTTAAACAAATCATATTAAATACACCGCATCATCCTCATTTGTTTTATTTAAAACAACATCAACATGATCTTTTATTACGGTGGAAAGGGCTATGCCCGAAAAATCGGTAGTAACGGGGAAGCTTTTGTGGTTACGATCAATAAGCACTACGCTACGAATCTTCTTTAGAGGAATATTCAGAAACACGCCCATTCCATAAGCAAGCGTTTTGCCGCTATTCAGCACATCATCAACAATTATAATCACCTTGTTGGCGCATTCCTGCAAATCGGTACTTATAGATGATTTTAATGTACTGCTTTGCTTATCAATCTCAATATTCAGCAGGCGGCTTTTAAATGGAGCGATGTCATCCAATATACTTTTTAAACGCTGTGCTACAAGGTTACCGCGCGGCAATATGCCTGCTATAATAATTTCTTCTTCATCAAAGTTATCTTCCAGCAACTGGTAGGCAATTCTGTCTATCTTTTGCTGTATCTGCTGGCTGTTCAGTATCAAAAGTTTTTTATCGGGCATTTTAGTGCTGATATAAATTATTAGCTAAGATAGGCTTTACCCGTATAAAGCCTAAACTTTTTTACCTTAATACTTTACTCTTTTCCGTATGGAAAGAAAACGAAATTGGCGCCCTCGGGTACTACTGCAAACACGCACATATAATCGTGCGGGTTTTTATAACTGTCTATAAACCTTTGCTTAAGTTCCTTTTTTATCACACCACGCTCAATGAATTCTTCAAGGGTGCTGGCATGTATAGTCCAATCAGAATTCAACTCGTTTTTATCCAGTATCACCTCCCCTATTTTCATTTCATGCTGATGAGCTATAAAAATAGGGTAGGCAGATAACCCCTCAACCATTATCTCAACAGCCACTTCGCGTATCGACTCGCTGAAAAATTTCAAGTCAACCTCAAGGCTTAGCAGCGGGCTTTTAGCCTTTTTCTGCTCGTTGTTTCCTTCGTTCAGTAATTCTTCAGGATCCATGTGTATAAATTCTAATATTTAAACTGTAAACACTAACTTTATTAATTGGTGTCAAATTTCTGACGGTGTTGACGGTGTTGACGGTGTTGACGGTGTTGACGGTGTTGACTCTGTTGACGGTGTTGACTCTGTTGACTCTGTTGACGGTGTTGACTCTGTTGACGGTGTTGACTCTGTTGACGTCAACACCTGCTTAAGCGTTAGCAGCACCACATTCTCAACGTGCTGTGTATGCGGAAACATATCAACCGGCTGAATTACAACCGTGTCGTATTTTTCCTTCAATACCTGCAGGTCGCGGGCCTGTGTGGCGGCATTACAGCTCACATACACAATCTTCGGCGACTCAATTTCCATCAGCCTGGCTACCACATCAGGGTGCATGCCCGCACGCGGCGGGTCGGTAATAATCACGTCAGGCTTGCCATGCTCAGCCACAAATTCCGCCGACAGTACATCCTTCATATCACCCGCGTAAAATTTGGTATTGCTGATGTTATTGATAGCCGAATTGATCTTGGCATCCTCAATAGCCGATGGCACGTACTCAACACCCACCACTTCGCGTACATGGCCGGCCACAAAATTGGCAATGGTGCCCGCGCCGGTATACAAGTCGTACACCAGTTCGTTACCGGTGAAGCCTGCAAAATCACGTGTTATCTCGTACAACTTTAAAGCTTGTATCGAGTTGGTTTGGTAAAATGATTTCGGCCCGATACGGAATTTAATAACACCATGCGGCGACGGCATTTCCTCGTAGATGTATTCAGGGCCCTTCCAGGCCAGTACGTCCTGGTCAAAAATGGTATCGTTCTTTTTCTGGTTGATGATGTACAATAAAGAAGTGATCTGCCGGAACTCAGTCTCAAGATAGCCCATCAGCTTGCTTACTTCTTCCTCTGTAGCATAAGCGAAAACCACCACCACCATTATTTCCCCTGTTGATGAGGTACGGATGATCAGGTTACGCAACGCGCCGGTGTGCTGCTTCAAATCGTAAAACGAATAACCATGCTGCAACACAAATTCGCGTATGCTGTTACGCAGCGAATTTGACGGCTCGGCCTGCAGGTAGCAGTGGTTAATATCCAGTATCTTATCAAACCGGCCGGGTATGTGGAAGCCAAGGGCATCCATGTTCAGCTGCTCGTTGTCGCGGCTTTCGCCGTCATACAGCCAGCGCTTGTTGCTGAAGGTAAACTCGAGTTTATTACGGTAGTATTTATCAGCTGGTGAGGGTACAATAGGCAACATGCCGCTTACATCAATTTTAGCCAGGCGGCTTAGCGCGTCGGCAACAGCTTTTTGCTTAAATTTCAGCTGTGCCTCATACGTCATATGCTGCCACTTGCAGCCGCCGCAAGTACCAAAGTGCCCGCAAAAGGCCTCAACACGGTATTCTGAAGGCTTTTTAAGCTCGGTTATCTTTCCCTCGCCAAAGTTTTTCTTGCTGCGGAAAACCTGCACGTCAGCCACATCACCCGGAATAGCCTTGTCAATAAACAATACAAAATCGTCCGCCTTGCCTACGCCCTTGCCTTCTTCGGCAATGTCAATGACGGTTATGTTCTCAAAAAATTTATGCTTTGTGCCTCTGCTCATCAGGCTGCAAAGGTAAGTCAATTATTTAAAAAATGCTCCGGTTATACTTCGCTCTGGTTAACCTGCTCCAGTATCAAATGCAGTTTCTCGACAGTAATAGGCTTTACTATAAAATCTGAAACGGCTTCAATTGACCTTGCCTTGTCCAGGTCGTCTTCGGCAATCGATGAGCTTACAATATACACCACAATCTTTTTATCAATATGCGGCTTTAACTTTACAAACTCATCCATAAACTGCCAGCCATCAAGCACAGGCATGTTGATATCAAGCAGTATCACATCAGGCAGCATATCTGCCTTGTTTAGGTATTCAATAAAAAAATCAAGTGCCACTTTGCCGTTATGGAAAAATAATGTCTTTTCGGCAAATTTTTCATGTGCTATAATACGTTTAACGGCGAAGGTATAAATCTCATCGTCATCAATAACACAAGCTATATTTATCTTATTCATTAAAAATTATTTTAAATACTGATCCTTCGCCGGGCGTACTTTCAACTTGTATACTGCCACCCTGCGATTCTACCTGTGTTTTCACCAGGAACAAGCCCACGCCACGCGCGTTCTTGGTATCATGGAAAGTTTTATATAACCCAAAGATCTTTTCACCATGCAATTTAAGGTCAATCCCCCTGCCGTTATCGCGGCACTCAAGCACGGTGCATTGCTTCTCATCTTTATATGTACGCAATTCAATAACCGGCGAACGTTCACTACGGTATTTAATGGTATTAGTCAGCAAATTTAGTATAATGCTTTCAAGATATATAGGCGGAAAGTTTACTTCTTCAACCTTAAAGTCCATATTAATCACAGCCTCGCTTAACCGGATGTCATTTTGAATGATACGCATTACTTTAAGGGTAACGGCCTCAAATCCCAGTTTTTCTGACTGGATCACACTGTCTTTTATCTTGATAGCTTCTGATAGGTCGTTAAGCGTATCGTTAAGTCCGCCTGAAATACTTTTAATTTTATCCACCAGATCGGCATTGTCCTCGGTAAGCGATGTTGTATCTATCAGTGAAGATATCAATGAAATGTTGCTGGCATGGTTACGTATATTATGTGACAGGATATGCGTAAAATTTTTTAGCTGCTGGTTGTTTTGGGTAAGCAGTTCGAGCGATTTGCTCAACGCGAGTTCGTTTACTTTGTATCGGTCGATATCCATAAACACACCACGCAGCTTTATCAGTTTTCCTTCTTCATCAAAAAAAGGTTCGCCAATTGATCGCGCCCAAATGGTTGTGCCGTCTTTGCGAGATACCAGTACTTCCATATCCCAGCTACCGCCGTGGTTGTAAGCATTGGTAATGGCCTCATCCATTTGATTATAATATGTTCCGGGAAAATATTGCAGCATATTCACATCGTCTATCGGGCTATCATACGGCAGTTCAAAAATATCATAAATACTTTTTGACCAGGTTCGCTTGTTGTTAGCTACATCAAGTTCCCAACCGCCTACACGGCTTATGCGCCCGGCTTCTGAAAGCAAAAACTCGCTGGCAGCCAGTTTTTCTTCAATAATCCGCCTTTTTTCTATCTCAGCCTGCAAGTCGCTTACTGAGCGCAAATTAAGTATCATCGGCATTACTCGGTACAACGCATACACCGTTGACATGGAGACTATAGCGGTAGCAAAACGCAGTACTGCGCTAAAGCGGTAGGCCGGCCACCAAAACGCCATCGCGTCAATAAGGTGGGTTAAGCCGCAAAGCAGGATAAAAGCAATGAACAGGCCGAATATTTTATAAAAGGGAACGTCTTTGCGTTTTACAAGTATGTGGATGAGTAACAGCGGGATGGCAAAATAGGCCGCCCAGATACCAAGATCAGACAGCAGGTAAAGCCACCCATGAAAGTCGCTCCACTCACCGCAGTGCCAGCGTGCGGGCCATTTATCGGTATCAAGCAGCCCGGTAAAAAAGTCATGTATCTGCCGGCTTAAAGGAACGTCAGCATGAGCAACATTAACAGCCTTTGAACCGCATAAAGGTCCGCATGAAAGGCTGTCAGTCTTCAATGAAGTATATGGCACCTAATAATACTTTAAGTTTTACGAAATATATTTACGTTGTTGATTACTGGTTGTTTTTTATTGGTTAACTGCGAAAATAATCTTGTCTAAACATCTACCAAATAGCAATACTACTGATTTATAGGCTATTCAGAAAAAATTAAAACCGAAAATATCCTTATTTCACTAAGTTTTAATCTAACAAAGTAACTGATAACCCAGTTCAAAATAAATTACGATAAAAGGAGTACACCAGATGAGTATGCGTATATATTATTTTTATTACGCAAATTGTATGTAGCCCGATGTAGCCGTTATAGTTTTTAAAGTACGGGCATATTTATATCGCATTTTGCGACAATATGATTTAAAATCAAGTCCGCCGGCATTAAATATTTTTTTATGTGCGAACCAAACAAGCAGAGAAGTTGCGTAGAAAAACACCTTATAAGCAGGCGCACGCCATAGTTTTGAAAATGAACTTTTATGCTGAAATATCATATCCATACGTTCGGTTTGAAAAGTGATATGATATGCTTCATCTATTAAAATATCAGTACATATCTGTTTTAATAAACTGCAGTTGGTAGCATTTTTTAGTGCCTGGTAGAAAATCTGCGCAGTACTTTCAACAGTAATCACAGCCAGCGTCCACAACTCCATACTGGTATTAAAATAACGTATCTTCCTAAACAGACTGTCACCCCAATCTTTTTTGATACGTGCTTTATTGATTTTATCAAGATAACGACCAAGATTGCCGCCATGCTTTTGCTCTTCTTTAATAAATAACTTAATCGCTTCAATATATGCTTGATCATTTACTTTATTAGCATATTTGGTGGCAGCGGCTATCAGATGCAGGCCTTCAGAGGTTTCGCCCAACTGCCATGCCTGTAATGAAGATAAAATGGTATTTATCTCTGCTTCGCTAATTTCAGGGAATTTATCCCAGTCGACTCTTTTTTGAAAGGCATTAGCTTTAAAATGCCCTATCCAATAATTACTTGTATGTATCATATTATGATTAGTTTCTGATTTATAGGGCACCAATATCTTTAACAGCGCTACTTTCAACCGCATCGGGCTTATAGCACCAAATCACGGCAACCAATACACATGTATAAGTTGCAACATAGCCCAAGTATCCCTGCCTGACCCCGTGTGTAAGTATGCCATCATAAAAAAGATTAAATGCAAACACAATTAAGGCCATACCGGCAAAAGAAAGCAGCGACTTTTGCTGCACCTGTGTCAGGTTTTTTCCGGCAAGGCAGTAACACATAAAAGCAAATATGACAAAGCTTGGAAATGAGTAAATTATGCCAACAACAACCGCTGTAAGTATAAAGGATAATGGCTCGGCCTCATATTGTGTTACAGTGAAATAAAAAGCAAGAACTACCGGCGGTAGCAACACGCTTGCTTGCCACATTTTTAAGGCATATTCAAATGCTTTCATAAGTTTCAATTTTTGAACCCGGCAGCTGCCCCCAGCTGCCGGGATGAGATAAGTGATAAGGAAGGTGTTAATTTTTGTCGAAGTTTATTTTGCGGGATACATACATCAGTATAGCGATGATGACAAACAGGGCTATGCTGCCAACCATCAGAGCGAGGTCTTCAAGCTGTATAATAACGAATATAAAAGCGTAGAAAACAGTAAGTATCAGTGTGAATAAAGCGGCTGCCTTACGGTTTTTAAGCAGCGACGCGATAAATGTGGCTATAAGTGCTATGGTAGCAATTGATGCTATAGCATACGCGTAATTGAAGCCGACCTGCTCGGCAAATGACAACAGCAAGGTATAATAAATAACCATTGCGGCCCCGATTAGGATGTAGTTGAACACATGCACCCTGTACTTGCCTATAAGTTCGGTCAGGAATAACGATACAAAGGTTAGTAAAATAATAAGTATGGCATACTTGCTTGTACGCATGGTTTTTTGATATTCATCAACAGGCAGGCGCAGCCTTACACCAAACACCGCGTCTTGCTGACCGGTGGTTGTAGCAATGTCTATTGATTCGCGCGTGTAAATCAGTTTGTCTCCCGGTTCCTCAACATTTAATAAGGTGTTATCAGTAACCCACTGCTGAGGATATGGGCGGTTATAATACAGCATGCGCCATTTGGCAGTAAAGCTGCTGTCCTTTATATCCCGGGTGTCGGGCAGATAACGTCCTTCAAAGCTCGGACTACTCCAGTTGCCGGTTACAGCAACATCCGTTACTTTACCCAGGTGCATAAAGTGCAAACCACCGCTACCTTTTATGTCCATATCATAACTAAAGTTTAATGTACTACCTATTTTGCCGGTTAGGTTAATGCCGCCCTGCAGGCCATTGGCAAATAATGCTGAACCGCTTAACACAGGCTCCACACGTATCTGCTGATCAGACAATTTTATTACAGGATTATTCTTTAATCCTTTCAGGTCGCTTATGCCAAATGTTACTTTAGCCCTGTCAAGCATAAGCTGTGATTCGGTTATGCCTAAACTTTGCAGGTTCAGTTTATCAAAATTTCCGCTAACCTTCACTACAGCATTATACACCACTACATCATAAATGCCGCGGTGAAGCACCTGCGTTTTTAATTGTGACTGGTATTTCAAAGCATCTGGGAGTACATACAAATAGTCGATAGTTGCTTTTTGGATCACTTTTTTGGCTGTGTCTGTTATATTTTCAATTTTTTTATAAGGGATTACCAGCACCGGCCCTCTGATTAACTGGCTGCCCGACCACGTAGCTGATACATCCTTAATTATTCCATCCTGACGTTCGGCCCGTTCACTGATCAGCCCCTGTATCATTACCGATGGAATGAGCAGTAATAAAATAATAAATCCTATAAAAAATGCTTTTACCGCGGCCGACTCCTTGAGCCAGTCTAAAAATCCGCGTGATTTTGGTTCGTCTGTCATCTTTTTGATAATTAAAAGTACTTTGTGTTTCAAAGTTTAGATATAAAAAAAATTATTTTCCTCTCTGTAGTTTTAAAAATTGGTCAAGTGCGTCAATATGTTGTTTAAATGCTTTTTTACCCTTTTCAGTAGCAGCGTAGTTGGTATTGGGCTTGCGGCCAACAAATGTTTTGTTTACCACAATATATTCATCCTTTTCAAGCGCTTTTAAGTGCGATGCCAGATTACCGTCGGTAATGCTCAGCAATTCTTTAAGCGAATTAAAATCGTACCGTTCATTAGCCACCAGTACGCTCATAATTTGCAGCCTTACGCGGTTCTCAAAAGCCTTATCAAGATTTTCAAAAGGATTTTTAGCCGCCATATTTAAAGTACATTATACTGCCGTAAACAATGTGCAGTACCCCAAAGCCTAAAGCCCATAACAACAATCCATAACCCGGCAGTAAAGCGGCAATCAATCCCAAAGCTATTTGAAGTATGCCCAGATATTTCACAACGCCAAAGGTATAATTACTTGCAGAAACCAGCGCAAGGCCGTAAAAAATTAGTGAGGAAGGTATTACAAATTCGAATATTCCTCTTCCAAGTAAAATAATAATAAATAATCCACCTGCCAAAAGCGGTACTGATATGTTAAATAGAAGAGCTTTACTTGCTGGGCCCCATACCTGCTGGCCTTTCCTTTTTGCTTTATAGGTAGATAAAACAACACATGTAACAACAGAGGCAATTAAAACACCTATGGCAATCCAAATAGTACTTGAAGGTAAATAATAAATTATCGTGTGCCACCCGGGTATTACACTATAAGCAGTGTTGGCACCACTTAATTTAAAATATATAATACAAACGCCTATCAGTGCGTATACACCCGCCAGAACGCCCGATAATCCGCTAAGTGAAATGAACTTTGACGAGCGCTCCATCAGGCTGCGGATGGATGCCAGATCGTCGTGAATTTGTTTTTCTTCCACGTGAAAGTACTTTTGTTTTCAAAGTAATGAAGAATTTATTATCTTTCAAAGTTTTATTTAAAAATATTTAAACCATAATAGCCGCTTTTACCAGGTAAGGCAAAATTTCTTTTTGAAACGACACAAAATTCTTACGCACATCAGCATCGCTTACTGATGTAAACGCGAAGCTGAATACGATACTTTTACTGCACTTAATTAAAAAACGTAGTCGCTGCTGGTAGGTTTCGTGCTTAGGCATGCCGTTAAGTCGGGTAAACGATAGTACCAACAGATCTTCCAGTTCGTTAGACAAGTTTTTTAAAAACTCCTGCGAGTTGGCCGACTCGCGGATAAACTCCCAACCGATAAACTCGTTACAAACGGTGTACGAGAGCCGACAGGTTTTCATGATAAGGTTTGACAGATGCTGCTCCTCATCATATTCGGCAGGGGTTGAATTGATCAGTTCATTAACACTTACCTGTATATAATCCATCAGTAGCGAGTGGAGTATCGCTTCCTTACTGTCAAAATACTTATAGATAGTGGCCTTGGCAATGCGGGCCTTTTTGGCAATTTCGTTTACGCTGGTTTTATGGTAACCGAATTTACGGAACAGGTCTTGCGCAGCGCGCTTTATGCTGTCTTTAATTTTATCGGCTTCCATTAATTGGTAATCTTAATTTCAAATTGTGTAACCACTACATTGTACATTCTTAGCGCTCTGGTAGCCGGTGCCTTTACCGGCGAACCATCAGTAAGTGAAAATTTTGATCCGCTACAGGGATCAGTAGCAGTTGGCAAACCTTCGTCGGCAACAACGGCACATTGTTTTTCGGGCTGATAGCTGCTGCAGCGATCAAATGCCATAATGTTACCGCCATTATTATATACTATTATTCCGGCAACGCCCCCGCCAAAAGTAATAACACTTCCCGCGCTGTTAATAGTGTTATATCGCGGGTCGCCTTTTTGTATGGTTACATTTACCGGTACATAGGGCACTATGTCCTGCTGCTTACCGCATCCCAGCAAACAAACCATCAGCAACGCCCAACCCCACAACTTCATTTTAAATTATTTCAGTTTGAAACTGCTCTAGGAAACGCACATCATTTTCAGAGAACAGGCGTAAATCACGGATAACGTATTTCAAATTCGTAATACGTTCAATACCCATCCCAAAAGCAAAACCGGTATATTTTTTACTGTCAATATTGCAGTTTTCTAAAACGTTAGGGTCAACCATACCACAGCCCAGTATTTCTACCCAGCCAGTGTATTTACACATGTTGCAGCCCGAGCCTTTACAAATGGTGCATGATACGTCCATTTCGGCCGATGGCTCAGTGAACGGGAAGTACGACGGGCGGAAACGTACCTTAGTACCTTCGCCATAAAGCTCCTGCACAAAGTGATAAAGCGTTTGCTTCAAGTCGGCAAATGAAACATTCTCATCAATATACAAGCCTTCGACCTGGTGAAAAAAGCAGTGTGCACGTGCTGAAATGGCCTCGTTACGGTAAACGCGACCGGGCATAATGGCCCTGAACGGCGGTTTGCCGTTCTCCATCATACGCACCTGCACTGACGAGGTATGCGTACGCAAAGCGATATCATCCTTGCCGCTGTTCTTTTTAATAAAGAAGGTATCCTGCATATCACGGGCAGGATGTTCTTCAGGAAAGTTCAGGGCTGAGAAGTTGTGCCAGTCGTCCTCAATCTCCGGCCCCTCTGCAACCACGAAGCCCAAACGTTTAAAGATATCGATAATCTCGTTTCGTACCAGCGATAGCGGGTGACGTGAGCCAATGGCAAAACCTTCGCCCGGCAGGGTAAGGTCGCCTTCGCTTTTTGCCCCTTCTTCGGCACCGCCTAAACTTTCTTTAAGCTCGTTATACTTGGTTTCAGCCAGCTGCTTAAACTGGTTTAGTACTTTGCCAAAGGTGCGTTTTTCTTCGGGACCAACAGTTTTAAACTGCTCAAAAAGGTCTTTAATAATACCCTTTGTTCCCAAAAACTTTATGCGGAAGCTTTCAAGCTCTTCGGCTGTAGTTTTCGCAAATTCGTTTATCTCGCGGGTATATTTATCTATAGTTTCCTGCATATTAATAACTTCACCGCAAATTTACTTAATTACATTTAATTCCCTGCCCACTTTGGTAAAAGCTGCAATAGCTTTATCCAGGTGCTCCTGCTCGTGCGCTGCTGATAGTTGTACCCTTATCCTCGCCTTGCCTTGCGGTACCACAGGGTAGTAAAAACCTATCACATAGATGCCTTCATCAAGCATTTTGGCCGCAAACTCCTGCGCCAGTTTGGCATCGTACAACATAACCGGAACTATAGGGTGAACACCGGGTTTAATGTCGAAGCCCGCCTCCGTCATTTTCTCACGGAAATATTTGGTATTGTTTTCCAGTTTATCACGCAAATCAGTGGTTTCACTCAACATATCCAGTACAGCTATTGACGCACCGGTAATGGCGGGTGCAAGCGTATTACTAAACAGGTATGGCCTCGAACGCTGGCGCAGCATGTCGATAATTTCTTTCCTGCCCGATGTAAAACCACCAGAAGCGCCGCCCAAAGCTTTGCCTAACGTTCCGGTAATAATATCAATCTTTCCCATTACATGGTGATGCTCGTGCGTCCCCCGGCCGGTTTTGCCCATAAAGCCGCTGCAGTGGCTTTCATCTATCATCACAAGGGCATTATACTTTTCGGCCAGTTCAACAATTTCATCTAACTGTGCAATGGTACCGTCCATACTGAAAGCGCCATCGGTAACGATGATGCGGTGACGAAGATGCTGTGTGGCCTTTAACTTTTCTTCCAGGTCGACCATGTCATCATGTTTGTAACGGTGGCGTTGTGCTTTACACAGGCGAACACCGTCGATTATAGAAGCATGGTTCAGTTCGTCGGAAATTATAGCGTCCTGCTCGTTAAATAATGGCTCAAACACCCCGCCATTAGCATCAAATGCTGCTGCATAGAGTATGGTGTCTTCAGTGCCTAAAAATTCAGCTATTTTTTGCTCAAGCGTTTTATGGATATCCTGCGTACCACAAATAAACCGCACTGACGATAAGCCGTAACCGTGCGTATCCATAGTAGCCTTAGCAGCTTCAATAACTTTAGGATGTGATGAAAGCCCGAGATAATTATTTGCGCAGAAGTTGATCACTTCTTTACCGCCTTGTACGGTAATGTCGGCACCTTGCGGTGAAGTGATGATGCGTTCTCTTTTATATAATCCGGCTTCTTCAATAGCAGCAAGCTCCTGCTGCAATACCGGTTGCAATGTTTTGTACATAAGAGGTCAGTGTTTATTAACAGGACGAAATTACGCATTAAGCGCAATCATAAAAACCTTGGCCTTAAATATATGTTTATCAGAGGAAAACATTTTTGCACCCTCCGTAATTAGTAGTTGTGATATGACACGATACTTCCTGCTGATATTTAGTGTTTTATGTGCCAACATTGTATCGGCGCAGCAATACCTTTTATCAGGAAGAATCACTGATGCCAATAACCAGCCGGTACCTTTCACTTCAGTATATATACGCAATTCCACCTATGGCACTTCGGCAAATGAATCCGGCCGGTACCAATTTAAGCTCAGCCCGGGTGAATACAATTTGATATATCGTTTTGTAGGCTACAAAGAGAAAACATTGCATGTAACCATCAGCGACCATGATGAAGTATTGAACGTACAACTGCAGGACGAAGTATTTACCCTGCGACAAGTAACGGTTACCGGCAAACGCACCGATACGCCGGGAATGGATATTATGCGCGAGGTGATAAAGAAGCGCGAGTTTTATCTTAACCAAGTTAAAGGTTATAAATGCGCAGTATATATTAAAGGGGTACAACGACTGCTTAAAGCGCCTAAGGAATTGATGGGAAAAGAAGTGGCCCGT
The DNA here is from genome assembly GCF_004005815.1 of Mucilaginibacter limnophilus. GTDB lineage: Bacteria > Bacteroidota > Bacteroidia > Sphingobacteriales > Sphingobacteriaceae > Mucilaginibacter > Mucilaginibacter limnophilus. The sequence continues at coordinate 120,895 of NZ_SACK01000009.1, read as the reverse complement.
GTGCTTGATCTTGACTCGAACGGCCGTGGAATTCTTTATCAGTCAGAATCGCTATCTGAATATAATTATGAGCATCCGGGCAAGGTGCGCGAGATAACTATCGCCTCAAAAGTTGCCGGGCAGAATACAACGTTTAGCTACAATAAGGCTTCGGACCTGCAACTGAACCTTTACGAAAACCTGTTTATTATAAACGGGCTAAGCAGTCGCGCGTTTGTAACGCCTGCTGCCGATAATGCTTTCAAGCATTATCGTTTTGTTTTGGAGGGCACCTTTATCGCAAACGGCAAAACAATCGATAAGATAAAAGTTATTCCTCGCGCTAAATACGGCCAGGCCTTTCAGGGGAATATTTACATAGTGCATGACGACTGGCGCATTTACGGCGCCGACCTGATGCTGACTAATAAAAGCAATGCCATCAACCTTATCGATACTTTGAAGATCAGTCAGCAATATGTGCCTGTTACCGATGAGGTTTGGATGCCGGTTTCGGTACATTTTGACTTTGGCGGCAATGTATTAGGCTTTAAGTTTGCCGGCTACTATGTAGGCGTATATAATAATTATAAAATAAACCCGCAGTTTGAGCCGGGCTTTTTCAACGGTGAAATACTGCATGTTGATACCGCTTCAAACAAAAAAGACTCAACGTATTGGGCAAACACCCGCCCTATTCCGCTTACTTTACAGGAAGCACGCGACTATGTTAAAAAAGACAGTGTTTTTGAAACGCAGAACAATGACAAGTACAAAGATTCGGTACAGCGGGCCAATAACAAATTCAACCCTTTAAGTTACCTGGTATTTACGCATGAAACCGAGTACTGGCGAACCAAGCAATCGCTTTTATTGCCACCGCTTTACCGGGTAATATTCTATAATACTGTTGAAGGCTATGGCATTGATTTCAGGCCGAGATTTATAAAATCATACGAGAACCTTAACCAGGTAGATATCACCCCTGCGTTTCACTACGGCTTTGCCAGCAAAATGCTCAGTCTGAATGTTACAGCCAACTTTACTTACGATCCACTGAATGCCGGAAAGATATACACCAGCTTCGGTACCGATGTACTGGATTTAAACAATGTAGGCACCCGCTCGCTGCTGTTTAACACCATAAGCTCGCTTATATACGAGAACAACTATGTAAAATATTACCGTTCAAAATTTGGTTTGGTGGGTTACCAGCGTGAGTTATCTAATGGCTTGCTATGGAACATTAACCTGAGTTATTCAAACCGCAGGCAATTGTACAATGTATCGTTCAATCATATCCGCGATGTAAAAAATAAAGATTACACATCTAACAATCCGTTAGCACCGGTTGAAGCCCCGGCTGATGACCGCTCGTTTTTATTTCCCGATCACAACGCGCTCACGCTGGTCACATCCCTGACTTATAACTTTAACCAGCGGTACATGACACGCCCTACCGGGAAAATATATGTACCCTCAAAATATCCAACGCTGCAGCTTAACTACCGTAAGGGGATAAATAAAATATTCGGGTCGGATGTAGATTATGATTTTCTATCATTAGATGTATCGCAGGATAATATTCCCTTGGGATTATATGGTACCTCGTCTTTTAAAATAACCGGTGGCCAATTCTTTAACCGTAAAACGCTATATTTTATGGATTACAACCATTTTTTGGGCAACGTTGGTTTAACGTTCGACCCAACATATGTGGGCAGCTTCCACTTTCTGCCGTTTTATGAGTTCAGCACCAACCGGGCATTTTTAGAAGCACACTACTTCCACAATTTTTCAGGAGTATTCTTTAACAAGATCGGCTTTTTAAGAAAATTTAAACTGGAAGAAGTTGTAGGCGCCAACTACCTGAACGCCGTTGGCCGTCGTAACTATTACGAGTTATATGCAGGTATCAAAAAATACTTCTTCCGTATAGACTACGGTATCTCATTCGCCGAGAACCGGAAATATATTCAGGGCATCAGATTATACTATGGCATCAGGTAAGAAGAATTCTACTTGCCCGATGCTGCGCAATCTTATAAGTTGAAGCTATTTGCTCCGGCTTTAAGCGCAAGTATTTTACCCTTCCAAACCAACTCACCAGTAGTTTCCTGCGGCAGGGTAACATTTATTTTCCACTTGCCTTTATTAAGTGCATAAGCAACTTTTACTTTCCCTGCCGGATGCGGCACTTCTCCGCTTACATTGGTTATAGCGCCTAAATGTGGTTCTACTTTTATTTTACTAAAACCCGGCGCCTCAGTATCAACCCCTAAAACTGTTCTGAAAAACTCAATGTTTGGGCTGCTTCCCCATGCATGGCAATCTGAACGCGTGAATTCAATGTTCGAATCTTCTGTCCAGGTAGTAAGACCCATCTTGATATTTTCGCGCCATATATCCAGCCAGTTGATATAATCGTCGCCCAAGCCTGCTTTTACAAGCGCCTGGTGCAGGTAATATTTAAAGTAAATGGTGCATTGCGTTAAGCTTTTATCGGTAAGCATACGGTTACCAATTTCCTTCAAATCAGCTTCGTCAACAATGCCGGTAAGTATAGCCAACGAGTTGGCATGCTGCGAAAACATGGTTTTGTCTTCAGTATCGGCAAATAGTTTTTTTGATGGGTCGTAGTACTTGCGTTTTATGGTAGACTTTAATTGTTCAGCTTTTTTACTGTACATATCGGCATAACCCGGCATACCCATTTTTGCTTCCATAGCAGCGGCCCACTGGTAAGCCCAAAGCAACTGCAGGTCTAAAATAGCCGAGCTGCCATCCGCACCTGAAGGCGGCGCACCAATACCCCAGTTTTTACCGTTCGCCCAATCAACAAACGTCCAGTAAGGCGTATTTTTTAACGAGCCATCAGCCTGTTGGTATTTGGCAAAGTATTCGAGCACACCGCGAGCGCCAATCAATTTGTCTTTTACAAACGCGCTGTCGTCACGGTACATCCAGTAGTCATATAGCATACCTATATACCACAACGAAAAAGTAGAAATGATTTGTGTACCACGGCTTGGATAACGGCTAAGCGTAAGGCCTTCTGGCAGTCGCGAGCGGTCCATCAGGTTTATCGCATTACGTGCCAAGCGGTCGTCGCCGGTGTAGTAATAAGATATCATGGCCTGTACGCGGGTATCGCCAATGTATTGCAGCTGTTCGTAATAAGGGCAATCGGTATAGGTTTCCCATGCGTTAAGACGCGCCGTACGCCATCCAATATCAAGTATTTGTTTGATTTCGTTACTGTTGCTGTTGAATACCGCATTTACTTTGAACGGATAGCCGGTAAACATACCGTAAATATCGTTGATAACAAGCGGCTGATCTTTAGTGTGAACGAGCAACTGGATATACCGGAAAGTACGGAAGTTAAGGGTAGTGAATGATTGCCCTTTATCACCGTTAGATAAAATGCTGTCTGCACGACCGGAAAATATCTTGCCTTCCACATCATTACGGTTGCCTTTGCGCCCGCCATATTGTGTAAACTCGGTGTATAATGTTTCGGCATATTTAAGCGCGATGCCGGCATCTTTACCGCCGCTAAAATTCAGCGTTACATAAGCGTTTGTTAAAAATGTTTGATCGAGCAGCAGCACTGCTGTAGTATTGGCCGGAATGGTAACAGCCGTGCTTTTTCCGGGGAAGCCGGCAGGTACCGTAACGCCTGTGGCTTTTCGTAATGTAGGTATGCGCTGGTAGGTCATTTCCATTTGCGGTATTTGCGAAGGCACCAACTCCCAGCCCGAACCATCCCAAACACCTTTAAGCTGACCGTTGGCAATTTCGTTTGCGGCAGACCATTGGCTGTCGTCGAAATTAGCGACTGTCCAGTCCCCTTTTACAGCTTTGTTCATATCCACCATTTCGCCTTTTGTAGCTGCAAAAAAATATCCGGGTACAGGGCCATTTGCGTTGCTGCGGATAACCTTCCAGGTTTTGTTGGTATTCAACACATCTTCAGCATCCGATCCTCCTTGTACAATCAGGCCGGTACGTAAAGAAATCTGTGCCTCGGGGCGGTACTGGGCTTCGTTGAAAACAAGCGCGGCAACAGTGTTTTTACCCGTGGTGAGATACGGCGCAATGTCAATCGTTTCATAGTTCCAGTAGTAAAGATCGCCGCGGGCCGGACCTAATGATACCAATTTACCGTTTACATATAGTTTATAACGGTTATCGGCCGAAACATGGATGTTGAATGTTGATGGCCTTGCAGCCAGATCAATGTTTTTACGGAAAAAATATACACCGTAATCCCTGCCTTCGTCATTTTGAAGGGCAATCCATTTAGCGTTCCATGACCTTTGGCGCGTTTCCGTTGAAGGCTTTTGCCCCCTGCTTTGCTGAACAAAAAATAATGAAATAAAGATTATAGTCGCGTAGAAAAATCTCATTGGTTCTAATTGGGTTGTTAATCAATTCAGCGGTAAAGCTAAAGTGTTTCTTAACAAAGTAAACAACTATGTTTTTATTAACTATCCCGTACCGTCATGACAGGCTGCTTTACCTAAACCTGACCAATCTCATTTTTACATAACTGCTGAAATTCTTATCTTTGCAGCCGCATTTAACACTGTTTGCAGCAGTATCAATGTAAGTTATGAAATACAACACACTACTTTACTATTGCTATAGTACTATAGCTGACGCGGAGCAATTTGCCGCCGATCACCTTAAATTTTGTAAAGATCTTGGCCTAACCGGTCGTATTATTGTTGCCGATGAAGGTTTGAATGGTACCGTTTCGGGCACTGTTGAAGCATGTAAAACCTATATGGAAACCGTGCATGCCGACCCTCGCTTTGCCGCTACCGAGTTTAAAATTGATGAAGTGAATACCCCGTCATTCGTAAAAATGCATGTGCGCTATAAATCGGAAATTGTACACTCAGGACTGCGCGATCCGCATATTATTAATCCGCAGGTAAAAACAGGCAAGCATCTGGAGCCGGTTGAGTTTATGGAAATGAAAGACCGTGACGATGTGGTGGTATTAGACGTACGTTCGAACTATGAACATTCGCTTGGTAAATTCAAGAACGCGGTAACACTGGATATCGATAACTTTCGCGACTTCCCGGCCATGATAAACGAATTATCTAAATACAAAGACAAAAAAATACTTACCTATTGTACCGGCGGCATCAAATGCGAAAAGGCATCAGCCTTGCTATTGCACGAAGGTTTTAAAGATGTTTACCAGTTGCACGGGGGTATTATTAAATATGGCAAGGAAGCCGGCGGTAAAGATTTTGAAGGCAAATGCTATGTATTTGATAACCGATTATCTGTCGACGTGAACAGTGTAAATCCTGTTGTTATTTCAACATGCTATAACTGCGGGGCAACTACCGATAAGATGATCAACTGCGCTAACCCTGAGTGCAATGAGCACTTTACCCAATGTGACGCATGCGGCGACAAAATGGAAGGTTGTTGCAGCCCGGCCTGCAAGGAGCATCCGCGCAAACGTGTATATGACGGAACTGGGTATTATGTAAAGGTCCCACAACCGGTAAATAAGAAAGCAAAGCCGGAATTGGCTTAATTATACAGGCTTCAGTAATTACTGAAGCCTTTTTTGTTAATCATGTCATCCCACTTGATTCGGGATTCCACAGATAGTCTGCTAATTTGCAATTAAGTAATTATCCATGGCGTTGCAATCAAACTTGGATTATATTGCGACTTTGCCTTACTTACGGGTAACTTCAAGGCCATCTGATTTTCGGTAAAGTATTGTCCTTTCCACTTAATGGCACGTTCTTCCGAACTAAATGTGCGGAAGCCAAATTGCTCATAAAGTTTTATCGCCTTCATGTTGTTGGCTATTACTGTAAGGTTTATCTGCTCTATGTTACCCAGCTTAATAGCCCGGTGAATTATTTCACTTATCAGTTTTTTCGCCAGGCCTTTGCCGCGGTATTCAGATGAAACATACATCCTGAACAATAATCCTTTATGACGAAGCTTTTCCCGTGTGGCGCCTTCACGCTCAAAGCTACCTACACCTGCAAGTATATCGTTTACATAAATGCCTAATGTAAAGCTGTCATCCAAACCATGTGTTGGAAACAGGGCATCCCTATCATCATTGGGCGAAAGCCTGAAGTTATTTTCGTCGTTAGTGAGTGCCTGGTTAAAGAAGGTTTTGTATTCGTTTGCCTGTTCGGCAGTTATTTCTTTTATGGTGATAGTATTCATTTCGGCTGATTCTCTTTTTGCAACTATATAGACAATCATATGTCCGCAATCGTTACAAAGCAGGCACCATACAGTACGAAAATGACACAGTGACTATAATTCTGTACAGCGTTTCGTACGGATTACCAAAAAATCTGTTCCGTTTATTTCAGAACAAACAAAACTGTTAAAAAAGTTTTCAATTGCCTCTTTTGACCACTTGAACCGACATGTTGTATCAATAAACGATACAACTTTGTACAGTATTTATTTCATTTAAACGCTTTAAACGCCGGTTTTAAATTAATTCGACCGGCTATGCTCATCCCCCTTCTTATCGTTATAATAAGTGTTTTTTGTTTTGGCACTGTATTGGAATAAATCCAATCAAACGCATCTGTTATGGTTGTGATAGACAAAAAACAAAACCCCGAAACTCCGCAGGAAGAGAAACAATGGGAAAATCCGGTGAATCCGGAAAAGCCTGCCGACAGCCGGGAAGATGAACAACTGCTAAGGCAATATAAAGAAGCTAAACGCAGGAAAGAAAACCTGACAGACGACGAAGAAACTGAACATACTAACTAACTGACAAAAAATATTCAACTATGAAAACCTACAGAAAACCATCAGCAAGCAAACTGGTAGCTAAGTTCGACAGCGAGTTAAGAGACCTGATCATGAGCGACCTTAAAGCTATCAAAGCCGCTAAAAATCAATTTTCAAATCAAACTAACAACAGCTTAACTGCTGCTTAATTAAACATATTTCAACCCCTGCACTATGAAAACTGTAAAACCGGCAACCAGCAAATTAGTCGCAAAATTCGACGCTCAGTTACGTGAAATGCTAATGGAAGATTTAAAGGCTTTCAAAGCTAAACGCCAATTTGTAGGCACCAACCAGGAAGTTGCTAAGCAAAGCTTATCAGCCGCCTGACCATCATATACATCTACCTATAATTTTTTTCTTACATCACCTATGAAAAACGTAGAGCCCGGCAGATTGTGCCGGGCTTTAGTTTTTTGTGGCGTACTTTACGATAAGTGAAGCAGTTTTTGCAGATGCGCCGGGCTCACCCATACGCCGGTCAAGCTCGTCATAATCAACAAGCATGTTTTGTCGATAAGTATTGTTTTTTACTAACAATTCCAGCTCGGCCGATATCTTTTCTGGGTTGCAATCCTGCTGTATCAGTTCTTTTACCACCGGCTTATCCATAATAAGATTCACCAGTGAGATGAATTTTATCTTGATTACCATACGGCCAATAGCAATAGTTATGGCACTGCCTTTATAAACTACCACTTGGGGCACATTGAATAAGGCAGTTTCCAGCGTTGCCGTACCCGATGCTACTATAGCCGCTTCTGCATGAGTAAGCAAGTCATAAGTGGCATTAAATACTACCGGGATATTCCGCCCGTTCAAATAAGGCTCATAATATCCCGAAGAGAACGAAGGGGCACCGGCTATAACAAACTGGTAATCCGGAAAGCGGCCGGCTACCTGCACCATATCAGGCAGCAAATAATTTATTTCCTGCTTGCGGCTGCCCGGCAACAGCGCGACGATTTTTTTATTTGTTAACTGATACTTTTCAAGAAAAGCCGGATCAGGACTAAACGCGGCGGCTGCATCAAGCAGTGGGTTGCCCACGTAATCAACCTTCATATCCCAGCTGTTAAAGAAATCCACTTCAAAAGGCAGAATACAAAACAGGTGATCAACTACGCGCTTTATTCTGAGCACGCGCTTTTGGTTCCATGCCCATACTTTGGGAGATATATAATAACAAACCAATAAGCCATGGCTTTTGGCAAACTCGGCTATTTTCAGGTTAAAACCCGGAAAATCTATCAGCACAAGCACATCCGGATTCCAGGCAAGTATATCCTGCTTACACTGCTTTAGGTTTTTAAGTATCGAACGCAGGTTTAGCGCCACTTCCAGGAAACCCATGTACGCCATATCGGCATAGTGTTTTACCAAAGTACCGCCTTCAGCCTGCATCAGGTCGCCGCCAAAATAACGAAACTCGGCCCGCGCATCCTGCTGTTTCAGTGCTTTCATTAAGTTGGCGCCGTGCAGGTCGCCCGATGCTTCACCGGCTACCAGATAATACTTCATATTAAAACTTCCAGCTATTTAGTACAGGTATAGCATGATGAGCCGTCATGTCAAACTGCACAGGTACCACCGACACATAGCCATTTTCCAACGCCCAAACGTCGGTGTCCTCGCCTTGGTCGTTTAGTTGAAAAACACCGGTTAACCAATAGTAAGGCCGTTTATGCGGATCCATGCGCTCGTCAAACTCCTCGGCCCATTTGGCGTTGGCCTGGCGGCATATTTTAATACCTTTTAACGGCGATGCCACAGGAAAGTTCACATTTAGTAAAGTTGCTGTCGGCAAGCCATGTTTAAGCACCTGCTGGGCAATTTGTTTTACATATTTAATACAAGGCTTAAAGTCGGCCTGCAAGGTATAATCATCCAAAGAATAACCTATTGACGGAATGCCTTCAATAGCACCTTCAACGGCTGCCGACATGGTGCCTGAGTACAGCACGTTGATGGAGTTGTTTAAACCATGATTAATGCCCGAAACACATAGATCGGGTTTTTTACCTTTAAACACCAAGTTTACTGCAAGCTTTACACAATCAACCGGTGTACCCGAGCACTTATACATTTCAATCCCTTCGTAGATATCCACTTTATCAAAACGCAGGGGTTTACCAATAGTGATGGCATGCCCCATGCCCGACTGCGGACTGTCGGGCGCGACCACCACTACCCTGCCAATATCGTTCATGGCTTCAATAAGCGCTTTTATACCCGGCGCTGTAATGCCGTCGTCATTCACCACCAGAATGGTTGGTTTGCTTTTACTCATAGTGAAGCAAAGCTACTAATAATTGATTTGACCGATGCAAGCACTAAGTATGTATATAACGCCTGTAATTTTTACCTTTGCCGCATGGCATCCATAAAACCATCAGTACCAAAAGGCACACGCGATTTCTCTCCGGCCGAAATGGCTAAACGTAACTATATTTTTGATACGATAAAGTCTGTCTTTCGTAAATATGGCTATCAGCAGATAGAGACGCCTGCTATGGAAAACCTGAGCACCCTTACCGGCAAGTATGGCGACGAAGGTGATAAACTGATGTTTAAAGTGCTAAACAGCGGCGACTATTTGTCGAAGGTTAAATCGATACAAGAACTATTATCTATTCGGCTTGAACTTGATATACATCATGATCGTATTTTAAAAAAAGAACCGGAATACGCTCCAGATATTATTGATCCTGTTCGGGAGGCTATCAAAGAATTGCCTGCTATAGCTCAAATGCTTGGACAAGACTTGGAAGATAGTAGTCTATTATCGAATAAAATCTCCGAAAAAGCCCTTCGCTATGACCTCACCGTACCATTCGCGCGTTACGTGGTACAGCATCAAAATGATATAACCTTCCCATTCAAGCGTTTCCAAGTGCAGCCGGTTTGGCGTGCCGACCGTCCGCAAAAAGGGCGTTACCGTGAGTTTTACCAATGCGATGCGGATGTGGTAGGCAGCGATTCGCTGCTTAACGAAGCCGAATTTATACTGATATATGATGAAGCTTTGAGTAAACTTGGCCTGAAAGATTTTGCTATAAAAATCAACAATAGAAAAATACTATCAGGAATTGCAGAGATCATAGACAAAAGCGATAATATAGTTGACTTAACTGTTGCTATTGACAAACTGGACAAAATTGGGCTGGATGGTGTTACGGCCGAATTGATTACCAAAGGCTTTGCCGTTGATGATATTGATAGATTAAAGCCTATTATTTTACTTGAAGGAACAAACGAAGAGAAGCTGGAGAGCCTGCGTAAAACATTATTTTCATCAGAGGTAGGACTAAAAGGCTGTGATGAGATTGAAACGGTATTTAAATATATTAAAAGAACACCGCTTCAAAAGGCAAAACTCGAGCTAGATGTTACCCTTGCCCGTGGTTTAAACTATTATACCGGAGCCATTTTCGAAGTCAAAACCAATGAAGTAGCTATGGGCAGCATAGGCGGCGGCGGCCGTTATGATGACCTTACAGGCATGTTTGGTTTAAAAAATCTAACCGGCGCAGGTATAAGTTTTGGTGCCGACAGGATTTATGATGTAATGGAAGAGCTGAACCTTTTCCCTGCAGCTGCGGCGCAAAGCACCCAGGTGCTGATATGCTGTTTTGATAAAGAAGCTGAAGAGTTTGCACTTCCGTTTTTACAGCAACTACGTACAAATGATATCAGGGCCGAACTTTACCCGGCAGGCGCTAAAATTAAAAAGCAAATGGATTATGCCAACAGTAAGCAAATTCCATATACTGTATTAATTGGAAGTGAAGAAATGTCGAGCGGGTTGTTAGCATTTAAGGATATGAATAGTGGCGCTCAGGAGAAATTATCAACCACTCAGATTATTGACAGAATTATATAGTTAAGAGCTATTCGATTATTAGATGCCAATAGCTTTTGACTATTACATCTATTCAATCCAATCACTTACTATTTTAGCGGAAAGCAGACACAAAGGGATACCTCCGCCGGGGTGTACACTACCACCGCAGAAATATAGATTACCGATCTTTGACGAACGATTTGCATGGCGCATAAACGCCGCAAACTGGTTGTTTGAGCTTGTTCCGTATAGTGAACCCTGATAAGATGAGGTACGGCTTTCAATACTACGCGGATCAAGTATACCTTCGCTGGTAATTAATGAAGCTACATCCTCTCCCAACAGCCTGCTTAATTTTTTCAAAATGTTACCGCGTGCCTCCGCTATCAACATATCCCAATTCTGACCAATATTTGCAGGTACATTGATCATCACAAACCAGTTCTCGCAACCAGCAGGAGCATCATCCGACTTTAATTTCGAGCTTATGTTTAAATAAACAGTTGGATCAGCACTGATAATTTTTTGCTTCCATATAGCATCAAACTCCGCTTTATAATCAGCACTAAAAAATATATTATGCAGGTCAAGCTGCGGAAACTGCTTGTTTATTCCCCAATAAAAAATTAGCGCTGAACTGCTTCGCTCCTGTTGAAGAATTTTATTGCGGTGAAGTTCAGGATACTTTGCCAGTAGTTGTTTATATGTAGGCCATACATCCATGTTGGATATTACCATATCAGCCGGGAAAAAAGTGTCTTTTGATCTTACACCTTCGGCTTTACCTCCCTTGACAACTATCTCATCAACTTTAGTATTGTAAACAAACTGCACTCTCAGTTCTTCAGCCAGTTTAACCAGCGACGAAACGATGCTATACATTCCGCCTTCGGGAAAATAAGCGCCAAAATGCTGCTCGAAATAAGGGATCACATTCAAAGTGGCTGGTGCCTGGTATGGGTTCGAGCCATTATAGGTGGCATACCGGTCGAAAAACTGCAACATGCGTTTATCTTTGAAAAAACTTTGGTTTGCTGTATGCAGGCTTCGCATGGCATCTATCTGCGGCAAACGCAGTATCGATTTCAAGGTATCCCATCGTAAATAGGTACTCAACCTGTGCAGCGACCGTTCTAAAAAAACATGATTAGTGATATTATATATCCGGGCGCTGTTTTGTTGATGCTTGTACACCGCCTTTTCATCCACTCCGGTTTTGGCAGACAGTTCTTCAACAAACTGGCCCACATCAGCATGAGCTTGTAAACGGGTATCGTCTTCGTAAAAATAGTTACAAACGGAGTCCAGCTTTTGATAATTGAAATAGTCACGCGGGTTTTTACCGGCCAATTGGAACAGTTCATCAACATACTTCGGCATGGTGAACAGGCTTGGCCCGGCGTCGAAACGAAAACCGTCTTGTGTAAACTCAGATAACTTACCCCCCGGATAACTGTTTGCCTCAAACACCTGAACGGCGTATCCTTTAACCGCAAGCCTTATGGCCGCAGCTATTCCCGCAATACCAGAACCTATAATTATGACTTTTGAAGATGGCATGAATGGTATACAAATCAACTTAATAAATCTCAAAAACAAAAGCAGACCTTACTCCTGTTTGGTGAGGTTTTGAATTGATGTCTTAAAGTATTTTGTTGATGCTATAATGTTATTGAATCCAATTTTTTTATAAATAAAAAGCCCCTTTGCGTACAAAGGAGCTTTTCAAACTAACCAACTAAAAACTTGCCTGCCGCTTAAGCAGACGCTTGTATTAAGATCTTAATATCTTCTTTTACGCTCGGCGCGATCTTCACGGCTTTTGCCGGAGAAATCACGGAAGCCACCGCCACCTTTATTTCCCCTGTAGCCACCTTCGCGATTACCACCGCTGCGGAAGCCGCCTTCACGACGGTCGCCGCCGCGGTTACCTTTATAACCACTGCCACCGCTGCGTCTTTCGCTGGTGCCTTCGCCTGATATTTCAATTCGTACTTCACGGCCATTGTAATCAACGCCTTTAAAGCCTTCCATTACTTTGTTTACGTCGTCATTAGCTACTTCGAAGAAAGAGTAAACACCCTTAACGTCGATTTTACCAACCGTACGGCCAACAATTTTGGTTGTGTTGCAGATATAGCCCAGCAAATCGCCGCGGGTAAAATCATCTACCGAACCAAGGTTGATAAACAAACGGGTAAAGTCTGAACGCATACCTGTGCGGTTAAAGCGGTCGCCTTGCGCACCTTCACGGCCTGGCCTGTCTTCAAAAGAAGCATTAAGGTCTGGCGCGTTTTTGTAGTAGTCAAGGAAACGGTTAAACTCAAGCGAAGCGAAGCGTTTAATAACATCCTCTTTGCTCAAATCTTTAAACTCGTCCATGATGCGCGGAATGTACTGCTCAATTTGCTGCTCATTCACTTCAACATTATGAACTTTATGCACAAGGGCAAACAATTGTTTTTCGCAAACATCAAAACCTGTCGGAATTTCAGCCTTAACGAATTTTTTGCCTATAACACGTTCTATCTGGCGTATTTTGCCTATTTCCTTACCGTTAACTATCGAGATGGATACACCTGTTTTACCGGCACGTGCTGTACGGCCACTACGGTGGGTGTAGTTCTCAATTTCATCAGGCAACGAATAGTTGATAACGTGCGTAACATCATTAACGTCGATACCACGGGCGGCAACATCAGTAGCAATTAATAACTGCAGGCTGCGTTCGCGGTAGCGTTTCATTACCTTATCGCGTTGTTGCTGCGACAGGTCGCCGTGCAGCGAGTCGGCATTATAGCCGTCTTTAATCAGCGCTTCAGCAATTTCCTGTGTTTCAATTTTGGTACGGCAAAATACTATACCAAAAATCTCAGGGTTAAAATCTACAATACGTTTAAACGCGGCGTATTTATCACGGGCACGTACTACATAGTACTCATGTTCGATATTGGCGTTACCGGTATTTTTGGTACCCATGGTAAGCTCATACGGATCGTCCATGTATTTTTTTGAAATCCTGCGTACTTCGGCAGGCATGGTGGCTGAAAACAGCCAGGTTTTTTTCTCGTCCGGAGTGGTTGACAGGATATTGTCGATATCTTCCTGAAAGCCCATATTGAGCATTTCATCAGCCTCATCAAGTACTACATACTTAACCTGCGAAAAATCAATCGCCTTACGGTTAATAATGTCAAGCATACGGCCCGGCGTGGCCACTACAATTTGTACACCACGTTTAATCTGGCGTAACTGATCGGAAATGCTTGCACCACCGTAAACGGCAACTACATGAACGTTTTTAACGTTTTTTGAGTAATTTTTAAGGTCGTTTGTAATTTGTAAACAAAGCTCGCGTGTTGGGCACAACACCAACGCCTGCGGATAGTTCTCTTCGAAATCCAGTAACTCTAACAATGGCAAGCCAAAAGCAGCAGTTTTACCGGTCCCGGTTTGGGCTAATCCGACAAAATCGTTGCTGCCTGTTAACAATACCGGAATTGACTGTTCCTGGATTGGCGTAGGATTTTCAAATCCTAATTCAGAGATGGCATTAACAATATCATGACGGATTCCCAATTGAATAAATGGGTTCATGAATTTAAATAACGTATTTGACTGCATTGTCAAATCGGCTGCAAAGGTACGATTATTTAATTATAAGTCAAATCCCAAAATCATTCTGTCTTTTTAGTGACAATGGATATCTTTACAAAAAGATAACATTATGAAATACAAATACTTATTTGCCTTGCTATTTATCTCACTTTCAGCTTGCGGACAACAACCCGCTACTAATTTACAAACAACAAATGGCAAATTTGTTAACATACGTGGGTTCAAAATGTATTATGAAATTTATGGCGAAGGTGAGCCTTTGCTGATGATTCATGGTAATGGCGGCTCAACCCGGGCTTTTGACAAACAGATTCCTTACTTTTCAAAAAAGTATAAAGTTATAGTTGCCGACAGTCGCGCACAGGGTAAATCAACTGACCCAACTGATTCGCTTAGTTACGAAATGATGGCTGATGACCTGAATGCCTTATTAGATACTCTGAAAATTAAACAAGCATATGTTATAGGCTGGAGCGACGGTGGTATAAACAGCCTTTTATTGGCCATACGCCATCCGGACAAAGTAAAAAAACTGGCCGCAACAGGTGCCAACCTTGTACCTGATACTACCGGGCTGGTGCCTTATGTGTATAATGATATTGCTAAGACCGACAAAATGTTGCTCCGTTCTATGAAAACGTCAGGCCGTACATTCTCGCTTAAAAATGCTTATAAAGTGAACCACCTGATGGTGTTGCATCCGCATATTACTGCTGCGCAGTTACATACTATTAAGGTTCCGGCATTGATAATTAACGGTGACCATGATGCCATACCTGTTAAGCATGCAGTTGAAATTGCAGAAAGTATCCCTAACTCGTATCTGTGGATATTGCCTAATTCAGGCCACTCAACGTTGGTGAACTACAAAGATGAATTCAACAAAACCGTCGATGATTTCTTTAGCAAACCTTTCAGGAAGATTGAAGGCGGCGACCGCTATAATTAAGCGGTTGCAGGCGGTAGCTTCTGCTGCGACTTATACGAAAGCAGTATGCCTATAGCACCTGCAGTAACACAAATATCGGCTACGTTAAATATGCCCGTGCGCACATTGCCAATGCCCATATTCATAAAGTCGGTTACATGGCGGTCGTACAAAATACGGTCGATGATATTGCCAAGTCCGCCCGCTATAATTAATGACAGAGATAGCAGCATCAGCTTGTTAAATGTACTGATGTTACGCATTACATAAAATGTTAATCCAACCATAAATATAATGGGCAGCAAGCTTAATAATATAAAATTATACGGCTGAGGCAGGTTATCGCCAAGGCTTAGCGCGGCGCCTGTATTCTCAACATATTCAAGGCGAAAAAAATTATTGAGATACGATTTTGGCGCTTCAAACTGAAGATGCGTTTTAGCCAGATCTTTGGTTACCCTATCACAGCCTATACAGCTAAGGCCGGTAAGTACGAATGTTATTATACGGGCTTTTTTAGTCATCGTCGTTATTAACGTAATCTATCAGCCGAGCGTACAAGCTTTTCATCACGTTGTATCGCTTTTAATGCCAGTATTACCAATATTATAGCTATCGAACTTAAAAACATGCCAATGCCCATGCTGCTGAATTCGATTTGCAAACCACCCGGAACAACTCCTTTTACAGTTTGCGCTATCCAAAAGCTGAATCCTATTATTACTAAAATGGCGCTGTAGCATAAAGCAATTTGCTGCTTGCGCTTTTTATAGAAGAATATCACTGCCAAAGGCAAAAGCGCAACAGGGGCTGTTAGTATTTTTATTGCTACGAACTCAACCGAATATAAACGACCTTCTGCAAGTTCCTGGTAAACGCCTTGTATGCTTACGTTTGATATGGTACCGTTTATGTTCACGGTGTGTATAAGCGGGAATAGGTAAAGCGCCAACAAGGCCAGGGTAGCCAAAAAAAGATAAACGGTTTGTATTCTTTGTATCATGTTATTTCAGATGATTAAGCGGAAATATCGACCGCTTGTTTGAAAGCAAAGATATAGTAATATTGAAATTTTCTATCCATATCAACGCTTTTATAATGTAGGCATAATGGCTTTACGCTTTTACCTTTTTGCTTTCGGCTCAAAAATGTACTTTTGCAAACTTTATAAAAAATACCGGCTATGCTTAGAACTCATACCTGCGGCGAATTAAATATGAGCCATTTAGGCCAATCCGTAACCCTATGCGGATGGGTGCAAAAATTGCGCGATTTAGGTGGCACCACCTTTATTGATGTGCGCGACAGATATGGTTTAACCCAGTTAATACTTAATACCGAAAGCGATGTTACATTGCGAGATCTGGGCAAAGACCTAGGCCGTGAATTTGTTATTAAAGTAAGCGGAAAGGTACTTGAACGCACCAGCAAAAATCCGCGCATACCAACCGGAGATATCGAAATTGGTGTTGAAGAGCTTGAGGTACTTAACGCTGCCAAAATTCCCCCATTTTTAATTGAGGACGAAACCGACGGCGGTGAAGAACTGCGTGCCCGTTATCGTTATCTTGATTTGCGCCGTAACCCGTTACGCAACAACCTGGTGCTTCGCCATAAAATGGCGCAGGAAATACGTAAATATCTTGATGGGTTTGGATTTATAGAGGTGGAAACACCGGTATTAATCAAATCGACACCTGAAGGTGCACGTGATTTTGTGGTACCAAGCCGCATGAACCCGGGCGAGTTTTATGCCTTGCCGCAATCGCCGCAAACCTTCAAACAGTTGCTGATGGTGAGCGGTTTCGACCGTTACTTCCAGATAGTAAAATGTTTCCGTGACGAAGACCTTCGCGCCGATCGTCAGCCTGAGTTTACTCAGATAGATTGCGAGCTTTCGTTTATCGAGCAGGAAGATATCCTTAATATATTCGAGGGTATGACGCGTCACTTATTCAGTACGGTAAAAGGTATTCAGCTTGACAATTTTGCACGCATGCAATACGCCGACGCTATGCGCTTATATGGTTCAGATAAACCTGACCTTCGTTTCGGGATGGAGTTTGTTGAGCTTAATGATATAGTTAAAGGCAAAGGCTTCGGTATTTTTGATAATGCCGAACTGGTTGTGGGCATCAACGCTAAAGGCTGTGCCGAATACACCCGTAAACAAATTGACGAACTTACCGAGTGGCTGAAACGCCCGCAAATTGGCGCTACCGGTTTAATCTATTGCCGTTATAATAATGATGGTACACTAAAATCATCAGTTGATAAATTTTATAACGAAGACGAGCTCACTAACTGGGCAGCCGCTTTCGAAGCAGAAAAAGGCGACCTAATGCTGATACTTGCCGGCCAAACCGATAAGGTACGTAAGCAAATGAACGAGCTGCGTTTAGAAATTGGCGGCCGTTTAGGCTTACGTGACAAAGACAAATTTGCGCCGCTGTGGGTGGTTGACTTCCCGTTGCTGGAGTGGGACGAAGAAAGTGGACGCTACCATGCCATGCACCACCCGTTCACCTCACCAAAACCGGAAGATATTGCCTTGCTTGATACCGAACCGGGAAGCGTACGCGCAAACGCTTACGACCTTGTAATAAACGGCACCGAGATTGGCGGCGGCTCCATCCGTATCCACGAAAAAGGCCTGCAGTCGCTTATGTTTAAACACCTGGGCTTTTCTCCTGAAGAGGCACAAAAACAATTTGGTTTCCTGTTGGACGCTTTTGAGTACGGCGCGCCACCACATGGCGGTATTGCCTTCGGTTTCGACAGGCTTTGCTCAATTTTTGCCGGTCTTGATTCTATCCGTGATGTTATGGCTTTCCCAAAAAATAATTCGGGACGTGACATCATGATTGATTCGCCTTCGGTAATATCTCCTGAGCAGATGAAGGAACTTAATATCACTACAACGTTATAATAATATTTTTTGCCTTCCGTTGTAGCATTGCGTAATTTAACGGCGTAAAACCAATAAGCTATATATTAATGAAAAGGCATTTAATACTCATCGCATTAATAGCGGTGGCAGTTACTGCATGTAAGAAAGACAAGTTTAATGCTGCAGAACAAGCGAAAACTGATGAAGCGGATATAAAATACTATATCGGCATAAATAAAATACCGGCGGTTAAAGACGATGAATCACCTCTGTACTATCAAATAATAAATTCCGGCTCAGACAGTCATCCTACCGAAACAGCGAAGGTTACTTTGGCATTTGAAATTTCATTGCTTGATGGCACACAAATAAACAAAGGAACAACTTCTGCACAGCCTTTAAGCGGCCTTATTGAAGGGTTGCGCCGCGGCATACCCAAAATTGGCGCCGGCGGACAGATCATATTGTTTATTCCATCTGCTTTGGCTTATGGCCCTCAGGGTTATGCCAACATTCCACCCAACAAAGTACTTATATACAAACTTAACTTGGTTAGTTTTAATTGAACCAATCAACTAAATTAAGTTGTAGAAATTTATATTTAATGAAAGCCTTAATATGAAAAAGTTTTGCCTTTTATTCTCTGTCATTATAGCTATAACTACAAAATTAAAAACATAATAAAATGAAAAACTTTCTTTTGGTGGCTAAACTACTGGCGGTATCTTTTACCTCATGCAAAAAAGATAAGACTGTACCCAAAAGCCACGCAGTCAAAGAGGAAGAGTTGATTAAAGCTTATCTATTAGAAAAAAAATTAGTGCTAAAAAAGATACAGCCTCTGGATTATATTACTATATTGAGAATCCCGGTACAGGCATACACCCTTCGTCACTTTCGATACTTACAGTAAATTATACAAGCGAAGTGCTAACAACCGGCAAAGAAATCAGCAGTGGCACTGATGTTAAAATTTGGTTGCCTGAACTATAACATGCTTTAAGATCGGCTTACCTATGATTCGTGAAGGAGGTAAAATAGTTCTTTGCACCATCACATCTGGTCTTTAAAAGCGGTTATGTGGGCATAGTTTCGGAAACTACCGTTGTTATATTTAATATTGAACTACTTAGTCTTAGAAACACTGAATGAATTTAGATGCTTTTAAACAGCTGTAATTCTTATATATTTAAGGCAACCCTTCACATGAAAAAGTTTTGCCTTTTTTTATTCTCTGCCTGTTCGCTTACGGCATCGGCACAAAACAACGCGTTAAAAACTACCATAGCCCAAAAGGCTGACGCCCTGCAAAGCAAGATCATTGCCTGGCGGCGAAATTTTCATCAGCATCCTGAACTGGGCAACCGTGAAGTGCGCACAGCGGGCATTATAGCCAAATATCTCGATTCGCTGGATATTGAAGTAAGGACCGGCGTTGCTACAACAGGTGTTGTAGGAATTTTAAAGGGTGGTAAACCAGGTCCGGTTGTAGCTTTAAGGGCAGACATGGACGGCCTGCCTGTTATTGAACGTGTCGAGCTGCCATTCGCGTCCAAAGTAAAAACCACTTATAACGGCAATAAAGTGGGTGCTATGCATGCTTGCGGGCACGATTCGCATATGGCTATCCTGATGGCTGTGGCAGATATCTTGTCTTCAATAAAAAAAGACTTGCACGGCACCGTGAAGTTTATTTTTCAGCCTGCCGAAGAAGGTGCGCCTTATGGCGAAAAAGGCGGCGCTGAAGAAATGGTGAAACAGGGCGTACTTGAAAACCCTAAGGTTGATGCAATATTCGGCCTCCATATTTGGGCAAACCTTGAAGCAGGCAAAATTGAATATCGCCCGGGCGGCGCCATGGCCGGTGTTAACGACATGCTGATCACTATTAAAGGTAAATCATCACATGGCGCTTACCCATGGCAAAGCGCCGACCCGATAGTCGCATCGGCACAAATAATAACCGCGCTGCAAACCATTGTAAGCCGAAATATAAAAGTAACCGAAAATCCGGCTGTAGTAACGGTTGGCGCAATTAAAGGCGGTAACCGTTTTAATATCATCCCTGAAACGGTGGAAATGCAGGGCACCCTGCGCTATTTTACTAACGCCGATGAAAAGTTGATAACCGAACGGGTTAAACAACTTGCTACCAATATTGCTGAAGCATATAACACCACTGCTGATGTTAAAATTCCTTACAGTAATCATTATCCGGTTACTTTTAACAATGTGGCGTTAACACAACAAATGTTGCCTACGCTGCAGGCGGTGGTAGGTGAGAAAAATGTGATATTAACTCCACCGGTAACCGGTGCCGAAGATTTCAGCTTTTTTCAGGAGAAAGTTCCCGGCTTGTTTATCTTTTTAGGCGGTATGCCCAAAGGCGCCGATCCGGCCAAAGCACCCTCACACCATACACCTGATTTTTATATTGACGAAAGTGGTTTTACATTGGGTGTTAAAGCACTTTGTAATTTAACGCTCGATTATATGAGCCTAAACAAATAACATGATAAAGAAGGCATTATTTATTATGCTGGCTTTTACTTCGGTATCAGCCTCGGCGCAGAATCTGCGCAAAATTGAAGCAGAGATAACGGATGAAGCCAACGCAATGTACAAGTCGGAATGGGCTTCATGGTATGGAACTGATGTTTTTCAGGAGAAATGTGCGAATATAAAGGGTCAGCAGGGCGGCTATCTGTCATACGATAATGGCTCGGGACTTATAAATGTATTTTATTCAAAGGAAGAATTGCCACAGGTTATTGCTACAATAAACTTTGGTTATGGTTTTGATGCGAATAAGTACTTTTTGGATACTCTGAAACGCGAGTTTAATAAGCAAGAAAAAGCGTTGTATGGGATGAGAAAAGCAGCCATCGACGTTATGTATTCTGATACTACATTTAAGTACTATCAAAAATCAAGTTTAAACCCGGTACCGCTTATTTATAAAAACACTAAAAAGGTTTATGTGCTTACAGGTACCAATACCTCAGGCGTAGTTCTATTTGGCAATGATTATCAGATAGATTTTGATAAAAATGATAAAATTAAAGGCATAAGCAAACTCCACAATTCATTGATACCTGCATATTTTAAAAATAATGAAATCGATAGCAGCAAAATCCAAAAAGCCGCTATGCATAACCATATTAAAGGTAAAAGCGAGTTTATAACTGTTACCGATGTATGCACGCTGATGCTGTATTCAAAATTTACAACGTGGCAAACGTATTATGTAATAACCGACAAGTATGTTTCAATTTGGGATTGTAAGAAAAGTGGGTTAGTAATATTAACCCGTGAAGCCTGGGATAAGATATCCCGGGATCAAAAGAAAAAGCAAACTGTAAATTAGTGGCGAACCTGTTATTTATATGCAGTAAAAATCAGTGGCGAAGCCCTACTGCTGAACTGCTATTTAAAAATCACCCTGAACATATAGCCAGGTCGGCGGGTACCAGTATTAAAGCACGCATCAAAGTGAACCAGAAATTAGTTGACTGGGCTGATGTGATCTTTGTGATGGAACGAAAACATAAAACCTTGTTAAAGGAACGCTTTGAGATATCAATCAAACAAATAAACGTCATGGATATACCCGACGAGTATTTGTTTGGCGATGAAAGATTAATTATGATTTTAAAAGATCACCTGATTGATTATTTATAACTTAAATCAATCAACCTTTGTGCGCAGTTCCGACTCTTTCAGGTAAATGCGCTTGCCTTTTTTGTTAATGTAATAGTACTGCGAATTTTTGTCAATATAGATTGTCTCGTTATTAGGACCGGCTTTGCCTGCATATTTCTTATCTACTATTGATGATGCGCCTTTATTGGCAAGCTCAGCACTTTTATTGCCAACCTTCTTTGCAGTGTTACCTACTTTCTTTCCTACACTTTGCGCGAATGATTCTGACGCGATAAACATTCCGGCTGCAAGGGCAGCTATTTTTACTATGTTTTTCATAACCGTAATTGCATGTATAACTAATCAACCCAACTTTTCGGCCAATTGTTTCATTTCAATTATAGGTGGTTTCTTTTCATAAAGAATGGCGTACACTGCTTCGCAAATAGGCATAGAAACCTTATACTGCTTATTTATTTCGTGCAGGCAGTTAACGGCGTAGTAGCCCTCGGCAATCATGTTCATTTCCAATTGCGCCGAGCGGACGGTGTAACCTTTTCCAACCATGTTGCCAAACGTACGGTTACGACTGAATTGCGAGTAAGCAGTAACCAGTAAATCGCCCAGGTAGGCTGTTTCTTTTATATCACGGTCGATAGGATGCACGGCGTCAACAAAGCGCTTAAGCTCACGTATAGCGTTTGATATCAGTACCGACTGAAAGTTATCGCCGTAGCCTACGCCATGGCAAATACCGCTGGCTACGGCGTAAATGTTTTTAAGCACAGCTGCATATTCAGTACCAAAAATATCGTCAGACACGATAGTTTTTATATACCGGGTACTGATCATATTGGCAAATGTCGCCGCCAGTTGGGTATCATGTGAGGCGATGGTTAAATACGACAGCTTTTCAAGCGCAACTTCTTCTGCATGGCATGGGCCGCTTATCACAACAATATCAGTAAATGGTATGCCATAACGCTGGTGCAAAAACTCGCCAATAATAAGGTTCTCATCAGGCACAATACCTTTTATTGCTGATATGATCTTTTTGCCTTTTAAGTCAGCAGGTGTAATATCATGCAAAGCCTCTTTTAAAAACGCAGCAGGCACATTAAGCAATACAAAATCAGCTTTGGCTATAATGTCTTTAATATCGATTGAGATATTTTCCTGCGGAAGTTTTATCTCAACAGAACTAAGGTAGTTCGGGTTATGACGAAATTTATGGATATGCTCAACACTTTGCGCGTTGCGCATCCACCAGAAAATTTCTTTATCAGTATGATTGTCGGCAAGCATTTTAATGTTGGCCGTCGCCCAGCTTCCCCCGCCTATTACCGCTATTTTTATTGGTTGTGGTTGCATTAAAAAGAAAATGTCCTGCCGGGATAATTGTTTTCCGGCAGGACAAATGTACTATAGTTTTGCTGATCATAAAATCAGCTCAGCAACTGTTATTCTTTAGGCGCACCCGTTGACGAGTTACCAAACAGTTTCGATTTATCAACTTTCTCAACCACTTCATTGTCTTTTAGCGTTTTTGAGATAGCTGAATAAGGGGCCGATACCACTTCATCCCCGGCTTTAAGGCCCGACGACACCTGAATGTAAGCGTCATCCTGTATACCGGTAGTAACAGCTACCTGTTTTACCTTGCCAGCATTGTACACGAATACCACTTCCTGCACAGGGCCGCTTATTTTCTTAGCCGCTTCATCATCATCACTGCCGTCAGTTTTCACGGCAGGCGCTTTTTTATCCATGCGGGTAGTTACCGCCTGTATCGGCACTGCTAAAGCTTGTGTTTTGTTGGTTTTTATTTCAACGGTAGCGGTTAAGCCGGGACGGAACGGCGAAGGGTTACCCGCATTTTTCTTAAGTAAACCGGTATACGATGCTGAATCGATACGAACCTTAACCGTGAAATTGGTCACCTGGTCGGCATTGGTACCTACTACGTTAGCCGAACTGCCTATTTCAATAACTTTACCGGTAAATTTCTTACCAAGGAAAGCGTCAACCTCAATATCTGATTCATCGCCAATGCTTATACGGTTGATGTCATTTTCGTTAACATCAACATTTACGTCCATTTCATTAAGGTCTGATATAGTCATCATTTCGGTACCGGCCATTTGGATAGTACCCAGCACACGCTCACCTTTTTCAACAGATAGTTTTGACACCACACCATCAACCGGTGAGTATATCGAAGTTTTAGCCAGGTTATCCTGCGCTTCCTTAACCGATGCCTGTGATTGCTCTAAACCAAACTTAGCGCCTATTACGTTTTGACGTACGGCTTCAAGATTAGCCTTTGCAGTTTCATAATCAGCTTGTGCTTTTTCAAATTCTGCCGTTGTGATAACCTTTTTATCGTAAAGCTCTTTGCTTCTTTTAAATGTTGATGATTGATTAGCAAATGATGTTTCAGCTTGTTTAAGTACCTGGGCAGAGTTACCTACAGCAGCTTTTTGACTGTTGTATGAAGCCACTGCACGCTCGTAGCCTGACTTTAAAATATCAGGCCTGATACGGCAAAGCAGCTGGCCTTTTTTAACCACGTCGCCTTCCTTAATAGGAAGATCAACAATCTCGCCTGATACTTCCGCGCTGATCTTTACTTCAACGTGCGGCTTAATTTTACCGCTTGCCGAAACACTTTCAACAATTACCCGCTCGGTAGCCTTTTCAGTAGCTACCTGCGTTTTTTGAGGTCCGCCTATTAAGCCGGTAACCTTTCCTATTACAATCAACAGGATCAGGGCACCAAGGCCTATCAGAATATATTTAGTAGTTTTTCCCATGGTTTTATGTAGTTATAGCGTTATAGGGTTTCCAAGATAATAATCAATTACTTTACTGCGGAACACCAACTGGTATTGCGCCTGTATCATATCAAATTGTGCTTTGTTAAGATTGGTTAAAGCAGTGTTCAGGTCTAGCGAGTTAACCAGCCCTACATTAAAGCGTTCAAGAATTGCATTATATGCAACCTTGTTTGAGTTATAGGTTTGTATAGCCGATTGATAACGTTTGTCTGCCGCCTGTACGTCCCAAACGGCCTGATAAATAATCTTGCTTAAATTGTTTCTTGCCAGTTGTGCCGTAACCTCCGCATTCTGTAAGTTTATTTTGGCCTTGCGTACCGATGTACGGGTAGCAAAACGTGTAAATATCGGTATTTGTAAGCTAACACCTATCGACTGGTAAAAGTTATCGTTTAACTGCCCGAACACGCTTGGTTTAAAAAATATTGGTTGTTGTGTTATCGGATCTACGCCTGTTACACGCTGATAAATACTTGAATAATTTGAACCCAGTGAAGCGAACATTGCCAAAGTTGGATAATAAGCGCCCTGTGCAACTTTTACGGCCTGAGCCAAAGCATCGCGGCGCAGCTCGGCAAGACGAACATCCGGGTTAACGGAAACAGCGGTGTTGTAAACATCCTGAGCATTAAACAATGTTTTTACGCTTATTTTGCTGATGTCGGGTTTCTCAACCTCAATAACTGTTTCCGGCGGTATCTCAAGGTATTGTTTAAGTGTTAAAATAGATTGATCGAGCGCGTTCTGCGCGTCGGTAACATTCAGGTCGGCTGTTGAAAGCTGCGCCCTTGCCTGTGAAAGGTCGGCAGTGGTTTGGTTCCCTGCTTTAAAGCTTATCTCCGAGCGGTTAAGCGTTTGCCTTGCAATTTCTGTTTGCTGTCTTGAAGCAGTTAACAGATCCTGATTGTTTAATACTGAAAGATAAGTGGTGATCACATTCAGTATCAGGTCGTTTTTTACTTTAGCAGTATTAGTTTTATCGGCCTCTAAAGTGATTTTATTTTGGATGATCTGGTTACGCAACTGCCCGCCCTGGAACAATACAACCTGCGAGGTTAATGACCCATAAGCAGTAAATATCCTTTCGTTGGTGAACGAGTAGGTCGATTGGTCTAAGCTTCGGCCAAAGTTAAATGATCCCTGCGAGTTGATACCAAGATCGGGCAGACGATTATATTTTGATTGTTTAAGGTCTTCTGTTGAAAGCGCCTCATTAAATTGGGCCTGCTTTATGGTAAGGTTACGTTCAAGGGCCAGCTCAACCGCTTTTAACAAGCTGATTTTTTGCTGGGCAACAACGCTTATTGCCGGCACCGTGAACAGGATAAGGCATGTTACGGCTTTTATAATTTTTATTTTCATTTAGGATGAATATCTGCAATTTTAGCAACTAAATGCTGCCTGCCAAAAGTTTTTTAACTACAATTAACGTACTTTGTAACCATGTACCTGGTTAAAACACCATGGTGGCTAAAAATGCTATATCCCACTCTTACATGGGATGTGCCCGCCACGAATAAGCGTATTTATCTCACTTTTGACGATGGACCTATACCTATTGTTACACCATTCGTGCTAAATATTTTAAAGCAGTACCATGCCAAAGCCACCTTTTTTTGCATTGGCAATAATGTCGAAAATCATCAGGATATTTTTAATGAGGTAAAAAACGCCGGCCATGCTATAGGTAACCATACCTATAATCACCTGCGTGGCTGGAATACAGATGACGATATTTATACCGAAAATTATTTTAAAACGGATAAACTGCTTGATACTCCGCTTTTCAGGCCGCCATACGGACGTATCAAAAGGTCACAGATAAAACAGCTGAAGGCTGCCCGTCCGGACATTAACATTATTATGTGGAGTGTACTTAGCGGCGATTTCGACATGACGCTGAAACCCGAACTGTGCCTGAAGAATGTAATGAAATACACCAAACCTGGCTCTATCGTTGTTTTTCATGATAGTAAGAAAGCGTTTAACCGTCTTGAATATGTATTACCGCGCGCTCTTGGTTTATGGGAAGCCGAAGGTTATACATTTGAAACGCTTCCTGTACAAACGCCCTAAGTTTATATCTTTGCCCAAAATAGAAAATCATGCTGCAAGTAAGTTATATACGCGATAATAGAGAATTGGTGCTTGAACGTTTGGCTGTAAAAAATTTCAAACAGCCTGAATTGGTTGAGGAAATAATTGCGCTTGACGATAAACGCAAGCAAACTCAAAACCGCGCGGATAACACTTCGGCTGAGGCAAATGCCGCTGCTAAAAAAATAGGTGAGCTGATGCGCACCGGCCAAAAAGAAGAGGCTGAGGCCATAAAAGCCAATACCGGCAAGTGGAAAGAAGAAATAAAACAACTTACCGAGCAACTTGGCAGTATTGAAGAAGAACTTCAGCAAAAGCTGGTATTATTACCAAATCTGCCGCATACATCGGTACCCAAAGGCTTAACACCTGAAGAAAACGAGATAGTGCTTGAAAACGGCGAAAAGCCCCAGCTACCCGGCAATGCACTGCCTCATTGGGAACTTGCCGCAAAATATAACCTGATTGATTTTGAGCTTGGCGTTAAAATTACCGGCGCCGGCTTCCCGGTTTATAAAGGCAAAGGCGCTAAATTACAGCGCGCGTTGATCAGCTACTTTTTAGATGAAGCTGAAAAAGCAGGTTATAGCGAAATGATCGTTCCACTGCTGGTAAACGAAGCATCGGGCTTTGGCACAGGGCAGTTGCCTGATAAAGAAGGACAAATGTATTATGTAGGGCTTGATAACCTGTACCTGATACCCACCGCCGAAGTACCGGTAACCAACTTGTACCGTGATGTAATTTTAAAAGCCGATGAGCTTCCGGTAAAAAACTGCGGTTACACGCCATGTTTCCGCCGCGAGGCGGGCTCATATGGAGCGCATGTACGCGGACTGAACCGCCTGCACCAGTTTGATAAGGTTGAAATTGTACAGGTAGTACACCCCGACAATTCATACCAGGCACTTGAAGATATGAGCGCCCATGTACAAGGCCTGCTGCAAAACCTTGGCCTGCCTTATCGTGTGCTGCGATTATGCGGTGGCGATATGGGCTTCGCTTCAGCGCTTACCTATGATATGGAAACCTGGAGCGCGGCGCAGCAACGCTGGTTAGAGGTATCGTCAGTATCAAACTTTGAAACGTTCCAAAGCAACAGGCTTAAGTTGCGTTTCCGCAATGCCGAAGGTAAAACGCAATTGGCGCATACCCTTAACGGAAGCGCTTTGGCACTGCCCCGCATTGTTGCTACACTGCTGGAAAACAATCAAACTGAAGACGGAATTAAAATACCGGAGGTGCTGGTTCCTTATACTAAGTTTGAGTCGATCAGGTAAAACACCACAATCAACGGCACAATTTGCTATAGTTGGTTTTTTTAATTTTTTAATTCGGTTTAAAATACTGAAAATTGCTATAAGTAAATTAAACCGGATTATTCACCTATACATGAAACGCCTCTCGCCGGCAGCTATAGCTTGCTTTATATTAGTATTCTTTGCCGCCGATGCTTTTTCGCAACGCAGGCTTGTAACTGAAAATCAACGTAAAAATCTTGAAGATTTTGCAGGCCGGTTACGTGCTTCATCAATCACAGGCAGAGATCAGGCACGGGCGCTTGCAGCCTCCAAAAATTGGGCTGTACGCAAAGTTTCATCATCAGGAGCTGTTATTTCACTGCAGGGCGTTAACCGCGCAGGCTTCCCTATATTTCTTCGCACAAGTAATACTGAAGCTGCGGCAGCAACACGTACTAATACTGTACAACCCGGCGGTGAACTGGGCTTAAACCTATCAGGATCAAGTTCTATATTAAACAACAAACTGGCGATATGGGACGGCGGTATAGTTTATACCAACCATCGTGAGTTTAACGGCAAAACCATTACCATAGCGCCCGGCCAAACTAATGTTGATGAACATGCCACCCACGTTGCAGGCACATTAATTGCCAGAGGTGCAACGCCGTTGGCTAAAGGAATGGCTTTTGGAATGAGCACTTTACACTCATTTGATTATGATAAGGATGCTGAAGAAATGAGCGACAATGCAGGTGGGCTGATCCTATCTAATCACTCATACGGAGATATTGCTGGTTGGGACGACAATACATGGTACGGATTGCCCGGCGATACGGTTGACTACTTGTTCGGGTTTTATGACGACCGTGCACAGGCATGGGATAAAATTGCTTACGAAGCGCCTTATTACTTAATTGTTGAATCGGCGGGCAATAGCCATGCATATAACGGTCCTGCAGTAGGCTCAACCTATTACGGTTATAAAAGCCGTACCGATCCGGAAATTGTTGAAAAAGGCCCGCGCCCCGAAACCATCAGTAATAATGATGGTTTCGACGTATTGCCTACTACGGCTAATGCCAAAAATATTTTGACTATTGGGTCGGTAGGCTCACTCCCCGACGGACCTGATAACATAAATGATCTTGTAATATCAAACTTCGGGAGCTGGGGCCCTACCGACGATGGCCGTGTAAAACCCGACCTTTGCGGCATGGGCGAAAGCGTTTATTCAACCCTTAGTTTTGGCACCAATGCATATGGCTATAAATCGGGCACATCAATGTCTACACCTAATGTCACCGGCTCACTTTTGCTACTGCAGGAGTATTATTCAAAATTGCATAGTGATAGTCTGATGCTGTCATCCACCCTAAAAGGATTGGTTTGCCATACCGCTTTTGATGGCGGCAACCCGGGGCCTGATTATAAGTTTGGCTGGGGATTGCTGGATATGCGCAAAGCGGCACAAACAATTACCAATAATGGCACAAGCACTTATATCAAAGAAGCAAGCATACAGCAAGGGCAAACGCAGACATATAGCATAAGCACTACAGGTACTGAGCCTTTAGTGGCCACAATCGCCTGGACAGACCCTGAAGGCACGCCATCTGCAGCCGGTACCATAAACGACCGTTCACCCAAACTGGTGAATGATCTTGATATAAAAATAAGCGGTAACGGTATAGTTTATCAGCCCTGGGTGCTTGATCCTGAACATCCTTCGGCTGTGGCTAAAACGGGCAATAATAACGTTGACAACGTAGAACAAGTGCGCACTTCGGTTAATTCATCGGCCAATACTTATGAGGTTACAATATCTCATAAAGGCGTGTTGCAGCATGGCGGTCAAAACTATTCGCTGATAATAAGCGGTGCAAAAGTTACCGGTACTACCACCACCAATACTACCGAAGGCCTTTCGGTGTTCCCGGTACCTACTAATCAGAATAACAAGTTAACTGTGTTGTACAATGTAAAACAGGCAGGCTCATTAAAACTGCAACTTATCAATCTTGCAGGATATACCGTTTACTCGACACAGCAAAATGTACCTTCAGGTAATTTTAACGCCGAAATTGGGGTTGGCACCTTTGCTTCCGGCGTTTATGTGTTGAAATTATCTGTAGGTAATGAAGTTGAAACCAGGAAAGTGCTGGTTGTTAAATAGCTTAAAAAGTATATTTTAAACCTAAGCCAGGCGCAAGGTCAAAAAATGGCCCGTTCAACTCAACACGCGGGTTTAAATCAAGGCTAATACCAATAGGCGATTCTGGAATGATATATTCAAGTCCCAATACGCCATCAGCACCAATCATAATCTGGTCTTTGGTATAAATTTCATCATCGGCACCAAATCTTCTGTAGCGGCCTTTGCCAATAGCGCCAATGTGCGCGCCAAAGCCATAGTAAAATTTAAATTTATCTACGTTAAATGCCGGCTGATGAATCTCATATAAACCTGTGATAACTACGCCACCCCTCCTGAAACCCAATATACCTTCAAGCGCGGTATTAGGCTGTACAAAGTGTTTGGCCGATATGCCGTTTTCATATCCGCCAAATTTAAGGCCGACGGCTGTACTGTAATCCTGAGCTTTTATTTTGGTTGAAATAAATAAACAAAGGCTGAAACTAATTAAGTAAAGTGCTTTTCTCATCGTGATATTTTTATGCAAATAAACGGCATAAAACATATTTTATGTTAGCGGTTATTAAAAAAGCAGGGGTGCCTGCACCATATATCTTTAAAAGGCAAAGACGCCAAAGTGGTTAAACGGCTTGAAGTCAATTGCTTTAACCGTTGTTATACAAAATGCGTACAGTTAGTAAAAACACGAGGGAATAATAACATAATCCAACCGTTTAAAAGTTTTATCCAAAGTATATGCCTGTTAAATCAATGCATCTGCAGAATGGTAAGTACTTTAAAATAATTATGTTTGCTGCCAACACATGCGTAACACGTTAAAACACCGCGAAACCATTGATTACCTGCTTAAGCTGGTATGGCAAAGCATTGCCAATAAATATAACCAGCTGGTTATTGATCATGGTATTACCCAATCAATAGGTTATCTGTTGCTAAACATTGATGAAACCGAGGGTACTACCGTTTCGCAGGCGGCACAATTGCTGGGACTTAAATCAACCAGCCTATCGCGCACGCTTAACAACCTTGAAGAATCCGGATTGATTTATCGTGAATCAAACACGGGTGATAAACGCTCGGTGAAAATTTATCTTACCCAAGCCGGTATTGAAAAAAGGCAACTTGCACGCAGCGTTGCAAAAGAGTTTAACAATTACCTGAAGGAACACCTTTCTGAAAAAGAAGCCGAGTATCTTTCGGCGCTGCTAAAAAAAATAAACAAGCTCACCATTAATTACGAACCATCGGCCCAAAACAAAAAGTTTTAACCGGGTAATATTCAACGCTGCAGGGCGTTAAACGTTAAAAATTGTTAAGCTGCTGCTTTTGAAGTATAAAACCATAAATTTGCGGGTTGAAAGTAAAATGAAAAGGGTATTGGTGGCCATACTGTTTATTACCGTGGCTTTACAGGCTTGCAAAAAAACGCTTGTAGGCGAAGAGCGGTATCGTGAACAGGCGGCTAAGGATGATGCCATTATTCAGCAGTACATAGTTGATAATAATTTGCAGGATTCGGTACAGCGGATAGATACTTCGGGAGTTTATTATATTATCAGAAAACCGGGCAGCGGGAATGATGTATATACCAATTCGACACGGGTTACCGTTGGATTCACCACCAGGGTACTTACTACCGGTCAATTGATATTTCAAACCGATCAGTTTCATCCAACCTATTCATTAGGCAGCAATATTATAAGAGCCTGGCAACTGGGCATACCCCAAGTGCAGGAAGGCGGTGTTGTGAGAATATTATCACCGTCGCGTTACGCATATGGGCCATATCCGCAGCCATCGTTAGGGTTACCTGCCGATGCCATACTTGATTTTGAAATAACTGTTTATAACATACAGAACTAAAACTATAAATGAAACGAATTCTATTCACCTTTCTGGCAGGCGCGGCTATTTTAACATCATGTAATAAAGACAAGGTGTATCCTGATATCAAACAATATGATAGCGAACAAATACAAAATTACATTAATGCCAATGGCCTTAAAAACGCCATGCAGCGCGACACAACCGGCGGCGATACCAGCGGTATATACTATCAAATTATTGACCAGGGCCATGGTAAAAACATTGAATATTCAGACAGGCTGAACATGGTGTATACCATACGCACTTTTGATGGAAAATATGTTGCTACCGATACAATACTTAATCATTACAGTGGTTACCTGGGCCAGTTTGCGTCATTGGGATTACCAAAAGGTTTGCAATCCGCTATCTATAACAACCTGAAAAATAAAGGCGGCAGCATGAGGGTGCTTATACCATCACGGTTAGCTTACGGCGTTAACGGAACAGGATCAGGCAGCGTTGAAAACAACAGCCGCATAGCAGGTAACCAATGCCTCGATTATTGGGTACGCATTATTGATAACCAACGCGGATATGACAGTGTGGCTATACAGAATTTTGCAACTCGTAACAGTATAAATTTAAGCGAATACACACGTGATATTTCTGGCTTATATTATAAAATAAGCGGATTAGACACCGGCGATGTTGTTACAAAGTCAGCGTATGTTTCACTGTCATATTCTTTGTATAACTTAAACAATGCCTTAATTCAACAATCATCTTATTCAGATACTTATGATGCATTGATTAAGGCTGTACAAGAATCTCTTCTTTCAACAAGAAACGGGCAGCAGGTTTCATTATTGATCCCAACTCATCTTGGCTATGGTGATCCGGCGCAGTTATCAAATACCGGAGTGGTGATAATACCAGCTTTTAGCTGTTTAAAATACGATTATACAATAACAGCAGTAACTAACTATGCGCAAGAATAAAAATTAAAAGTTTTATTGTTTAAACCATTTTCGGCTTGCTATCAGCAGGCCGAATTCTTTTGAAGGGTATTTGTCCATTGATTTGTGGTGTATTTTATGCGCCCGCCGAATGCCTTTCAGATAAAGGTTATTGCTTTTAAAAGCCTTAAAGCGGTTATGTATAAACCAGTCGTGAAATATAAAATATATACACCCGTAGATACTGATACCCGTACCTATCCAAAAACGGTAGTCAAGTGTAACATGCCCGACCCACATCAGCCATAAAGCTATTGAGGCGAACAGCAAACTGAAAATGTCATTCAGTTCGAACCAGCCTTTTTTATGCCCGTGATGTGTTTTATGTATGAACCACAGCGGTCCGTGAAACAGGTATTTGTGGATAAACCACGAGAAAGCCTCCATACCGAAGATGGTAGCGAGGGTTATTCCTGTATTGATGAGTAGCTGAATCATTTCGGATGTCGAATGTTCAATTTCGAATTTTATTTAAACAATACCGAATTGACGGTCTTTTGTTCTGCAAATTCGAAATTGAACATTCGAATCCGAAATTAAATATGTATCGCCCTGTTACCGGTAGCGGCAAGGCAGGCCTCGCGCATGGCTTCGGTAAATGTTGGGTGAGCGTGGCTGGTGCGGGTAACATCCTCGGCAGATGCACGGTATTCCATAGCCAGTACAGCTTCGGCTATCATATCTGCGGCACGCGGTCCAATCATGTGTACGCCTAAAATTTCGTCTGTGCCGGCATCAGCAAGCACTTTAACAAAGCCGTCAAGGTCGCCGCTTGCGCGCGCACGGCCACTGGCCTTGAACGGGAACGAACCGGTTTTATATTTAACGCCTTTTTCCTTCAGCTGCTCTTCGGTATAACCTACGCTGGCAACTTCAGGCCAGGTGTAAACCACGCCTGGTATCAGGTTGTAGTTGATGTGCGGTTTTTGTCCGGCTATGATCTCTGCAACAAAAGTGCCTTCATCTTCGGCTTTGTGTGCCAGCATTGCGCCTCGAATAACGTCACCTATTGCATAAACACCTTTAACGCTGGTTTCCAGATGCTCGTCAACAGTGATTTTCTTGCCGCGCTCTTCAACGGTGATGCCAATTTTATCAAGCCCTAAACCATCAGTATAAGCTATCCGACCTACAGCTACCAGGCAGTAGTCGCCTTTGAGTTCTTTTTTCTCGCCTTTCGGACTATCAAACGTAACAGTCACTTCTTTACCTTTTACAGCAGCGCCGGTAACCTTATGGCCCAGGTAAAACTCCATGCCCTGCTTTTGCAATACCTTTTGCAATTCGCGGCCAAGGCTTTTATCCATAGTTGGAATAATGCCGTCCATAAACTCGATAACCGAAACCTTAGCGCCAAGGCGTGAATATACCGAACCAAGTTCCAGGCCGATAACACCGCCGCCAATCAGTATAAGGTGCTTTGGTATTTCTTTCAGCGCAAGCGCCTCGGTTGAAGTAATAATGCGTTTTTTATCAATTTGCAGAAACGGCAGAGACGATGGTTTTGAGCCGGTAGCAATAATTACGTTTTTGGTGGTCAGCTCCTGAACGCTTTTATCGTCTTTAGTAACAATAATGGTGTTTTTATCTTTAAATGAGCCCACACCCTGATGAACATCTATCTTATTTTTTTTCATCAGGAAAGCAATACCGCTGGTATTGGCCGCTACCACTTCCTCTTTGCGTTTTACCATCTGCCCGAAATCAACAGACAGATTATCTAAATTGATACCATGAGTTTTGAAGGCATGTGCCGCGTTATGATAATGCTCAGATGAATCGAGCAGGGCTTTTGATGGGATACACCCCACATTAAGGCAGGTGCCGCCCAAGGTGCTGTATTTTTCAATAATAGCAGTTTTTAAACCCAGCTGCGCGCAGCGTATTGCAGCCACATATCCGCCCGGGCCCGAACCTATAACGATAACATCATATTGCATAACGGTAGTATTTGTTTAGAGGCGGCTAAGTTAAGCATTATTAGCTGCTAATAAAATCTATAGCGTTTTGATACACAATTATACCATAGCCTGACATTGGTTAATTTGGCTCTATGCAATCGATATTTTTATATATGAATTATTAATGTAGATTTGTACACACAAGCAAACATAACGCTTACATAACCAATTACTTAAACATGAAAAGACCCTTACTTTATTTATCTGCTATTGCAATTGTTGCTATTGCCGGCTGTAAAAAAGAGTCATCGCCATCAACCAAAGCCAATGCAACAAAACTAAAGGCAGCCGCCACACCTGCTACAGCCGCTTACCTTGACACTACGGTTACCAACTTTTTCAGGCGCGAAACCGGCCATATTGCCAGCGACGGCGGCTCAAGTATTCCATTGTCAAACGGTAAAGTGTTGTGGCTGATGGGCGACAGCCATATTGATGATTACCGCGCATCTGATGGTACCATACCTTACCTGTTCCAGGTGCGTAACGCGGCTTTGCTGCAACCAAAGGGCGACTGGAACTGGCGTAACACACAAACGCTTATCGGAAACGGTAACAATCCTAAAAGCTATTTGAAAAATACCGACGATACAAAAAAATGGATATGGCCGGGATCAGGCATTGAGGTTAAAGGTAACCTGTATGTGTATTGCGGTTATCTGCAACAAACCAACACCGGATTTGGCTTTGAAGCCGCCCCGCGCGACCTGTGGGCCAAAATACAGCTATCAGACATGAAAGTGCTGTTTTATGTGGAGCTACCGGACTTTAAAGGAATTAATTTTGGCCTGTCGTTCATAAAAGATCCCAACAGCGATTATGTGTATGTGTTCGGCAATAAAATGACCTTTATTTACAACGACATTTTTCTTGCACGATTTAAAGCCACTACTGAACCCCCGGTTTGGGAGTTTTATGATGGCAAAGATTTCTCAAAAGACATCAACAAAATTAAACGGGTAGGCGAAGCCATGTCGAGCGGATGCCATGTAGCCCAGGTTGGCAGCCAGTTTGTTATTGTAAGTACCGAATTTAGTGTGGGATGTGATCAGGGTAAACGCATCTATATTTCAACTTCGGGCAGCCCGAGAGGCCCATATACGCCAAACAGAGCTATTTATACCATTACCGATACCGTAGAAAATCACTACCCTTTCTTTTACGCGCCGGTATTACATCCTGAGTATATTAACGAAAAAAACGAGGTGCTGCTTACATACGCCATTAACGGGTACCCCGGTTGCTTGCCCGATCATGTGAACTTCCGTTCTGATCCCGACCGCTACCGCCTGCGTGGCGTACGGATACCATATTCGGTAATTGCAGCACGATAATATAAAAAAGCCGGTGAAATTACCGGCTTTTTTATATTAAATCCTACCTAAAGAAAATAAGCGAAAATCACCTTTTAACTTTATGGTCAACTGTAAAGTTCAGGATTATTGCTACTTTGGTACGATTAACTGACTCAATAACAAAACATGAAAACCCTTGCAAAACTATTGCTGCTTATTGTTTCCTTTCCCCTGTTATCAAAAGCACAATTATTACAAAAAAAAGAAGCTTATACCCGCGCCGATACTTTACGCGGAGCGCTAACGCCACTGCGTACCTGCTACGATATTAATTACTACCACCTTGATGTTAAGTTTGACATCGACCAAAAGTTTATAAGCGGAAACGTACTGTTTAAATTTACTGCTACGCAGGATTTTACCAAACTTCAGTTTGACCTTTACGAAAACCTGAAAATTGAGAAGGTAGTGTACAAAGGCAAAGAACTTCCATTTACACGCGAGTTTAATGCGGTATTCGTTACTTTCCCTAAAGCTGTAAAAAGCGGTGCTAAAGATGAGTTTACAGTTTTCTACTCAGGCAACCCAACCATTGCCAAACATGCCCCCTGGGATGGCGGTGTAGTGTACACTACCGATTCACTTAAGCGCCCGTGGGTGGCTACAGCCTGCCAGGGCGCCGGCGCCAGCATCTGGTGGCCAACCAAAGACCACCAGGCCGATGAAGTTGACAGTATGCTGATCAGCATCAGCGTACCAAAAGGTTTGAAAGACATTTCAAACGGCCGACTGCGTAAAACCACCGAGCTTAAAGATGGCTACACCAAATTCGATTGGTTTGTTAGCTATCCTATCAATAACTACGACGTAGCAGCCAACATTGCAAACTATGACCACATCGGTGATAGCTACGATGGCGAAGACGGCAAACTTACGCTTGATTACTGGGTACTTAGCTACAATGTTGAGAAAGCTAAAAAGCACTTCGGCGAAGATGTAAAACCGATGCTGAAAGCTTTTGAATACTGGTTTGGGCCATACCCTTTTTACCGAGATGGCTATAAGTTGGTTGAAACACCGCACTTGGGCATGGAACATCAAAGCGCCGTTGCCTATGGTAACAAATACAAAAAAGGTTACTTAGGCATGGACATGGCAGGTACAGGTACAGGCTTGCAATGGGATTATATTATTGTGCACGAAAGCGGCCACGAGTGGTTTGGTAACAATATCACCACTAAAGACATTGCCGACATGTGGGTACACGAAGGTTTCACCAACTATTCGGAAGCGTTATTTACTGAAAGCCGCTGGGGTAAACAAGCCGGTTTAGAATACATTCATGGCTTAAGGACAGGTATCAGCAATGATGGCCCTATCATCGGGCCATACAACGTAAACAAAGAAGGCTCAGGTGACATGTACCCTAAAGGTGCAAACCTGCTGGGCATGATACGTACCATTATTAATGATGATGAGAAATGGCGCGGCATATTGCGTGGGTTAAACAAAACCTTTGGTAAAAAAACCACTACCAGCGATGAAGTGATCAAATACATTAATGAACAGGCCGGTATGGATTTAACTCCCGTATTTGATCAATACCTGAAACATGGCGCACTGCCTATACTTGAGCTTGCCGAGTTTCGCGGAAAATTATATTGCCGCTGGATAGCCGAGGAGCAAAAATTTAATATGCCGGTAAGGGTAAAAGTAAAAGATGGCGAATATAAAGTGATCAAACCTACACGTAAACTTTCTGCTGTAAATATTGACGGCGCTACAAAAGACAATATTGAGGTTGATACTTTTAACTTTTACATAGGTGTTTTAAAAGAGTAATGATATATTAGTTAAGTTTTCGTGCAACGTTTTGATAAACTGTTGCGTCTAATTACTAAACATTAACTATTCCACAATGAAATCACTAACCAAACTTATGCTCGCCGTAGTTTTAACTATAGGCAGTGCTGTTACAGCCGTTGCAAATACTGCTGTAGCCATAGTTAAACCGGCTTACAATACCGAAGACCGTCACCTATCAGGCTTCAACGCTGTTGAAGTAGCAGGTTCATTTGATGTTATAATCATGCAATCATCAACCGAATCAGTAAAAGTTGACGCGCCGGCGAATGTTTTAAAACGGATTGTTACAGAAGTTAAAGGTGGCGTACTGAAAATCTATACTCAGAAAGGCGATTGGAACTGGGATGGCGACGACCATGTTGTAGTTCATGTAAGTGCTAAAAGCCTTAACAGCATTGCGCTTGCAGGATCAGGTGATGTAAAGTTTGACGGCGGCATAAAAGGCACTTCATTAGCTTTAAAGCTAAGCGGGTCAGGTGATGTTAGCGGTAAAGTTGACGTTACCAATCTTGAAACCAGCATTGTTGGTTCAGGCGATATCAAAGTAACCGGTCGTGCGCAAAATTCGGTGGTTAAGGTTGCCGGCTCAGGTGATTTTACAGGCACCAACCTGATTACTACCAACACCACCGTAAACGTAGTAGGTTCAGGAGATGCACGTGTTAATGCCAGCCAAAAAGTTAACGCCGCAATTGCAGGTTCAGGCGACGTATACTACACCGGCGGCGCTACCAATATCTCAAGCTCAACCAGTGGCAGCGGCGATATCTCGAAGTTTTAAGATTTTCCTTATAAAAGCAAAAGGCGATGAAGAATTCATCGCCTTTTGTGTTTCAGTTAGGTGGCGTTTTAAAACCTTGTATAAACTACTAACTGGGCTACATGGTTAGTGATGTAAATACTGTTAGGCGATTTACTATAGTGGTTTAAATATCCTGCTTCAATATCAAACTTTTTGCTGAAGCGATAACCAATAGCTATAAAGGCGCGGTTCTGATCGTAAAAACTGTCGTTTAACTTGCTTTTGTTTTGAAGGTTTAAAAACAGCTCGTTTTGGGCGGCAAGGTAAATACCTTTACTAAATACCGAATCCTTTTTAAACGGAACAATCCCCCTTACAAAATATCGGAAGCGCTGGGAGAAAAGGTTGTCGTTGCTTTCTGCATCACCGGTTGAAGTATTGCCTAAAAAGCGTTGCTCCAATCTGAAACGGTGTGAAAGCGATATATTCCTTCCCACTTTGTGTGATATTACAAACTGCTCCCAGATACGGCTTTCGGGACGGAAGGTCTTTTCATCAAGGGGTGAACGACCATTGGTACCAATATAAGCGTAGCCTAGGCTGGCTACATGGTTATTATCAAAATAATAAGCTACCGATGGGCGTAACAGAATATTGCGCAGGTATTTCACATCGTCAGCCGAGCGGAACTGCCCGTCGAAAGCCACACCCCATTTGTCCGAGAGTCGCTGGGTGTGAAACCATGCGCCCCAAACGGTGGATTGTGACGATTGCGCGAATAAACGGGTGCTTAAAAGGCACACTATGGCCATAAGTAGTACTGTTTTTCTCATTATATAGATGTTAGTTCTTAAACTTTACAAGGGTGTTTCTTCCAAGATCCATTACTACGCGGAAAGCCTGTTGGTTGTCATTCCATTTGGCCGGCGACTGGTGGAAACTGAAAATAAACTGCCCCTTAATATTCTTAAACAGAAAAGGGGTAAAAATAATATCAAGGCGGTTATACATTTTTTTCAGGTAGTACGAATCACCATAGATAATATGGTGCCCCTGCCCTGCGTAAAACTCATCGTACAAAGCAAAGCGTTTATAACTTAAATAAGCGCTGGCTACAAATCCTGTAGGTGTTTTAAAGCCGTTGTCTCGGTTCTCACGCTCAAATGAGAACATGCCGCCTGCTTCAATGCTCAAAGAGTCCAGGGATGTTTTTTTGGTAAGATCAAACCCTAAACCTACCTGCCCGGCGCCGTTATCCTGCAGCGGGTGGTTAGGATCGGCAACCTCGGCACCGGCATCATGCAGCATCATAAAGTAATGCGATATATAGAACATGCCATCAGTAGCCGGCTTATATCTTCCGGCGAAGCCGAAAAGAAACTGCTCACGGTCGGTACGTGTTTGTCGACTCACCCAATCAAGCCATACTGTCTCGGTGAAATGCTCATTGGTAAAGCGGGTTAATAATCCCTCAACATTGGGGCGGTAATAACGCAGTGTATCGTTCAGCAACGCACGAGGGTAGTTAGTCAGCAACCCCTCGCGCGGGAACATACCGGCATTAAACAGCCAGTTACCGCTTTGGTAATTATAATAAGCAACCGGATCAACCTTTAAAAAGTATGGCTTGGCCCCAAACTCATGTATGCCGTTAACGCCAACAATAAAGCGGTTTACACTGTCCAGATTCAGTCCCAGATCAAGCGCCAAACGTGTGCCCGAGTAAGTGCGCGAACGCGGAATGAACGCTTTGTACTCCCGGTTATCTAAAAATCCTAAGGCGTTAAAATTAATATCGAGGCTTTGGGCAAGCGCGGCGCTACTAAGCAGGGTGCAGACAATTAGCAGCAGGTAAACCTTTTTAAACATGCGCAAAGGTATTTATTCCGACGTAAAAGTAATAATGCCACTGTTACGGCTCCCGCTGAATGGCTCGGTACGTATTGAAAACAACAAGTCGTATCTTCCTTTTTGCTTTGGTGCGGTTATCTTAAATTTATAATGGATGTTTTGGCCTGGCTGTAAGATAATATTGTTAAAGCCTGTGTCTGCCGACTGCACTGCTTGTTCATTCTTTAGCTTGAAAAAGCAGGCTTCTAAAAACACTTTGTGCTTTTGCTTTTCATTACTGAAACTTACCGGGTAAGAATAGGGGTTAGTGATCTTCAGCGTGATTTCCTTTGTTTTTCCTGACGGGATAGCAATCGTTTTAACACCCGGATCAATGCTGATTTTTTGATACGTACGTACACTGTCTATCCAACAAGTATACCAGGTGTGATTACCTGTAACAATACTATCCTTTAAAAACGGCAAGTGCAAGGTAGATATATAATGTACCTTTTTATTTTGGATGCTATCTTCAAGCGGCCAAATTTCGAATTGGGTAAGCCGGTAATAACGCGAGTCGTACGAGAAGGCTTTAAGTGTGTTGTTATAAAAATTATAACGTGAGGGCATCTGGAAGCCTTCATCCATCATAACCCAATTGTCACCTGCCTTCTTATGCATAGCAAGCACTTCTTCGCGATAGCCAAAAAAGCGGCGTACTGCTTCCATCTTTTGTACGAAAGGCGGCGCTGCAACCAGCAACAGCCTTATCGCTACTATTATGATGATGTTGGCTATAGCCAGTTTTTTAAACCATTTCGGCGGATAGCCCTTTTCGGCAAAATAAATCAGCATAAGTATCAGCAGGGCAGCAAATGCGATGATAGTCCACTGAGGCTGTACTTCGCCGCGAATTGAGCTGATCAGAAAGAACAGCATAATGCCTATAAAATTTACCTGCAGGCAGCGAGCAAAGGCATCTTTCTTAAAGAAATTAAAATTAAAGCCGCGGTAAAAAAGCAACCAGCCGGTGAGTACACCAGCCATAAGCGTTTGTGAGGCAATATAAGCCAGCGTATAATCGGGCCGGTATGTTTTTTCTGAACGATCGGCGAGATGGTATGCCACCGATGGATAATTATTTTCAACCTGCCATAAAATGTGCGGGATGTATAAGCCTATTGACACCAGTACAATTAGCCAGAATGTCCATCGCGTAAGCAGTTTAAAATTCGCCAGCACTGTAAAACCAATAAGCAATACAGCATGATATTTACTGTAAAGCAGGCACGCAACTATTATCCCTAATAAAACAGCCTGCCACCATTTGTTATCATCAAGATACTTTTGATAAGCATAAAAAAAAAGCGCGGTAAAAAACAGCAGCGGGCCGTCAGGCGTGGTAATAAAACCATAAATATGCAAGGTGAACATACCTCCGGCTATCAGTATAAACCATAGTGCGTTAGCCTTATATTTTTTAGCGATAAGCCACAGCAGATATAGCGTAGCAGTGCTCGACAGGATATTTATAAGACGTAAGCCCAGCTGATTATGTATAATTATATCACCCGGCCTGATGAACAATGCTACCATCGGCGGATGATCAAAATACCCCCAGTCGAGCAGCCTTGAATACATCCAGTAATAAGCTTCGTCGGCATGCAGCTCAAGAGTGCAAGCTTGCAAAATATTTAAAGCCGTCCAAAGAAATAAAAACCATTTGATATAGCGTTCGCCCCTGGCCGGAATGTTTATAGTATTATCAACCATCTACCGCAAAGGTTAAAATTTAATATGGCTTCGTCATGAAATTACCATTTCAATTATGTTAATGCTGCTCGGCTTTTCATTTACGGTAAGAAAAAGCATATTTACAGCGTTAACTCCCCCATTATGTTAAAAGCTATTGAAATACTTTACAAACCCCGCACATATCTTGTTAAACTTATTGAAGGCCTTACTATTGAACAATTAAACCAGATACCAACCGGCTTTAACAATAATATCATCTGGAACTTTGCTCACATGATAGCCGCCCAACAAGGTGTATGCTACATACGTGCCGGATTGAAAACGGTTATTGATGAAGATTTATACATGGCTTACAAACCTGAAACAAAGCCTGAAAAATTTGTTGATGCCGCCGAGTTAGACACCATAAAACAACTTGCCTTTTTTACCCTCGACAAACTGGAAGAAGATTATCATGCAGGTATTTTCGGTGGTTATATACCATGGACAACCCGCTACGGTGTCGATATAAATAATATTGATGAAGCGATAAAATTTCTCCCGTTTCACGATGGATTGCATACCGGCTATATAATGGCGCAACGTCGTGCACTGCTGCGGTAGGTTGTGTTATTGCGATGTCAAATATTGGCGACATTTATACAATGCAGATAAATAATTTGCATTTTTGTATACTGCCGTAAGTTATTTCTATTTAATAATGAGTGAGAGGACTATTCTGGTTTGGTTCCGTAACGACCTGCGTATTCATGATAACGAGATTTTGTTAGAAGCTACACGTAAGGCTGATAAGGTATTACCGGTATATTGTTTCGATCCTTTTTATTTTAAAAACAAAGATTGCGGCGGTGCAAAAACCGGAAATTTCAGGGCACGTTTTTTACTTGAATCAGTAACTGACCTGCGCAATAATCTGCGTGCGTTGAGAAGCGAGTTGATTGTTCGGGTCGGCGATCCGGCTGAAATAATTCCGCAGCTTGCCCAGCAATACCAGGTTAATGAGGTATATCACCACCGTGAAGTTGCTTTTGAGGAAACCGGTATATCTGAACAGGTTGAAGCGGCTTTATGGAAAATCAAGCTTAACCTTAAACACTTTATAGGTCATACGCTTTACCACAAAGAAGACCTTCCGTTCCCCATAAAGGACATTCCCGACAGTTTTGCTTTATTCAAAAAGAAGGTTGAACGTGACAGCGCCGTTCGCCAGGAAACCGGCAGCCCTGAACATATCAATACTCCTGAAATCACCGAAGCAGGCGAAATACCAACACTTACAGACCTTGGTTTGGCCGAACCTATTGACGACCGGAGGGCTACACTACACTTTACCGGAGGCGAAAGCACAGGTTTGATAGCGCTTGAAAAGTTCTTTGCCAACACACCTGTTAGCGGAAAGGCTCAGCGGAACTTACAAACCCAGGCAGAAAACTCGTCAAAGCTTTCACCATGGCTGGCATTAGGTTGTTTGTCATTAAGACGTGTTTACTGGGAGGCTTTAAAACACGGGCATAATCATAATAGCCCGGTAGTTACCGAGTTGTTGTGGCGCGATTACTTCAGGTTTATGTTTAAAAAGCACGGTCAAAAGTTTTTTAAACCGGAAGGTTTTAAAGCTGAAGCGCCGGAAACCGCCCCTAACCAGGACGAGCTTTTTGAGCACTGGAAGCAAGGCAATACCGGTGTTCCTTATGTTGATGCTGCCATGCATCAGTTAAATGCCACAGGCTATATTGACAATTATAGCAGGCAGATTGTTGCAGGTTACCTGGTGCGTGAACTTAAAGTTGACTGGACACGCGGAGCTACCTACTTTGAAGAAAAGCTGATCGACTATTCGCCGGCAAGCACATGGGGTAATTGGGCCTTTGTAGCAGGAGTGGGTAATGATCCAAAAGAAAACCGCAGTTTCATCAACAAGTCTGCAGCCGATCTTGAAAGTCGCAGCCCTTTTATTGATACCTGGCTAACCAGCGGCGAAACAGCTTTAAGTCACTGATATTAAAAAGATTTATAACATTTTTTAAATTATAACGTATATATAGTATATGAATTCTTTCGAGCAATATACGCTTATCATTGGCCTTCTGGCCGTCCTTTTCGAGGGGTTCTCATACCTGCGCGGTTTGGTGCAAAAATCATTGCACTAATCCGGCTTTCTTATGCGGCCTGTCACAGGTATTTAAAATTCTTTCGGGCAGCATTATGCTGTAAACTATGTTTGGTTTTTTTGTGTTAGGTATTATAACGGTATATGCCTGCGTTAAAAACACGGTAATTGTATTGATTTACAAATAAAGTTTA
Source organism: Mucilaginibacter limnophilus (assembly GCF_004005815.1). GTDB lineage: Bacteria > Bacteroidota > Bacteroidia > Sphingobacteriales > Sphingobacteriaceae > Mucilaginibacter > Mucilaginibacter limnophilus. The sequence continues at coordinate 76,273 of NZ_SACK01000009.1, read as the reverse complement.
ACGTTTGTAATACCTTATGTTTACTTTTGCACAGTTTTATTGATTGCATTTACAATGAGCGACCTGGATTATATAAACAGCGGAAACGCTGCATACATCGAATCTTTATACGAAGCATATAAACAAGATCCTGAATCAGTCGATTTTGGGTGGCAGAAATTTTTTGAGGGGTTTGATTTTGGCAGGGGTTCAAGCGCCGGTACGGTAAGCGTTGAAACGCCCGAGCACTTCCTGAAGGAAATTAATGTATTGAACATGATTGACGGGTACCGCCACCGCGGACACCTGTTTGCCAAAACCAACCCGGTGCGCGAACGCCGCAAGTACTTTCCGGGAAAAGAACTGGAAACCTTCGGTCTTAGCGATGCCGATTTAGATACCGTTTTTAACGCCGGTGTTGAAGTAGGCCTCGGCCCTGCCAAGCTGCGCGATATACACCAGTTACTTGAAGATACATACTGCGGCCCTATAGGCGCCGAGTATCGCTATATACGTAATCCCATCAAAATAAAATGGTTTGAACAGCGCATGGAAAAACAGCGCAACAAGCCAACCTTCAATGTTGATGAGAAAAAACTGATGCTGAATAAGCTTACTCAAGCAGTAGTTTTTGAAAATTTCCTTGGAACAAAATTCCTGGGACAAAAACGTTTCTCGCTTGAGGGTGCCGAGTCAATGATACCTGCGTTGGATTCAGTTATTCAGAAGGGCGCGCAAATTGGTATCGAAGAATTCATCATCGGCATGGCGCACCGTGGCCGTTTAAACGTGCTGGCCAACATCATGGAGAAAACCTACAAAGAGATCTTTTCTGAATTTGAAGGTAAAAACTATGATCTTGACTCACCACATGGCGGTGACGTAAAATATCACCTTGGTTTTTCAACCGATGTTGACGCGGCTAACGGCAAAAAGGTGCACTTAAGCCTTTGCCCTAACCCATCGCACCTTGAAGCGGTTGACCCTGTGGTAGAAGGCATCACCCGTTCAAAAATCGACTTTAAATACAACGGCGATTTCAGCAAGATAGCGCCGATACTCATACATGGCGACGCTTCGGTTGCCGGACAGGGCATTGTGTATGAAGTGCTGCAGATGGAAAAGCTTGACGGTTACCGTACAGGCGGCACCATTCATTTGGTTATCAATAACCAGATTGGTTTTACCACCAACTTTAAGGATGCCCGTTCAAGTACTTACTGTACCGATGTAGCTAAAACAGTATTATCACCTGTGTTTCATGTTAACGGTGATGATGTTGAAGCGTTAGCCTATGTAATCAATATGGCAATGGAGTACCGTCAGTTATTTCATGACGATGTGTTTATTGACATACTTTGCTACCGCAGATACGGCCATAACGAGGCCGACGAGCCAAAATTCACTCAACCGGTATTGTACAAAGCAATTGACGCGCACCCTAACCCGCGCGAAGTGTACATGAAAAAGCTGATGGCAGAAGGCAGCGTTACTGAAGATTTTGCTAAACAGGTAGAAAAAGAGTTCCGTGATCAACTGCAAAAAGAGCTTGACGAGGTTAAGGCCCAGGATAAATTTACTGACCAAATGCCGATGTTTGCCGGAGCATGGCAAGGTTTACACCTGCCAACTGACAGGGAACTGTTGGTATCAACAGATACTTCTGTTGAAGAGGCAGACCTTATAGAGATAGGTAAAAAAATAACTGACCTTCCGAAAGACAAAACCTTCTTTAAAAAGATTGAAAAGCTTTTTGAGGAACGCAGTAAAATGATAAACGAAACCCATGTGTTCGATTGGGCTATGGGTGAGTTGCTTGCTTACGGTACCTTGTTAAAAGAAGGCCACCCGGTAAGATTAAGCGGCGAGGATGTTAAACGAGGTACATTTTCACACAGGCATGCTGTTCTAACGCTTGCCGAATCTGAAGACGAATTTACACCACTTAACACTTTAGATACCGAGGCTAAATTTTCTATCTATAACTCTCTGTTATCAGAATATGGGGTTTTAGGCTTTGAATATGGCTATGCTTTAGCTAACCCTAATGCCTTAACCATTTGGGAAGCACAGTTTGGCGACTTTGTTAACGGCGCCCAAATTATAGTTGACCAGTATATTGCCAGTGCCGAAACCAAATGGCAACGTGGTAATGGACTGGTTATGTTGTTGCCTCACGGCTACGAAGGTCAGGGTCCTGAGCACTCATCAGCACGTGTTGAGCGCTTTTTAGAGCTTTGCGCCGATAACAATATCCAGGTGGCTAATTGTACCACACCTGCAAACTTCTTCCATATTTTGCGCAGACAGCTGAAACGTAATTTCCGCAAGCCACTGGTTATTTTTACACCAAAAAGCTTGCTGCGTAATCCCAAATGCTCGTCGCCGCTTGAAGAATTTACCAATGGCCGTTTCCACGAGCTGATCGACGATACTTACGCCGATCCTAAAAAAGTTAAACGCGTGCTGCTATGTACCGGTAAGATTTATTACGAGCTGTTTGAAAAACAACAGGTTGATAAACGCACCGATGTTGCCATAGTGCGTATTGAACAGCTTTACCCAACCCCTGTTCATCATATACTCAAGCTGAAACAGAAGTACTCAAAAGCAAAAGAGTTTATCTGGGTACAGGAAGAACCTGAAAACATGGGTGGCTGGCCATACATTTGCCGCAAGTTCCATAACGATAAGGTATTTAAATTGAACATCATTTCACGTATTGAAGGTGCAAGTACCGCAACAGGTTATGCCAAACAGCACGCAGCTCAGCAGTTGTATATTATCAATAAAGCTTTCGAAACTCCCGGCGAAAAGGATGTAAAAGGCACTATTGATAAAACAACCAAAAAAATGGCCGAAACAGGCGCTGATTGATAAAAACAGCCCGACAACAAAACCTTTACAACTACTACAACTATATAATTACAATGAGTTTAGAAATAAAAGTTCCGCCGGTAGGCGAATCAATAACTGAAGTAACCCTGTCAAGATGGGTTAAAAAAGATGGTGACCAGGTTGCCATGGATGAAGTGATTGCCGAATTAGAATCAGATAAAGCTACTTTTGAGCTTACTGCCGAACAAGCGGGGACTTTAAAAACTATTGTTGCTGAAGGTGACACATTGCCTATTGGCGCTGTTGTAGCCAGCATTGAAGAAGGTGGTTCATCTGCACAAGCTGTTAGCACTCCTGCTCCTGAAGAAGTTGCCAAAGCTGATGAGTCGGCACCCGCTGCTCCAGCTCAAACTGCTGCACCGACTGCACCTGCTGCCGGCGGCGAAGCACTTGAAATAAAAGTTCCGCCGGTAGGCGAATCAATAACCGAGGTAACCCTGTCAAGATGGATTAAAAAAGATGGCGAAGCCGTAGAGATGGATGAAGCCATTGCTGAACTTGAATCAGACAAGGCTACTTTTGAACTCACTGCCGAAAGAGCCGGTACTTTAAAAACTTTAGCTAACGAAGGTGATACTTTGCCAATTGGTACTGTAGTAGCCAGCATATCTGGTGGTAGCGCTGCCTCTTCACCGAAAGCTGAAGCCGCACCTGCTGCACAACCAGCCCCATCTGCACCTGCCGAAACTACTGGTCAAAAAACATATGCTTCAGGCACACCATCGCCTGCAGCAGCAAAAATATTATCTGAAAAAGGCGTTGATCCGCAAGGTGTAAGCGGCACCGGTGTTGCCGGCCGTATTACTAAAGAGGATGCTTTAAAAGCAGAGAAGCCCGCAGCTCAGCCTGCAGCCCCTGCTACAAAACCTGCAACCGCCCCTGCTGCTGCCACTACTACATCATTACCGGCCGGCGACAGAAGCGAGCGCCGCGAAAAGATGTCTAACCTGCGTAAAACCATTGCTAAGCGTCTTGTTTCTGTTAAAAATGAAACTGCTATGCTTACCACCTTTAACGAGGTTGACATGTCTCCAATTATGGAACTTCGCGGTAAGTACAAAGATAAATTCAAAGAAAAGCATGGCGTTGGCCTTGGTTTTATGTCATTCTTCACCAAAGCGGTTACTGAAGCCCTTAAAGACTGGCCTGCAGTAGGCGCCCGCATTGAAGGTGAAGAAATTGTTTACAGCAACTACGCTGATATATCAATAGCTGTATCGGCCCCAAAAGGACTGGTGGTTCCGGTTATTCGCAATGCTGATAAATTATCACTTGCCGAAATTGAGAAAGAGGTAATTAACCTTGCCGGTAAAGCTCGTGAGAACAAGCTAAGCATTGAAGAAATGAGCGGCGGTACCTTCACTATCACCAATGGTGGTGTGTTCGGCTCAATGATGTCGACTCCTATTATCAATTCGCCGCAATCGGCAATATTGGGTATGCACAACATTGTTGAGCGTCCGGTAGCGGTGAACGGTCAGGTAGTTATCCGCCCAATGATGTATGTGGCTTTATCATATGATCACCGCATTATCGACGGCCGCGAATCGGTAAGCTTCCTGGTACGCGTTAAGCAATTGCTTGAAGATCCGGCAAGATTGCTGTTAGGCGTGTAAATTGGTACTTCATCTTATAAATTAACAAAGCCCGGCTAAACAGTCGGGCTTTGTACTTTATTAAGTGTTTTTTCAGGCCGGCACAACCACAGAGCCACAATTAACGCGATAGCGGCAAACGTAAGTACACGGAAATGCAGCATTAATTCGTACACATAACTGGTAACAATATCGCGCCCAATCAAGGGGGTGAAATTTATGCCGACTATAAATAACCCTGTCCAGGTAAATAAATTCATTTTTTGCTTAATGGCTTGCCAATTAAATACAAAATACCATGCAAGGTATATCAAAGCAGGCGCCGCGTAAATAAATGCGTATCGCTGCTGGTGAGGGAATAACAAGGGGATAGCTATAAACAAATAACTCATTTCCCAATATTGGCTCAATTTGCTATGTGTCGATGTAAAAGGTTTTGAGCGTAGAAAGACCAGTGTCAGTATCACAAATATCAGCCTTACCGCATTAACAATTATAAATACTATATTATAACTTAGGTTTATAAAATTCCTTTTAACAGGTAATACGCCTACGGTATCTGTTAAATAAACAGGTATCATTGCCACTAAACTGCTTGGGCCGCTTTCTGCTTCAATAGTCCAGTTTTTTTGCAGAGGATTAATCAGCGTGAACCACTCTGCCAATAAAAAATTATTGCTATCCCAGCCTAAATATAGCACAGGCAAGTATAGATAAAGCACATAACACAGGCAGGTAAGCATAGCACCCTTAATTTTCTTGCGATATAACAGGTAAAATACAAAGGGCAACGGCAATAACTTAATGTTTATAGCAAACGCCAGCAGTGCGGCACCGGCTAAAGGCTTATCGTTCCAAAACCATTTGAGGCTTTGCAAAGTAGCCCAAAGCAAAAAAATGGTCATTTGCACAGCAGTCATATCATAGCGTATAAAGCGAGCTGTAAGCACTAAACTTACAGCGATCCACCAAACACGCTGTTTTGAAGATAGCTGCGGCAAATCAAAATATTCGGTTGATAATATCCAGATACGATAAAGCAGAAAGCATGACAGAATACCCCAAAATGCTTGAGATAGTACAATGGGCAATCCCGCAAGAGGAGATAACAATAATGCAAACAACGGACTATAATAATACTGCAGGTTTTGTGCAAAAGGCGGCTTATAAATATTTTGCCCGTTAATGATTTTGCCGCCGGCATCAACAAAAACTTCGAAATCCCGGCCTGTTTTAGCACAACTGATGGCAAACGCTATAGCTAATATTGCCAATAGTATCAATAAATATTTGTTTTTGTGCATGAGAATATGGGACAATGTTAAGATGACCTAAAATAGTTGGTTTTAAGCAACTATTTAATTAAAGCTGAAAATCTTAATAAGCCAACAGGTAATATCACACGACATCAGGCGTTTATTTCAATATAAGTATGACACAAGTTTGCGTTTGCGATGTTATATTTATTTTTTCAAATCATTTTTATGGTAACTACCGAAAGTATCCAGACAGCATATATTGATTATGTATTAACTGAAGGCGCTCAGCCAAAATCAGTGTACATATTCGCCAAGCAAAACGAAATGAGCGAAGAGGAATTCTATCGCTTTTACGGCTCATTTAACGCATTGGAGCAGCACATTTGGGGCGATCTGGCTACTAAAGCACTTTTAGAGGTTGGCACGCAAGAAATATGGCCGCAATACACCGCCCGTGAGAAAGCGCTTTCATTTTTTTATGCCTTTTTTGAGCTACTTAAAAGCAGCCGGAGCTTTGCAGTTTATAGTTTAAGCAAACAGCCTAAAGGTTTGGGTAGTCCGGTTGTACTTGATCAGTTGAAAACAGTGTTTGATGGCTTTGCGGGTGAGATACTAAACCAAGGTCTGGAAAGCGGCGAACTGTCTGACAGGAAATATTTTGCAAAAAGATATAAAGACGCGCTTTGGGTTCAGTTTGGCTTTGTATTGAATTTCTGGATACAGGATAATTCAGCTGGTTTCGAAAAAACTGACGAAGCCATTGAAAAGGGCCTGAACGTAACTTTCGATCTGTTTGAGCGCTCGCCTATTGATAACCTGATTGACTACGGTAAATTTCTTTATCAAAATGGCGGAATTAAGGAGAAGATGGGCTTTTAAGCATGAGTGATACGCCTAAAGAACAAAACAGCATACCCACCAGTAAAGTACAACGTTCGGCTAAGTTCGTAAAAACCGGCTTTAAAATTGGAGGTAATTATATAAAACATTATAGCAAGAAACTGTTTAACCCCGAGCTGGATAAAACGGAGTTGAATGAAGATAACGCTTCCGATATTTACAAGTCGCTAAGTGAACTGAAAGGCAGTGCGCTCAAAGTTGCTCAAATGCTGAGCATGGATAAAAACTTGTTGCCTCAAGCCTATGTAAATAAGTTCTCACAATCGCAATATAATGCCCCTCCGCTGTCGGGACCGCTAATTGTGCAGACTTTTAAAAAACTTTTCGGCAAAACACCCGAGCAGATATACGATAAGTTTAATTTAAAGTCGACCAACGCGGCCTCCATTGGACAAGTGCATCAAGCTGAACTCAACGGCAAGAAGCTGGCTGTTAAAATTCAATATCCCGGTGTTGGCGACAGCATTTCATCGGACCTGAAATTAGTGAAACCCTTTGCATTCCGCCTGTTGGGGATGAGCGAGAAGGAACTGGATATTTACATGCGTGAAGTAGAGGAACGACTGCTTGAAGAAACCGATTATGAGCTGGAGGTGCGGCGTTCAATCGAATTTTCCAATGCCTGTGCTATACTCGATAATGTTGTTTTCCCGACATATTATTCGGAACTATCTGGCAAGCGTATTATTACTATGGACTGGCTTGAAGGAAAGCATTTGCGTGAGTTTTTGCAAACCAATCCGTCGCAGCAATTGCGTGATACCATCGGACAAGCATTGTGGGATTTCTACAATTTTCAGCAACACGAACTGCGTGCGGTACATGCTGATCCGCATCCCGGCAATTTCATGATAACACCAGATGGCAAACTTGGTATTATTGACTTTGGCTGCATCAAAGAAATGCCTGAAGACTTTTATACACCATTCTTCTCACTTACCTCTACCGACTTATTGAGCAATAAGGAAGAAACTATCAAAGCTTTCCGCCTGCTTGACATGATACATTCCAATGATACTCCGCAGCAGGTAGAATTTTATTACAACATTTATAAACAAATGATAAGCCTGTTCGCAAAGCCATACATTACTGATAGGTTTGATTTCGGTCAAACCGATTTCTTTGACGAACTGTACGGCTTTGGTGAAAAATTATCGAAAATGCCTGAGTTCAAACAGGCACGAGGGGTAAAACATTTTATCTACGTTAACCGAACCAACTTTGGCCTGTACAATATCTTGCACGAACTAAAGGCACGTGTAAAAACTGATACGTATAAGCCACATGTAGTACTTGAATATTAGATAACGCCTTAGTTAAGCTTATCTAAAAAGCCATAGTGTTCCACCAGTTTTTTTCCGTCAGGAATTTCGTTAAAAGCTCGGTAAGCTATAAAGTTCTTATCACTATCAATACCAGGGAACACCCTTGAAATTTCTTTCCTGATTTGTGTGTTTTCAGCCTTTAACGCTGTAGTATCTTTGAGATTAATTGTCGAAAGATATTGCACCATAGGGAAAATACCTTCTTTAAATACTTCAGGATAAATGCGGAAAACTTTTGGCTTCGTTTTTAAATTGTTTAATGTTAGGGGAAATTTATACTTTTCGTTTACTTCAGCCATTAACTTTTGATGAAAAGCCTGCATTTCAGCTTCTTTTTGGTATCGAAAGAAATCATCGCCCGGGTGAGCACAAATCTGTGCTAATGATATAAAGTTTACCGCATCTATTAAAAAAGATTTTTTATATGCGCTTTGTGCAAGCTTATAAAAATCAGGACTGGTTTTTCCCATAATTTTAAATGCTCCAAAATGAATGATATTAAGCTTCCAATCATCATCATATTTTCCGTATATAGCTATTGTCAAAAGATCATTGGTACCGCCTTTTACCGAAAATAGAGTTATGTACATTTCCTTGTTTAAAGCAAGATATTTTATAAGATAATCGTTATACCCTGACAACCCGGATGGGACAGTGTTGGTGATATTTGTAGTGGAGTTTTTTACATAATATTCATCAACTATTTCATAGTTTCCTGCATCTTTGAAGATATCACTTACTTGGTTTACAATCGTGTCTAACTTGTCGCCATCTTTTTCCATTAGAGCATCGGATGAAAGTTGTTTAAAAAATTTCGTATTTCCGTTTGCAAGGGCTTTAAAAAGATCAGCATTAGTTTTATCAAGCTGTTGTTTTACATCTGGTTTGATGCTCTCGTTTTTCCATATGCCGGATGTGCCAACATTGCAGCTTTGGGTTAATAAGGTAACGATAAGTATAAGAAATAATATAACTTGTTGGTGATATTTCATGGTTTAGTATAAATAATGCAATTAATATACATAATTTGCATTATAACGTATAATTTTGCCATGCTATTGAAAAATACCCTCTCGCACCACGTATTGTTTTGGTTAAAAAATCGCGGTGACCTCGACCTGTTTATTGACGGATTACATACGCTTGCTGACATTCCATCTATTCGTCATTACCATGTGGGTAAACCTGCCCAAACCTTTGACGATGTGGTTGACCGTACATACGATGCCGGTTTGCTGGTACTATGTGATGATGTAGAAGCGCTTAACGCTTACCATGCCCATCCGATACACGACGCGTTTGTTGAAAAGTATGCACGTCCACTTGTAGAAAAGGTAGTGGTACATGATGCTGTAAACGCTTAAGCAGCGCTTACTTGGCAAAGCTTTATACGTTTTCCATACCGTATTGCTTAAGCACATCTTTAGGTACACCTGTCCACTGGTTAGGCTGGTTACCTACGTAGCCTAAATCTTCAAAGCCCATTTTTGTGGTAAAGAAACCGGTAGCGGTAAGATCGCGCATGCGGTTAAAAAAAGCTACGCCCTGTTTCATATCCGGCGTTGCTTTTAGCGGATAGGCAATCCTGTCAATCATTTCAATGCGCTGCTTTTCAGTACAGGCAGCAAATATGTTGTTATAACGATTAAGGCACTGCAAATCGAGCCAGCGCAGGCCGCCACGTAGCGGTACCTGGTGATCGGGCATATCGCGGGCAATGAAATCAATAAAATCCGGCACCTTCGCGTCAGAGGCGCTACCTGATTTTTCATCCTTAGGGATGATCATATCAGCCAGGATGGTGATAGCCGCCATCTCAGCAGCGGTGAAGAATTTCGGCCCGTTCATCAGTTGCTCGTCACGCTCAACCTCCCAGGTCTGCCGGCCGGGGTCCGGCTCAGATGGTTGAGTAGGTGCAGCAGCCTTTACCTCTTTCCGTTCTTCTTTGCCTTTACATGCTTCAAGCAGCAACCCTGTTGAAAGGGTACCTAAACCTATTGCTTTGAGTGAATCGCGCCTGTTCATATTATAGTGTTTAGATGTTCAGTTTTTTGCGTTGCGATACAATGTATTCAGATGTACGCATTGATAGTGCGAGTATTGTCCAGGTGGCATTTTTATCACCCTGCTGTACAAACGGAGCGGCATCAACAACAAAAAGGTTTTTACAGGTATGCGCCTGGCACCACCTGTTAAGCGCCGAACGTTTAGGGTCATCGCCCATACGTACAGTACCTACTTCATGTATGATCTTGCCGGGGGCTTCAAGCCCGTAACCGGTATCAGCGCCTTGGTGCACATAACCAATGGCGCCCATGTTATGCATAATCTCTTTAAAGGTATCCTGCATGTGCCTGGCTTGCTTGTATTCTTCAGACGCCCATTTGTAATGGAAGCGCAGTACAGGTATGCCAAACTTATCAACCACGTCGGGGTCTATCTCACAGTAATTATCTTTACGAGCTATTGCGGTCCCGCGCCCGGCAAGGTAAACACCTGTCCCGAAAAATCTGCGGTAGTCGTTCTTCAATTCAGCGCCGTAGCCACCCGCTTCTTTCATTTTTCCGTCACGGCCGGGTACCATACCGTTCATGGTATGTATACCTGCCATATAACCGTATGAAGGCATGCGCATACCGCCACTAAATTCAATATGATATCCGCGTGGAAAATCAAGTTTTTTATTATCAAGCCACCATGGTGAGTAGAGGTGCAGAGAGCCTACACCATCTTCGTTATAACGTTTTCTGTCAAGCAATTGCGGAAGGAAACCCACCATGCTTGATCCTGTTGAATCATGCAGGTATTTACCTATCACGCCGCTTTCATTAGCTAAACCACCCGGATGCGCTGCAGATTTTGAGTTAAGCAGCAACCTTGCCGATTCACATGCGCTGGCACCCAGTACAACCACTTTGGCACGCACCTGGTACTCAAGCATATCATCCTTGTTAACGTACGATACACCTGTGGCATTACCTTCTTTATCGGTAAGCACTTCACGCACCATTGCGTTAGAGATTACCTGAAGGTTACCTGTTTTAAGCGCGGGTATAACCAAACATGATGACGCAGAGAAATCAGCATACACCTTACAGCTGCGGTTACATTGTCCGCAATAAAAGCAAGCGCCGCGATCATTATTTCCCGGCAATGGCTGAGTAAGCACCGAGCCACGACTGGGTATTACTGTTACACCGGCTTTTTGCGCGGCCTTTTTTATAAAAAGTTCAGGAAGCCGTGGCGGCGGTGGTGGTAGAAATATACCATCGGGTTCGTTTTCAAGGTTTTCAACCGTACCAAAAACACCTATTAAACGGTCAACCTTATCATAGTAAGGCTTTATTTCATCGTATGTAAATGGCCAGGCCTCGGTTATGTCATCTTTGGGTTTGAAATCATACGGGCCCATCCGCAAAGAAATACGCCCCCAGTGATTGGTACGTCCGCCAAGCATACGCGAGCGGAACCATTGAAAATCGGTACCGTCTTTTGTAGTATATGGCTCACCCTCTAATTGCCAGCCGCCAAAAGCGGCATCAAAATCGCCGAAAGGGCGGGTAGTACCTGCACCTCGTCGCGGCGACTCCCACGAGGGGCGTAACTGATCTGAGTTTTTAGCAGGATCAAAAAAAGGCCCTGCCTCAAGCAGTAACACTTTTAACCCGGCGTGTGCCAGCACATAAGCCGACATACCACCACCCGCGCCCGAGCCAACAATTACGGCATCATAAACAACGGTTGATTTTTTTATCTGAAAATCGCTCATAGGCAGGCGTCCTCATTATAACTGTTTCAATTTTATGTTACGGAAATAAACCGCGTTGCCATGGTCCTGCAACGCAATGTGGCCTTTTCCGTATGTTGCCCAATCGGGCATGCTTTTGAATTTGCTTTTTTCAACTAACGCTTTCCAATCGGCGCTGCCCATTTGCACATTAACTACTTTGCTGCCGTTAAGCCAGAAAGTAAGTTTGCCATGGTCTTTACGGATTTTGATGCTGTTCCACTGTCCGGCAGGGTTTGCTGCTTTTCCGGCTGGAATTAGGTCATATAATGATCCTGCAAGATGGTTGGCCAGTTTGTTGTCTTCAGCTTTTTCGTTATCCAGTATCTGCATTTCAATACCGGTTAAAAACGAATAGCTATATTTCGGATCTTCGTTCACATCGAAAATTATACCGCTGTTGCCGCCTTCGGCTATCTTCCAGTCGAGCGCCAGTTCGTAATTTTCATATTCTTTATCAGTGATGATGTCGCCACGGCCTTCGGCACCGGTGTTTAATTGTAAAACGCCGTCGGCAACAGTCCACGCGTCTCCGGCTACACCTTTGTTGTAGGTATGCCATCCGCCGGTGGTCTTTCCGTCGAATAATGATACCCATCCTTCTTTTTGCTCTTTCGCGGTAAGCGTGTTGGTGGTTTGCGCGAAAGTTTGGGTGCAGGTAAATAAAATGGCAACCAGGCCGGGCAGTAATTTTTTCATATCTAAATAAATAGTAGTTTTTGCTTGTTAGGTTGCGGTAAATATATTGCTTTTTTATTTACATAAACTGCAAATTAAAACCATGCTTGTAAAAAAGACGATACCTAAACACCTGCCCCAAGGTAAGCCCGGAGGATAGCCATTTAAATTTTATGTATCTTGCCATAATTTAATTCATACTGTGACATTTCACGACTTTAATTTTGACGAGCAAGTACTGGAAGGCATTTTAAGCATGGGCTTTAAACAGCCTACGCCTATACAGGAAATGGCCATTCCGGTTATAATGGGTGGAGAGGATCTGATAGCGTGCGCGCAAACCGGTACCGGTAAAACCGGGGCGTTTTTGCTGCCAATTTTAGATCAGATAGCAAAATCGCATGAGCACCATACCACCGTACTGATACTTACACCTACGCGTGAGCTGGCGCAGCAAATAGACCAGCAGGTAGAAGGTCTGGCTTATTTTGCGGGTATAAGTTCGCTGGCGGTTTTTGGCGGCGGCGACGGTATTGTGTATGAGCAGCAGCGCCGGGGAATACAAAATAATGTGAACATCATTATTGCGACACCCGGCAGGCTGATTGCGCACCTGACATCAGGTATACTAAAGCTGAACCAAATAAAGCACCTGGTGCTTGACGAGGCCGACCGGATGCTGGATATGGGCTTTTATGATGACATTATGCGCATTATCAGCTATCTGCCTAAAAAACGGCAAACGCTGTTGTTTTCGGCAACCATGCCGCCACGCATACGCACGCTTGCCAAATCGGTACTCCATAATCCGCAGCAAATAAACATCGCTATTTCGCAGCCTGCAGTTGGTATAGATCAGCAGGTTTACCAGGTAGCCGATCAGCAAAAAACGCCGCTGGTAAAGCTGCTGCTTAAGAATGGCAATTATAACAGCATCATCATCTTTTCATCAACCAAAGAAAAGGTTAAGGCAGTTTATAAAGAACTAAAAAAGGACTTCAAAATCGCCGCTTTTCATAGCGACCTTGAGCAGACCGAGCGAGAAGATATATTACGTGATTTTAAAAATAAAAGTCTGCCAATCATTATCGGTACCGATGCACTTTCCCGGGGTATTGATGTTGAAGGTATTGATTTGGTGCTGAATTACGACGTTCCGCCTGATCCGGAAGATTATATTCACCGTATTGGCCGTACGGCACGTGCTGCTACTACAGGTACTGCTATTACCTTGGTTAACGAGCGCGACTTCCGTCGCTTTAAAAGCATTGAAAAACTGATCGACCGTACTATCGATCAAAAACCTTTGCCCGAAGAGCTTGGCGAAGCGCCTGTATTTAAAGAGCGTACCGGTGGCCGCGATAACCGCAGGAAGAAAAATTTCAAAAAGAAAGGCCCTAATAAACAACATACCCCTAACAAGCCAGCTTCAAAACCATGATACGTAAACTTGCTGTATTAAGCTGTTTAGCTTTTTTATCTATTGTATCTGAGGTAAGTGCTCAGGAAAAGTCGGGCAATCCTATTTTTCAGGGATGGTATGCCGACCCAGAGGCTGTGGTATTTGATAAAACATATTGGGTATACCCTACCTACTCGGCTCCATATGACGAGCAGGTAAAATTTGATGCATTTTCATCAACCGACCTTGTGCACTGGACAAAGCATAGCAATATAGTTGATACCTCAGCCATAAAATGGGTTAAGCGTGCATTGTGGGCGCCTGCCATTGTAAAAAAGGATAACAAGTATTTCCTTTTTTTCGGAGCTAATGACATTCAGAATAACAATGAGTACGGCGGCATAGGCATTGCAGTAGCTGATAATCCGGCCGGGCCATTTAAGGATTACCTGGGTAAACCGCTTATTGATAAGATATATAACAAGGCACAGCCTATCGATCAGTTCATTTTTAAGGATAAAAATACTTACTACATTATTTATGGCGGATGGGGCCAGTGCAACATTGCTAAACTGAATAAAGATTTCACCGGCTTTGTTCCGTTTGAAAATGGTGAAACTTTTAAAAAGATCACGCCTGAAGGTTATGTAGAAGGACCGGTAATGTTTAAGCGGAAAGGCAAATATTACTTTATGTGGTCAGAAGGTGGGTGGACAGGACCTGATTACCGGGTGGCTTATGCTATTGGTGATTCACCGACAGGCCCTTTCAAACGCATTAATACCATTTTAAAGCAGGATCCGGCAATTGCAACAGGCGCCGGGCACCATTCGGTAATAAATGTACCGGGCACTGATGAATGGTACATTATTTATCACCGCCGCCCTTTAACCGAAACCAACGGCAACCATCGTGTTACCTGTATAGATAAACTTTATTTTGATGAACAGGGTTTCATCCTTCCGGTTACAATCACTAAAGAAGGTGTAACTGCGCATAAGATAAAATAGCGCATATCCAAATGTCTATAAAAAAACAACCCGCCAAGCCTCGCGCTTAGCGGGTAACCAATTAAATTAAACTATACTTTTTATTGAAAAAAAGCCAAATCAAGTGATGATCGGCAGCCGTAAATGTATTTATCAAGCGCCAATCATATCCTGTAGTGCTATAAATAGCCAAACAGGCAGACAAATGTATAAATTTTTTTATATAGTGTTATGCACACACTATTCAATAAAATTGGCATACTGTTCATTTCATTCAGTTTCGTAATAGTTAAACCTAATAAATGTTTGATTACTTTTATTAGCGGAAGTTGCAATCGCTCATGAATGATTTCAATATACTTTTTTATTCAAGTCCGCAGCCTATGTGGATTTATGACACCGAAACCTTACAGATACTTGAGGTAAACGATGCTGCTGTAAAGCGTTATGGTTATACACGCGAAGAATTTATAGGAAAAAGTATAAAAGAATTACGACCGCCTGAAGACATCGTCTTTTTGGAGCAAGCGATAAAAAATATAAATATATCCCCCGGTGAAGTTGCAAGCAACGGAGAATTCAGGCACCGTACCCGCGATAATGTCATTCTGAATGTAGAGCTGATAACTTATCCGCTCACTTTTAATGGCCGGCAAGCACGGTTGGTACAAACTCAAAATATTGACGCTCAAAAAGCCATGCAAGGCAAACTGCAGCTAACTCAATCAAAGCTCGACAAACTGCTCGACAGCACCAGTATCGGTTTTTTTCAGCTGGACAATAATTTAAATTTTACTTATTGGAATAACGCTGCCGAAAAACTTATTGGCTATACCCGCGAGTATGTTATAGGCAAAAACATATGGGAAGTATTCCCTGATATTATGAACTCAGATTTTCATGTTAACCTGGAAAAGGCGATATATGAACGGGTGAACGTTGAGTTTACCGACTATTTCTGGCCATTACAGAAATGGTTTTTTACCAATGCCTACCCCGGTGAAGACGGTGTTTTGGTACACTTCAGGGATGTTACCCACATTAAGCGTTCTCAGGAAGCATTGCTTGAAAAGATCGACCAATTGAAGGAGGTTTCCTTTCTTAACTCGCACTACATACGTAAACCGGTAGCCAGTTTGCTTGGATTAACCAGCCTCATAAAAGAAAACCTGATCGGTGCTGAAGAGTTTAAAGTAGTAGCCGAACAAATACAGGTGTGTAGCCTGGAACTTGACGAGGTTATAAAAAAGATAAACCGTAAGGTAAATGATGGTGAAAACTTAAGTGAAGTTGCTTTCGCGATGGAAGAGTTTTCGTTTAAAGGATTGCTTGAAGATATCATCAGAGAATATCAAAGCCGTACACCTTATCATGACCTTGTTTTACAGAACGATGAAAATGTGATGTATTACGGCAACAAACAAGGAATAAAGATTGCTATTGAAAGCCTGCTTGAAAACGCTATTAAATATTCGCCCGAATATAGCCATGTTACGGTTACGCTTAAGGTGATAAATCAAAATATAGTATTGGCAGTGCAGGATTTCGGGATTGGCATGGATGCCCGGTTTGTAAACCGTATATTCCTTAGCTTTACCAAAAAAGAACTGGTTCGTGAGCTTGGTGAGGGTTTAGCCAAAGTAGCTGAAGTTACCCGGCGGCATAACGGCAGCATTTGGGTTGAAAGCAGGCAGGATAAAGGCTCAACCTTTAGCATCAGGTTCCCGATGTCAAACCTCTCGGCCTTTAAAACAGGCAGCGTTTGCGATTACCAGATGCTTACCGACCCGGGTGTTGAAATAAAATATATTGAAGACGGACATTATCTGCATATTGCCTGGCGTGGGTTTCATAGCCTGCACAGTATAAAAGCCGGGTGCTTCAAAGTTATCGAAGCGCTTACAAAGCATAACTGCATTATGGTACTGAATGACAATACCAAAGTTATGGGTAGCTGGGAGGACGCTGTAGACTGGGTAGGAAATGAATTTTTTCTTATAATGGAAAAAGGCGGCCTTAAATATCTGGCATGGGTATATTCATCAAGCACATTCAGCCGCCTTGCTGCCGATCTTACCATTGATAGTATAAAAGCTGATATCATTATTAAAACCTTCGAGGATATAACGCCTGCAACACAATGGCTGGAAGATATGAGACGTGATTGTGAGAAAGCTTAAGGGATTTAACGATATTTATAGCCTCCATATATGAAGTATTATCCCTGTATATTGAACGCTGAATATTACTCTTCGCCAATACATATCTCTTCACCGGCAAATGCATCCAGTTCATGGCGGTTATGACTGACGATAAAAACAGTGCAATTCAATTGCTTAAATATTTCAACAAGTTCAGCTATAAGTTCTGTTTTGGTACGGTTGTCTAACGCCGAAAAAGGCTCGTCCATTAATAATATATCCGGTTTAATGGCGAGTGCACGTAATACCGCCAGGCGCTGCTGCTGCCCGCCTGAAAGGTATAGCGGTTTTTGATCAGATAAATTATCCAGCTTGCCTAACATTAATAGTTCGGCTATCCATTTCGCATCGTTGGTAGCGTATTGCAGGTGCTGCTTCACTGTCATATTCGGAAACAAAGCATAGTCTTGGAAAACAAAACCTGTTCGGCGTTTTTGTGCAGGAAGATTAATACGCTTGTTTGTGTCTGCCCAGGCAATGCCGTTAACTGTAATACATCCCTCATCAGGAGTAATTAATCCTGCAATGATCTTTAAAAAAGTTGTTTTTCCGGCACCCGACGGTCCGTAAATTTTGGTGACGCTACCCGGCACAAATTGCTTGGTCACATACAAAACCAGCTGTCCGCCATGCCCTCTCAGTTTCTTTGTAATGTTAATGCTGATCATTTGAGCGGGCTTTTAACTTGCGATTTATTGTAGATGAATACCGATATCAGCATAACAAAAGTTATGGCGAACAATATCAGCGAATAATTTCCGGCGGCTGCATAATCCATTTGCTCAACGGCATCATATACCGCTATCGACGCCACCCGGGTTACGCCCGGAATGTTTCCGCCTATCATCAGTACCACCCCAAACTCACCTAATGTATGTGCAAACGTAAGCACAATAGCCATAACAAGCGATGGCTTTATATTTGGCAGCAGCACATGTATAAAGGTTTGAAACCGGGTTTTGCCTAACGTATATGATGCCTGTGCCAATGATGCAGGCAATTGCTGCAATGCCGACCTCACCGGCCCTACCATAAACGGCATGCTGTAAATTACAGATGCCAGCACCAATCCCTGAAAGGAAAATACCAGTTGTATGTTAAATGCCTGATGCAGCCACTTAGCAAACCCATTTTGCGGACTAAACGCCAGCAGCAAATAAAATCCCAGTACCGACGGCGGCAGCACCAGCGGCATGGTAATAAGCGCTTCGATGATCAGTTTTTGTACTGAACGGCCTTTGTACAACCACCAACCCAACGGCAGGCCGATCAATAGTAACAGCAGGGTAGTAATTGCCGCCAGTTTTAAGGTAAGCCATATAGGTGCTAAGTCCATAATTAAACGTTGTAGCCGTATTTTTTAAAAATGCGCTTAGCGCCAGAACTTAAAATATACTGATAGAATTTTTTTGCGGCTTCGTTGCCTTGCGCACGTTTTAGTAATACCATACCTTGTTCTATAGGCGCATAAGCCTTTTTTGGAACCTGTTGCCAGTATAGTTTCAGGCTGGCAGGCACGTCTTTCACAAACGACTGTGACGTAAATGCAATATCAGCGACACCGGTGTTGATGTAGGTGTTCACCTGCGAGATACTTTCACCGTACACGATCTTGCTTTTTACCTTATCAAGAACGCCGGCTTTGCTAAGCGCTTCTTCAGCAGCCTTACCATAAGGCGCGGTTGCAGGGTTGGCTATCGCGATATTTTTCGTTTGTGATGACAATAGCAGCTTTTGCCAGTTTTTAAGTGACTGATGTAAGGTGCTGCAAATAATAAGACTACCTGATGCATACACCCTTGGTTGAGCCGTTGCCATGCCATTTTTAAACAAAGCATCGGCAAACTGCATATCAGCAGAAAGGAAAACATCATAAGGAGCACCGTTATTTATTTGCGCCACCAGAGTTCCCGATGAGCCGGTAACCACTTCAGCCGAAATACCTGTCCGTTGTTTAAAATCAGCCTGAAGCGCTTTTATAACACCCTGCAGATTTGCAGCCACGGCAACGCGCAGTTGCTGGGCTGTAGCCGGTGACTTAAAAGTCACGATTAACAATACAAGGCAGAAGTACTTCAGTCTCATCCTTACAAATATAGGCGCATTACAAACAAAAAGGCTGTGCCTTGCGGGCACAGCCTGATAAATAAATATAGTGGTCAGTTAATATTTATTAGTTTTTATAGTTCTTCGTCGTGCTGGCTAACGTCCAAACCAACAAGCTCTTCTTCAGGAGTAACACGCAGCGGGCTTATCAGGTCGGTTACTTTCAGCAGGATAAATGAACCTACAAAAGCAAATGCCGATACCGCAACCAGCGCGATAAGGTGTTTTACAAACAATTCGGTAGAACCGTAGAACAAGCCTTCGGCACCTGCACCGTTAACACTTTTTGTAGCAAATACACCAGTTAATATCATACCCATCATACCACCCACACCGTGGCAAGGGAATACGTCAAGCGTATCATCGATGTTGGTTTTAGTTCTCCAGATTACTACCAGGTTACTTACCACAGCAGCAACGATACCTATAACCAATGAGCTTGATACAGTAACGAAACCTGCGGCAGGCGTAATAGCCACCAAGCCAACTACAGCACCAATACAAGCACCTAAAGCTGAAGGTTTTTTACCGCGAAGCATATCAAAGAATATCCATGAAATTGCTGCAGCTGCAGAAGCGGTAGTGGTTGTAGCTAAAGCTGTTGAAGCCAGTTCGTTAGCGCCTAATGCCGAACCCGCGTTGAAACCGAACCAGCCGAACCATAGTAAGCCTGTACCTAATATTACATAGCTGATACGTGCAGGAGTGTGTGCTTCTTCGTTACGTTTTTTAAGGTAGATAGCTGATGCCAATGCAGCCCAGCCAGCCGACATGTGTACTACAGTACCGCCGGCAAAATCCAAAACGCCTAATTTAAAAAAGTAGCCATCAGGATGCCAGGTTGCGTGTGCAAGCGGCGCGTAGATGATGATAATAAACAGGGTTATGAATATCAGGTATGAGTTAAAGCGGATACGCTCGGCAAATGCGCCGGTGATAAGCGCTGGTGTAATTACCGCGAATTTTAACTGGAACATAGCGAACAGGATTACCGGTATTGTGCCCCAAAGTACGCCTGTGGTGTTTTGCATCATAAAGAAAGAAGCCGGGTTACCTAAGAAACCACCGCCGATATCTTCACCGAAAGCAAGGCTGAAACCGAATACCACCCAAATAATGGTGATAAGGCCCATACACACAAAGCTTTGAAGCATGGTAGAAATTACGTTCTTTTTGCGCACCATGCCACCGTAAAAGAAAGCAAGGCCGGGTGTCATTAACAATACTAGCGCTGTTGAGATAAGCAGCCAGGCGGTGTCGGCTTTGTCGGCAGGGGTTGGTTTATCGGCTACCATTGTACCGGGGTACAGCAGTGCCAATACTACTACTACAATAAGCAGTAAAAAGGGTAGGATTTTTTTCATTGTTATAGTTTTTAGTTAGGGTTATTTGATAAGTTATTCTGTTGTGTGCTTTTTATTACTTTGCTATTCACCAAAAGCCATGATGCGGAAAAAGGATTTGCTTTTTTAAACAATCACCACTCGTCCCGGTAAGTGGTAAAGTATTTATTGAGCATACCTGCAAAATGAAGGGTTGAACAAATACATCTGGTAGTACAATTCCATTGCTAACCTTTTCAGATTTTATTGTAGTGAAACCATTATTACCTGAATGATTTTTCAATAAAAGAGATTTTGATCCGACTTTCAATGCTTTTTTTACAGACAAAGCAGCTTTTTTAGATTCAATTCCGGCAAATGTTTCTCCTATCCATGACAAACTCATGGAAAAAATCAAGAAACATTTGATAAATATTGAATTGTTGCGACTAATCATGTCTAATTTTAATGCAATATGATAAAAATTTCAAAACAAACTAACTTTTTTTGAAAATACTTTAAAAATAAATGCTCTTTAAGCTGAATTAGCTAATATTTGTTAATTATTAATTTGATTTTTGAAATAAAAAACGCCGTTGCTTATAGGCAACAGCGTTTCTTTAATTAAAACCTTATTTTATTCCTGCCTTATCGGTTTATGATATAAATGACATGCTTCAGCGCACGCTATGCACGCGGCTGCACAAGCCTGGCAATGCTCATGCTTATGCTTGCTGCATTCTTCGGCACACAAACGGCATGCCTCTTCACAAATTAACAAATACTGAAGCCCTAAAGTCGAGTCACGCTTTAATAATCGGGTTGCCTGAAAACAAATATCGGCGCAATCCCGGTCGAGGCTGATGCAGCCGGCCATCATTTTTACATCCTCTTCTTGCAGGCACATAGTAGCGCAATGCTCACAGGCCAACGCACAGTCAAGTAGTTTTTTTATAAGTTCTTCGTGGTTTTCCATAGCTTATACTCCTTTTAGAAAAGAATTAACCATGAAGTAGTATTGTTTTAAAATTTCCATAAAAAATGGGTAAAGAAACAATTCCTTTACCCATTAACTATGGTCACTTTAATCACTAATACTTAATTGTCGTTATCACCTGCAGGCGCTTCATCAGTTTCAGAAGGAACGCCAACTACACGGTAAACCTTATTGTCGTTAGCATCACGGTCTTCTTTGTAATATACACCATCAGGAGAAATGAAAAGCTTTTCGCCGTTAAGTTTAACCTTGCGGCTACCCTCAGGAAGCTCTGCTTCAATGTCGCCAACCAGTGGCAACTGCTCGTCATAACCTTCTTCGGTATTTAACTCACCGTCTTTACCGGCAATTTGATAAACTACAGTACCATCATCTTTAGTTACCGGCTGATAATACACACCATTAAGCTCGTAGTATTGAATACCGTTTATAACTATCGACTGTGCTTTTGATGGCAGCTCTTTAATCTCAGCGCCAACGGGCGGCTCAACAACGGTATATTGGTCGTCTTGCTGTTGATAGTACAAGCCATCGCTGTAATAGTATTGCACATTGTTCCACCAGAATGGGTAGTATCCATAAGGTAAAACGCCTATGCTAAAACCAATTTGTGGCAGATAGTATGAGCTGTAAAATCCACGGTACGGATAGTAGAACCCGCGGTAGTAACGGCCATAATACCTGTTACCATAATAACGGTTGCCGTAGTACCTGTTACCATAATATCGGTTGCCATAATAACGGCCACGGTTGTAATACCCACCGCGGTAAGGAGAGGTACGTGTAGCGTCGGGATTTGAGTAGCTGCCTCTTGGCGAGCGCGTTGCACCCACAGACGGGCTGTAACCACGTGAAACCGAAGGGCGCTGGCCTGAATAAACGCCGCTGCTTCCTCTTGGCGAACGCGATGGTAAACCTGAACTACCACTATATGACGGCCTTGACGGACTGCTAAAAGAAGGACGGCCTCCACCACCGCCACCAAACGAACGGGAAACGCCTACGCTGCCGCCGCCACCACTACGCACTCCCCCGCCGCCACCGCCACTGCGTGAGCCGCGCTGGGCACTGGCATCAAACACTGTAAACGACATCAAAAGGCCGCTTAAGGCAATGTAAAGCAAATTTCTATATGATCTTTTCATGTAAATAATTAATTAGCTCTTCAGCATGAGCATGCTGATGTTTATATAGACTACAAAACACCTAAACGGTTTAATATACTATAAATTATTTTTAAGGCACCATTTAATTCAATACCATCCTATAAATCAATATGTTAAAACAATTTTCAGCTTTACATGTTATTGTTTGTTTACCAATTTGACCAAATTATGGAAAGTACAAACAACAGCCAGCCCAATCCGGCTGAAAACGAAAACAATCAGCCCAACGAAGCTGCATCATTCAACACCGATGAACAAACAAAAGTGATAGAAGCTATCGATCAGCAAGAAAATGCCCTTACTAATAAGCAGGAAGAGGATGTTGACCCGATAGAATATTACGGCCTTTAAGCTATCTCTTCGGCAATAAATATAAACGGCTGATCAAACTGCAGGCTAAAAAAGCCATCGTGAGTAGTTTTGAAGCGGTTATTATTTATATGCTCGAGCCCGCCGGTGTGCAGTTGATGCGGATGCACAAGCAGTTCAATTATCTCGCCGGCGGGTTTCCATTTATTAAAACCACTGTTTACTGCATATATTTTTCTGCCCGCGTTATAAATCACCAGGTTTATCTTATCCGCAAAAAATATAACATCTTTTAATTGAAGTTCGTCGGTAACGATATTAACTGCCGGGTAGTTATGTGTCACCAGATATTTTAGCGCAGCTTCAGTAAGGGTATCATTTCCAGCCGGCAAATATTTTATGTCTGATTGCAGTTCTCCATTTTCATCATTTGAAATTATGCAATCGATCTTAATTCCCCGGGCGTGTACCTGTTCGGCGGTATCTTCAGTAACTATTACGGTAGGGCTCCATTCAAGCAACTGGCCAAGCAATTCATCATCAAAGCTATCCATGCCCAGCACCAGCAATGCGGGTTCCTGTTTTTCGCGTACTACGTGATGTGAAGACATGGATAGGTTAATGTTTGTTTAATTTGTTCAAAAAGATTAGTCGTGAATACCTTCGCCTATTTCTTCAATGGTCTTGCGGTTGAATGCATCCAGATCGTCGGGTTTACGGCTGGTTACAAGGCCATTGTCAACTACTACTTCTTCATCAACCCAATCAGCTCCGGCGTTTTTCAAATCGGTTTGCAGCGATGGGAATGATGTAAGCTTGCGACCATTTATCAAACCTGTTTCAATCAGCAATTGCGGACCGTGGCAAATTGCCGCAACCGGCTTGCCTTCATCTAAAAACGCTGATGCAAAAGCCACCGCGTCTTTATTCGTTCTCAGCTTATCGGGGTTTAATACGCCGCCCGGTAAAACCAATGCGTCGTAATCATCCGGACTTGCGTTGCTCAGCTCAACATCCACATCTATCTCAATGCCCCAGTCGGTATGGTTCCATGCTTTTATTTTACCGCCTTTAGGCGATATAATATGCACTGTAGCGCCCGCTTCCAGTAGCGCTTCTTTGGGGCTTGTTAACTCTACCTGCTCAAACCCTTCTTCGGTAAGGATAGCCACCTTACGATTATTTAAACTTGCCATAATGTATGTTTTTATAGATAAATAAACTACAGTTAGCAGCCGGTATGGTTTTTAAACTTACTAAATTGGCAGCTATTAAAACAACATCATGACAAAGCGATATATCATCATGTTTATTGTGTACACAGCTATAATGGCAGCGGTTTACACATTAATATTTAACCAACAATTTGGTGTAGCATTTGTAAAAAGTATAATTGCCGGGGCGCTGTTTGTGCTACTATACCACCTGTTGGTACGCTGGCTGGCTAAACGTCAGAAAGATGCTTAGGCAACTAATTTACTTTATACGTTCGAAGTATTTGCCGGTGAATTTGTAAACGATAAATTTATTAGTGATCTTCCCTTTAGATGTAATCAAAGGAACTTTTAAAGCCTGCGTTTTAGGATAAAATTGCAACTCTGGCTGCTCGCCTATCCCTTTATTAACATCAGCACTTAAATCGGAATCAACATCTAAACGATAATTTAAGCCCGACTTTGTTTTTATCAATTTGGCGTTAATGTTAAGCTTGTCATGCTCTATCGTAAATACCCTAACACCTTGAACAAGATATGCACTTGATAAAATACTTTTATTTATACTTAGATAATAGGTTTTTTCCTCTGTATTAATAGGGTAAATATCTGAATAAAAAGGCTCAAATCCGGCCTTATCAGTAATTAAAAGTGTTGAATAAACTTTAGTTCCAGACTTATATTGAGCAATGTTTCTAAACTTATGCATAGTACCGCCAAGGCTGGTGTCCCATGAATAAATTCTAAGCAAACCATCAGCCGAAGTAACGACTTTTAAACCGGCTTTGGTTAACTGATTAAAAGGATGACTTATAGTAAAGGAATATTTTCCTGTATAATTTTTTAGTTTCTTCCCGAATACAACATTTGCGTTTTCAAGAGAATCATCACCACCGGGATTGCTTCTATTTTGATACCAATAATCAATTCTATCAAATGCTCTTAACAAGTCGGCTTCAAGTTTCGTTACACTTTGTGCAGCAGTAAATACCGGTAAGTAACAGATGAGCAATATAAGTTTAGGTATTTTCATAACACTAAAGTAAACAAAAAGGGATAACCAACCGGCTATCCCTTTTAAGTCTATAACTCCCCCTTAAAGAGGCTAGGGAATCTACACTTCCACTTCTTGTCCTATCAAATTTTTAGCAGCCAAATATTCAGCTATCTGTATAGCATTGGTAGCGGCACCTTTACGCAGGTTGTCTGACACTATCCAGCAGTTCAACGTATTCGGCTGGGTTTCGTCACGACGGATACGGCCTACAAAAACTTCGTCCTTGTCATGCGCGTCAAGCGGCATTGGGTATTTCAGGTTGGCTACATCGTCGGTAACTACAACACCCGGGGCGTTGCTTAACAGTTCGCGTACTTCGGCCAGGTCAAAATCGTTTTCAAACTCAATGTTAACCGACTCAGAGTGACCGCCCATTACCGGGATACGTACTGTGGTGGCTGTTACTTTGATGCTGTCATCGCCCATTATTTTTTTGGTTTCCAGTATCATTTTCATTTCCTCTTTGGTGTAACCGTTCTCGGTAAACACATCAATTTGAGGAATTACATTTAGGTCGATAGTATACGGATAAGCTTTTGGCCCGTCGATGCCCTTACGCTCGTTAAACAACTGGTCGACAGCCTTAACACCAGTACCTGTTACTGATTGGTAGGTTGATACCACAACACGTTTAATTTTATATTTTTCGTGCAAAGGCTTTAACGCCACAACCATTTGTATAGTTGAGCAGTTAGGGTTTGCAATAATTTTATCTTCAGCGGTTAACACGTCGGCGTTAACTTCGGGCACAACCAGTTTTTTGGTTGGATCCATACGCCAGGCTGATGAATTATCAATAACGGTAATACCGGCATCGGCAAACAAAGGCGCCTGAGCCAATGAAGTGCTGCCCCCTGCTGAAAACAAGGCGACATTGGGTTTCTGTTTAATCGCATCCTCAACAGAAACCACCTTATACTGCTTACCCTTAAAAGTGATTTCTTTACCAACACTTTTTTCTGAAGCTACGGGGATTAATTCTGTTACCGGGAAGTTGCGTTCTGCGAGAACCTGCAACATTTTAGTGCCCACCAATCCTGTGGCACCTACTACTGCGACTTTCATTTCTTTTTTTAAAAATTTGTTTGTGTTAAAGTTTTACGGATGCAACGCAAAGCTTCGTTTTTAAAGTTAATTTGTTAACACGGTCAGCTAACAAATTCAAATATGCGAAATTTTTCGCACTTAATGTCTGCAGATGTGTTAATAACGTTACAATACAGCTTGATAAAAGCAATTGTTTAACTTTGCGGCATATTAACCTCATGACCGAAAAAATTTTAGTTATCGGCGCCAACGGACAAATTGGTACCGAACTGGTGCGTGCATTGTGCGAAACTTATGGCTGCGAGAACGTTATCGCCGGCGACATACGCGAATCAGAAACCGTACGGCACAATGCGCCGTTTGAACTGGTGAACGTTACCGACGAAGCAAACCTGCGTGCTGTGTTCGAAAAATATCAACCAACCCAGGTATACCTGCTGGCGGCCATTCTTTCTGCCGTAGGCGAACAAAAACCCAAACTTGCCTGGGAACTGAATATGGACGGGCTGATCTATGTGCTCGACCTTGCCCTTGAATATAAAACCGCAAAAGTTTTCTGGCCAAGCTCAATAGCTGTTTTCGGGCCGCATTCGCCAAGGGTAAATACGCCGCAATATTGTGTGATGGATCCAAACAGCGTTTATGGTTTCAGCAAACTTGCAGGTGAGCGCTGGTGTGAATACTACCACCAAAGGTATGGCCTTGATGTACGAAGCCTGCGTTATCCGGGTTTAATAGGCTGGCGGTCGGCACCGGGTGGAGGTACTACCGATTATGCCGTGCATATTTTTCATGAAGCACTGGTAAATGGCGAATACCAGAGCTTTCTTTCGGCACAAACCGAGCTGCCTATGATGCATATGGACGATGCTATACGCGCTACTTTAATGCTGATGAATGCCCCGGCAGAGGAGATTAAGATACGCTCGGCATACAACCTTGCCGGTATTAGCTTTACGCCCGAACAACTGGCTAATGAGATCAAAAAACATATACCGAATTTTAAGATCAGCTATGCAGAGAGTGATCCAAGGCAGGCTATTGCCGATAGCTGGCCAAAATCAATTGACGACAGCGAAGCACGCGCCGACTGGGGCTGGCAACCGGAATTCGATTTGGCGGGGCTGGTGAAAAATATGCTGGATAATCTGAAAGCTAAATAACACCATAAGCGCTATTGCGCTACTTTAGCCAATACACGCATCAGTGAAGCATCGAGTATGGCAGTAAAAATGTTCACCTGCTCTGTACTTTCTGTCGACAGATTTTCAGGATAGACAAAATAATTTACACCAATAGCTTTTAGCAATTCGTCAGTAGCGGTATGGGCATCAGGCTTGTAGCAGCAGATTTTGGTTTTTTTGTAGAATGTGTTCATGCGCAGTCGGCGCACTAAAGGCTCGATATCCTTTTTAACATGGCTGTAATCAAACAAGATCAGGTCGGGCTTCAGCTCAAATATTACCGGGAATAAACGACTAACATCAGATACGTGTGTTACGTGCTGATATTCAGCAGCTAATCGCCTTGGCGGATTGTCGGGTGCGACAAGCAGAACTCGCTTAAATCTTTGTCGGATCATGCTCAGTTTAATTAGGGGAGCATAAAATTATATTGTAAATTTCACATTGTCAAGGGTTTATTCATTAAATAATATGAAATTTTACAATTGTACTCCACGTTACCATAGTTAAAACAAAAAAGGCTCCTGGTTTATTGCCGGGAGCCTTTTGAAAATTTTGTTTTAACCGCTTATTTTATCTCAAATACAGTGTTGATCTGAAAGCTCAGTTTTATTTTTTTGAAGTCAATGTCCGATTCGGGGACCGCACTTGCATCGGCTGCTGCACTTTTGAACATTACATTAGCCATGCGTGGCTGTGGATAAAAACTGTTATCGGTATCAACTATATTGATTGCACCACCGAGCTTATCGCCAAGGGCAGTAACCAAATAGGTAGCTTTTTCGCGCGCCGAAAGTAAGGCCTGAATTTTAAGCTCTTTTTTCAGCTCGTTGGCTTTTGAATAATCGTAGCTGTCAATGTTGGTATATTGTATCCCCTTAGGATCTAATTTACTAAGTAGCTGATTAAACTTGTTTAAGTCGCGAAACTTAATACCGTATTGTTTGCTCACCAAAAAATCAGGGTTTTTCTTTTTCTCTATTACATAGTTCCAGCTTGAAACGCTGTTCACAGTAAAATCCTCTTTAGCAATACCAGCTTCGGAAACAGCTTTTTCCAATTGCTGCTCAAGTTGGGTGATGGTGATTTTTTTCTTACCATCAAGATATTCTTTTAGTGAGATGGACACGTTTATAATATCAGGGGTAACTTCTTTTTCAGCAATACCGGTTACTTCTATTTTACGGCGCAGATCGGCAGTTTGTGCGAAGGCTCCAAAAGTGGTGGCAACCATTGCTGCCATTAACAATAATCTTTTCATGGTTATAGCTATTATTTACAGATATAGACGGTGTATTGAGGCAAAGTGAAACATGCAACAAAAACATTACAATTAACCGTAATTAAGAGCGAATGTTTCGGTCACTTTGTGTTGGTTCTTCGTTAGGATTGGAAGGTATGCTGTATGATTGTTAGTGGATGTTCTTTTTTCTTTTGCCGGAAAAGAAAAAAGAACCAAAAAAGAAACCGGCCGGCTGCACCCTGGCCTTTTAAAGATTCTGCTATGGCTTTGCCTGTGCTGCCCGGCCATGCTGATGCTGGAACTGTTAGGTTATTGGCGGATTGATCAGGTTCTTTTTTCAGCATCTCACATGCAATGTTTCCTGAAGCATTGTTGACGGAGAATAGTTTGCTGGCGTTCTCACTACACACTATTTCTTCTTCTTACGATTCGTCTTCTCGTATATGCGGGTATTTACAGCTACCGAATCCTGATTGAAATCGATAAACAAACGTTTCATATAACTTGGCGGATACCCATCGTATTTTATGTCGATATCGTAATAAGTGCTTAATCCTTTAGTACCCTGCGGGCGACCAAGTGTATCCTGCACCTGTTTCCAGGTAAGGCCTTTTATTTTGTGGTTTTGCAGGAGGTCGTCCAGCATATTATCACGGTACTTAAACTCAAGTCCGTCGCCGTCTTTCCAAAGCGCGCGGTCAAATTTCTGCTTTTTGCTGCACGCAGAAATGAGCAGGACTGTTAAGCCAATTACAACCAATATTACCCTGCTCTTTTTCATGCCTCAAACTTAAATGTTATTCAGCAAATAAGCCTTAAAATCTTCAAACCTGTTGCTCATTTCAACCGCTTGCTTTTCCTTGCCTTCAAGTTCCTTTACACTTTCAGGGATAACAATTTTTGCAGCTATTTCTGCGGGAATTACATCCGGAAATTTGCAAGGGTGCGCAGTTGACAGGAACACGCCTGATGCAACATCTTCGTTAGCGGCTTGCCATTCTTTTAATGCCTTCCATGCGATGGCAGTATGCGGGCATACTACATAACCGTTGGTATTGAATACCTGCTCTAATGCCTCGGCGGTTTCTTGGTCGTTATAGCTGTAACCAACTATAAGTTTTTTAAGCTCATCTTTATCGCCTTTAAATAGGTCGGCAATGCGTACCCAGTTGCTTGGGTTGCCCACGTCCATAGCGTTTGATATGGTGGCAATCGATGGTTTTGGTTCGTAAACGCCGGTTTTAAGGAAAGCCGGAACGGTATCGTTAGCGTTGGTAGCGGCTATAAACTGTTCAACCGGCAAGCCCATTTTCCAGGCCAGCAAGCCCGCGCCTATGTTACCAAAGTTTCCGCTCGGTACCGAGAATACTACCTTATTTTTGTTCTGTTTTAACAGCTGCGCATAAGTATTAAAATAGTAAAAAGTTTGCGGCACCAACCGGGCAATGTTGATTGAATTCGCCGATGTAAGACGGTATTTTTCGTTCAGCTCAGCATCAGTAAAGGCTTGTTTAACCAGCGCCTGGCAATCGTCAAAAGTACCGTCAATTTCCAGCGCGCGGATGTTTTGGCCATTGGTGGTAAGCTGCTGCTCTTGCACGCCGCTCACTTTTCCTTTTGGATAAAGGATGGTTACCCGGGTGTTCGGCACACCAAGAAAGCCCAGCGCAACCGCGCCGCCGGTATCGCCCGATGTGGCTACCAGTACGTCAAGCTGTTTTTCACCTACCTCTAAAAAGTAGCTCATTACACGGCTCATAAACCGAGCGCCAAAATCTTTAAACGCCAGCGATGGGCCATGGAAAAGCTCCAGCACATACACGTCTTCTTCAAGCTTAACTATTGGTGCTTCAAAGTTTATGGCATCATTAATCAAGACTTTCAAATCAGCTTCCGGTATGCTGTCGCCAAGCAGGCTTTTTGCTACTTCAAAAGCAATTTCAGGAAGGGTATATTTGTCTAAGTTGCTTATAAATTCCTCACTTAAACGCGGAATGCTTACCGGCATGTAAAGCCCCTTATCCTGCGGCATGCTGTTAAAAACCGCCTCTTTGAATGATACGCTTGCTGATGTGTTGTTAGTGCTGTATAGTTTCATTTTGATTTCGAATATCGTATTTTCGATTTCGGATTTATTTTTCTTTTCTATATGTCATTGCGAGCGATAGCGTGGCAATCTCTTCAAGTGCATACAACGGGGGGTTGCTTCGTCGTTTCTCCTCTCAATGACATGTTTTATTATTCCCCCTTCAGGGGGTTAGGGGGCTTATATCACCCTCGGCCCCGCGTCATTTATAGTCGATACATAAGCGTTCGAGCCAATTTTAATTCCGGTTAAATGCGCTTGCAATTTCTGTGTGATGGAACGCGCGGTTTCTTCATCTTTTGTAAAAGCAAAAACCGATGGTCCAGAGCCTGATATGCCGAAACTTACCGCGCCGCTGCTCATGGCGATTTCACGCATTTTGTAAAAATCGGGTATCAGCATGCTGCGTACCGGTTCAACCAGTACATCCTGCATGCTGCGGCCAATCAGGTCAATATCCTGCATAAACAAACCGCTTACAAGTCCGGCAATGTTGCCCCATTGGGTCACCGCGTCTTTCATGGCTATTTTGTTGCGGATAATTTGCCTTGCTTCACGGGTTGGCACATCCACATCAGGGAATACAATAGCGCACCACAAGTCTTTCGGGTGTGGCAGGCGTACCACGTCAAGCGGTTCGTAGCTGCGTATTAGCACAAAGCCACCCATTAGCGCAGGTGCTACGTTATCGGCATGGCCATGCCCGCAAGCCATTTCCTCGCCTTTCATGGCGAAGGGCAGCAAAGTTGCCGGGTCGGTAGTATCGCCCATTAATGTTTTAATGGCGAACAAACCTGCTACAGTACTTGCCGAGCTTGAACCTAATCCGCTACCTATAGGCATTTTTTTATGAAGTTCAATATCCAATCCAATGTCACCGCGACCAATGCTGTCAAGGTAATGCTGTACACTTACACTCACGGTATTTTTAGTAGGGTCGAGCGGCAGGCGGCCGTCATCGCCGGTTATTTTGCTGATAACGATGCCCGGTTTATCGGTTACGCGCATTATCACCTCATCGCCGGGTTCGTTCACGGCGAAGCCCAGTACATCGAAACCGCACACCACGTTGGCTACTGTGGCGGGGGCAAAGACTTTTACAGATGATCCCACAAGCCCCCCGCCCCCCTGAAAGGGGAGTTGAACTTCATTAATTTCTTGTATGTTGTTGCTCATTTTCTCTTAAATATAACTCTATTAACCAGTCCCTTCATTAACACACCCCTGCCCCTCTCGAGAGGGGAGCCCTGATGCGCTGCACGTTTTGTTCCCCCTTCAGGTGTTAGGGGGCTTTCTAATTAGCACCTACGTTTATCAAATCCGCAAATACTCCGGCGGCAGTTACTTCGGCGCCTGCTCCGGGGCCTTTTACTACCAGCGGACGTTCTTTATACCTGTCGGTAGTAAATGATATAATGTTATCGCTTCCCGAAAGAGTAAAGAACGGGTGGTTTTCATCAACCATTTGCAGGGTAATGTTGGCCTTACCACCTTCAAGTTTGCCTATGTAGCGTAGTACCTTACCTTCCGATTTAGCTTTGTTTTTCAGCCCGGCGAAGTAAGCATCTTCAGCTTTCAGCGAAGCATAAAAATCCTCAACTGTTGCCGCTTCGAGTGATGCTTTCGGCAGGATGCTTTCTATTTCCACATCCGAGGCTTCAAGGCTT
Source organism: Mucilaginibacter limnophilus (assembly GCF_004005815.1). Classification (GTDB taxonomy): domain Bacteria; phylum Bacteroidota; class Bacteroidia; order Sphingobacteriales; family Sphingobacteriaceae; genus Mucilaginibacter; species Mucilaginibacter limnophilus. The sequence continues at coordinate 43,862 of NZ_SACK01000009.1, read as the reverse complement.
AACCCTGCGTCGCGGGCAAGTATCAGTATCTTGCGCATAAAGTCGGTACCTCGTAAATCATCGCGTGGATCGGGTTCGGTATAGCCTTTTTCCTGTGCCATTTTTACCACATCATGGAAGTTGGCGTCACCCTTAAACTGGTTAAAGATGAAGGAAATGGTGCCCGAAAGTATGGCCTCTATCTTCTGCACGCGGTCGCCGCTGTTCATCAGGTCTTTCAGTGTACGAATGATTGGCAGGCCGGCGCCAACGTTGGTTTCATAAAAGAAATCAACACCATGTTTACGCGCCGAATCCTTGAATGATTTATAACGCTCGTACGAACCTGAGTTGCCTATTTTGTTGCAGGTAACCACAGATATGGCCGAGTCAAAAACCTCTTTGTAATACTCAATTGGCGTTGGGCTGGCGGTATTGTCAACAAACACGCAGTTAGGCAGGTTCATATCTTTCATGGTGTCGATAAAGGTACGCAGGTCGGCTTTTTCCTCCGATTGTTCAAGCGTATCCTGCCAGTTGTCAAGCGATATGCCATCGGTATCAAACACCATTTTGCGGGTATTACTTATGCCGACGATCTTTACCTGTATGCCATTTTCTTCACGCAAAAACCCGGCATGACCGCAAAGTTGCTTAAACAAAGTTTTACCGATATTACCTGTACCCAAACAAAAGGCATGCAACGTTTTGTACAAATCGACAAAGAATGCGTCGTGCACGGCGTTCAATGCTTTTGCCAGGTCGTACTCACTGATGATAACCGATATATTATATTCTGACGAACCTTGTGCTATTGCTCTCACATTTACACCGTTACGGCCAAGCGCATGAAACAATTTGCCCGATACACCCGGTGTTTGTTTCATATTCTCACCAACTACGGCAAGTATGGCCAGGTTTTCCTCTATAACAATAGGGTCGAGCTTGTTGGCCAGTAATTCCAGTTCAAACTCTTGTTCGATAATTTTCTTTGCACGGTCGGCATCATCCGGCTGTACGGCGAAAGTGATGCTGTGTTCAGACGAGGACTGAGTAATTAATATTACGTTGATCTGCTCACGGGCCAACAGTGAAAACAGCCTGCCGCTAAAGCCCGACTTGCCCACCATGCCGCTGCCAACAAGGTTAATTATACTGATGTTGTTGATTGACGAGATGCCTTTTATAGCCAGGTTTGAGGCTCTGCATTCGTGCTGAATTATGGTGCCTTTAAATTCAGGCTCAAAAGTATTTTTGATGCTGATAGGTATCTTCTTTAAAAACGCCGGTATCATGGTTGGCGGATATATCACCTTCGCGCCAAAGTATGATAGCTCCATGGCCTCCGTGTAAGTAAGCTCGTCCAACGGGAAGGCTTTTTTAACCATGCGCGGGTCGGCGGTCATCATACCGTTAACGTCTGTCCAAATTTGTATTTCGCCGGCGTTAAGCGCCGCTCCGAATATTGCAGCGGTATAATCGCTGCCGCCACGGCCCAGGGTAGTTATCTGATTATCATCGTTACTGGCGATAAAGCCGGTAACAAAAAGGACTTTATCGTTGCTGCTTTGATACAGGTTACGTATCAGTATATCGCTTAGTTCGGTATTTACTTTCGCCTGCCCGAAAGCACTGTCGGTTTTAACCACTTCGCTGGCATCAACAAACAAGGCGCTGCCAAAATGCTGGGCAGCTATTTTGCTTACCATCAGGGTTGAGCAACGTTCGCCGAAACTTAATATCAGGTCTCGGGTTTTAAGGGTAAGTTCACGCAGGGTAAGTACCCCCTGCAACAACTCTTCCAACTGGTTGAAATGAATTTTAAGGCGGGTGAATGCCGGGTTACGATTTTGCACGTCGAGCAATGCCTCAACAACGTCGAAATGGCGTTTTTGAAGTTCGGCAAGGTGAGCGGTAAACTCGTTGCCTTTAGCGGCTTCTTCAGCCATTTTTATAAGCAGGTTGGTTACCCCGCTCATGGCCGATAGTACAACAACCGGCTTCTCGCCGCCATCAACCTCTGCTTTTACAATTTCAAGCAAAGTTTTTATGCTGTTAACCGAACCTACAGAAGTGCCGCCAAATTTTAAAACTTTCATTATCAGTATAAATTAAAAAAAACGCCTTCCTCTTTGTGGAGGAAGGCGGTCAGTTGGTTTCTATATTTTTACACCATACGATTATCTTCCTCCGAAATATACCCCGGTGGTAATAATAGTCGTAATAATAGTGGTGTTGTTAATCATTTAATATACATCGCCCTAAAGGACGCCGCAAATAAAACAGTTAATTTTTAAATTACCAAACGCGATTATGCTTTATTTCAATTATTTTAAATGTAAAGCTGTGGTTTGAACCTTTTTGCAAGATACCCGGTAGCTTTTTGCAAATCAATATCAACAACCAAAACACCCGGTTGCCCGTAAGGCTGGTGCGCCACAAGCGTACCATCAGGTGCTATAATCGATGTTGCCGACTCAGGGTACCGCGTGGCGTTATTTACGCTGGCAAAGTAGATAGTGTTTTCAAGCGCCCGCATCATCATGGCTTTTTCGTAATAAGGGTTCTGCATGTTGCCCCACTCGGTAAGTTTCGTGCCTTCGGTATCATTGCCGCCAAAATGCGGATGAAAAACCACATGTGCACCCTCACGCGCCGCCCAGCGTACCGATTCGGGGTAGCGGAAACCTTCATGGCATATGGTGATGCCGAATTTCAATCCGTTTACTTCAAACAATTGGCGCTTGGTGCCAGGTATCCAAATATCATCCTCACTTGGGTCGAGCTGGTTTTTGGTTTGGTAGCCCAATATTTCGCCTCCGGCAGATATTACATACGCCAGGTTAAGTACACCTTCGGGCGTGTACCAGTCCATCGGCACAATTATGGCGATGTTGTTTTGCGCGGCTATTTCACAAACCTTTTGCAGGGCGGCTTCCATGTTTTCGGGTGAGCTCTTTTCAGGCTCGAAACCGGGCATAGGGTAACCGGGCAGGTACGTCTCCGGGAAACAAATTATTACGGCCTGTTGGGCGGCAGCTTCCTTTGTTAAAGTTTCGAGATGAAAAAGCCCATCGGCGATGTTTTTCGGGTAGGGTGGCGAAGCTAAGGCGATCTTCATTTGCTTTATGTTAAAGCTCTTAAAATAGCGAAACATTATGCCGAAGCCAAGGGTTAATGTTTTTTTATTTCAGGCCAAATGCAATTTCATACCTTTACAGCCTTATTATGCAGGGGTTAGTTACAAAATCGACAGGAAGCTGGTACCAGGTGGTGACGCCTGAAGGTGAGCGGTACGACTGCCGTATAAAAGGCAAGTTCCGTATAAAAGGGCTTACCACTACTAACCCGGTTGCTGTGGGCGACGTGGTTGATTTTGAAATGGAACCTGAACAGGGTACCGCGGTAATTACCAACCTGCATCCGCGTAAAAACTATATTATCCGAAAATCCATTAACCTGTCGAAACAAGCACAAATTATCGCGGCTAACCTCGACCAAGCTATATTGGTGGTGACGTTGGCTTCGCCAAGGACGTCGCTTGGCTTTATCGATCGCTTCCTGGTTACTGCCGAAGCCTATGATATTCCCGCACGACTGGTATTTAATAAGCTCGACCTGTTTAGCGACGAAGGGCTGGAAGTTTTACAGGCTTATAAAGATATTTACGAAAACATTGGTTACCCATGCCACGAGGTTTCAGCCCTTGAGGGTACAAATATTGATGATATTAAAGCTTTACTGAAAGATAAAGTGACGCTGTTCTCCGGCCATTCGGGTGTAGGTAAATCAAGCCTTATCAACCGTCTGCTGCCTGATCTTGATTTACGCACGCATGAAATATCTGAGTGGAGCGACAAAGGTATGCACACCACCACCTTTGCCGAAATGTTCGACCTACCCGGCGGCGGTTTTATTATTGATACCCCCGGCATCCGCGAATTGGGCATCATCGACATAGAGAAACAGGAACTTGGCCATTTCTTCCCCGAAATGCGTGAGCGCATGCATAATTGCCGATTTAACAACTGCCGTCACATAAATGAACCCGGCTGCGCTGTATTGGAAGCGCTTGAAGAAGGTGTGATTGAGCCATCGCGCTATGATAGCTATCTGAGTATTTATAATGGGAATGATACGAGAGCGTAACCCCCAAAGGGGGGAACAAATTCACATATTTTTTATAAAAACATGTCATATCGACGAGGTACAAGGAGATATTCTTCTGATACATGCAAGCTGACTCATCGCTTTCAGAAGATTTCTCTCTACGTGCGAAATGACATACGCTTTTTGAATATTTTATATTGCAAATCCTGTCTTAATTCCTGATTCTTGTCTCCTGACTCTAACAACAATAAAAACATGCGTGCAGTATTACAACGAGTTACCGAAGCCGCCTGTCGGGTTGATGGCAATATAACCGGCGAAATCGGCAACGGTTTTTTGGCTCTGCTTGGCATTGAGGATGCCGACACTACCGACGATCTGCAATGGCTGGCGCAAAAAATTGTGAACATGCGTGTATTCGGCGATGAGAATGGGTTGATGAACAAAGCCCTTTCTGATATTGATGGGAACATCCTGCTGATATCACAATTCACCCTCTTCGCCCAAACAAAAAAAGGCAACCGCCCATCGTTTATACGTGCCGCGCGTCCTGATAAGGCTATTCCGCTTTACGAGCAGATGATAGTCACGCTTGAAACTTTAACGGGTAAGAAAATAGCTACAGGCATTTTTGGCGCCGACATGAAAGTAAGTTTGGTGAACGACGGGCCGGTTACCATTATAATAGATAGTAAAAACAAGGAGTAACTCTTACGTAGCAGCAGATACATTTATCTTAGTTATCATCATTAGTGGCTACTACAACTTTTTTAATATAATTTATGGAAATCAAGCAAGCCCAGCATCTTGTAGATGAATGGATAAAAACAACCGGCATCAGATATTTTAATGAACTGACTAACACCGCCATTTTAATGGAAGAGGTTGGCGAAGTGGCCCGCATTATGGCAAGGCAGTATGGCGAGCAGTCGTTCAAAAAATCAGATACCGAAGTAAACTTGGCCGATGAAATGGCCGATGTACTTTTTGTGCTGATATGCCTGGCTAATCAAACGGGTATTGATCTGTCTGAAGCGCTGGTTAAAAATCTTGAAAAGAAAAGCATCCGCGATGCCGACAGGCACCGGAACAATGAGAAATTAAAACCATAGATTATGAAAAGATTATTGTTTGTTGCTGCATTGTTTGTTTTGACTGCTTGCGGCCAAAAAGCTGATAAAGAGCAGGTAGCGGCAATTACATTAGCCAAACCCCAGGCTAACGGTTATGGCGGCGACCCCAATGCTGACATCAGTAATGATGAACAGGTTGGCAATGCAAATAAACTAATGCCTGCGCCCCCGGAACAGCGTGCGGAAGTTGAAAAGAAGATCATTAAAGAAGGTGACATTAGTTTTGAAACAGGTAATGTTGCTGATACCCGTAAGCAACTTTTAGCGTCATTAAAGAAATTGGGCGGTTACGTTACCGAAGATAACGAGTACCTGAATGGCGATGATAATCGCAAGCAATATGTTCTAAATGTTAAAATACCCGCCAAAAACTTTGATACTTTTTTAGGTACTGTATCAGAAAGCGCTACAAAGATTGACAGCAAGAACATTAGGGTGACAGATATCACCACTCAATATATTGATGTAAAAACCCGCCTCCACAATAAAAAGGCGCTTGAACAACGTTACCTGAGCCTGCTGCAAAAGGCTGGCAAAATGAGTGATGTACTGGAAATAGAGGCCAAGCTAACAGAAATACGTAGCGATATTGAATCGACACAAGGGCAGTTGAACTATATGGATAAGCAGGTGGCATATAGCTCGCTTTCCATCACCTTTTACACTAAACAAGTTGAGCAGGCTGATACCGGTAATACTTTCGGCTATAAATTTAAGCATGCATTAGAAAACGGTTTGCTGCTAATGCAGAGCTTTTTCTTTGGGTTTATTGCATGGTGGCCGGTGTGGGTAGTACTTATAGTTGCAATAGTTGTTATCAGGAATAGGAGAAAAAGAAAAGAGTAATAACAAATTAAAGTGTCATTTCGACTGTAAGGAGAAATCTTTTAAAAGCAGGGATATGCATGGTAGAAGATTTCTCCTTGTACCTCGTCGAAATGACAATGTTTAATTGTATTACACTTCCATCTTCACCAGCCTGTCACCATCAAGTACAGGGATCGAAGTTGCAATATCCACATTCAGGCAAAAAGCAATGTCTTCTTCTATACCCAATTGCTTTAGTCTTTCACTGTGCGAGGTTTTTTTTAGGTAGCCGGTAAGGTCATCTTTAGCAAGCTGATATAAGTCGTTAGCCGCAATGGCAGGGTCGTCAGTTTTATATTGCCTTTCTTTAAGCTGTTCTACCACAGCACCGGCAAACAAGGTATCTTCCAGGTTGAAATTGTTCTTCCATCCGGCGCATACCAGCAGGATATTCTCATCCTGTGTTTTTAGCCAGTTGCAAAGTGTAGTAATGTTAAGGAAAGACCCAATAACAATCCTTTTAGCTTTTATAGAGAGGTGCAGGGCATGCGTACCATTTGTGGTGGTAAGTACCACGGTTTTGCCTGCCACTTTTTCTTTTGTATATGAGAATGGTGAATTGCCAAAATCAAATCCGGAAACTACGGCGCCGTCACGCTCGGCAGCAAGCAAATAGTTAAAGCCTTTTTCGCGGTATGCAGCACACTCTTCAACCTGTGCTACCGGAATTATGGCTTCAGCACCGTTTTCAATGCCATAACAGATTGATGAGGTGGCGCGAAAAATATCTATTACCACCACTATATAATCTTCAACCTTATATAATGGCAGCAAAGCCGGGGTAAGGCAAACTTCAAGCCCTTTGCTCCCTAAACCCTCCCAGCCCCCTAAAGGGGAAGTTTCTGTATGGCCTGAATTACTATCTTTATTTATCATAGTGCTAACACCTGTCCACTGCTTCAGGGGATAAAGTGGGGCTTAATTTTTATAAAAAGGTGGCTTTACAATTTTTGCCTTTACCTTATTATCGCGTATTTTAATGAAAATTTCGGTATCTTCCTTAGCAAAATCTTTGTTTACGTAGCCTAAGCCAATAGCCTTTTGCAAAGATGGCGACTGCGTGCCTGATGTTACTTTGCCAATGGTGTTACCTTCGGCATCAACAATTTCATAATGCTGACGAGGTATACCACGCTCAATCATTTCAAAGCCAACCAGTTTTTTTGTTATGCCTTCCTGCTTTTGCTGTTGCAAAGCTGTTGAGTTGGTAAACTCTTTGCTGAATTTAGTCACCCAGCCAAGCCCGGCTTCCAGCGGTGAAGTTTTGTCATCAATATCATTACCGTACAGGCAAAAACCCATTTCCAAACGCAAGGTATCACGTGCGCCTAAGCCAATTGGTTTTATACCCAAAGGTTCACCTGCTTTAAAAATGGCGTTCCAAATAGCTTCAGCGTTGGCATTGTCAAAGTATATCTCAAAACCGCCCGCGCCGGTATAACCTGTAGCCGATACCAGTACATTATCAATTCCCGCAAAAGTACCTTTTTTAAACGTGTAGTATTCCATTGATGCAAGGTCGAGATCTGTAAGGCTTTGCAGCGCTTCCGCGGCTTTAGGCCCCTGCACGGCCAGCAGTGAGGTGCGGTCTGATATATCTTTCATATCAACACCTTCAGTATTGTATTTTGATATCCAGTTCCAGTCTTTTTCAATGTTCGAGGCATTAACCACCAACATGTAGGTTTTCTCGTCAATACGGTAAACTAACAGATCATCAACTATACCGCCGTCCTCATTCGGAAGGCATGAGTACTGCACTTTGCCATCGTATAATTTAGAAGCATCGTTGCTGGTAACACGCTGTATAAGGTCGAGCGCCTTATCGCCTTTCAATATAAATTCGCCCATATGGCTTACGTCAAACACGCCAACGCTTTTGCGTACGGTATCATGTTCGGCGTTTATGCCGGCGTATTGTACAGGCATCTTATATCCGGCAAAAGGCACCATTTTAGCGCCTAATTTTATATGCACATCAGTTAATGCGGTAGTCTTCATCTCAGCAGTTAATATGCTGCGAAGGTACGAAAATTAAAGTGGATTGGAGTTACCCAGCAGCCGGTTATAGTAGTTAACCATTTTGTTGGTCACGGCCTCAAAGTTATGATGTTCTTCAACTAAACTACGCGCATTTTGGCCTATTGAGCGGCAATAATGTTCGTCTGAAATGCAACGTTGTATGGCATCGTAAAACTCCTGTTTTGTATTGGCTATAATGATATTTTCGCCATGGGTATAATTTATGCCTTCAGCGCCCAGCGACGTGGAAATGATACACTTCTGCATGGCCATGCCCTCCACTATTTTAACACGCATCCCCCCGCCCGACATAAGCGGCACCAGCATAACGGCTTTGTTGTTCATAAACTCAAGCACGTCATCTACCTCGCCTTGTATAAATATTTTGCCGGGTGTTTCATATTCATCAAACTGTTCAGGTATGTCGTTTCCGGCCAGGTAAAACTTCGCACGCAAATCTCCTGAAGTAAGTTCGCTATGAAAGCTTTCGATAAACCATTCCATGCCTTCGCGGTTAGGCATCCATCCAAGCGAACCCAGGAAAAACAGGCTTGGAAATTCTGTTTTGCTATAATCAGGCTGATATTTGGTGAGGTCGACGCATATCGGCATAACCAGTACCGGGGTTTTAATGTGATGAGCGCGGATTGTTTCCTCATCCTGGTGGGTAAAGGTAATTATACCATTAAAGCCATTGAGTGTATGCAGTTCGCATTTTTTTATACGACGGGCAAGCATACCCAGGTAAATCTTTTTTATCGGATCGGATTTTTGCTGCGCCAGCCGGGCCCATACCTGGTGCTCAATATTATGCGCCCGGTATACAATCTTCGCGGCGGTGTTTTTACGCACTGCCTGAAGATAAGGCGTTACAAACAGTCCTTCAAACTGTATGATATCAAAGTTGCCTTTTTTTACATGTTTTATCAGTACACGTTCAACGTTCTCGGCGTAATATCTGTCAATTATATGTGCTGTTTTGCTAAAAATGTTCCGAACTGCATCCCATATGCTTACTGAGATATCAATGCTGTATGGGCGGTAAGTTATTTTTTCGAGAATAGGGTCACTTTCTGATATACGGTCTGTTTTCCTTTTTTCATCAAGCGATATCAGCGTTACTTCATGTCCGAGCGCGACAAGACCTTTTATGGTATTGTATACCACAATTGGGTACCCGCCGTTTTGGGGGAACAACGCACGGTGAGACAACAGAAGTATTTTCAACTTAATATAGGTTTACAAGCAAAAATACTTTTTGTAGGCGCACAAAGCAAGACTCCCCGCAAAGAAGACTTTATGCTGATAAAGCCTCTGAAAAATCAATAACAGTTTGTGGATTTGTAACCTTAAAACTAAGGCGGTGGTAAGGCGTATGCCCAAGCTCTAAAACTTTATTGCGGTGTTTGATTGTCGGATAACCTTTGTTGCTATGCCATTCATATTCCGGGTGCTCGACGGCGATTTGTTTCATGTAATCGTCGCGGTAAGTTTTAGCCAATATTGATGCCGCGGCAATGCTATAATATTTTCCGTCGCCTTCAACAATACACTGATGCGGGGTATCATTGTATTTATTGAAACGGTTACCATCGATAATTAAAAACTGGGGCTTTATACTCAACTGGTTGATAGCCCGGTGCATAGCCAGGAACGAGGCGTTCAAGATATTAATTTCGTCAATCTCTCTATTACAGCATGAGGCAACAGCCCAGGCAAGCGCATGTTGCTTTATTTCGTCGCGCAGTTGGTAGCGTACCTCTTCGGCAAGTTGTTTAGAATCATTAAGCAGGGGGTGTTTAAAATCGTGTGGTAAAATTACAGCGGCGGCAAATACAGGGCCTGCAAGACAGCCACGACCGGCCTCGTCACATCCGGCTTCCGTAAATTCATACTGAAATCTCGCTGCTAACATGTATCTTTACCCTCTCCTGCTGAATTTAAACTCAAAGATGCTATTTATACGGAAATATCTGAAAAGATAATTTTCCACAGATAAAACAAACTGCATTTTTAGTGTTAAAAACTAAAGTGTGCATTACTTTTATATTTTTGTTTTTTAAGCTGGTAATTCCCCTTGTTATACATGAGCGAAACGGAAAAAAAGAAGGTTATTATTTTTGATGACGACGACGACATCTTGTCAATATGTACTTACATCCTTGAAGATCATGGATGGCAAGTGTACACATATGATAACTGTAATGACGTAACCGGAAAGGTAGCTAACATTATGCCAGATGTTATCCTGATGGATAACTGGATACCCGATACTGGGGGCATTGAGGCTACACAAGCACTTAAAGCTGATGCCAACCTCAAATCCATACCGGTGGTATACTTCTCAGCAAACAGCGATATCCAGTCTCTTGCGGAAACAGCCGGAGCTGAAAGCTATATAGCTAAGCCATTCGATATAAACGATCTTGAACGCGTTATAAACGCCGCTGTTAAATAATCCCGTTTACATCATGCCCGGTCCGCCCGGAGGAGGGCCACCCGGTCCGCCTTGACCACCAGGACCATTCGGAGCAACGTTATCTCTGTTGCGTCCGCGGTTTTGATTAGGCGAACTACCGGCAAATTTCTGCAGCCTTAAACTGAAAGTAAGCAGAAAGTAACGGCTAAGCCTGTTCACATTACTTTGCGTTGTGGTTATGCCATTATCAGTTGAGGTAAAGCCACGGTTTTGATTAAGCAGATCGACACCTTGAACACGTATGGTAGCCATATTATTTTTCAGGAAACGGCGCTCTACATATACATTCAAAATATTAGGATTAGTTACAGGTACATTATAGCCATAGTTTACCTGCCTTGTGAAATCGTAGCTTAATGTCCAGTCTTTCCAAAAATAATTTTTGCCGTTTACACCCAAGCTTAGTGTGCGGGCATTGGTGTTTTGATTTACCAGCGCGCTTGTATTTCCGTTTATTGAACTTACCGTTTTATTGATTGCATAGCTGGTATTTACTTCAGCGTCAACAATATCGGTGATATTTACCCTGAAGCGTACGCCGGGCGTAAACACCAGGTTTTTAGCAATGCTTTTCTGGAAATCAGTAGCTACGTTATTGCTGTCAATTGATCGTGAAAAACCTATGTTATTGTTGTATGATATATTACCGTTAAGGAATAAAGTGTATTTACGCTCGGCCCATGGTTTTGAAAACACAGCAAACGCCGAAGCATTATAAAAACCTCCTGTATTAGTATAAGTAGTAAGATTAGTATTTTGCAGATTTTTCAATGACGGATCGGCAGCCAACGCAGCCTCGCTAAAATTTGTTGGGTAAGTAGTGGTTTGCGATACTATCCTATCGCTATATTGGTTAAACTCTAAACGGCTGAAAAATACATTTCCCGTTTCAAAACTGAAATTGTTATACCTAAGTGAGAAGTTGTTTTGAAACTCGGGCTTTAAGTTCGGGTTACCCAGTGTAGGATATAACGCGTTTGAAAAATCGTATACCGGCTGCAGCTGATTAAATGATGGCTGGCTGTTGTTACCGCTGTAATTAAAGTTTAATGATTTATTGCGGGTAAAGTTGTAAACCAATCGAGCTGTAGGTATTACGTTGAAAGTATTCCTTACCGTTTGCGGGGCGTTTATTGAATTGCCCTTTAAGGTACCGGGTTGCACACCAATACCTAACGTGTAGTTAAAGTTTGATTCTACAAAACGATAATTAAGTCCTACACGGTTTGTAGTGAAAGTATAGTTGTAGCTGTTACTTAAAAAATCATAACGGTCAAAAGCATTGGTTACCAGATTCAACGTATCCGTTGATTTATCTGCAGATGTGTAAGAATGATTAAACGCATAGTTTAACTCAAGAAATGACACCTTGCTTAACGGCTCAAGATATGAGAGGTTGGTAGCCCACGTATTGGTGCGGCTATCAGTATTTATTTGCTGATTAAGCGGTGAGGTAGGCACGCCCTGGGTGTACACATAAATAGGGTTTTCATACTGATCATTCTTAGCTGTGTTATAACTCACATTAAAGCTCAGGTTACGCCCGCGGCTGTTAAATCTATGGTTGTATAAAGCATTTATACCAAAGTTTGGCGTTTCGCTGTTACTTACTGAATTTAAAGTATAAGCAAGGTTTGTCGCGTCTCCCCTTGTAGCTAAAGTACTCTCATCATTTGTACTGTTGTTGCGTGAATATGAAAATGTAGGAGTGATTTTAAAGTAATTCACCGTATCCGGCCGCCACTCAACATTGAAGTTTAAACGGTGATTTATCGGATCGCTGATTTGCCGGGTATTGGATGTGGTTGTTTGCGGCACTTCAAACCTTGCAAGCGAGTATTCGTTAGTTTCGGTAAACGTACGGTTGTTGTTAAAACTATAACTGCCATATACTGATAACTTACCCCCGGCCCATTCATCCCTGAAGTTTACACCCAATGATTTTGCATTGGTGATGCCATTGGTAGCAGTTGTTTGTCCGCCGCCCGAGCCGCCGCCGCCTCTGAAAGCACGCCCGCCACCGCCGCCGCCACCACGATTGCCGCCGCCGCCAAAATTACCACCGAAACCACCAAATGAAGGCGAGCTGAAACTGAACGTATTCAGGTTGGTATTATTTAAATTTCCTAATACAGATATCTGCTGGTTACCGTTAAAATTGAAAAAGTTTAACATGCCTAAATACCTATTCTCATTATTTATACCGGGGTCGTTTGGCAATGCATCGGTTCCATCACCGGCTGTGGCTTGTAATGAGTAACCGTAGTTACGATCTTTACGAATGTTGATGTTCAATATTTTGTTTGGCTCACCGGTTTTAACTCCGGTAAGATTTGCCTGATCGCCGTAATCATCGACTATCTGTATGCTTTCAACTATATCAGCAGGAAGGTTTTTAGTAGCGGTTTGCAGGTCTCCGCCAAAAAAGTCTTTGCCATTCAGCCTAACGCGGGTCACTTGTTTGCCTTGGGCGGTAACGTTACCGTCTTTATCCACATCTATACCCGGCATTTTTTTAATGGCATCTTCAATAGGCGCATTATCACGCACTTTATAGGCGCTTACCTTGTATTCTACAGTATCTTCTTTAAGCTGTACCGGGTTTGGTGCACCGGTAATGGTAACCTGGTTAAGCAAATTTCTTTGCAATTGCAAAACTATAGGATCAAGAACTATAGGCTCTGTACCGGCATCAAATGAATAATGCTTTATCAGTGTTTGAAACCCAATTGATGAAATGGTTAAAGTAATTTTCGTACCCTTAACTGATGAAAAAACAAATTTTCCGTCTACGTCAGCAGCGGTTATTGAGCTGTCGCCTTGTGTCGAAGTAAGCTTTATGCTTGCCCCAGGTATGGATAGTTTAGTCGAATCAATAACTGTACCGCGAACTTCACGGCCTGTTTGCGCTAATGCAAAGTTTGTTAGTAAATATGTAAGAGTCAGCGTTAATAGTAATCTTTTCATTATTAATACTTTCACATTATCAATTGTTATCCATCAAGACACCAATTGGCTGCAAATGTTTAACTATTAAATGTTAAAAAGTGATTAAGAATATGATTGTTACATATCCTTAATAGCATTGTTACAATATTGATGTGCGTTTGGGATTTTGTAAAATGCACATCTGTTGATAATAAATATTTAAAACACTGCAACAATCAGGTAATCAGGTGCGTTTAAGTTAAAGTTAAAACATCATTAACCTATGGCTAACTTAAAATTATCCCTGCACACACGTGTGCACAACTGGATTAACACGGTGGGATTCAGGCTTAACACCTCGCAAACGAGTAAGGACAACGTAACCACCAATCATTACTTTTTTGAAACATTCAATTTCTTTGAAAAGGAAAAGAATAACGACCATTCTACCTCAAAGTTTTTATGTTTCGATACTTATGGGGAAAAAGTTCCGGTACGGTCATTGCTTGATCTGCAAACTGCTTTTTTTGATAACATCAGTCAATTGAAGTAACATCGATGGGGCCTGTTCAGATGCGGCGTTTCAGGGTAAGTATCACGTGGTCGGTCTTTTTATCGTGATAGATTTCCAATAATATATTCCTGTCATGTTTAGATCTGAACAGGTCGTCAATTTCTTCAAGGGTCATTTTTGATACCGGTTTAAAATTGATGGTCACAATCTCATCTCCTCGCTCCAATCCAATTTCATATCCAGGTGATCCCGCTTCTACGCGGCTTATTATTACATGTTTATGATCTTTGCCCCCGGCAAAATATTCCAGCCCGGTCATATCATGTTCAAAAGGCTTTTTAAAATCCTGCCCTTTTTTAAGATACATAGCGCCATTGCTGTAATCAAATATTACTTTAAATTTCTTCAATACCTCTGTTCCTAAATTCCCATCGCGGTAAACTGATGGGCGTATGTTAGAAACCATGTTAGGGAAAGATGCAAGCGGTTCTTTAAGCTTGAATTTTCCTAATTCAAGTAATTTTATCCTGCTTATAAAGCCGCTAATCGGGCCATTCAGCCCTATACCTAAATTGGCAGCTATTATTTTTTGTGGAAAGTCATTGTTGTTGGCCACATTTTCAAGCGATACCGGATGTCCGGCACCTAAGTCAACCACCAACTTTTTATCAATTGTCTTACCATCAGGCATTGTAATTTTGGCAAGCATATAAGGCTTTTTTTCTTCAATAGATATAGGCACTCTTATTCCTTTTCTGAACACACGCATATCTGCAGGCCGGCACACGGAAAGTATGCTGTCGGAAAAATTGATTTGCACGGCAAGTTTGTTAAAAAATTCATAGCCGATAAGCCCATGTATAGGCATTCCTAAAAAGTCAGACAGATTAAAATGATCGCGTTTTAATATTGCTGCCGACACATGACGGCTTTTAGTGTTGTTTATTTTCACATCCAATGGCGAGGTGATAAAAGCTTCAGCATCGCCACCTTCTCCTAAACCTGATATACGAACCGTACGTTTATTATTAATTTGCAAAGAATCAACCAGTGTTGGATCAGTAATTATCATCAATCCTACACCTGTATCCAATATGAAGTTAAACGGCCCTCGATTGTTGATACTGGCTTCAACAATAACCATATTACGAATAAGCTTAAACGGAATTGTTGCGCGGCGACGGTTGCTGTCTATTTCAAAATGCTGCGCTTCAAGTTCTTTTGTGATGCCTGTGCATAACAATATCGCCAGGATTGCATATCTGCAATAAATGATATAAAATGCACGTTTAGATAGCAACTGGTTATAATTAGTATTTAAATGTACAATAAATACTAATCAATGCAATGCAGGCTTGTTATGCTTTTTTATCCTTATCGTCGTCTTCGCATTCTTCTGTAGCAGGTGTTTCCGGATTGTCACATTTTAAAGCGCCTTCAAGCTCGGGATTTTGGCGCGGAATTTCTTTTACCTGTTGCTCTACCTCGGTTTGTTGTATGTGAACCGCATAAGGTGCCGGCTCTAAACGGCTTCCCTGAGCCTCGGCATAAACCTGAGTAAATTCGGCGCCTATGTATAAAATAGCTGCAGTGTAATAAATCCAAACCAGTATCACGATGATTGAACCGGCAGCACCGTAAGCCGACCCCTGCGCTGTATAGGTTAGGTATAAGCTAATTATATATTGGCCAAGCATAAATAGTAAAGCGGTAAAAATAGCCCCGGCCTTTACATCTTTCCACTTAATTTTAACATCCGGCAACACTTTAAATATAATACCAAACAATACAGAGATAATAAGCAATGTAACCACAAAGTTTACTGCGTAAAGTAATGTACCACTTATAAAATCAGATACTCCTTCATTACGTATCAGGAAATTAATTAGCCTTTCAATTTGTGCACTCAGGGCGCTTATAATAAAGTTTACGAGTAATGAAACCAATAACAAGAACCCAAGACTAACAATGAGCGAGAACGACAGGAACCTGTTTTGCAGCATTTTCACCCATCCTTTTTTAGGCTTGGCTTTAACTCGCCATATCATGTTAAGAGAATCTTGTATTTCCAGAAAAATACTGCTGGCGCCAAGCAGTAAGGTAACTATACCAATAACAAGGCCTATGCCTTTTTTATCAGCAATATCCTGCTTTTCAATAGTTTGCTGAATTTGTGCGGCAGCCTCCTTACCAATGTATTGTTGTATTTCGGGGTAAAGGCTGTTGTTTGATTTGTCTTGAAGATCAGGCAGTAAAAAACCGGCTAACGAAACTACCAGTATAAGCAGTGGCGCCAGTGAAAAAACGGTATAATAAGCCAGTGACGCACTAAGTTTTAAACCCTTATCATCTGAAAAACCACTGAATGTTGCCAATAATACTTTCCATAATTGCTTAAAGTATTCTTTACTGAACATTTTCATAAGCTGATATATTTCTGTTAGTCAATTAGCTAACAGCAACTTTTATGCTAATGTTTGCCTTATGGGGTTAAATTGATATTAAAATGCGGCTTATAATGCTTCAAAAGGCACATCCAGCAGATCAAACCGCTCCCAACCTGCAAAGTCATAATGCCACCATTCGGAAGGATAGATTTTAAAGCCATGCTTTTCCATTATTGTACGCAGCAACCAGCGGTTGTGAAGTTCTATATATGGCAGATCAAAGTAATCGGCAGCGGCTTTTTTACTAAAGCTATCATATCCGGTTGGCATTTGCAGCTCTTCTCCGGTTTTAAGGTTGATCAAGGTCAGGTCGATAGCGCAGCCACGGTTATGCCTTGAGCCTTTGCGCGGATCGGCAACAAAAGTGGTGTCTTTAGCTATCTCATAAAATTTTACGGTGACCGAATACGGGCGATAACCATCAAATATTTTTAATCCCAATCCCTTGGTTTTCAATTCAGCCTGTACAGCCCGCAACGCTTCGGCAACAGGCTTGCGGGCAAAGGCCCTTGCCTGATTATAAACTTTATTACCGGTGAAGTTATTGTTGGTTGCGTAGCGAATGTCAAGTACAATATTTGGTATTACCTGTTTAATTTCGAGTAATGCCTGATCAGGGTGCTGTTTAATTTGGCGGCGATATTTTTCTGCACCATCTACTTTATCACTATCTATGTATTTATACGGCTGCGCTATTGCTGATAAGTTGAGCACAAACAGCAATATCCAACAGCATCTAT
The DNA here is from genome assembly GCF_004005815.1 of Mucilaginibacter limnophilus. Lineage (GTDB taxonomy): Bacteria > Bacteroidota > Bacteroidia > Sphingobacteriales > Sphingobacteriaceae > Mucilaginibacter > Mucilaginibacter limnophilus. Next base: position 26,643 of record NZ_SACK01000009.1, on the reverse strand, counting down.
ACTTCATTTTTTTACAAGCTTGATACGATGAGCAGATCGAGATCTTTACAGGGCAATGAAAAGCGGTCGGCAATGTGCTTGTTGGTTAAATGGCCCTGGTAAATGTACACCGCGTTACGAACACCTGTTTTTTTCCAGATAACATTCTTGATACCGCCGTGGTCGCCTATATCTACCAGTATAGGTGCAAAAATATTAGTAAGCGCGTAGGTGGCAGTACGTGCTACCCGCGAGGCGATGTTTGGTACACAATAATGAATCACATCATACTTGCGGAAAACCGGGTTGGTGTGGTTGGTAACCTCTGATGTCTCAAAACATCCACCCTGATCAATACTCACATCAATAATCACCGAATCGCGTTTCATGCGGCTAACTGTAGCTTCTGATATAATGCAGGGGCTCCTTCCATCCTCAGCACGCATAGCACCTATAGCAACATCACAAGTTGTAATGGCTTTTTCCAATACTATTGGCTGTACAACTGAAGTAAATACACGGTTACCGATGTTGTTTTGCAAGCGACGTAGTTTATAAATAGAGGGATCGAAAACTTTCACTTCGGCACCTAATGATAATGCAGTACGCGCGGCATATTCTCCTACGGTCCCGGCACCCAGTATAACAATCTCTGTCGGCGGAACGCCGGTTATACCACCCAGCATCAGGCCTTTGCCTTCAAATACGTTACTCAGATATTCTGCTGCAATCAGTATCGACGTAGCGCCTACTATCTCGCTCATGGCACGTACAACGGTTAGTGTGCCGCCTTCATCAAGCAGGTATTCAAAACAAAGCGCGGTGATCTTTTTCTGCATGAGAGCCTGCAATATTTCAGGCTTCATGGTTGCAGGCTGCAGGGTTGATATCAGCAGCTGTCCGGGCTTCATCAACTCTATCTCTGCCATAGTAGGCGGAGCAATCTTGATAATTACATCGGCTTCGTAAACGCTTTTAGTATCATACACAATGCGGGCGCCCTGTTCGCTGTAATCCTTATCAAGAAAATTGGCAGCTTTTCCGGCGTTGCTTTCCAGCATTACATCGTGCCCGTTGTTTACCAGAAGCGCTACCGACAGTGGGGTAAGCGGTATCCTGTTCTCCTGGAAAGATACCTCTTTTGGTATACCGATGTATAATTTGTTCTTTCTGGTTTTTACTTCCAGCATTGATTCCTGGGTTTGCATCATGGCTTGTTTTGCCACATCAGTAAACCCGCTGTATTTACCTGAACTCATTGCCTGTACCCTGTTTTGCGGAAGTTGAAGATAGGCAATTTTTGTGAATTATATCCTGTAAAGTCCTTATAAACAAAAAATGCAGGCAAACTTTATGTTTCCTGCATTTTTCAATCTGCCACCGGGCAGTTTTATAATTTAATCTCTTCGTCTTTCGACGAGAAGAAACGGAATTCGGTGAGCTGGTACGATGGATTACTTTTCACTTTTATCCATTGCTTATACTTAAAGTACCATTTCATCTGGCGGGTGTAAACGCCTTTTTTAATGTATGCTTCGATGTAAGGGTGAACACAAAGCGTAATATTTTTTTCATTTTGCTCCATTAGGATGTAATTGAAGTTATTTTCAATATCATCAAGCAGCAATATGCTTGGGCGTACAGCCCCGGTACCATGGCAGGTTGGGCAAACCTCACTGGTAACAATGTTCATTTCAGGGCGCACACGCTGGCGTGTTATCTGCACCAACCCGAATTTACTTGGGGGAAGTATGGTATGTTTCGCCCTGTCGTGCGACATTTCGGCACGCAAATAATCAAATAACTCTTTACGGTTGGTTGGCTTATGCATGTCGATAAAATCGATCACTACAATACCTCCCATATCACGCAGACGCAGCTGGCGGGCAATTTCGCGTGCCGCTTCTTTATTTACCTGCAGCGCGTTTTGCTCCTGGTTTTCTTTGTTAGCAGTACGATTACCGCTGTTTACGTCAATAACGTGCAGTGCTTCGGTATGCTCAATTACCAGGTATGCGCCACCTGCTAAGTTAACGGTTTTTCCAAAAGCACCCTTAATTTGCTTTTCAATACCGTAATGTTCAAAAATCGGGTCGCGGTGCTTATGCAGCCTTACAATGTTTTCCAGATCGGGCGATATCTCGTGCACATATGAGCGCACTTCTTCATACATCCCGTTATCATTTACATAAATGCTCTGGAAATCTGAATTAAGAATATCCCGCAGGATAGTTGAGGTGCGGTCAATCTCGCCCAGTATTTTTTTCGACGGTTCAACTGATGGTAGCTTTGTTATCAGCGTTTCCCATTTAGCTATAAGGTCAAGCAGGTCTTTCTGCAGCTCGGTTACACCTTTCCCTTCAGAAACGGTGCGGATAATAACCCCGAAATGCTTTGGCTTGATGCTTTCAACTATCTTGCGCAGGCGCAGGCGCTCGGTATTGCTTTTTATTTTCTTTGAGATAGAGATCACCTCAGAGAAAGGCACAAGCACTACATACCGCCCCGCTATTGACAGGTCGGCACTAAGCCGCGGACCTTTAGTTGAAATTGGTTCTTTAGCTATCTGAACGGGAATAACAAGGCCTTTTTGAAGCACCTCAGAAATTTTACCGCCCTTGTCAATATCAGCCTCAAGCTTAAGTTTATCTAAAAGCTTAGACTGATATCCCCCGCTACGTACCTGTTTGGTAAGCTTAAGCAGGCTTTGCACCTGCGGCCCCAGATCAAGGTAATGCAAAAAGGCATCTTTCTCATATCCTACATCAACAAAAGCAGCATTTAACCCCGGCATAATCTTTTTGATTTTGCCAAGATAAATGTCGCCAACAGTATAATTGTTGGTACTTTGCTCTTTATGAAGTTCTACGAGTTGTTTGTCCTGTAGTAATGCAATGGTAGCTCCGTTGGGGGATGAATCGATAATTAATTCTTTTATCAATTGCTACTCCATTTCTATTAAGCGGCCGGAAAGCCGCCGGTTAACAAGAAAAACAAAAACACAAGTTCAGCCCGCGCGTATGCCGGGCTGAATAGATGACTGATCGTCAGGATCAGCTTATTTCTTTTTGTGTCTGTTTTTTCTTAAGCGTTTTTTGCGCTTGTGGGTAGCCATTTTATGTCTCTTACGTTTTTTACCGCTTGGCATAGTGTTTAATTTTTTTTAATGTTATTAATTTAATTCCTTTATGTATTCGTCAATGCGCTTACCGAAAGTTGGGTCGGGCATCATTTCCTTACACTTGTTATAAGCCTCAATGGCTTCTTTCTTTTTACCCAGTTGCTTGTAGCTTTCGGCCAGATAAAAATATGGCTCAACTTCAGGCTTTTGAGCGACAACCGTTTTGAAACGCTCAACCGCCTTGTCATACTGTCCCGATTTCATCGAGAAAATACCCAGGTTAAGGTTCGCGTTACGGTTATTCGGATCCTGCTTCACTACTTCAAGCAACAGGCTTATACCCTGCATAGGGCTTGGTGCGCCACCGTTAACATACGCTGTACCTAATCCGGTTTTAGCGTCAAGGTTATCGGGCGCAAGTTTGCGTGCTGCCTCAAAAGCCTCAACCGCGTTGGCCAGGTAAGTAGGCTGTGCAGTAGTATCCTGTGTTAGTTTCCAGGCATCGTTAAAGCGGTTACCCGCATCTATCCAGTTGCCTGCTGTGTTTTCTTTTTGGGCTATTGCTTTATAATAAAAAGCCGCCGGCCCAGGCTGGTTTACCGCGTCCCACTCGGTAGCCAGTTGTTTTTGTAAAGATAATTTATCAGCTTCTCCTGCTGCTTTCAACTTACCTTCCAGATCAGTGATCTTTGCAGCCAGTTGCTCGCCTATAGCTGTTTTACCTGTTTCAGAAACCTGCTCAACCGTAACTGAATTTGCCGGCGCGGCTGTATGCTCGTGCCCGTCGTCCTCAGCATGTGTTTCGGTTTCTTTTGATTTCATCAGCCCTTTAACAGGCTGCAAATACAAATAGCCCATTATGCCAGCTATGGCAATAATTACGGCTATTTGTTTACTTTTCATTACTCAAAAAAAATTATTTGCTTGTTTTACCGGCTTTGTTACCTGTTTTTACTTTTTCAACAAAAGTTTTTGCGGGCTTAAAGCTTGGCACAAAATGCTCGGGAATGATAATGGCAGTATTTTTTGAAATATTACGCGCTGTTTTTTTAGCTCTTTTTTTAACAACAAAACTTCCGAAACCTCTCACATACACATTTTCACCTGCAACCATAGAGCCTTTTACAACTTTAAAAAAAGCCTCAACAGTCTCTTGTACGTCCACTTTCTCAATGCCTGTTTTAGTTGAGATTTCAGCTATAATTTCTGCCTTAGTCATATCTGATTTGTCTTTATTTTTTATATAATTACTTAACTGTTTTGGGGTTGCAAAAGTATCGCTTTATTACGAAAGTCTGAAATAAATGATGTATTTTTTTTGTGCGCATTTATACGGGCATTAAAAAGCGTGTATTTATGACATCTGTTACACAATCCCCTTTACATTTGATTTATGAATTTTGCTAACGAACTGCTGGCCTGGTACAGGCAAAACAAACGCGACCTGCCCTGGAGAAATACTACTGATGCTTATGTAATATGGCTGAGCGAAGTGATATTGCAGCAAACCCGGGTTGAACAGGGTCTTCCTTACTTTTATCGCTTTCTCGAGCGTTTTCCCAACGTTGAAAGTTTTGCCAACGCCAGTGAAGATGAGGTACTAAAACTGTGGCAAGGCCTTGGTTATTATTCGCGCGTGCGTAACATGCTTAAAACAGCGCAACTGATAAAGCAACAATATAATGGTATATTTCCGGTAAAGTATGATGAACTTATAAAGCTGAAAGGCATTGGCACATATACCGCAGCAGCAATTTCGTCATTCTCGGCTAATGAAGTACAGGCAGTAGTTGATGGTAATGTTTACCGGGTACTATCTCGTTATTTTGGCATCAATGAACCAATTAATACGCCTAAGGCAAAAACCACATTTCAAAAAATTGCCGACGATTTAATTAATAAGAAACTTCCCGGCTTGCATAATCAGGCCATGATGGAGTTTGGCGCTATGCTTTGCAAGCCAAAAAATCCGGCCTGTGGTATATGTCCGGTGCGTACGGGGTGCTACGCATTTAAGCACAATGCTACTGCTTACCTGCCCGTTAAGCTGAAAAAAGCTAAATCGCGCGAACGTTTTTTGAACTATTTTTTACTCACAGACGGCCATGATGTATTAATGAACAAAAGGGATGAAGGTGACATTTGGGCTAATATGTACGATTTGCCGATGTTTGAAACACAATCATTGATGACTGTTAATGAGCTAGTTAACGATAATTGGGTGAAAGAACATTTTGGAGAACACCTGACTGTTGAAAAGGATTATGGCGTTACACGGCATTTACTCACACATCAAAAATTATATGTAAGGTTAATAAAATTAAACACAACAACGGTTAAATTAGAACAACAATGGTTTTACATTGAAGTAGAAAAATTAAAATTTCTGGCATTGCCAAAAATCATTTTTATATTTCTAAAAAATATTTTTAATTTGTAGAACAATTTTCCGAGTTAATTTAAACCATGTCTGGAATAAACAAAGTAATATTAATAGGCCATTTGGGTAAAGATCCTGAAATACGTTACCTTGAAGGAGGCGTTTCGGTAGCAAGTTTCCCGCTGGCAACTTCTGAAACATTTAATAAAGACGGCAAAAAAGTTGAGCAAACTGAATGGCATAACATTGTTATGTGGCGCAGCCTTGCCGACGTCGCTGCAAAATACCTGCAAAAAGGTAAACTGGTTTATATTGAAGGTAAACTACGTACCCGTTCATTCGAGGATAAGGAAGGAATAAAAAAATATACTACCGAAGTTGTGGCTGAAAACTTTACTATGCTTGGCCGCAAAAGCGATTTTGAAGGAGATAACCGCCCTATTACCAAGACCGATAGTGCATCTGAATTTAATCCGTCAGATGCAGATGATCTGCCTTTCTAACCAATCAGTGTAAACTTATTAAGAAAAGAAAAAGCCCGTGCAAATTGCCGGGCTTTCTTTATTTCCAACTCTTACCTTCCACCCGGCGGGCAATGCTCTTTTAAATATTTAGTGAACAGATTACGCAAATGCTGCGTAGTACCTGCCCCTTCTGAGAGTGAATGCGTACGGTTAGGGTACGACATTAGCTGGAATTGCTTGTTATATTTCACCAATTCGTTTATCAGCAGTTCAGCGTTGTTATAGTGCACATTGTCATCACCAGTGCCGTGAATGTAAAGCAAGTTACCTTGCAGGTTTTTGACATTGGTAACCGGCGACCCTTTTATAAATACCGCCCGGCTTTCTTCGTCGACAGGCACGCCCATGTAGCGTTCCTGGTAAATGTTGTCATAAGTAAGCTGGTAAGCCACTGCCGAAATAGCGATACCCGTTTTAAAAGTTTCCGGATACAGGAACAACAGATTGAGGGTAGTTGAACCGCCTCCGCTGGCTCCCCAAACTGCCGTGCGGGTGCTGTCAACAAACGGCCATTTCAACACTTCTTTTGCTCCAAGCGCCTGATCACGAATGTTCAGCGTACCTATATTTTTATAAATAGCTTTACGCCATTCACGTCCTTTTGGCGCCGGTGAACCACGGTTGTCCATTGAAATATAGATGTACCCGTCTTCGGCCATATCCCCGGCATAACGCGAATTGCGTCCTGCACCGTAAACGTCTCTTGCGGTTTGTGTAGCCGTTTCGCCATACACGTAAAACATCACCGGATATTTTTTTGTGGGATCAAAGTTATCCGGCTTTTTTATCCAGCCCTGCATATCCACACCGTCGGCTGTTTTTACTGTAAAAAACTCAACAGGATTTTTTACATTCTTCGCTATAGCCACCATGTCACCGGTGAGGTGCTTATGATCGGGCAGACTGATAGTCTCAGTTTGGCCCGGCGTATTGGCATTTGAAAAAGTGTGCAGCGCCATTTGCCCGTTTGGTGAAATGGCATAGGTATGCGTCCCCGGCTGATCCATCGGTGTAAGGCGTTCCGGCTTCCCACCGGTTATCTTTATACGGTACAGGTATTCCTGCGTAGGGTTATCCGGCGAAGCTGTAAAATAGATATAGCCCACCTGCTCATTTATAAGCACCGTTTTTATCACATCAAAGTTTCCTTTGGTTATCAATTGCTGTTTACCTTCTTTGCTTACCCTATATAAATGGCGCCACCCATCCTGCTCGCTCGTCCATACAAACTCTTTTCCATTTTTTATAAAATCCCAGCCTTCGGCATTTTTCTTTATATCGATCCACGCCTTATCAGTTTCAGTATAAATTAACCTTGCGACAGCGTTTGACACATTACAAATAAACAAGCGGCTTTGGTTTTGCGCACGGTTAAGTTGTTGCAGGATAATCTCATTGGGATTAGTAGTCCACTCCATCCGCGGAATGTAATGCTGTACATTGTCGCCGGGAACATTCATCCAGCGTTTAGCACCTGTGTTTATGTCAACAACACCAATGCGACATGCGCTCGGGTTTTCGCCGGCTACCGGATATTCAACAGGCACTACATATGAGTAAACCAAACTGTCGGTAGTATTCAGCATCAAATAGTTCTTTATCTTGCGGGCATCTATTTGCCAATAGGCAATGTACTGCCCGTCCGGCGACCAGCGGAAGCCGTCGCGGCACGCAAATTCTTCCTCGTATGCCCAGTCGAACGTCCCGTTGATCAATTTATCCGTCCCATCAGGAGTAAGCGCTTTTATATTTCCTGATGAAAGATCTTCTACATAGATATTATGTTCACTAACGTATGCAACTTTGTTTCCATCGGGAGAAAACTTGGCAAACATTAATGATGAAGCCGGCTTGCCTATACCCAATTGTTTTAAGGTTTTACCTTTAGTGTCATACACCCAGTAATCGCCGCGGGTATCATACCGCCATACTTTTTTTGTGTTTGTGTTTATCAGGATCTTGCTGCCATCATTACTTAAAGAAAACCTGCGAACCTGCAATAATTTACCGTTAGGTTGCGTAAGCGCCCTTTTATCGGCTATAACGGCTTTTTTGCTTTCGTCACGTACGTCAAATTCCATTATGGTGCTGTCCTGCACCTTATAGTACCTGTAACCATCGTTTGCCCAAACCGTTCCCTGCCCAAACTGCGCCTTTGCCGTTTGCCAAAAGCCTGCAAACACCAATGCCGCTGTAAAAATTAACCTGTAGAATCTGCTGTTCATTAATATATTTTTTATGAATAGATAATTTTAATTAAAGTATTACGAACTTAAATTTTGCGTTAAATTAGCATTTAACAAACCCCCAAGTTAAACTGTAATGAAAAAAATACTTCTTCTGCTCGGCCTGTCCTTTATTACTATTACCACCGTAACCGCCCAAAATGCTAACAGAAGTAAATTTGTTGCTGATAGCTTACCTGCTTATATCACCCGCGCATTAACCAACTGGCGCATACCCGGCGCCGCTGTTTGTATTGTTAAAGATAACAAGATTGTGCTGATGAAGGGTTACGGCATTAAGGAGCTTGGCCTTAACAACAAGGTGGACGAGAATACGCTGTTTATGATAGGCAGCAACACCAAAGCCTTCACTGCTACAGCGCTTGCCATGCTTGCAGAAGATAAAAAATTATCGCTTGATGATAAGGTGACCAAGTACATTCCTGACTTCAAGCTAGAAAATAAAGCCGCAACTGAGCTGGCAACTGTACGCGACTTACTATGCCACCGCTTGGGATTTCAAACGTTTCAAGGGGACTTTACCTTTTACAACACCAACCTCAGCCGTGAGAATGTTATAAAAAGGCTTGGCATTATGAAAGCGCAGTATGGTTTCCGCACACGCTGGGGCTACACCAATTCGGCATTTTTAACCGCGGGTGAAATTATACCCAAAGTCACCAAGCAAAACTGGGATATTTATCTAAAAGAGAAAATTTTCGCGCCGCTGGGGATGGGTAACACACTTGGCTTAAGCGTTGCTATGCCGAAAGCCATTAACCGTACTGTGCCGCATACCATAAGCGACGGCAGGCTGATAGCTATACCCTACGCTAATCTTGATAATTTGGCACCGGCAGGAAGCATAAGCTCCTCGGTAAACGACATGAGCAAGTGGGTAATGGCATTATTGAATGAAGGCAAGGTAGGCACAAGGCAAGTGATACCGCTTAATGCTATTAAAGCCACCCGGCAGCCACAAGATATTGTAGGTACTTCAAGGCATTTAGATGGTACTGTGAATTATCAATTATATGGATTAGGCTGGTTTTTGCAGGATTACCACAACCACCGCCTGGTAATGCACGATGGTGGTGTAAATGGCTATGTATCTTCGGTTACTTTAGTTCCGGAAGAAAAATTGGGTATTATTATTTTAACCAATACTGATCAAAACAGCCTGTACGAAGCGCTGCGCTGGGAAATACTTGACGCCTATTTCAAGCTGCCTTACCGCAATTATAGCGATGCCTATTTAAAAGAATATAAAACCGACCTGGCCACACAGCAGGCCGAGGATAAAAAGAGGCGTGATACTGTTGCAACCAACCCGCGTACGGCGTTATCAATGAGCTACTATGAAGGTAAGTTTTCTAATCCGTTATACGGAAACCTTACTGTTGAACGTGGCGACAATAACGAACTGAACATGCGCTTTGAGCACCACCCAAAAATGTATGCTAAGCTGCAGCCGCTTGGCGGAAACCGCTTTTACGCTACTTTCAGCGATCCTGTGTTAGGGAAAGCGGTGTTTACTTTTACAGTTCAAAACGGGAAGGTTACAGGAGTTACCATCAAGGTGGCCGACTTTATTGAATACGGCGCGTATGAGTTTACCAGGTAACACACCCGGGTAAATCTTCCGTGCTTTTGTTCCGTACAAAAACACTATCTTTCGGCTTAAAAACTTTATTACAGTGTTGGTTAAAACTTACGGAAGCGCAGTTTACGGAATACAGGCAATTACTATTACGGTTGAGGTTAATTTAAGCGGCGGCAAGCCGGCTTATTTTATTGTGGGTTTGCCTGATAACGCTGTCCGCGAGTCGTTGCAGCGGGTGGAAAGCGCACTGCAAACCAATGGCTACCGTATGCCCCGACAAAAAATAGTGGTGAACATGGCGCCTGCCGATATTCGCAAGGAAGGATCTGCATACGACCTGACCATTGCTACCGGTGTACTTGCCGCATCAGGACAGATAGAATCGGAAGAACTGGAAAAATACCTGATAATGGGTGAGCTGTCGCTTGATGGCGGCTTGCAGCCAATTAAAGGCGCGTTACCCATTGCCATACAAGCGCGCAAGGAAGGCTATAAAGGGTTCATTTTGCCTAAGCAAAACGCCCGTGAGGCCGCCATTGTGAATGACCTTGAGGTTTACGGAGTACAGAACCTTAAAGAAGTAGCCGACTTTTTCAACGGCGATGTACAGCTGGCTCGCGAAGTGGTAAACACCCGCGAAGAGTTTTACGATAGCCTGAGCAATTATGACAGCGATTTTAGTGAGGTTAAGGGTCAGGAGAATATAAAGCGTGCTTTAGAAATTGCCGCTGCAGGCGGACATAATGTGATACTGATCGGTCCACCAGGAGCCGGAAAGACCATGCTGGCGCGCAGGCTGCCATCGATACTGCCACCATTGAGCTTACATGAATCGCTTGAAACTACCAAGATACATTCGGTTGCCGGAAAGCTGGCAACTAACGACGCGCTGGTGACTGTAAGGCCATTTCGCGCGCCACATCATACAATTTCTGATGTCGCGCTGGTTGGCGGTGGCGGCAATCCGCAGCCGGGCGAGATATCGCTTGCGCATAACGGCGTGCTGTTTCTTGATGAACTGCCTGAGTTTAAACGTTCGGTACTGGAAGTGATGCGTCAACCGCTTGAAGAGCGCCGTGTAACCATATCTCGCGCGAAGTTTACTGTTGATTACCCAAGCAGCTTTATGCTGATAGCCAGTATGAACCCCTGCCCCTGCGGATATTACAATCACCCTGAAAAAGAATGCACCTGCCCGCCGGGCGTAGTACAGAAATATATGAGCAAGGTATCAGGCCCGCTGCTTGATCGTATTGACCTGCACGTTGAAGTAACGCCTGTAAATTTCAGCGAACTATCATCAGAACGTCTTGCCGAAAAGAGTGAGCTGATACGCGAGCGTGTAATTAAAGCGCGTGAAGTACAGTTAGAGCGATTTGGTAGTAAACCCGATCTGCATGCCAACGCGCAGATGAGTCCGCAAATGGTACGTGATATTTGCAAGATCAGCACTGCGGGGCAAACACTACTGAAAAAAGCCATGGAAAAGCTTGGCCTATCTGCCCGGGCCTACGACCGTATATTGAAAGTATCCCGCACCATTGCCGATCTTGCCGGTAGTGAGGATATTCAGCTCGAACATTTAGCCGAGGCTATTCATTTCAGAAGTTTGGATAGAGAGGGCTGGGCAGGATGATGACGTTTTTAAGATTATAATGGAGAGGGTTAGAGGCCTTAAAATTATGAAAACAACTATTGAAGAAACAATAAAGCTGTTCAGTTTAGAGGCAGAAAAAAAAGCTCAAGCAAATGAGGTAGGAGATTCTAAGACCGCCAATAAAAGTTATGACAAAACTATAAAAGCGGTTAAAGTATTAAAAAGTAACGGCAGTATAAGTAGTTTGCTGCCACTGTTAAATGATAATAGGTTAGCAGTAAGAATGACAGCCGCTATTTTTTTACTGTCTAAATATGAGAACATTTCACTTCCTGTATTGGAGGCGATTGCCAGCTCTGAAGGGATATTGGCCTTTACAGCTGAAATGACTATTACAGAATGGAAAAAAGGTAATTTAAATGATTACTTGTAGTTGATTGAAAGCTCTCTTTGATTCTATTTATATTCTAAAGCCTTTTGATGATAACCCTTACATTTCAGGAGTTTGGACAGAGAGGGTTGGGCCGGGTGATAAACATATTTCGTATGATTATTATTTATTATAAACTATATTTATGTCTTTTGTAAAGACACTATTATTGAAATGTTCTTCCAAAGACCTGTATTCTTTATAAAACATTGTTATACTATCATCTCCAATAAATGGCTCAAAAACGAGTGGGATTCTATAAAATTCGTTTAGCGAGATTTTGTTAGGGTTTGGATCATGATATACTATTATTTCGGGAATAGAGTGTAGATCAATTAAAGATTCTATCTCTGTCAAAGATTTAGGCGGGCCATTGAAAATATGGCTTTCACATTCCAAATCAATAGATAAAAAAATATTGATATCGGACATATCAATGTTTTCCTTAGTTATATAGTTAACAACGTAATCGAAAGTCAAATAACTATTTAGTAAAACTTCAGCCTTCGAGAAGAGTTGAAAATCATTTTTGAAAATCTCATCCAAATGAATGTCTTGAGTAAGACCATTGAGTTTTACTTCATCAATAGCTTTACCCAACCATTTGTTAAGCTTTCTTTTAAAAAGTTTATTCATTTCTAATTACCCAATTAACTAACTCTCGCTTAGTGTGCTTGATGTAAAAAAAAATAAATATAAATTTTACAGGCAAATGCTTATAATGAGTATATAGAATTTGTAACATTTTCTTTAAAAACGATCCATTTACGAATAAACTATATCTTTGTTCTTGTATTTACAAGTAACAAAGTGCTTGTACTGTATAAAAACCAACAACTAAACTACTTTTCCTTATGAAAACACAATTACTTGCAGCCTTATTGCTGGCTACAGCATCATCTTTCGCTCAGCAAAAAGAGTTAAAAACATACAGAGACACTACAGCCACAAATTTTTTCAGGTTTGAAACAGGCATGACCTCAGGCGACGGCGGCATGAGCATTGCGCTGGCCGACGGGCGCTCGCTATGGCTTATGGGTGACAGCCATATCAATGATTTCGATCCGGTTACCAAAACCATACCCTGCCTTTTCCAGGTAAATAATTCAGCAGTGCTGCAAGGCGCCAAAAGCTGGAAACAAGCCGATGCCCATACGCTTACAGGTAATGGTCCCGGCCGTAAGAGTTTATTCAAAGCTTCTGTTGATGACAAAGAATTTTACTGGCCGGTATCGGGCATACAGCTAAAAGATACCGTATATGTATTTTGTGCAGGCATAGAGCTTACCAAGGCCGGCGGCATGGGCTTTGCCGGAACTGGTAATTTTGCTTTCGCAAAGATGAAGTTTCCGGAGATGGTAGTTGATGGTTATATACCTTTGAAAGGGAGTAAAATACCTTACGGTATTGGCTTTGTTAAAGAAGGAAAATATGTTTATGCTTACGGACATAATCTTAACAAGGTTGGCATGAGCGAAATTTATGTCGGCCGGTTTTTAGCTGATAAACCTTATACGGCATGGCAATACTGGGATGGCAAAGCCTGGCAGGCTGATGCTACCAAAGCTGCTGTAATTGGCACTACCGATGGCGGTACGCCAATGGTGGCGAAAGTGAAGAACAGGTATGTGCTTGTTGGTTCACAGCTAAGCGTTGGTTGCGACCAGGGTACAGAAATTTATATGGCAAGCAGTGCAAGCCCCACAGGGCCATTCTCTGCAAAAAAGAAGATACACACAATAGATAACCGGGTGAACGGTCACTCACCGTTTTTTTACCTGCCTGCTTTGCACCCGGAATTTATCAACGATAAAAATGAAATACTGCTTACCTACAGCATCAACGGTTATGGTAATTGTGTCGAGTGGTGTATTAATGGCCGTGCTAACCCTGACCATTATCGCTTACAAGGCGTAAGGGTGCCGTTAAAACTAATTGATACGGCTATAAGGTAGGTAACGTTACACGCTGTTAATATAGTCTCAAGGTTAGAAGCGTGATATCATCAATAGGTTTCGCCTTAATGTACCTGTTTATATAATCGAGTATAGCGGTATTGAATTCGTTAGGCAACAACTTGCCATATTTATTTGCCAGGGTAATAAGTTTATCTTCGTTCCAGCTTTTTGAAACATCGGGTTCGCGGTCCATCAAACCATCGGTATAACTGAAAATAAGTGTATCCTTATCAACATCCATTTCACCCTGGTTTAAAAAAGGCAATTCATCAAACACACCTATCATGGTAGTACCCAGTTTAAGTTGCGCAGCGCCACTTCCTGCGGCATATAATATTGCAGGATTATGCCCAGCATTAATATAGTTAAGTTTGCGGGTTTTCTTGTTGTACCGGGCTAAAAACAATGTAATAAAACGCTCACCTTTGGTATTACGGGTAAGTATCTTGTTTAAACGATCTACAATAGTTGTCAGGTCGTCCTCAACTGTAGCCCATGCACGTAAACTTGCCTGAAAGTTTGCCATCAGCAAGGCCGCTGATATACCCTTTCCTGATACATCAGCTATACACCATAAATATTCATTTTCATTTATTTTAATGAAATCGAAATAATCGCCGCCAACGTTTTGATGGGGCAGGTACCGTGCACTTAATTCAATGCTTTCATCCTTATATTGCTGTACGGGTATAAGCATATTTTGAACCTCACCTGCAAGTTCCATTTCACGCTGAAAACGTTCGGATTGCAAGCGCTCTTTAAACAACTTTTTGTTTTCGAGACCTACCAATACAACATTAATAAGCGTTTGTATAAAATTAAGATCGTTGCTCAGCATTTCCTCAGATGAAGAAAATTCGCCTATAAGCGCATAAGCAACCGGTTTATTTTTAAGATAGATCGGAATAAAATAGTCGTAGTTTGAAAGAACAGGATTTTTGGGATTGTTTACATGTACCGGCTCCTGTATCTTTTTAAATTGCTTGCACGCCTTAAACAACTCGCCCGTGGGTTCAAATTTGCCGCCATATTTAGCTATGCAGATGTAAGCGCCCTCACTTTCAATTAAAAAACGCAGGCGGCCTATCTGCAGATAATTCTGGCATATCACCTCGAGCATTTGAATAAGCACGGGCGTGGCCATATTTTTATTTATAGCCCGCGTTATTTCGAGTAAAGAGTTTAGTTCCGACTGCCGTTTTAATAACAGCCTGATCAGATCATCTTCTACAGAATTAGCTTCACTTTGCTGCATTGGTTTATACAAGCCCCTCTTGGATAAAAGTAGAAAATATTTTTTACACCCGAATATTTTGCGATCTTATATCAAAAGCGTCGCGCAGGCCAACAGTAATCAGGTTAAAGGCATATACCGTAAGCATAATGGCTATGCCGGGTATTAGCGCCAGATATGCCGCGTTCATTACAATGTAACCATAATGCTCCTTTATCATACCGCCCCAGGTAGGCATTGGCGGTTGAGCGCCAAAGCCTAAAAAGCTAAGCCCTGATTCCAACAATATCGCAGAAGCAAAGTTGGACGAAGCAATCACCAGCACAGCGCCAATTATGTTAGGTAGAATGTGTTTGACAATAATACGGACATTGCCAAAGCCAAGCGCATGAGCGGCTTCTATGTATTCCATTTGTTTTATGGCGATCACCTGTCCGCGCACCAGCCTTGCCACTTCTACCCACATGGATAAGCCTACCGCTACAAATATTTGCCACATGCCTTTACCCAACGCAAATGAGATTGCTATAACAAGCAGCAATGCCGGTAACGACCAGAGGATATTCGTCAACCAGCTTAAAGCGGCGTCTATCTTCCCGCCGAAGTAACCGGCTACGGCACCGATTGTAATGCCCAACAACAAACTGATGACTACTGAAATTAAACCAACGGCTAATGAAACCCGTGTGCCCAGCATTAACCGGCTCAGCAGATCGCGGCCATACATATCGGTACCCAGCCAATAGGTCTTTTTAACAATCTCCCAGGTATTCCCTCTTTTAGCTTCAGGGGCAAAATAGCTTTTTACTTCAGGTTTGTCTTCATCGCCAATGTACTCATCAACCCTAAGTGAGTCGCCTGCACGGCTGTAAGCAGTTACCGGGATCTCTGAAAAAGAATCGGGCTGCCCCGAAAGCATTTTTTCAAAAAAACTCACTTTAGCCGGCGAGTCGGCTTTTTTTAAGCGAAGTATAGTAAATGTGGTTCCGGGCTTTTTCAGGCTGATCTGTAACAGCATATTATTTGCCTGCGGCGTATCGTCGGGCATTATCAAATAGCCGAGTACTGATACCACTACACATATCAAAATAAACACAAGCCCGCCCACGGCAAATTTGTTCCGCCTGAAAATTCTCCATGCGCGCCGTGAGTTTGTCAGTTCAGCCAATTTGTAAAGTTATCGGCCTAATATATGAAAGTATTAAGCAGATTGTGTCAGCTCATCCCAATATTCAACCGCCCGGCGGTAATGCGGAATCACTATTGATCCGCCTACCAGGTTTGCGATCATGAACACTTCATTTATTTCATCGTGATTAACACCGGCTTCGTGGCACTTGCCAAGATGGTATTTAATACAATCATCACAACGCAGCACCATTGAGGCTACAAGGCCCAGCATCTCCTTAGTTTTAACATCCAGCGCGCCTTCGGCATACGTAGTAGTATCAAGCGCGAAAAAACGTTTGATGTTTGTATTG
This sequence comes from Mucilaginibacter limnophilus, assembly GCF_004005815.1. Taxonomy (GTDB): domain Bacteria; phylum Bacteroidota; class Bacteroidia; order Sphingobacteriales; family Sphingobacteriaceae; genus Mucilaginibacter; species Mucilaginibacter limnophilus. The sequence goes on along the minus strand of NZ_SACK01000009.1, from coordinate 10,111 downwards.
GCCGTAGCCATAATCCTGTCGTTCATTTTAGTACGATAGGCATTAAATTCTTCTTCCAGCTTTCCCATTTTCTTAATGCATAAATTTCTTACGGTAATTAAGCGGGCTTAACTTCATCTTACTTTTAAATGTTTTATAAAAGTGCGATACATCGCCAAAACCACTCTCCAGCGCAATTTCTGATACCGGCTTATCCGTTTGTACCAGCTGCTGTGTGGCGTAATTTATCCGGTATTCAATTATAGTTTCAAAAAAGGTTTTACGCGTGGTTTTTTTGAAAAATTTACAAAAGGCATTAGGCGTCATGTTGGCGATGCCCGCGGCTTCATCAAGCGATATCTGTTTCCGGAAATTATCAACCAGGTAGGCGAATACCGGGTTAATACGCTGCTGTTCGCTCACACTTATGGTTGCTATATTGCTGTTCGGGTCGAGCAGTTTATACCTTTCGTCAGCCGCCAGTTGATGTAAAATATCAAGCAAAGCGATTAACTTTATAAAATCATTCTTTTCATCTTTAAGCCTGATAAGGCTTTCGGCCATCTCCTGCCGCTTATCTTCATTAAAGCTGATACCGCTTTTACTTTTTTGCAGCAGCTTATTGATGTAACGCAATTCGTAACGGTTAAAAAAATCGGCGCCTAAAAAGTTACCGGTGAACTGTATTACAAAAGCGCCCGCGTTTTCTTCCTCTTCATCATCCAGTTTCCAGCAATGCGGGATATTTGGCCCAAGAAGCACGAGGTCGCCGCTTGAAAAATTTTCCATATGGCTGCCCGCATACCGTTTACCATGACCTTTGATAATATAGGTAAGCTCATACTCTTCATGAAAATGATATGGCGCCTGAAAGGCTGACGCGTGAAATTCGCGTGCTAAAAACGACTGCTTGTCGGGGTGCTGAATAACCTCATAAGAAGCTTTCATAATTGATTATTTTAATTTAAATATAGTATTTATATTTCAAATGGATAAAATAAACCATTATGAGGCTAATGTAACTATTTTATTTAACTAAAAACAACTGCACTTTTGGAAGTATAAACCAATATGTAATGAATACACAGACGCTACCTGAATTGAACGATACCAGGCAACTGCCTGCTGATATTGTAAACGAATTTCGTGAAAAGGGACATACACTTGTTAGAGGCGTATTATCTACTGAAGAGGTTGAAGCATTTCGTCCGGTAATAACCAACGCCGCAGAAAAATACAATACCGAAAAGCGCAGCATGGAAGAACGCGACACTTACGGAAAGGCGTTTTTACAGATAATGAACCTATGGCGTGTTGACGAAGACACTAAAAAATATGTGTTCGCCAAACGTTTTGCTAAAATTGCTGCAGACCTGCTTGGCGTTGAAAATGTGCGTTTGTATCATGATCAGGCGTTGTATAAAGAACCGGGTGGCGGCCCTACTCCATGGCATCAAGACCAGTATTACTGGCCTATCGACTCACACGATACCGTAACTATGTGGATGCCGCTGGTTGATATTGATGTGGATATGGGCATGCTTACTTTCGCTTCAAACTCTTTTGATAAAGGAGCAATATTTGATAATGAAATTTCAGACGCATCTGAAACGGCATTTGACGATTACGTAAAACAACATGGCTTTAACATCACCTGTGCTGAAACCATGAAAGCCGGCGATGCTACGTTTCATCGAGGATTTACCATACATAAAGCTCCCGGAAACAATTCAGACACCATGCGTGAAGTAATGACAGTGATCTACATCGCCGATGGTGCCAAAATTACTGAGCCTAAAAACAAATATCAGGTTGACGACCACCGCAAATGGCTTGACGGCAAACCCGTAGGCGGCTTTGTTGATTCGGAACTTAACCCGAAACTTTTATAGCAATTAATTAAATAGTCTATACTTTGAAGAGCCCCGGAAACGGGGCCTTTTTGTTTTATACGCCGCTGAATACCGAGAAACCTCCATCAACATTAATAATGGTTCCGGTAACAAACTTTGAAGCATCGCTAAGCAGATATATCAACGCGCCAACCAGTTCTTGCGGCTTCCCAAAACGTTTGTAAGGGGTATTTTGTAACACCAACTTGCCTCGTTCGGTATAGCTGCCGTCGGGGTTGGTAAGCAAGGCACGGTTTTGTTCGGTTAAGAAAAAGCCGGGCGCGATAGCATTCATGCGTATGGCATCTCCGTAACGGTTAGCTGCCTCAACGGCGAACCACTGATTGTACGAATCAACTGCAGCTTTAGCTATGCTGTAACCCAACACCTTTGTGATGACATGCTTTGACGACATGGAAGAAATATTTACAATGCTTCCGTTGCCATTTTTTGCCATTACTTCACCAAATACCTGTGTAGGAATAATAGTTCCCCAAAGGTTAAGGTCGAGCACCTGGCGTAAGCCTTCAAAATTCAGCTTAAAAATGTCATCGCCAGGTTGAATGATACCGCCCGGCATATTGCCGCCTGCGCCGTTCACCAAACCATCTATCCGGCCGTATTTCGTTAGCACTTTTTCACACGCGGAAATAAGATCATTTTCGTCAAGCACATTAGCAATAAGCGCGATGGCCTTCCCGCCGCCAGCAATTATATTTTGGGCGCGTTCATTGGCAATTTTTTCGTTACGGCCCAGTATTCCAACTATACCACCTGCTTGTGCGATGCCTTTTGTAAATGCTTCGCCCAATACGCCTGTACCGCCGGTTACTATTATTACTTTATCTTTTAAAGGAAGGGTTTCCATTGCAAAAGGTTTATATCAGCTGTCAAAAATAGCGCTCAATTGCTGACAATGGAAATCATTCAGCCACCAACACCGCGTCCATAAACCAATGTTTACTATCAAACAGGTGATCGCTGGTGTTGAAACGTGCATTTGCTGCCATCTGATCAATTTGATTCACCGTATATTTCTGTGAAATCTCCATCCAGATGTATTCATCTTTCTTAAAGAAAATTTGCTCATCATTTATAGTCATAGTTTGTTCGGATGTGCTGATCAGGTAGCTTTTGCATGAACCGGTTTCGGGGTCGTAGCTGCAATAATGTTCAAACTTATCTATATCAAAATCAGCATTAAACTCCCGGTTTATACGCTCGAGCAAATTAAGGTTGAATTGTTTTGTAACCCCTTGCTTATCATCATATGCAGCGCGAATAATTCGCGGATTTTTTTTCAGGTCGACGCCCACAAGCGCCATATCACCGGGTGATAGATGCCTGCGCATTTCGTTCAAAAATTCCTGCGCGTCGTTAACCGGCATATTGCCAATGTTCGATCCAAGAAACAGCACCACTTTACGGCGATTTGATATAGAGGCCGCTTTTTTCAGCATCTCGAAATATTCTCCATTAAGTCCTTCCAGTTTCAAACCGGGCAGCTTAGCAGGCAGTTCATCGTTAAGCAGCTGTATTACATGCGCCGAAATATCAATGGGCATATAAGTGAAATCAGCACCTTTATACAATAACTCCTTTAACAAATGAATGGATTTTGTAGCATCTCCGGCGCCAAGCTCAATCAGGTCGAACGGCTCGCCGCCGCTGCGTACGGTTTCAGCAAGCGCATCCGCCTGGCTGGTGAAAATATCCATTTCGCAACCCGTTAAATAATATTCCGGACTGTTCATAATCTGCTGAAACAGCACGTCACCCTTTTCGTCATAAAAATATTTCGACTGAAGATGCTTTGGCTCAGCCTTGAGACCGGTAATTACATCATTTAAAAACTGGCTGTTAACTGTAGTAGTTTCCGGCATATTGGTGGTTATTATGAGGTATATAGGTTATTTAGCAAGGCGTATGCCAGTAAACTGCCAACGTAGGTTGGTTTGAAAAAAATTGCGGTAAGTAGCACGGCTGTGGCCCGGTGGTGTTACTTCTGACGCGCCACGAAGTACCTTTTGATTCACCATAAACTTGCCGTTGTATTCACCAATGGCGCCCGGCGCTTTAGCAAAACCCGGGTAAGGCAGATAAGAACTTTCGGTCCACTCCCAGCGGCTACCCCAGTTAAACTTCGCTGATGCTGCTTCCCATTCAAACTCGGTTGGTAAACGCAGGCCTTTCCACGTGGCGTAAGCATAAGCCTCAAAGTAGCTGATGTGCGTTACAGGCTGTTGCAAGTGCAACGGCTCTAAGCCGTGAAAAGTGTATTGATGCCATTTTCCATCAATATTATACCAGTACATGGGCGCTTCAACCTTATTTGTGTTTACCCAATCCCAGCCCTCAGCATGCCAATGCCTGAAATCATGATATCCGCCGGCGTTGATAAACTCAAGGTATTCGGCATTAGTAACCAGCTGTGCACTTATACTATAAGCGTTCAGGTAAACTTTATGCCGGTTCAGTTCATTGTCAAAACAAAAACTTTCGCCAGTAAAGCCAATTTCATAAATGCCTTCGTTCATGCTAATGAAATCGGTAACTGCATTACCATCAACCTTAGGTACTTTATAATTGCTGTTGTAAGCGGGAAATAATGGATTGTGCCCCAATATGTATTTAATATCGGTAAGTAACAGCTCCTGATGCTGCTCTTCATGGTTAAAGCCAAGTATCAACAGTTCTTCTATTTCTTTGGAGATTTTTCCACACAAGAAATTATACATGGCTTCATCAACATACTTGCGGTAGCTGTAGATGTCTATAACCGTTGGCCGGCTTAAATTTCCCCTGTCTGTACGAATTACACGAGCCCCCACCGACTCGTAATAGCTGTTGAATACGTAATTATACTCAGGATTGAATTCTCGGTATTCAGCAAAATAGGGTTTTAGGATAAATGTTTCAAAAAACCAGGTGGTATGCCCCAGATGCCATTTAGGCGGGCTTACAAATTCAACCGGCTGAACCACATAGTCTTCCGTTTGCAGCGGACTACAAATATCAGCGGTATGCTGGCGTACAGTTTGGTAACGTTCGGCTAAAGTCATTTATCAAGGTATCGTGTCAGCTCGGATATGCTTTTAACACCCAACTGGTCAGCTTGTTTTTGCCGCATCATTAAAGCGTATGCATTGTTAAAACCTATTGGGGTAAGCCATTTTATCCGGTAACGTTTATAAAATTCGGTTTTAACAAAGTTGTAAGTTTTATTTTTATCTGATGTTAACGAATTGACAGTTTTTACGGGCGCCTGCAAAATGGCGATCAGGCCGGTGCCAGTGTATTCAGGGTAAAAATCTATCTGGTTATTGGCAAGTGCGTCGAAACAAATTTTAGTGCCGCCGAGGCCCGTTTTAGTTGATACACCATAATCTGTATAACCTTTTATCAGCATATTGTAAATATGGGCCAGTATGTATTGTTCGCCAAATATTTTTGAACCAATACGCACGATGCCACCAGTACCACTACGGGCTGGTTTATAAAGACCAACTTGTTTCAAAAAATCTTCAGCCACTTTTTCGGGCGCTTGATGCAGGTAATCGGTACGATAATTTAGCTCTGTCATTATTGAATCCGTTATCTTTCCTGCAAGAAGATTGAGCGTCTGCTCCAATTCAGGGAACTTTACAAGAGCCTGTTCACTAACAATCGGCGCCGCATAATACGGCGGGAAGATATGTTTATCATCATCAAGTACTATTAGATCGTAAGCTGTTAACCGCCCATCTGTTGAGTATCCGCTGATTACGTCAAGCTTTTTCTCATAAGCGGCTTTATACATTACGGCATCGTTAATTACAACAGTATGTATTTTCAAACCGTATTTGCTTCGCAGGCCGAGGTTACCATCCTGCCTTCCCATAAATTCGGGGGTAAATCCGGCTGTCAATTTGCTCCCATAAGCCGATGGAATGAAATATAACGATGCCAGCGCTAAAACCACAAGCGGCAATACTGCCAAGCCTGTTTTTACTTTTTTTAGATTGTACTTTTGTAATCGCGACAGCAGGAAATCAAACACTAAAGCCAGCAATGCCGCCGGTATGGCGCCTGCAAGTATCATATTGGTATTGTTAAGCGATATACCGCCGAAGATAAATTCGCCAAGCCCGCCTGCGGCGATGTATGATGCCAGTGTTGCCACGCCTACATTGATAACCGTTGCTGTGCGGACACCCGCCAGTATCACAGGCATGGCCAGTGGCAGTTCAACTTTTTTAAGCACCTGCCACCTGCTCATGCCCATGGCCAGTGCAGCTTCTTTTACCGATGCATCAATGCCGATTACGCCTGTATAAGTATTTTGGATAATAGGCAACAGCGCATATAACAACAAAGCAACTATAGCTGGCTTGGGGCCAATGCCAAGGACCGGAATCATAAAACCCAGTAACGCTATGCTGGGGATAGTTTGTAAAATGCCGGCTAAACTTAATACGGTTCCCGATAAGTTTCTTCTGCGGGCGATTAATATGCCCAGCGGCAAACCGATGATTACCGCTATCAATAACGATATAAAGGTGAGCCCTATATGTTCAAGCGCTTGTGATAACAGCTTGTCCGACTGTTCACGCATAAAATCGAGCAAGGTTTGTCGCTGTTCATTCATGGCGGTAGTTTTTATATGCCGACATCAATTGTTCAAGCGTTATTGACCGTGAAGCGACGCCAGTGCCTGTCACCTGTATGCTTTCGGCTTTGCCGGATGTAAATATCTCCATAGCATGCCACAGGCTATCTTTAGCATTTACTGTAACCGAACTCTGTTGTACCACATTTGGAAAAGTATCCCATATATCAGCCAGTTTTACCGATTGCAATTCCAACTGTAATCGTTGCTCGTGCAAAAAATCACTTATAAAATTATTTGCAGGCTTAAACAACAGATCAGCCGGGACACCTTCTTGTACTAAAACTCCTTTATCCATTATACCAATGCGGTCGCCCAATTCAAACGCTTCCTGTATATCGTGGGTAACCATTACGATGGTTTTGCGCTTCAGCTCATCAAGATTTTTGAATTCCGCCTGGATTTTTGCGCGTGTAACGTTATCAAGGGCACCCAGGGGTTCATCCATCAGCAGCACCGGCGGATCGGCTATCAGTGCGCGGGCCAGTCCTACTCTTTGCTGCTGACCGCCGCTTAGTTTATTGGGATACTTATTTAACTCACCCGAACTTAAATGCAGCTTTTCAAGAAGTTCATAGGTGCGGTTTCTTATTTTTTTATCGTCCCATTTAAGTAGTCGAGGAACTACAGCAATATTTTCGGCAACCGTATAATGTGGGAACAAGCCATTGTTTTGCAATACATAGCCAATGCTTCTGCGTAGTATCTCGGGCGACTGGTCATTAATATTTCTACCGTTTATGAATATTGTGCCGCTTGTGGGTTCAATAAGACGGTTAAGCATTTTAAGGGTAGTTGTCTTTCCACAGCCGCTTGTGCCAAGTAAAACAAAGGTTTCGCCCTCGTTTATCTCCAAGGACACTTCATTTACCGCCTGTATAGCACCAAAGTGTTTACTTAATCGGTCTACCTTTATCATCCAATATGCTTTCTAACACCGAATGTACAATTATTTGTGACACAGGCAATTTAGTAACAATTATAATTAATACGCTTTGTAAGCTTTAAAGGGCACATTTTGATGCCGGAAAAGAATTTTAAAAAAGTTTAAATATTTTTTTGCTTTGTTAATGAAACGTATATCTTTGCAGTCCCAAAGCAATGGCCCGTTCGTCTAGGGGTTAGGACGCAAGATTTTCATTCTTGAAACAGGGGTTCGATTCCCCTACGGGCTACTTGATGGGAAAGGTTCAAATTCAATGAACTTTTCCCATTTTTTTTTGCCTTTTAATTTGCTGTTTATCAGCAAGATAAGTCCAAGTGGTTCGCTTAGCCTGGCGGTTCGATGTTGCATTCCGTCAATATAGATATAAAACTCCCTATTCGCTCGTTCTTTTTATATCCGGTTCTATTGCTTACCCATAAAAAAGCACTTGGCACCGATATGGAATACCTTAGACAGGCGTTGAACGCAAATTATAACAAATGAGCACAGAATTATGGATCAAATCCTTTCATCCAGCTTCTTTTGCTGCCAGGTCGCTTTTACAAGCTCCTGAAGCTGAACAGGTAGAACCAACAACCTTTCCTCCTGCCACCGTTTTTCGGTCGCCAGTTCCAGGCCAGCCAGTTTAATTGCTTTGAGTGCGTAATAAGCACCGCCGAGTGAATGATCAGCCATATGAGCGGTCGCAACGGCCTGACCCGCTGCCCTGGCGATGGCTTTGTGGGTTTCGTTCGTGGAAACTCTGGCCGCAGCATGTGCCCCAAGTGACTTTTTCATACAATCCCCAGTTGATGTCTTACCATTTTCCCAAGCCGCCGCCGTTACTAAAGCATCTATGATACGCTGATCAACTTCGGGACCCGCTAAATGCAATACATGCTCTACGCATTCTCTGGCCCATCTGATCAATTGCTGCCGGTCAGACAGTGATAGCGGCCCGCCCCGGTGCGCGGCGATCCAATGATATCGTTTAGATCGTTGTGCCTGTTCCTTGCTCGTCATTTTCATAATGGCAAGTTATGGAATCGAAAATAATATCCTGAAGTATATCACTGCGGCATGTATCGCACGTGCTGGGTTTGCCTGCCTTCCGACTCCGGTTGTTTGTAGAGATAACGCAAAAATCAGTGTCCTGGTACGCTTGAAAAAATATACTTGAAATCCTGTTTTTTTATCCGTCCGGCCAATTATTTTCGAAGGAATAACGGCATTTTCAAGAAAACAACTATGGAATTCAACCCCCAAAATCACATCATACAGCTTTGCATACAGGGTATGCAAATGGAAGAGACCGGTAATGTTCAAAAGGCACTTGAATTTTTTATGCAGGCATGGAACCAAGCATCAAACGACTTTGAGAAATTTACTGCGGCCTGGTTTGTTGCCCGATCTCAGTCAGGTAATACTGACAAACTCCGGTGGTATGAAATCGCCTTACAGCTGGCTTTAAAGATCGATAATGACGCCGTCCGGGGGGCATTGCCTTCGCTTCATACCCATATCGCTCAATGTTATGAAGAACTGGGTGAATCGGACCAGGCAAAAAAGCATTCCCGGTTAGCGCTCGAAAATGTTAGTCAACCTGTTGATAAGGGGCCATTTTATCACGGAACAAGGGCTAACCTCAAGCAGGGAGACCTGCTTACAGCCGGATGGACGTCTAATTATCATGAAAGCCTAGTCATGAACCACATTTATTTCACCGCCCTCATCAACGGGGCCGGCTTGGCTGCCGCCTTAGCAAGAGGTAACGACCCGGAGCGTGTTTATATCGTGAAGCCTATCGGCGCATTCGAGAATGACCCCAATGTCACCAACAAAAAGTTCCCCGGCAATCCCACCCGGTCTTACCGAACGAAAGAACCGCTGAAAGTTATTGGCGAAGTAGGCGATTGGCAGCGACTCACGGACGAACAGCTTCAGCAATGGCGCGAGAAATTAGCGGCGAATAAAGGCGAGATCATCAATTGAAAAGAAGAAATTAGATCTCGTTAAGTAAATGCCTTCAATCTGTTTAAAAACTTAATCACGGCTTGTTCAACCTTTCCAAAGACCTGGTGGAGATGAATGTGCGTATCTGATCGGTATTTTTCATTTTTTACATTGTAAATACTACATCTAATTTTTGATAGTCTGATAAAGTTAACAATCAAAACGTTCCGACAGATCGGGTTTCTTAACCTTTGATCGTCAAGAACAAGGTCACGTATTTGATCAGGAAGCTGATCTCTTTGCCAGGCGCATTCTATTTTACCACTTGCCTCTGCAAAATCTTTTACGACTGACGCTTTAACAGCTTTTATGGCGTAGGCGGCAGCACCAAGATCATGAGCGGCAACATGTGCAGTTACTGCCGCCTGACCAGCTGCATAGGCCGCATATCGAGGAGCTCCTTTTAAGTCTCTTGCCGCAGACATTGCACGACCACCGTAGGCGCGGCAATCCATCATTTTGATTTCACCTTGCACCCACGCTCGGATCTTTTCTATGGCCTCCCGGGGGCGAGTGTCCAATGGCCTTGTAACCCTCCCTTAGTTCGGACTGGTGTTTTATAGACTTATTTAATTCAAAAATATAATTATTGTTGTTGGAACTGTGGAGATGTTGGAAACTCGGTAGAGTTTTCAATATCTCCACAGTTTAGCT
>NZ_SACK01000008.1 GCF_004005815.1 Mucilaginibacter limnophilus | reverse complement strand
TATCAACGCCTTACGAAATAAAATGCTCCAGCGCATTGTCTCTGTTGTAAAAAACAACAAAACCTATCATTCAAAAATAGCAGCTTAATCTTGCTTTTATCATAGAAATCTTTTCCGGCAAAAGAAAAAGTAACATCCACTAACGCACAATATGGCGCAAAGCCATTGCTAACGGAGCTCTGTAGCCCCATTTGACAACATTACTGCAAAGCGCAGAGCCTGTATACACCCTCTCCATTGGAGAGGGTGTATACAGGCAGTGAGTTAATCACAAACATCAATGGGTGAGGCTATGGCACCGTGCTTCAGTGCAACTGAAGCACGGTGTTGGCGGTGTTGGCGGTGTTGACGGTGTTGACGGTGTTGACGGTGTTGACAAGTGTTTACCCTGTTGACGTCAACACCTGCACTAATTCAGTTAAATTCGAAATTACACATCCGAAATCCGGAATCACATCTCTTTCTTAACCCGTTTCAGCACCATTAAATTCTGAGGATTACTGCTGTAGCCTGATATACTTTTCTGGTACAGGTTTACCAGCTTATCATAATACAAAATCACCACCGGCGACCGACTCATGATCAGGTTATCCATTTTGCGGTACAGATCATACCTGGCTGAATCATCTTTTATATAATAAGCCTGCTCAAACAACTTGTCAAATTCTTTATCGCTAAAGCCGGTATAGTTTGGTCCGTAAGGTATTTTGTTTTTCGAGTAGAAGACAGAAAGGTAGTTTTCGCCATCCGGGTAATCGGCAATCCATGATCCACGAAAAAAGTTGACGCCATTCTTAGCCATCAGTTCGCGCAGACTTGCACCCTGGGTTACCTCAACGCGGGTTTTTATATTCACCTTTTCCAGCTCACCTTGTATGTATTCAATCAGATCACGGTAGGTGGTGGTAGTGTTCAATACTATTTCGGGCAAACCACGTCCGTTGCGAAAGCCGGCCTCGGCCAGCAACCGCCGCGACTTTGCAGGATCATAACCATATCCCTTTACCTTACCGGCATCAAAGCCCGGCATACCTTTGGGAATAAAGCCCGCATTGCCCGGCGTACCTACGCCGTTACGCAGGTATTTTATCATCTTTTGCTTATCAATAGCATAATTAATAGCCTGCCGAACTTTCAAAAGCCGCAAGGGTGAGTGCTTCACAATGGCGATGTTGGTATCGATGAGTATGCCGAGATATTCGGTATTCAAATAAGGGCGGCTGTTTAAAATAAACTTATCACGATATTTTGATGTGAGCTTGCCTGATTTGGTCAGGATATCATTACGGTAACTGCCATCCACTCCATTGAAAAAATCAAGATTGCCCTTGACAAATTCCATAAAGGCGGTTTGCTTGTCGCTTAAAAAAGTTGCCTTTACTGCGTCGAGGTAGGGGAGTTGCCTGCCTTGGCTGTCTTTCTCCCAGTAATGCTCATTTCTAAGCAAAACCATTACCTGGCGCTCTTTCCAGTATTTAAACTTAAATGGCCCGGTACCAACAGGGTGGCTGCGAAAGTCTTTACCATAATGTTCGACCACCTCGTGCGGCACGGCCGAGCTATACTGCGCGGTAAGCAAACTTAGCAACGGCGGAAATGGCTGACGAAGTTTTATTATAAATGTCGTATCGTTCGGTGCAAAAAAGGCTTCCTTGCCGGTTACCTTGTCGCTAAATATCCACGAGCCTGACGACCCTACCTTCGGGTCGATAAGCCGGGAAAAACTGTAGGCAAAGTCGGCAGCTATACACCTGCGGCCCCTGCCATTTCTAAAAAGCGGATCATCATGAAAATAAACGTCGTTACGCAAAAAGAAGGTGTACTGCAGGCCGTCGCGGCTAATTTGCCAGCGTTTGGCTATACATGGAACAGTTTTAAGGCTATCGTTTATTTGTACAAGTCCGTTATATAACTGATTGTCCATCCAAAGGGCATTCTGGTTACGCGCAAAAGCCGGATCGAGGCTGGTGAGGCCGTCTTCAAGGTTAATATTAAATACAGTTTTATGCCCGGCAGGCGTATTGCTTCCACATGAAAAAAGTATCCATGCAAAAAAATAAATTAAATAGACAGCCTGCCTTTTCATACTTAAATATAGCTTAAGCAGGTATATAAACGATATTTTTTTAAACCTTCGGGGTATTATTACATCCAAATTATAACGTGGCAGTAAGCAGTGCATAAACATTCTGCCAACTTTTTTATAGAAGTGATGTTATTATCAAACAAATAATATTTTTAAGTCATGAAAAAGATATTTCAATACACCTTAACCATTTTAGCTTTAGCTGTAGTTATTTCGTCGTGCTCAAGTGTACGCAGCACCACATCGGCGCATGTACCACGCGACAGGTTTGTAGGCACCTGGACACTTAATACCGTAACTTATGAAGGCGGTTTGCTGCCAAACGCCGTACAATCAGTATTTGACCAAGCCCCTCCAAGTGAGTTTGTAGGCAGTACCTGGAAATTAACCAACAGTGGCAACGGTATTTACACTTTAGCCAACGGTACCTCGCAAACTATCTTTTGGTCGGTTTTTGAAGGAACCACCGGTACCCAGTTCCAGTTTAAAAAGATATATGAAGGCGATAAAGCTAAAAACGTTGCTGAGGGTTACCGCCTTGACGTAGGCAGCGCTACTAAAGATAACCTGGTATTAAAAACACCTATCCCGATAGGTGCGCAAACCGGTTATGTGGTTTATAGCTTCAGTAAAAAATAATTGAATAAATAGCTTTATAACATAAAAGGCGAGGATATAACCCTCGCCTTTGTTATTTAAAGTGACTTAGCCCTCACTATTTCAATCCTTCTCAGTTGCATTGGCAAACTTTAAGCATACAGGCTTGCCTGCAGTGGTTGAACTTACCATGGCAGTAGGCTTGCCGGTGTTGGTATCAAGTTTAAATACATTAATAGTATCGCTATCCTGATGGGCTACCAGCAGGTAATTGCCTGTTGGGTCGATAACAAAATTGCGGGGAGTTTTGCCACGGGTTGAAAAGCGGTGAACAAACGTAAGCATGCCGGTACCCTGATCTATTGAGTAGATCACTATCTCATTCGCGTCGCCGCGGTTTGATGCGTATAGAAACCTGCCATCAGGTGAAATGTGCACATCAGCTGCACCAACTTTACCGGTAAAGCCATCGGCAAGCATGGTAACTTCCTGTATTTGCTTTAGTTCTCCTTTGTTGTAGTCAAATACGGTAACCCTGGCCGACATTTCTTCAACCGCATACAGGTGTTTTTTATCAAGCGAAAATTCAAGATGCCGTGGCCCGTTTCCGCCTGCTACCTTTATAAAAGGCGGCTCAGCAGGTGTTAAAGGGGGCTTTTGCCCGCTTTTATATTTGGTAACATGAATTTTATCAGTTCCTAAGTCTGTATATAGCACAAACTTCTCATCGGGTGATAAAAATGCCGTATGTACATGCGGGCCTTCCTGACGTTCTTTGTTGATGCCGCTGCCTTTTTCCTGTATCATCTGGGAGGCAGGTTGTATCGAGCCATTTTCGTTAACGGGTAATACCGCTAAGCTGCCGCTCGAATAATTGGCCACAAACAGGTTTTTGCGGTCTTCATCAACACTGATGTAGCATGGCGCCGCGCCGTTTGATTTTTGTTTATTAATGAAGGTAAGCTGCCCATTTTTGGGCTCGAAGCTATAAGCATAAACCTGTCCGTCATCAGTTTCACTAACCGCGTAAACAAATTTGTTATCTTTATCAATGGCAAGGTATGATGGATTAGGTATATCATCCGACTGGCTTAGATACGCCAGCCTGCCTGTTTCTGCATAAAATCGATATACGCTGATTCCTGTACTTTTTTCGCTGGTGTACGCTCCAACAATCAGGTCGAATGTTTTTGGGCCTTTTTTCTTTTTATCTTGTGCAAGCATAAGCAATGGCGATAGTAATGCAATTGCTAATAAAACTCTTTTCATAACATGCAGATTTAATTATTACAAATTAAACAAAAAAACGCCCCGTTGTAGCAGGGCGTTTCTTTTATAATAAATGTTTTAGCTGTATTAGCTCCTTTTCTTCAAGATATCTCCAGCGGCCTCGTGGAAGATCTTTTTTGGTAAGTCCGGCATAAACTACACGGTCAAGTTTTACTACCTCATAGCCTAAATGTTCAAAAATACGGCGTACAATACGGTTTTTACCACTATGTATCTGTATGCCTACTTCGCGCTTACTGCCACCCTGTACATAGGAAATTGAATCAGGCTTAATAAGGCCATCTTCCAGCTCAAGGCCAAAAGCTATTTTATTTAGATCGCCCTGCGTAAGGCTTTTACTTAGCTCAACCTGATAAAGTTTTACTACGTTGCTGCGCGGATGCGAAAGTTTATCGGCAAGGTCTCCATCGTTAGTCATAAGCAACAAACCGGTTGTATTACGATCGAGGCGGCCAACCGGATAAATGCGTTCTTTGCTGGCTTTGTCAACAAGGTGCATCACTGTACGGCGTTCCTGCGGATCGTCAGTGGTGGTAATGTAATCTTTTGGCTTATTCAAAAGCACATACACCATTTTTTCACGCTTCAGTGTTTCGCCGTTATAACGTACAGTATCAGTGGCAGGGTTAACTTTATAGCCCAGTTCAGATATTACTTCGCCGTTTACCGAAACTACTCCTGCTTCTATTAATTCATCAGCTTTACGACGAGAACAAATACCTGCATTAGCAATGTAACGGTTAAGTCTTATAAGGCCGCTTTCCTGCTCTTTTGGTTCGGCAGTTTTTTTGCGGCCACGCATCGTTTTTGACGAGGCGTCAAACTCCGGTCTGTCGTTATAGGCCCTTTCAGGCTTATCTTCAAAATTATCTGTTGGCCTGTCTCTATAATTGCCTGATTCACGCTTTTTGTATCCGCCGTCGGTGCGGGGTACATAGCCCCGTTTGCCAGTACCGGCGCCGTAGCTTCTTGGCTTATCGCCATCGTTTCCGCGGCCGCCTAATGGTTTTTTGTTGTCGCCGCCTCTTGATAAATAGGGTCTTTTTTCACCCCCTTCTTTATTGAAGCTTCGTGCAGGCCTGTCTGATGATGATCTGTCTGGTCTGCCCGAATATGGCTTTTTACTGCCGCCTCTTCCTGAAAATGGCCCTTTGTCGCCATCATTGTCGAAATTACGTGCAGGCCTGTCGGCTCTTTCTCCCCTCCCTGAATATGATTTCCCGGCAGCACGTTTGTCGGCCGGTTTACTTTTTTCAAACTTTTTAAAGGGAGATTGGTTATCAGATGCGTCACCTTTATTGGTACCCCTGCCGCGGGCAGGACCCGATGGCTTGCCTGTGCGGCTGTTGGTTGAAGACCTTTTGGGTGACCCGGCGGACTTGTCGTCACGACTGTTCCCTTGCCTTTTAAATGCCATAGTATTATGATTTTACCCTCGATTGCGGGGCGACAAAGATACGGTATTTTAACACACTAAACAACTTTAGTTTAGTTACAACTGTAGGCGGTAGAATGTTTCAGAGAGAGGATGGAAAAATCAGTTGATAAGGCTTTGACTTGCAGAAAAAGCGCCAAAATCGGGTGGCCGATATAGGCTTTTTTGCAAAACGTGCAAAGTGTGCAAAAACGCTGTTTAACAGTATTTAAACGGCGTTTTTGCGGGTCTTAAAATGCGACCAAAACACTAAGTAAAATGTAAGTATTTGATAATGTGATTTATATAGCGTACTTTTGCGCAGAGTTTTACATAAAGTATAATAAATGATAAAAAAACGAATGACAAAAAAACACTTAATTACGTGCTCCGTAATGCTGGTGGTATTTTTCATTTCGGCTTTTGATCTTTGTGATGCCACGGCCTTCAACAGGTCACATGCAACTCATCGTAGTAATGCATTCTCTGTTATTAAAACAGAAGAAAAAAGCAACGAATACAGCTTTGCAAACAAGGCCCTGCCTGTTTATCGTCCCCGTGTAAAGCGAAAACTCAGCTATTCGTTATGGATGCATTCCTATACAAAAGTCCAGACAAATGCACTGCATAAAAAGGCAGCCAGATTATTCCCAATTATTGAGCCTATTTTGGCTTATTATGGTATCCCTGACGATTTCAAGTACATTCCGTTAGTAGAATCGGGCCTTAAAGGAGGCACATCGCCAAAAGGCGCACGCGGTTTATGGCAATTTATGCCTGGTACTGCCCGTCATTATGGCTTAAAAGTTAACCGTAAGCGAGACGAACGTCTTTTAACACGAAAGTCAACTATTGCTGCTTGTAAATACCTGCGCGAACTTTACAGCGAGTTTGGCGATTGGACACTCGCCGCCGCGGCTTACAACAATGGTTCGGTACAAATAGCTAGGGCAATGCGTAAGCAAAAAACCTGGGGCTATTATACTACGCGCTTTAACCGCGAAACCGGCAGCTATGTATATAAATTAGTTGCCATGAAAGCAATTATTGAAAACCCCGCCAAATATGGTTACAAAAGCAAAGAGCAGGAATTGCCCAAGCTTGTTAACCTCGACGAAATGCCGCAGTTTATAGCTGGCGCATTTTAATCTACCGGCATCGGAGCACATTCAAAGCCTGCCTTTTGTATAAGGGCAGGCTTTTTTATTTGATAAAAATCAAAATTGCTCCTGAGTAAGATCTTTACTAACGGCTACCCCCGCTAAGGTGCCGCTTGCAATAGCAGCAGACAGCGTACGCATTGCTGTTGTGTTATCGCCGCAGGCAAATACACCCGGAACTGATGTTTTGTTGATCATATCAATTTTAATATGGCCTTGTTCAGTAAACTCACAGCCTAATTTTTCAGGAGCATCAGTATGCTGAACAAATGGGAGGCGGGCATACAAAGCATTAATGGCTATGCTGCCTTCGTCTTTAAATACAACTTGTTCAATATAGCCGTCTTTGTGTATTAAATGGCTTATTTCACTGTCAGTTATCCGGATATTGTTTTTTATCAAGGCTTTGTGCTGCTCATCAGTAAAAGTGGCGGCGCCATTTGTAAATAATGTAAGTTGATCTGTCCAGTTGGATATCATTTTGGCCAATTCAAAGCCAGTGTCGCCATTAGCCAGTATGCCAGTGATTTTACCGCGGTATTCATAACCATGGCAATACGGACAATGAATGACTGATATACCCCAGCATTCGGCAAAACCTTCCATATAGGGCATAATGTCTTTAACGCCCGTAGCAAAAATAATTTTGCCTGCATAGTAATGGGTGGTAGCATTAACAGTAACAGTAAATGCTGTATTATGGCCGGTGACATCGGTAACTGTTGCATCAAGAAACTGAACTGTGGGATAAGCCTGTACATCTCGTTTTGCGACTTCCATTATATCAGCAGGAGTATGTCCATCGTGGGTTAAAAAATTATGCGAATGTGGTGTTTGCCGGTTGCAGGGCTTACCGTTGTCAATAATTAAAACCTTGCGCAGGGCACGGCCTAAAGCCAGTCCGGCAGAAAGGCCCGCACTGCTGCCGCCAATAATTATAACATCGAATTGTGATTGTGTTTCCATATTTATTATCCGGCCATGTAAGAGCCGTGTTAGTGTATTAATTAAGCCGCTGTTTTTTGAATGCCGATACTTTGACTAAAAGATATCCAAGCAAAACGTTTTATATCGTTCACAGCGATATCACCGGAAGTTATGGCCGATATCGTAGTGTTTACCATGCCCGAAAATAGCTTGTATATCCACGCTGAGGTAAGGACATCGGTTATTAAGCCTTGTTTTTGCAGTGTTACAATCAGGTTGAACAACCGGCCTTGTATCTGTCCCGCATTTCCGTCAGTTTCAGGTGTTTCCTGTTTAGGCATAATTTGATTCAGCTTATCAAAAAAAGCGAATTTGCTGCCGCAATCAATGGCCGCGTAAAGAGTAAGTTCTAATTGTTTGATCGGATTTTCGCTGGCGTCGAAAGCGGCATTCATGGCTGCCCGGCAGGTTACCGTAAGTGTTTCCTTGCAAGATGCTAATAATTTGTTCCGGTGGTTAAAATAGCGATAAAGCGTGCGGCTGGATATGCCGGCTTTATCGGCTACCATCTCAAGTGTGGCTGATGGGTTTTCGTTCAAAACGTAGATAGCAGTATCAACAATATTTTGCTCAGTTGATTTCATGTCGCAATTATATGACATTATTCAATTTATTGCGACATTTTGTTGTCATATTAATATTTCTTATAAACATTCAATCACATTGCGGTTACAATCACCTGTTATTAAACAAAGCCTTTTTATGTATATTTGCAAAAAATTTTAGCAAAACATTTATTGTTGAAACTAAGCCGCTTAACCGCGGTTAATCTATTGCGTTTTATATATTATATGAGTGATCAACGTATTGACCTGGGCGAACAAAGCGAAGTTGAAGTTTATGGTGCGCGGGTTCATAATTTAAAAAATATCGACGTTTCGTTTCCGCGTAACCAACTGGTGGTTGTTACCGGGCTTAGCGGCAGCGGAAAATCGTCACTGGCATTTGATACTATTTATGCTGAGGGGCAGCGCCGCTATATGGAAACATTTTCGGCTTACTCGCGCCAGTTTATGGGCGGCATGGAGCGCCCGGATGTAGATAAAGTGTCGGGTCTAAGTCCGGTAATCGCTATCGAGCAGAAAACAACCAGCAAAAACCCCCGCTCAACGGTGGGTACTATTACCGAGATATACGATTTTATGCGTTTGTTGTTCGCCCGTGCGGGTGATGCTTACTCTTACACCACAGGTGAGAAAATGGAGCGCATGAGTGAAGACCAGATACTGCGTACCATTAACGAAAAGTTTGACGGTCAGCCTGTAAACATTATGGCGCCGGTGGTAAAAGGCCGTAAAGGACATTACCGCGAACTATTTGAAAGCATACGCAAACAAGGGTATTTAAAAGTTTGGGTTGACGGTACAATTGCCGATGTAACACCCAAAATGCAGCTTGACAGGTACAAAATACACGATATAGATATTGTGGTTGACCGGTTGGTTGTTAACGAAAAAGACGGCAAGCGTTTATATGATTCGGTGCAAACAGCGCTAAAGCTGGCAAAAGGTATCATCCGCATTGCTGATAAAGATAACAATGTATCATACTTTAGTAAGTATTTGATGGACCCGGTTTCGGGTATCTCATATGATGAGCCTCAGCCAAATACATTTTCATTCAACTCGCCTTATGGCGCCTGCGAAAAGTGTAACGGACTTGGCTATATTTTCGAGGTGGATGAGTCGGCAGTGATACCTAATCCAAAATTAAGCATAGAAAAAGGCGGCCTTGCGCCCATTGGCGAATACAAAGAAACATGGATTTTTCAGGTGCTGAAAGCGCTGGGCAAAAAGTTTGAGTTTTCGCTTTCTACCCCGATTGAAAAACTGGATCGGGAAAAGCTTGATATTATTTTAAACGGTACTGAGGAAAAGATAAGCGTTGCGGTAGAGTACAACAAATGGAACGTACAAAACTATTCCATCAACTTTGAAGGTATAGTTAAAATGCTGGAAGACCAGCAGGAACGCCGTGGTGACGACGACGTGGAAGACATGGAAAATTACCGTGTGCTTAAAACCTGCCCGGTTTGTGGCGGTGCAAGGTTGAAAAAAGAATCGCTGCACTTCAAGGTTGATGAAAAGAATATCTTCGAGTTAGCCTGCATGGACATCACCACGCTGAATGCCTGGT
The DNA here is from genome assembly GCF_004005815.1 of Mucilaginibacter limnophilus. Taxonomy (GTDB): domain Bacteria; phylum Bacteroidota; class Bacteroidia; order Sphingobacteriales; family Sphingobacteriaceae; genus Mucilaginibacter; species Mucilaginibacter limnophilus. Next base: position 239,187 of record NZ_SACK01000008.1, on the reverse strand, counting down.
TTGATAATCTGGAAGGAAGGCTTAGCGAGCGTCAGAACGTTATTGCCCGCGAGATACTGAAAGAGATACGTGCACGCATTGGCTTTTTGCTTGATGTAGGCTTGAGCTACTTAACGCTTGACCGTACAGCCAAAACCCTTTCGGGCGGCGAGGCGCAGCGGATCAGGCTGGCTACACAAATTGGTTCGCAATTAATGAATGTAATGTACATCCTTGACGAGCCAAGCATCGGCCTTCACCAGCGGGATAACGAGCGCCTGATAAACGCGCTTAAAAATCTGCGCGACCTGGGTAATACCGTACTTGTAGTTGAGCACGATAAAGACATGATACTTGAAGCTGACCACGTGATTGACATGGGGCCGGCAGCCGGTGTTCATGGCGGTCAGGTGGTAGCGCAAGGTACCCCTGCCGAACTGATGAAAGAACATACACTTACCACATCATATATTAACGGGGAACGCGAAATAAAAATCCCTAAAAAGCGCCGTGAAGGTAACGGTAACAAGCTGGTATTGAAAAAAGCGTCTGGACATAATTTAAAGAATGTTTCGGTAGAGTTTCCATTAGGTAAGCTGATAGGCATCACCGGCGTATCAGGCAGCGGTAAATCAAGTTTAATTACTGAAACCCTATACCCAATATTAAATCATCATTTCTTCCGGGCTAAAAAACAGCCTTTACCATATGGAAGCATTGAAGGGTTGGAAAAAATTGATAAGGTTATCGAGATCGATCAAACGCCAATCGGTCGTACACCGCGTTCAAACCCGGCTACCTACACCGGTGTGTTTTCAGACATCCGTAACTTGTATGTGCAACTGCCTGAAGCCAAGATACGCGGCTACAAACCGGGACGTTTCTCGTTCAATGTAAAAGGCGGGCGTTGTGAAACCTGCCAGGGTGCGGGTATGAAAGTAATTGAAATGAACTTTTTGCCAGATGTACAAGTTCCTTGTGAAGAATGTGGTGGCAGGCGATACAACCGAGAAACCCTTGAAGTGCGTTATCGCGGAAAATCCATAAGTGATGTATTGGACATGAGCATTGAGGACGCGGTTGCGTTTTTTGAGCATATCCCATCAATCTACCGAAAGGTAAAAACACTATTTGACGTTGGTTTAGGCTATATCACGCTTGGGCAGGCGTCAACCACCCTATCGGGTGGTGAGGCGCAGCGTGTAAAGCTGGCTACCGAGCTTTCTAAAAAAGACACAGGCAATACATTTTACATACTTGATGAACCAACTACCGGCTTGCACTTTGAGGACATTAATGTATTGCTTGGCGTACTTAACCAGTTAGTTGATAAGGGCAATACGGTATTGGTTATCGAGCATAATCTTGACGTAATAAAGGTTGCTGATCATGTGATAGACCTTGGTCCGGAAGGCGGTTCAGGTGGTGGTAAAATACTGTTCAGCGGTACGCCTGAAGGCTTGTGCAAGGTGAAAGACAGCTTTACCGGCAAGTTTTTAAAGAAGGAGATGGGCATAAAGTAACAAACGTGCAAGCTTCCTATATTTTACACGCTGTTAACACATTTGCCATAAATAGCTGTTAACATTGCAGTTGAAAATGAAAATAGGAATTGTTTGTTATCCAACCTTCGGCGGTAGCGGGGTTGTTGCCACAGAGTTAGGGAAAGCGCTTGCCGATCGTGGCCACCAGGTTCACTTTGTAACATATAACCAGCCGGCCCGTCTCGACCTGTTTTCTGAAAACCTCTTCTATCACGAGGTGTCGGTTTCTAACTATCCTTTGTTTGACTTTCCGCCGTATGAGCTGGCTCTTGCAAGTCGACTGGTAGATGTTGTGCGTTTTGAAAAGCTCGACGTATTGCATGTTCATTATGCCATTCCACATGCTTCAGCAGCGTTTATGGCAAAGCAGATTTTGGCCACCTACGGTATTGACATTCCCTTTGTTACCACCCTGCATGGTACCGATATTACTCTTGTTGGTAAAGATCGTACGTATAATCCGGTAGTTACTTTTTCCATCAATAAGTCTGACGGAGTAACCGCCGTATCTGAACATTTACGCAAAGACACTTACGACTTTTTCGATATACAGAACGAGATAAAGGTTATCCCGAACTTTATAGATTTGAACCGTTTCAGCCTGAAGCCGAAAGACCATTTCCGCAAGGCGATAGCACCAAACGGTGAAAAAATACTGGTACATACCTCTAATTTTCGTAAGGTAAAACGTACCGAAGATGTGGTAAAGATTTTTGCTGAAGTGGTGAAGGAAGTGCCCGCACGCCTGCTTATGGTGGGTGATGGTGGCGAGCGTTCGGGATGTGAGCAACTGGCGCGCGACCTTGGCGTAGCCGACCAGATACGCTTCCTGGGCAAACAGGACGCTATTGAAGAAATACTTTCAGTGTCTGACCTGTTCCTGATGCCATCACAATCAGAGAGTTTTGGTTTAGCCGCACTTGAAGCCATGGCCTGTAAGGTGCCTGTTATCAGCAGCAACACAGGTGGTTTACCCGAATTGAATGTTGACGGTGAAACCGGCTTTTTAAAGGATGTTGGCGACGTAAAAGGCATGGCCGAAGCCGCTATACATATACTTCAGGACGACGACCGCCTTAATACTTTTAAAGAGAATGCCCTTGCCCGTGCCAAAGTATTCGACCTGCAGAATATACTGCCTGAGTATGAGAATTACTATATGCAGGTAATTGAGCGAAGTAAAGCGGGAAAATAAGTTATTCTTTTGTCATTCTGAGCGATAGCGAAGAATCTGTAGCGAACTTCTAATCGCCGATAGATTCTTCGCTATCGCTCAGAATGACAGTTATAGAAATCGCTCTCTCAAATACTCGCCCGTATAAGACCCTTCCTGTTTAATCAAATCTTCGGGCACACCTTCAAACACCACATTACCACCGCGGTCGCCACCTTCGGGGCCGATGTCAATAATCCAGTCGGCGCATTTAATAACGTCCATATTGTGTTCTATTACAATGATGGTATTACCCTGGTTCAACAGCGCGTCGAATGATTTTAGTAGTTTCTTTATATCAGCAAAATGTAGCCCGGTAGTCGGTTCGTCAAAAATAAACAGCGTTTTATTGGTGTTGTTGCCTTTCACCAGGAACGAAGCCAGCTTGATGCGTTGCGCCTCACCGCCCGATAGGGTGTTTGAAGATTGCCCCAGATGCACATAACCTAAACCTACATCGACCAAAGGTTTTATTTTGTTGATGATTTTGGTCTCTTTGGCGAAGAATTCAACGGCCTCGTCAATGGTCAAATTCAATACTTCCGATACATTCTTTTCATTGTAGGTAATGTCAAGTACGTTTTGCTTGAAACGATTACCGTTGCAGGCTTCGCATGTCAAAAAGATATCAGCCATAAACTGCATCTCTATCTTTACTTCACCTTCGCCCTGGCAAACGTCGCAACGGCCACCTTCAACATTAAATGAAAACGCTGATGGCTTTAAGCCTGCTGCTTTAGCCGATGCTTGTGAGGCATACAGGTTACGTATCTCGTCCCAGGCCTTAACGTAAGTAACCGGGTTCGAGCGCGATGAGCGACCTATAGGGTTCTGGTCGACCAATTCCACCTGCTCAATTTTATTGTAATCGCCCTCAATAGCATCGTATGCGCCGGTTTGCTCGCCGTTGTAATTGCCCAGCGTTTTTTGCAGGGCAGGGTGCAGGATGCGTTTTACAAGGCTTGTTTTACCAGAGCCGGAAACCCCTGTAACCACAGTAAGCACGCCTAACGGGAACTTGGCGGTTACATGCTTTAGGTTATTTTCGCGCGCGCCTTTTATGGTAATGTGATCGTTCCATTTACGGCGTTGCGTTGGAATAGCAATTTCTTCTCTTCCGCTTAAATACTTGCCGGTAAGACTTTTATCGTCAGTTATTATGTCGGTGTAGGTACCTGTAAATATCAACTCGCCGCCGTGTGTACCGGCTTCAGGGCCGATATCAATAATATGGTCTGCCGCTTTCATTACTTCCTCTTCGTGCTCAACAACCAAAACGGTGTTGCCTACATCACGCAGAGATTTAAGTACGCCTATCAGGCGGTTGGTGTCGCGCGGGTGCAGGCCGATACTCGGTTCATCCAATACATAAATGGACCCTACCAAACTGCTGCCTAAGGAAGTAGCCAAATTAATACGCTGCGACTCACCCCCCGATAAAGTATTCGACAAACGGTTCAATGTAAGATAACTCAATCCAACATCATTTAAAAAGTTAAGCCGGTTGGTTATCTCGGTTAACAACCTGCGGCCAATCTTTTCATCATGTGCCGAAAGCTCGAGCCCATTAAAAAACTCAAAGGCTTTATCAAGCGGCATTAGTACAATGTCGGTTATCGATTTGCCGTTGATCTTTACATAAGCCGCATCGGGGCGCAAACGACTACCTTTACAATCAGGGCAGGTGGTTTTTCCGCGGTAGCGTGAAAGCAGAACGCGGTATTGTATCTTATAAGTTTGTTCTTCCAGTTCCTTAAAGAAAGCATCTAAACCCTGGAAGTAGCTGTTGCCCTTCCAAAGCAGGCGCTGTTGCTCTTCGGTAAGCTGATTGTACTGGCGGTGTATCGGGAAGTCAAACTTAATAGCGTTTTTCACAAGGCGGTCGTTCCACTCCCGCATTTTTTCGCCGCGCCAAGGCGCTATGGCGCCTTCGTACACGGTTTTACTTTTATCGGGAATAACCAAGTCTTCGTCAATGCCAATCACCTTGCCATAGCCCTCGCATTTTTTACAGGCTCCGTAAGGGTTGTTAAAGCTGAAAAAGTTTGGCGAAGGCTCTTCAAAACGGATACCGTCAAGTTCGAAGCGGTCGCAAAAAAAGCGTTCCTGCTCAGCGTCGCCATCTTGCCAGCGTATGTAACAATCACCTTTACCTTCAAAAAACGCGGTTTGGATACTGTCACCCAGGCGGCTTACGGTTTCCTCTTCCTCGTTTTTGGTAACACGGTCAATCACAATTCGCACATCGCTATGATCGGCATCCGACTGAGTATGGTCTGCTTTCTTCGACTTTTTAGTTGACATTTCAGTATCGGCCGCAATGCTTTCATCTTCAAGCAATGCCTCAATACGAGCCAGCTTACCTTTATATTCAACACGCACAAAGCCTTTTTGCATCAGTACGGCAAGCTCCTCTTTCAGGCTGCGGTTGTTGTGCGGGTGTAACGGACAAAGTATAGTAACCTGAGTATCGTCTGGCAGGCTAAGCACAAAGTTGATCACATCGGTAACCGTGTCTCTTTTAACAATATTGCCCGATAAAGGCGAATACGTTTTGCCAATGCGCGAAAACAGCAGCTTTAAATAATCATATATCTCGGTAGAGGTACCTACGGTTGAGCGCGGGTTCGAGGTGATTACCTTCTGCTCTATAGCTATGGCAGGGGCAATGCCTTTAATATAATCAACATCAGGCTTGTTCATCCGCCCTAAAAACTGGCGCGCGTATGATGAAAGGCTTTCCACATAACGGCGCTGGCCTTCGGCGTACAGCGTATCAAACGCCAGCGACGATTTGCCCGAGCCCGACATGCCTGTAACCACCACCAGCTTATTCTTAGGTATGGCAACATCAAGGTTCTTCAGGTTATGCACCTTTGCGCCTTTTATAATTATATGCTTTTGAGCGTCTTTTTCTGCTTCGTTAATCATGCGTTGTATGTCGATAGTCCATAGACGATAGTTTCTATGGACTATGGTCTATCGACTAAATGAGAAAGTGCAAAAATCCTAAAATGTTTAGCAAGATGCAAATGCACGGAAAGAATTGTTGTCAGTAAGAGGTAATAGTATAGCAAAGAAAAGTATTGTACAATAAAAGATTATCCCAAAAATCTTTAAGTAGCCGTTAAACGTAGGTACACTTACATAGTCAAACAAATAAATTTGCTTTTTATTGTTATTTTTATTTTATTTGAGATAAGAAATTCTTTAACCCCTAAAAGAAAGCACGCTATAGGAAAAACTTTACTTAACATTTATTTAAAACTATATTTAAGTAGAGAGATTTCTATGGATTTAAAATTGCAAAGTGATCAGGATCTAATCCATCTATATATATCAGGCGACGAAGGCGGGCTTGTTGAACTTATCCGCAGGTATCAGTCAAAAATATATACTTCTATTTATTTGCTTGTTAAAGACGAATATCTGGCCGAGGATATCTTTCAGGATGCCTTTATAAAAGTAATAAACACCTTAAAAGCCGGAAAATATAACGAGGAGGGTAAGTTTTTACCTTGGGTAACCCGTATTGCGCACAACCTGGTGATCGACCATTTTCGCCGTGAAAAACGCGCGCCTATGGTTAGTAACGGCGACGACTTTGATATTTTCGAGGTTTTGGGTAATTATGATGAGAGTACCGAAGACCGTATGGTGCGCGAACAAACGCATAAAGACCTGAAAAGCCTTATCCAGTTATTGCCTTCAGAGCAAAAAGAGGTGCTTATTATGCGCCACTTTGGTGATATGAGCTTTAAGGAAATTGCCGATGTTACCGATGTAAGCATCAACACCGCGTTGGGCCGTATGCGTTACGCCCTTAATAACCTGCGTAAAATGATGCAAACCAAGGAGCTGAGCCTTAAAAACTAATTTTTTCCGTTAACCAATTTTGTAGAAGGAAACAAAAAGCAATAATCATAACTTTATGATGTTATGCTGCCATTGCTTACTTCTGCCGATATACGTAAAGCCGACGAATATACCATTAGCCACGAGCCCGTTGCTTCTATTGATTTGATGGAACGGGCCGCAAGGGCGTTTGTAGGCTGGTTTTTAAACCACTTTCCTGACAAGCAAAAAGCGATAGCTGTTTACTGCGGCACCGGTAACAACGGTGGCGACGGACTTGCTATTGCCCGTATGCTGCACCAGCATCAGTATAAAAATATTTATGTTACCATTACGCGTTTCAGCGATAAAGCTTCGGCTGATTTTACTGAAAACCTAACCCGTCTGCAGCATACCGATGTGCCTTTTAAAGAAGTAAATTCGGCAGCTGAAGTGACAGCAGAAAACTGCCCGATAATCATCGATGCCCTTTTAGGCAGCGGCCTTAACAAGCCCCTGGATGGTGAATACAAACATTTTGTTGAATATTTAAATAGCGTTGATGCAACCGTTGTAGCTATTGACGTCCCCACGGGTTTTTTTGCTGAAGGCGCGATTGAGCAGGATGCTGTTGTTTTAAAAGCCGATTTGGTAATAACCTTTCAACAACCGAAGATTAATTTTTTATTGCCTGAAGCCAGCCATTACATCAATTGCTGCGAAGTAGTGAACATCGGTTTGGATGAAGAGTTTACCCGCTCACTTGATTCACCATATCAGTACATCGAAGAGAAAGATATACGCAAGCTGTTAAAACCGCGAAAACGGTTCACCAATAAAGGCACTTATGGCCACGCGCTAATTATAGCCGGTGAGGAAAAAACCATGGGGGCGGCATTGCTTAGCTCGGCAGGATCGGCATACGCAGGAGCAGGACTTACCAGTGCCTGCATACCTGCCAGCGGGCTGACAGCGCTTAATAGTTACCTGCCTGAATTAATGGCCGTAATACGTGATGGTAACAGTTTGCCCGACATAAAATGGGATAAATACAACAGCATAGCCATTGGTCCGGGGCTGGGTACTGGTGAAAATGCACTTGAACTACTTTCTGAAGTGCTTACCAATTACAAAAGGCCGATAGTTATTGACGCTGATGGGCTTAATCTGATAGCAATCAATAGTGTGCTGTTTGGTAATATTCCGCAGGGAAGTATTTTAACGCCGCACATGAAAGAGTTTGATCGTTTGTTTGGCGAGCATACAAGCTGGTGGGACAGGCTGCAAACTGCGCGTAAACAAGCAGAAGAAAGATATATATATATCATACTAAAAAACGATTATACCATAACGGCTACACCGCAAGGCAAGCTGTATTTTAACTCGACCAGTAATGCCGCTATGGCAACCGGTGGAATGGGAGATGTACTAACCGGGATACTGGCATCACTGCTGGCGCAAGGCTATTCCTCTGAAGATGCTTGTTTAATCGGTGTCTATATACATGGCAAAGCCGGCGACGAACTGGCGTTGCCTAACCGCATGAACGTGGTGTTGCCGGGTAAACTTGCACAGCAACTACCTTTAACTATGTCAAAACTTACCGTATAAAAAAAGCGGCTGTGAGTATCCGCAACCGCTTTTTTCTAACTATTAACTGACCTTATAAAGAACTAAATACTCATACTAATTATCTATAAGACGGGTAGACTTTTAAAACGTTACACCTAAATCGAAATATTTTTATAAATAGCCTAAAAAACTTTCAATAATATTTGAAAGTTTAAAAACTTTGCTACATTTGTATATGGAATTGGCGGAAGCGAAATCGAAATTTATCGAAACCTGGGGCAAATTAGGTTCCGAGTGGGGTATAAACCGCACCATGGCCCAAGTACATGCCCTATTGTTGATTTCGCCTGAAGCTTTAACTACTGAGGAAGTGATGGAGCAGCTGAGTATCTCCCGAGGCAACGCCAACATGACCCTGCGCGACCTGATAAGCTGGGGCCTTGTTGAAAAACAACACAAACCCGGCGAGCGTAAGGAATACTTCTTTGCAGAAAAGGATGCCTGGACAATTGCACGCCAGGTGGCACAGGAACGTAAAAAGCGTGAACTCGACCCGGTACTGAAAGCACTGAGTGAGCTATCGCAAATTAAAGGTGATGAGAAGAATCCGGAATATAAGGCCTTCAAATCGTCGGTATCAGGCATTAACAAGCTGGCGGGAAACGTCAATAAAACACTTGAAACCATGATGAAGGCTGAGGAAAACTGGTTTTGGGGTTCGATTTTTAAAATATTCAAATAAGATATATTTTTTTAAACTATACTTTCATTTTTTATTGAAAATTCAAAATTTACAAACTAAACTTAATCTTAAAAATCATGAATTACTTTATTTTAACTTACGGTACCTATCTACTAATTAGCATTGCATTAACTGTCTGGGTAGCAAAGGTTCTATTTAAAAACGGCCGGATATTTCTGGTAGACATTTTTCACGGCAATACCAACTTAGCCGACTCTGTAAATAAACTACTGGTTGTGGGCTTTTATCTAATTAATGTAGGCTATATGAGTTTGGCGCTGAAAGAAAGTGGCAGCATCAGTGATGCACGTGTAGTGATTGAGGTTCTAAGCTATAAACTCGGCTGGATAATTCTTATACTGGGCGGTATGCATTTTCTCAACCTTACTATATTTTTTAAACTACGCAGTAAGGCTCAACAAAATAGAGCCAATGCTTAAATAATGTATTATGAAAACGCTAAGTAACCATATCATACTATACGATGCCGAATGTCCTATGTGCAGCCTGTACACCAAAGCGTTTGTAGGCAGCGGCATGCTTGATAATAACGGGCGCAAACCTTATCAGGAAATGCTGCCCGCCTGTCCGTTAGTTGACAGGCAGCGCGCGGTGAACGAAATTGCGCTAATAAACACTCAAACAGGGGAGGTGGAATATGGTGTAGTTAGCTTGTTTAAAGTGGTTGCCAATAGCTTCCCGCTGTTTAAAGCATTGTTTGAGTGGAAACCTTTTATATGGATAGCGCAGAAAGCTTATGCTTTTATTTCATACAACCGCAGGGTAATTGTGCCCGGCAACGCTGCTGATAATTTTGAGGTGCAGCCCGGTTTTAAGCTAAAATACCGTGTAGCTTATCTGTTGTTCACCTGGCTGATGGTGGGTTTTATACTCACACAATACGCGCATTTGTTGACAGGTATGGTGCCTGTTGGTAACGTTTGGCGTGAATATGCTATTTGCGGCGGACAGATACTGTTCCAGGGCATAATTGTAAGCTTGTATGCTAATTGTAAAAAGTGGGATTACCTCGGTAATATGATGACCATTTCTTTCGCGGGTGCGCTTTTACTGCTGCCCTGTTTGTTGCTGGCACAATTTGTTGAATTGCCAGCATTGGTGTACACACTTTATTTTTTAGGCGTTGCCGGGTTGATGTTTCTTGAGCACATCCGTCGCAGCAAGTTATTAGGCTTGGGTTGGTTACTTACCATAACATGGATGGCATATCGTTTAGGTATATTGCTGTTAATTTTAAACTAAGCATATCATGAAATACAATAAAATAATACTTGCTGGAGGAAGCGGTTATTTAGGTAGTGTGCTGGCGAAGCATTTTAGTGCCCAAGCCAACGAGTTGATCATTTTTACACGTAACCCTAAACCCACAGAAGGTAACATTAAAATGGTACATTGGAACGGCAGTACTATTGGCGAGTGGGCGCAGCACCTGGAAAGCAGTGACGTACTTATCAACCTTACCGGCAAAAGCGTTAACTGCCGTTATACCGAAGAAAACAAGGCCGAAATATTTTCATCAAGATTAAAAGCCACATGGATACTGGGCGAAGCGCTTAAGCAAACTAAGAACAAGCCTAAGGTTTGGCTGAACGCCGCATCAGCCACCATATACCGCCATGCTGAAGACCGTCCGCAGGACGAGTACACCGGAGAGATAGGCGAAGGCTTTTCTATTGAAGTGTGCAAACAATGGGAAAAAGCCTTTAATGATGTTGTAGTACCGGGCATTCGCAAGGTGATTTTGCGGATCAGTGTTGTACTTGGCAGTTACGGCGGCGTGGCAAGCTATTACCTAAACTTGGCAAAATATGGTTTGGGTGGTATTCAGGGTGATGGCAAGCAGTATTTCAGTTGGGTGCATGAAGACGACCTGACAAGCACTGTCGATTTCCTTTTAGATCATCCGGAGTTAGATGGGGCTTTTAATATAGCCTCTCCATACCCAATACAAAATCATGAATTAATGCGCGTAGTACGTAAAGCAGTAGGTGTGCCCTTCGGTTTGCCAGCCACCAAATGGATGCTTGAAATAGGTACCCGCCTGTTGCAAACCGAAACTGAACTTATACTAAAAAGCCGCTGGGTTTTGCCGGCACGGTTGCAAGAAGCAGGCTATCAATTTAAAGTGCCATATGTAAAAGAAGCGATTGAGAAAAGTATTAAGTAATTACCTAACCTTATCACGTATGAAATTAAACAGAGTAATTACAATCAGTGGAATAGCCTTATTGGTTTTATTAGCATTCTATTTGTTGTTCGGCATTAATGCATGGTCTTATGTCTTTGTCATCATGTCTGTTAGCTTCTTGTTTCTTGTGCCGTTCGGAATGGGGGCATTGGTTATCTACTTGTCTGGTATTGACCGGGTAAAGAAATTGGGCTATCGTATTATTACACCCTGGATACCGGTATTGGCTTTTTTTTGTTAACCCTTTTATTGTCTATTGAAGGTTGGGCATGTTGGTTAATGATATTGCCTGTTTTTTTAATAACGGCAAGTCTTGGCGGATTAACAGCAGGGTATTTTAAATTGAAAAAAGATAGTAATGAACGTACATATGTTTCAATATTAATGCTGTTTCCATTATTAATATCACCTGTTGAAAGATACATAGGTGAGCATCCGTCTATCTATAAAGCATACACTTATATTGATATTAAAGCTGATAAGGCAAATATATGGCAAAACGTAACGCGGGTTAGGGCTATTAAAAACAATGAAGATAAAGGTTGGCTCACTAATAGCCTTGGCTTTCCTCGCCCCATTAGTGCCGAATTAAATTATAACGGAGTTGGCGGTTACCGCAAAGCGATATTTGATAAAGGTTTGGTCTTTCATGAACAGGTAACTTATTATCAGGAAGAAAGGAAAATGCGTTTTACTATAAAAGCTAATCCACACGAAATTCCTTCAACAGCAATGGATGAACATGTGGTAATTGGTGGTAATTACTTTGACGTTATTGATGGGACTTACGAACTGGAAAAGTTAAATAGTAATACTTACCGTTTGCATTTGTACAGCCATTTTAAACTTACCACAACCTTTAATTTTTATGCTTCGCTGTGGGCTGATTGGATAATGAAAGATATTCAGAACAACATTCTACAAATTATTAAGCAACGTGCCGAAGCCAAATAAACTGTAATCATGCAAATTACTTATTATCAATTGATCAAGCGTGCCCGCATCGGCATCCTCATCATTATTGCCGGATTAGCCATAAGCGGCATCACAGCTTTACCTTTGGAAAGTGAGTTGAAATGGCTGACCACTCATACCGGCGGCTTACCATTGGCTATGCAAAGCTGGCTGAAAACGGTGTATGATGCTATATGGTACGTCAATATGCATTACCCTTTTTTAAGTTACGGTACCGACTGGCTTGCTTTTGCGCATGTTATGCTGGCTGTACTTTTTATTGGTCCGTACCGCGAACCGGTAAAAAATATATGGGTGCTGCAATTTGGCATGATCGCTTGTCTGGCCATATTTCCGTTAGCCTTTATAGCGGGAAATATTCGCGGCATACCTTTTTTCTGGCAGCTTATCGACTGTTCATTCGGAGCAATAGGTATTATCCCCCTTTACATTAGCTATAAAGCTGCCCGCAAAGCAGAATACTTGTTTCAGAATAAACTGGCTATTTAAATATTGCTGATTACTACCATTTCGTCCATAGTAGGGTTAGCGCTGCCGCCACGTGGTTCAAGTGTTACGGCAAAGGCTTGCGGTTGTTCTACTGGTTTCATTTCCTTCATGGCAGTATCAGCCTTAGCGTCAAAAACACCCAGGTCGACAGGTTTGCCTTTAACAATGGCCCAAAGCTGGTATTGGTGGCTTTCGTCGTTAGCAGGAAGTTTCATACCGGCCATGTCAATCATTACCTTCTTTTTCACCGGGCTCCAGGCAACTGTCATTGCTGATGCAGGCGTTTTAGGTGTGCCCTTAAGCTTTACAAACCTGAAAGTACTGTCACGAAAAACATCAAGCTGCTCATCCATCAGGTTAACACGCTTGCTGAATTGCTGTTTCTCCAGTTGCAAGGCTACTACCTGGCTGTCTGACTGCTTCCATTTGTTGTAAACATTTATCAAAGCCGCTATACTAACCAGCAATAGTACAAGGCATGCGGCAAAAGCGTATTTATAAAAGTTGCTTGGGGTTCGTGCAGGCATTTCAATAACCCTGTTAACAGTTCTGCCTGGAAAACTTTCGTCGTTACCGAAGTTTATAAGCAAACTGTTCAATACCCTGTCCTGCATTTTTTCAGACGGATCAACGGCATGTGCACGGGCATATACCTCAAGCGAGGCTTCAATAGCACCCAGTTCAGCTTTCACTTCCAGGTGTTTTAAAGCCATCCCCTCCACCTGCAGCCTTTCTTCCGGACTTAAGTCGCCCAGTACGTAAAGCTCCAGTATCCCCGATTCAATATATGCCTTTATATCTTCCAATTTCAATTAAAATGTTTCCGTAACTCCTGTATCGCCATCCTTAATCTGGTTTTAACGGTACCCAATGGCAGGCCAAGTTCTTCAGCTGCTTCCACATGGGTGTAGCCTTTAAAGTAGATGAGGTTAAGGATTAGCTTTTGCTCGGGCTTTAAAGTGTCAACCAAATCTTTTAAGCCTAATAGTTCGGGTTTGTAAACCGTATTCTTTTGCTCGTCGATAAAAGTTACGTTATTTTCAAGCTCTTGGTTTTTGGTTTGATTTTTAAAATCCTTTGAACGAACCTTATCAATGGCCAGGTTTCGCGCGATGTTTACCATCCAGGTAAATAAGCGGCCTTTTTCGGCGCTGTAACCTGAAAATGAATGCCATATTTTTACAAAAGTTTCCTGTAAAACGTCTTCAGCGGCTGTTTCTTCTCCTATAATACGAAAGATAACACCGTACAACGATGATGAATACATATTGTACAACGCCTCGGCACCGGTTCGTTCACGATGGTGTAACGCGCGTACTAATTCTTCTTCCGGCAATGATATTTTATGGTTTCTGCTCAACGCCGGTTAAGATATTGAAGAATAATTACAAATCAAACAAATGTTTTTCAGCATGATATGACGAACGGACAAGTGGTCCGCTTTCTACGTACCTGAAACCCATTTCAAGGCCTTTTTGTTTGTAGAAGTTAAATTGATCAGGATGTATCCAATCGATAACCGGGTGGTGGTTACGTGTCGGCTGCAAATATTGCCCTAAAGTAAGGATGTGCACACCGGCATCGTACAGATCAGCCATCGCTTCCAGTACATCAGCCTCAGTTTCGCCAAGGCCAAGCATAATACCTGATTTGGTACGAAGGCCTGCCGCTGAAATGTGCCTTAGGCAATCAAGACTGCGATCATATTTAGCCTGAATACGTACTTCGCGGGTTAGGCGGCGTACGGTTTCAAGGTTATGTGAAACAACCTCGGGGCGAACAGCCAGCACACGTGCCAGGTTATCCCAGTTGCCTTTAAAATCAGGCAATAAGGTTTCTAAAGTAGTGTCAGGGCTTTCGCGACGGATAGCGTTTATAGTTTCAGCCCAAATGATAGACCCACCGTCTTTCAAATCGTCACGGTCGACAGAGGTTATTACGCAGTGTTTAACCTGCATTAGCTTAACCGAAGTTGCAACGCGGTTTGGCTCGTCCATATCAACGGCCAGCGGCCTGCCGGTTGCAACCGCGCAAAACGAGCATGAGCGGGTACAGATATTGCCCAATATCATAAAAGTAGCCGTACCGGCACCCCAGCATTCGCCCATATTTGGGCAATTGCCGCTTTCGCAAATGGTGTGCAGCTTATGTGTATCAACTAAACTGCGCACATGCGCATACTCTTTTCCAACCGGGAGCCTTACCCTTAACCAATCAGGTTTGCGTTGCACTTGCGTGGCCGGTACTACGGGCAGTTCTATCATAAAAACAAAAGTAAGTAAAAACCAAGTAACGCCCTAAAGGGCGGATAATTATATTACAGTTGATTGATAAATGTGACTATTCAAAATAGCGATGGGTTTTAAACCCATCGCTACAAGGGGTATATGGCAACATGCAAATTATAGATAAGATAATCTCATAAATATTAACTTCGCCTTTAAATACATTCCCCATGGCAACTATCTCAACAACTTACTTAGGCGACCTGCGTACCGAGGCTACACACTTACAATCGGGTACAAAAATTATTACCGATGCACCTGTTGACAACCAGGGCCGGGGCGAGGCCTTTTCACCAACCGATTTGCTCGCGGCATCATTAGGCAGCTGCATGATGACCATTATGGGCATAGCCGCACGCACACATGGCATTGATATTAATAACACCCAATGCGATATCACCAAAATAATGGCTGCCAATCCGCGCCGTGTAGCCGAGGTGGTGGTAAAGTTTACTTTCCCTAAAGAATATACTGAAAAAGAGCAAAAGATACTGGAACATGCCGCGCTTACCTGTCCGGTTCACCTCAGCCTGAATGAAAATGTAATCAAAACAGTTGATTTTGGATGGTAGGTACAGGTAGCCATTCTATACTTTAAAACCAAAAGCGGATTAGTTTAACTGATCCGCTTTTATGTTTTAGTTGCGGAGAGAGAGGGTTCAGAACCCAAGCTCCTATATCATTGTTTTTCAATACCTTATGAAGGCGGTCAAAATTGACTCACCGGATGACTCACCAGTTTTTATGCCTTTTAGAGGCCGTAAATTTTAGGTAAAGATAGCAATTTTCTGATGTTCGTCCAATTTGAATAAATGACCAAGTCCCTGCCAACATAATCTCACGCTTTAATTTGAAAGAGCGCCTGAAATCCAAAGGTGAAGTAATGTTAGTAAAGCCACCCGCTGCCTTAATGGCAGTGGTAAACGAGATGCGGGGGAGGTTGCAAATCTGCTTTTTTAAAGAATGCGATATCAGAATAGCACGAAAACGTTTGCGACATTGCACTCATAGCATGGTCAAAGTAAGGTAGCCGGTAAAACTTTTCGCGTTAAGCCAGTATATCGTCTTTTATCTATCTGGGTTTGGCAAGGTAAACCAAAATGATGCGCCTTCTCCCGGCGAGGTATCCACACCCATCCGGCCGCCATGTCGACGGATGATCTCCGAAGATATATACAGGCCAAGCCCCAAACCGGAAGTTTGGCTCTTTTGCTGGTCTGCACGAAAATAGCGGTCGAACAAATGACTAAGATGCTCCAACGCGATGCCCGGCCCCTCATCACTCACGGTAATTTTTACAGCCGAAGGCAATTGCTCCACCCGAAAAGTGATAAACAAACTTTTTGGCGCATATTTGACAGCATTGTTCACAAGGTTAACCAGTACCTGTTCTATCTTCTGCTGATCGGCATAAAGAAAGGCAGAGAGATCGCCTTCCAACTTCAACCGATAGGTTCCCTCGGCTTCTATGTGGCTGCAACAGCTGTTCAGTAATTCACTGACCGGAAATGTAGTGCGGTTGAGTGACAGCTGCCCTTGTTCTATTTTGGTGGTGTTTAACAGATCGGCAATAAGGTAGGTTAATTTTACCGCGCTTTTTTTCAGCACCTTTTGCCAGTTTGCGCAACTGCTCAATAGCGATATCATCCTTCTCTAATAACCGGTTAATGATTTGCAAGGCAGCTTTAAGCGAGGTGAAAGGCGTTTTTAATTCATGACTCGCAACGCTGATGAACTCTTCTTTCTGCTGACGTAACTTGTGCTGCTCGGTGATATCTTCAATGATGGTGTATCCCAGCGTTTCGCCGTTATCCTGAAAAAGTATGGAAGTCACCTGACACCAGATCAGCGAGCCGTCCTTTCTGATCAAAACGGTTTCCAGACTGAACGATGGCGCAAGATGCTGCCATAACTGTTGCTGTAAATAACGCCATTCCTTGTGCCGTTCAGAGGGTGAGTAATTTAAAATTTCAGTGCCGATGATCTCCTCTTTATTGGAATAGCCCAGTAATTTAATTAGCGCAGCATTTACCTGCAATATCTTAAGGTCAGCTCCGATGATTTTATTGCCTAAGCTTGAAGCTTCAAAAACCGCCCGAAAACGGCTCTGACTTTCCTGGTAAGCGCGGGTTACTTCAGCAAGCTGACGGGCCTGCTCTAATAATCGCTCATTTTCGGCAGTCAACTCCTCGTTTTGTCTTTGCAGGTCTTGCTTATCTTCCATGTGTTCTGTTCATCAGCATAAGACCAACACATGGCACATGTTCAGTGTTGACTTAACTCGATAATGTTTAATGTTTGCGGATAAATTAAAATGCAGAATAGCTGAAATAGTTTATTTGAAATTTAAATTATAAGGGAAGGTAATTATCCTATAACGAAATGTTTCCAATTTTCTTTATTTTGGCACTTCTTAATTCATGCCCTGATAGCTCCGCCCGGCATTTTCCCTGTCCTGTTAAGTTAAAAGGCGCCGATAAGAAAAAACCGTATCTTGTACCGTTACGATTCGTTACCCATGACAAACCTCACAGAGGAAAATAAAGTTTTAAAGGAAGAGCTTGAACGTTTAAAACTTCAAATAGAACAAACCGCTATTTACCAGGCGGAAAAAGATCAGTTTCACTTAGAATACGAAAAAAGCCAGCACCGCTTCAGAACTATATTCGAAGAGTCTTCAGTTGGTAAAAAGATCATCGACGACCAATTAAAAATAATAAAAGTTAATAAGTCACTAACCAGGATTATTGGTTACAATCAGGAAGAACTGATCGGCAAACGTATCACCGACTTTGCACATCCTGATCATGCCAGGCAATGGAAGGCATTGCAAAAAGAGCTTTGGACGACCGAGCTTACCTCATTTAATTTCGATAGCTGCCTGATCAAGAAGGACGGTTCTGCCATCTGGCTTCATGTAACGACGATCATTATCGAGGATAATGGGAACAGGTTAGGATATACCATTTTAGAGGATATCTCGGAACGAAAGGAACTGGAGCGGATACAAGTTCTGGTGCGTGAACAGGAACAACGCCAGCAGATTGCTGAAACGGTACTAAATACACAAGAGGAAGAGCGACGCCGGGTGGCCGAAAGGTTACACAATGGCTTAGGCCAATTGCTTTACGGGGTGAAACTGAGTTTAAACCGAGTCGAAGTAAATACCGATAACAATAGAGAAGCAATAAAGTACACTGAACAACTGATTACCGACTGCATAGTGGAATGCAGAGGTATATCGCATGACCTGATGCCAGCCATGCTGGCTGAAGATGGGCTTAAAGAAGCCGTTGTAGACATTTGCCGGCAACTCACAGGCACTGTGAAATTTGAATACCGCTTGCTGGGCTTGAAACCACGATTGCCCGAATTCTTGGAAGTGGCCATTTACCGGATGATACAAGAATTATTAATGAATATCGTAAAACATGCGGATGCAACCTTAGCCAGCATTCACATCTTGGCAGGCGAGAAACTGGTCAATATTACCGTGAAAGATAACGGCAAAGGGTTTAATCAAGCAAGGCTGGAGAATAACGGCATCGGCTTGCATACGATACGTACCAAAACCGAATTCCTGAGCGGAAAGCTGAATATCACTTCGGCAGAAGGTCAGGGAACGACAATAACTATTACAATCCCCAAAAGGGTTGATTAATGATTGGGGACTGCATGAACCGCACGAATCGCAGTCAGAAGTTCATCAATTGAGCCATCTTTTGATACGCAATCTTTTGCACCTGCGGCTAATACACGGGGCTTCACGGCAAGCAGCGGATGAAGGGTGAGAACGATGACCCGAAGGCCTCTGCGTAATTTGGTTGATCGCCTGGTCAGTTCCAGTCCATCCATACCTGGCATATTCATATCCGTTAACAGTAAATTTAGCTGCAGTCCATCATTCAAAAGATCTAATGCAGCACGTCCGTCAGCAGCATTTGCCACAACTTCCATGTCTGGTTGAGCCGATAAAAGCTGACAAAGCCCTTCCCGCACAACTTGGTGATCGTCCACAACTAATACTTTCATCATTAAAAATGGACTATTTACCATGTCCTTGGTTTAACTTTATTTACTTTATGACGATACTCAAATATATCTGAAATATTTAACCGCAGTACCGTATAAATATGACGCTTTCAACTGACTACTTATGAACTAAGGTACTTATACGTATAGAAATTTATTATTCCTTGTGAATCACAAAAGAATTGGTCGCCTTTGTAAAAGGTAACGCCGCCCGCCTATAACTTTAGCTGAACGCTTCAACGTCCGGCAGTGTAAACCAAAAGGTAGACCCTAAGCCTAACTCACTGTCAACGCCAATCTCGCCGCCGTGCCGCCGTACGATCTCTGCCGATATATATATAAACCTAAGCCCAAACCGGAGATCTGCCTATTTTGTCCGTCAACCCGGTAGTAGCGGTCAAATAGTTTATTCAAGCTATCCGCCGGAATGCCATGGCCCTTATCAATAACGCAAACGCGCGTAAATTTTCCCGCACGTTCAACATGAATAATAATCTCGGTTGATTCAGGCGCATATTTCACGGCATTGTTCACGAAGTTCACGATTACCTGGTCGATCTTGTTTTGATCTGCCGTTACCTTAAGCGAGTGGTCACCGGTGTGCTTAATATGATATTTGCCACCGACCTGTATATGACTGCAACAGCTATTTGTAATATCACTAAGCGCAAAAATAATTTTGTTGAGAGCAAGCTGGCCTTTTTCTATCTTGGTGGTATTTAAAAGATCGCCGACCAAATGATGAAGTTTCTTGGTATGGCGTTCTGCATTGCCGGCTAACTTCTTTAATTTTTCTGAAATTGCCGGATCCTGCCACTTGTGCTTATTTTTAAATAAAATGGCTGCGGATTATTTACCGGTACATTGTCAATTAGCGAACTTAAAAAAAAATAACGAACTTTGGACTTGCCTGCTATACGGGTAGGCAATTTATAAACCACGCTGATGGATAGCGGTTCGAATTTGGCAAGCCACCGTTTAAAAATAAATTGAACGCTAAATCGGTCCAATATATGTTTGACGATAAGCAGGCCCGATGTTGAATCAAAGGCTGCATGAAGCATTAAAGACGCTGGAGCATGAGAAGCAACGACATCTGCGTCTGAAAGGTGCACTGATCACCGGTACATTACATTTCAATATAAAGCTGCAGATGTCAGGCATCATTTATGGAGGCAAGGACTGCTTTTTAACGGTCTGCTTAGCAACTGACCGAAAGATAGGTGATAGCTATCTTATGCGCTATCTGCTTTTTGGATACCGAAGAGAAATCACTTAAAAACTTTCTGTCCGAGTCGGATGAACTCGGAGCCTATCTCAGGCACTTTCCGTCAACTTTGCTGAACATTTATTCACAACTGCATTTGAACAATTGTGCATTTGCAGAAAAAAATAACGTTATGGCAAAGATCATCACATTAGCCCACCAGAAGGGTGGCGTTGGCAAAAGCACCCTTGCGCTTAACCTCTCACTCTGTTTCAAAAGTCAGCTACGCGTCGCACTGATCGACACTGATCTGCAGGGCAGTATTTATCACCTCAGAGACGAATTTAAGGACCTGGATATCCTTACTCCTGACAGGATCATCGGGCTTCCCGCATTGGATTACGACCTTATCGTCGTAGATACGCCTCCTTACTTATCCAACAAATTAAACGACCTGTTCCATCAGTCCGACTACGTGCTGGTACCTACCAAGGCCGGGTTTTTTGATATAATGGCCATTCGCTCTACGCTTGCCCTCATCCGTTTTTCCCAGGCTAAGAACAACCGGCTAAAAGCAGGCATAGTCTTGAATATGGTTAAACCGCGCTCCGGCCTGACTGCTGAAGTGACTAGCCTGCTGCAAACGCTTGGTACGCCATTATTGCGCACCAGGGTATTTGACCGGGTGAGCATCGCAAGGTCCTCCATGACCGCTGGGGTGCTAAAAGGAACGGATCAGAAAGCCATTGAAGAAATCACCGCATTGGCAGGCGAGATCATAGACATGATCAGTGAATAAGAATACAATTTAACAAAACTGTAATTGTTCAAAACTGCATTTATTCATTTATTCAATTCCAAAAATCTCCAAATGTGGATTTGCAGAAATGAATAGCTGGTGAACATCGCAAATGAGTAGATGCAGCAAGGTGCAATTGTTCATGGATTTTATCATGTCAGATTACAAAAGCAAGCTCAGCACATTGGCGGACAAGTTAAAGGGAGCACCCCCGGCCACGCCTATACAGGAAGTGCACCCCGTTAAGGCCACCCCCGTAGAAACGGAGCCCTCGTCGCGGTTCAACAACTGGATCCCTAAATCGCTGAAAAAACGGCTGAAGGCTTATGCTGCGGAAAACGACATTTCTCTCAAGGACATAAATATTCAGGCATTGCAGGAATACCTGGATAAACGGATAAAAGTAAATAAGGAATAATAGCTGACAAGGTTCTGCCGGAGATCCCAAGGTCATCAACTGCTGTCTTTTTGCAGTTAGCAAGATGTACGTTTGTACCACAAACGGATCTTGCCCGCTGCCTCCGAAGTCGGGCTGGTCTGGCTCCAAAACCTCCGGAGTCGGTTTTTAAAGACAGGTTATGAGCGAGCAAGAGAATAGATCGAAATGGCTGAAGATCCGGCTGAAACCCAGTGAAGAGGAAGCGTTGTCCAAACTCTTCAAAAAGACCACCTTTCAGAATTTAAGCGAGTACGGCC
Organism: Mucilaginibacter limnophilus; assembly: GCF_004005815.1. Classification (GTDB taxonomy): domain Bacteria; phylum Bacteroidota; class Bacteroidia; order Sphingobacteriales; family Sphingobacteriaceae; genus Mucilaginibacter; species Mucilaginibacter limnophilus. The sequence goes on along the minus strand of NZ_SACK01000008.1, from coordinate 217,611 downwards.
GTGCCATGATCCTGGGTAAGCCGGTTACTGTATTAATCCGGGACAAGGCGATGGACGATATGTTGGAGGAGTTGCTGGTGTTAAGACGCGAGCTCAGTGCGATCGGCAATAACCTGAACCAGGCGGTACGGAATATCAACGCTGCCCATGGTAATGCAGATACCCGGATGTATATGAGTCTGTTGGGCATCATCAATGCCAAACTGGAGCCGGCCATCCGTGAGATTAAGCAAAGAACAGCCGATTATGCAGAATTATGGTCGCAAAAATTAAAAGCGGGAAAAGCCTGAAAGGCGCGTTGTTCTACAATGAACAAAAAGTGGCGGATGGCAAAGCGTTGCTGTTGGAGGCTGTCGGCTATGCTAAAGAGGTCCCGCAGCTGACGATCAGCGATAAGCTTTTTCGTCTGCAGGATCTGGCCGGACGGAATCAGCGTGTGACGACGAACACCGTGCACATCTCACTGAATTTCGGTTTGAAGGAGATCTTATCAGCCGAACAACTGGCAACGATCGCAGGGGTGTACATGGAAGGAATCGGTTTTGGGGCACAACCTTATTTGGTCTACCAGCACCTTGATGCTGGTCATCCTCACATTCATATCCTGAGTACAAATATAGACCGGGATGGTAAACGCATCTCCCTGCATGACCTGGGACGCACTAAATCCGAATCAACCCGCAAAGAGATCGAGATCGACTTTGGTCTTCAACGGGCGGAAGATGCCAAACCAGATGAGGAACTCCGGATCGAGCCGGTCATCTATGGCGCAGTCCATACTAAAAGAGCTATGGAGCAGGTCGTCCGTTTGGTTACGAATCGTTATCGCTTTACCAGCTTACCGGAATTCAATGCCGTGTTGCAACAATTCAATGTGCTGGCTGACCGGGGCAGTCAATCATCGACCATGCGTAAGCAGAATGGATTGCGTTACTGGGTCATCGGTCCAAAAGGTACAAAAATAGGCGTGCCGATCAAGGCGAGTGCCCTCAAAGGCAAGCCGACCCTGAAGCTGCTTGAACAGCGCTTTACTTTAAACAGCACTTTGCGGCGTTCGCTGAAAGAAAAGGTGCGGCTCAAGGTTGACCGGGCACTGGTAGGTGCCAGGACCATCCGGGAGTTTCAAGAATACCTGAAAGGGGAAAATATATCTGCGGTCATCCGCAGGACGGATAACGGGCTGATCTATGGTTTGACCCTGGTCGACAACGAACTGCGAACGGTCTTTAATGGAAGCGACCTCGGGAAAGGCTACGCAGCCGCTGCCATTGCTTCAAAATTAGCAGATACGCCTGAGGGCAAGATCCAAAGATCACAGGTCTGGGAAAAGCAACGGCCGCAACAAACAGTCGTCCCCTATGCAGGTAAGGAGACCTTGTTGAACACCTTGTTAGCTCCGACCGCAGATGACCCGGCAACATTGGCTGCCTTGCGGCCAAAAAGGAAGAAGAAAAGAAGGTTGAATCTATAAACACACGATCATGCAGACCGGAGAAAATGAACAAGCTTTAAGAAAGATCATTGACTTTACGCGCTTCCTGAGTATTTGCGTATTGGTCATCCATATCTATTTGTGCTGTTATGGGAGTTTTGCGGAATGGCATTTGACCTGGCCGGTTAGCCATAAGGTTCTGGCTCATATCGCCCTCTTACCGGTATTCACCTCAATAGCTTACGCCAAGTTTACCAGCCTGGGATTACTGCTCGTATCCCTGCTTGGCAGCCGCGGTAAGAAAGATGAGACCGTGAAGAAACACCAGGTGCTGATCTATGCGGGCTTAGGTATGGCAATCTTTTTTGGCAGCGGCTGGTTGCTTAATTCAAACTTGGCGGAAACTACAGAAACCATTGTGTATATGACCGGGTCAGGCATTGGCTATCTGATGATCCTTTTTGCGGGTTCCAAACTATTCCGGCTGCTTCGCATCGACCTGCAAACGGATATCTTTAACCGGGATAACGAGACCTTTCCACAGGAAGAAAGGCTGCTGGATAACCCGTTCTCGATCAATCTGCCGGCATCGTATGCGCTTAAGGGAAAGACCCGGAAAAGCTGGATCAATATTATTAACCCTTTCCGCGGAACGCTGGTGATGGGTAGCCCGGGCGCCGGTAAGTCCTACTTTGTCATTCGCCACATCATCACCCAGCATATCAGGAAGGGCTTCGCCATGCTGCTCTATGATTTTAAATATGATGACCTGAGCCGGATTGCTTATAATACGCTTCGGTGGCACCAGGAAAATTATGACATCCCAGCCAGATTTTACACCATCAATTTTGAGGACCTTTCCCGGACGCACCGCTGCAACCCGCTGGACCCGGCCGGAATGACCGACATTACCGACGCCATGGAATCATCGCTGACCTTTATGCTGGGTTTGAACCGCGATTGGATCAGGAAACAAAGCGATTTCTTTGTGCAGTCGCCGATCAACTTCGTGACTGCCCTGATCTGGTTCCTGCGGAAATATCAGGATGGCCGGTATTGCACTTTGCCGCATGTGATCGAACTGGCGCAGGTAGATTATGACGATCTTTTTGCTTTGCTGCAGACCGAACCGGAGGTAGAAGTGCTGATCAATCCTTTTGTTTCTGCCTGGCGGAATGAGGCGACCGACCAACTGGAAGGTCAAATTGCCAGTGCGAAGATCAGCATGGCGAGGCTGGCTTCACCTGCCCTGTATTATGTAATGTCCGGGAATGACTTTACCTTGGACCTCAATGACCCTGGCGCTCCTAAGGTCATCTGCGTCGGCAACAATCCGCTGAAGCAACAGGTCTATGGCGCCGTGCTCAGTTTATATATTGCCCGGGCCATCAAATTGGTCAACCAGAAAAATAAGCTGAAATGCAATCTGGTCTTTGACGAATTCCCGACCATTTATTTCAATAACATTGATAGTTTGATCGCGACCGCCCGGTCAAATAAAGTGGCGACGACCTTGGCCGTACAGGACTACAGCCAGTTGAAAAAAGATTATGGCCGTGACCAGGCAGAGGTGATTATGAATATCGTCGGAAATGTCATATCCGGGCAGGTGACCGGTGATACCGCCAAACAATTGAGTGAACGGATCGGGAAGATCAACCAGGAGAAAAGGAGCGTCACGGTGAATAGCCAGGATACTTCTGTTAGCCGTTCGACCCAACTGGATTTCGCGGTTCCGGCCTCAAAGGTCGCTACGCTTTCTTCCGGCGAATTCGTAGGCGTAGTGGCAGACAACCCGGATCAGCAGATCGGGCTGAAAGCCTTTCATAATCATATTACCAATGATCATGACAAGATCAAAGCGGAAGAAGCCGGCTATGAAGAACTGCCGGTGCTGCGCGAGCTGACGAACGATATGGTGATGGCAAATTATCTCGACATCAAGCAGGATATTGCACGGATCATCAAGAGTCAAAGAATTATATAACTACATAGGCCCGGATCTGTTTTTAAATAAGCGTATGGAAAGATATTTACAATGGCTCTCCCGTAAGGTAGTTACGCAGGTAACGGGACCTCCAATTATTTGTGCTGCCATTCTCTAGTAATTGAGTTCGGAGTCAAAACGACTACCTACTGTTCAAAACAATACTAATTTTTAGAATTTCTAAATTTTTTTTAGATTTGCAAAACAAGCATGGTTATGGTTGTCCTCAGCTATGGTATTTTAAGGGAATTTTTCATTATCCATGCGGATGCAAAGGATGCTTTGAACAACTGGTACCGGCTGGTCAGCCAGGCTGATTGGGCTAACTTCCATGAAGTGAAGTCCATGTTCAACACGGTAGACGCTGTAGGCAACGACCGCTTTGTGTTTGATATCAGAGGTAATCATTACCGCATTGTCGCGATGATCTTTTTTGATATCAGAACGGTTTATATTCGATTTGTCGGAACACACAAGGAATATGACCGGATCGATTGCTCGACGATCTGAGAGAACGGGCACCATAAACCGCCTGTGGAAAAAGGCGGCAGAATATTCAAAGAATCTTTTGATAAACGGGACTGATGAAAGGGATAAAAAACGAAGCCGATTACAGAGATGTAATGGCAAAGATCGACGGCCTGATGGCCAAGGGAAGCGAAAAAGTTTCGAAAGATGAGCTTGCAGAGATACGTTCACTGGCGCAAGCTGCGCAGAATTTTGAGCAGGCAAAATATGTCATTGAAGCACCTACTACGATCGTAGGTATGATTGAGATGCGCATGTTTGAAATGAAGCTAAGGCAACGAGATTTGGCCCAAAAACTCAATGTGAGTGACGCTAAACTTTCACTGATCATGAATGGCAAGCAAAAGCCAGACGTGTCCTTTTTAAAAGCCGTTCACGCCAAACTAAACATCGATGCTAACTTTTTGTTAGAGCATGCTTAATTGCCTGCAATAATGCCAGGATTATTATTGGGATATCTGTTGGCTTTAAACTATTGAATATAGCATATAGCCATGGCAGGTCTTCCCATAGTACATCTATAATACTTAGTGCTAATAAAATAAACGTGGAGGTAGAACGAACAAGAGACCAGCGGTTAATCCACCCTTTTTACCATGCAGCTGCTTACCAATATAAATAGCCAGCTGTTGAGCCTCTGGTCCGGGAAGTAGCATACAAATACTTAATGCATGGAAAAATAGCCCGTCGCTGATCCATTTCTTTTTTTCAACAATGAAGTCGTGCATAAGGGCAATATGGCCTGCTGTACCGCCGAAACTTATCCATCCCAGTTTGAACCAGAATTTAAGTGCTTCCTTATATGTGGGCGATTGTTCAGGTTGCTGATGGCTCATTAATATTATTCGTTTTCATTATTACGTCAGTAGCTAACGATTGGATCAGTAAATGGCTTAGGCAGATCGATGACGACAAAGTGAAGAACCGGGCGTTCGCTAAAGCCAGTGCCTTTGAAGACACTCCCGCAAATTTAATTTGGCCCGGTGCATGATCACCCAAAAGTTGCCGGCTGAAATTTTCAGAGCTTTACATATCATTTCCGTCTTTTGATCGTCAACGTGTTTTAACGTGAACACGGAAAACCATTGCGGAGGCAGCTTTTTGAGGCAACGTTCCAGGACACCGGCCAGTTCTTTGTTATTAAGCGGATCATGGTCTTCAACACCCAGAAGCTGGGGGTAATACGGTGGGTTCCAATGACCATTGTCTGGGTCAAAAAAGATCTTTTGTTGCGTTTCCGCCTCTAAACTTTCAAAACGTGATATGCCGTTTGACGTTCTTTTCCGGTAAACATCAATGATCTTATGTCTCATAATTGCTATCAACCAGGTCCGCTCGGTACTGTCACCATTAAAGGTGCCGACTTTTTCCAGCGCCGCCAGGAAGGTTTCCTTTACCAGATCACGAGACAATTCATCATTGTTCAATCTGGTAAACGCATAGCTATATAGGTAATCGGCATACTGCTCAACCCATAAATGTGGCTGACTTTTAAATAATTGTCTATCGTTATTTAGGTCTTCAAGTTCCATAGATCCCTGTTAGGCACAGTAGTTAGTCGAAGAGGGAATTAAAACCTTACAGGAAAATTAAAAAAAAATTTGTAAGGTTCAGTCAGTTGTTCCGACTAAAGTAATTATACGGTAGCATTGTCTCGTGAGTTAATAGCGAACAAGGTTCTTAAATAGCGTAAAATTTATATTTGCATTATGGAGATCACAGGCAGCTTTGGTTTTTTTGATGACGAAGATCAGTTAGAGCGCGAAGCAGCTGAGCGCGTTTTACCTGAATTGCTCGCTTTAAAAGCTATCAAGCCGCCGGATAAGCTAAAAAACAACCTGATGGGGCGTCTCGGCTTTGAAACTGATGTATTATCCTTGAGTGATCTTCCCGCTGCGGACAAGTATGCTAATCATTTGAGCTGGCTAAAGGTACTGGCCCCGTTCATTCCGAAAATACCCGTTGAAACGATCTTCATGCATGAGTTCCAACGTAACAAAAATATTGTTCAAGCGCTTGTTATCACCAAAGTAGATGTACCGGAGGAAGTGCATGAAGAATACGCAGAAAGCTTTTTCATATTGGAAGGTCGTTGCGCCTGCACTGTCGGCGACAATGTTTTTGAATTAGGGCCGGGTGATCACCTGCCTATCCCTTTACATATCCCGCATGACGTCCGGCTCCTTTCTCCGCAAGTTACTGCCGTTGTACAATATCAATTGTCCTGAGTCTACTTTATCTAAATCCGAGCCGTTGAGCGATCATTGTCATCCTAAGGTCACTTCCAAAACTTTCCGGAAAATAATGTAAGATAAAGCAAACCGCGACGACCAAACGGTAAAATTTAACTTATGATTTTCACGAACAGATTGACTATCGGAAGTATTGCACTTCTGTTATCAGCCGGATTTACGGCATGCAAAAAAGATAAGAATGATTCAAACGGAGGGGCCATTCAATCCACAACCATTACTGTAGAAAACGTACTAAACGCTCAGCCCCTGGTTGAATCGGGCACCTTTCAGGGCTCCGGTTCCCCTGCGTTGATCCTGCCCGGCCAATCCACAGCAATCACCTTTTCAGCAGCCAAAGGAGAAGCTTTATCGTTTGCCACCATGTATGGTGCGTCCAATGATCTTTTTTTCGCGCCAGCTAATCCAGGCATTCAGGTTTATGATGATAGCGGTAAACCGATAGAAGGCGATGTATCGGCGCAGGTGAAATTATGGGATAACGGCACGCGCTTAAATCAGAAGCCGGGTGCTACAGTAAATCACCCCGGAACTGCCGAAAGCAAAAACATCAGCGAAGTAACAGGCACTGATGCTCAGGGCAACAGCTATCTTGCTGCATCAAAGCTGGTAAAGGCCACTTTAAAATATAACGGTAACTCTACCTTCACACTTACCTTGGAGAATATTTCAGGAGGAACGGCTAATGAAACGCCTTTAAGCCCTGGCGTTTGGGCCGTATCCTATATTGTTGGAGGCAATTTACTGGCACCTAACCCGCTCTTCACCAATGGTGAGCCAACGGCTAATGGTTTAACTAATGTAGCCGAGGCCGGCGACAATTCAGCTTTAAGTGCATACGCTAAGTCTATAACCGGCATATTCACACCACTATCACCGGTGTTAGTAGTGGTTTACAATGGCATCGACAATCCGATCTATAAGACAGGTGAACCAGATCGCGGTCAGGGACTGAAAGCCTTGGCACAGCAAGGCAATGCAGATACCCTTGCCGCCTATCTAAAAGGCAAACCAGGTATAAAAGCGGTTTATGTATTGCCTGCGCCAACAACGAAAGTGTTGCTGCCGCAGATAGGCGGTCAAAAGGGTGGCATTGTCTCACAGGAGATCAATGTTAGCAAAGGCGACCGTTTAGCAATCGCGACCATGTATGGGTTTTCAAACGACTGGTTCTTTGCCTCCACAGGCAATGGCGTTGACGCAACGCAAAAAGGTGATATTTCGACATCTGTCCAGTTGTACGATAATGGCACAGCGATCAATCAGTTTCCTGGCGCCGGCGTTACACAGTTCAACCTGGCGGGAACCCCACTAAAAGAAAATCAGCCGATAGTAGTTGTTCCCAATCCAAATGCCTTTACAACCTTGCCAGCTATTACAGGTATCATTAAAGTCACCCTTAAATAGTTCCCAACATAACAATACTACACCGGCCCTGAAAAGCAGGGCTGGTATTAAAATGAACTACCATTATGAAAGAATTCATTGTTCCAACCAGGAAGGAAGTTTCTCCAGCTAATCAACAACTATTTGATACGCTGGAAAAGAACTTGGGCATGATGCCTAATCTGTACGCCTATTTTGCAAAAAATGAAACGGCATTGGCGGACTATCTGGCGCTTCAAAACCGCAAAAGCACCCTGACCGCTAAGGAGCGAGAGGTGATCAATCTCGTTGTCAGCCAGGTGAACAACTGCAAATATTGTTTAGCAGCACACACGACGATCGCTAAAATGTTTGGCTACACCGATGAGGAAGTTATGCAAATACGTCTGGCTGCCATTAATTTCGATCATAAATTAGCTGCATTAGCGATGTTCGTAAAAGACACTACGGTAACTCATGGCGAACCATCCGCTGAAACAAAAGAAGCCTTATTTGACGCAAACTATACCGAGCAAAACCTGATCGATATCCTGATGGTCATCGGCGACAAGATCATCAGCAACTATCTCCATAAGATCACCCGGTTACCCATAGACTTCCCTGAAGTTGATTGATAACTTATACTCGTAGATGTGGGCTTTTAAGAGAGGTTTGAACAGAGCGCACAGGCCGTTACAGTGATCTTTCACAGGTTTACTTTAACGATCTCGTGTTGTGCTGAACAACTCATAGGTGATGATTGAACGACGGACTACAGCATTTTTTGCCGCAGTCCGTCGTTATTCTTATTTAACGGCCAGTAGATCGACCTGTTCGATCACCGGTTCAGTGGCCAGCAGTTCGGGAGCTTTCGCCATCAATGCAGCCGCAATTTGTCCTCCCAAATGCGCATTACGACCATCTTCTGTTTCAAAAGTATCGAAAATACCAAAAGTAGAGCGATCAATTTGTAACGCATACCAACTGATGGTCTGTGTTTCTTCCAGCGCCAGTGGCAGCGCACTTTTGATGAACTCGGCTACTTCCTGTTCTTTTCCGGGTTTGGCCTCTAAACGGGCCAATAGAGCAAATTTTTCCATATGATTTAATTAAGTGTAAGCAGGATGACCCAACCGATAGTTGCCAAAAAATTCGATAAGGCCATGCTGCATTAGTCGGCGTCAGGTCGCTAACCTTACAAATAATTGATCTGGAACGAAGTATTTTTTAGCGGCAAAAGAAGCTAAAAATCTTGTAAGGAACTTTTCATTGGTTCGACTAATTTAATAAACAGCAACTAATTTGTAAGGAGTTGAATGATACTACGACTAAGGGGAAATATGTAAATTTAACCTGGAAGAATGGACACTGAATTTATCAATAGTATAGAAGAGGATCATATAAATGCACATACATTAAAGCCACAGCTATGGGTGGAATTGCACGCGGATCATCTATTTAAGTACGCCTACAGGCGAATAAATGACGAGGAGGTTGCCCGCGACCTTGTACAGGAGACTTTTTTAGCAGCTTTGGAGAAAGTAAGCACCTTTAAAGGAGATAGTACAGAACGGACCTGGTTGACGGCTATCATTAAATATAAACTTATAGACCTGTACCGAAAAAAAGCGCGCACCACAAATAGGATTCAGCAAAGCGCTAATGAGGACGATTTTTTTGATCCTGACCTGAATAACTGGAAAAAAGAACACTGGCCGGCGCCATTTGGCATCGAAGACCAAGATCCACTGAACAATAACGAGTTTAAACAGGTCCTACAGCAGTGCTTGCAAAAGTTACCTGCGTTGTGGATGTCAGTTTTTACGATGAAACATGTGGACGAGGAAGTTACTGACACGATCTGCAAAGAATTGAGGATATCCTCTTCTAATTTTTGGGTGATCATACACCGGGCGAAAGTAAATCTAAGGTCCTGCCTGCAAAAAAACTGGATATAAGAAGATGAAAAAGGAACTAAAAACCGATCTGGAAAAAATTGCTTACAACTGCAGAAAAGCTACCTATCTGATCGAAAAGAAACAAGACGAGGAGCTAACGAATAGGGAGAAGCTGGAATTGAAGATCCATCTTGCAGGGTGTTACATTTGCCGGGTATACGAAACGCAAAGCGTGCTGATCAATGCCATGGTGAAAAATCTGTTTGCATCTGATCAAGTCAAAGAACTGAAACTTGACGATGATTATAAAGACCGTTTAAAAAAGACAATAGAAGACAAGATCAGGCACACCTGATGCTTTTGCAATAGAAAGTCTTATTTAAGCAGCCAGATCATATATCATCACAAAAGCCGGAGATCCGGCTTTTGTGATGATGGGGTGTATTTAAAAGTACTTACTTCGACAGGCCCCTTCTTTTAGCAAGCAAGGCATCGACCGAAAAAATACCGGCCCCGGTCAGGATAAGCGATATCAATCCAGCAATATATAAAAGATTGATCTCATACCCTGGTGGCCCGAATAAAGGCCCTTGCGGTGTTAATCCGATGGTCTTAATAGAGCTAAACCCGTAATTGATGTTCACGGTAAACAAGGCCACGAGCATGGTAAAGATCAATGGTATAGCTACAACACCAACTGATAAGCCGGCCAATATGCCCAGACCGCCAAACACTTCGGTCAGCGACGCTACCCAGGCCGTCACATGCGGAAAAGGCACTTGTAACTGGGTAAGCAATTTTTCAAAGCCAGCCGGCGTTCCTTTACTAAGTTTAGCCCACCCGTGAACGATAAAACCCGCGCCGATGATCAACCTTAATATAAAAGGGCTGTATAATTGATAATTCTTATTGGAAATAGAAAACAAATGATTAAACATGTCTGATGATTTTGTTATGATATTGATATTGAAAAACGATAAACGAATGGCAATTTGCCATTACGCTTGATAACCCGAAAGCCTGGTCAGGGAAGCGATCAATATCAAATCAACAGCATGAGATTTTTGAGGTATATAGGAACAGGATCAAGCGGATAACTGACCAACTGCCCGTAGTTGACGGCACGGACAGCGCCAGCGCTTTTGTAAAAAGCAAAACAGAACGATCCAACCAATGCAGCAGGCGGTACCGGAATTCGGGAACGAGCCTTTGACTGTGATATCTTTAACCCAAAGCTTGAGTTCTCTACAACACCAAGGCAACGGACCAGCGAAGTTCTTCCAGATACATCAGTCTCTGTTTTTTCAGTTCTATGATCGCCGGTAAGAAACTTCTGCAGTGCCTGGCGTAATGGACAATAGCTTAAGGTAAGGAATGCAATTATCAGCAACAGCACTGCCCATGGTTGATAACCTCGGGGAGCGCTATTCTGACGATTTGTAGTTATAGAGCTGCTCACACTTTTCACGTTGTTCCTAAAAACGGCTTTGCAATGTTCGTTGTGATGTTAGTCGTACCATCTTATAGAACCTTACAGACTTTTCATACTTTTTTAGCACCTGTTGACCGCCAGTTGGAAGAGTGTGGATTTATCTTTTTCAACTCATACTTCTCTACTGTCGCTATGGTAACGAAGATTTACTGTAAGGAATTGCTTGGAGTCCCGACTAAACGGTAAAAATTCAATTATGCAACTCAAAAACAGTCTTAACACATCATGGAGACTTTCAGTAATGGCCTCCGCATTTGCGACCTTTTCATTATTCTGCTTAAAGGCCGTTGCCGGTAATTCCGGTTTTCAGGCTCAGCAAATAACTCGCTCAATGATCACCGCGGACACGATCAAAATGACAGCCGGAGTTCCGTTAAAGGCCGAAGATGTAAGCCCTTTGCTGGCGGGAGAACGGATTCCACTGCTTAAGTTGCCAGGGGCATCAGGAGAAATATTTGACCTGAACAGATCGGTTGCAGAAAAACCGACGATCCTTGTGTTTTACCGCGGTGGTTGGTGCCCCTACTGCTCAAAGCAATTGGCCGGGCTACAGGAGATCGAAGGTGACCTGACCAAACTGGGCTATCAGATCATTGCCATCAGCACCGATAGCCCGGACAATTTGAGCAAATCAAGATCAAAAGGTAAACTGTCTTATACGCTTTTATCGGATGCAGACCTGAACGCGGCCAAGCGATTCGGTATAGCTTTCAAAAGTCCCAAAAGTTATGATAAATTCTTACCTGAGACTTCCGGCGGAAAGAACGTAGATAAGCTGTTACCAGTGCCGTCCGTATTCATCCTTAGCAAAAAAGGATATATCCTTTTTGAATATATCAATCCCAATATTACGCAACGTCTAAGCGCACCTTTATTGAAAGCAGCGGCCGCAGCCCTTCGTGAAGAGGTCTGATCAATTGAAGCTCAGTATCAAATGAAAAAGTATTTTTTCACACTGGTCTTATTATGGACCACGCTGTCTGCTGTTGCACAAATCGAAAATCCTGTGCACTGGCGTTTTTCTTTCGAGAAGATCAATGTTCATCAAGGTTGTATTGTCCTACATGCGAGTATTGACCCTAAATGGCATGTATATGGTCAACATATCGGCAAAGATGGCCCTATTCCTACAACGTTTAAATTCGATCCGTCACCCGATTACCGGCTGATCGGTAAAGTTACCGAAACACCCAAGCCCGTTTCCGGCTTTGATCAGAACTTTGATATGGAGATCTCCTGGCACGAAAAGCAGGTTGTATTCAGGCAGCTTATTGAATATAAGGGCACTGCGCAGGTAAGCGGTACGATAGAGTATATGGCGTGTAATGACCATAAGTGCTTGCCACCCGCGGAAGAGAAATTTCAAATCCAGGCCATAGCTAATACAATTGTCGCTTCTGATCCTATCAGCGCCGGCAATAACAAGGGCAGCGATAAGAAAGCGCAACCAACTGAAGTAATTGTACAAAGTTCACTCCCTCAAACCACTTCCAGTTCCTATGCCGGTATATTCCTAGCCGGTTTTTTAGGGGGATTAGCTGCTTTCTTTATGCCCTGCATCTATCCTATGATCCCCCTTACTATCTCGTTTTTTACGAAGCAGGAAGGAACGAGGCGTAAAGGAATACGTTCTGCGTTACTTTACGGACTTTTTATCATAGGGATCTATGTCGGCCTTGGTTTATCGATCACTTTCATTTTCGGTTCAGCGGCACTAAATGAAGCCGCAAGCAGTGCAGCCTTTAACCTGATCTTTTTTGCGGTGTTAATCATCTTTGCATTATCCTTTCTGGGCGCTTTTGAGATCACCTTACCGTCAGGCCTGGTTAACAAGATGGACGACAGATCGAACAAAAGCGGCCTTACGGGACTTTTTTTTATGGCGCTTACTTTGGCATTAGTATCTTTCTCGTGCACCGGGCCGATCATCGGAACGTTGCTGGTAGATGCTGTCTCAAAGGGCACTTACTACGGCCCTGCGATGGGAATGCTGGGATTTTCTTCTGCATTAGCCATACCTTTCACTTTATTTGCTGTTTTTCCTTCGTGGCTTAAGGAACTTCCAAGATCTGGAGGTTGGTTAAACACAGTGAAGGTATCTCTGGGATTTTTGGAGTTTGCCCTTGCATTTAAATATCTGTCAAACGTGGATCTCGCCTATCATTGGAACTTGCTGGACCGACAAGCTTTTCTGATCATTTGGATCATTGTCTTCGCATTCCTGGGCTTTTATCTGGCAGGAAAGATCAGACTATCACATGATACCGAAACGAGGACACTCACACTTCCGCGCTTGTTTATCAGTATGGTGGTATTTGGATTCACACTATACATGATCCCTGGTGCCTTCGGCGCGCCTTTAGAAGCGATCAGTGGCTGGCTGCCACCGCCAACGGCGCAGCGATCTGACCTGGTGAGTGCTACTGATAACGGGGATAGACAAACCTCCGGCAAAAAATACGCGTCGCTGTTTCATGCTCCACATGGTCTGGATGCGTTTTATGATTATGAGCAAGCGCTTGACGAGTCCAAAAAGTTAAATAAACCTGTTTTGCTGGACTTCACCGGTTGGAGTTGTACCAACTGCAGAAAAATGGAGGCGAGCGTATGGTCTGATCAGGCTGTGCTTGAACGGCTTAAAAAGGACTATGTGCTGGTGTCACTTTACGTAGACGATAAGACCGAACTTGCGGCAAGTGAGCAGTATGTTTCCAGTTTTAGCGGAAAAAAGATCAAAACGGTTGGCCAAAAATGGAGTGATCTTCAAGCGGCACGCTTCAGCACAAATTCACAACCCTACTATGTGATCGTTAACGGCTCCGGAAAGAAGCTAACGATGCCGCAAGCCTTTGATCTTAATATTTCAAATTATGTAGCCTTTCTTGAAAAAGGGAAGATCGCGTATGAGCACCTATAACTAATCCCTATAATCTAAAAAAATGAAACTAGTCAAGTATTATTTGGTCTTTACCGTAGGCATCTTAACCTTGAGTTCATTTTTGGTTCCCAAGATCAACAATGAAAAAGTAAGGCAGCGTTCTTCGCAAAAAGACCAAGCGATAAGCTTTATAGAAAACGCTTATCCTGCAACCCTTAAAAAAGCCAAAGCACAACATAAATACATTTTCGTTGACGCTTATGCTTCATGGTGCGGCCCTTGCAAGCAATTGAAAAAAACGACGTTCAAAAACAGCGAAGTAAGCACCTATTTCAATAGCAACTTTGTCAATGCATCCATTGATATGGAAAATGGAGACGGCGTGTCTCTGGCAGAAAAGTGGGACGTTCAGGAATATCCTACACTTCTCATTCTTAACGAGAATGGGGATGTGTTGGTTCGTTCTGTGGGTTTTATGGATGCAAAGCAACTGATCGCATTTGGCCAGGCTGGCCTTAAGAAAAGGAAGCTCTAGACAAAGGATCATTTGAACGACCATCACAAGTGCGGTATGTTAAATTTATCTTATCAATGCTGATCAAATCATGAAGACTCTGGAGCAATACCAATTTAAGATCAAAATACCGGAAGATGACTTAGATGACCTCAAGCATCGGTTGCAACATACGAAGTGGCCAGCCGATCCGGATAACGATGATTGGAGTTATGGCGTGCCTGCCGGTTACCTGAAAGACCTGATGAAGTACTGGCTGAATGAGTATGACTGGCGGCGGGTCGAGCGAAGCATCAATGCGTACAAGCATTACCGTATCCATATGGAAGGATTCCCGGTTCACTTCATTTATCAAAAAGGGATCGGTAATAATACGATACCGCTCATTTTAACACATGGCTGGCCATGGTCGTTCTGGGATATGCAAAAACTCATCGGGCCACTCACTGATCCTTCCAGTTACGGCGGCAATGCAAATGATGCTTTCGACGTAGTTATACCATCTGTTCCCGGCTACGGCTTCTCAACACCTGCGCCCTCAGGCATTAATTTCTGGAAAACGGCCGACGTATGGCATACACTGATGACCGATATACTCGGTTATTCAAAGTTCGCGGCCAGTGGCGGAGACTGGGGCGCTTTGATCACTACACAACTGGGACATAAATACGCAGACGATCTACATGGGATCCATTTGATGCATACAATGGAACTCGACCAGTTCAATAAAGAAAGGCCCTGGGATGTCTTTGCGGGTCATCAAACAGCAGAGCGTACGCCTGAAGAGATCAGGCAGCAAAGTTTGGAACGCATGAAGCGCTTTGTCAGTCATTATGCCGTGCATGTACTCGATCCGCAAACGCTGGCTTATGGCCTGCAAGACTCGCCCGTGGGCTTGCTGGCCTGGCTATTGGAGCGTTGGCGGTCCTGGGCACAAACAAAAGGTGGTGATGTAGAGAGTGTTTTTAGTAAGGAACATATGATCACCACTGCGATGCTGTATTGGCTGACCGGTACCGTAGGGTCATCCATGCGCTTTTACGCAGACAGCGCTAAATTTCCATGGGAGCGATCGCATGATAAAACGCCCCTGATCCAGGCACCTACCGGCATTACGTTTTTAGGAGGAGAAAATCCCGTGGGTGTAACTACCGAGCAGCGAATAAAAGCTTTCCGAACAGGTCCGAAGGCGAGCCTTTACAACTTGCATTATTTGAACGCACATGAAAAAGGGGGGCATTTTGGTTATTATGAAAATCCTGAAGCGGTGCTATTTGATATCCGATCCCTATTCCGTCATATGCGTTAGCCTTACCTGAGGGTCTGGACATATATCTGCTATTGTCGTTCATTCAAATAAATTTTTGTAAGGTTTCAATCAGGTTGCCGACTATATAGAAAATTTTAAAGCAATCGTTATGCAACAATCAACATCTACCAATGCCGACCATCTGTTAACTTCCGGCACCATTGTTATCCGTTACGGACTTGTCGTGGTGCTTATATGGATCGGCCTGTTAAAATTTACATCATATGAAGCGGAGGGCATTCGTCCCCTGGCAGAGCACAGTCCATTTTTCTCTTGGGCTTACAGCTTTCTCAGCACACAAGCTTTCTCCAATATTCTTGGCGTTACTGAGATCGCCACGGGGCTTTTGATCGCTATGCGCCCGATGTCACCAAAACTTTCTGCGTTGGGCAGCATACTGGGTGTCATCACCTTTGTGATAACATTGACCTTTCTATTATCAACGCCTGGAGTTATCCAACAGGGTATGTCATTTCCATTTATATCAGGTTCACCAGGCCAATTCTTGATCAAAGACCTGGTGCTTTTAGGTGCTTCCTTATGGACGGCCGGTGAAGCATTAGCAGCCAACCACAAAAATGTTAAATCAAATTTAATCGGAACAATATGAGATTGGAAAATAAAAAAGTCTTGATCACCGGTGGCGGTGCGGGTATTGGTCGATCCATTATTGAAGAACTTATACGTCAAGGCGTACACCATATTGCTGTTGTGGGCCGGAAAAAAGCATCATTAGAGGCGCTTAAGCAGGATCTCAGCGCTGAGCAGGTAAATATCCTGACGATCGAGGCGGATGTATCTGTGATGGACGACCTGAATCGAATCGGTGAAACCATCATAACGGAGTGGGGAAATTTAGACATATTGATCAATAATGCGGGTGTTGTCAGCGCTGGACTATTGTCGGACATCAGCGATGAGGATATCTTAGCACAGATCAACATCAATCTTACGGGGCTCATTCTGCTGACCAAAAAGACGCTGGGCTTACTGCAAACGAGCAAGGAAGCCGCGATCGTTAATATATCATCCGGTTACGGTTATATCGCCATGCCCTTTTACAGTGTTTACGCAGCCACAAAAGCTGCAGTTGGGCAATTCTCTGATGCCATGAGACGGGAATTACATCAATATCCCATTCACGTGATGACCGTGTATCCATCGGCAACAGACACCAACATGATGAAAACCGCTGTAGTAGACAAAATGGATACGCCTCAAGAAGTGGCGCTAGCGACCATTGCAGGATTGATCCAAGAGGATATAAATGTGATCATGGGTGGTGAGGAACGGAAAGAACAGATTAAAACGAACTTTCTGGAACCCTACAAGATCGATCAATATGCTGCTGCCAACTTTGAAGCTCTTAGAAAGCGGACTAAGACCCATAGGGCAATGTAAACAGTGGTTTAATCTGCGTATGTATCAAATATAGTTGCAACTTGATTATACCATTAATAGCTTGTGATACTTATTAAGGGAAGCCTGGTGGTTCAGAATCTAAGCTATTTCCCATCGATGCTACGGATTGCTTCAATTGTTAGATTAGGTTTCTTTTTCTCCCCTTTCTTTTAAATGAGCTGGTTTTTCAAAAAGATATCAAGATTGAAGCGAAAAGGAACGTTTAGCTAACCCCATTAAAATCACATAGAGGTTCTCATTTGTAAGTATTGGTGTCAAGGGTGATGCAAACCTATTTTTTCATACGATAAGCACCAGCGAGCATCACCTGGTATGAAATGTAAAGGACTCACAAGCAGTTCTCAATTTATCTTCTTGATAATTAGCACTCCCAAAAGGGTACAAGTTTTTTGTGCTGATCGTGGCCTCACCTCTTGATTGCTGAACTTTCTACATGTTTTCATAGCGATCAAAAGACGATTTGATCAAAGTTTTCGGGTATCGTATTACCACCTATTTGCTACTGTTTTGATCGCAACCTTCACGCGAACTTTGAAAGAGCGTTCATCAAAATGCGTGCAATGGAAGCAAGACCTTATCAACGAAAGTCCGGATTAGCTTTATGGCTCGGGTCGACCCTGCTACTCGTGTTCCTCTATACCGCGATGTCTAAACTGCTCAACTTCGAAGAGTTCAGGGGACAGATGCAAAAACAACCGTTTTCGCCAACGGTCCGCGAACTCGTCGTATGGACCATACCACCAGTAGAGATCCTGACCGCCGCGTTGCTCGCATATGAAAAAACCAGAAGGACCGGATTTTCGCTGGCAACAGGATTACTCGTTGGTTTTACAGCTTATATCGGGCTGATACTAACAGGTCGCTTTGGGCGCATACCGTGCACCTGCGGAGGCGTTATTTCGGCCATGAGCTGGCCCGTACATTTTGCCTTCAATATGTTCCTTTTGCTGGTAAGTTCAACCGGAATATACATAACTAACAGGAAAGGAGGTCCGTGACAAAAAAAAGAAGATGAGCGAGGGAAAGTCCAAAGTGGATCGTCAATCCAGGGGGCGCCGAAAACCTTAAAAGAGTAGGCAAGTAATTAATTATAAAACATAAAGTTTTTCTGCCCTTTTTGATCAAACAAAAGGCTGCTATACCATGAAAAAGTTATTTATTCCCATGATCGCTGCGGTTATCGCGCTTTCTGCCAGTGCATTTACCATGAAAAGAACCGTTGGTTATTTTTACGAATATACCTCCAGTTCAACCGCTGAAGCAGATATCACCAATATCAATAACTATGTGCGGAGCGCTGCATCCTGCCCAAGTGGTTCGGACGTCTGCGGCGTACTTTTAGGCACTAACCGGGCCACCGGCCAGCATCCGGTGACTTCTGAATTTGATGCGGAGAAAGCTGCCCTTTGGGATTCGCAGGACAGCGGTAGTCCGGCAAACGGCAATATCCAAATGAAGAATTAAAAATAACTAGAGCGGGTTCATCACCCGCTCTAATGTTTTACGGGTTTTGCGGAAGTCCGCTGATCTCCACCGCCGCCCGGTCTATGGCAAAAACGTACCGTGGACTTTGTGGTTCCAGCGTGTAAGTCTGGCCATTGATCTCCCTGGTCAGCACTTGTGACCGCCCCGCTTCCTGGTTAAGCCGGCGCAGGTCGGCCCAGCGGAGTGACCTGAACAAAAGCTCTTTCCTTCTCTCTTTTAAAATTTCAGTAAGCAATGTCGCTGCATCCGTCGTCTGGTAAGGCTGGAAGGTTCCTGTCTTCCAGCGTTTAGCCATCAGCGCATTTATTAGACTCAGGGCCTTGGCCTGGTGCCCGTTACGTACGGCTGCTTCAGCACCATTTAAATACACTTCGTCGGTCGCCACGCCACTAAAAATAGAAGCATTATTCAGTCCTGTATAATTGCCTTTAAAGCTTCTGCTTCCATTCGTGTTCGTACGGAAATATACTGTTTGCCTTAGGTCGTTTGATTGATAGGACGCATATAGTAAAGTATCGATCTTTGCCCTTGATGTCGCGAGCGCAGCCGGAGGTGAACTCCGGGCATCGTACAAAATTTCTTCGTTGAACTGGGCGATGGGGACCGTAGCGTTCGCATTTAGGTTATTGTAATCAAGCAGGGTGCCGGAGATACTAAGGCAGGAATCAGCGTATTTTTCTGCTTGTTCAAAGTTTTGCATGGTCAGGAACACGCGCGACAATAACCCGAAGGCGGCAGCCCGGTTTGGCCGGAAACGGAGGGCAAGGCTGGACGGTAAAGCTTTTGCAGCAGCTTGGAGATCGTCCAAGATAGCCTGATAGGTTTCATTGACCGTAGCGCGCGTAGGGCGCTCATTGATATTTGCGGTCAGCCGCAGGGCAATGCCCAACGCAGAATCGTTATTGTTATAGGGAGCGGCGAAAAGCTGGGCCAAAGCATAATGACACGAAGCTCTGACAAATCTGGCTTCGGCACGGTATTGTGCTTTTTGGGTTTCGTCCCCGCTGATCTTTTCCAGCGTTTCGAGGATAATGTTCGCATATTCGATCGTGGTGTACAATGCCGAGTAATCACCGCCTATATCATCGAATTTTTGCCGCAGATAAAAATTGCGTTGCCGGTCATTTAAGGCGTTAAAATCCGCGGTAAGAAGATAGAAGTTATCCGCACTTACTTCAGAGGCCGAGGGGTAGCGTGCATTCATAAAATTATAATTATTGAGTATGCCTTCAATATCGCTCATCGTGGAAGGCGTAGCGATGGACAGGTCGGGCTTTTCCTCCAGGTATTTTTTGCAGGAAATAATAGAAAATAGCAGCACGATACCGGTACATACCATCGCTGCGTGGATCGTTGATTTAGTTATGGTTTTCATATCATTATTGTAAGGTTGCTTTAATGCCAATGGAATAGGTCGCAGGCGGTTTGACGCCATAGCCGATCAATGGATCGATACCGCGGTCGTTTTTCTTCCACAAGATCAGATTGAGTTGGTTCGCGTAGAAGAACACCTCTGCATTTTTAATTCCTCCGATATGGCGCAAAGCGGGTAATTTCCAGCCTGCATACATGTCATTCAGTCGTATATGATCCGCCGGCGCTACGTTGATCTCAGATTTCTGGTAGAACTTGTCCCGTCTTGCGTTAGTAGGATAAGTGAGCGAGGGTACATTTGTCCTTGTTTCATCTCCCGGCTCCATCCAGCGCTGATCGAAGTCGGTATAACCGGGACGTCCCGCGACAAGATCGGTGTAATTGGTGGTCGGCACACGGAAGTAATAATGAAACTGGTAAAGGATGTTGGCAGAAAGCGTAAATCCTCTCCAGGTAAATACGTTCCTGAGTGTCCCGAAAAATGGCGGCAATGCCGAACCGCTTCTTACCTGCTGCTCGATCGGCGTAGTCGATATCGCATTGTAGTCGTTCGAGGGTTGGCCGTTCACATATCCCAAGGGATCGCCTGTTTTAGGATCAAGTCCTGCCCAGCGGTAGCTGATGATCTCATAGGGGTTCATATCCAATACCGGGAACAGGAAGGTGCCGTCCAGGGTCAGACCGTTTGTCGTCGGTGGATTAAGGTTTTTGGTAACCTTGTATTGAACGTAGTTAAAGAGCAGCATACTGTTCCAGCGGAACGGCCCTGTCAGATTCATTGTGTTCAGGACCAGGTCGAGGCCGTGCCCGGCAATGCTGGCTGAATTCCGGTCGGCGATACCGAATCCGACGGTCGGGTCAAGGGATACGCTGTTGATCAGGTCGGTAGAACGCTTGGTATAGTAGTCTATCGAGCCGCTCAATCGCCCGTTGAGCATACTGAAGTCAGTGCCGATATTCAGTGTTTTCACCTGTTCCCAGCGCAGGTCCGGGTTAGGCGGCGCGTTGATGCCGACAAATGAATAAGGCACGACATTTTGCCCGGCGCTGTAATATTGGATGCGGGTCAAGGCCGATTGTGTCGGGTCAAGGTTGCCGCTCACGCCATAAGATGCCCTAAGGGAAAGCTGGGAGAGCCAGTCGACCTTAAAAAAGGGCTCTTCGCTGAGCTGCCACTTCATTCCCCCTGACCAGAGCGGGACCCATTTCTGATTGGTCGTGGTACCAAAAATGTTCGAGGCATCCCGCCTGATGCTGCCGCTTAAAGTGTATTTCCGGTTATAGGTATAGGCCGCGTTGGCATAAACGCTGACAAAGCGGTTCGTCAGCCGGTTGATGACGGTCTCATAGGGTACATAGCTGTTCCCATACATCGAATCGAAGGTCGGGTAAGGCCGGGTATGGTCGACCGGCGAACTGACTTGGGTGGCGGGATCAAATCCGTAAACGGTCCGGATATTGAGGTCGTCGACCGCTTCCCTGATCTCTGAGCCGATGATACCGGAAAATTCATTACGGTCGTTCCAGCTTTGGTTGACATTAAGTTGAGCTCTCACGGATTGCGCCCGCGTTTCTACATCCGTTGTCCGTAAGATGCCGCCGGAGGGAATGGCGGAGGTGACCGTATTGCCAATGACCTGCGAATAGCGGTTGATCAGGTCGCGGGTATAGTAAGACTGGGAATTAAAGAACAGGCGATTATTGTTGAAGGCCGACTGGTACTGGTACTTGACATCAGCGGTCAGCCAACTCCTCACTTTATAAGTGCTGCCCAGGTTCACCAGTACATCCGTCCGTTTCTGGGTATTGTCATTGTTGGCCAGTTCCTGCAACGGCCGGTATTTCCAGTCCTGTAATTTTCCATTGCCGGCGGTATCGGTATAGAAGCCGCGGAAAAACAGGTCGACCGCCGCCGGGCTCCCATCGGCATTGACGAGTCGCGTATACGGGTAGAGGTTATTGCTCCCGAAATTGTAAGCGCCGTAACCGCCGGGGCTGTTGGTCTGTCCGGTAGTTCTTGTCAACAAGACATCGGTTTGCAGCTGCCACTTTTTCGTCAGATCAACGGTCGTGTTCGAACGAAGCGTGATCCTGTCGTTGGTATTGCCTTTCAGGTTCGAGGCGTTACGGTCATAACCGGTCGACAGCAGGTATTTGACCTGCTTCCCGGAGCCGCTGAGGTTAAGGGCATATTGCTGTACGACGGCCGGCCGGTAAAGATAGCGATCCATGTCTTCGCGAAGGTCGTGTTGCCGCAGCGCATTGAGCTGTTTTTCTCCCTGCGCACTGCTGATGGCACCGCTTTTTACTTGCTGCAGGATCTCGGCCACGGCGGGAATTCCGGGATGGCTGAAGTCGTCAAATAGGGCATCATAGTTCCCTTTCGCAAATAATTGTCGCTGCAGATCGATAGTGCTGTTGACGGATAGCTGGTTCGCGCTGAACAGGTCGGGTTTGGAGGAGAGCGTCACGTTCCCATTAAAATTAACGGTCAGCGGCTGGCCGTTCCTCGCTTTTTTGGTCGTGATCACGATCACACCGTTGCCGGCCCTGGCGCCCCATATCGAGGTCGCAGCGGCGTCTTTCAGGACGGTGATACTTTCGACGTCATTGGGATTGATATTGGCGATATCCCCCGGGTAAGGAAAGTTGTCCAGGACGACCAGGGGCGCACTCGCCGCACCGGTCAGGGTCGCCACGCCACGTAACTGAATACTGGTCTGGTTGGGCTCCCGGCGGTCGATCAGCAGGCCGCTGGTCAGGCCTTCAATGCGGCTGATGATGTCTGGCGTTACGCGTTGACTGAGAATTTTGTTGTCGAGCTTATAAAAGGAGCCGGTGGCCCGTTCTTTCGGAAGTTCCTGGTAGCCGGAACTGACCACGACCTCTTTCAGGTCATTGACCGATAGTTCCAGGGTCAGGCGCAGGGGTATCTTCGTTTTGGCGTCCACCTTCACGACGAGCGGCCGGTAACCGATGTGGGTGATCTTTAAGCTGTCGGCCGGCTCATAGAACAGGATGCCGAATTCACCGGTGCTGTCTGTGCTGGCAGAGGTGCCATGTTGAAGGAATCTGACGCTGGCTCCTTCCAGTGGCTTGCCGTCATCGGAATAAACGCGTCCGTAGATCTTATAATAAGATTGAGCAGCTGCTGGCAGCGTGATGGACAGGGCCAGCAGGATATATAAAAAATGTCTGTAAAGTGTTTTCATGAGGTTAGTCGGTTTTAATCGGGAGATTGAACGGGTCGCCTCTGAGTGCTTTTTCGATATTCGCTGCGGTCAGCGCTTCACCATCCGTGATGCCGATGATTTTTCCTTGCTTGTTCAGCCATACGCAGTGCGGGTAAGAGGTGTAGCGGAAAAGGTTGGTGATGTAGTCGCCGGGATAGACCACCGGGATGTTCAGGCGTTTGCCGTAGTTCTCTTTGTACCGGTCAAGCACGATCTGGACGCCGCGTTTAAAGTCGCCGTCATTGCCGTTGACCAGATAAAGTTGCATGCGGTCTTTGAACTGTTGTTGCAGGGCTTCTTCCTTGGGGAAGTTCTTGATGCAGCTGGAGCACCAGGTGGTCCAGAAGTTCAGGATGACCAGGTCTTTTGCCTGTTTATTCAGGTCAATGGCAGTTGTTTTTGTATTGATGATGTCTTTGATGGCGGTGACCGGGAACTGGTCCCCGACGGTGAGTTTTCCGGAGGTTTTGGTTGGCTGTGCTTGAGCAGCCGGAAAATTCAGGCATAGCAATGCCAGGACGATGTTGATCGTTATTTTTTTCATGAGCGTTTAATGAATGGTTAAGAAAAAGGGAAGAAGAACGGCAACCTGGATTAACTATTAACTGGCGGAGGTTGCCGTTGATCGGTCGCTTAGTCCGGCGGGCACAGGACGTAGAACCATGGGTGTAATCTGAACGGGTTCATGGTCTTCCTCCTTTCTGATCTTCCTGTTGCTGGCAGTAGATGGCGAGCAGAAGATCGGGTAGTTTGTCGAGGAACAGGCTGAGCTGTTCCGGACTAAGGTAGCGCAGCGTCTCTTCGCTGCGGGTACGGCCGTAGTCAAGCCACCTGCGCAGTTCGGCTTGCACTTCCGGCGACGGGATGGTGCTGAAGAGCTTTTCCAGCGCCTGTTCGGCGGAAAGCAGTGAAGCGGAATGAATGGTTTTTAATTTGGCCATACCCTTGTTTAATTGAAGAAGGGTGACGTCTGGTTTGCGGAGCAAAAGGAAGGCGTGGAACCCGTCTTATTGCAACTTGGTACGTAGGAGAACCGACGACAATAAGGGAGCCCACGCCTATAGCGTGAGCATTCCACTTATCATCTCGCCGTCTTGAAATTTCCTACGTTTCAGTTACGAGATTCAAAGCGAATGCTTCTAAATTTCTTGAAGAATCGCTAAAATACGTTATCTAATCATATTTATTAAAAGGCAATTTACAAATTAAATCTGTATGTCAATAGTCCTACAATTAAAATTTGTGATAAGGCGACTTTTCCTTCATGAGTGCAACTCGTGATGAAAATACCTTGACTGCTTTTGGTAAAAACTTACAACGGATCCGAAAGGAGAAGAAAGTTAGCTTGCGAAAATTGGAAATACTGGCAGAGGTAGATCATAGTGAAATTCATAGAATCGAAAAAGGTAAGAGAAACCCTTCATTGACCGTTATGCTAGCATTAGCAAAAGGATTAAATATTGATCCAAAAGATTTATTTAATTTCTAAACAGGGCGTTGCCTTCAGCCCAGGCTTTCCGTTACAAGTCCTCGCTTTGCTGCGGGCTTTTCACTGCAATCCTTAACGCATTTTTAAGACACAATTAATTTTTATCAAAGAGATTAAAATGCTTTGCTTTAAAACTGATAGATAATAAATAGTTAACTATTGTTGACAATGAACTGATCGCTTTGGGGACTAATTGCTATACAATCGTGCTTTTACACTTTGTAACAACTTGCGTTAAGTTGACCAAATAGAACTGTAAATCCATCGCTAGTGAGAAAGCCGGGGAAGAATTTTAGCCAGGTCAAAATACTTCTGTTAGAAGTAAAAAAGCCATTTCTGTTGCTAAGAAAAAGCTTCGCCGGTTTCAAGGTTAGGATAGAAAATTGTTCCGGTGAGCTAATTTTCATGAGCACCGTTTCTTATGTTAAATAATTGACAAATTATATTTAAGAATAGTAGCTTGATCGATCTGATTTACAATGTCTGTTAGGTAAACGATCTTATCTAAAATTTCGTCAATGGACATTTGATGTTCGGTTCCATAGGTGTATAAGGCCGGGAAGAATTTTAAAAATTTGTCATCAACGATCCCGTTACGATGGGCATATAAATGTCGTATCTGTAGGATCTTTTCGATCTCGTCCTGTATGGTATTGGTAATGACATTCAGGTCTTTGATCTGCTTGTTTTCCGCTATAAAGCCCTTCACGCTTCCTTTCTGTAGTTTACCTATCTTCTGCTTCGCCCAAAAAGTAATGAATTCTTGTATATCAGCACAGTTCAATACATCTTCGACCTTAACCATTTGCTCGGATTTCAAGGTATTGGGTTTAGCCAGATAGATCTCAAACATGATATCCGAAAGGTAGGTTTCAAAATTGTCCACCATGGATGAAAACAGTATTCTGGCCAGTACCTTGCCTTCTTTTACCGTTGTAAATACGGTTGGGCTTTCCGGATAAAGAAGCTGCTTCAAGCCATCTACCATCTTTAAAATACTTTGATAGTGTTCGATCAGTTTAAACTTCGAGTCGGTTGTGCCGGCTTTTAATGTTTCGAGATCAGCGTTGATGGCTGAGATCCTGGCATAACCTGCGGATTGAAATATTGGGGCTGGCGGATCGACTAGTTGGAGCCTTCCGTTTGTCCGGACATATACCTTGTTCTCAACAGACACCTGAACCTGCGATTTAGCGACGCTTATGGCGAACAACTTTTTGCCATGCTCCTGTACGTAGCCATAATCCACTATGGGTT
Source organism: Mucilaginibacter limnophilus (assembly GCF_004005815.1). GTDB lineage: Bacteria > Bacteroidota > Bacteroidia > Sphingobacteriales > Sphingobacteriaceae > Mucilaginibacter > Mucilaginibacter limnophilus. The sequence continues at coordinate 191,696 of NZ_SACK01000008.1, read as the reverse complement.
TGGGCGACAATAGGTCTATAGCTTTATGGGTCATGGAGGTCGCCCGAAAATCTTCGCTTAAACCAGAGATCTTTAGGCCGCCGATCTCAGATACGCCTAGAATGAGCAGACCACCATTAGTGTTGGCAAATGAACTAATGACTTGAGCAATAGTTTTTGAGGGCGGTAATACCGCTTTATATTCCAATGAATCATTTTCCGGCTGGAGAATGACTGAAGAAACTTGAGTTTGTAGATCCATTTTTAACTCATGCTAATAGGGATGCGGTTGATACCGGTGCTTTTCAATATTCGTCCTAAAGTGAGCATATGAGGGTCGTCATAACCGTTATCTACCCAAAGCTCTGCGGTAGCAGTATCAAGCGTATCTTTTTCCGAGGAGTAGTAAAATATCACTTCTCCGTTATCTGATGGTCTGGTCACTACATCTATTGTTACGCCATTCTTCACGATACCACCGAGGACCGTATTTGCGGTCGCTTCAAGGTCGGTGCAATCGTAGTCAGGGTGTGCCCTCAAAAATGCCTCAATATTTGCTTTGGCTCGTTCGATAAGTCGCTGAGCGTAGGCATAACTATTGGGTGATGGATTTGAGGTATGATAGAATTGCGCCTGAAGCCAAGGATCTCTAAAGGCTTCTTCGAACTTGGCTTGAGAGGTAATGCCAAGACTGGCTAATATCTCCGGTGTAAGGTTTATCTTTTCCGGTGTTTCAACATCGGAGGTAAATTCATTACGTATTTCCTTAAGTCTGGCCAATTGCCTACGAAGGTCGTCGATGTTTTCTATACCGTGTTCCTGCATCAGCTCATCAATTTCAACCGCTTTCTTAATGTTAAGGGATATATCGTCATCTTCGAGAAAAAGAAATCGTTTCTCATGTAAATCTTGGAAATGTTGTGCTGCTTTTTCCCGATGATCATTCATCCAGAGATAAAAACTTTTTAAAGATTCTTTATGCTCTTTACGTTTATCGACGTCCCTTAACATGGGTTTTAAATAAGCTGTTATTTTCTCAGCGACATCTGCAATGTTATAGGTTCGGTTTTCAGGTAATTCCAGATAGATCGCAGTATCCAATAGCTCATCGCGAAAGTCGTAACCCAGGTCCGCTGCAATATCTTTTAGTATCTCGTCGATGTCTCCACCGTCTAAAAACAGATCGTCTTTAATACAGAATGACCCATTTTGATTCGGAAGAATCGGGTCTTTTTCCCGATTTATGTTATTATCAAATCCGTACTTGGTCAAAAAGCTAACTAAGCTATTTAACCAATTCAGTGCAGCTAATTTTGTATCGAATTCAAGACTTTGCCGTAGTTTTTCAACTGTTTTATTTCCAGAGACCTTTGATACAATAAAATAAATTGATTTTTTATCGGACTCTTCCCAAATATTCTCGTCATAATTTTTTATCAATCTCTTTTTTTGAAAGTCTTCCGGATAAACCTGTTTAGAGAAATCGAAAATAGCGGCCCTCCGTTCCGGAATGTTATTATCCGGCAGTAAAGAAGCCAGATAGTCGCAAACAGCAGTGACATTATCACCATTTTCTTTGATAGCAGAATTAATCTCTGTAATAACAGCATCCTGCTTTTTTATGGTGTAGGTTATTCCATCACCCGTGTAAGCGTTTTTATGAACCAAATAAGTTCTTGGGTCTACTGAAACAATTCCACAAGCGTTTTTCACCTCCTCATCTATACCCTTATCAACATATAAAAAGGTTTTATTTTTGAACTCTCCAAGCTGATTAGGTATTACCACATACTTGTCTGTCAATATCTCTTTTATATGAATGGCCTCCGTGTTCAATAAACTATAGTAACTATTCAAAAAATCAATCGCTGCTGCCTCGTTGTCTTGAAGTAAAGCAGCGAGTTCTTCGATATTTCCTGCTGTCTGTATAACTTCAGACAACGTGGAAATAGTAAATTGGAAACAATCGCTCCAAATAACTTCGACCCATTTGTCTACATAATCTTCAGTGGGCACTGAAGATGGGTATAATTTTTTTGCGAGTAACCATATTTGTTTTCTGATCGCGCTTGTGCCTGCGCTTGGAAAGAATACCTGAGATTCGTCGATGTCATTCCATATCGCCATTCTTTCGCCTGAAGGTATGTCTACCATCGGCGTATGAAGAACTGTTGTTCGAATGGGCTTAATAACGTTGGTTTTAAACCAGTTTTGATCTATCCAGTCCCGCTTGCCCGGGGACTTGATCCTGGCTAAATGATAAAGGTCATTCCAATCACTGTTATGACCAGCATAAGTTAAAAATGAGTTATACAGATCAACGGCCTTTTGGACAAGTGAACAGTTGAGCCGGGCGAATTCATTATCATCGTCATCGATCAAACTTATGCCATCTCTTGGTTCAGTAGGTTCGAAAAGTGTACTGTTGACGATGAAAGGCATATTCAAATCCTCTGTGCCTACCATCGGAAAATCTAAGTGTATTCTGGGTATTTCATTAGAAAGGGCTTGAATATAGTAATTAAGACCATCATGGTATATTGGAATAATTATCTGCACGTGTTCCTCGCCAAGCGCTAAAAAGAACTGTTTGGATCTCTTGTGATTGACCATTAGATTATAAATGACAGCCTGATTTTCTCCGATAATGAAGGTTTTATATTTGTCTATTTGATATAACGTTTCACCGATTAGTTCCTGGTCGATGGTTAGGGTGTTTACATCAGGCACGTTGATCAAAGTATAGGCAATACCTTTTTGAACTTCTTCGACCGCGATATGTGCAAGAACCCTCGTTTGATCTGTTAGTGGATAAGTGAAGGAGGTTTGTAAAACCGCGTCAACTCTGCTAACTCCTTCGGAATCGACTATTGCTTTTTCTGCCATACCAAAGGCCAGATTCATCCCTTCGACGATCTTAGCTTCGGTTTTTCCAGTTCTATCGAGCCAGAAACTGCAAGGGTGAAATAGTTTGGTATCTTCGTGTTCATAATTACTTACCACCCTGACTTTTTCTGATAACAAATGGGTCGTCATAAAACCAGTTCCGAAACGTCCGGTCGTTTTATAAGCCTGTCCTAATTGTTCGGTATTCCGCTCTTTGTCGCCGGAGGAATATTTCCTGACCAGTCCGCGGATATGACCGCTGGTAAAGTATCCTTTATTGTGTGAAAAAATAAATTCAGTTTCACTTAAACCAATATGAACGTCTACTTTTTCATCGTTTTCGTTGCAAAGGGCGACATTGTCTTTCGCATTTTGTATCAGTTCCCAAACGAGCCGACGGGCTGTGAAGCCTACATTGATCTTTTGCCGGATATTCATCAATTTTTCCAGGATGGATTTCGAAGTAATTCTATTTAATTCTTCGTGTTCGGATTTGGCAAACATGCCGGCCTTGGACATAAGTAATGGTTTAAATGTTTAGGGTCAGGCTAATTTATGAGTTTTTGTAGATATTATTTTATATTTATGAGATCCCCAATGGATGAGTTATCTTGGGATAATTGAAAATTTTAATATTATCCGTAGCTTTAATAATTATTCATAACCCTAAATAATTTATCAACAATGATATCCAACGCGCCGACCCAATTATTAGGATACGCGGTACAATTCCCCCGGGCGCTGCTGCACCTGTTGCGGGGAGGTCCCGGTGATGCGGTCAGCGTGGAAGTCATAGGCGATGTGGCCACTCATCATGCGGACGGTTCAGCTTCGTCAGAAGAAGATAAAACCTCTACTGTGGGTAACCCCCTGACCGACCGATCCACTGACCTCTGGAAGACCTTTTATAATTGGTTAAAGGCTATCGATGAAGGCTCTATCGTTTTAGATAAGACCAGGTTTTACCTCTATACCAATCAAAGCGGGCGCGAGGCCATCGTTCACGTTTTTGACAAAGCGGCAACGACCGGCGAAGCTAAAGCAGCATTAGCCACCGCAAGAACGACATTTGCCGATATTAGCGAAAGCCACGAAATCTGGCCGTATTTGAATTTTGTGCTTTCTTATGACCCGGGTAAACTCGCCGAGTTGTTGACCCGTTTTGAATTGCAGGTCAACGACGGGCTTGGTTTTAACGAAATCCAGGACGAACTCGAACGCTTGCTAATCGGTAAGCACCAGCGCAAATTCGTGACCAACTTGCTGAGCGGCTGGCTGCAGGAAGAAATCATGAGCAAGATCGCACTGAAACAACCAGCGCTGATCCCCTGGGAAGACTATCAGAAGCAGTTTGCCGTTTATTTTGACCGCGCAAGAAAACTCGAACTCGTAGATTTTGCGTTGGAAAATCCGCCAACCGACGACCTTATACGGGATCAGGTCAAGATCCAGCCGCGCTATTTACAGCAGCTCAGCCATATTCGCGCTGACGAAGACGAGATCGTGGAAGCCGTAACAGACTTTCTCCGGGCCAAGACCAACCGCGATAAATGGATTGAAAACGAGATCATCAACGAAGATATCGCCATTGACTTTGAAGAAAAACTTACCGGTTTCTGGAACACCCAGCAAAAGATGATTGCGCTGACAGAAAGAACACGCGAGGAACATGAGCGCGGGCAGCTGCTTTTTTTAAACTGCAAGATCCGGCAGGAAATGATCCGCGATATGTCACCGCCAAACGGGACCATAGCCGGCACTTATCACGCCCTTGTTGAAGGTAAATCATTAGGCTGGCATCCCCGCTGGGATGCTCTGTAATCATATGGGAGAAGTAGTAGAAGAAGTACGGATATGGAACACGCCGGTCATCGGCGCTTACCTTTTATGGCGTTTCACCAAAGGCTATACCGCCACGCACCCCAGTGGCGACGCCCCTGTCGCGCTGCTCCATTTTGTGGCCGCAGCGATCCTGACCAGCCAGCAATTGTCCGCACCGGTCAGCAATATGAGGGCCGATCTGCCATCTTATGTCCGCAGCTTTGAAGATTCCAAAAGCTCCGACATCCTGCTCAGCATTCACGAACGGATCAAAGCCAGACAAGCCTATACCCTGAAAGCCATTGATATTGCCGTCGCCCAGGGCCTGCTCTTCTGGGATACGGAGACCGCCCAACTTTATCCGAAAAGTGAATTGAAAAAAACCGGTAGGGGAAATGCATTGAAAAGCGTCCACGAACAGCAGGGCAAAAAAGCCGAAATCCTGGGCAACTGGTTCGGGCGGCAGGACCTGGCCGGCATCGCCAATTACTTAAAAATCGTATTCTAATGAATTTTCAACTGCTACAACTGATCATCTGGCCCAAAAACGCGGAATTCCCGCCAAGACCGGTCAACTTTCAACCAGGCATGCTCAATGTCATCACCGGCGCCTCCCGTACCGGCAAATCGGCCATCATCCCTATTATTGACTATTGCCTGGCGTCGGGTGATTGTTCCGTCCCCATCGACACCATCCGGGATTTTGCGTCCTGGTACGGCATCGTTTTCCAGACCGATTACGAGCAGGTCCTCTTAGCCCGACGCGTACCGGTAGGCAACCAGGTCAGCAATGATTTTTACCTGCTGCGTTCGGCCATAATCAGTGTTCCGCTTACTATCCCCGATAAAAACGAGACCAGCGACGGCATCAAGAACTACCTCAACACGATCTCCGGCGTGCCCTATTTCAATCTGGACGGGGAAGAAGACAAAAAAGCGTATACCGCCCGACTCAGTTTTCGCGACCTGGTGGCCCTCGTTTTTCAAAGCCAGGATATTGTCGCTAACCAGAATATCCTGTTCTATAAGACCCATGCCCATGAGCACCGCGAAAAACTCCGCAACTGGTTTCCTTTTATCCTCGGCGCTGAAAACCTGGATACGCTGAAAGCGCGGCAGCGCATCCAGGTCATTGAGAAAAGACTGAACCAGTTGCGCCGGGAATTTGATAAAACCAAAGCGGTATCCTCCGCCTGGAAAGCCAATATGGAAGGGCACCTGCGTGTCGCCAAAGAGTACGGACTGCTGCAGGAAGAAAACCTGCAGAACGCCGATCCGGAAACCTTGCTGAATATGGCCCGGCAGATCCTGCAAGTCATCCCGGAACACTCCTTGACCGAATTCAAGGATATCGATACCGCCAACAAAAACATTGCCGACCTGGAAGCCGAAGAACGTTACTTAAGCGCCCAGATCGGCCTGGTGAAAAAGCGTCTATCCGACGTCAAACGCCTGAGCACAGGCCTGACCGACTATGAAAGTTCCATCCGTAAGCGCGTTGACCGCCTACAGATTTCCAAATGGCTTGAAGACGTCTCTACCGAAACCTCCAGTTGTCCCGCCTGCGGCAGCACGGAACACCCTAATGGGAAAGCTGAACTCCGAAAGATCGCTGCGGTATTTTCGACCATCGAACAACAGTCCAAGACACTTGCCGAAGTTCCCACTTCTTTTTCCCGCGAGGAGCAGCGGCTGAACCAGGAACTGGAAGCCCTGATCGATAACAAAAAAGACTTCCAGCGCCGCTTTGACCTGATCATGCAAACCAATAACGAAGCCCGCGCCGAATTCCAGCGCCGCAAAAACATGTACCTGTTCCTGGGTAATATGCAGGCCTCACTGGCCACTTTTGAAAGCCTGGTCGACGGCGGCGAATTGCAGACCGAGATCGCTTTACTGGAAAAAGAGTACGATGACCTGATGGCTACCATCAATGAACAGACCGTCCGTGCCCGGATAGACGCTGCCACCGCCCGCATTGCGCAAGGCGTCCTCAGCCACCTGAGAACCCTGGACGTGGAAAGCAAGTACCGCGAAGTTGCCCCACGCTTCGATACCAAGGACCTGAACGTTTCTGTACTAAGCAACGATAACCACTGGCATTACCTCGGCCAGGTCGGCAGCGCCTCCAACTGGGTTTCCTTTCACCTGGCGCTGATGTGCGCCTTGCAGGAATATTTCCTCAGCCAGCCATTTTCCTGCGTACCTAGTTTTGTAATCTTTGACCAGCCGAGCCAGGTCTATTTTCCAAAACTCAAGCGCAATCAGATACCCACCGAAAGCGATCTGCAGTTCCCGGACGAAGACGTCGAAGCAGTAAAAGGCATGTTCAGAACCATCGCTGATTCCATCCGTGCCAAGAACGGCAGATGGCAAAGTATTATCCTCGACCACGCCGACGACACGATCTACGGCGATATCGAGGGTGTCCATGAAGTAGAAGTTTGGCGCAACGGCAATAAATTAATTCCGGAAGCCTGGTACAGTTAAATAAGAGACATGGCCTACCAGGAAGATGATATCGATTTTGACCGGCTCGATTGGAAACAATTTGAAGAGCTTTGCTACGACATCCTCGTCCGGTTCCGCTTCCACACTATGGCCTGGCGTCAGGGCGGCGCTGACCATGGCCGCGACATCGAAGCCCGGCGCACCGTGACCGATACCATCACGAGCCCTTATACCGAAAAATGGTTTATCGAATGTAAGCGGCATAGCCAGGGCCTTCCTCTTGACCAGGTGGTCGAAAAGATCAACTGGGCCAGGGTAGAAAAAGCAGAGCATTTCCTGCTCATCGTATCTTCCTACCTAACCACCGCCACCCGCGAGTGGCTGGAAAAAGCCCGGCAAACCGAATCTTTTATGATCCATACTATCGAAGGCAAATTCCTCAAACAGCAACTGCTCCTGTTCCCTGATATCATCGTCAAGTATTTCGCCGATGACCACGTACGCCTCGTCCGGGGCCTGCTCCAGCAATGGGTATCCCATCATATCCTACCGGGTCCCAAAGCCCTGTATGACCTCTACCACCAGCTCGACTTCACCAAACTGAACCATGAAGAACTGGCTTTCCTGTGGCACGCCTATACCCATGCCGAAGAGCCCCTCGAACAATACTACCACGATGAAGACCTGGAACCCATTTCCTCGGATATGATGGTCCCCTTTGATTTCCTGATCCCGCATCTGAAAAAAGCGCAGAACTGGGAATACCCTGTCATGAAAGCATCCGAAGAAGATCGCTTCGGCATGATCAACGGCCTCGGCCAAGCCTGGATGGACCCGGAGGGCAGCGATTTCGCGTATGCCCATATCCAATACGAGCTACCCGACGGAGAACGTGTGCAGGTGTTACTGGTGAAAGAGAATAAGATCCTCGAAGTCAGAATTGCTTCTGGCTACAAATCGGCCTCGTTTTTGTAATGGGATTTCAACGAACCATAGAGCTAGCTTACAACAGGGTACCGGCGAACGTTATGATCCGACCACATCCTTTAAAGTCGCCTATCCTCGCAAAAAAAACACTCCAAGATGAATTTTTCGATGGCGATGCAATAAGTTTAATAAAGGATAACTGAACATTATCGTCGCTTGGAAATCACTAATACGACACTTCGATATGTCAAACCAATCAATCTGTATTTTTAACGAAGATCATGCAATTACCAGCCGAATTCATGGCTTATAGGGTCATTTGGCCGAACTCGCTGCAGTAGTCGGTCTGAAGGAGGTTGAACAGGTCACTTAAGTAAAAATTCTGCATGCAGTTTAACAAGTCTTCTAGATTGGGACAATAACCAGTTGCCCGTCTTATCTGTGTTTACATATCTTTTCAAATCTATTCTTTCAGATCCAAATAGTCACGGGGATAGGTCTGTTGTTGATGCGCTTCGTCCAATCGCTGCAACAGGGCTTTGCGGTCCGGTGTCAACTCGGGTACCGGCAGGAACTCACCGGGGGCGACGGGTGTACCGATCGCCTGGAATACCTCTTCCAGGCCGGCCGGCATGACCGTACAGAGTAAGCAGGCGGTTGCTCCTGAGGTATTTTGAAAACAATGGATGGCTCCGCCAAAGGGAATGACCACGAAACCACCCTGCTGTACTACCTGGTGCCCCGCTTCTGTTTTAAAGGTCACTTCACCTGCCAGCACATAAAAGGTTTCTTGCGTCAATGGATGGCTGTGCGGTGGCGGACCGCCGCCCGGCGGTACCAGCATTTCGATAACGGCGTAGGCACCATCGGTGTCCTTGCCGTCTACGATCACCCGGTAATTACCACCTACCACGCCTAAGCGCCGGCCGTCGTTCTTATCCAGTATACGAACAGTGTTTTCCATATTATTCTAATCTAATTGATTGCCGCTGTACATACCGCTTTTGTAAATGGGCGCCTGCTCATCGGTCAAGAACAGGACCAGTTCCGCACCGGTAGTTGTCTGTATTTCCAGGGAATTCATCCCGGAAGATCAGTCCTTCCTGTTTCTGCAACGGCAGGTCATTATTGACGGTTAGGCCGCCCTGATAAATATACAAAAGTCCGGTCAGACCGGTTGCGGGAAACTCCGGCAAACTGGCGGAAGTTCCTGCAGCCAGCCGGTTGTCATAGATCCATGTCCGGCTGCTGAACTGCAATGTGGTATCCGCAGCAGGTGAAGCCAGCAACCGCCATGCGTTATCACTGTATAGTTCAGGCAGGTCATGAAAGATGACTTTCGGCCGCAGGTCTTTTTCGCCCGGCCGGATAAAGATCTGCAAACCCTCATGCGGTTCGATTACTCCGTCGATATCCTCTTCGTGCTGGAAAAACTGCCCCGCTTTCATCAGCATCAGGCGCCCGCCGCTCAGGATCTCCTGATGGCCTTCGCTGTCGCGGTGCTTCACCGTTCCGGAGCGGAAATAAGAAAGGATCTCATCGTTGACGTGGGGATGCATGGCGATATGGTGCCGGCCCCTGAAGGTTGCATGATCGATACGGCCAATGCTGCCCAGTCCGGTATCACCTTCATTTAAAACCAAACCCGGATAAAGTACCCTGATCGGGCCATTGCCACGGAAAGTATCGCTGTTTATTTTCTTTAACATGATCATCGATTTAGAGCCGCGCCGGTATACCGGCGCGGCCGTGAAAAATTATTTGAATAACATGGAATAGATCTCTTCAATAACGATCGGTTTGGCGATCTCACCTTCCGGTGAGGCCCAGCTGCCGATCAGTTCCGAAACGAACTGGCTGATGGTCGTGGTACGAACGCCTTGCGCTTCCCAGGTCTTTTGGGCCACATCCTCAGCGATCTGTGTGGGTGAACCGCCACCGTCGATGACCACCTGAACGTCAAATCCTTCTTCCTGCATGTCGATAGCCGGCCAAACGATACAAACGTCATTGGTCAGGCCGGCCATCACGATGTTCTTACGGCCGTCAGCCACTTTCAAGACTGCTGCTTTGAATTCCGCGTCATCCCAGGCATTGGTGATACCCTGGCGTTTTATGCGCGCTGCATATTCCTGCGGCAATATTTGCTGCAGGTCGGTGATCAGCGGGCCCTGCTGCATTTCTTCCTGGCTGGTGGTGAGCACCACCGGAATGTTCAAGCCTTTTGCTAAGCGTGCCAGCGCACGGGCGCGTGAGATGATCACATCGTGCGGGCGGTTAGCTGAAAAATTTATGGTGCCTTGTTGGTGGTCGATCAGTAATATAACTGTGTCTTCGATCTTGAACTTTTTCATGTGCTTTGTATTTTTTAATGTTTACAAAGCAAAAGTACCGGGCGAAAGAGACCCCGGACGATGACCTTTGTCACGAACGCCTGTTGACAAAGGTCACAGTGAAGTGACCGTTAGCGTAGTGAACGTGACCGGGCCCGGCTCAGCGTTTCGCGTGCGATGCCCAGGTAAGAAGCGATCTGGTGTGCGGGAAAGCGCTGAACGATCTCAGGATAGAGTTGCTCAAAATGCTCATAGCGTTTGATGGCGGGCAAACTGATGGTATCGTCCAGCCGTTTTTGCGAGGCGATGTGGTTGTTCTCGCTCATCTGCCAGAACATGCCTTTGATCGCCGGTATCTCCAGCAGCTCATCCAGTCGTTCACGCGGCATCAGCAAGAGCTCGGTATCTTCCCAGGCCTCTATAAAATATTTCGATGGCGTACGGTTCATGTAACTGTCGCGGTCCGTGATCCACCAGTTCTCAATGGCCAGTTGCAGGATATGCTCATTGCCTTGCTCATCTACACTGAACTGACGTGTAGCGCCACGAACAATAAAGCCGGTATAAGTACAAACCTTACCTTCCTCCAGGAAATATTGTTTCCTGCGCAGTCGTTTGGGCAGCATGATCCTGCGGATTCTTTCCTTTTCCGCTTCGGACAATAGCTGCTTACCGTAACGTTGTATATAATCAAAAAGCGGGTCTAACATAGTTCAAAAATAATATTTTATAAACATAAGCCGATTAAGCCCGCTTAAGGCTTTTAAGGAAGTATTTCAGCCCAAAACACTGCAGAAATAAAGTGATAAATGTTGGTAATTGCGCATTTTGAAAGATGTTATTGATCGCTGCCACTGTCTTCAATTCTACCTCCACTTGGATTCGGTCCTGTACGCTTTCTTAATTCATAAAAATGCCCCCAATGAGCGTTTAAGTTCTTTGGGGGCCATGCATGGGCAGGGCATTTTAACGGTTAATCAATTGCCAGACGTATAGCCTGCTCGACGGGTGAAAATCCGATTTCCTGATCCATTATGTTTAGTTCGCTCCGCAGCAACAGCGGTGGTTGTGCCATAAATTTAGGGTTGGTCCCTTTATGTGATTGGGCGGAATGAACCAAAAAAGGGTGACAAAGATAAATTGTACCCGCTTTGCCTGTCGCTAACACTTCATCACGGTTTGGCAAGTCGCTCAGCCTGGCTGCCAGGTCCATAAATGAAAGGCCACGATCTCCTTCCGGATAAAGCAACTTCGCCACATCCAGGTGTGATCGTTTGCATATGACGGTAGGCGCATCGTCGCTGCTTACATCCGAGTATAGAACTAACATGAGTAATGCTCTTCCTTTTGATTTGATATTAGCCCGCCATTCAAAGTAATTTCCCGGATCATCACCCGGGAAACTAACATCGACATGTTTACCGATATCATTAGGTTCTTTGCCCGCTGGGAACCTAACTGGGAATGAACCGACGCTTTTACAGGGGATCCATTTATTTGCGCCTACAAGCTGGTCAAATACGGCGTATAAGGCAGGTGTATTCAGTGACTTAATAAACGGCTCCTGCGTATACATGCCTAAACGGATGACCGGCTCTGTCCAACTTTCGGGGCTGAAACGATCAAAAGGGATATCCTGCCATAAAATAGCTAAGGCAGCATTAGCCAGTTCGGCAGAGAACGCGTTATCTATTCGAACAAAGCCATCGTGAATGAACTGTTCGATCTGTTTTTTACTTAAGAGGTATGACATATAAGTTAATAAAATTGACAGCCTCCACCCGCGCAATACTGCACGAGCAAAAACTTCACGGGTAAACAATAAGATAAAAAGATTGCGTACACGGTTGGTTTACCGTGCATGCTCCAAATTGAGCGGGAAGGGCATTATAACATTACGGTCATTCTCATCACTTCAAAACTACATTAATAAGGTTTAAAAAGTGCATTCGGTCATGATAAATTTCGATTAGGGTCAAACTGAAATACTATCAAATTTTGCATCACTTTTAAGAAAGGTTTCTGATCTTTATATTATGAAAGAAGCAGATAAAAAGAGCGAGGAGAAACAGGCCGTATTTTTGTTCTGGATACATTTAGCCTTGTTGCTGTCCACGTTTGGACTAACGATCAAAGCCTTGGATGACGGCTCGGTCTTAAAAAAAATATGTCTTTCTACCGGCTTGATATTATTTTTAAGCTTAACCGTATTACTGTTTTTAAGAATGAGACGGATTCAGAAATCGCAATAACTTCTGATTAAAGTTGAGACTTCAAAAAGAGGCCGCTTATTAAGACGGCCTCTGTGATTGAACTTAAGCTAGTTAAACTGGTCGAGATATAATCTTTATCCGCCATGAACCGCCTGTAATGATCCATTGACTTGTGCCAGAGATGCGCCTACGAATGGCATTAATCTTGTAAATGATTCTCTAACACCAGATCGCCGATAAACCATGAACGAAATAGAACGCCCGAAAGCCAGTGCCAGCGATCATTTAGCCAATGAACGGACCTTCCTGGCCTGGATCCGCACCAGCATCGCCCTTATGGGGTTCGGCTTTGTGGTCGTCAAATTCTCTTTGTTCGTCAAGCAACTCTCCTTAGCGATGACCGGTCAAATCGCACCGACACCGGTCAAGGGTTTTTCCGGTTTGATCGGCATGTGCCTCGTTGCGATCGGTGCGCTAACCGCCCTGATCGGATACCTGCGTTACCGGCGGATCGAAAAACAACTGCTGAATGCGCAATTTTATCCGCAATCCCGGCTTTTACTCGTGCTCACAGCCGGTGTAGTTATTGGCAGCCTCCTACTGCTTTATTACCTGCTTCCAAACCTATGATCCGCGAAAGATTAACAAAACTGCCATTCAGGATGATGACTTCCAGATCTTAAAAGTGTTTTCATACAAGCCCTCTGCATCACGTATCACCAGCGAAAGATCGTCTTTGCGGACCGGGAACTGCTGATCGACCGTTCGGTAAATCTGCTGGAGCAGGTTGCCCAGCCGGTGCTCGATTTCAAAGCGGGAAATGCAAATGATCACTTGGTTGGCTACGGTACTGACCGTACCTGCATTGGCCAGTTGGTTCTTGATCAGGTAGCCCACAGCCTGGCTCAGATCGGTAATTTGAGGAAAGTCTAATGGGTTCATCTTCGGAGCTTTTAAAAGTAAAAATTAACCCTGCAACGCCGGCAGTAACCCGATATTGCTATACAAAGATACATAATCGGAATACTCCTCCAAGTTGTAAATCGTCATATAACGCTTGTCAGATCGCTTTTTAGCATAACATCCCTGATCGATGTAAAAATACTACGCCCGCCGTACTTTACCCAGATATTTGACCAGCCATGGCTGTCATAACCCAAAAATGTTACAAAAGGGTTTTCCTCTCTGAAACCTGCGAAGGCTTTGCCGGTGTACAACAACTCTAAACCTTCGAGTAACTCTTCTTTGCTCATCATATTGACCAATTTGAATGCGATACAATATTAACGGCAGTGGATGATAAGTGTTTCGCCGGACCTCTGAAATTCCATTCATCGTTTACTACACCGGTTCGTCTTGATGAACACTGCTGAGAAAATACCAAATGTTTGGCGTTCCTTGATCCTGGCTGATTATAACATTATGACAGTAATAGACCTAACAGCAGATTGGGCTGAAAAAAGTCTAATCAATGACAGAGCGCACATGTATCGTGAACTCAACTGGTAAAAATACCTGTGTAGGTACAGCCAACACAAGCCTGGCTATGGTGATGGTTTCTCTAAAAATAAGATTAACGGGTGCCATCATAGATGCCCGTTTTGTTTACTTCAGGTTAACGTTTTGTCGTTCGCCATATTTCGTTACCTTTGCCGGCAATGAAACAAGCTATTTATAATAGTCCGGTTACACCACCCTGAGTTACTTCCTGGTAACATCGCGTAGTTCAAATTTCTTTGGGCTGTTTCACTTGTATCTAATATTTTCTTGAACTGCTTGTTTGCGTAATATACGTCTGTATAGATGTGTCATTTTCTGCGTCCATGCTTCATTTAACTATCTAATTATTCTCTTTATGCCGGGTTTTAAATTGAACTTATTCGACTTTTCTCAAAAAATCAACTACAAAAACGAGGTCCTTGCTGGCCTCACAGTCGCGATGACGATGATGCCGGAATCACTGTCTTTCGCGATACTGGCAGGATTTCCGCCTTTGGTCGGCCTGTACGCTGCCTTCATTATGGGCTTGATCACCTCCATTTTCGGCGGCAGGCCGGACTGATTTCCGGAGGCGCTGGTGCAACTGTTGTTGTATTGATCGCACTGATGAAATCCAACGGCCTCGAATACGTATTTGCGGCAGTAGCACTCGCAGGCATTATTCAAATACTTGTTGGCTTGTTCAAGCTAGGAAAGTTTATCAGATTGGTTCCGCAACCGGTGATGTATGGATTTGTGAACGGCTTAGCCGTTATTATATTTATGGCGCAACTGGAGCAATTTAAAACCATAATTGACGGTCAAGAAGTATGGCTGTCCGGCAGTCCGCTATACATGATGGCAGGCTTGGTAGCGCTTACCATCGGGATCGTTGTGCTTTTTCCGCGCCTGACAAAAGCGGTTCCGCCATCTTTGGTAGCTATCGTCATCGTTTTTCTGATCGTTCTTGGTTTTGGTATCCACACCAAAACGGTCAGGGACATAGCCGCAGTCAGCGGCGGTTTTCCAGCCTTCCATATTCCATCGGTACCATTTACGTTTGATATGTTGAAGATCATATTGCCCTATTCCTTGATCATGGCAGGCGTAGGTTTAACAGAAGGGCTGCTAACACTAAATCTTGTAGACGAAATTACCGGCACACGAGGTAACGGCAACCGCGAAGCGATCGCACAAGGTGGCGCAAACCTGTTAAATGGATTTCTCTTCGGGATGGGCGGTTGCCCTATGATCGCACAAACATTGGTCAACTTGTCCGCAGGAGCTAGAGCTAGATTATCCGGAATTATTGCGGCCTTAACCATCCTGATGATCATTCTGTTTGGTGCACCGATCATTGAACGAGTGCCAATGGCGGCATTGACCGGTGTAATGATCATGGTAGCAGTCGGCACCTTTGAATGGGTAAGTTTTCGCATCATCAATAAAATGCCAAAACAGGATATCTTTGTGGGAATAGTAGTGGCCATTATTACTATTCTGCTGCATAACCTTGCTTTAGCGGTGCTCATAGGTGTTATTATCTCTGCGCTGGTTTTCGCCTGGGAAAGCGCAAAACGTATCCGTGCGAAAAAATACGTGGACGAAACTGGTGTGAAGCATTATGAAATTTATGGCCCTTTATTTTTTGGTTCCGTGACAGCATTTAATGAGAAGTTTGATGTGTTGAATGACCCTGATGAAGTGATCGTTGACTTCAAGGAAAGCCGTGTTGCAGATATGTCTGCGATAGAGGCCCTGAACAAGTTGACTGAGCGGTATCATAAAAATGGCAAAAAACTTCACTTGCGGCACCTAAGCGAGGATTGCCGGATATTGCTTAAAAATGCGGACGGGGTAATCGATGTAAACATCATCGAAGATCCAACGTATCGCGTAGCGACCAATCAGTAATATAGTTGATAAGGTAAATATAAACCGCGGGCAGTTGTTAACCAAGTAACACTGTTCGGGTTTAGTAGGCCTGGAATCCCCTGATTTCAAAAAATACGTTTCCTTTGCGTTCTCTTATAACAAGCCTGGATGCTAGCTATATAGTTGGGCAACTTAGGTTACAGGGTATCATTTCTAAAAACTTATCTGTCCTGTTACTATCGTGAATAAGAAGACATTTTTATAAGCCTGGGTATTTCTTGAATCATATTACTTAGGTTAAAAATCCCTTGCAGCGAGAGCTAAGTGATTTATTATTAAAAAGGAAGCGGGGGGCGGCCCCGCTTCCTTTTAAACTGCTTGCTTATGTTTTCTGGTTTGCTTTTTTGCAGGCAGCTCCTCCTTTTGCTGTGCGGCTTGCTTTTGCGTTTTACTGTTGGACGTCTCCGGCTTTAACAATTCTTCCCGCCTGATCTTTTTCATTTGCGGATCAAACAGATCTACCGTTTTAAATTGCGGGTTGGCCGTGATGAAATATTTGCTTTCCTTGCCGTCGCGTTCGACGGTGATCTGCTGTGCATTCCCCTTCTTTAAAGAACGTAATAGATTGTCACGGCCCTGGTCGCTGTTCATTTCCCTGATACCTTTCCCGGCAAGTACTTCTTCAGGCTTATAGCCATAGTTCTCGTTCCAGGACCGGAATTTCATATTGCCGCCTTCGGTAAGGTTCTCTTTATCCAGCTTAAGCCAGGCGGTATATTTTTCACCGTCCTGGCTGTACAACTGCTTGTGTACCGCGCGGCCTTCCATCAGGTTGAACGCTTCCTTGGCCGTGATCCCGTTGCCCTTATTGATGTAGAAAGATTGGCTGACCTGTTCATTTTTTTCATTCTTAAGCGAAGCATCGTATTTATTGAAAAAATACATTTCATTGTTGTCGCCGGCTTTGAAATGTAGTTGATAGTCCACCTGCCGGCCATTGAACTCGTGTTGCGTGTTCAGGTGAAACTCCGGGACCTTAGCGCCGATCTTCTCGTCCAGTTCCGTGTTCAGCTTCTCTCCGAACCCCAGGTTCAGTAAGCTTTTCTTCAGAAATTCTGCATTTTGTGTATTCATAACTTTTTGATTTAATAGTACTTGTTCATGTCTTCTTTTCGCCGCAGGGGAACCCGCGGCCTGCTCCATATCACTTGTTGATTTTCAGCAGAACCGGATAGGCGTCCATTAATTTCACTTTGATCTTTTTCACCTTTTTGCTGAAAAGGTCCTTGGCCGCGTTGATCCCGCCCGCCGCTGCTTGTGCGCCCAGTGACTGGTCCATGCTCATGATCTGCATGCTTTGCAGGGTCTGGTCGGCATTGCTTGCCGTGATCCCGCTTAACTCCGCTTCAGGTGCTGGAATGCCCGGCATACCATCTTCGCTGAAGACCGTCAGGTCAACGGGGATGATCTGTATTCCGGAACGGATATTTTTGATCTGTACCAGTAAGCGCTGGTTCGCGATCTGCGCCGTTCCGAACAGTACTTGCCCACGCGGCAGGAGTTGTCCCTTGATCCTTACCGAATCATTGAGCTTCATTTTCACTGCAGCGCCATTTGCGATCTTTTGTTTGCCATCAATGAGCGCAGGGATCGTGCGGAAAGGTGTCGAAGCTTCCGGAGCGGCTTTGACCGGCGCTACTGTAGCGGGATTCTGAATGGCTTGTAATTTATCCAGCATCTTGTCCAACTGCCTGAGCTCGGGGTCGTCGGCACCGCCGTTGTGGCCGGCCTGCTCCATTAGCCTGTTAAGCCGCCTGACCTGCGCGGGTTCGGGTTCATCATACGCCGGAGCAGGTTCGGATTGCGGTTGACCGATCTGGCGGTTGAGCGCAGCGAGCTTGTTCTGGAGCTGCTGTGCCTGTTCATCAGTGGTCGTCACCTGTGCCGTATGGTTGGCAGAATCACCGGCTAAGCCGATGGCATGGAGAAAGGCCGGGCTGATCCCATCCCTTGCCGAATCACGCTGCGCCGCCTGGTAGACCGCGAGCTTATCATTTTTTTCTTTGTCCCCGAATTGTGCCTCCGGCAGGTCGGTGTCCAGGCCTTTTCCGTAGACAGCCGTGTCCCGTCCGCCCTTGCCGCCGCCCAAAGCCCAGAAGGCCATCGTCAGGAATGGTAATACCAGCAGTGGTAATACCAGGTAGAATTTTCGTTGCTTTTCCATATCTATTGTTTTTGATGTTTTGTACTGTCTTTAAATTCGGGGCCTGAGGGTCGTCCGATGTAGGCCGGCACCTTGGTATTGTAGCTCCTTACGTCAAATTGGATGTAGCGGATGGCCAGCCACAGCAGCACCAGGGAAGTGAGGCAGAAGCCGGACAGTACGCCGAGCTGTACCCAGCTGTCCCTTGAGTTGTACCAGCGGTTCAGTTTGTCGATGAGTGTGCGTATCATGGCCGGCTGATAACGGTGTCGCGATTTGCCAATGTTTCCCATTTTTCGATCAGGAAACCGTGCGGGTTATTATCCGACCGGCTGACGTTGCGCAGGTAGCCCTGGGTAACGAGCAGCTTTTGGATGGTTGACGTCGCCCTGATCAGTTTCTCTGTGGCAAAGCACTTGAAAAAGTAAGGGTAACGCTCCATGTCCAGCTGCACACTGTCCACTTCGATCTGCTGGCTGATATTACCCGAGATCAGGTTGTTATAGAAGTTCTTTTCCTTCAGGCCGTTGTATTGGTTACGGGCGCTTTCATCAGCGAGGTAAAGCGCCTTACGCAAATTTTGATCGATCACTTTTTCGTCAGGATCCAGCGTAAAGAAATAATGATGGAACATGCGGATATGATCGCGGGCTTCTACCGGTACATTTTCGCGGCGGTCCGCCGCAACCGCATCCAGTATCTTTCCATTGGCCAGCACATAGATGTGTGCGTTGGCTTTCTGGTAGGCCCTGAAGCCAAGCCAGATGGCGGTGATGGAGATCATCATACTGGTGACGATCGCCAGCGCGACGATCCGCTTGTTCTGCTGAAAAGCGCTCTCGATGTTTCTTAAGTGCGTAAACATGATCTTTATTTTTTAGGGTTTCCATTTAGTTTTTCCGCCTGGTGGTCACCGCCTGCAGAACGGTAACCTTCTGCGAAATGCCCCGGGGCCTGGATGATGTTAGTGGCGCCAGCCGCCATCCGGTTCGTACCGGCTGCCCCTGCGGAAACGGTGGCTGATCCAATGTTGGTCAGACTGATCGAGGTCAGGCTGGTGATCTTGTTCAGCAGGGCATTGTTACCGCCGGGATGGATAATGTAGCCGGCCACTGCTGGCACCGTGAAGTAGCCGACGATACCGATCAGCAGAAAGATCAGGTAAGCAGTATCGGTAGAACTGAAAAACGTATCGCCTGCCTGGTCGATCTGCCTGATGTCCAGCCTGATCATATTTTCCTGCACTTTACCGATGATGCTGCCGAAGATGTTCGCTACCGGCAGCCAGAGGAAGACATTCAGGTACTTGGCCAGCCAGCTGGTCAGCGTATGATGAAACCCATCAAAGACCGACAGTCCGAACACGAGCGGCCCCAGGATAGCGAGGACCACCAGGTAAAACGTCCGGATGGTATTGATGCAAAGCGCTGCAGCTTCAAACACCACTTGTAGCACTTCGCTCATCCATTGCTTGACACTGTTCCGGAACTTATAACTGGCTTTGTCCATGGCGAACTTCACGTCGTTTCCGAGCCCGCTTAGCAACCCTTCTTCATTATGATTCCCATCGTCCGGATGGGTATATTTATACCACTTGTCGCGGTCGCCTTCGCCGTCATCGCCCACATACATTTGCCATGCGTCGGTACGTTCAACGGCTTCTTGTTTCTGCTTTAAAAGCCTGGCGATTGCCGCATCGGAGTTTTTAACCATGCTGCCGGTAGCCGTAACGGTCGGGTTCATCACACCGTTGATCAGGGCGATCACCGTCGGGAACAGCAAAACAGCCATGCCGAGTCCGAAAGGACGCAATAGCGGGTAAAAGTCCACAGGTTCTGCATTCGCCAGGTGCCGCCAGACCCTGGCAGCGATGTACCACAAAGCACCGAATCCTGCGATACCCCGCGCCACGCCGATCAGGTCGCTGCATAAAGGCAGCATCTCTGTATAGACCTTATCGAGCACACCTTGCAGGCCGTGGATATCGTCCGCCAGGCCGTCCGCCCGGCTAAGTATCGGTAAAGCGATCCCCGTCAGCGTCATCAGGACGCTGGTCATTAATTTACTTTTCATAACAATGCGGTTAATGGAGTTGATATAAGCGTTGCAGCGTGCGGGTGTCATTCAGGTCCCTGCTGCGGGCAAGACTGAGAAGTGCCGTCTTTCGGCTGAACCAGCGAAGGAACTGCAGTTGTTCCGTGCTTTGTATAAAAAGCCGGTCGATCGCCCGCAGGCGGTCGTCATCCGACATCCGGAGTTTCCCCGCGGTCATCACATTGGTAAGATCCGCAACAGCTGCGTTACTTTGCCGGACCAGTTGGCTGAAGACACGGTCGATATAGGAAAGCTCCTGCCGGCTGAAACTGCCGCTCTGCCGGAACAGGTTACCGAAACGCCGGTATTCTTTCAACAGGTCCGACTGCTGGCCTACGATCTGTGCCACGCGTGGGTTGTTCCGTACCGCCGGACTGACGGCCATCAAACCCGTCAGGTAGGCGTTATGGAGATCGAAGTTGCCTTTAGATAGGTTCGATATGGTTCCGTAACCCTGTTGATAGATACGGTAGGCTGTTTTCATATCAGAAAGTATCGCCTTGAATTGCGTTAGCTTTTCAATGTTCAGCAATAACTGCTGCAATTCCTGGCTTTGCGCCTTCCCCGGTGCGCTGAGGCTGATCAGCCCGCAAACCAGCAGACCGAACTTCTGAAATTTAGTGATCGTTCCCATAAAACGTTTTTATTTGTTTTGCATCGATGATTTCATGCTGCCTCGACCGGCTGAATAGTAGGACCTGCTGATGGAATGTGCTTGCGAACCGGTAATTTTCCTGCATGTCCAGGTACAAACGGCCGATCTGCCGCAGCCGTTCCTCATCGCTCATCGCCGTTCTGTCATCGCTGAGGACCACGTCGAGGTCGTAAAGCAGCCCCTCACAATTCCCAAGCAGCGCCGCGCCTACTGCGCCGATATACTGCCGTTCCCCGGCCGTTAGGCCCGGTTCCTGATGAAGCGCACGCATCCTGTGGATAATGTCCTGTTGCCAGCGCAGGATAGCTTTCACCCTCGGCTCGTTCCGGACGGCAGTACTGGCCGTCTTTAACTTTTTATAGTAAGTATCGTGTAATTGAAATTCCCTCCCGAGATAGCCGCTGATACTGCCCAATCCGCCTTTTGCGATCTGATAGCCCTTTTGAGCGTTTTGCCGGTAGACCAGCAAAGCGCTGATCTGCTGTAACAGGTACTTCTTTTGGGTGCTCTTTTGCTTGAACCACTCCGAGAAGGTCTGGCCAAAGGCCAGCTGTCCGCTCATACCCGCCGTCACCATCGCAAAGGCCAATAGTTTGCGGCTTTGGCGGCGCAAAGCGCCCGCTTTTTTACTGATGTTACTCATGGATTCCATAATATTGTCTGATGGTGCGTAATTCGATCAGGTCCTTGCTGCGTTGCAGTGAAAGGATCATGTTCTGATGATTGTATTGCTTCAGGTCGCTGTAATTCTCGTCCAGCAGGTCCCCTGTTTTATTGATCATCTCCAATCTTTGCTGATCGGTCATCTGCGTTTTTCCCGGATGAATGACCAGCATAATCTGATCAAGGTTCCTGGCGCTGGCTTCCAGTATGCCGAGGTAGACACGTTGCATTTCCGCTAATTCCCCAGGTTTAAAATGCTTATCCGACTGAAACAGCCGCCAGGCGCGCTGATATTCCGATACCATGGCCACCTGTTTCAAACTGAGCGTTTTGATCCGCTGGTAGTAAGCGATCACAGACTTGACCTTCAACAGCTCCTGATAGTAGTTGTCATAGATCATTTTCTGCTTTTCCGACCAATCCGATATTTCGGTGAGCCGGAATTTTGAAAGCTCGTTCTCCAGGGTCTTTTGGGCGTTCTGCAACCAGATGGTTTGATTCTGCAGGCGCTGCACCTTCAGATCGATGGCCTTGATCACTTTCTTGACCACAAGTTTGACCGCTTCCGCAATGGCGATTTGCGCATGACTTTGCTGGACCCAGCAAAGCGATGCCACGAGTAATAAAATTTTCAACTTTTTCATGGTACTTTTTTATAAATGGTTTCGCCAATGAAAAGGTCTTCGCCTTCAAATCTCAGGAATGGTGCGTCCAGGCTGCCGATGACCCAGTGTTTGACCCGGTGTTCCTTCGCCAGCAGTTTACCTTCTCTTATTTTTTGGTAGCCTGTGCGTTTCGTTACAACACTGTCTTTGACAATCAATGTATCGTCGCCGACTGAGTATTGGCCTTTAAAATGGGCGATGTACGTTCCGTCATGGTCCGGTTCTGTTTTGCAGGCTGCAGCAATGATGCACGGCAGCAGGATGGTGAAGTGCTTTTTCATAACGCGGTGTGTTTGCTTTCTCTTTCTTCCCTTACGATGACAGCGATGGCCTTGCGGATATCGCCATATCGTTCCTTATAGCGTTTGACTTTGGCCTTTTCTGCCGATTCGGTCGTGTACGTCCAGTACTCTTCCCGGCTCACTTCCGTGCGGTAGACCCGCGATAATTGCCCGTTAAGGCTGATAAAGACCTCCTTGTACCGGTACCGCTCGTCATTGGCACGGTTCATACTCATAATGAAAGCGGTTTCTTTGTCCGTGATGCCAAGCAATGCCTGGATTTTAGGAAAATCGTTCTGGTACTTGCGCTGATCCAGCAATACTTTACAGTCACTGTTATTGATGATCGCTTGCTTTACCACTGGCGAACTGATGATATCTTCAATATCCTGGGTGACCACCAGCGCTTCACCAAAAAACTTTCTCACCGTCTTGAACAGGTACTTAATGTATTCGGCCATGCCTTCCCGGGCGATCGCTTTCCAGGCCTCCTCGATCAGGATCATTTTGCGGACGTCCTTTGGTAGCTTGCGCATCTTGGAAACGAAGGTCTCCATAATGATCAGGGTCACGACCGGGAACAGAATGGGATGATCTTTGATATTATCCAGTTCAAAAACGATGAACCGCCGGTGCAGCAGGTCCAGATTTTCCCGGGCGTTGAGCAAATAATCGTATTCGCCTCCTTTATAATACGGCCGCAGGACGAAAAGCAGGTTGTCGATATCAAAGTGCTGGTCCTTGACCTTGCTTTGCTTCATGGTTTCGTAAAAAGGACCTTTAAGGAATTCGTAGAAGGTATCAAAGCACGCGAACCCCGTGAGCTGTTCGTAATAATGAAACAAGGCGTCCGAGATGGCGATGTACTCCGAACGTTGTACGCCTTCATCCTCCTTTTTCCACAGGGCCAGCAGCATTGCTTTGATGCTTTCCCTTTTCTCCGTATCGAGTTTGTCGCCCTTGCCAATGTAGAATGGGTTGAAACTTATGGGCTTTTCTTCCGAGTAGGTAAAATAATAACCATCCAGAAACTCGCATAGTCCTTCGTAACTGTGACCGACATCGACCAGTACCACATGCGCACCTTGTTCGTAATAACTGCGCAGGAGATGGTTGGTAAAGAAACTTTTGCCGCTACCGGATGGTCCCAGAATGAACTTGTTACGATTGGTCGTGATGCCATTCTTCATCGGCTCGTCGCTCAGGTCGACATGCAGCGGTTTGCCGCTCAGCCGGTCGCCCAAACGGATACCACAAGGGGACAAGCTGCTTTGATAGTTCGTTTCCAGGTTGAAAAAGCAGCAAGCCTGTTCTGCAAACGTGTCGAACGTATCATTGACCGGCAGATCGCCGGCATTGCCCGGAAGCCCTGCCCACCAGATCTGCGGTGCGCCGTCAGTTTCCAGTTTGGGCTGTGCATCCAGCTGTGCCAGGGCCGAGCTAACCTTGTTCTTCATATCCTTCAGCGCGGCTTTATCCGATGTCCAGGCAAGGATATTGAAATGCGCTTTCACCGGCGCTCTTTGCTGGCTGATCGCTTCGTTCAAAAATTCCTGCGTGGCATCCCTGCCGATCGCATTCTCCCTTGAATAAGCGGAAAGGGACTGTAAACGCAACTTTTTCGCTTCCAGTTTTTTGATCGTTTTGGCGGTATCTTCGATGATCAGGTACTGGTTATAGATATGGTTGCAATTCAACAGTGCGCCCACCGGGCTCGCAAAGCCGGTACTGAACTTGGTTTTGTCCGTGCTGTACTGGTCGTAGGTGATCCTCGGCCCGCACAAAGCCGGCAGCTCCTCCGCGTCGGAAAGCGTGTACAACTGGCAATGGTCCTCGCCGATCATCAGGCCGCCTTTCAGGTGGATGTCTTTGAGCAAAGGACGGTCGCCCGCCCGCAGCAGGAAACAATATTGCTCCAAAATGCCCGGCTGCTCGGGTGTCCCTGCCAGTTCCTCGTTCGTCAGGCGTTTTAACCCGACCAGGCCGCTATCCTCGAGGATCCGCTTAAACTGTCCGGCGCTATCCAGAAATTCCGTGAACAGTCTTGCTGAAGTCGCTTCCCGCGGGGTGATGTGTTTGCGCAAAAGACTGCTGGAGCTGCTGGTGACCGTTCTGAAGTCGGCTGGTCTTTGGGTCAGCATCAGCAGGCAACGGTGCGCCAGATACGAGCGTTCGTTAAAAAAGCGTTCACTCGAATGGCTCAGGAACGATTCATCACCAAAAACCGGTTCGTACAGCGCTTCGACAAACCAATCCTGCTTATGGAGGATACTGTTGACCGGCAGCAGCTTCACGGCTTTTACCCAGGCCTGATGAAAAGCGACATACTCATCGTTGGACAGCGTAAACAGTTCGGGCAGGCGTACCTCAAAGGCAACGGTCACGTTCCCTTGTGCGGAGACCATCGCATCGTTTTCGACTTTATAGATCGGGAAGATCTGTTCAGCGTTTTTCATAAAATATCCTCCTTGTATGGAATCTCAGGTGGTCAGGTATATATTTTGATGAACGGCGTTTCATCAGTCCGTGCTGGCCATATTTCCGGCTCATTTCAAATACTTTGAAGAACAGGCCGCTGCCGGCGAGACCGATGATCAGCAGGCACACCAGCACCGGTGTTCCGAGCAGGTAAAGCGTTGCGAAAACCAGGAGCAGCACGACCAGCCCGCCGCCCAGATAGGCGATATACTGCGCCTTGAGGCCCTTGAACTCGATCGGTTTATTGATTCCCTTATTGATGTGATATACTGACATAAAGGATTTTTAAACGCCAAAAAATGATTTAAGAACGGTAGAAACGATCACCAGAAAGATACAGGCCCCGAACCAGCTGGAGGCTACCTTGCCGGTATCGTGTTCGCCATCGCTCCACTTTTTGTAAACCTTGACGGCGCCGACCAGGCCGACGACCGCGCCGATGGCGTACATCAGGTTCGTGCCGGTGTCGAAATAACCCTTCACCTGGTTGGTCGCTTCAGTGATGCCGGCATTGCCGTCCTGGGCCATGGCGGACATAAAAGGCATAAAGCCAAAGATGATGGTAGCTGTTATCAGCCGGATAAACAGACTATGGGCCTTACCATAGCGATTAAGCATTGTTTTCATGATTTTAATGTATTACAGGGTTAAACCATTGTTTTTCTAACTCTTCCGCAGTAAGTTTAAAAGCGAACGCACCGGCTTGCTGGAGCAGCAACACTTTGATCCGGTCATGCACCTCCGGATCCGTAACAGCGGCGTACTTTTCCGTCAGCAGCCCGAAAAGCAGCAGGAAATTCGCTTTGCTCTCCTTGGATACGGTGATCACATCGACCAGGGCTTGTAGTTCCGACTCGAATTGCTGTATGTCCGGCACGATATCGTCGGCTATCGTTGGCGGCATTTGCGCATCGGGCTCCGGGTCATCAAAAAGCATTTCCGTGTGATCCCTTAACTGTTCCGGTTCCGGCGCAATAGCACCCATCACCGATACGGAGGGCACCGTGAGGTCTGCCAGGTCCGCGATGCTGGCAGATCGCTTAGGGCCCCAGCCGCGCCGCAGGTCGCTGCCAAAAAAGCGAAGGCCGACCCAGCCGTAATAGATCACTAACAGGACAATAATGCTGACCAGGTAATTGGTCCACGAGATTTGACTTAGCATAAATGATCGTTTTAATGTCGCTGCACCATTACAGCGACCATACAAAGGTCACGATCATCCTAAGCGCTATGCTCCGAGTTTGTCCGAGTCGGAGGTGTACTTTTTGTTTTTTATCTTAATCGCTTTTGCGCCCGAAGCAGGAAGGCTTCTTTCATTTCGTCCAGATACGCGGTTGGGGTCTGCCTGCCGCACAGCCAGTCGTAGGTATCATAGAAGTTGCCCAGCGAAACGTTGAACGCACGTTCAATGAACTTGACGATGCTTTTCAGGCTCTTCTTGCCGAACGCTTCCGTCGCGTGCCAGCTGTAAATCAGTTCGATCAGGGCGCATTTGGTTTGTTTCCAATCGAAGTCGCGGTATTCAGATTCTGTCTGCACAATGGCCTCCCGCTGCGTGATCCGCAGAATGTCCTGCTGCAGTTGCTCCTGCAGCAACTCACTCGCCAGTACCTGCGCGAGCTTATGGTCATGGGTCGTACTAAAGGCCGGGTCGGAATCGATGACGCATTGGTCCGGGTCCAGGCGGACATCATAAGAACCGCGGACAAAGTAGTGTTCATCAAGATAGGTTGCCTCCGTGCGGACGTACTGGTAAAAAGAGAGATTGCTTTCGAAAAAATGATGCAGTACTTTCAGTTCATTGGCCAGGAAGGCACAGATGGCCTGCTCTTCTCCGATCGGCTTTCGCGTCTCGATACTCAGTAAGGACTGATAAAAGATGAGCAGCGATTTGAACTTCGGTTTGATGTGTTTAAAGAATTCGATCTGCTCGGCCGGGGTGGACGGGTCATGCTCCTTACAGAATTCTTTCAGACGGATCAGGTATTTAACGCAGCTGTGGACTGACTTTTCCAGCCGTTTGATCGGGTTATCTTCACCCAGTACGTACTCATTAAGGTCCCTGTTCAGGTCCGCGTAGAGTCTTTCGCTGAATTTGGCGATCATATACTTTTGTTTTGATTTGGTCAGCAATGCCACCTGCGATCCATGCAGGTGTAGCTAACAATGCCGCGTCGGTTTCGTCCATAGGCTTATTTAGGGAAATATTTTTGATTGATACGATCGATCATACGCTGCAGCCAGGCACGGTTTGAAGCGGCTGTGCTGAGTTCCGCATTGTAAAATGCCTTCGCCAGACTTTTAAGCGAGATGTGGTCCTGCTTCTTGGAAATAAAGTGCCGGCTGACAAAACGCAATAGAGCGGAGATATTATGCTCGTGAAAACAACCGGTCAGGTAACATAAACGCAGGAACAGCCCGAGTTGGGCGACCGAAAGCTCCAGGGATAAACGGGCGATGCCGGTCGTCTTGTCGCTGTCTGTGACCTGTTGTTTGCGCAACTTTTGCAGCCATGCCGGCAACTGGTCGGAAAGGCTTTCCCGTCGCGGATCAAACGCTGTTTTCGGTGCAACGCCATGGAGGAGCAGCCTGCGTTCCTCCCTCAGGAACCTGCTTTCCAATGCTGCCGCTGACAAGCGGGATATTTCGTGCAGGAACTGCTCCTGGTACCATACCGCTACTTTGGAAGTATTGAGGTTTTCCATATAAGCCAGCCGGAAGAGCCGGTGCGCGTCAAAGGTAGGCAGCCCGGCTTCCCGGACGATCAGTTCCGCAAATTTGCTTATCCGCCCAAGCTCCGCGTGATCATACCGGATACCGGACGAGGGCTGTAGCAATTCTTCCAATGAATACCCGATCGCTGTCCAAAGTTCCCTGGTTTGATCGTCGGCAAATATCGACAAGATCAGGGCTGACTTGCGTTGGAAGTCGTCTAATACCGTATGCCGGTAATAGGCAGTGGCCGGAATGGTACTGCCGGAAGCGTCCGGGTAGCGATGTCCCAGGTTGCTGATAGCGGTCTCCAGATGTTGAAGTACATCTTTAAGCAGTGTCGCTGTTGGACCGGCAATGTCGTCCTGAAGGAAAGTAAACATGCGGTCTGACAACAGTGTGATAGCCGTTCGATGATACCGCAGGTATCTGCGGATTGATGGATCGCCGGCCGGCCCGAAGTAACGCGCGTTGATCTGCTGTTCCAGGGTGTCAAGTGCCAGCAGTACACGGTCATGCCAGGCGGCGGCGGTTTCAATTCGCCACGACTTGCCGGCGGTTAATAATTCGCCAGCCACCTTCTCTAATTGATGTGTCTCTGGTTTTAGCAAAATATACGCTTTTTCTCAGGTGGTACTTACCTATCGGCGATAAATCCATCTTAAACAAACAAATCGTTTCATTAACTTTATGTTAATTTCTTAACCCGCGGTGGGTGCTGATCGTCGTGATGATGATCGTCATTGTTGCCGTCGTATCAGAAGTGTCTTCTGTTGGCCGTGCAGCATAAGACACGTTACGGACGCTACTGAAATCCGTAATGGTCATGAGTCGCCGGGATAATTTTTTTGCTTTGGTCGTTTTCATGGTGTTTGTTTTGACCAAAGCTATTTTGATAGAACAGGGTATAAAAGTTTATTACGCAGAGGCTCGTTTGCGCTATGTTAAGAGATGGTGTTGACATTAAGATGACAAAGAACAGACCAATCCGCCAGTGGAAACAGGCCGCATTTTACCACTTGCTGGTCTGGGCAGTCTTTATCAGCTATGAGTTGTTATGCCTGTTCACCACAGTTGGGCTGGACGGGCAGTACCTCCATTACGGGATTTACTACGTGATGTATATCAGCCTATTTTACCTGAACGCGCATGTAATCCTTGACTTTAGTTTTTTTAAAACGAAAAGCCCGTACCTGATCGCAGCCGGACTTATCGTTGTGGAGATGATCGTATTTGGTCTCCTCAAAGCGGTCATCGACGGTCTCCTGGCCGGGGCAGACGCACCCTGGCTATCGTTGAAAGTCTTTACCAGGGCGTATTTGCTGTCTAACATTTTCCGGCAGATCTTTTTCATCGGCTTTAGCATTGCTTACTGGTCCATGTTGTACCTGACCCGTTTCAGGGATCAGGCGCAGCAAATGGAGATCGAGCGGTTACGCCAGCAAGCAAGTATGCTCGAGCTGGAAAACAGGTACATATCAGTCGAAAACGCCTATCTGCAACACCAGGTCAGTCCACACTTGCTGTTTAATTCCTTGAACTTCATTTATTATGCGGTGTACAAATTATCGGACAGGGCCGGTAAAGGGATCATGTTACTGTCCAACCTGCTCCGGTACTCGCTCACTGCGGGGAGCGCACAGCAAAAAACCATTGAACTTAAACAGGAAGTCGAACAGATCCGTAACCTGATTGGATTGGATCGCATGCGCTTTAATGAAAAGCGTTACCTCGGGTTCAAATCGAACGGTGAGCTGTCAGGCAGGTTCATTTTACCGCTGGCCTTGTTGACCCTTGTAGAAAATGTTATTAAACACGGCGAATGTGGCGATCCAAGCGCCCCTGCAACCGCTGAACTTCAACTACGAGGGAACAAACTGCATTTTTCCACCGTAAACAAAAAGAGAGAAAAGACCGCTTATTCAACAACCGGGCTCGGGTTGAATAACCTCAGGAAGCGTCTTCAAAACGCTTACCCGGACAGGTTCGAGCTGCAGGTTAACGATGAGCAGGATCAGTTCGCTGTACATCTATCCATCGACCTATGAAAAATATACGCTGCTATGTAATTGATGATGAAACTGATGCCGTTGCGCTGCTCCGGGATTATATCGAATCGACACCAGGCCTCGAACTTTGCGGCTCTGCTGAGAACCCGCTGGAGGCGCTCGACTTTCTGACCAGTGCACAGGCACCTGACATTACCTTTGTTGACATCGATATGCGCCAGTTGACAGGGCTGGAGCTGGCCGGAATGGTAAACCTCTATACGACCGTCATCTTTACCACCGCGTTCCCGCAGTACGCTCTGCAGGCGTTTGAGAAAGAAGCTTTCGATTATTTGCTGAAACCGATCGATCGTGAAAGGTTCCTCAAATGCATCCAGCGTGTCAAACGGAAGTGGCACCGGATGGGTAGCGGGCCTGCAGAAGAAAAGCTGGAATATTTCAATATCAAAAGCGAGATCAAAGGAAGAATGGTCCGCATACGCTTTGACGAGGTGATCTTTATTGAAGGTGCCGTAAACTATATCCAGATCCATACCGTGAACGGGAAACACATGACGTATTTGACGCTCAAAGAGATCATGCAGCACCTCCCGCGCAAGTTATTCACCCGTATTCACCGGTCATTCGTGATCAATATCAACTATGCCAGGATCATTGAACGTAACCAGGTGAGGCTGGAGGACGGCCGCTACCTGCCGATGGGCGATCATTACAAAGAGCAGTTCCTTAAAGACATGGATGATAAGCTGCTGAAATCGGAGCGTGCGTCCTGATTGCGCTTTGCCGACGGTCAGCCAGGCTGATTAAGGCCTTTACCTTTATAGGCTTGGGATCTCGTGTACTTGAACAGCAGGTAGAAAACGATCATCTCCTGCTTCCTGCTTTCCGTCGTGAACAGGCGGTTCAGGTGCATATGGATAAGACTGCCGACCAGATCCTCGTAAACGGCGCTGTTCAAGCTGACTTGCTGTATCAACGTGCGGAAATCTGCTACGCAAGTTGCGTTCAAACCTGCAAGGCGCAGACGCCTGAAAAAAGATGCATCGCTCAAAGTATCGTTTAATGGTGCTCGCAATGACCTGAACTTTTTATCGAGTTCAACATGGATCTTATCCCCCTCAAATTCCTGACTGAGCTGCTGGTAACGCCCGAAACAGTAAGTGGCTTGTTGTTCCTCATTTTCGAACGCCGCAGCGACCAGTGTACGCGTGATGGCTAACGCGAATATATACAGCGGACTTGCTGATAGGTTCTTTCTACCGGTCAGATATTTCAGGACCAGTTTACTGCTCGACCAGAAGAATTGCTCGACTTCTTCAAAAGGTGTGATCCCATAACGTTCCAGTTCCCTGGCATACGTGTCGACCTGAAATTCCCTGATCAATTGTCGCTCCACTTTTGTTTCGAAGAGCCGGCGCATATCCGCCATAACCTGTCCGAGATCGGCCGGGGCTACCAGTAAGCGCAACCGGATATGCGGCGCATGGTCCTCATACCGGACGAAGAACCATTTTCGAATGATGTCCTCCCGCGATCGTTTCTTGAGGTAGGGCGCAAGTTGCCGTAGCAGCGCATCCGTAGCAAGTCGTGTCGTATAGATCTTCAGATAGAGCCATTCCGAGCCTGGCATAAATCGCCGTTTGTTCCTGGTGCTTGCTTTCCCGGGTATTTCCGGATAGGGTAGCGAAAGCGGGCGGCTCGCTTCGATAAACGCGTTATACTGCACAGTGACCACCGGGTGGCTTCCGGGCTTGTTGCCGCTGTCCAGCAATACTTCCTGCAGTTCTGCCACTTTGGACCGTCCGAGACAAGCGATAAAGAAAAGGATGTCCGCCTCACGCTGCGCATTAAAAATGAGTTGCTGGTCGCCCTGTGCCCAGGCAAAGATGACCGGCAATCCCAGGCGCTGGCTGAACGATCTGAAGTTTTTAATGGTTTCTCCCTCACTGTTCTTCATGGCCAGGCTCTTGATGATGGATTCTGTCAGGATCCACCTCGCCGGCGCAAGGACGGCCTGGCGGAAAACCACCCTCGGGTAAAAATCAAGGCCGGGAAAAAGCTGCCGTAGGTCAAGCGTCTGTACAGGACTGCTGAACTGGTAAGGAATATCCGCCAGGAAACGGAATAATGGGAGGTCGTTCAGGCCGTGGTTGTACGCAGAGCTCAGCCGGGGCAGGACGATCTTGCCATGTGACCGCGACGTCAGCAGTACCCGGCCGCCTGAAACGGTAACGAACAGGTCCGCAAGCGCCAGTTGCCTGGATTTTGGTACCGTTGAGGCCGCGATAATGGGGATCTCAAACGGTAAAATGACGGACCGGCGGTTCACATTGTCGGTATGAAGATCGCTCAGGTGCACGAGCTCCGCGAACAGGACATCCGGGTTAAGCGCCTGTTCGTGTGCCGCCATGGCCACAGCAGCGGTTTCGATCGCTTCACTGGCCGGCGTAAAACGTCCCGGCAGGCTATTGGTGTGATAACCACCTGCCGCTTCGATCCACAGTTGGTCGCCGTTCGTCCGGAAGAGCACGGAAAAGCCGCTGGTTCCCATACCGGTCGCTGGCTCGGGTAATTGGTTGAGGTCTTTGTCGGTCAGTTCAATGGTTGACGGTGCAAGTGGCCCCGCCGGTGCCACGCGTTCAGCAATACTTGATGTACCGTGTTCCAGCTGATCTGTTCCTGCTTCAACTGGCGTGGCGCAATTATTACCGTCTCCAGTAGCGCGTTTCCTTTCTCTGCTTCCGGCGCCTGGTAACCAATGCCGGTCTCGGGGTCTAGTACCCTGAGTAATGGCACCGTCTGTCCTTCGAACCGTTCGTTGAACTGGCGGATGAACTGCTGCAAAGCGGTGTGGGCGGATGGCTGGCTTAACCGACTCAACGCGAACAGGCCGTCGTGGAGGGATTCCTTATGGGGTTTGGCTTCACGATCATCGCTGGCCGAACGTAGGCGAATGATGCTGAACACCGGACGCTCCGGTCGGTTTTCCACGGCCTTTAATAGTTGGGCTGTTTCATTAAGGTCTTTTATAAGTTGCGTACGATACGGGAGGGGCTTGCCACAGAACTGAAGTAACTGTTGTACGGCAAGGACAGCTGCGGATGCCTCCGCAGGGGGTGCGGCCATATCGGACAATCGCAACAGATCATCTCTGTCGGTAATGTTAGGACGGTTCACGGGCAGCAGCACCTGTGCATCCGCCAGAAAATCAAGATATTCTTTTGCCTCAGGTTCATCACACAGGCTGACTCGGCGGATATGTTGCAACAGTGCGTTCCGGGTCTGCCCCGAGGCGCAAAACCGGAGGATGCTTTTTAAAGTCGTCGTATGGTCGGTGGCCTGCAGCAGGTATTGCCGCCTGCCGTTTTCATTATCGGTCTCGCTCCGGATGAACCGGTGCTCCTGTTGCACCTGGTATAAGGTGGGATTCGGTTCAAGCCGCTCAGCCGGTGAAGGCATCAACAGCCCGCGCAACTGGTAGGCTAAATGATTGTCAAGTTGGATGAATACATGGTCGGTTACCGGCCCGCTTTTCGGCGATTGCCACGAAGTAGGTGTGATCGCAGAGAATAACCCAAATGGGGTCGGACGGAAGCAGAACCGGTTATAATATTTAAGCAGCGTATGTCTTACGCGGGCATCGGCGGGGCCTTCCTTCAACGAGGCGTAGAACTGCGGGACAGCGACGGATAGCGCGTTCAAAAAGTCATCGTCTCTCAGGATCTGCTCCGGATCGAGGCTGTACGCACTGGCCGGCGCCGCAGGCTGGCGGAGTATCATGAAATCGGACAGGTGGTGATCGGGCATGATTTTAAGGTTAAGGTGTAATAAAGTAAACGGCAGCGCAGACCCGTCAGTATACATTTGTTTTTTATGCAACTGACGGACGGCTGATTGTTCCCGTTTTGCCGAAAGCCGGGAATAAGCGGAATATCGTTAAAAAGCCGCAGAATAGCGCAATAAGGATAGCCGGAATGTCTTTTGGCAGCCGGCCCACGCTATTCAGAGAAGGCCGCCGTGCGCTTCGGTACATCGCCTGCCGGGGAGACCACTTGCGTCCTGCTGCATATGATCCGGCCGTTTCACTTTGTTGCAACCGCCTCCGGACACGCTTATAGAAATTGCAGTAAACATGGCTGTCAGCAGTTATTCCCAGAAACAAGAGTAAAAAAGAACGCGATGCTCGGAACGGACGGTCCGTACGAACGCATAATGCCCTTCGCTGCGCTCCGGTCACCCTTCGGGACTTATAGTTCTCCCGTCCCTTACCGTTCCGGCAGCTGGTGCTTTCTTTTTTTCTCTTTTTTCTTTGAAAAAAACTACCCGGGCAGGGTCGCAGAGTCGGGAGAGCAGGAAAGAAATAACGGACAAAATTTATTCATTAAAAACAAAAACGTTATGGAAATCACAGGAAGATTGGTAGCAGATGCTACCGTAAGGGCAGTAAACGCCGACAAAAATGTCACAGTTTTCAGGGTTGCGATCAACCGCAGCTACAGATCACAGGGCGAGCGGAAGCAGGAGACGGCCTTCGTGGATTGTACTTACTGGCGTACCGATGCCATCGCGCCATTTTTAACCAAAGGCATGCTGGTGCAGCTTTCCGGCTTTATGACTGCGGAGCCGTGGGTGTCAAGAGACGGCGAACCAATGGCAAGCCTGAAGTTTCGTACCGATGAAATTAACCTGTTGACCAAATCCGCGAAACCCGATAGCAAGCACGCCAAAAAAAGGAGTAAGAAAGGCGTACTGAAACCAAGCGAACAATTCAACTGAACAGCTCACCAACAGCATTCATCATTAAAAATTAAAGTCATGGCACACCATCTGAATTATAACGAACAAACACAGCGGCACAGCTTTTTTAGCGTAAAAGAAAAAGCATGGCACGGCTTGGGGCAGATCGTCGAAGATCACCCGACCAGTGCGGAAGCCATCCGTTATGCCGGGTTGGATTACACCGTTGAAAAGCGGCCTTTATTCAGCAATTCTTCAAGCAATGATTTAATGGAATTAGCTAACGGTATCACCTTTCCAAAGATAGAAGTCCCTAATTTCTTTGCCACCGTCCGCAATGACAACAACGCTGTTTTGGGCGTGGTCGGTAAAGACTACGAAGTGGTACAGAACGCCGATGCCTTCCAGTTCTTTGACGCGATCGTTGGGGGTGGGGACGGTATCAAATATGAGACGGCAGGAGCTTTGGGCAAAGGGGAACGCATTTTTATTACCGCTAAACTACCGGATTATATCAGGGTCGGCAGGCAGGATCTGATCGAGCAATACTTATTCCTGACCACTTCGCACGATGGGTTTGGCAGCATTACCGCCGCTTTTACCCCTGTCCGTATCGTTTGCAACAATACGCTGAACGCGGCCATCCGCAACCAGTCGAATGGCATCAAGATACGTCACACCGCTTCGGCAAACGACCGTTTAAAACAGGCGCACACGTTAATGGGCATTTCACATGTTGTAGGGCAGGAATTAGAAGAACTCTTTAATCATTGGACAAAAGTGCGCATTACCGATGCACAGGTGAAAAAATTGATACAGGTCGCTATGGCACCCAACAAGGAAGTGATCAGCAACCTCGAATTGGGTTTGGTAGAAAAGCTTTCCACTACCTATACCAACATCGTAGATAACGCCTATGCCTATGCGATGGGTAACCCCACCCAGCAAATGGAAACCACTGCCGGGACATTGTTCGGGGCCTATAACGCGATCACCGGCTACTACCAGAATGTCCGCGGTTTCAAGGACGTCGACGCCAAATTCAAATCCATCATGGACGGCACAGCAAAGCAACGGGCGCAGGTGGCCTTTGACCTGTGTGGCAACTTTGCCCGTCAGGGTGCAGACGCGTTGAACCTCTTTAAAAACTAAATGATGCAACCCTTAACAATGCTGACCAATGTAGCGAAAGCAAGGCTTTTGCACAGTTTGCTGATTCAGGAGATACCCCAATTTTTGGGGTATCTCAACGAACTCACCAAAACGATTTTGAACGACAAAGAGCGGATTAAAGCCGAATGGAAAGACCAGTTATTCGGTGTCGATTTTTGGTTTGATCTGGCCGGGGAAGTACACCGGGTCATGGCGAAATATCCGAAAGACTTGCATAAGAGCCCGAACGTATTCGCTGACCAGTTATTCGACGGCTACACCGCCATTTTTACAGCGCATGCTTTGACCCAATACGTGGCGCTCGGCAGGCATACCGATCCGAAATTCAAACCTGCGGTAGACCTCTTATTCGGTTAAGATGAAAGCGCATCACAGCTACATCATTCCCTGCGGATTGTTCCTGTTCGCCATCTGCCTGTTTATCCGCTACCATATTGGCCGGCGCAGGTTCAACCGCAGGGGAATTGGTGGACTGCAGCAGTTCAGCAGTTACGGTAAAGCGGTCATCATCACATTTTTAGAAAGGCTGGTACTTTTTATCGGCAACTGCTGCGGTTTAGCAGGATTAGGTCTGTTAGCCGTAGCGGGATTTGATTGCATCAAATTCTAAGGCCATGAAAATCATCGATATCAATGGTTTATACCTCGAAATAGAGAACCTGCAACTGGCGATCATGCAGGCCGATGATTATCGCCACTACGAACATATTGACCCCCTACACAGACAGGCTGATGAAAAGCTTAAGGCGTATTGGGAAGATATTTATCAGAAACTATTACAACTACAAGGATGAA
The DNA here is from genome assembly GCF_004005815.1 of Mucilaginibacter limnophilus. Lineage (GTDB taxonomy): Bacteria > Bacteroidota > Bacteroidia > Sphingobacteriales > Sphingobacteriaceae > Mucilaginibacter > Mucilaginibacter limnophilus. The sequence goes on along the minus strand of NZ_SACK01000008.1, from coordinate 155,267 downwards.
CTATTTAGTGATAGAAACGCATGGTGGCGCGGAATACGCCATCATCGTTACCGATGAAAACGGTAATAATAAAATATTTGATGATAAAGCGGAAGCCGAGGCAGAAGCTGCCGACTGTCAGGCAGGTGTTATTGTCGAACTTTAAAAATTTTGGCTCCCCACCGGGGAGCCTTTTTTCGCCCCATGTTTTGCCTGCTGATCGTTTTAAGGATGTAAAAACAAGGGGCGCTTTTTGCCTGAGAGACTGGCAGTATTATAAAAATGCTTCAATTTAATTCCGGAACTTTGTAGAGGCAGCTATCTGCCTTATTTATATTGAATACAAACGCTGATGCCCGAACTTCTCAAACAACCCTGGCCATGGTACATATCCGGAACTGCTATCGCATTCATCATGATACTATTGCTGTACTACGGTAAATCATTCGGTTTCTCCTCAAACCTGCGGACCATCTGCACACTTGCCGGGGCTGGTAAAAAGCATAAGTTTTTTGATTTTGACTGGAAAACGCAGCGCTGGAACCTGCTGTTTTTGCTGGGCGCTGTAGCAGGCGGCTTTTTAGCCGGCACTGTTTTTAAAAGTCATGAGCCGCTTCAATTATCTGCTGCAACCGTGGCCGATTTAAAATTATTGCACATTCCGTACGACGGTGACTTTAATCCCTCCGCTATTTTTAACTGGCACTATGCTTTAACCTTCAGGGGACTGATGATCCTTTTAGGCGGGGGATTTTTAGTCGGCTTTGGTTCACGGTATGCCGGCGGATGCACTTCCGGCCATGCGATCAGCGGCCTTTCTAACCTGCAACTGCCATCGCTTTGGGCCGTTATCGGCTTTATTGCCGGTGGACTGATCATGACCCACCTTTTGCTACCCCTTATATTTTGAATTTATGAAAGGACTTCGTTTTATTTTCGCCGGCATCATGTTCGGTATTATCATGGTAAAATCCGAGGCTGCTTCCTGGTACCGCATACAGGAAATGTTCCGTTTTCAATCATTTCAAATGTACGGCGTCATCGGTACAGCGGTAGTACTGGGTATCATTTTAGTTTACGTGATCAAGCGTTTTCATCTTAAAGATTCCGAAGGTCAGCAGATCAATTTCCAAAACAAGGACAAACGCTGGCCCAGGTATATTATCGGCGGTGTTATTTTTGGCCTGGGCTGGGGATTAACCGGGGCCTGTCCGGGGCCTATGTTCGTCAACTTTGGTTATGGATACACTACCTTTATTATGGTGATCATCGGCGCTTTACTGGGTACGTATGTTTACGGCCTCGTCAGGCACCGGCTTCCACATTGATCTTATGAAAATTGGTTTTTATCGGATATCATAAACGATAAAAACCATGAGGATGGTGCTAACCAGTGCGACATGCTATAACGTGATCCGTCAGGAAATTCCACTCGTTATTCATTCTGCACGTCGCTTCTTCTTGACATACAGTTCCTGAACCAAAACCATAACGATAAGCACTAAGGGCGTGGCCAGAATGATCCCGAGATAGCCCGTCAGTGATCCTACGATCAACTGCCCTGCGATGATCATCGCAGGAGGAATACTGACCAGTTTGTTTTGTACCAGGGGGGTAATGAAATTACTTTCGATCACCTGAATGAGGACATAGATTCCGGCGATAAGTAAAGCAGTGTCCGTGCCCTGCGAAAGTCCGATCAGAACAGCCGGCACCATCGCCATTATCGGTCCGAAATTGGGTATAAAGTTGAGCGCACCTGCGATCAGTGCCAGCGCGAATATCATGGGAACGCCTATAATGGCCAGGCTGACAGCGGTGAGTACCGCAACTACGGCCATGGCGAAGATCTTGCCCTTAAGCCAGTTCTTTAACTTGGTTCCCAGTTTGTCTAAAATGTCTTCCGCCGCGGCTTCACCTTTCGCTGGTACCAGCGCGATGATCCCTTTTTTATAAATCCCGGGAGATGCTGTAAAGAAAATCCCGAGAAACAGAATTACATACAGGTCGCCGAGAACGCCGAAGGTAGAGCTGAAAAATTGCTGAGCAGTGCCGGCTACCTTTTTCGCGTTGTCACCCGAAAATTGCTCCAATACCTTCCTTCCGGCGGCCGACTCATTTAGCCGTCCTTTCGCCTCTTCCACCATGGACGGAAACCTCGAACTGAGCTCTTCTACCTGCGACTGTACCTTGCTGCCAATAAGAAACAGAAGGATAAGCAGCAAGAGAAAGCTCCCGGCAACCGAGATGGTCATGCTCCAGCGCCGCCCGATATTTGTTCTTCTTTGGACAATGTCTGCAAGCCCATGGAAATACAAGGCAATGAGTGATGCGGCAAGCACCATCATGAACACATTAAACGTCGCTCTTACAAGCAAAAGCACGACCACCAGCAGAGCGGTCAGGCCCAGCTTCTTTCCGAATGCTAACAGTGCTGGGTCGTTGCCCCCATCCTTTTCTGTGTCTTTCATGATGTTAACCTTAATTGTTTTGACTTATTTTTTCCAGCCGCCGCCAACAGATCTGTACAGGTTGATGGCCCCGATAAATATTCTTCTTCGTATTCGCAAGTTCCAGTTCCGCGTCCGGTGCCTTGCGCTGTGCGGTGATGATCTCCAGGTAGTTTGCCCGCCCAACGAGGTAAAGGTCATTGGCGACGGCGACCGCATCATTCAATGCTTTTACCTCCTCCTGTTTCAACGCGTACATATGTTCATAGTTTTCGATACTTTTTAGACTGTTGCTTACTTCCTGGAAACTGCTTAATACCGTCTTGCGATAACTATACAGCGCCTGGCGGCTTTCGGCAACTGTTCGTTCCTGGTCTGCTTTCAACCGCCTGCGGTTAAACAGCGGGGCTGTTAATCCGCCCAGGAGCCCGTAGCTAAGTGAGCCTGGATTAAAAAGTAAAGAAGTACTGAATGCATTCAGTCCGACAACGTCAGCGAGGGGAAGAAAGCTGCGCGTACCGCTTTAATATCTGCATTCATCGCACGTAGTTTAAACCCGGCCCGCCTGATGTCGGGACGGTTCAATAACAATTGTGAGGGGATACCTGCCTTGAGCGCCTTGGGGAGTTAAGCCTTGTTATTTAGAACAACAAGCCTGCACAATTATTGTTCAGTAAAGATTACTTCACTACCGGCGAACTATGGAAAAGATATTTTTTGACAACTGGAATAGCGTCAGCAGGACGCTGATCATTGGGGCAATCGCCTACCTGGCTTTGATCTTTATGCTCAGGATATCGGGAAAGCGGACACTTTCACAAATGAAGGAATTCGATTTTATCGTAACAGTGGCCCTGGGTTCCACACTGGCTACGGTTTTGCTGAGTAAAGACGTGACGCTGGCTTCCGGTGTGGCTGCGTTAGCCTTGCTGATCTCGCTTCAATACATTCTGGCTTACTGCTCTGTGAGATCACGGCGGTTTTCAAAACTGATCAGTTCCGAGCCCACCTTGATATTCTATAAAGGCGCATTTTTAACAAAGGCACTGAAAAAGGAAAGGGTAACCGAGGCGGAAGTACGTTCAGTGCTGAGAAGCCAGCAGGTGGCCGATCTCCGGGAGGTGGAAGCCGTTGTAATGGAGTCAAACGGCCAGTTCAGCGTTGTAAAGAACGGTTCCGTCGATGACCCACAATCGCCTTTATTTCGCGTTAAACGCATTGCGGATGATGCTGGGTGACCGTAGCGGATGATCAGGTACTGTTGAAAAGCTGAAAACAAAGCGGTGTATTTTTCTTTATATAATAGTTAAGTGCGTGTTGAATGCGGGCTTATTATACAATAAAATAGATATGATGGATACGACTGACACTTCAACGCAAACTCCTGCTGCTAACGAAGGCAACAAGCGCACGGTATTGATTACGATCGTGATCGCGCTGGTTTTGATCGGCGCGCTGTGGGTCTGGAAATCGATCGAGATCGGGCACCTGAAAGAACAGGCGGCTACCGAGAACCAGGCCTTGAAAAAAGCAGCCGACGAAAAAATAGTGCAGGTGCACAGCGACCACCTTAAGCTTTTAGCCAAGCCCTTTGTATGGGCATTGAGAACGGAAATGCTGCAAGGCAATCTCAATCAGGTGAACTTGTATATGAGCGACCTGGTGAAGGAAAAAAATATTCAACGGGTCGTGATCGCCAATAATAAAGGTATCATCGTTGCATCGACCAATAAGAAAGACGAGGGGCAGCAGTTTGCAACAATTGGCAAAGCGGCTGCAGCCGCCACAGATGAAACCAGCATTGAAGCCGCAGGCCATGTGCTGACGATGACCAGCCCGGTAATGGGTTTCAATAACCGGCTTGGAACGTTGCTGATCAGGTATGCGGTTCCTGATACAGCGCTAAATTAACAGGAGCGTGATCGGTTATCGCGCCGCCGGCTGCGGCCGATATCTCCATTGCGGCCCGGAGGTACGCCTATGCAAAAATTTTCATTAAAAAATACCTGGGGGTTATTTAGGGATACGGGAAAAGGTTTTGTAGAAAACAAAGTCACCAAGCTAAGTGCTTCACTGGCCTACTACACGATTTTTTCGCTGGGCCCCATGCTGATGGTCATTATTTTCCTGTCAAATCTGCTCTGGCGCGAACAGGCCATGGAAGGGCTGATCTACGGACAGATCAAAGACCTCGTCGGCAATAAGGCGGCACTTCAGATACAGGAAATCATCAAGAATGCCGCGATAAGCGGAAACAATACGTTTGCAGCTATCGTCGGCTTTGTTACGCTGTTAATCGGTGCGACAACCGTTTTTGCCGAAATACAGGATTCTATCAACGCCATTTGGAAACTGAAGGTGAAAACAGACAGGGGCTGGCTGATCCTGCTCAAGAACCGTCTGCTATCATTTTCGCTTGTCGTCAGCATGGCTTTTCTGCTGCTGGTTTCATTGATCATAAATGGATTGGTAGAAGGGTTCATGGGAAAGTTAAACCATCTTTTTCCCCACGCAACGGTCGTCTTGATATATATCGTCAACCTGGTAATTTCGTTGATCATTACCGCATCACTCTTCGCCATTATTTTTAAAGTGTTGCCGGACGCAGTGATCAGGTGGAAAGATGTAGTTGTTGGCGCCTTGTTTACTGCGTCTTTGTTTATGCTTGGCCGCTTTGCCATTGCCTTTTACATCGGGAACAGCCATCCGGGTAGTGCGTATGGCACCGCAGGTTCGATTATCGTCCTTTTGCTGTGGATTTATTTTTCGGCTATCATTCTGTATTTCGGGGCCGTATTTACAAAATATTACGCGATCAGGTTCGGAAAGGAGATTGCGCCGGATGAGTACGCGGTGACCACCCGGGTTTTACAGGTAGAAAGCGGAAAACCCACATTACAAGAAAATGAACGAAGCGATGACAGTCAAGGCGACAATTGATGTTTGAATGGCTAACTGCAGGCAACTATCGTCTTTTTGGGCGTTTTAACTGAAAAATCTATGGTCCCCCGGTCTATTAAAGGATTGCACCAAAACATTAGTTTTCGTTTTCTCCTTATTAAAACAGTTACTGAAAAATGATGGATATAGACAAAGCATATCAACTGATCAGCCAGAAAATCAGCAACTGGTTGCATGACCTCATCAGGTTGCTTCCGAACTTTGTGCTTGCTGCCGTAGTTTTGGTGATTGGTATCTTCATAGCCGGGCAGATCAGAAAGGTTGCGGCAAAGGTAGTTAAACGATTTTCCGGTCATACATCGCTCAATCATCTGCTGACCTCCGTTATTTACATCCTCTTTATAGGAATCACCCTTTTTACTGTCCTGTCCATCCTGCAACTGGACAAAGCGGTCACCTCCATACTCGCCGGCGCAGGTATTGTCGGTTTAGCCCTTGCTTTTGCTTTTCAGGATATGGCGGCAAATTTTATATCAGGAATTTTTATCTCTTTTCGTAGTCCGTTCAAAACAGGAGATATCGTCAAGATCAGTGATTACATGGGCAAAGTGGAGGAAGTAAATTTGAGGGATACTGTTTTGCGCACCTTTCAGGGGCAGATGGTTATTGTCCCGAACAAGAACGTGTTTCAGAACCCGATCGAAAACTTCTCCATGCTGGGTAAAAGAAGATTTGACTTATCCGTCGGCATATCTTACGGGGATGACCTTGAAAAAGTAAGGGTGGTAACGCTCAATGCGGTAAAAAATATGCCTGGTCTTTGTGAAGAGAACGAGACCACCATGTTTTTTCAGGAATTCGGTGATAGTTCAATCAATTTTGTCATCCGGTTGTGGGTCAATTCCCCGGAGCAGCCTGCTTTCTTACAGGCTGGAAGTGACGCGATCATGCGGATTAAGAAAGCCTATGATGAGCATGACATCATGATACCGTTCCCTATCAGAACGCTGGACTTTGGCATCAAAGGAGGTGTTTCTCTCGGCGAAACAGGTCAAAAAATCAAATAAATTTGGATTTTCGGTCTTTTTTTTGTATATTATGAATACTTCATCGGGTTGTTATTCAACACCCGGATTTTTAAACCATTTAATTTATTTTGTTATGAAAACTACCATCAAAAATATTTTGATCCCCATCGACTTTTCCGAAACCTCACTAAACGCACTCAATACGTCAATACAAATGGCAAAGCGACACGATGCCGTTCTGCACCTGTTATATGTCCAGGACATCACAAATTATTACCCGGAATTGGGGCAACTCGTTACAATTGATCCCATGCTGGACGAAGTTTTTGAAAAGGACAGGTATTTGCTCGAGCGAACTGCCACATCTATTTCTTTTGAACACCAGGTAAAATGCCATCTGCATTTTGCGAAAGGTATCCTTCACACGGTTGTTGCGCAGCATGCAACGGAATTAGCGGCTGATATGGTCGTGATCGGAATAGATCCTGGTATTAGTGAGAAGTCTTACCTGGAGGACAGCCTGGTGTATAAAGTGCTTCGAAAAACAACATGCCATGTGCTTGCTGTACCAGCCCGGAAAGAAATTAATAGTTTCCGGCAAGTTATATTTCCTGTATTGAGTGATGAGAAGCCACTGGCAAAACTGCAACTGGCGCGTAGCATCATTGAAAAAAATAATGCTGCAGTATACGTTGTCGGAATCGTAAAAAAACATGATCTCGGCATTCTGAAATCGCTCAGAGAACTGTCGGACCGTATCCGAATGAGGCTGAGCCGCTTTGCGGGAAAAGCAACTAAAGGATCGATTTACTCTCTTAGTCCTGCAAAAGATATAAATGTTATTTCCAGAGAAGAAAATGCGCAATTGATCGTGATTGAGGGTAAAACTAAAAGAAATTTAAAGGAGTTTTTCTTCGGAAACTTTACCCAGCGAATGATCCGCAACGCACGAACAGCGGTATTATTGGTAAAGCCTGACGTGCAGAGCAACCCTAAACAACCGGTTGACGCCGCAGCCGTACAATCGCTTCAGTTACAATATTAAGGAGAGAAATATGAGTTTTGCACCTGCAAAAAATTATAAATTTTACGTTGTGCTTTTGGCCGCTCTTTTAATGACCATCGGGGTCTTTGCACAGTCTGTTCCTGCCAGGGAACAGATCTGCGGAAAGTGGGAGAATGAAGACAAATCATTGCGCATACATATTTTCACGGAGAACAATGACTTTTTAGCCAAAATTATTTGGTTCAGTGACACGGAAGGGAAACCCATGAGTTACTGGAAAGACAAGCGGAACCCCGATCCCGCGTTACGGAACCGGCGAATTCTGGGAATGAGTATATTAAGCGGACTCAAGTATGACGCCAAAAAAAATACCTGGGAAGATGGAAAGGTATATGATTCCAGACATGGAAAGACCTGGAACGCTTCAGCAAAGATCAGCCCAAAAGGGTTGTTAAAAGTACGAGGGTACTGGCATTTCAAGTGGATTGGAAAGACCATGACTTTTCACCGGATTCCGTAAAGAACCCGGCGCTCGTTCAGTTGCCCGGATCATAGATTTGCAATAAGGAACCTGCTTTTGCTTTCCCTGCATGCCCGAACCGACAGTTCGGTTGAACTACAGTACCCTGCTGTTGAGCAATAGCGGAATGCGCGATCTCGCTAAGCGCCTAACGACAGGTTTACCAGCACTTTGGATCCATCAGGCATTACACAGGCTATCCGCACGGTCCCGCGCGTGGCATCCATCAAGGCACTGTTGAGCTCATAGGGGGTGTTGGTTTGACGGCCATTGATGCTGACAATGATCGATCCCGGCAGAACTCCTATCTGCTCAAAAAAGCCTCCTCTTAAGGTAGCGGTCACCATCATCCCTGAATTCACCTGGTATCGTTGTTTAAGCAGGTCGTTCAGTGGTGCAAATCTGGCGCCCAGTTTATTATAAATGTCGTCAATTGAGGGCCGGTTCCGGTCCGCTACATCCTCGTCTGCCTGAGCCTTCAGGATAACGGTTGCATCAGCCTGCTTTCCATTACGCTGGTAGGTTATAGGTACTTTGTCGTTTGGATGGTGGCGGGCAATGCGTTCAGAAAGCTCAACTGATGAGTTAACGGTATTCGAATCAATGCTTTTAATAATATCGCCTTCCTGCAATCCCGCCGCCGCGGCGGCACTGCCGGGCTGGACACCAGTGATATAGACCCCTTTAACCTTCCCCGGATCGATACCGCGTTGTCTCAGCACCTCTTCCTCGGTGGATGGTGAGGGGAAACTTACCCCCAAAAGCCCCCGTTTGACAGTGCCAAACTGCCTTAGGTCATTGACGATTTTTTTGACCAGGTTAACTGGAATCGCAAAGCCATATCCTGCATAACTGCCGGTTTGCGAGGCTATCGCAGCATTGATCCCGATCAGTTCTCCATTTGTATTGATGAGCGCACCACCGCTGTTACCCGGATTTATTGCTGCATCTGTTTGTATAAATGCCTCGACTGCTGAACCGGTGTTTTGTCTCTCAGACAGGCGCTCCTTATTTCCTATAATTCCTATGCTTCTTTCTTTCGCACTCACGATGCCTGCCGTTACGGTGGTGTTTAGCGAAAAAGGGTAGCCTATGGCCAGTACCCATTGCCCGACCCGCACTTCATCGGAATTGCCGAAAGTGGCCGCATTTAAGCCTGAAGCTTCAATCTTGATCAGCGCCAGGTCAGTGTTCGGATCACGGCCAATTAATTTGGCTGCAAAGGTCCGCTTATCGGTCAGTACAACCTTAATAGCAGAAGCATCCTCTACCACATGATTATTGGTTACAATAAAGCCGTTTGTACTGATCAGGACACCAGAGCCCGACGCCATTGCCAACCGCTGTCGTGATGGATAATACCCGGAGTTTGTATGACCGGCTGTCAATTGTACTTTGATGTGTACGACCTGTGGTGTTGATCTTTCCGCTGCTTGTGTAAAATCCGGATAATCAATTCCGGTGTCCGCATCTTTAGTCCTGGAGGACGCGAAATGCACCGGTGATCGGCTGTCGCCTCCCGTTCCTGATTGCGCATCAGTTCTTTCCATCAACTTTACGGTCGTAAAGCTGACACCTGCTGCAATCACAACTGTAAGCACAACTATCGCTATTGTTTTCATAGTACATTATTTAAAACCTGGTAGTAAGCACTGCCTGCGAGCCCGGTACCATATGACATTAAGAAAGGATAAAAAAGCAACGGACCAATTTTGAAATTGTTTCCCGTTATCTGACAGGAGTCCTGTCAATCACCCGCTCCCGCATCAGTCAAATGGGCATGAAAGCGTTTCAACAGGTCAGTATGCCTTTTCTTTCTGTCCAATTGTTTAAGTTGATCAAGCATATGCAAAAACCCATTTCGAATGTAACGGTCATTTTTGCCATAGGCCCAGATCGGATACATACAATCTTCGAACAACTCCGCAAATGTTGGCACCACCTGCCTGATAATGATTTCGCTTTGATCGTTTTTAATTACATCGGGTAGACAGTTATCGAGGCGGTATGCAAACAGTTCAGTCAGTGCGTTGATACTTAAAACAGCGGTAGCAGGATCGTTTATACCCGGACTCAGGGCTTTGATGGCTACTTCTGCCAACTGCCTGAAACCATACTCGGGATTCTGATCGATCGGTTGACCGCTAAAAAAATCGACACTGAGATAGATGTCTTTCTTTAAGTCGTCGGTTAACGCTGCGGTCCCAAAAATGTTCATGAAGTCAGTTCCCTGGACGAAGTAAGTGCCTTTCGGCTGAAGGATCTCAAAACATAGCTTCCGACGGTTGGCTAGATCGCTCAGTTTATGGGTGTCAAAACCCTGGTAATAACCGGAATCGTTTGCCGGCAGCGTAATAAAAGGTTCTTCGCTATAGGCGGTTGCTTTTGAAGTCTCTGGACAGAAGTGCTTCATCATTGCCGCGATTGTCTGCTGCTGAACCCTTCTGATCACCGTCTCGAATTTTACGGTTTGCGTAACATAATCTAAAAAATAGATAAAGAGGAAAATATCAACAATGGTTAACAGGATAAGGAGATAAATACTGATGGCCGGTACATAGATACCGCTGCTGATATCACGTATCGTACTGAGCAGAAAAAGTGAATAAACGATCGTGCCGATATAGAACCCAAGCACAATCTGCTGAAATCGGTTCTCGATCATGCTGCTGAGTATACGGTTGCTCATCTGTGATGCCGCCTGGTTAAGCACGATCATGACCATGGAAAAGCTAAAAACGGTTAAAGAAATGACACCTGCGGCAACTGTTGTAAGGATGGATCGTGCGGTACTGGCATCTTTCAGGCTCAGCCAGCTCAATTGCTGTTTAAAATCCTTACCTGCGTCCGAAAAATCCACCTGCAGCATGACTATAGAAAGCAGGAGAAAAAAGACAGCTATGATAGCAGGATAGAAAGCAATGCTGCTTACTACTTTTGTATAATGCTTACGCACCCACTTCAAAACTACTTTCATAAATCCCGCCTTAGATTACTGATCAAACAAATGTGAAGCCAGCTTAGCGTCGTGCCCATAGATGTCCTGTCTGAAATTTAATTTCCCGGATTCATCTACCCAGGAAGTTAAGTAGGTAATAAACACCGGCACCGGATCTGTAAGCTTCACCCAGTGTTCCCTGTCCGATGCCATAGCTGCTGCTATTTTGCCAGATGTCCAGTCAGGCATATTCTCCAGCAGCTTATCGGCCAGTGCGGAAGGGGCCCCAACCCTTATGCAACCGTGACTGAATGCCCGGGTGTTCCTGTCAAACAACTGTTTCGCAGGCGTGTCATGCAGGTAAATACTGTATTTATTAGGAAAAATAAATTTCACGCGGCCAAGTGCATTGCCGGCGCCCGGCCTTTGGCGCACAACGGGCAATCCGTTCCGCCTGCCGGTAATTTCCATACGGTGTCGATCAAGGTATCCGGCATCACGCGCCATTCCGGGAAGGACCTCATTCCTCACAATACTTCGGGGGAGGTTCCAATAGGGGCTGAAAACAACATACCGGATCTGGTCTGAGAAGATCACGGTTCTTGTTGCTGCTTTACCTACAACCACATCCATGCTGAGCACTTCCTGTGAACCGTCATAAAAGTGGAGCCTGAACTCGGGGATATTAACGAGTACCCGTTTCCCCGCCGGTTTAAAAGGCATCCAGCGCATTCTTTCCATGTTGATCAGGATGGTCTTCAACTTAGTTTCTATCGGAATATTGATCGCTTCCATAACATTCGGTCCAACTATACCGTCGACAACCAAACCATGACGGCGTTGGAAAGACTGAACTGCAGACTTAAAATCATGATCATATATTGCGTTAGTATCTGTCAATGGCAGGTCGCCCAGTAGCGATAGCCTTTGTTTCAGTCTCTTGACCACCAGAGCCGTATCACCTGGCTTTAGCACACCGGGATCGTCCAGGGAGATGACTGGCCAGTCGCTTGAGCGAAGCTGTTGAAGTTTAATCAGCTTCTCTTTCATCGCGATATACCCGGTACTTGCGGGGAGCCATTCATCAAGATTCTGATCATCAACCGACATCAGTTCTTCAAGCAGGTCAACTGGCTTTAATTTCTTTTTTGGAATGTGCCATTGTAGCTTTTCCGGATTGACTTTGCCCGCATAGGCATATTTAAGGAAACGCAGAAAGAACGCCGTTAAACGAAGTTCGAGCCGCTGCTGACCGTTCAGGTCAAGGCTTTCTTCTCCACTGGACAACCCTTCCAACTGCTGATCCAGATTAGCATCATAAAGGGAGCTATCGCTGGAGAACCCCTGGTATTGTTTATATAAACCCCAAAGCGTTTGTGTCTGTTCCGCCAGTCCTTCTTCTGTAAGCCAGGCATACTGGAAGTTGCGGCTTTGGTAAAATTGCCGGATGTTTTCCCCAGCTACTGCGCCCACCACTTTGTCTTTAATAAATGCGTCAACCGCATTTTTAGTAAGGTGCAGGTTGGTGAAGGAGGTATCGGTGTTTACTTTTTCTGGTGGCACCGTACGACTGGCGTGTGAGGTCTTTGATGCTGATTGCAGCACAAGAAAAAAAAGAATCTTAAGAATAGATTTCATAGCAGATAGTTTAGCGACTGGTGGCATACGGCAATTGATCAGCATCTTAATACCGCAAAACTCCTGTATAACGAACAAGCGGTGATGGTGGTGGAGAGCCTCTTAATGTAAGTGATGCGAAGGCTGCGTATCGGTCTGCCTGGAGTAACTACTTCCAGGTGATGACGGTCTTGATGTCATCGGAAGACCTAAAATCGAGTGCTTTCTCAAAATTGTCAAAATGAATTCTTGTCGTAATCAATTCATCCACAAGGTTTCCCCACCTGTTCTTTGCACGCTCCAGGTCTTTGATTCCCATTTCAAAATGCAGGGTGCTGGCATTGACGCTACCAAGAATGATCTGGTTTTTCAAGACCATTTGCGCCATTGTATCCGATCCGGGAATACAAACCGGCTTCCCTTCACCCGGGATGCCGGTCATGACATAAACGCCGTTAATGCCCAGTGCATCGATCAGATCAAAGCCTAGTTGCGGTACCCCGGCTGCCTCGAAAATAAAATCTACCTGTCCAAGCCGGTCATCTAAATCCGTTATCGCAACTTTCTTAGCGTTGAGGTAACTGCCACCAAGCCGTTTAAGAATGGATGGCCGCCTGGAGTCCTCTTCAACAATATCGACCCCGGTTACCTCAGCGCCTCTTAACCGAAGCGCAAGCGCAGCAAGCAGTCCAATTGCGCCGATTCCCGCCACAATCACTTTTTTGCCGGCCATCCACTCCTCGTCTGCAATTTTGCCAAGACGAGCCAGCTGGATCTTTATAGCTTCATCGATTGCTTTTTGGGCTACGGACATCGGCTCCGCCAAAACCCCGATGCTGCTGGCCGATTCGGGTACTTTGATCACATATTGGGCATCATCAACGACAAACTCCGTTTCAAATCCATGCCTGCTCTTGATCCCTCTTTCGGTGTAATCTCCTGTATAACATAAGTCACTCCGCCGATTTAGACAAGCCTCACACTTCCCGCAACCCCTGCGAACCGTAAAAACCGCGAAATCCCCCGGACGAACTGCTGAAACTTCAGATCCGGTTTCGATAACCCTACCCAGCATTTCATGGCCGATAACGAGGTGACCGGAACCTTGAGGCGCATTTGCCCGCCCGCCTGTCACTTCTTCCCGGTCAGTTCCACAGATGCCGACCTCCAAAACCTGTAGTTTTACCTGAGTAGGAGACTTGATTTCCGGCTCCTGAAATTCGATAAGTTCTGCGCCCGGGGCGCCTGGTGTAATTGCTATGGCTTTCATACGTACGGTATTAGCTGTTTAAATAAATTCTTCTTTGCCCGCAGCCCGATGTGGTTGGTGTACTTGTTTGTTTCGCCGGTCATCCAACTGCTTATCCAGGTTCAGTGCTGCGCTGATCAGACCAAGATGGGTAAAGGCCTGCGGAAAATTCCCTAAATGCTCACCCTGCAGTCCAAGCATCTCTGCATATAAGCCTACGTGGTTGGCATAGCCAAGCATTTTTTCAAAATACAAACGAGCTTTGGAAAGTTCACCGGCAGCCGATAAACACTCTACGTACCAGAAGGTGCACATGGAAAACGTTCCTTCGCCACCTTTTAACCCGTCAAAGCCCTCCTCCTGACGATAGCGGTAAACTAAAAAGTCGGAAACGAGATCCTGCTCGATCTTATGCAATGTAGACAGCCATTGCGGATCCTTTGGGCTGATAAAGCGCACCATAGGCATAAGTAGAGTAGCAGCGTCAACCGTTTTTGCTCCCTTGTATTGTACAAAAGCCTGCAATTCTTCGTCCCAGAAATCGCTGTGAATCGATTCAAAAATGTGATCTCTTTCACTAACCCACTGTTCTGGTAACGGATATGAGTGTCTTTCCGCGATCTTTATACCCCTGTCCAGCGCCACCCAGCACATCATCCGCGAGTACAGGAATTCCTTCTTTCCGCCTCTCACTTCCCATATCCCTTCGTCCTTTCGATGCCAGTTGTTGCATACCCAATCCACATGCCTGGACAGGTCTGTCCAAAATTTATACGCGATGGGTTCAACATTTTTGTCATACATATACACAGAATCCAGGAGTTCGCCGTAGATATCCAATTGTACCTGGGTATAGGCGCCGTTACCTATCCTCACCGGCGAGAGCCCTTATAGCCTTCCAGGTGATCCAGCTTGATCTCGGTAAGTTCCTTCCTTCCGTCAAGGGCGTACATCAGACTAATATATTCGTTACTTTTTGATATCTCCCGGCATTGCTTTTCTATCCAGTAATAAACTCCCTGGCTTCTCTTCTGTAACCCAGCTTGAGCAGGGTATATACGGTAAAGGAAGCATCCCTGATCCAGGTGTAGCGATAATCCCAGTTCCGCTCACCGCCGATTTCCTCCGGTAAGCCAAACGTGGGTGAGGCTACAATGGATCCATATTGATAAGAGGTCATCAGTTTAAGGCAAAGCGCAGATCGGTTCACGGTTTCCCTCCACCGGCCATGGTAGTTTGATTTCTCAACCCATGATTTCCAATACGCCATGGTGTCGAAAAGGCTTTGTGTAGTAAAGTCTTCCAGATTGTCTGTAGCAGCACTCGAGCAGTCAATGTGCTCCAGTAAAAAGTCCGCTTTCTGGCCCTTGCCGAGCGTAAAAGTGGCTACGGCATCATCGCCAGACAAAGTCATTGGCACGGTACTTTTTAGCCTGACGGAAATGCCTTCATCTTCAGCAGTATTGAAAATAATTTCAAATGGTCCTTCTTGCCTGGCTTTGTGCGGTGTCCGGGCATAGTCAAATCGGGGACAACAAGTCATTTGGAAGGTAAAGGCGCCCTGAATGCATGTTACCCGTCTGACGAGTTCTTTGCCGCCGTACATTTCTTCTACCGGCATGAAGTCGGTCAGTTCGGCAACGCCGTCAGGTGAGAGGAACCGGGTGATGAGGACGTTCGTGTCAGGTATATAAAGCTGTTTGTGCTTGGTACCCGTCGATTCGGGAGATAAACTGAATGATCCCCCCTTGCGATCGTCCAGTAACGCGGCAAATAAAGTCGGAGAATCGAAATCAGGAAAGCACATGAAATCGATCGAGCCGTTCTGACCGACGAGGGCAACTGTATTGAGGTCTCCAATTATGGCATAATTTTCTATAGGCTGATAACTCATAGGCATAAATTCGCTGTTGACAGCGGTGTAGAAGCTTTTCCGGCGATCAGGCCGCCATTTTACGGCATTCTTCCGCACAGGATTTGCAAATACGTGCACATTCCTGGCAGTGCTCGGTCTGGTGCTTCCCGCATTCGTTTCCGCAGGCTTCGCATATTTCAGCGCAAATGGCACATACCTCTTTAGCCTGAGGACTTCCAAGGCTCATAAGCTGCGCGGCGGCATAACAGATCGCGGAACATTGCATGTCCAATTCGATGCAACCGGCCATCATTTGTACATTATCTTCTTTTGTGCAGGAACTTGCACAGTGATTGCAAACTGCAGCGCATTGCAGGCAAGCGTCAATGCAGGTTTTCCATTCATGATATCCCATAGTTGTACTATTTTTCTCTAAAAAAGTAACGCCTTAAAACAGACAATGTTTCCCAAAAAGAAATTTAGCTAACAAATGGTTAATTGGTCACGGAAAAAGGGAGACCCATTTTTATCGGCATCGCTATTCAGAGAATCTATCCAAAGTATGGAGGCTAGGCATGGACTGCTTCGATTCCTGCTTTAACGAAAAAACAGTCAGGCATATTCAATACCGGGATGGCAAAGACGATGAGCGGGAGAAAGGAAAAATATCTACCTCAAAAAATCAACGGGCAGACAATTGCTTACCGGCATGTCGAAGCAGGAGGGTTCCCGCGGTTCCCGCAATTAACGACGCGATCAAAATACCGTATTTCGCCTGCTCCACCATTTTTGAATCACTGAAAGCCAATGAGGAAACAAATAAGGACATGGTAAAGCCGATACCCGCCAAAGCTGAAATGCCGACAATGTGGCGCCAGGTGGCACGCTCGGGCAGTTCAGCAAATTTTGATTTGACAAGTAGCCAGGTAAATAATAATACACCAGTGAACTTGCCGATTACCAAACCCACGGTCACACCAATGCTAACAGGGTTGGCCAGATTTTTTAAAAAGTCACTTTCGATAATGATACCAGAATTGGCCAGGGCGAAAACCGGCATGATAACAAAGGCTACCCAGGGATGCAGGGCCGATTCGATTTTTTGAAGTGGTGTCTGGGCTGCGATGCTCAGACCCTTGATGTGTTCGATGATCTCATGTTGCTTCGGTGTGGTCAGGATGCTACAGTTGGGTATCTCCTGTTCGAATTCTTCGGAAAGCTCACGTAATCTTAAAGAATAGCGCTTCTCATCAATTTTCCTGCGCGCAGGAATGGTAAATGCTACGAGCACTCCTGCTATCGTGGCATGAACGCCCGAAAGCAAAAACCCAATCCACACGCCGAACCCTATAATGAGATAAAATGCGGTATGTCTTACGCCGATAGCATTACCGATGACCAGTACCAACAGGAAAATGCCACCGATCATAAGGGGTGTGAATTGAAGCTGGGCACTATAAAACATAGCAATGACCAGCACCGCACCAAGGTCATCGGCTACAGCGAGGGCGGAAAGAAAGACTTTGACCGAAGTTGGAATCTGCTTCCCGGCCATTGATAATAAGGCCAGCGCAAATGCAATATCAGTCGCCATGGGTATTCCCCAGCCATGTGCACCTTCTTTTCCATAATTGACCAGGCTGTAGATCGCTGCCGGCACCAGCATGCCGCCAAGTGCAGCAGCCATCGGCAATGCCGCCCTCTTTACGGACGATAGTTCACCGGCTATGAATTCGCGTTTGAGCTCAAGGCCGATCACAAAAAAGAAAATAGCCATCAGGCCATCGTTTATCCACAAATGCAGCGGGTGCCGCAATACATTGTCATCGAACCCTATACCAAACTCGATTTCCCATAAATGGTGATAAGCATCTTTAAATGGGGAATTCACCCAAATGATGGCCAGCAGCACGCCAATAAACAGCACGATTCCACTGGTATATTCCAGGTGGATGAACTTGCTGACAGGTTTGATGATGTGGTCTATTGGGGATTTTTTCATATTCAGCAAATAGCAAAGGTATTAAACGCAGGTCATGTTAATCATCAAGGCGTATTTATTGTACTACCAGCCTGATGTTTGTTTTGTATCTCACCCGCAGCCATTCCTCCAGTTTAGCCCGGTCTGCCGGCCGGATGGCTGAACGGAAATCGGCCAATGCCACGTTCAGGGTATCAGCTTTTCCATTGCTCGATGTGTAAAGCACCATGGAATTGATGCCAAATGAGCGTATGGCGGGGTAAAGCACTTTCAATTCCGCTAACACGTTACTATCTGCGACTGCCGGTGCTGCAGGATTGACTTTGATCGTATCTGTGCTTTGCTGCCGGCTGAATACATCTTCCAGGATGCTGGCTTTGATCTGGGAAAAGTCGATCTCCTGCTTGGCGTTAAGACCCTGTCGGATGTTCAGCTTAACCCCCTGTAATTTGTAATCGTTGAGATGCAGGCGTAAGGAGTCCAGCTCCTGCCGGCTGAGTTCATTGCCGATCAAAAGCAGGTCGATCTCTTTATTGTTCTGGCCGTATTTATACGACTTTGACACCACCTGAGTGTTCTGAAAGTGGAACCGCTCATCTACAAATTTTCTGGCATTGGTTTCGAAAATGCTCTTATCCACAATACGATAAGCCATCACGACACTGGGAATAATGGTGATCAGTACTACGATCACCATATAACGGGTAACTTTTTTTTCAATTCCCGGGTCTTCGAAATGCTTCCGGTGCATTTTTATGTAGCGGGCCATCAGGAACGTGGCGATCGCGATAAAGACGCTGTTAATAAAATAAAGGTACAAGGCCCCCAAGGCATACATCCAGTTACCTGTGGCCAAACCAAAGCCGGTGGTACATAGGGGTGGCATCAGCGCCGTGGCAATGGCCACTCCCGGGATAACATTGCTACGCTGGTTCCGGGAGGCGGCGACCATACCGGCCAGCCCGCCAAAAAAGGCGATGAAAACGTCCCAGATGGATGGCGAGGTGCGCGCCAGCAATTCCGACTGGGCTTCATGTAGCGGCGTAATATAAAAATATATTGTTGAGGTCAGGATGCTGAAAAGTGTCGCCACCAGGAGGTTTTTACCGCCCTTCTTAACCAGTTCCAGATCGTTGATACCAATGCCGAGCCCAATGCCCATCACCGGCCCCATGATGGGCGATATCAGCATCGCACCGATGATGACTGCAGTGGAATTGACGTTCAGGCCGATAGATGCGATAAAAATAGCAAATATCAACGCCCAAAGATTAGCGCCCTTGAAATCAACATTCTTTTTAATAGCATCAATGATAACCGGCTCCTCAGCCTTATCCTCCAGCAGGCTGAAACGGTGTTCTATAAAATGCTTTACCGCTTTCGTAATTTCTCCCATAGTTTCTTTTTATGTCTTTAGCCGTGCCGCCAGTTTACCAATGGTCAATCCCTGTACCAGAATAGAAAAGACAACGATCACATACGTAATCAGGACGAATTCATCCCGATACATATCATTGCTTAAGGAGAGTGCCAACGCCACAGAAATGCCTCCGCGTAGTCCTCCCCATGTTAATATGGTTACCGCATGCGGCTCAAACTTAACCCTGGACCGTAACAGGCTCACCGGCAGGACAACGGACAAGAACCGCGCCAGCAGAACAATCAGGATGGCTATTCCTCCTATGATGAGTATCGTCGGATTTATTTTGATGACCAACACTTCAAAACCGATCAGCAGGAAAAGAATAGCATTCAATATCTCATCGATCAGTTCCCAGAATTTGCCCAAATAGTCGCGCGTCATATCAGACATGCCTTCGGATTTCGATTTGTTACCGGTAATAATCCCCGCAACCACCATCGCCAGCGGCCCCGAAACATGCAGGTGCCCTGCCGCATAGTAGCCACCCATAACAATAGCCAGGGTGATCAACACTTCGACTTTATATTCATCGATAGAGCGCAGCGCCAAAAAGCCGATATAACCAACTGCGGCACCAAACACCAGTCCGCCTACAGCCTCCTGTAAGAAGAGCTTGGATACATTAAGAAAAGAAATGTCCGAACCGCCTGAACGCGCGATTTCTGCGAGTGTAATAAAGATCACCACAGCAACACCGTCATTAAATAGTGACTCCCCGGATATCTTAAGCTCCAGTGAACCCGGAATACGCGCTGCCTTTAACAAGCCAAGTACAGCTATAGGATCCGTCGGTGAGATCAGCGACCCAAAAAGCAAGCAATAAATAAACGGTATCTGAAGGCTAAACCAGCCGAATAGCAGCCACATCAGGGTGCCAACGATAAAAGTAGATAACAAAATGCCGACTGTCGCCAGTACGAGGACGGGCAATGCCTGCTCCCGCAGCTTCTGCGCGTCTATGTGAATTGCACCGGCAAAGAGCAAAAAACTTAGCATAAAGTTCATCAATACCTCCTGAAAGTCAATGGAAGAAACCAGTTGAACGGCTTTCTCCGACAACAGTGAATGCGAACTGCCCAGCGTCGCCAGCAAAAGGGAAGCGGCCAGTGACAAGATCATGATACCGATTGTCGGTGGCCACTTGATGTACCGGTGATTGATGTAAGCGAAAACAGCGGCCAGCACAATGGTAATGGTCAATATTTCGTTGATGTTCATTGCGTAGTTAGTTTGAAAGGACAATATAGGGCTTTGCCGCGAACAGTATAAAAAGAAAGGCGGCACATTGTGCCGCCGGAAATCAGCGTATGAGTAATCAATGTTAGCTATTCTTCCTGCTTGATGCGACCAGCACAACACCTCCTAAAAGCAATATTCCGCCAGCGTAAGGCGGCCAGTTTACGCTCTTCTCTTTATCAGCAGACACCTGAACTGGCCCTGCATCGATCACCTTTTCCTTTTTTGTGTAGGTAAAGCCGGTCCAAATAAGCATCGCGGCTCCTAAAACAATCATTATTATTCCAATTGTACTTTTCATAGTTTTATTTCTTTAAATGTTAGATTCATATTCTCTGGCAGCTTGCGTGGTCGCAGAAAGCCGCTGAAGCAGCTCCTGTAACAAATAAGGCGTCAGCAGATTATACGCTGCAATGGAGGCTTCGCTTCCTACCTTGATGGTGAAGGCATGTGGTTCTCCTCTTAGTTTCCGAAACATATCCTCGTCCGTCTGGTCATCCCCAGCCGATAAAATAAAATCATATTTGCCATCATCTAGTAGCATCGCTATGGCCATACCTTTATTAATCGCAGCCCCCTTCACCTCAATCACTTTGTGACCATTAAGTATGCTTAGTTCAGAGAGGTCGGCTTTTTCCTGCAAAGCCAGGTGCAACTGCTTCGCTTTTACCTCCGCCAAAGCCATGTCAGCGTTACGGTAGTGCCAGGCGATAGAAAAATCTTTCTGTTCAATGAAAGATCCGGGACATTGCTGTACAAATTTATTCATAACCGCAGCGATCTCGCTTAGTGCAGCTTTGATGCTGCCCAGTCCCGAAACCTGCCAGCTGCCACCATGATGGCGTATCTTAACACCGTGTTCCGCGATGAGGCCAAGAGGAAGATGGCCGAGCCAGTTCTCGAGTGAGCCGCTGTCGCGCCCCGACACGATATATACTTTGTTTGCCGGATCGGT
Organism: Mucilaginibacter limnophilus; assembly: GCF_004005815.1. GTDB lineage: Bacteria > Bacteroidota > Bacteroidia > Sphingobacteriales > Sphingobacteriaceae > Mucilaginibacter > Mucilaginibacter limnophilus. The sequence continues at coordinate 134,129 of NZ_SACK01000008.1, read as the reverse complement.
GCTAAGTTCACGAAGTAGCTGTAATACTGTTTGTGATGGCATTGCCATCTGCGGATCTTTATAAAACGGAGAGAGGGTCCCATCGTAATCCAGCAGAATCAATCTGCTTTCCGCCAGCGAATAGGCTTGGAACATTTTTGCTTTCGCAAAATTGTCAAGTAACAAAGGCTCCTTTTTCATTTGCTCGCTGCTTATCCGCGCCAGTGCGGTAAAAAATTCCTTGGCCCAGGTCACCACATTGTATTCCTGTAGCCTTTTCTGCATAGCTGTCATGCGTCTTTCCTGCTCATCAGGAGTCATCTCCAAACCAATTTTGATCATTTTTGCGATTTCTTTGCGGTCATTCGGATTAATGAGCAGCGCTTCTGTCAGCTCGTTAGCTGCACCCGCCATTTCGCTAAGCACCAAAACGCCCTGTCGGTCTCGCCTGGAGGCGACAAACTCTTTGGCAACCAGGTTCATTCCGTCCCGCAGTGGTGTAATAAGTGCGAGATCACAAGCGGTGTACATACCCACTAATTCCTCAAAAGACAAATGACCATACTGATATATTACCGGCTGCCAGTTAATATTACCATACCGGCTGTTGAAGTTTCCGATATATTCATCGATCAGTTTCTTTCGCTCAGCATATTTGCTGATCGTATCCCGGGACGGAACGATCACCAATGCGAAGACAACCTTTTCCTTGTAATGTGGGTTTTGTACCAAAAACTCCCGGTAACCTTTTAAACGGTTAAACACGCCTTTCGAGTAGTCAAGCCGGTCAACTGAGAATATCAGCCGTTTATCTAGTTTGGAACGGAGGTACTCGGACCGCTTTGTAAGTACGCCGTGATCGCTGGAGGCTCCCTGGAATTTATTGTAATCAATCCCGATGGGGAAATCTCCAATTTGAATGTCACGACCGTCCCAGGATATGGTCCGGTGGTCAATCCTTGCTTTGATCACTTTCCGTACGGAAGTCAGAAAATGCTGAAGATAATCTTCCGTATGGAAACCGATGACATCAGCACCGAGCATTCCGCTAAGCAATTCGTGTTGCCATTCTCTGGGAATAACCCGGAACAATTCGTATGAAGGAAAAGGAATATGCAGGAAAAAACCGATGGTAAGTTGCGGGAACTTTTTTCTCAGCATTGCAGCCAGCGGCAGCAAATGGTAGTCATGTATCCAAACGGTGTCCTTAGGGTCTAAAATCCGTTCCAGTTCGCTAGCAAATTTCGCGTTTACCTTGAGATAGCCTTCAAAGTACGAAGGCTGATAGTCTGCAAACGAAGGAAAATAATGGAACAGGGGCCAAAGTACCGAATTCGAGAAACCGTTGTAATAGTGTTCATATAGCTTTGGCGGTACAAATACCGGTTTAAAATCGTACTCTGGTGGAGTCACTGATTCAGCTGACGCCCACACGCGTTCTGCGCATTCGGATACGCCAACCCAAATCTTCTTAGTGAATTGGTTGCTGTCTTCCAGACGCAGATAGGCGCTGATTGCGGATACCAGCCCCCCGGATGACTGCCGGTAAAAATTGCCTTCGGCGGTTTCTTCAACGGTAACGGGTAGCCGGTTGGCTATGATGAATAATTTAGACATTTTTCCTTTCTTTAAATCGTGTAGCAACGGGTGCATATGATCTCCGGTGGGAAGTTTTTGCCCATGCCGGATCAGCACCTTTAGTTAAAAAGTTGATGTATACCCTAATTTGTATTCGGGGGAGCTACGGTCAGAAAGGCGTTAGTCGGAAAAGCAATATATAGGCTGCCAAAGATGTAGGCAACTTACCCGAAAGCCGGTATCCCGGCATGACAGTCGAAAATGAAAGATGATGATAGTTGTCATTTTCCTCAACCGCTTTCCAGAAAATTTGCAGAAAGTGGTTTTGAGCACCAATATAGCGATAACGGTATTTGATTTTTTCCGTCTGTTTCTCTTCTTGCTGCTGAAACCCTCTTTGCGATTTCATCAGCCATAACAGCAGGCTGTGAGGAGCATGAAGCTGTTTTGACGTATATGGGGTGAAGTCCTGTTTGCTTTCAAACGGGTTGCTGCCGTGAAAGCAAACCATTGTGTTGATCAGCCAGGCAGTCGTCAGTAAAAAAAGTATTCTTCTCACGCCCATATTTTCAATATAGTCAAAATCTTTCAAATACGCAACTTTTTCGGACCCATAGCGAACGAAAAGCGTTCAGATCACAGGAAAATTAGCCTTCTTAATTTGTCATAATAAGCATATCTATTACATGATTAAACGGACACCACCAAGTTCAGACACATGATAAGGAAACTTGTTTCCCGGCGAACCAATGAACATGAAGTTTTTAGGAATGTTCCATTCTTTGGAAAGTTTGTCGATGATCTCAGGGCCGAACTCTCCATCGATCTCCACAAAATCAATATCGATATCCGGGTAGGCACGGTCCAGAACTTCTATGTCCTTCTTTAGATGCTCATTGTTGCTTTCCGGGTTGGCAATGTGAACGATCTTAAGTCGCTTGGTGCTCTCATTTTCTTCCACGTAAATCATCACCCGGTTCAGGATCGCAACGTTATCTCCCCTTGTGAAAAACACAAGTTCCTGCGAATTGATCTTAACAAGGGTCCTGTATGGCCGGATAGCACTAATGATGATTCTTCTTAGAGGCTTATTCATCAAATTGATGGCGTAAATGAGCCACCGGATGATCCTGCCGCGGTTCAACATTATTAATATAAACAATACCGCTGGTATCAAATATTGAATGAATACATAAAAGGAAGACAGGTTAAGCCGCATATTTCCAAGAAATGCGGCAATTATGAAACCGACAGCCAGCACGACCGATAAAACTGTTGCCCTTTCGGGCCGCGGCAATTTTTCCCGCTTGGCTTTTAAGAGCAGGTTGCCCAAGCCGAACAAGCCCATTACGGTCAAAAAGGAAAAAGTATAGACGCCGGCAAGACTTGCCAAGTCACCTTTTGTAACCAGGAGGATAGAAAGGCATAATATAAAAAATCCGATGACGATACGGTAATTGACACCTCTCCGATTTTTTGCCAAAAAGAAATTGGGTAGTATCCGATCGAGCGTCATTCGCTCGGCGAGCCCTGTTACGCCTACATAAGAGGTCAGCACCGCGCCGCTCAATACAAGTACTGCGTCCACAGATATCATATAACTGAGCCAGTGTCCACCGGCTCTTTGTCCCATAAAAGATAAGAGTGACTCCTGATGGTCGCCGATCTCAACCATCGGAAGTACCGCCAGGGCGAGCAGTGCTATAGTAGGATTAAAGAAACTGACCACTCCCCACATGTTACGAAGCGTTTTTGGAAATACGCCTGGCTTTTGCTCCTCAACAAAGTTGGCCGAACTTTCAAAACCTGAGATGCCTAGCATTGCAGCCGAAAAGCCGAGAAACAACGCGGTAATCACACTGCCGGAACTGACCGGCATTCGCCAGTTTGCCATGAATATCGCTGTCCCATGATGTAGCACATACCAGCCTCCGGCAAGTACAAGCAGGAACAGTGAGGTAATGTGCATGATGAAAATGATTACCGCAACAAATGCTGATTCTCCGATACCAATGATGGTCAGCATCATAAAGATCAGCAGCAGCAATATAGTTGCTGAAATAAGGGGAAGATTATGCGTAATGTCATGAAGATAGAACATCGCTTCATACGCTGAGATGACTGCTGTTGCCATATAGGATAAAATGGTCAGGCAGGCGGCAAATGAGGCGGTGCGTTTAGAGGCTGTGTTGAGCAGTACATTGTAAGCTCCACCGTTCAACGGCATGGCACCCACCACTTCTCCATAGATTTTTCTGAAAAGGAAGAGAACCGTGGCTACGATCAAAAGTGATATCCAGGCATACTGGCCCGCGTAGCTGATCGTAATAGCAGATACGTAAAGGCAAGAGGAGCTGATATCATTGCCGGATATAGCAGTTGCCTGAAGTTCATTTAATTTATGCAGTGTAACGTTTTTATCACTCATTATTTTGGCTGTGATCGGCTAATTATTTACAAGGCATAAATTCACTAATTGTTTGATACCTGCTTTCCGTTACGGCGATAAAATGACCATCCAAAGCGTCCACTAACGACCTGCACTATTCATAATAGACACATTCTTCAGGCGGTGCGTTTACCCATCAGTCTAACTAATTTACTTAAGTCGAGTACTTCAACACACCAGCACCGAATCCCATGATGATAGCCACTGTCTTTTGAGAAATCTTCAAAAAGTAACCGGCCAATGCGCCCATAACAAGGGCTGAGCCAGATACCAAGCCCCACACGTCGGCAATCATTCATTTTTCCATAACGCTTTAACAGACACGATGAGCGTAGGTTTGGTTGTGCTCAAGAACATGTATGTGGCATCCTTCAAAGTGATTATAAGATGGCTCATATTTCAAATAGCCATATTCATTTAATTCTCTGATACATTTGTGATACGTTGCGATAGAGCAAATATGGGCAAGGCGCATCAGATCTTTTCTGAATACCTTTAAAACATGTTTATGTTTGCTTTCGCTCCACGAGGTTACGACAGCTACATAGAGGCTGATGTGGCTCGGATGCAGTCGTTTATCTTCAGTCGCTTTACTCAGAAAGTTGTTCAACGTTTTGATCATATTCATCTTTCATTCCCTTCCAGCAATTTTAAGATATCATCACGTTTGTAATACATGATTCTTCCCACACGACTATAACTCAATGTGCCATTGATTCGCAGCGTTTGTAGTGTGCTTGCGGAGATACGCAGCATTTTTCGCACTTCGTCACTTTTTAGCCATTGCTTGACTTGGATACTTGGTATCGAAATGATGTTTTTGATATCTTCCAGTAATTGCTGCCTGAACTGCTGCAGGTCGTCTTTCGTTAAAATTTCGATTGCCGCCATAATAGTTGATTTTAAACAAATTTAGTTTAGCAGCTATGGATGACCATCCGACTGTATCCGAGTCGGATGAACATTTTTGATGCAATTCAATCACTGCATCAGATCTGGGTACCATGATTCACAGATTCTTATATAGAGTTTTGAATTGAAACAACTGTTTACAAGATATTTTTATCACCCAAAATATGCAACAATACTGTTACTTTTTTCTTCGTTAAAATACAAATACCAAATTTTATTGCGTCGTTAAGGTATGAGGATTTCCAGGGTAAATATTTTCATAATGTGTTTTGCAGCAATAATAATAATTGCTAAGCCATTCCTGGGTTTTCATTTTTACCAGCAATTGAACGATAAAATCGAATGTACCCTGCTGGTCAAAGTCTTTGCCAAACGCAAACCTGACTTTTTAGATGAAGCTGCCGCAAAGTCAGCAATGATTAGCAGCCTACTGCTCGACAAGGCGAGCGATTATCGGATTACCTTCCAGGCTTACTTATTATCACTAACAATATTGTTGATGTGGGGCCGGCCTCGACGCACCGCAGATGTCCGGTGCAGGAACAGGACGTCTACTCCCCAATGGGCACCTATATATCTTACTGCTTGTAAGTTAACTATTTGATTCAAAATGCACGCAGGTAATAATTCTATAAAACTCCTGCCAAACGAAATAAATCTCCTTGTTTTTCAAGCATAACTAAAGCTCATTTTATTTCATGTTACGTCTTAAACTAGGCGGCTTCATCATCTTACAGATGTTGATGTCCGGCACTATCTACGCGCAGGCCCCTAAAAGTCTGAGTCTTAAAATGCTTTTAAGGAAAGTCAGTCAGACTGCTCCTACCCTTCAGACAGACTCTTCTGCCATATTGATCAAAGAAGCACAGGCAAGGGAGACCGGATTCAACTGGTTGCCCAATCTGAAACTCAACTACCAGGCTAACCTGGGAACAAATAATAACGTTGGCGGCCCGTACTTTAGCTATGGAATTGTACCATCCAACGCCCGCGGGGTGCGCGATGAAAGCAACGCGACTACCGTGCTGAGCAACCTTGGCATCGCTGCTTTCGATTGGGAGGTATACAATTTCGGGGGATACCAGGCTCAAAATAAAGCAGCTGCCGCCGAGGTGGATATTCAAAAAAGCCAGTATGCCCAATCTAAATTTAGCTTGGAAACCTTTACCATCGATAATTACCTTCAACTTATGCGGTTGCAAGAACTGGAAACTATCCAACTCTTGAACATCGACCGAAACCAAGAAATACGCCAATCAATCAGGGCTCTGGCGCGAAGCGGAATCCGTCCCGGTGTGGATACCAGTATTGCAGAAGCTGAACTTTCGAAATCACGATTGAATTATATTGAATTAACGAGCCAGTCCCGCCAGATCCAACTGAAATTGTCTGCAATTAGCGGCCTGCCCTATGAGACAATCATTCCGGATACTACGACAGAACGTAAGCTTTTTGCCCAATCTGCCGAATTGCGTATGATCAACACGGACACCTTGAATCACCCATTGGTCAACTACTACCGATCCTTGTACAACAGTAGTATAACTCGTGAGAACCTGGTCAAAAAAAGTTACAACCCCAAGATCTTATTTCAGGCCGCCGTATGGGGCCGCGGGGCCAGTCTTGATGCTGATCAGAATTTTAAGCCTTTGCACTCCGGTTGGGGCTTTCAGCGTGAAAATTACCTGGTCGGTTTGGGTGTAACCTTCAATTTATTTGATCTGAAACGACGCCAGGTTAAGCTAAGCACACAAAAGTTGGCATCACAATATGCGCTTAACAAGTTGTATGAACAACGGACCTTGCTTAGCGCAAGTGCAGCGCAGGCAGATGCCGGTGTAAGCGCCGCCCTCGACCGCCTGAATGAAATACCGAAGCAGTTGAAGGCAGCCAATGCAGCCTATCGCCAGAAATTTTCTCTATACAAGAACGGATTGACCGACATTATTGAACTAAACGCGGCGCTTAACCTGCTTTATCGGGCAGAAACAGATCTTGTATCAGCCAGGTACAGCTACGTTCAGGCACTGTTTCAGAAAGCAGTTATTGAAAACCAGGTCAGTACAATCATAAACCTTTTAAATTAAACACTATGTCCATGGTTACTTCTGCGCTCAAAAAGCCCGTCACTACCGTAATTATAACGTTGAGTTTGGTGATCTTTTCCGTATTAAGTGCTGTTAAAATCCCTATAGACATATTTCCGCAGCTGAACATGCCGACCATATATGTTATTGAATCGTACGGCGGCATGTCGCCACAGCAAATGGAGGGCTTTTTTTCTACCCGCCTGCAGGATCAGTTTTTGTATGTAAACGGTATCAAAAGTATCACCGCTAAAAATATTCAAGGCCTTACACTTCTCAAACTGGCGTTTTATGAAGGCACCGATATGGGCGAAGCATCGGCACAGGTAGCCCTGCAGGTGAATCGAGCCATGAAATTCTTTCCGCCCGGGGCACTTCCTCCCCAGGTTCTTCGGTTCGATGCCTCGTCGCTTCCCGTCGGCCAGTTGGTGCTCTCGTCGAAAACTCGTAGCTTGAAGGATATATACGATCTGGCAACGACCCGTGTGCGGCCAACATTCTCGTCGGTTGCAGGGCTGTCCGCCCCACCACCTTTTGGCGCCAACTCGCGCTCTGTTACGATCAACGTCGATCCTAATAAGATGCGGAGCTATAACCTGACACCAGATGAGATTGTCACAGCGCTTGCCAAGTACAACGTGATGTCTCCCTCAGGTAACCTGAGGATGAATAACACCATGTATGTAACTACCATGAACTCATTGATCAGACAGGTCGAAGATTTCGGCAACATACCGGTGTTGAGTAAGAACGGTTCGCCAGTTTTTATTAAAGATGTGGCCCGTGTGGCCGACGGTGCTGATGTCACGGTGAGTTACGCGCTGATCAATGGGAAGCGCTCGGTTTACATTCCCGCCGTCAAGACAGCTGATGCCTCAACCTGGGCAGTTGTGCAATCCTTAAAAAGCAAACTACCCGATATACAAAGCCTGTTACCTGATGACGTTAAGGTAAGTTACGAGTTCGATCAGTCGGTATTCGTGGTAAACGCCGTAGAAAGCCTTGTAACCGAGGGTGGGCTCGGTGCTTTGCTGACCGGACTGATGGTGCTGTTTTTTTTGAGGGATTGGCGCAGTAGTCTGATCGTGGTCATCACTATTCCTGTGTCAATCATTATCGGCGTGATGCTGCTTGGCCTTTTCGGTCAGACGATCAACATCATGACGCTGAGTGGGCTGGCACTCGCTATTGGTATCCTGGTAGACCAGGCTACGGTTACTATTGAAAACATACATCAGCACCTCGAGATGGGCAAGTCGAAAAAGCAGGCCATTTTCGATGCCTGCCAGGAGATTGCATTTCCATTATTATTGATACTCTTGTGTATACTGGCGGTTTTCGCGCCTGCCTTTTTGATGGAGGGCGTACCCCGAGCCATGTTTCTCCCGTTATCTTTATCAATTGGCCTGACGATGATCGTATCCTACGTGATTGCACAGACGCTGGTACCGATCCTGAGCAACTGGATGATCAAGGCTGAAAGATATCAGCATTACCATCACGGACAAGTGCACGCCCATGCAGGAGAGGCATTCAGCAAGGAGGAGGAGCGTCAGGTTTCAGCTCATCTCAGTCAAGAACAACAACATCCTGAACAAAACGATATGTTTGAACGGATCAAAATACGATTCATGAACGTTTTGGAAAAATGGATGCTACTCAAAAAGCCAATCGTACTTGGATACCTGCTCATCGTGCTAGCAATGGCCGCAGGCGCTTTTGTCATCATTGGCAAAGATATGATGCCCAAGCTAAATAACGGACAGTTCCAGATACGTATTAAGGAACCAGATGGTACCCGGCTCGAGCGTACCGAGACTAAGCTAAAGCAGGTTCTTCAGATCATCGACAGTACATCGAACCATCATGTAGCGATTAGTTCCGGGTATGTCGGGCTGATCCCCAGTAGTTACGGCGTCAGCAACCTTTACGTTTTCAATACCGGAACCCATGAAGCCATCCTTCAGGTAAATCTTGATGCTGATTATCACGTCAACATGGATGATTTTAAAGAAACCCTCAGAAAGAATATCGCCTACAGTTTGCCGGAACTCCGCATCACATTTGAGCCGATCGATATGACGGAGAAGATCATGAGCCAGGGCGCGTCTACTCCTATAGAGGTAACTGTGGCCGGTAAAGACATGGGACAGATCACGAGCTACAGTAACAAGCTGGTTAATAAATTAAAGCGAATCGACTATCTGCGTGACGTGCAGATCAATCAACCGCTTAAGTTTCCTGTCGTACAGATTACGCTTGACAGGTTAAAACTTGCGCAGATGGGTTTAAGCGTAAGTGAAATTTCACGTTCAGTTACGGCAAGCACATCCTCGAGCCGGTTTTCGGAAAAAAATCAATGGCTTGACGAAAGGGCATCAAATACCTACCAGGTACAGGTGCAAATTCCCGAATATGTAATGAACAATATGGATGAGCTTCGGGAGATTCCCCTGGTAAAAGGTCAGAGTTCTCCTGTACTGGGAGACGTGGCGCAGTTCAAGACCGTATATGTTCCGGGTGAGTATGACCGTATGGGCCCCCGACGTTACCTTACAGTGAGTGCCAACATACATCGCCATGACCTGGGCAGCGCTACTACCGCCGTGCAAAACGCGGTTGATCAACTGGGGCAGCCCCCTAAAGGCATCGTCACCCAGGTACAGGGAATGTCAGGTCTGCTAACCGATACTCTCGCCAGTTTGCAGAACGGATTAGTATTCGCCATATTGGTTATATTCCTGTTGCTGGCGGCCAACTATCAATCACTGAAATTGTCACTTACCGTATTATCAACCGTTCCGGCAGTGGTACTGGGTTCGTTGGCCGCCTTACTACTGACCGGATCTACGCTTAACTTGCAAAGTTATATGGGGATGATCATGTCGGTCGGCGTATCTGTTGCCAATGCTATCCTTATTGTCACCAATGCGGAGAAACTTCGTATTGATTACCGCGACGCCGTAAAAGCAGGTGTTACCAGTGCTTCGATACGTTTGCGCCCAATATTAATGACCAGCCTGGCCATGATCGCCGGTATGATCCCTATGGCTTCAGGTATGGGAGAGGCAGGCGAACAAAGTGCCCCGCTGGGTCGCGCAGTGATCGGGGGACTGTTCGCGTCTACGGTTGCAGCATTATTCATTTTGCCCCTTGTATTCGCCTGGGTACAACGCAAATCGAAGTTTAATTCCCCATCGTTGTTACCCGCCGATGACCAATTAACCCAAACGTCCAACGAAAGCATTTTATCAAAACAATTATCATGAGACAGACATTATACGCTCTTATACTACTATCCGCTATAATGGGCGGATGTTCCCATTCAGAAAAACCGGTAGATATGACCGCAGAAAAGACCGCTGCAGGGGAGAATTTCGAGACGGGTACTGTATCCGAAAAGAGACTCTCAAGCTATGTACGTTTGCCCGGCCAGCTGAAACCCTTTAATGAAGTAAATCTCTTTGCCAAGATCAACAGCTTTGTCAAGCAGATCAATGTTGATCGGGGTTCAGTTGTGCGAAAAGGGCAATTACTGGCTGTTCTGGAAGCTCCGGAAATGATGTCACAGGTACAGGCGGCTAACGCCAGGTATCTTCAAGCCAGGGAAGCAGCCAATGCCAGCAGGGAGAAATACCGGCGCCTTAAGGAGGCGGCCAAAGAAGAAGGAGCTGTTTCTCCGCTTGATCTGGATAATGCACTTTCTAAAATGAGGGCGGATGAAGCGGTAGTTCTATCAGAACAATCCAATGCTGCGTCAGTACGTGATATACAGTCGTACCTAAACATCCGAGCGCCTTTTGACGGAATGATTGTCCAGCGAAACGTTTCAGCGGGTGCTTTGGTGGGACCCGGTAAAGCATCAGATCAACCGATGCTCGTATTACAGGATACCCGTAAGCTTCGCTTGGAGGTCATGATACCGGAATCATATGTTGACAAAGTGGATCTCAAGCAAAAAGTCTCATTTATTTTCAACGCGCTACCGGGAAAGGAAAATAAAGCCTTCATTAGCCGTTCATCCAACGCACTCAGCAATCAGCGTTCTGAGGCCGTCGAAATCGACGTAGAGAACGCCGGTCAGCGATTGAAACCAGGCATGTATGGAGAGGTCAAGATTCCGTTGATCCTGGGGGCGAAATCACTCATAGTACCCAATAACGCAATAGTCCGGTCGACAGAGCGCCAGTATGTTATTAAGATTAAGAATGGCAAAGCTGTTTATGCTGATATCAAGGAAGGCATTGCAGGCGATGAGCAGACCGAAGTTTTTGGGAACCTAAAAACTGGTGATCAAATATTGCTGCATGCCAGCGACGAAATTAAAGAAGGCCAAACCATAAAATAAAGCAAATTATAGATGGATATTATTAAAGACATCAGTTTGCAGTTAACGGCTGCCAACGCGGCATTACACCGCCACTTCAAGAGCGCTTTTTCTCAATATGATCTTGCCGAACACTATCTGATAATGCTGACGCTTTTCAGAATGGACGGAACGACCACTCCATCTGAATTACTCAAATATGTAACGGCAAGCTTACCGGATCTGATGTCCTCATTGTCTGATCTGAAAACTGCTGGTTACATCGAGTTAGCCCAAGTTTATAATGACCGGGATGAGCAAACCATATACCTTACAGGAAAAGCTGAAGTGATTGAACGATCATTAAATGCTGCCGTGAAAGAAATCGCTCAGGCAGCATTCGCTGGGATTGACGAGGACGAGCAATTTAATTTATGGATCAACTTGGTGCGGCTCAATCACAATCTTAGCCCCAGCCGGGAATATTAGAAAATGTTACAGGTGCTTAGCCGTTTATCAGTTTTTTTATGAAGGGCCAACGTGCCGCGTATTTATTTAGAGAAAACGAAGCTGGATTAAAGCAGTTGGATCCATATTATATACGAGGATTATAGTTGCCTTCAGGATATCCGATCATTCGTATTATTGATGTGAAAACCCGCCGAGATCTGTTACTATATATAACACCGTACACTGCAGGCCGGGCCGTTCGCGACTATCCGTGTTCACTCTTTCTGAGATGACAGTACAAATAAATAGACGGCAAATTGGAACTATCCGCCTTTCAAGGAAGGGTAAACCTGTTGCAAAAATCCCAGATCAGATCGGTTGCGTTGATCACTGTGGAGGGCGTATCCCCCCGGCGACCTTGTATCGCTGATTGGGGCCAGGCATGCCCGCCGTCTTCGGTTAAATAGCATTGAATAAGGATGCTGCCTTCGCTGTTCTTCCAGCTTTGTAAGGTGTAACCCTGGCGCTGCGCTGTTACAGGATTAACAGTGCAATGGTTTCGGTTTGCCCAGTAATTGATACCATCCATTACTGGCGGAAAGTCATAATCGCCAATACCGGTACCTCCGATAAACGGCACCTTCGTATCCAGCTTACTGTGAACATGAATGATTGGCACAACGCCCTGTTTGGAGGCATCCTTCGGTGCGACCATGGTGGCACTGACAATACCGACTGCGGCGATCTTGCCCGGCAATTCGGAAGCCAGGCGGTAGGCCATCATGCCACCATTGGACATGCCTGTTACATAAACTTTTTTGCGGTTAATATGAAAGCGGCTGCTGATGTTATCGATCAATGTGCTGATGAACTTCACGTCATTAACGTTGGTGTTCATTGCAAAGTCGCAACAGGTGCCTGCGTTCCAGGTACGGATCTTTAATAAACCCAAGCCATCCTCTTTCTGTACCCCGTCCGGATAAACGGCCACAAAACCTTCCTTATCGGCCTTCTGGTCAAATCCATAGGCCCTTTCGAATTGCGCTGCGCTGCCGCCTCCGCCGTGCAGACCAATGACCATTGCCCGTGAGCTGTCATTATTGTAATAGTTTTGCGGAAGTTTGATAATGTACGTCCGGCGGATGCCGTCTATCACCACTTGTTCAGTAAAGCGGTATTCTGCAGGTTTAGGGTCGTCCTTACCACAGGAAAGCATCAATAAGCATATGCACAGGTTGATAAAATTTAAAATCATTTTCATGGTGTTAACTTTATAATAAGATGACACAAAGAAAGGCAGATAATAGCAGGAGAGTTCGTATTGATACAGCCAAACGGTATAATAAGCAGCTTAAGCGGTGACCCATGATTTGAACTGTGTCACCTTCTCCCGGCTGATGATCACTTTATCCGATGGCTCAGGATGTAACCGCACTAACAGTTTGCCGTTAAAGTAATGTACGACTTCCTTTAACGCAGCCTTGTTGATCAAGAACTGGCGGTTGGCCCGATAGAACTGCCGGGGATCAAGAAGCTTCGTTAACTCATCCAATGAACGTTCTTCCAGCAAGTGAAACGTACCGTCCAACCTTGTGCCACTAACCACTCCCTGCTTTATTTCAAACCAGGCAAAATCTTTTACCTGTACCGGCAGCAATTTGTCTCTATAAGGTATAAGGAAACTTTGTCTGTAGTTATTATTACCGGCGGATAGCAGGCTTTGTAACCGGCCGAGGTAGGTCTCGTCTAATTTGCCTGGCTGTCGTATTGAACAATGCAGGTCAAATTTATCCAGGGCCTTACGCACCCTTTCTTCCAACATCGGTTTCAATAGGTAATCAAGGCTGTTCACTTCGAATGCTTTAACAGCATATTGATCATAGGCGGTGGTAAAAATAACCGGGCATGGTATGTCAACACGTTCAAAGAGATCGAATGCGTGCCCGTCAGCAAGATGAATGTCCAGAAAGATCAGGTCAGGCGAATGCCCATCGCCCAAATAACTCACCGCATCACGCAGACTATCGATCAGCGGGCCAAACCGTGCCAGAGGTCGGCAAGCCGCAATCATGCCTTGCAACTGCCTGGCCGCGTTAGGTTCATCTTCTATGATCAATATATCCATGGTCCGTAATTTAAACTATACCGGTACATATTTGTCACCATACGCCTTTAAAAGGGGTAAGGCAACGGTAAACACGCCATCGTTATTACTGATAGTTATTGTACCGCTGCACAAGTGCCGGTATCGCTGATCCAGGTTCCACAGGCCTGTACCGGTTGAAGGTGATTTCAATTTCCTTTCGCTCACTTTATTACTCACCACTATGCAACCCTCGTGTGCTGAAACACTGATTTTCAAAGGGTTGCCGGTCGACATTACGTTGTGCTTGACCGCATTTTCTATCAGCACCTGTAAAGATACCGGCGGTAATAATAGCGAATTGTATTCATCAGGCACCATTATTTCAATTGAGATACTATCAGCGTGGCGCTCCATCAACATGCTGACATATGCCGTGGTGAACTCCATTTCCTCGGCCAGCGTAATGACGGGCCTCCCGGAGCTGTTTAAAATATGCCGGTAAACCTGCGACATATTGTTAACAAATCTTTTTGCAGCCGCGACATCTTTGTCAATCACTGCATTGATGGTATTCAGCGAGTTGAACAAGAAATGTGGATTGACCTGGTTCTTTAAAACCTCAAACCTTGCCTCAGCATTGATTTTGAGTAACATTTCATTACGAAGCAGTTGTTCCTGATGCTTCCTGAATAGACGGTAGATCTCTGCAATTAAGATACAAAAGCTGACTTCGAGTACCAAACTGATATTGAAAAGGAATGTGGCGCCTCTGCCCGGCCTTAAAGCGCTTACTTCAGGGATACCGGATAAGCGAAACAGCCATCTGACCAGCAGAAACAGCAAAATATTAATCAGCAGCCGATGACTGAATTTCGACGTTCTGATCGTCCTGAAGCCAACAGCGATATTGATGTTGGCGGCGTTAAGCCAGAGAAACAGCCATGCGACGAGGAAGGCATATAAGAATTTGCTCCCCAGATCGCCCCAAGTGATCTGACTCATGCGTAGCCCCGGGTTAGTCCTCAAATAGGCCATGATGCCTATCCGTGGCAACGTCATAAATAAGGCAACGGCGAGGGCCGTTAAAGGTATAAGCAGGCGGCTGTATTTGGATTGTGCTATCTGCATTCCGTGTTACTGCGACCGCAGTGATTTCAGTTCGTCCTTCATTTCTGTTTGATGTGCCTGGAATACCTTGTATTGCTCAGCGGTCAGCATATCTTTAATTTTTCTATTCCGGTCATTGGTAGCGGCTTTTAGTTTGCGGTATTTACTTATTCTGGAGCCATTGTCTTGTTTCAACTTTGCCAGCTCTTCAAGAAACTGCAAATTGATCTGCTCGAATTTTGGTTGCTGTTCGTCCGTAAGTTTAAGCTCGGTCTTAAAGGCCTCCATTTTGGCTTTGTATTCCTTTTTTTGATCCTCCGTCAATTTGGTACCAGCCGTTTGTGCCGAAGCAGCATATGGCAAAGATAGGATCAGGATAAGGCAAGCAATCAGATTTTTCATTTTTAACTATTTATGGGTGTTCAAAGCAATTTTTATTTATCGGTAGATGATCACTTTTCTCCGCGGCCTGACTGGTACAGCCCGGACAATAGGTGCCGGCTTCACAATAACAACGCGCCGGGCGGGCAATAATACACGTGCTGGCTTTACCACTAACACCGGGCGCGGGCGGTAAACTACCGGCCTTCTGGCAACCACTATTTGTGCAGTACTTGTTTGGAACCACAGGCAAGCTGTGGTCAAAATACTTAATAAGATTCTTGTCTTCATATGTTTTGTATTATATAATCTTCTGCAAAACAATGGGATCGAAATCTTTTGAAATAGAAAACAATCAGCGAAGCGGGAAAAACAAACGTTAAGGCGGCAAATTGAGTTGCCGGGCACACGAGGTAATTTTAAATAGTTGATCTATATGTTCGGCATACAGGCAACGAACCTTTAATACTATCCTGAAGTGCGTATGCTGTGGGTACCATTACTGTTTAGGTTGTCCAATTTTGGTTACCTGGTTGACTAATTAGTACCGATTAATCATGATAATCTGTACGTTGATGAGAAGCGTTGAAATAGTTCAGCTAAGGGTAAGGGATGCCCCAGTGGCTGAATAAAATGAAAAGGACGTGTAATGGAAAGTCCTTCAACATCAACAATTCTGCACTCCCCAGACTTAAGCTCTTTAACGATGGCATGAACAGATAAAAATGCAATGCAATTACTGTTGAGCAAGTAAGACTTCATGCTTTCTGTACTACCAAGCTGCATTTCAACATTTAAATCATTTAACCGGATATCCCGCTCTTTTAATGCATAAGCAATGAACTCCAAAGTCCCCGATCCGGGCTCCCTTAACAAAAACGGATAATTTTTCAATTCCTCAGGCTTCAAGACATATTTTTTGAGTTTTTGGTTAGAGATACTACTAACAAGCACAAGTTCGTCTTTACCGAATTCCTGATAACTGATCTGCGGCTGCCGTGTCATTCCTTCAATTATCCCAAGGTCTATTTCCTTTTTAAGCAAGGCTTCTTCTACTTGCTCAGTGTTACCGGTAACCAATATCACTTTAACGTCTTTAAACCGTTCGTGAAAACCGGCCAGAACCGGGGGCAGCACATATTGCGCTACGGTTGTACTGGCGCCTATCCGCAATACGCCACTATGCTTATTCACCAGTGCATTCATTTCAAACTCCAACCCCTTATATACACTGGCGATCTGCTCAGCATAGGCGAGCAAGATTCTTCCTGCCGGCGTTAAGCTCACCTTGCGATTGCCGCTTCGTTCAATAAGTGAAGTTTTAAAATAAGCTTCCAGTTCCCTGATGTGCTTGGTTACCGCCGGTTGGGTAATATATAATTCTTCAGCAGCCCGAGTAAAGCTGAGTCGTTTAGCTACGGTGTCAAATACCTTTAATCTAAAGTCAAGCATAAATTTTAAATATAAAAACAGGAAACAGCAGGCTGTTATAAGTTAACCCATAAGCCAGTACTTTACCGTTGACAAGATACCAATTTAAAGCTTTAATAACTTTTGGTTATTGATCAGGCCTTTATATCATAAAAATCAGGCTCGAGAGGTTTTCATATTTGTGCTATTAAATATTCATTCATGAACACACATCATCCCATTCCAGTTTATAAAACAGGCACCTTGCTCCACATAAATCATACCGGCAGAAAAGTAATTTTCGTTATTTGCGTAGCTTTATGTGCAACACCTTTTGTTAGTCCGGCTATTGCACTTTTCCTGGGTTTAATAGTAGCACAGGTGAGCGGGCATCCTTATCTGCATTTAAATCATAGATTAACACACTGGCTATTGCAGGTCTCTGTGGTTGGGTTAGGATTTGGAATGAATGTACATAGCGCCATGCAGGCCGGCCGGGAAGGGATTCTCTTCACGGTAGTATCAATTAGCTCGACTTTGGTATTCGGATACCTGATGGGACGTTGGTTAAACATCGATCAGAAAACTTCTTATCTTATCTCATCAGGGACGGCCATTTGTGGCGGCAGTGCAATCGCTGCGATTTCACCGGTGATTAAAGCAGATGAAAAACAAATTTCTGTTGCGTTAGGCTGTGTTTTCATTCTCAACTCCATTGCCTTATTCGTTTTCCCGGTGATCGGCCATTACTTCAATTTATCACAAACGCAATTTGGGCTGTGGTGCGCGATTGCCATTCACGATACCAGTTCTGTAGTAGGCGCGGCAAGTAAATACGGCAACCACGCACTGGAAGTGGCGACTACCGTTAAATTGACACGCGCACTTTGGATCATTCCGATAGCATTTCTCTCTACCTTTATCTTTAAAAATAACTCAAAAAAAATAAGCATACCCTACTTTATAGCTTTATTTATAATGGCTATGGTGGCTGATACTTATATACCTGCAATTAAAATAGTAAGTCCATACCTGATTACCGTGGCAAAAGCAGGGCTTAGCTTGACCTTATTTTTAATTGGCGCAGGGTTATCAAAAATGGTCTTGGCATCTGTAGGTTTTAAGCCGCTTTTTCAAGGTGTTGTACTTTGGGGGCTGATTTCTGCTACAGCTTTGTATGCTGTTATGCATTTGGCTTGATTGATGAAGGCGGTTTGTTCTGCTTAGTCATAGTTTTGTCGGCTTCGCGCTTTTAAATTTGCCGTATAATTGTGGTTTTATAGGATTTTTATCCTGTGAGTATCCCGGCCGGGTCATCACAACGAGTTTTATCAGCATACGGCTAATCAAAATTTGCTATTGAGTATTTTGGTTATGGGAACTTGTTATAATAAATCAACCTTTTAAAGACAAGTTAACGTGCTGGGATAATCGCATCAAAGATCTGGAATACCCTTATCGGCCGAGATCTTCCTTCCCTGCGGTCGGGTTTACCATTTTTAAACATGGTTGTTCCGATACTTTGTCCTTTTTCGTCAAATGCCTGAATAACCGACCGATTTTGCTTGTTTATATAAATAAGTAGTCTCGGGTGGCCCTGTGCATATGTTGTCCAACTTAAGAACGGTGAACTGTTGCGTGTAGACCGGTCATGGTATAAAGAGATGCGTTGCCGGATGATTTAATGTCAGCGATTTTCGATCATAATCTCCCAGGTATAATAACAGTCCAAATAGCAGTTTCAATGTTAATAAAGTAAGCCGTCCACATTATAACTGCAACTCCTTACGGAATGACGAGCGACAATTTAATTGCAGTTAACTTTTTAATGTCAAACATTGTTAACTTAGCTGGCAGAGTCCAAAAAAACAGATGGCGGGTATTACGATTCCACGAAGTGAATATGAGCAAACCTATGCTTCCTTTGGCTTCACGGCGGATGCATCACGTTTAATGGCGGAAATAAACGACGGTTTCAATACCAAATGGATCGTTTTTGAAGGCCGCAACGCAGAACACGTTTAAGGGAAACCTTACTTGAAGATGTACTTAAAACATACATCAAATGAGATAGTCACGATTTAATCTGACAGTTACCATTTATTAGAGGACGTAAGTGTCATCCTGTAAAGCATTACGTTTATTCCTCTGATAGATTTAAAGTAGAACTACTTTGACCGGAAGGGTTGGAACAACAACCCACATCATAAAATGGATGATTTTTAATTGATGAAGTAGGCATTATCTAACATTCCCCAATTGTGAACGCACCGCGTTCACAATTGGGGAATCCTGTTACTGAACGTTTTGCTTGCTCAATTCTTTTTGCAGTTCGGACTGCAATTGGTCGGCTGTGGGGAGGTAAAGCTGATACTTAGACGCAAATATGTTGGCATTTTCAGGCAGCGAAAACTTAACAACGGTATCATTTTTTTCAAGGCACAATAGAATGCCTACGGTCGGCATTTCATGCGGAAGCTTTTCTATACGATCATAATAGTTTACATACATCTGTAACTGTCCGATATCCTGATGAGTAAGCTTATGCGTTTTCAATTCAACTATTACAAAACATTGTAGTAGCCTGTTATAAAACACCAAGTCGATAAAGAAGTCATCACCATCCAGATGTATGCGTTTTTGTCTTGCAACAAATGAATAGCCATTTCCAAGCTCCAGCATGAATTCCTGTAAATGGGTGATCAACGCGGTTTCCAGGTCTTTTTCATAATAAGAGGATTCCGGCTTTAAGCCAAGAAACTCTAATATCATAGGGTCCTTAACAATATCTTTGGGGTCAGCTGGCTGCTTTTCATTTCTGGCGACCGACAATAAAGTCTCTTTGTCGGTGCTGGAAAGTAAGCGCTCGAACAAATGACTGTTGATCTGTCGCTCCATTTGCCTGGCCGTCCAGTTATTTTTGATGGTTTCGCTCAGGTAGAATTCACGTTTTTCAATGCTGCTGATGGCAGAAAGTGATCGATAATGTGTCCAACTCAATTGCGAACGCAGTGCGTTCGCAATTGGAAAGGTGCGATAAAATTGCCTTATATATATGAGATTTCGTGTTGAGAAGATACTTCCCAATGTTGGCATCAGTTGCTCAGAAATATATGGGATCAGACGTTCCCCATAAATTGCCCGTTGTTCACCACCCTGCTCTTCCTCAATTATTCTTCTACCGATCTGCCAGTACATCATCACCCGTTCAAAGTCGACGGAACGTATAGCTGCCTGCCGGGCACGATCAAAGATCGCTTGTATATCAGTTATGATCGGCGGTTTGATTTCCTTTTCTTTTTTCATCCTGTCTTATTTACGTTCAAACCTTCGCAATCTTCAATTTAAGTGCTTGCATGTCCTTACTCAATTTTACGTTGAGCACCTTGGCATATTCTTGCGTGGTTCTGATACTCGTATGGCCGAGCATAACGGAAACACTTTCAATAGGCACGTCATTGGCGAGTGTTACGGTTGTCGCGAAAGTGTGGCGGGCTATATGGAATGTCAATTCGGTTTTAATACCACATAGCTCAGCAATTTCTTTCAGATAGTCGTTTACTTTCTGATTGGACGGTACTGGAAAGACCAGACCTGTATTCGCACACTTAGGGTGGTATTCATACTTTCGCATCAGATCAATAGCTTGTGGCAATAGTGGCACACGAGTGGGAACATCTGTTTTTTGCCGGTTGGTAACGATCCATATCTCACCGTCGTAACGGTTGGTCAAATGGTCACGGTGCAGCTTTTTAACATCTACATAAGCCAGCCCGGTGAAACAACTGAATAAAAAGATATCCCTTACCTGTTCCAGGCGGCTCGATGCGAATTCTTTATACATCAGCCGGTCAATGTCCGATTGTTCGAGACATACACGTTGCACGCGCTTGGTCTTTCCCTTGTATTTCATAAAAGGGTTCCGGTCGATCCAGCCGTTATCAAGGCATATCAATACGACCTTTTTAAAGTTTCTGATATATTTCACTGCTGAATTGTTTCCGCAATTTCTTTCAGACCTCAGCCAGTAATCGTAATCCGTTATAAATTGATGGTCGATCTTACGAACCGGAATGTCGTTTAGATGGTACCGCCATTTAATAAAGCGCTGCGTATGCGCTAGCGAGATCCGGTATCTGCTCAACGTTCCCTTTGATCCGCCGTTACCGATTAGTTTTTCGTAACGATCGTTGTGATCCTGAAAGATCTCGATCAGCATTCTGGGATGTTCGTCTTTTCCCAGGAATTTGTCCCTTAAACGCTCTGCCGTGATCACATCATCCGCTTTGATCATGGCGCTGTGGGCGTCATCCACCTGGGCCCGAAGCGTATCCAAATAATTGTTAAAGGCTTTGACGTTTTCCTTGGTTCCTTTCATTCGTCCTGCGGAACTAATCCACTGTGACGGTTCGCATTCACGGCCGGTGCTGAGTTCGCACCGCTTGCCATCTACTGTGATGCGCATGTAAACAGGCTTAGGACCGGATCTGTAGTTTCTTGGACTTTTCAAGTAGAAAAGTACACTAAAAATTGTCTTCATAATGACTCACTAAATGGTTAAACAAATTTAGATTTACGGCCACTTTAAGACAAGATGTTCATTTTTTGAACTGGCTGTCAGTCAATTAATTAAGCCCTTTCTGGTGAGTCACCCGAAAAATCGAAATGACTCACCGAATTACGCACCAGAGCCAAATTGACGAATGAAACAGTTTAACATGTTCATTTTTTGAACTGGTTGTTAGTCAGCGCTTTAAGCCCTTTTTGGTGAGTCAATCAAAAAGTTGGAATGACTCACCGAATTACGCACCAAAAACTTATGAATTGGCGTATAAAAAAGCTTGGTGAAAAAATAAAAAAGCCCGTTTTCATGCGAAAAACGGGCTTTTAGTTCATTTCAGTATGAAAATCGGCGGAGAGAGAGGGATTCGAACCCTCGATACACTTTTGATGTATACACACTTTCCAGGCGTGCTCTTTCGACCACTCAGACACCTCTCCGTTTATTTGCAAATCCCGCAAAGGTAATTAATATAGCCGTATAAATTAAAAAAGCGAAGCCTTGTTTTCAAGGCCTCGCTCCACATAAACTTGATACTAAAAAAACTATATATGGATGGACGGGCAAATAAATACTTTTACGGCACTCAATGCCCGGATGTTGCTGTTTATTGGTTTGATGGCCTACTTGTAAGAAGGTTTAATGTCGATGTAAAAAAAATCCGCACGGTGCTTTTATACCGAATTTACCTTATGTTTGCCCCTTGAAATGCCACAGGCATTGCATCACTAAAATACTGTTGAGTTTAAATGCCCGGCATTAACGAAATTAAAAAACCCATAGCTGCTGATATTGACGCTTTTGAAGAAAAGTTCAAAGCATCTATGCAAAGTTCGGTGCCACTGCTCGACCGTATTACGCACTACATTGTAAAACGCAAAGGCAAGCAGATACGGCCTATGTTCGTGTTTTTTTCGGCAAGCATTTGCGGTGGTATAAATGAATCAACCCACCGGGGAGCGGCTTTGGTTGAACTGTTGCATACCGCTACCCTTGTGCATGATGATGTGGTAGATAACTCATATCAGCGACGCGGCTTCTTTTCGATAAACGCCTTATGGAAAAATAAAATAGCCGTACTGGTAGGCGATTATCTGCTATCTAAAGGGCTGCTTCTTTCCATTAATAACGACGACTTCAAACTGCTGAAAATTGTTTCGGAGGCGGTAAAGCAAATGAGTGAAGGTGAGTTGCTGCAGGTTGAAAAAGTGCGCCGCATGGATGTTGATGAGCCGGTATATTACGAGGTAATCCGTCAGAAAACGGCATCACTTATTGCAGCGTGCTGTGCCTGCGGGGCGGCATCGGCAGGTGCGGATGAAGACACCATTGAAAAAATGCGCCTGTTTGGTGAGAAAATAGGTATCGCTTTTCAGATAAAAGACGATATGTTTGATTTTGGCACAGATGATGTTGGCAAACCTTTAGGAATTGATATAAAGGAAAAAAAGGTGACGCTGCCGCTGATATACGCGTTGAAGCACTGCGAAACCGCCGAAAGAAAACGCATGATAAGCCTGGTGAAAAATCATAACGACGACCCTAAAAAAATATCACAAATAATAGATTTTGTGAAAAATACCGGCGGCCTGCAATATGCCGAAACCCAAATGAAAAAATATCAGGACGAAGCGTTTGAAATACTGAATACTTTTCCCGACGGTGAATATCGCCGTGCCCTTGAACAACTGGTGCTGTTTACTACCGAACGTACTAAATAATGAGTAACGAACTTATTTTTATAATTGGGTTTATAGTTTTTATAGGCCTTATGCTGGCTATTGACCTGGGTGTTTTCGCTAAAAAGGATAAGCCTATAAGCATTAAACAAGCCGGTATAATGAGCGGCGTTTGGGTAGCGCTTGCTATTGGTTTCTATGTACTTATAATCAATTACGGGCACCTGCTGCATGGCATTGAAAACTTTGCGCAACTGCAGCAAAAAAACATTGATAACTTTCATAAGCTTAAACTTAACCCGGCTGATTTTGAGGGCAGCCTTGCCATATACCGTAAAAATCTCGGACTGGAATTTATAACCGGCTATGTGGTTGAATACGCATTGTCGGTTGATAACATCTTTGTTATGGTGTTAATATTTTCGGCTTTCGGTGTAGCTGAAAAGTACTATCACAAGGTTTTGGTATGGGGCATACTGGGTGCAATAGTAATGCGGTTTATCTTTATCTTTCTTGGCTCAACGCTTATCGACCGCTTTCACTGGGTGCTGTACATCTTTGGTGGATTCCTTATATATACGGGTGTCACAATGTTTATAAACCGTAATCAGGAAGAAAAGATCGATCCGGAGAATCACCCTGTAGTAAAATTCGCCTCGAAACATTTTGGCGTACATCCTCACTTTGTAGGCGGAAGATTTTTTACAAAAATACAGGGTAAAAAGCTTATTACTCCACTCTTCCTGGTATTGCTGATTATTGAATTTACTGATGTAATTTTCGCCGTTGACTCTATCCCGGCTATATTTTCCGTAACCAAGGACCCATACATCGTTTTCTTTTCAAACATATTTGCCATACTTGGCCTGCGGTCGATGTTCTTCCTACTGGTGAACATCATCCACAAATTCCATTACTTAAAAACAGGTTTGTCGTTCTTGCTGGTTTTTATCGGTCTGAAAATGCTTGGCGGTCATTACTTTGAAGAATGGGGCTTTACCACTACCCATTCGCTGATAGCCATATTAGCGATACTAGGAGCCAGTATTGCGGCGTCACTGATATTCCCGAAAAGAAAACATAAACACGTATAAAAAAGAAAGCCCTGAATTTTGTTCAGGGCTTTCTTCCTAATTTTTTAGATTACGGCATCGAATCTACTAAAACCACCTTTACATCCAGTGCCCCGGGGTTATCTAAAGCCGGAGAGTCGCCATCAAATGCTTGAGCGTCAATTGTTATGCCGCCGGCTGAATGATAAAAGCTGAAAGACTGGCCATTATATACTTGCGGTATTTGTTGCCACTGTCCGCCTGGTTCAGCAATATAAACAAGCACGGCACCATTTTCACTTGTGTAGTCATCAAGCTCAGGTATATCCAAATCAACTGACCAGGTGTTTGTAGTTCCCGGATTTGTGGTTGTGTTGTTCAGCACCCAATCAGAGGTGCGGACATCTCTAAAAATAGTAATGTTAGGCTGCACAACCTGGGTTATTTCTTTTTTACACGACGATGCTACCATGGCAACGCCAATAAATAAAACAAAAGTCAAAATTCTTTTCATAATAAGTGTATGTTATTGTTTGTATATAGATAAGACGCAATATCTCTCCTAAAGGTTTAACAAAATTTAAAAAATGGTATACACACTTTCATTTGCAAGACTTATATTTAACTAAATTTTTAGTTATGAAGCTGATTCTGCTGTTTTTTCTTCTAAGTCCGTTACTGGTTTTTTCGCAAAAAATAACCGGCAGGGTGCTTAATGCTGAGGATAACAAACCTGTGCCTGGTGCAAGCATATTTCTGGCTAATGCCACTGTAGGTAACAGCAGCAATAACGAAGGCGCTTTTACACTTAACAATGTTAAGCCGGGACAATACGAGTTGGCGGTTTCAGTGGTTGGTTTTGAAACCTACCGCACTAATGTTTTAATGGCGTCAAGTGATATTGTTCTTACTGATATCAAATTAAAACCAAAGGCAATCGAATTAAAAGAAGTAAGTATTACGCCCGATAAAAACTGGGTAGAAAAGTATGAGCTGTTTAAACGTGAGTTTCTTGGTCCGTCGAAACTGGCTCAAAAGTGTAAAATATTAAATCCAGAGGTGCTGACCTTGCAATACGAAGATCATAAGGTTGTGCTGACAGGTTCATCATATGATTTTCTGGAAATTGAAAATCATGAGCTTGGTTATCGCATAAAGTATCTGCTGAATAAATTTATCCGAAACGCTAAAACCGGACTTGTGTATTATGAAGGCTCCCCGCTGTTTACCGATATGAAAGGCACACCTTCGCAGGTTAAACGCTGGCAAAAGAAGAGACTTGATGTTTTTAAGGGTTCGTCTATGCACTTTTTGCGATCGGTGTTGGGCAATCGTTTAACCGAAGATGGCTTCGAAGTACGGCGGCTTATCAGGAAGAAAGACAGCGCTGGTCGTGCTTTATTTGGCAATGCGCAACTATTGGTAAAAACGCCGCTTGCTGTAACCGACTTTACTAAGCTAACCGATATTAAAGGCATTTACGCGTTATCGTTTAGTGATTTTTTATATGTTATGTATACTAAAAAACGCGAACGCCATGATTTTAGACCAGCATATCAGCCTGCGGATGCGCCTGATTATGCGACATCAGTTATTGGCTTTGAAGATGAGTATGGTTTTTTTGACAGCAACGGCGTAATGGTAAACCCGGCCGGTGTGGTGTTTGAAGGGGCATGGGCAGGCCAGCGTATGGCAGAAATGCTGCCGGTTGATTATACACCGCCTGCAAAGTGAGTCGCTTATTTATGAAGTAAGACGCTGCCTTTAAATAGCATAACACGCCTTATTTTGTTACCTTTGCGGTTCTATATTATATTACATGAGCGAAGAAAGATCGTTAAATTTCATAGAAGAGATTGTTGAACAAGATATAAGTGCCGGCAAGCATGGTGGCAGGGTACATACTCGTTTTCCGCCCGAGCCTAACGGTTATTTGCATATAGGCCACGCCAAATCAATCTGTTTAAATTTCGGTTTGGCAAAAAAATACGGCGGAAAAACCAACCTGCGCTTTGATGATACCAACCCGGTTACTGAGGATACCGAATATGTGGAAAGCATTAAAGAAGATGTGCGCTGGCTTGGTTTCGAGTGGGAAAACGAGCTTTATGCTTCAGATTATTTCGATAAGCTGTATGAGTTTGCAGTTACGTTGATTAAGAAAGGCCTGGCTTATGTTGACGATAGTACTGCCGAAGAAATAGCCGCGCAAAAAGGTACACCTACCGAGCCTGGTACGCCAAATGAATACCGCAGCCGTAGCGTTGAGGAAAACCTGCGTTTGTTTGAAGAAATGAAGGATGGCAAGTATCCGGATGGCGCCAAGGTGCTGCGGGCAAAGGCCAACCTGGCCTCGCCAAACATGCATATGCGCGACCCGTTGATGTACCGTATAAAGCATGCCCAACACCACCGTACCGGCGATAAATGGTGTATTTATCCTATGTATGATTTTGCGCACGGTCAGTCGGATGCCATTGAGCAGATTACACATTCAATCTGTACCCTTGAGTTCATCCCTCACCGTGAATTGTATGAATGGTTTATAAATAAGCTGGAAATATTCCCATCGCGCCAGTATGAGTTTGCAAGGCTTAACCTGAATTATACGGTGATGAGCAAGCGTAAGCTAATGCAGCTGGTAAAAGAGGGGCATGTTGAAGACTGGGATGATCCGCGTATGCCAACTATCAGCGGCTTACGCCGTCGTGGTTATACACCTGCCAGTTTGCGTGAGTTTTGCGACCGCATTGGAGTAGCCAAGCGCGAAAATATGATAGATGTGAGCCTGCTGGAGTTTTGCATCCGCGAAGACCTGAATAAAACCGCATGGCGCCGTATGGCTGTGCTTGATCCGGTGAAATTAATAATAACTAACTATCCCGAAGGGCAAACAGAAACGTTGCATGGCGAAAATAACCCTGAGGTTGAAGGTGGAGAAGGTGGCCGTGATATACCTTTCAGCCGTGAGCTGTGGATAGAACGTGAAGATTTTATGGAAGAGCCGCCAAAAAAATTCTTCCGCCTGGGAGTAGGCCTTAGTGTCAGGCTAAAACATGCTTATATTATTAAAGGTGAAAGTGTGGTTAAGGACGCCGATGGAAACATCACAGAGATACATTGTACTTATATACCCGAATCAAAATCGGGAAATGATACAAGCGGCATTAATGTTAAAGGTACCATTCACTGGGTAAGTGCGCAGCATGCTAAAACCGCCGAAGTGAGGTTGTATGACAGGCTGTTCCGCGTTGAAGATCCGTCAAACGAAGAAGGAGACTTTAAAGAATACATCAATCCTGATAGCTTAAAGGTTATTGAAACCGCATACATTGAACCTGACCTGGCAACTGCTATTCCCGGAAAAGGTTACCAGTTTATCCGTAAAGGGTACTTTACGCTTGATAAACATTCATCGACTGATAAGTTAGTGTTTAACCGTACGGTTACACTTAAAGACGGCTGGGTGAAAAAATAAATGGCAAGTGCCGGTTAAACTTTATGGTTTAAGCCGGCTCATACCATTATGAAAAAGATACTTTTACCCTTATTACTTTTTGTTGCTGTATTTGTTGGATGCAAAATACCACAGGTAGTTGTTGGTATGACAGAGCAACAATTTACTAAAGAGCATCAATATGCTCAGATGGTTGAGACATCTGAATATCGTACGGTTTATAAAGAGCCTTATTACGAGAAATACAGGTATTACTACTTTCGTGAAGGAAAGCTTTATCTGATGGACGAAGGGCATACAGTGCGGGGCACTAAAGAGCAGGAACCATCCCGTTGAAAAGAATTGAAAGCAGGCAAGGCCTGCTTTTTGCTTATCGTAACAGTTATGTGATGTAAACGAATTTTCGGGAAATAAAGCCAATTTTATTAATTAGATTACGTTTGCATCTTTAAAGCATTTGTTATGGTAAGCGCTACAATAAAACAACATACACAGGAAGCACACGCCGGTTTAGAAAAAATTGTGGTGCAAAAGTTAAAGAACATTAGAGACGATGCTGATTATGCCGCGTTGCTACAATACTTCTATGCTTACTTTGCTGCGCTTGAAGATGCAATAGCGCCGTATATTACAGGAGAGGTATTGGTTGATTATGTCAAAAGGCGTAAGTCCGGCCGTTTGTTAGCTGATATTGAAGAACTTGGCGCTGACCTTAATAAACACCCTGATGTTACTGTGCCTGAAATAAATAACGCTAAGCAGGCCATGGGTGCTTTGTATGTAATGGAAGGCTCGGTTTTAGGCGGAACTATCATTGTACAAATGCTTGCAAAGGCCGGTATTACAAAAGGCATTTCATTTTTTAGCGGGTATGGCGCTGATAACGGTGTAATGTGGAAACAGTTCACAACAGCCCTAAACCAAGTGGCAATTACGCCTGATGAAGAACAGGAAGTAATTGATTCTGCAACGGCAACTTTTGTCAATTTTAAGCAAGTGTTTGTTGCGGAAGCAACTGCCATTTCACAGGCGTAACTCCTGTTTAAACACACAAAGTGCCTTAATGTCATAACCGGCCTGACGATATTGCTGTATATGCCTGTTGTGCAAAAAAATAAGCACTTTGAGTTAAACTTTTCAACAACTGAGGTATCTAACTGTTAGACCTGAGCGGTGATTTGCCAATTTTTCGGAAATTTTGGTTATAAAATTGTTCGGTATAGTTAAAATTAATAGATTGCATTATCATAACATTGTCTGTTTTACCTCCACCAAAAATATTGGCAGTGTTGTTGATAAATGTTACACATCACGTCTTTAACAATTGCAACTGAATTGATAAATTAGAGACGTTCATTTTACAAGAAAGGTATTATATGGAAGCTAAATTCTCACCACGCGTTAAAGATGTGATATCGTATAGCAGGGAAGAGGCGTTGCGTCTTGGACATGACTATATCGGTACCGAGCATCTGTTACTCGGTTTGATCCGCGATGGGGATGGTGTGGCTATCAAATTATTGAAGAGTTTCAGCGTTGACACCGCTAAACTTCGCCGCGCTGTTGAAGATGCAGTAAAAGGAACAACTGGAACTAACGTAAACATTGGCAGCATTCCGCTGACAAAACAGGCCGAAAAGGTTTTAAAGATTACTTACCTGGAAGCCAAAATATTTAAAAGCGATGTGATAGGTACAGAGCACCTGCTGTTGTCTATCCTCAGAGACGAAGATAACATCGCCTCACAGATACTGTCGCAATTTAATGTGAACTACGAGGTGTTTAAAGCCGCTGTAGAAACACACAAAAATGATGTGACCGACGAGATGCCGGGCTCATCAACAGGTGGCGACGATGATTTTAAAGAAGAAGAATCATTCAGTCAACCTAAAAAAGTGTCAGATATTAAATCAAAAACTCCGGTGCTTGACAATTTTGGTCGCGACCTAACCAAAGCTGCTGAAGAAGGTCGCCTTGATCCGATTGTTGGTCGTGAAAAGGAGATTGAGCGGGTATCGCAGATATTATCACGTCGTAAAAAGAACAATCCTATTTTGATAGGCGAACCGGGCGTTGGTAAATCAGCCATTGCCGAAGGTTTGGCATTGCGCATTGTTCAGCGTAAAGTATCACGCGTGTTGTTCAACAAACGTGTGGTTACGCTTGATCTTGCTTCGCTGGTTGCAGGTACAAAATACCGCGGTCAGTTTGAAGAGCGTATGAAAGCCGTGATGAACGAGCTGGAAAAATCACCTGATGTGATTTTGTTTATCGACGAGATACACACCATAGTAGGTGCCGGCGGTGCTTCAGGTTCGCTTGATGCATCGAATATGTTCAAACCTGCTTTAGCTCGTGGCGAAATACAATGCATTGGCGCTACTACGCTTGATGAATACCGTCAGTATATTGAAAAAGATGGCGCCTTAGACCGTCGTTTCCAAAAGGTAATGGTTGAACCGGCTACCCCTGATGAAACCATCGAGATACTGAACAGGATCAAAGAAAAATACGAAGAGCACCATGGCGTAACCTATACTCCGGAAGCTATTGAGGCTTGCGTTAACCTGACAACCCGTTACATTACCGACAGGTTTTTACCTGATAAGGCGATTGACGCGCTTGACGAATCAGGCTCACGTGTGCACTTAACCAATATCCACGTGCCACAAAACATTCTGGATATTGAGCAAAAGATTGAGCAGATCAAGATTGAAAAAAATAAAGTAGTTCGCAGCCAGAAGTATGAAGAAGCGGCCAAGCTTCGTGATACAGAAAAGCACCTGCTTGAAGAGCTTGATCAGGCTAAACAGATATGGGAAGCCGAAACAAAATCAAAACGCTACACCGTAAGCGAAGACAACGTTGCTGAGGTGGTAGCTATGATGACCGGCATACCTGTCCAGAAAGTTGGCCAGGCCGATAGCCAGAAACTGCTGAACATGTCTGATACAATTTCAGGCAAGATCATCGGTCAGGAAGACGCCATTAAAAAGCTTACCCGTGCTATACAACGTACCCGTGCCGGATTGAAAGATCCTAAGAAGCCTATCGGTTCGTTTATATTCCTGGGCCCTACCGGTGTTGGTAAAACCGAGCTTGCCAAAGAGCTTGCCCGCTTTATGTTTGACACCGAGGATGCGCTTATTCAAATTGACATGAGCGAGTACATGGAAAAATTTGCCGTGTCTCGTTTGGTTGGAGCTCCTCCGGGCTATGTAGGTTACGAAGAAGGCGGTCAATTAACCGAGAAAGTACGCCGTAAACCATACGCGGTAGTATTGCTTGACGAGATTGAGAAAGCGCACCCTGATGTATTCAACATCCTGTTACAGGTACTAGATGAAGGCCAGCTTACTGACTCATTAGGCCGTAAGGTTGACTTTAGGAATACCATCATCATCATGACATCGAACATCGGTGCCCGTCAGTTGAAGGATTTTGGACAAGGTGTGGGCTTTACCACAACAGCCAAAACTACTCAAGCTGAAGCTCACTCACGCGGTGTAATTGAAAACGCTTTAAAACGCGCATTCGCCCCTGAGTTCCTTAACCGTATCGATGATGTGATCGTATTCAACTCATTGGGTAAAGAAGAGATCTTCCGTATTATCGATATCGAACTTGCTCACCTGTTTGGCCGTGTAAACAGTCTTGGTTACAAGATTGCGCTAACCGATAACGCTAAAGAATTCATTGCCGAAAAAGGTTACGATTCACAGTTCGGTGCACGTCCGTTAAAACGCGCTATCCAGAAATACCTTGAGGATCCTATCGCAGAAGAGATCCTGAAAGGTGAACTTACTGAAGGCGATGTAATGGAAGTGGATTACGATAAAGAAGCCGACCAGATTCGCATTGTTGACAAGAAAAGCGAAAGCACAACAGAAGAAGAGCAAAAGTAATACTGCTGTTCCATCAGATATCAAGCCCGGCTTAATGCCGGGCTTTTTTGTTTTACAGTAGGGGTGAATAAACAAACCTGCCATTATGTTCAGTTTTTTTAATTAAATCTGCTACTTTTACAACTAAACCTATTATAAATGCCAGTAACCGCATTTAATCGCCCTATACGTGTATTGGTTGCCAAAGTTGGCCTTGACGGGCACGATCGTGGTGCGCGAGTTATTGCTACTTCGCTGCGAGATGCCGGTATGGAAGTGATTTACACCGGGCTCAGGCAAACACCCGAAATGGTGGTTAATACCGCCCTGCAGGAAGATGTGGATGCTATTGGCATATCGATACTTTCCGGAGCGCATATGACGGCTTTCCCGCGGATATTAAAGCTGATGAAGGAAAAAGGAATGGACGATGTGCTAATTACCGGTGGCGGCATCATCCCTGACGACGACATGCACGCATTGAAGGAAATGGGTGTAGGTGAACTTTTTCCTCCGGGAACAAGCACAAAGGATATTGTTGAGTATATTACCGGATGGGTGCAGCAGCACCGAAACTTTTAATAGCTATGACATTTGAAAATATACTGGCCGAACAAAAAGGCCGCATATTATATATAACCATAAATCGCGAAAGCAAGCTTAATGCGCTTAACCAGGCTACCCTTTCCGAATTGAGCACTTGTTTTTCAAGCGCGTTTGCTGATAACAATATTGGCGGTATAATCATAACCGGTGCCGGACAAAAGGCTTTTGTCGCGGGTGGTGACATTGCCGAATTTTCAGTGCTTAATAACAAAAGTGCGACGGAAAGAGCACAGGAAGTACATACAAAAGTTTTCGACCTCATAGAAAACGGCAACAAGCCTGTGATCGCCGCTATAAATGGATTTGCGCTGGGCGGCGGACTTGAACTGGCTATGGCCTGCCATATTCGTATCACGGCAGATACCGCTAAGTTAGGCTTGCCTGAGGTGACATTAGGCCTTATTCCGGGTTACGGAGGCACGCAACGCCTTACTCATTTGGTAGGTAAAGGCAAAGCGCTGGAAATGATTTTAACAGCCGATATGATAACCGCTGATGAAGCTTTACAACATGGCCTGGTCAATTATGTAGTGCCTCAAACTGAACTGCTGCCCAAAGCCGAAGACATTATGCAGAAGATATTATTACGTGCGCCTTTGGCAGTGGCTGCAGCTATTAAAGCCGTTAACGCTTCGCATACATCTGAAGGCTTTGCTACTGAGATACAACAATTTGGCAAATGCTTTGATACTGACGATATGAAAGAAGGTGTAGCTGCTTTTTTGGAAAAACGCAAGCCAGAATTTAAAGGACAATAAAATCAGAAGCGTTAATATTAGCTAAAATATAACCTTAGGGTAATAATTTAGCGTATAAGTTTTGTAAGAGATTGATGAGGGCTTTTAAAATAGCCTGTTAAATAGTAATTTGCCCTGAAATGAAGAAGATACTCATCATTGATGATGAAGTGAATGTAGCGCTGTTGCTGTCGAAGTTTCTGACACGTAACGGATTTGATGTTGTTACCGCTTCAAACGGATCAAACGGTATGGAAGCGCTGAAAAGCAACGATTTCAGCCTGGTACTTTGTGATTATCGTTTGGATGATACGGATGGCCGCGAGATGCTGCGCAATATTAAAATACATTATCCAAAAACCGGTGTAATTATTATTACCGGTTATTCAGATATAAAAATGGCGGTTGAGCTCATTAAAATGGGCGCGTACGATTATATAACCAAACCGCTTTATCCCGACGAGATTCTTAATACTATTAATAAGGCTATTGAAACCCAATATGCCCTTCAGCAGGAAGATGAAGAAGTAGCTAATACCACAGATAAAGCTGTTAAACCTGGCAAAAAGCAGTTGCTTGCCGGCGAATTTGTTGTAGGCACAAGCCGGGCTTCAAAAGAATTGGTGCGGCAGATAGAATTGGTTGCACCCACAGGATACAGCGTTATTATACTGGGCGAAAGTGGTACCGGTAAAGAAGCCGTTGCCAAAAGTATCCACATGAGCAGCCCGCGGCAAAATAAGCCGTTTATTGCAATGGACTGCGGTTCACTTACAAAGGAACTTGCCGCCAGTGAATTTTTCGGGCATGAAAAAGGTTCGTTCACCGGGGCATTGTACACCAAAATAGGTCATTTTGAAATGGCTAACGGTGGTACGCTGTTTCTTGATGAGGTGGGCAACCTTTCGTATGACATACAGGCCGCTTTGTTGCGTACGGTACAGGAACGTAAGGTAAAACGCATAGGCAGCACCAAAGAGATCGACCTGGATGTGCGTATTATTGTAGCTACCAATGAGAATCTTCAGGATGGCATACAAAAGGGTCGTTTCCGTGAGGACCTTTACCACCGTTTCAATGAGTTCAGCATATACATGCCGCCATTGCGTGAGCGTGGTAATGACATCATGCTGCTTGCCGAGCACTTCCTTCGCATAGCTAACGAAGAGCTTAGCCGTAATGTAGCCAGCTTTTCACAGGAAGTGGTAGAATGTTTTATGAACTACCGCTGGCCGGGTAACATCCGTGAGCTGAAAAATATTGTTCGCCGTGCCACCTTGCTTACCGAAGGTGAAGAAATACAGCTAAAGGCGCTTCCGCTGGAAATATCGAATTATAAAATACCGGTTTACGATACACCTTACACCGCGCCACAGACTGCCGCATCGGCGCCCGAGGTAAGGGAAAATAAGCACGACCTAAAAAATGCTGCGCTTGAAGCTGAATATGAAACCATATTAAAAGTTTTGCGTGAAGTAAACTTCAATAAAACCAAGGCTGCCGAAATACTGAAAATTGACCGTAAAACCCTTTATAATAAAATGAAGGCCATAAATATGGGCAAATAATTATGGCTGGTAACGATGCAGAAAACATTAGTCAGGAGTTAAACAGGCTGCGACACGATATAAACAATCAGCTATCAAACATCCAGTTATGCCTGGAAGAGCTGAAATATGAGGTAGCTGAACCTTCGGATGATTACCGCTTTTATATTGATACCATTGCCAACAGCTGTAAAAAGATAGGTGAGCTGCTGCAAAACCCTCAGCAGTAAAATTTAACTTACCGCAGGAAAACATTTTTTATCTGCATTGTTTTAAGGATAGTTTTTTCCGCTTCCTTCTATGTCGATCTTTAACTATAAACAGCGTAACAACATTGTACTGGCAACCATTGTTTTGCTTGGCTGTTTCCTGTTTTATGCACTAAGCGGATTATTCAGTTCTATACTCGGAGCAATTGTACTTTACAGCATCTTTCGGTCGAGTTATATCTATCTGGTTGAAAAAAAAGGATGGAATGGCCCGGTGATCGCAGTAGGTATCATTGTGTTATCCCTTATTGTGATAGTTATTCCTTTCCTGATACTTAGTTTTATGGTGGTCAGTAAGATATCCACCTTCAGCCAGAATACTGTTGAAATACAGCGCTGGCTGCAAAAGTTGGATGACTTTGCCGGATCAAACCTTAACCAGCCGCACTTTACTGACGATGTACTTACCAGGCTCAGCGATTATGCAACCAGCCTGTTCCCGTCAATAATAGGTGGTGCAATCCATATCGTGCTGATTTTATTATTCATGTATTTCATCTTATACTTTATGTTTGTGCAAATGCGCTCGTTTGAGGCAGGGCTACTGAGATATTCTCCGTTTCGAGAGCAACATGCGTTAAAGTTTGCACAAGAGCTTAGAAATTCCACCTACTCAAATGTGCTTGGGCAGGGTATAATATCAGTTGTACAGGGCTTTCTGCTGGCCAACGGGTTTTATTTCGCTGGTATACCTGATCCGGTGTTTTGGGGCGTGATTGCTATTTTTATATCGTTTTTACCGGTTGTAGGTGCGCCAACTTTAACCATACCTGCAGGCTTAATGTTAATGGCAGACGGGCATCCAGTATCAGGCGTGCTGCTATTGTTATACGGCGTTATTTTTATTGGTAATGTTGATAATATCTTACGTATGGTGATCAATAAACGTGTTGCGAATACTCACCCGCTGATATCATTGATTGGTGTTTTTATCGGGTTGCCGCTGTTCGGGATACTTGGCCTTGTGTTCGGTCCGTTACTCTTGTCCTATTTTCTGCTGCTTGTTGAAATTTATCAAACAAACCGCATGGCCGCTGAAAGGCTCGATCGTATCCGTACCGGTCCCGACATGTAATCCTGTCATATTTATTCCTGCTGGTTTTAGACGCTTTAGGTTAAAATGGCGTTAAATAATCAATATCTTCACACGGTAGTATACATTTTGCCTTTTTTTGCAAGATATTTAAGCATTTCGAAAACAAAATTGTCAACTTAAAATTATTATGGTATGAACGACAACACAAAAACAGTAGTGGCCCTGCTGGCAGGATTAGCAGCAGGAGCGGCATTAGGCTTGTTATTT
Source organism: Mucilaginibacter limnophilus (assembly GCF_004005815.1). Classification (GTDB taxonomy): domain Bacteria; phylum Bacteroidota; class Bacteroidia; order Sphingobacteriales; family Sphingobacteriaceae; genus Mucilaginibacter; species Mucilaginibacter limnophilus. The sequence continues at coordinate 98,289 of NZ_SACK01000008.1, read as the reverse complement.
GCTCCTGAAAAAGGATCAGAAACCCGCGATAAACTAAGCGAATCGCTGAAAAATCTTGGAGAATCTATTAAAGACACTGCGGCAACTGAAATTGATAACCTGGTTGGTTTTAAAGACAGGGTTGTTGAAAACATCAAGTCGAAAATAAAAGGCGCTGAAGAGGAATACCAGGACGATCTGGAACACGCATAATATAAATCAAACATCTATAGCCCCGGTTTTTTCCGGGGCTTACAATCTACCTATGGAAGATAAAAAGGAAACCACCAATGCACGGCCAATAGTTGACCAGTTGAAGGAATATGCCGAAACCAGATTTACGCTGGCCAAGTATAAAGCTATTGAAAAAGGCACGTCAATAGCCGCAAGTATAATTATTGATGTAATAGTTGTACTTATAGCATCAGTAACCTTCCTGTTCGCAAGTTTTACGCTTGCGTTGTTTCTGGCGGATGTGTTTCATTCCTACTGGAAAGGTTTTGGTACTGTGGCCGCATTTTATCTTATCATCGTATTTATAATTTTAGCAGCAAAAAACAGTTTCGAACGGCCTATTATCAATGGGTTTATTAAGAAATTCTTTAAATCATAAAGGCAATGACAGGCATTACTATAAAAACCATCGACGATCTGCGTAGTGAAATAGCAAGACTTGAAGTTGCCGAACATGAGCAATCAATTCTGTTGAAACAGCGTTTCAGCAGCCCTTCAGCCTTGTTTGCAAGTGTGTTAACACTGTTTCCAAAATCCCCCACAGCCGACGGCATCAAAAGCGCAGGCTTTTTTAAGCAGGATTTCCTTGGCCTGATATCACGTTTTGTACTGCCGCTGGCACTAAACAAAACCGTATTCAAAGGGTCAAACTTTATTGTAAAAGCACTGGTAGGTGTGATATCGCAAAAAGCATCAAACTACATCAGTGAAGATTCGGTAACCAGCGTATGGGGTAAAGTGAAAGGTCTTTTCAGCAACCTTGGTAAAAAGAAAACACCACCGCCCCCGGCTGTGGTTATTGTTGAACCAGATCCGCGCATACCACCCTACAGCGAAACTTACTAATACAATAATGTCATGGCGAAGGTGTAGTATCTATCTCTGTATAAGATAGATTTTTTCGCTATCGCTCAAAATGGCGACCGCTTTATTGGAAAATATTATTTTTGCGCTTTAAATTTTTTAAGTGGGCAAAGATAAATTAAGACGGTTTGCCGAGGTGGCAACCTTTAGTAATGTAGTACAGTTAGATGCCGGTAAAGAGTACAAAGGAAAATGGGCTTCAAACTTTTTTAAGAACGAAAAACCGGTAGTACTTGAGTTGGCATGCGGTAAAGGCGAATACTCGGTTAACCTGGCGAAGATGTTCCCGGATAAAAACTTTATCGGTATTGATTACAAGGGGAACCGTATTTGGCGCGGCGCCAAAACCGCTTTAGAAGAAGGCGTTGCTAATGTAGGCTTCTTGCGCATCCAAATTGAAACTCTGCTTGACTACTTTGCAGAAGAAGAAGTTGACGAGATCTGGATTACCTTTCCAGATCCGCAGCCACAATTAAGCCGCGAAAAAAAACGATTAACATCACCTCGCTTTCTTGACAAGTATAAGCAAATACTAAAACACGGTGGGTTTGTAAACCTTAAAACCGATAATGACGGGCTGCATGCTTATACTGCTGAAAAAATAGCGGAACTGAACTTAAACCTGCATGTCAAAACTGAAGACCTGTATCATTCAGAATTTGCTGATGAGGTGCTGTCTATAAAAACCTACTACGAAAAGAAATATCTCGAAAGCAATAAAAACATCAACTACCTGAAATTTTCATTTTAAGCGATGGCTGAAGAAAACTTTTTCGACAGGGTGTATGAGGTGGTGCGGTTAATTCCTGCAGGCAGGGTAACCTCTTACGGCGCCATTGCTCAGTTCTTGGGTTCAAAAGGTTCAGCGCGTATAGTGGGATATGCAATGGGCGCCGCGGGTAAGGCCTTCCCACCGGTACCGGCACATCGGGTGGTAAACAGCCAGGGCTTGCTTACCGGCAAGTTTCATTTCGATAGCTTTAGCCAGATGGAAGACATGCTGGCCAGCGAGGGCATTATGGTTGAAGACAGTAAAGTACAAAACTTTAAAAAAGTATTTTGGGACCCCTCAATTGAACTCACCGTTGATTAATTAACAGATTTTTTAAACAGTAGCCACAACTTGCTGTTGTTTACTAAAATCTGTTACTATGAAAAAAGCATTTTTAATATCTTGTTTAGGCGGTGTGCTGGCACTTTCGGCATGTGGCGGAAGCAACCAGCAAGGCGCAGCAGGCGATAGCTCGGCAAACGCCAATAACGATACCATGACGGCTGATACCGTTATCCGCTCAACTGATACCTCAAGTATTGGTGTTGATCATTCAAGCACCGGTGGCACCGATGCTTTAACAAGTCCTAATGCTGATTCAGCTGCAAAAAAACAACAATAACATTTATGAAAAAGATATTTTTAATAGGATGCCTTTGCGCCGGTTTGGCGCTTGCATCATGTGGTGGGAGCAGTGATCCGCGCGCCAGCCAAAGTGGAGCCGACGATACCACAGCAAGCGGTACAGGTCACGGGGATGACAAGGATATGAGCACTGCTACATCTGATTCTGTAGCACTGCCGGATACCTCTAAAAACGTACCCGGCGAAAATCAATAAACACATCTACTTATGAAAAAGCATTTTTTAATAATAGCCGCTTGTGTTAGTATAGCCTTTGCGTCATGCGGCGGCAATAGCAATTCGGGTGAAAACGATACAGCCGCCGCTGCTGATACCACGGTTACTGCAGATACTACCGCTAATGCGCCTGATGATACTTTAACTGATGGTGGCGCAGGTACCGATCCGGATGTTGGCCGTAGCGGGCCGAAAGGCCGAAAACCTGATGGCGGAAGTCCGGCGGGTACGGGCGACGGGGAGAAGACCGGTGTAGAAAGCGGCGATAAACAATAACATTGTGAAAAAGCATTTTTTAATAATGAGCCTTGTGGCAGTCATGGCGTTGTCTGCCTGTGGCGGGAATGGTAAATCGGCATCGGGCGACAGCGCTGTACTTGATTCGGCCAGTATGGAAAGTACAGATACACTTGAGGGGCGTGGCCCGGGTGTTGATCCACCGGCAGGGCAAACTGACCTGGACAGCATTAAGCCTGATGGTACCGATGCGCAGGGTCACGGCGACGAAGATGAAACGGTTGTTGACAGTGGCAAAAAGCCCCAATAAGTCAGCCTTCTATCCTTATATCGTATTTTGTTAACAGTCCCGGCAGGCCATGTATGCCGAACCGGGCTTTTTTTATGTTATTCTCGTCAGGGTTAATAGTGTAATTGTAAGAGGTGCGCAGGTCTGCGTTCTTAAGCTGCGTATAGCTGAATGATGCGCGATGCAGGTTGCAGTTTATAAACTGAGCGTCGGTTAGGTCGGCTTCAGTAAGGTCTGTTTCAATCATGGAGCAGTTAACAAACCTTGACCCTTTGTTTTTCTTTTTATGAAAAATGGCATTGTCCAGAATACAATCCTCAAAACTAACACTAAATAAAAAATCAAGGCAGCGGCTGAAATCAACCTCATTTAGTTTACAATCTTTAAAGAAAATATCCTGTAAGCCGGTTTCACTTAGGTGAACAAGCGACAAGTTGCAGCTTTCAAACCGGCAATCCATAAAAGACATTTTAAAGAAATTGGCATCTGCAAAGTTGCAATTGATAAACTTGCAATTTTCAAATGTACCGCCTGAAGGGAGTTGTATAATGGTTATCTCACTAAAAGTTTCGTCTTCAATAATATTAGTAGCCATGATGCAAATTAATGAAGTTAAAACCGCTTTAAGTAACTTCCGTCAATCAAATCTGAATACATTATGTTTGCCTGCTTTGTTAAACTGAACCATGGGCCCTCTTCATCCTGCAAAATCTGGATATCCTGTGCCGGCATATAGCTTTGCGCCAGTAGAAACACCTTTTTGTTGTCTTTTACAGCAATATTCATGATAATAAAGCAATGACCTGGGGAACCGCCTTTTATAAACACATCGCCTATTTGTAAGTTGTTTGGATCAGTAACCGTATTCAATTCTTTTTGCAGTGACAGCGTTCCGGCATACGAAAACACGAGGTCCATGTATCTAAGAAAATTATTATAACTGTAATCCTTTTTTGCTTTTAACACCCACTTATCGTTTTGATACCGGTATCCATCAGCATAATGCACAAAATCGCACTTAAAGCCATTGGTAAAATTGAAAGCGATATCCTTATATTTCTTTTTATGAAACAGGTATTCGCCACGCAGGCGCATCACCGCATCGGCGCACTGTTGTAAATCCGAATTGCCTAAACTAAGGTTAACCACGGCGGCAGTGTAAGCGTCAGTACGTGCAATGTTGCCTTTATAGTTGAGTGCAGGCATACCAGCTTTTTTAAGTTGCAACTGCTGCAGGTATTCACCAAATGAGCCGGGCAAAGGCTTAATAATAGTGTATCCTGCAGGCGCGTTAAAGCGGGTTATTACCGTTATGCCTTTTGGGTTAATAATTTGCCTTTGCAGTGAAAAAATTATATGGTAAAGTTTTGCAAAAACAACAACTGTCAGTAGCAGACAGGCAATAACAATAAGGACTTTGCGCATAAGGTTTACATTGATGACAAGGATATGCTATAAACGTAAACTTTTTGTAGAAAGTATTATATTATTTATTGACTACATATTTCTGCGGTACTGCCCGCCAACCTCATACAAAGCATGGGTTATTTGTCCAAGCGAACAATACTTGCACACTGCCATCAGTCTTTCAAAAATGTTATCTCCATTAATGGCAGCCTGCTGAAGCTGTTTTAAAAGATTGTTTGCTTTGTCTTTATTACGCTGTCGGAAGTGTTTTAAGTTGTGTATCTGGCTTAGTTTTTCCTCTTCAGTAGCACGTATTACCTCTCCCGGCGTAATGGTTGGTGAGCCTTTTTTGTTGAGGAAGGTGTTCACGCCAACAATAGGGTATTCGCCGGTGTGCTTAAGCGTTTCGTAGTACAATGACTCTTCCTGGATTTTGCTGCGCTGGTACATGGTTTCCATAGCGCCCAGTACGCCGCCACGTTCGTTAAGTCGTTTAAATTCAAGCATTACTGCTTCCTCAACAAGGTCGGTCAATTCCTCAATGATAAAGCTACCCTGTAAAGGGTTTTCATTTTTAGCAAGACCAAGCTCGCGGTTTATTATCAGCTGGATGGCCATTGCCCTGCGTACCGACTCTTCTGTAGGCGTAGTTATAGCTTCATCATACGCATTAGTATGCAGCGAATTACAGTTATCATAAATGGCATACAGAGCCTGCAGGGTGGTACGGATATCGTTAAAATCAATTTCCTGCGCGTGCAGAGAGCGGCCGCTGGTTTGTATATGGTATTTCAGCTTTTGAGATCTGTCGTTCCCATTATATTTATTCTTAATAGCCTTAGCCCATACGCGCCGTGCTACCCGGCCAATAACCGAGTATTCCGGGTCGATACCGTTAGAAAAAAAGAACGACAGATTAGGCGCAAAATCATCGATATGCATACCCCGGCTCAGATAATACTCAACATAAGTAAACCCGTTCGACAGGGTGAAAGCCAACTGCGTAACCGGGTTAGCCCCCGCTTCGGCAATGTGATAGCCCGATATAGATACTGAATAAAAATTACGCACCTTTTGGCTGATGAAGTATTGCTGAATATCACCCATCATCCGCAATGCAAATTCGGTTGAAAATATGCAGGTGTTTTGTGCCTGGTCTTCCTTTAATATGTCAGCCTGTACCGTGCCACGTACGGTATTTAGTGTGTAGGCTTTAATTTTTTCGTAGATGTCGGGAGGGAGTACCTGGTTGCCGGTTAGGCCAAGCAGCATAAGGCCGAGACCGTTGTTGCCGGGTGGGAGTACCCCCTCTAAATCTCCCCCGGCAGGGGAGACTTTTAAAGTCCTCTCCTTTGGGGAGGGTTGGGAGGGGTGCCCATACCCCGGCCTCATCAACCCCTTATCGTCATACAACTCCTTAAACTTAGCTTCCACCAAATGTTCAAGCTTGTTTTCGGTGATGTATTTTTCGCATTGCTGGTCGATAGCGGCATTCATGAAAAAACCAAGCAGCATGGGCGCCGGGCCATTGATTGTCATGGACACCGAGGTTGAAGGGTTACACAAATCAAACCCTGAATAAAGTTTTTTGGCATCATCGAGCGTGGCAATGCTTACTCCGGCGTTGCCTATCTTACCGTAAATGTCGGGACGGGTATGCGGGTCTTCGCCGTACAGAGTTACCGAATCGAACGCTGTAGACAGCCTGTGCGCCGGTTGCCCTAATGATACGTAATGGAAGCGCTTGTTGGTACGTTCTGGTCCGCCTTCACCGGCAAACATGCGGGTTGGGTCTTCTCCTTCGCGTTTCAGCGGGAACACTCCAGAGGTGTACGGAAATTCCCCCGGAACATTTTCGGTAAGCTGCCAACGCAAAATATCGCCCCAAGCCTTATAACGCGGCAAGGCAATTTTTGGCACCTGCAATTGAGACAAGCTTTGGTAATACAGAGGCTGTTTAATTTCTTTGTCCCGAACCTTGTAAATAAAATTTTCGGCTTTGTATTTTTCAACTACTAAAGGCCATTGGTTTATTAAGCGTCGGCATTCTGGGTGCAGTTTATTTTCGAGGGATGCTTTAACCCGCTCTAAATCATCTGGCTCCTTCATTGCCTCATTTCCGGCCTCAAAAGGAGAGGGATTTAGGGTGAGGCTACTAACCAAGCTAATCCCATACAACGCCTGCGCCACTTCGCATTGCTTATCCACCCAGCGGTTATATGCCTCGCTGCTTTCAGCAATTTCAGCCAGGTAGCGTGTACGTTCAGGCGGTATAATATATGTTTTTTCGGATTCACCTATAATTCCGGTAATATTCCCCTGAATTAACTCAACGTCCGTTTTAGCCCGTATGGTTTTCATTAGTGCGCTAAACAGCGCGTTCATGCCCGGGTCGTTAAACTGCGAAGCCATGGTGCCGAACACCGGCAAATCTTCATCCTTAGCGTCGAAAAGCATGTGGTTGCGCTTGTACTGTTTGCGCACATCACGCAGGGCATCTGGTGCGCCACGCTTGTCGAACTTGTTTATAGCCACCACATCGGCATAGTCCAGCATGTCAATCTTTTCCAGTTGGGTAGCCGCGCCAAACTCGGGTGTCATTACGTAAAGTGAAACATCGCAATAGTCGGTAATCATAGTATCACTCTGCCCAATACCCGACGTTTCTACAATTATCAAACTGTAGCCTGCTGCCTTGCATATATCAACCGCCTCCTGAACGTGCTTGCTCAGCGCCAGATTGGCCTGCCGTGTAGCCAGCGACCGCATGTATACTCTCGGACTGTTAATGGCATTCATGCGGATACGGTCGCCAAGCAGGGCGCCGCCTGTTTTGCGCTTACTGGGATCGACGGAAATTATAGCTACCGATTTATCCGTGTTCAGTAGAAACCGCCGCACCAGTTCATCAACCAGCGACGACTTGCCAGCCCCACCGGTGCCGGTAATGCCGAGAATGATTGCCTCATCCCCCGTCTTCTCCAAAGGAGTTAGGGTGAGACTATCAATGCTGCCAAGCTCGCTATTCTCCGCCAGCGTAATCAACCCCGCAATAGCTTTCGCATCCTTATCCTTCAGTTGTGCCACTTTGCCGTTAAGTTGGGTAACCGTAGCAAAATCACACCGCTGCAACATATCATTTATCATCCCCTGCAATCCCATTTCACGACCATCATCGGGCGAGTAAATGCGGGTAATGCCATAAGCTTGCAGTTCGGCAATTTCGTGCGGAAGTATCACGCCACCACCGCCGCCAAAAATTTTTATGTGTCCTGCGCCGTACTCGTGCAGCAGGTCGTGCATGTATTTAAAGTACTCAAGGTGACCGCCCTGGTAGCTGGTAAGGGCAATGCCCTGTACATCTTCCTGTATGGCGCAATTCACCACTTCTTCTACACTGCGGTTGTGCCCCAGGTGTATCACCTCGGCGCCGCTGGCTTGTAGTATGCGGCGCATAATGTTTATGGTAGCGTCGTGCCCGTCAAACAACGAAGCAGCGGTAACAAAACGGATTTTATATTTTGAAGTATATGGAGCAACAACTTGCATCTACAGGTAGAATTGGTTATTCAAATATACAGAAATGTAAGCCGAAAGTATTTCTTACACTCAAACAGGTAACAAAGTTGATTGACAGATAGGCAGGTGGCAATTAATACTTTGCAGGTAAGATTTTAATCTCTATAATAGCATAACCATCCGGATAACTCCGGTATAAGCCTGATACTTAAAAGCGCTGCTTGCGGCTCTATAACCAATCTGAATGACATTACTTATTGTTACCTTATCTATTGCGGCGCTTATCCTGCTTATTTCGGCAGCAAGGGTAAATGCTTTTTTATGCTTTCTGGTTATCTCCATTGCAGCAGGATTGATGTTAGGCATCCCGGCTGAAAAGGTAGTGCAATCTGTTGAGAAGGGATTGGGTGATACGCTTGGCTCGCTTGTAATTATCGTTTTTGCCGGTGCTATGCTGGGTAAGCTCATTGCCGAAAGCGGCGCCGCATCACAAATAGCCGGAACGATGATGCGTATCTTTGGCATAAAATACATTAAATGGGCCATGGTACTTACCGGTTTTGTTATCGGTATACCGCTTTATTATGGTGTTGGCTTTGTGTTGATGGTGCCGCTGGTATTGTCAATAGCCTATCGTTATAAGTTGCCGACAGTTGCCATTGGAATACCTTTGCTTGCTGCATTGTCAGTTACACATGGCTACCTGCCACCACATCCTTCACCTTCGGCTTTGGTTTTACAGTTTAATGCCGACATGGGGCTTACGCTTATTTATGGCATCATCGTAGCCATTCCAGCTATAATACTTGCAGGGCCGGTCTTTTCTTCAACTTTAAAAGGTATCAAATCGCAGCCGCTGGATACGTTCGTGTCAAAAGATGCGGATGTAATTGATGCGCCCGGTGTTGCTACAAGTTTTTTCACCGCTTTGCTGCCGGTATTACTGCTTGCTGCATCGTCTTTGTATCCTTATCTGTTTGATACCACCTCATCGGTTGGGAAAATAGTGGCGTTAATAGGCCAGCCCTCGGCGGTTATGCTTATAGCACTGGCGTTTGCCACTTTTACTTTAGGTATAAACCGCGGACGAAACATGCGACAAGTTATGGCTACTTATACCGATGCCGTAAAAGACATTGTAATGGTGGTATTGATAATGGGCGGATCGGGGGCGCTTAAGCAGGTACTTACCGATAGCGGCGCAAGCGTTGAAATAGCTGCTATGCTCAAGAATGTCGACTTGCCGCCACTGGTATTGGGTTGGCTGATAGCCGCTGTTTTGCGCGCTTGCGTAGGTTCGGCCACAGTAGCCGGGTTGACTGCTGCCGGTATTATTGCCCCCTTGCTTGTTCAGACGCATGTTAACCCTAACCTGATGGTACTAAGTATCGGTGCCGGCAGCCTCATGTTTTCGCACGTTAACGACAGCGGTTTCTGGCTGTATAAAGAATATTTTAACCTCAATATTAAAGATACGCTAAAGTCGTGGTCGGTTATGGAGGCAATAGTATCAACCGCGGGACTGGCGGGGGTGTTGCTGCTTAATGCGGTGTTGCCGTAATATGAACAAAACTTTATAGCAGCTTTTATACTTTGTATAGGTATGAAAGATATTGATGAGCTGTTTAAAGTAAGCAACACAGATAAGTTTTCGCTGGATGATTATGCTACTGACGAAACCGCCGGTTATAAAAAAGAAAATGCAGATGAAGTACTGAGAGACCTTATTGAAGAAATTGCTGATTTGCAAACCGCGCTTTACGCTTCTAACAGGCATTCACTCTTAATTATTTTTCAGGCAATGGATGGTGCTGGAAAGGATAGCGCTATCGCACATACCATGTCCGGACTTAACCCGCAGGGCTGCCAGGTGTACAGCTTCAAACAACCCGGCAGTGAAGAGCTTGATCATGATTTTTTGTGGCGACATTACAGGGCTCTGCCTGAGCGTGGCCGCATTGGCATACATAACCGCTCACACTACGAGAATGTGCTGATCACTAAAGTACATCCACAACTGGTATTAAAAGAGAACATCCCGGGAATTGATAAGGTAGATGACATCAAGCCTAAGTTTTGGGAGCATCGTTATAAAAGCATTCGCAATTTTGAAGAGCATTTAACCGCAAACGGAACGGTGATTATTAAATTCTTCCTGCACCTCTCTAAAGAAGAACAAAAAAAGCGTTTCTTAGCCAGGATAGATACCCCTGAAAAAAACTGGAAGTTTGCATTTGGTGATATAGAGGAACGGCAGCGTTGGGACGATTATATGCAGGCTTATAAAGAGGCCATTAAAGAAACTGCTTCTGAAGATTGCCCCTGGTATATTATCCCAGCAGATAAAAAATGGTTTACCCGCATAGCCGTGTCCACAATAATTTTAGAGACCATGAAAAAGATGAAACTGGATTACCCTACGCTGCCTGAAGAAGAACGGCAAAAGCTGGATGAAGCGAAGGCGATATTAGAAAAGGAGTGATCATTCTTCTACAAAGTCCAATTCTTTACCATGGGTCTCTTCTAAAAATACGGCGGCTACAACACCTATGCTAAAAAGTATCAGCCCGGTTATCCATCCGCCTGTGAGGTAACTGCTAAAACAATCGCGCAGCGATTTAAACAACAATATAATAAGCGGCACCGAGCCACGTACCATGTTTGGCACGCTTATACCTGCCGAAGCGCGCAGGTTAGTGCCAAATTGCTCAACGCCCATGGTTAGGTATATCACATTAAAGCCCGAGCCGAAACCAAGGCCGACACAAATCCAGTAAAATAAGGTAGTGCTTTTGTAGGGCTGCAAAAAGAAAAATATGGTAAACAGGATGGTTATCCCGTAAAAAATAAAGAAAACCTTTTTGCGGCTGCGCAACTTTTCACTCAGCCAGCCTACGCTTACATCGCCTACGGCAATAGCCAGATACAAAAACATTACCGCTCGTGCCGGGTCAACACCGGTTATACCCAATTCTTCCCCAAACTTGTCGGAAAAGGTGATCAGCACACCAATGATATACCACACGGGTATGCCAATCAGGATGATCTGCATGTAACGTACAAAACGCCTGCGATTGGTAAAAAACATCAGGAAATTCCCTTTTGATACATTTGAACTGTGCATATTATTAAACAAGCTGCTTTCTTTGATCTGGAAACGCAGCAATAATAATATGATACCTAAAGCGCCGCCGATATAATAGCAACCACGCCAGCTTACCTGCTCGTGTACAAAGAAAGCTGTTACTGCGCCCATCAGTCCAAAACCTGCAATAAGTCCTGCCGCGGTGCCACGCTTTTCTTTAGGCAAAAGCTCACTTACCAGTGTTACACCTGCGCCCAGTTCGCCTGCTAAACCTACGCCCGCTATAAAACGCAATATGATATATTGATTTACGGTAGTAACCATACCGTTAAGTATATTAGCTATTGAATACAATAGTATCGAAGCAAATAACACTTTCAGCCGTCCTTTCTTATCGCCAAGTATGCCGAACAATATGCCGCCAAGCAACATGCCTATCATTTGTGTACTTATAAGCAGTTCGCCTTGTGTAAGTATTCGAGCTGCATTAAGGCCCAAATCGGCAAGACTTGCCTTGCGTACAATGGTGAACAGCAGCAGGTCGTATATATCAACAAAAAATCCCAAAGCGCTTAAAATAACGGCCAGCTGGAACAGCGAGCCCGATGGTTTGTTCATGTTGTAAGGTTAAGTAACACAGCAATATTACAGTTTTTATAGTAAAGTTTAGGTTGCTGCATTTCTTATCCTACATCAAGTGTGCCGGTGAATAAGCGCCTTACCTTTGTTATATCAAATAACAAAACGAACTATCACACTTTAAAAGAATACGACAATGGAAAACACAATTAACGGCATACACCACATCACTGCAATAGCAGGGAACGCCCAACGTAATTTTGATTTTTACACAAAAACTTTAGGCCTTCGCCTGGTTAAAAAAACGGTGAACTTTGACGACCCTGAAACTTACCACTTATATTATGGCGACGAGGTAGGTACACCCGGAACAATCTTGACTTTCTTTCCCTGGGGGAATATACAGAGCGGCCGTAGGGGCAGCCGGCAGGCAACCGAGATCGGTTATTCGGTACCTGAAGGTAGTTTGGGCTTTTGGCAGGACAGGTTTGAAAAACGTAATGTGATCTATAACAAACCTGCCGAAAAATTTGGTGAGCGATACCTGACTTTTCTTGACCCTGACGGTTTGAAACTCGAGCTGATTGAATCAAAAACAGCAGACAACCGCTTGCCATGGGAAACTGATGAGGTAAAGGCCGAAAATGCGACCAAAGGCTTTCATACGGTTACTATCACCACAAATAAAATGCAGCCTACTGCGGATATTTTAACTAATGTGTTTGGTTACCGTTTGCTTGAGCAGCATGTAAACCGTTACCGTTTTGTAACCGATGCGGTTGACAACGCTAACCTTGTTGACCTGGTAGAAGTACCCGGCGAAATTGCAGGACATGTTGCAGGCGGATCGGTACACCATGTAGCTTTCAGGGTAAAAAATGATGAAGTGTTAATGCAGTACCGCGACAAAATTGCCGCGCTGGGCTTGCATATTACCGAAAAGATTGACCGTAACTATTTCTACTCACTGTATTTCCGTGAGCCGGGTGGCGTGTTGTTCGAAATAGCTACTGATAATCCGGGCTTTTCGGTTGATGAGCCAGTTGCCGAACTGGGCAGCCATTTAAAATTGCCTGCACAGTACGAAGAGTATCGCGCAAGCCTTGAAACCACTTTACCAAAACTTGTTTAACAATGTATCAGCACACAAAACAATATATTACCGCCGGCGCTTCCCCTGAAAATGCAAGGGGAGCGCTGGTTATGCTGCACGGTCGTGGCGGCACGGCTCAAAATATTATCAGTTTGGCTGACGGGCTTAATGTAGCGGATATGGCTATTTACGCGCCGCAGGCCGGCAACCAAAGCTGGTACCCGTATAGCTTTATGGCCGAAGAAAGCCAGAACCAGCCGGCGCTTGATTCGGCATTGGAAGTGATTGACGACCTGGTTAAAAAAATAGAAGCCGATGGCATTCCAGCACGCAGGATATATTTCACAGGATTTTCACAGGGCGCATGTTTAACGCTTGAATATATTGCCCGTAATGCCCAGCGCTTTGGCGGCGCGGCAGCTTTTACAGGTGGATTGATTGGTAAACAGCTTATCATGTCTCGTTACCAGGGTGATTTTGCAGGTACACCAGTATTTATCGGTACCGGCGACCCGGATCCGCATGTGCCGTTAACCAGGGTTAACGAAACCGTTGAGATACTGAAAAAACTGAATGCCGAAGTAACAGTTAAGGTTTACCCGGGCAGGCCGCATACCATTTTGCAAGAAGAAATAGAGCTGGCTAATCAATTGGTGTTTTCGGTATAACTTGTTCTTGTCATTTCGAGCGTAGGGAGAAATCTGTTACCTATAGATGCTTCGCTGTCGCTCAGCATGACAAATTTGTCTAAACAAAATGTATGGAAATCTTTAAAGTAACAAGAATTTATACCGATGCCAATAGCGATAGCCGTTTTGAAGATATCGAATACCCGCTGCATCCAAACGGTACCATTGGCGCATTGTCTGAGAAAGTAAATGTCACCGGCTTGTTCTTCCGCACAGTATTGCCAACGTATAATTACGACTTTCACAACGCGCCGCAAAAGCAGTTCATTATTCTGCTGGATGGTGAGTTAGAAATTGAAACATCCACAGGCGGCAAAAGAACTTTTGGCGCAGGCGAAGTTTTACAAGTGGAAGATACAGAAGGCAAAGGCCACCGTACGCGCAACCTGAAGCCTACTGAGCGGCGATCGATATTTGTGACGTTCGATTAGTTATAGTTAAATTGCTACATTGTGGCAATTTAACCGTATGTCGTTCGAACTTATTCTGCAAAGCATTTCAAAATATATTCAGCTAACACCTGTTGAAAGCGCGCACTTTACCTCGCTGCTTTACACGCGCCATTTGCGGCGTAAAGACTTTCTGCTTGAGGATGGCGATATTTGTAAAAACTCGGCTTTTACTATAAAAGGGTGCCTTAAAGGTTATACGGTAGATCAGAACGGCGACGCGCATGTGTTGAACTTCGCGCCGCCAGGCTGGTGGATAGCCGATATGTACAGTCTGCTAAGCCAGAAACCAGGTACTTTAAATATCGAAGCCAACGAAGAAACAGAAGTACTGTTACTGTCAAAAACCAATCAGGAGCAACTTTATCATGACATTCCAAAGTTCGAGCGTTTCTTTCGTATCATTACCGAAAACTCACTGGTTGCGTACCAGCAACGACTGATGGATAACCTCAGCCTTCCTGCCGAAGAACGCTTTAATAATTTTTGCAAACGATATCCATCACTCGTTAACAGCATGTCTAAAAAAGATATTGCTTCTTATATCGGCGTAACGCCAGAGTTTTTTAGTAGGATGCAGGCAAGGATGGTAAGAAAGGCATAATTTTCAGCCTTACAAATACAACGTTACCATATGCCGCCAGTATTTTGGCCTGTGCGCAAAACCACTCCATACGTAAAATTGGTTAGGAATGCCTTTGTTCCATAACAACTGACTAAAGTAGCGGTTGTCATCAATAAAAGGGTCGGTTTCGCCAATGGCTATCACAATATCCATAGCAGCGATTGAACTTATCAACGCCGGGTCTGATAAGTTTGCTATGTATTGCCCGGGCATATTGAAGTAAATATCCTCGTTACGATAACCGTCAAAAAGATCCCTGAAGGTCTGGATAGTGTTGGTCAGATCATACCGTCCGCTCATACAAACCACACGCTTGAAAATATGCGGATGCTTTAATCCGATATTGGCGGCATGGTAAGCGCCCATACTACAGCCGGCAACTTCAATATCTCCACCGCTTCTTTGCTGCATTAGCGGGAGTACTTCGTTTAAAATGTATTGCTCGTATTGTATATGCCTGCAGATACGGTCGGCCGGGTGGATGTGTGTGTTATAAAGGCTTTCATTGTCAATGCTGTCAACGCAAAATAGCTGCAGCTCGCCGTTGTTGATCCTATCGTATATAGCGTCGACTATACCCCAGTTTTCATAGTCATAAAACCGGGCCATACGGGTAGGAAAAAACAGTATGGCTTTGCCGCTATGGCCAAAAACCAGCAGCTCCATATCACGGTGCAACCGCTCACTATACCATTTGTGGTATTCTCTGTTCATCTCATCGGCATAGCTATCTTCGCCTGAAATATCCTTTAATCAGATTAACTGGCGATAAACGTTTTATTAAAAATTACTATTTACGCTTTCTGTTATAACGTTCGCCCATAGTTCGTAGCCTTTTTTACTCAGGTGCAGCCCATCATCCATAAACAATTCTTTTTTTGGCTTCCCATCGGGGTTAAGCATAGTCGTATATAGGTTGATGAATTTCCAGTTTGGCAACCGGGTAACTATTTCGGCCTTAATTAAACTGTTTGCATAAACAAATTTGTCGGCAATATTCCACCGGCTGGGGCTTGGCTTTAACGAAATAAAGTAACACGGAATGTCACCAAACCGCTCTTTTACTACTACCGTAAGCTGCTGAAAAAAGATAAATAACTCTTCTGGATTTCTTCCATCGCCTAAGTCATTGTCTCCGGCGTAAACAATTAATCGTTCAGGTTTGTAACCTTGCATTACCCTGTTAAAAAACCATACACACGCGGCAAGAGTTGAGCCACCAAAGCCAAGGTTAACGGCCTGCAATTGGGGTAGATCGGTTAGCAAACTACTCCATAACCGTATGGTTGAGCTACCGTAAAATATCGTTTTTGTTATATCGGCAACTTGCTTGCTTTTTATTTCAAGCTGCTTTACCTCGTCTTCGTACCAAAACATATTGTAAATGTAACTATTGGTAAATACTGCCTGGATTTACAAGCGATTAAATTAACAGGATATCTTATAGCATACAAAAGGCAGCTCGAGGCTGCCTTTTGTATTAATCTTAAATTTATTTAAGCGACTACCATCGTCAGCGCTTCATCAACGGATATTTGCCCGTGCGACTGATCGAGTATGCATTCGCCATGTTTAATCAGCAGCAATTGCGGCGACTCATGATACACCTTAAAATCTTCGGCTATTTTATTTGAAATATCACGGTAACGTATCAGGTCTAAAAAATATACCGGCATTTCCGCGGGCAAGTTATCACCGTCCAACTCAAATCTCCTCTTTGCCATCATGCTGATAGAGCAGCGGGTGCTATGCTTAAAAATAATGCTGTACCCCGGGTGCTGTTTTATCTCTTCCAGTTGCGCGGCCGTTTCAAGCGGTATCCATTCCATACGTATCCTTAAAGTTTGAATTAAAATATTATCAAACTAAAATACAGCTAAATATCCGCAATGGTTTGCCTCAAAAGCAAAAATGACACTGTGCTGTTAGCGGCGGCCTTTTGGATACGAATCGTATGCAGGGCATAATCTGTTTGAGCACGATGCCATGGTGCCAAGGGCAAGTGTTACTAATAGAATGTAAGCTATCTTTTTCATGTGATACAAATTAAACGCTGTTAGCCTTTCAATGTTTCAGCCAGTTTAGCCATTTTAATAGCTGTTATGGCAGCTTCGTCGCCTTTGTTGCCATGTTTCCCGCCTGCGCGGTCAACAGCCTGTTGCTGGTTATTGGTTGTTAATACACCAAATATAACAGGTTTTGAATACTTTACAGCAACATTACTTAATCCGTTTGCAACGGCATCGCAAATAAAATCGAAATGTTTGGTTTCGCCCTGTATAACGCAGCCAAGGCAAATCACAGCGTCAAGCTCCGGATTGTTCTTTAGCAGCAAATCAGCGGCCGATGTCAGTTCGAAACTTCCGGGTACATTATAGCTGTATATGTTATCGGCCAGCGCGCCGTTGCTTATCAGGCTTTGATAGGCTCCTTCGTATAAAGCACCGGTTATTTCGGCGTTCCACTCGGCTACCGCAATGGCAAATTTGTATGGTGATGCCGATGGGATTTCAGTTGCCGAAAAGTCGGATAAATTTTTGAGTTGGGTTGCCATGGACTTTTTGTTGTAAAGTTGTTAAGTTTTAATGTTTTAAGGTTGTAAAGTTGGGTTTAAACTAAAAATGTTGCAAGGCTAACCTCGCAACATTTCAACTTTAAAACTTCTCAACGTATTATATTATAGCTGCGCTTCAACGCGTGCTATGTATTCGTCAATATTTTGTGCTTCTGCACTTTCAGGATAATCAGTTTTGATTTTCTTATAAGTATCTGCAGCGGCTTTGTTGTCTTTTTTCTCTTCGTAAACCAAACCTAATTTTTTCAGAAACATCGGGCTAAGGAATGCGTTTGACGCTTTATCGGCCGCTTTTTTGAAATAGGTTTCGGCATTGTCATAGTCCTTAAGCTCAACGTAAGCATCACCGGCAGCGCCTAATGCTTCGGCAGCTACAATATAATCATCGCCGCGGTAGCTGGTAAGGTTATCAATAGCTTTGCGGTACTCGCCTTTGTTAAGATAAGCTACACCCACATAAAAGTAAGCCAGGTTAGCAGCCTTGGTATTGCTGTACTCGCTGATGATCTTTTCGAAACCAGGGTAGCCTGCATCGCCTTTTATAGCTTTATCCCAGTCTTTTTTAGCCCAAAAATCCTGCGCTACGTGCATTTGGTCGGCAGCCTCAACTTCACGCGGACCAAGGTATGCCTTTAAATATATCAGGTAAATGGCAGCAAGCAGCACTATTACGCCTGCTATAACCAATAAACTTTTCCTGTTTTCGCGTACAAAATTGCCTGTCTGCTTTGCCGGTTTATCTTCGTTCACAATTTTGGTATTCGCCTGGGTTGTCGACATTTCTATTCTAAAATTAAGTTTGCAAAAATACAGTTTTCAAAGTTTTTATCAACACCTTTCCTTCAAATAATTACGCCGCGTTTTTTAGGCTGATTATGTTAAGGAAGCATGCGCAGATAATGTTAAATTTGAGGCTGTTTTATGTACCTTCAGCAACTATCGTTAATCAATTTTAAAAACTATACTCAGGCAGAGCTTACGCTTAGCGAGGGAGTAAATGCCTTTGCAGGTAATAACGGCGCGGGCAAAACTAACCTGCTTGATGCTATACATTACCTTGCCCTGTGCAAAAGTTATTTTAACCCGGCCGATAGTCAGCAAATAAAGCAGGGAACTGATTTTTTCATTATCACAGGCACGTTTGAGCGCGATGGCCGTCAGGAAAATATTGCCTGCTCGGTAAAGCGTAACCAGAAGAAGCAATTTAAACGGAATAAAAAGGATTATACCCGCCTTGCCGATCATATTGGCCTGCTGCCGCTGGTAATGATATCACCGTATGACATCAGTATAATAATTGAAGGAAGCGAGGAGCGCCGCAAGTTTATTGATAACGTGATATCGCAAACTGATAATCATTACCTTGACGAACTGATCAACTATAATAAAGCACTGATAAACCGCAATGCGTTATTAAAGCGCATTGCCGATACCGGCCGCTACGACCCCACATTGCTGGAAGTATTTGACGAGCAATTGGCAGCCTCGGGCAGCAGGATATTTGAAAAGCGCCGGGCATTTATGGAAAGCTTTGTTGAGGTATTTAACAAGCATTACGAGTTTATAAGCGGCAATGCCGAACAGGTGAGCCTTGTGTACGAATCGCAATTGTTAAACGAAGATTTCGCTGCATTGCTAAAAAAAACGGTTGAGAAAGACCGGGTGCTGGAGCGCACTACGGCGGGCATACATAAAGACGATCTGCATTTTTCAATCCATGGCATGCCCATGAAAAAGTTTGGTTCGCAGGGACAGCAAAAGTCGTTTTTAATTGCTCTTAAACTGGCGCAGTATAGCTACCTTTATCAACAAAAAAAATTTAAGCCGCTGCTGCTGCTTGATGATATTTTTGACAAGCTTGATGATAGCCGCGTTATCAAGCTGATGCAAATGGTATCGAACCACGATTTTGGCCAGGTGTTTATTACTGATACCAGCATGGCCAGGGTTGAAAATATATTTAAAGATATTGCTGTTGATGTAAAGCTGTTTTATATAAAGGAAGGAGAGGCCGATGCGCAAAACTAACGACAAATCGATTAAGGAAGCCATTGAGCAGATGATGCAGGTGTATAAAATAAAACGCAAGTACGATGAGACGGGTGTTATCTCCAACTGGGCGCATTTTGTAGGCAAGCCGGTAGCCAATCGGACCAAAGAGATCTACATCAGCGATAAGAAACTGTTCGTACGCATCGAGTCGTCGGTAATCAGGAATGAACTGGTGCTGGTACGCAGCCAGATCATCGATAAAATAAACGAAGAAGTGGGCTCGAAACTGATAGAGGAGATGGTATTTATTTAGTATAAGTTATAAATATAAAAATCCCGTACTGAAACAGATACGGGATTTTTTATGCTTTGTAGATACGGCTTAAAAACGCTCGAAAGCTGAGAAGAAGAAGTTGCCTTCAATAGCGGCGTTCTCGTCGCTGTCTGAACCGTGAACGGCGTTTGCTTCAATTGATTTTGCGAAAAGCTGGCGGATAGTGCCTGCTTCGGCTTTGGTCGGATCGGTAGCGCCGATAAGCTTGCGGAAATCTTCCACAGCATTTTCTTTCTCTAATATAGCAGCTACTATCGGGCCTGATGACATGAAGTTAACCAAGCCGCTGTAAAAAGGACGTTCTTTGTGCACAGCATAAAACTCGCCTGCTTTTTCAGCTGTTAAAGCTGTATATTTTAAAGCGACAATTTTAAAGCCGCCTTCAATTATTTTATCCAATATTGCACCAATGTGGCCGTTAGCTACCGCGTCGGGCTTTATCATGGTAAAAGTTTTGTTGGTTTCCATTTATCTTGTTATCAAAATTTTCCGCAAAAATATGCTTTTAAAGGCTGTGTTTTAAATTTTTATACAAATTACGTTTATCTGCATTACATAGCTGTTAACATCCCGTTAATCTGGCCCTTAAAAAATGTTTTGTTAAGTATATCAATGCGTTGGAAATTTATTTTAGCTTTGCAATCCTTTAAAAAGTCAGGATGTTGGATATAGCCTCGGTTGCCCGTTTGCTTGAGCAGCCCCGCAAAATTGTGATAACTACCCATCATAAGCCCGATGGGGACGCTATGGGGTCGTCGCTGGGATTATATAATTACCTGATACAGCAGGGCCACCATGCTAAAGTTATTACCCCTTCAGACTATGCCGACTTTTTAAACTGGATGCCCGGCAACGAGGAAGTTCTGATATATACTGAAAATACACAGCTTGCTGATACTTTTATAGCTGAGGCGGAAATGATATTCTGTCTGGACTTTAACGCGCTTTCACGCATCAACGCCATGGAGGCCTCGGTACGTGCCAGCAGCGCCGCCAAGCTAATGATAGATCATCACCTGGAGCCCGAGGATTTTGACGATTTTCGTTACTGGGATATAAATGCCTGTGCAACAGCGCAGTTAGTTTATATGTTTATTGCTGATGCCCTTAATAATAAGGCTCTGATAAATAAAGATGTGGCGACTTGTTTATACACCGGTATTTTAACAGACTCGGCATCATTTAAGCTGCCAAAAACCACGGCAGAAGTTCACATAATAGCGGCTGAATTAATAAATGCCGGTGCAGTTAACTGGAGGATAAATGAACTTGTTTACAACAGTTCGAGTGAAAACCGTTTGCGCTTTTTAGGAAATTGCCTAGTGAATAAGCTTGAGGTGCTTAACGAATACAATACGGCTATTGTAAGCGTTACAAAAGCTGAATTGGAACAGTACGAAGTTGAAACCGGAGATACTGAAGGTATAGTAAATTATGCTCTATCAATAAGCAATGTGCGCCTTGCAGCTTTTATTGTTGAACGCACTGATGAAGTAAAATTGTCTTTACGTTCAAAAGGAGAGTTTCCGGCTAACGAAATTTGTAAAAAATATTTTGCAGGTGGCGGTCACCGCAATGCTGCAGGCGGCCGCAGCGATGAGCCGCTTCAAGCCGTTATAGAAAAATTTAAATCAATTTTACCTGACTATAAAAAGTTATTAATACAATAAAGAAGAATGAAAAAAAATCTGATGTTTTTAGCGCTTGCTGCAATTGGGCTGGCAAGTTGCAATGGTGGACTTAAAGAGGCACCGGGTGGCCTGCTTTATGAGATCCATACTGATAAAGAAGGACCAACCGTTAAAGAAGGCGATTTTATAAGTGTTAACCTCATAGCAAAAAACGATGCCGATTCGGTACTCGGTTCAACTTATGATTCTGGCCGCCCTATGCCATCTTTGATGCAAAAACCACAAAGCAAAGGTGATATCTACAGCGGTTTAGCATTACTTAGCGAAGGGGATAGCGCTACCATCAAAATCAATACCGACTCGATGTTCAAAAAAGGCCAGCCAAAACCTCCGGGCCTTAAAGGCAAATACATTATTTACAACATTAAAGTTGAAAAAGTAATTCAGAAAGGTAAACTGAGCGAACAGGTTTTCCAGGGCCGTATCTCTGATTACTTTAAAGGTTTAGGTGAAGCTTCAAAAAAACGTGAGCCAGCTATTATGTCAAAATATATCGCTGACAATGATTTGAAAGTAAACAAAACAGCTTCGGGCCTTAACTATGTTATCAGCAAAAAAGGCAGCGGCCCTAATGTTGCTGTTGGGGATACTGCCGAGGTGAATTATGTTGGTAAACTGGCAAGCACAGGTAAAGTATTTGATACCAATATCAAAGAAGAAGCTGTAAAAGCTAAAATGAATGAACCGATGCGTCAATTTGCCCCTATACGTATAGCCGTTGGCGAACATAAAGTTATACCGGGATGGGATGAAGGTTTGCAATTGCTTAACAAAGGTTCAAAAGCTACATTTGTTATCCCATCAAACCTGGCTTACGGCGAACAAGGCGCTCAAAATGTGATTCCGCCATTTATGCCGCTTGTATTTGAAGTTGAACTGGTGAACATCATTAAACCAAACCCGAACGCGCCAAAGCCAGCTGCTCCAAAACTCCAACTGCCGGCTACAAAATAATCGTTTAACAATATTTCAAGCCTTTCTGATGTTATATCAGGAAGGCTTTTTTATTCTATGAAAAAATACATTTTAGCTGCGGCGCTGCTGGCAACGGTATTTGCTTCCAAAGCACAGCAACAAATAAACGGGACAAGCTTTGCTTTGATAACCGATGCACCCGGCGACAAGGCGAAAATCGACGATATTATTAGCTTTAATATTATACAACGTACCGAAAAAGATTCGGTATTGTTTAGCAGTTACCAAATGGGCAGGCCTATCCAGTTGCGCATAAAGCCTTCACAAAATGTGATGGACCTAATGGATGTTTTTGTCCAGATGTCTGCCGGTGACAGTGCGATGGTGAAAATACCTACTGATTCGATATTTAAAGGACGTGAAAGCGAGCGTCCGCCGTTTATAACCAAAGGTTCGCAGATAGTCACTTTGATAAAAATGGAAAAAGTACAGTCGATGGCAACCTTTATGGCCGAGCGTAATGCCGAGCTTGAAAAACTAAAAGCCGCAGAGGCTGCCGAAGCAGGCGAATACATCATAACCAATAAACTTAAGCCGGTTACAACAGCATCAGGATTAAAATATATTATAACCGCGCCGTCGGCGAAAGCCAAACCTAAAGCGGGTGATACTGTACTGGTAAATTATGTTGGTCGGACGCTTGATGATAAAGTATTTGATTCGAGCATTGAGTCTGAAGCTCAAAAAGCTGGCCTTAGCCAGCCGGGCCGTGAGTATAAACCCATTGAAGTGATACTTGGCCAAAACGGTGTGATAAAGGGTTGGGAAGAAGGTTTGTTATTGCTTGGCGAAGGTGCTAAGGCAAAACTGATCATTCCTTCGCAACTGGGTTATGGCGACCGCGGCGCAGGCCAGGCCATAAAGCCATACAGCACACTGGTGTTTGATGTAGAACTGGTAAAGATAAAGCGGGCGAAAGCAGCCGCGCCGGGACCGGTAATGAAACGTCCGTTGAAGAAAAGGCCATCAGTTAGCAAACCTGCAGCTAAAAAAACACCTGTAAGTAAAAAGAAAAATTAGCGAAAAGCCTTCTGACATAAATCAGAGGGCTTTTTTATTTTTGCAGCATGGTTTTAACCGATACGCACACGCATTTATATTACGAAAAAAATGAGATTAAGCGTGCGCAGCTGATACAGCGATGTATCAACAACAATGTAAAAAGGCTGTTTTTGCCAAACGTGGATATTGATTCGGTGCCGCAGGTATTCGCGCTTACCGATGCTTATCCGGATATGTGTTACCCAATGCTTGGCCTGCATCCTTGTGATGTAAAAGAAGGCTGGGAAGCACAGCTTGAACAAATTATGGCGTTTGAGCCGCAGCGTAAAATTTATGCCGTTGGCGAAATTGGCATCGACCTGTATTGGGATAAAACTACTTTAGCCGAACAAATTAAAGCCTTTAAACAGCAAATTGCCTGGGCAAAGCAGCTTGATTTGCCTATAGTGATACACTGCCGCAACGCATTTGACGAGGTGTTCAAAGTATTGGAAGAAGAGCAGGATGAGAAACTGCGCGGCATTTTCCATTGCTTTACCGGGAATACCGAACAAGCAGAGAAAGTGATAGCCTTAGGATTTTATCTCGGAATAGGAGGTGTGGTTACTTACAAAAATTCGGGGCTTGATAAGGCAATTGAGAAAATTGATTTGCAAAACATCGTTTTAGAAACAGATTCTCCGTACCTTACACCCACCCCGTTCCGTGGTAAGCCAAACGAAAGTTCTTATTTAGTTTACGTAGCCCAAAAAGTAGCTGAGATACACGATACCGATATGGAAACCGTTGCAGCTGTAACAACGCGTAACTCTGAAAAGATTTTTGGTGTATAAGGATAATAACAAACTGATTGATAAACCAGAATAATATTTAATGAGCCAGATACTGATCATCTATACCGGGGGGACAATAGGTATGATGAGTGACCCGACTACCAAAGTGCTTCGCCCAATTAATTTTGAGCAGATAATGGATAACGTGCCCGAACTTGAACGCCTTAATTGTAAAATAAAGGTGCACTCGTTTGATACCATTATTGATTCATCAAACATGAGCCCGGCAATTTGGAGCGAACTGGCACGCTTAGTTCAGGTAAACTACGACAGTGTTGACGGTTTTGTAATTCTGCATGGTTCGGATACTATGGCCTACACCGCGTCGGCGCTTAGCTTTATGCTCGAAAATCTGGATAAGCCGGTAATCTTTACAGGCTCTCAGTTGCCCATAAGCGCGGTACGTACTGATGCGAAGGAAAACCTGATGACGGCTATTGAGATAGCCAAAGCCAAAAAAAATGATAAAGCCCGTGTGCCGGAAGTATGTATATATTTCGATTATAAGCTTTTCAGAGGGAACAGGGCATTCAAATACAACTCATCAAAATTCGAGGCGTTCCGCTCGCCAAACTACCCCATACTGGCCGAGTCGGGTGTGCACCTGCGTTTCAGCGTAAATGATATACGCCAACCAGGCGATGGCCAATTAACCATTCATAATGAACTTGAAAGCGATGTAGCGGTACTGAAACTTTATCCGGGTATCAGTCCGAAAGTAGTTGAAACTGTCCTGGCATCCGACGTAAGGGGTATTATAATGGAAACTTTCGGCGCCGGTAATACAACAACCGACGCCTGGTTTATCGATCTGCTTAAAAACGCTGTCGACAGCGGTAAGGTGATACTCGACATTTCGCAGTGTAAGGTTGGTACAGTTGAACTTGGCCGTTACGAAACCAGCAAGCAGCTAAAGGATATCGGCATAGCCAATGGTTATGATATGACCTTTGAAGCGGCAGTTACCAAAACCATGTATCTGCTTGGTCAACATAGCGATCCGAAAGTAGTAAAAGAACTGCTGGAAACCGATCTTCGGGGCGAGCTTACCATATCATAACGGGTAATATTTCGTGTGATATTTGATGCTTGTGTCTCAAAATGCAAAATCTTTTTAGCAAGCATTTTACGGTTAAAATATTTAATAATATATTAGGTGCATAATAATACAGCAGGCACTTAGCAAGCTGTACATAACCAATTATATTATTAAACTTTTGATAAACCGATACTAAGGCATGCTTTTTACCGACGCCAAATTTGTATACTTCTTACTGGTAGTATTCGCGCTATTTTATATAAAGCCTTTAAAAAAGTATCAAACACAAATACTTATTGCAGCAAGCCTGCTGTTTTACTACTTCAACAGCACTACGTTTTTAATACTGCTGCTTTTTTCGGCATCGATGAATGTGCTGTTTAGCTGGCTGATAACCAATTCAAACAGTTTTAAAACACGAAAAACCTTTGTAACTATCGGTATAACACTTAATGTGCTCGTGCTGGTGTTCTTCAAGTACGGGCTAATGCTGGTATCAACCTTTACTAACGAAACATCAGAAGTATATAATTTCTTCATGATAATGGGGTTACCTATAGGGATATCGTTTTACACTTTTGAAGGAATAAGCCTTTTATTTGATACCTATAAGGCACGCAACTCCCCCGGATATAAACCGGTAAAACAGAATTTTTTTACCCATGTAAAAAATGTTTTCCTGTTCATCTCATTTTTTCCACACCTTATAGCGGGGCCTATACTTCGTGCCAACCATTTCTTTCCGCAGATAGAAACCAAGCATATTAAAAACATTAACTGGCAGTATTGCTTTCGCAAGCTGGTGCTGGGGTTCTTTTTAAAACTGGTAGTGGCCAATAACCTGCAATATTTTACGGCCTGGCTGCAAAGCCCGGCAATGGATAACCTGTCGTCGTTAACATTATTTGTGCTGATATTAGGATTCACCTTTCAGCTGTTTGCCGATTTTGCCGGCTATTCATATATAGCCCTGGGCCTTGCCGGTTTGTTTGGTTACCAGTTGGAAGAAAACTTTGATTATCCGTTTGTATCATCGTCGCTTAGTGAACTGTGGCGCAGATGGCATATTACACTGTCGTCATTTTTGCGTTATTATGTTTACACCAATTTACTTGGCGGAGGCCGAAGGGGTAAGGTAGTATCGCTTATCAATATCTTTTTAACCATGGTACTTGCAGGTTTATGGCATGGTTCAAAGTGGTCGTTTGCTATATGGGGATCAATACATGGCAGCGCGCTGGTGATAGAGCACCTGATAAAAAAAGGTACTAAAAGTTGGGGTTTCACCAAAGTGCGCAATGTGCTGGGCTGGGTAATATCATATTTTTTTGTAATTGTACCATGTATGGCGTTGTTTAGATTCCCTACGTTACAAGGAGCAATTGATTACGCTATATTATTCCTTAATAATACCGATTATAAGGATGATTACCGCCTGATCACTTACCTGTGCCTGTACTCATCGCCAATTGTATTAATGCACTTGCTGTATAAATACAAAAACACAAGGCCTGTACACTATGTGTTTAACAAAGCCGATTATTTGGTTTACGGGCCAATGTTGTTCTTTATTGTGGTAAATGGTGCGCAATCGTCGCCGTTTATATATTTTAATTTTTAAGTTATGATAAAACGATCAGTATTATTCGCCATAGCTTTATTATTACTGTATGCCGCTTATGTAAGTTATGGTAACGCGGTGCCTGTATCTCAGCACCAGTGGCAGGATAACACCATACGTACCCAAAATTATTCATACACAGATTCGCTGCACAAAAAGGATGTGATTATCGGCACTTCGCTAACCGCTATGATGGAGCCAAATACATTGCCCGGTGATGTATATATGCTGGTATATCCGGGAATGAGCGTGGTTAATGGCATTATCACACTCAAAGAAAATAACATCGCTCCTAAATATATTTTTATTGAAGAAAACGCAGTTTTAAAACCCGTTAATACCGACTTTAACGATTACATTTTTGGTGATATACATTTTTACAGTAAAAAATATTTTCCTTTTCTGCGCGATTGTTATCAGCCTGTAGGGCAGGCGGCCGGCTTTGTAGAGCGACACAGCGCTGCAAGGGTGCAATTTTTCAGCGACTGGATATTTAACCCGGTACTTCGTGTATTTCAATCAAACCCAAAGGCAACCATTGATAAAGAAGCACACTATCGTGAACTGAAACGCCGCCGTAATATGGTTGATACCGCCGCATTAATAAGCAGTTTTACACAGCTTAAAAACGAACTCAAATGGTTGGAGGATCGAGGCACCAGGATATATTTCTACGCCACGCCAACTCATCCCGACGTATTTAAGTGCAAACAAAGCAAGGCGGTTATGGACGCATTTAAGAAATATTTCCCGCCTGGCAAGTACAATTATTTTGAAATACCCGATGTTAGCCAGTATACACAACTGCACGATCAGCTGCACCTTGACAAGCCGTCGGCCATACGTTACGCACGAGTATTTTCTAAAGAGTTAAACAGCGCGCGTGGGCATTAACGTTATTTAGTATGCCACAGGTATCAGTTATAATACCTAATTATAATCATGCACGCTACCTGCGCCAGCGGATAGACAGCATACTTACGCAAACATATACCAATTTTGAAGTTATTATACTTGACGATTGTTCAACAGATAACAGCAAGGAAATCATCGAAACCTATCGGGGGAATGAAAAGGTAAGTAAGATATTGTGTAATGAAACCAACAGCGGCAGCCCATTTACACAATGGGAAAAGGGCATAGCCGAAGCCACCGGACAGTGGATATGGATAGCCGAGAGTGATGATTATGCCGGGCCCAACTTTCTTGAGACATTGATAACCCTTGCAGGGCAGTATAAAAGCGCGGGTATTGTTTTTTGCGGTTCTGTTTGGGTTGATGATAAGGGCAACGCCGGAGAGGACCTTTCCATACACCGGCAATCGTTTTTTCGCAAAGGTACCGATGAGATAAGCGGTTACATGAGCATACAATGCACTGTTCAGAATGTCAGCTCGGCCATTATACGCCGGGATATAGCGGCAGAAATTATCAGCGGAATAAAACAATATAAAGCCTGCGGCGACTGGATATTTTACGTTAAATTATTGCAGCGTGCTGATATGGCGTTCAATGCCCAAAAGCTTAATTATTTCAGATGGTACCACCATAACCTGTCGCGCACAGCCCGGGAAAACAATTACTGGCTTACTGAAGGTATTCATGTTCTTGAAAACATTGACCTTGCCAAAGTAAAGTTCAGTTTGAAAGAATTTTTGCGTACCGTACGCTTTTGGCAAAGGCAGATAAAGGCTTCAAATCAAGCCGGTAAACAGAAGCAGGGTGTTTTAAACAGCTTTATCAAGAGGTATATTCGTGAAAAGGTAACATGGTAATGGCCGGCAAGGTTTGCATAGTTATACCTGTACACAGCCCGAACCCGGAATATTATGAACTGGTGTCGTTCAGGCAGTGTTTTCGCGTGTTGGGTAATCATCCTATTTATGTGATAGCTCCTAAAGGACTTGATATGACTGCGTATAACGCGGTAGTACCTGAATTTGAAATAAAATATATCAACCCTGAATGGTTTGCCAGTAAGCTCAATTATAACAAGCTGAAACTTAGTCAGTACTTTTACAGCTTGTTCAGCCAATATATGTACATGCTTACTTATGAATTAGATGCCTTTGTGTTTACCGACGATTTAAATCACTGGTGCAACAAAGGTTACGATTACATTGGCGCGCCATGGCTTAACGAAGCGGGCACCGAAATAACCGGCATTGGTAATTCTGGGTTTTCGTTACGAAAGATATCCGCTATACAAGCCGGATTAAAAAACGTTTATTACATCGATCAGAAAAAACATTCAGCCATACGAAAGCAGGGCTTCATTATGAAGTTAAAGAAACCAATATTTAAAGTATTACGCGTATTGGCGAAAATGAAAAGCATTTTTAATAACGAGAATGCTACCATACAAAGGGCCGGTTTTTTATATGAAGATAAGCTGATACATGATTACCTGGCCAAAGACAATTTTAAAATGGCGCCTGTTGAAGATGCCTGCCGCTTTAGCTTTGAAACGCATCCTGATGTGCTTTACCGCATAAACGAGGGTAAATTGCCTATGGGCTGCCATGCGTGGTGGCGTTATGACCTGCCTTTTTGGAAACCTTTTATAGAGAGCTATGGATACCGGTTATGACATACGCTTTTCGATAATTATACCGGCATACAACAGCGCTGCAACTATAAGTAGCTGCCTGCAGAGTGTGCTCAGGCAAACGTTTCCGGTGTTTGAGATATTGGTGATAGATGGGCTTTCTGATGATGATACGGTGGAAATTATCCAGTCCTTTAAAAATCCTTCTATTAAGGTAACGTCCGAAAAAGATAATGGCATTTATGATGCCATGAACAAAGGTATATGGCAGGCAAAAGGTAACTGGCTGTATTTTTTAGGCAGCGATGATGAATTGCATGATGAAAATGTGCTGAAGGATATTGTAGACGTAATAAATAGTTTGCCCAATGTGCAGGTGGTGTTTGGGGATGTGGTTACAACCGAAGGCAAACGTGAACGCTATATAAATTATAACTTTTGGGACTTGGTAATAGAACGCTGCATTTGCCACCAGGCGATATTTTATCATCGCGCGGTTTTTAATGTTGATTTTTACGATACCCGGTATAAGGTATGTGCCGACTGGGATTTTAATTTGAAGATTTTTGCCTGGGGCGTGTTCTCACAATATATACCGAGGGTTATTGCTAAATTTAACACAAGTGGCGTAAGCGGGCAGTGGCAGCAGCACCCCGAGTACCTGGCCAACTTTGCCGACCGTAAAAAACTGGTTGTTAAGTATAAAAGCAGTTTATACTTGCCGTATTATTATATCAATAAATTGTTTCGTAAAATTAAAAGGAAGCTGTTTTAATGGATGTATCTGTAATTATACCCTTTTACAACGCGGGCAATTATATTAACGACGCCGTTAACAGCGTGCAGACTTTTTTAAACCGTACAGATATTACGTGCGAAGTGATAATTACTGACGATGGCTCGACTGACCTGCAATCGTTGGAAGCCTTATTGGCGTTAGAAAAGCAATCGGGCATCAAAGTTATACGACAAGAAAATAAAGGTCCCGGTGCGGCGCGTAATACGGCTATTCGTAATTCATCAGGCAAATACCTTCTTTTTTTGGATAGTGATAATAAGATACTGCCACGATTTATAGAAAAAGGCTTAGAAATACTGGATGCCGGAAAAGCTGACATTGTTTATGGCAACGCCCAATTCTTCGGCGATTCATCGAAGCCGTTATTTAAATCCGGCGAACTGAATTTATCTAAACTGATGGCGCGTAATTATATCGACATGTGTGCCATGGTGCGCCGGCAAGTTTGGGAAACTACCGGTGGCTTTGATGAGGGCGAGGTGCTGCGTAAAGGGCAGGAAGACTGGGAACTTTGGATAAGCGCTTACAAAGCCGGTTTCAGGTTTTTTTATGTGGACGAAATATTGTTTGATTACCGCGTCCGCAACGCCTCTTTAACCAATGCCGATAGTGTGGCGCGTTATAAAGCCGCATGCGAATACATCTACAGGAAGCATCCCGATTTGGTTATACAAGTGTTTTTAACACTAACTGATGAAGTGCACGCCTACGAACGCGACAAGCAAAAGCCTTTCCGCTCAATGCTGAAGTACGCCTGGCACAAATACTTTAATAAGAAACGCTGATTTACTGAGCGCCGAACATGCCGTATTTCAGAATACAGTATATCGCCCTGAAACCGTCTTTCCAGCCTATTTTTTTACCTTCTTCATAGGTACGGCCGTAGTAAGAAATACCAACTTCATATATCCTGATTTTTGGCACACGCGAAATTTTAGTGGTTACTTCAGGCTCAAAACCAAAACGTTTTTCACGCAAGGTTAATGATTGTATGATCTTGGTATTAAATAGCTTGTAACACGTTTCCATGTCTGTAAGATTTAGATTGGTGCATGCGTTTGATAAGGTGGTTAAAAATTTATTACCTATAGTATGCCAGAAGAACAATATACGGTGCGGCCGACCGCCCATAAAGCGTGAGCCATAAACCACATCCGCGAAGCCTGAAACTACCGGTTTCAAAATGTGGTTATATTCTTGCGGATCATACTCCAGGTCGGCGTCCTGGATAATAAGATATTCGCCTGTAGCCTTGCTGATACCGGTATGCAACGCGGCGCCCTTACCTTTGTTTACTTCATGAAAATAGTACTTAATGTCAAGTTCCGGATTAGCGGCAATGTAACGGTGAATAGCAGCTTCGGTATCATCTGTTGAATGATCGTTTACAATAATCACTTCTTTGTTGATATTATTAACAAGGTCAACTTCTTTAATTTTATCAAGGATAAGGTGTATCGTGCGGCCTTCGTTATATGCCGGGACAATGATCGACAGTTTGTTAAATGACATTTAGGGGATCGGGAAAAACTAAATATATAAAAAATATTTTACTTGTAAATACTTATGATCTTGTTCTGTGGATTTTGATTGTAAAAATCCTTTCCTCTGTAAGTTATTTTAGGTTTATTAATGGTTGTAGATACAATACAATCTATATTTCCGCGCTTGCCGGCTTTTACTGTGTAATTACTTACATTAATGTGCACCGGGTTGATAGTTTGCGAATAGCAATCAGCAAAAAGCGGATACTGCCAGTCGTCAGCACCAATAATTAATCCGATGTTTTTAAAATCCGATTGTTCAATCTGTTTTTTTACGGTTAAATATTCATAATAAGCATCGGGTTTAGCTACAAAGTACTTTTGATATCTGTCCTGACGCAAATAAGCAGGTTTAAGTGGGCGAAGGTTGTTATCTATAACAATAAGCGTTGCGTACAGCAATATTATTGGAAGTATAATCTTGACTGTTTTTTTGAATAAATTACTAATTGAAGCAGCATAGCAAATAACAGGCAGCGCTAAAACAAACATAGTAATATGCAGTCGAGAATGCCAGGGCTGCCATTTGAGATAAGCGCAAAAAAGTAGTACCTGTAATATTATAGTAAACATCAAAACTGCTGCTACCGCATGCTTTCTATTTTTTAAAGCATGGTAGGTGACCACGATAAATGCAATAATAATAAGTATGAATTGAAATGGATTCCTTGCACTGTCTTCATGTGCAGCAGATGCTTGAGTACTGTATTTTATTTTAAGATAGTTAAGTGCAGGGTCGTCAACATTAATGTTAACGGCACTATGCAGTTTATGGATGATTGTATCAGTAAAGTTTGATATATGGCTGTCTCCCTTTATCCCAATATGCAGTCCGCCATTTTTTATGAGATTTGAAAGCAATAACATGCCTGACATGTGTTCGTTAGCATATAACCTGCTTTCATTTTTGTCAACACCCAGCACACTGCCGGTTAAGGTATAGTTTCGTTGCCAATGTGGAATATTAACTGTAGCAGCAATAATCAGAGCAGTTATGCCATAAACCAGGTGTATATAGATTTTGTATTTTACAATTTTATATAACACATACAACGCTGCAATTAATAATACAGGGAAGAGGTATATGTAAGCAGTGCCTTTGGTTAACATTGCCAATCCTGTAGCCAGTCCAAAAGGAAGGTAATAGTGTAAGTTATGGTAGGTAACCGCTTTTATGGCGAAATACATCGCAGCGATAACAAAAAAAGTTATCACCAGATCGTTTTGGGTACTTGATGACTGTAAAACAACTTCAGGTAAAGAAATAACCAATAAGGCGGTTAAATATTGAAATTTGGCATTCAGTCCCAGAGATTTAGCTACAGTGGTAATGGCTGCTAATGTGAAAAGCATGAACCAGAACTGTACCGAATTGGAAAAAAAATCACTGCCCGATAAAAGATTTATGTGTAGTATTAAAAACTCCGCAAAAGGTGGCTGGTATAGTTGCCGAATAATATGCGTAGGGTAATTCTCAACAGAGTTATGGCTTATCCAACTTGATATCCTTGCCATATGGTAGGTCATCGAATCCCAATTATTGGGGGGGTAGATAACTCCTTGGAAAAATATAGCTATTATTAAAAGCGCACTACAGCCCATTATCCATCTCATTGGTAAAGAGATGTTATTTAATTCGAATTTTAAGCCATCATAAATTGTAGTACACTGACGGCTAAGATATTTTTTATGCCAAATCAAATTGCTGATGCCTGCTATTAATACTGCACTCCAGCAAATAAGTATACTCTTAAAGTTTAGAGCAATTAAATAACTTAGTACCTCAGTAAATAAAACCACAAGGAAGCAGAAACTCAATATTGCTTTTAATAAAAGCTCGCGCTTATTTATAATAGCATCCGAATACAAAGCAAGATTTAAAGTTATGACGACAAAGCAAACAGGAAGTATCAGTATTGCCATTTCTGCTGATAGTATTATTCGCGCCGACTTTCTACAGTATAAACAAAGCTGTCGGCGCGGTAGTAACCCAGGTTGTATTCGATTGGACGGTCGGCCTGATCGTAAACAAACCTTTTACGCAACAATATAGGGCTACCCAGTTCGGTATCAAGCTTACCTGATATCAGCTTATCAGCAGCCCGCGCGCTTATTTCTTCTTTGGATAACTGGGCGATCACCATGTGCTCTTTCTCCAGTATCTCATAAAGCGGGCGGGTGAAATCCTCTTCGCCGGTAAGGCCAACACGCGGGTGGAAATAGGACACAAAGTACACAAACGGACCTTCGTTGCGGCCGCGCAGGCGTTCAAGTTTTAATATCTTTTTATCAGTTTTTATCTCGAAAAAATTAGCAACCTTTTCCTCAGGAAAAACCCAACTTAGGTGCAGCTCGAAATTTTTAATAGGAATACCCCTTGCTTTCATTTCCTGCGAAAAGCTAAGCCAATTCATTGATTTTGAACTAACCGAGGGCTGTGCTACTTTAGTGCCCACGCCTTTTTTACGGGTAAGCAAACCTTCGTAAACAAGCTTGTTAAGCGCCTGGCGTAAAGTAGTGCGTGAAATAGCCAGTTGCTTTGACAGGTTCACCTCGTTCGGCAAAAACTTGCCGCCCTGGTACTGCGGGTCGTCAATAAGTTCGCGCAGCAGGTTTTCTGCTTGAATATGTAGCGGAATCGGACTTTTATGATCGATTTTGAATTGCATTGTTTGGGTTGATATTGGTTGAGTTTAAAATAAACAGCAAATTAAATAATTGCAACATGTAGAGCAAACATACTATAAAATATGTATAGACACAAATACATGTTATTATGTACATACAATAATATGAAAAATTTAATTTATAATTGCGCTGCTAAATTGTTTTGTAAAATAATTACAACATAGCAGTTAAGCAAGCGGGTTTACCACGTCTTGATTACATTTGCGGATATATTAACCAATTAAATTGTTTATGGGGTTGCCAAAACCGGTGCTTTTTAAAGTGACTTGCCGTTTATCACTGCATTGGCGTGAAACCTTCTTCCTTAAAATCAAATCGTAATCATGAAAATTAAATTTACCCTTCTGCTTTTTTTATCAGTTTGTATTAACGCTGTGGTTTTTGCCGCTACTGCCGACACTGCTGCCTTTAAAACCGCCAATTTGTTTCAAAGCAATATGGTGATGCAGCAAAACAAACCGTTCACTATATGGGGCAAAGCCAGCCCGGGCGACAAGATCACCATAAAAGGCGACTGGACAGGCAAGCAAACCACCATTGAGGCCGATACCGCAGGCCACTGGCGGGGAGCCATAAAAGTGCCTAAAGCAAAACCGGGCGATTTTACACCGCATACACTGGTGATAACCGATGGTGCAAAAACTATTACCCTTAACAACCTGCTGATAGGAGAGGTATGGATAGCAAGCGGTCAATCAAATATGCAATATTCGCTTAAGGGAGAAGAGGGCAAGAACAATGGCGTTATCGACTGGCAGCACGAAGTACCTAAGGCGAACTTTCCTAATATCAGGCTTTTTTATACCGATTTAAACTTTAAGGCGCAGCCGTTTGACGAAGTAAAAGGTAAATGGCAAATATGCACACCTGAAACTGCCGGCCGTTTTAGCGCTGTAGCATATTACTTTGCCAGCGAGATACACAAAAACACTAAGCTGCCGGTAGGGGTGGTGCTGTCAACCATAGGCGC
The DNA here is from genome assembly GCF_004005815.1 of Mucilaginibacter limnophilus. GTDB lineage: Bacteria > Bacteroidota > Bacteroidia > Sphingobacteriales > Sphingobacteriaceae > Mucilaginibacter > Mucilaginibacter limnophilus. The sequence goes on along the minus strand of NZ_SACK01000008.1, from coordinate 62,996 downwards.
GTCAACCGCTCAGGCGTGGACAAACCGTAAAATAATGGAAGCCGACACCGTGCTATATAACAAGTACCTGCGTGAGTACGATAACAGCCCCAAATCAAAAGAAGTAATTGATGGCGGCTTCACCTTTGAAAAAGTTACCCGCCCAACCTTGCTGTACAATGCAATGATACATCCGCTGGCAGGCTTAAGCATTAAAGGTTTTATATGGTATCAGGGCGAGTTTAACCGTAATGACAAAAACAAATACACACGTCTGCTAACGGCTATGATAAAAGGCTGGCGCAGTGATTTCGGCCAGGGCGATTTGCCGTTCTACCTTGTGCAAGTGCCTTCGTTTTATTGGAACAATGAAGATCCGAAAGCTTTTGATTACGCCATTTTCCGCGAAGCGCAGGCAAATGTACGTAAGCTTAAAAACACCGAAATGGTAGTAACTACCGACGATCCGGACGCGCCGCGCAACCTGCACCCGCGCCGTAAAAAACCAATTGGCCTGCGTTTGGCAAGAATCGCGCTGAATAAAGATTACGGCTTCGGCAACGTACAATACCTTGGCCCGCAGCTTAACAAGATTAGGGTTGATGGCAACCAGATCATCGTATCATACAAAAGCAAGACGCTTGATGGGGGATTAGCTACTGCCGACAAAAAAGCTCCTGCTGAGTTTTTTATTGCCGGTGAGGATGCCGTTTTTTATCCCGCAACAGCGGTTATAAAAGGTGATGAAGTGGTGCTGAGCTCAGCAAAAGTTACCAAGCCGGTTGCTGCACGTTATGCCTTCACTAACACAGCTGTTACAAACTTTATGAATAAAGCCGGGTTGCCGGCCGAGCCTTTCCGTACCGACGGTTGGGCAGATGATGGCAGCGGCGCCAAAATAAAAGTCGACTATAAACGCCTTAACGAAGAATTATGAGATACACAATTTTACTTGCCGGCGCTTTGCTTGCCTGCACGTCAGCCATTGCCGGGCCCGATAATATCGCGCCCCAGGCAAAGGTTACCGCCTCAACCAGTTTAAATTCTAAGTATGCTGCACAAAATGTTACCGATGGTATTATCGGTGTAACCGGAAAAGGCCAGTGGGCCTGCGAAGGGCAGACTACCGATTGGGGCTATGTGCGTTTCCCGTGGATACAACTGGAATGGGACAAGCCGCAAAGCATCAGCAAAGTAATATTGTATGATCGCCCTGAACTTAACGAGCATGTGGCCACAACTAAACTCGTTTTCAGCGACGGTAGTTTTGTTTGGGCAAACCAGATACCCAATAATGGCACAGCACGGGTAGTGAAATTTACAGCGCGCACGGTAAAATGGGTAAAATTTGTTGTAACCGACGGTACAGGAAAAGACATCGGCTTCTCAGAGATAGAAGTGTTCCCATCATCAAAGCAATATGCCGATTATGTAAGTTGGGTTGACCCATATATTGAAACAAACCGCGGCCGTTTTTTCTTTTTCACCACAGGCTGCCGCCCGTTTGGTATGCTTGCTTCGGCACCTATGACACGTAACAAGAACCAGGGTGGCGGTGGTTATAACTACAACGAGAACGAAATATTAAGCTTTCCGCAGATTCACGACTGGATGCTGTCGGGCATTGAAGTAATGCCTGCCTTACAATCAACCCCTGTTACCAAAGGACAAGAAGGCTGGAAATCAGAGTTCAGCCATGACGACGAACTGGTGCAGCCGGGCTACCACCGTGTTTACCTGCGCAATCATAAAGTATGGGTTGAGCAAACCAGTACCAATAGGGTAGGCTTTTATAAATTCCGCTATACTGATGATCTTCCTGTACAGATCATTACCAACCTTGGTGGTTTCGTGTCAAACAGTACTATGGCTAACGCTCGTGTTAAAAAGATCAGCGATAAAGAGTTTGAAGGTTCGTTCAGCTCAATAAAAAGGTACTGGGGAGGACCAAAAGATGTAAGGGTTTTCTTCAGTATAAAGTTTGATAAGCCTTACAAAGCCCTTGCAGGCTGGAAAGGGAGCAACAAAATCGCTGATGTAAATGTGCTTGAAGGAGATAGCGTAGGCGTTGCCGCACAATATGACGTTAAGGCGGGTGACGAGATATTGATGAAAATAGGTTTATCGTACACCAGTGTTGAAAATGCTAAAAACAACATGGCCGTTGAGTGCTCAACCTGGGATTTTGACAAGGTGTGTAACGAGTCGCGCACGGTATGGAACGATTGGCTGGGCCGCATGCAGGTTACCGGCGGTACAACCGACCAGAAAGTAAAATTTTATACCGACTTGTGGCATGTTCTTTTAGGACGGCACATGAACAATGACGTAAACGGCGATTATCCTGATAATACCGAAGGGACACGTGATGGCAATTTCACCAACAACGTATTCAAAGTGCGTACGCTACCGAAAGGTAAAGACGGTAAGCCACGTTACAATATGTACAACAGTGACGCCTGGTGGCTTACCCAATGGAACCTGAATGTGCTTTGGGGCCTTGCATGGCCCGAAGTGCAGGATGAAATGTCAGCATCGATGCTGCAATATGCCGAGAACGGGAAACTGCTGCCGCGTGGCCCTGCAGGCGGCGGTTATTCGTATATCATGACAAGCTGCCCGGCAACTAACCTGATAGTAGGAACTTATATGAAAGGCCTGCTCACCAAATATGATATCCCAACAGCTTTTGACGCTGTTAAACGCAACGCGCTTCCCGGCGGTATGCTTGGCGCTGCCGATGATATTAAGTTTTATACTGAAAAAGGTTACTGGCCTGATAATGCCGGTATCACTGTTGAAGCCGTTTTTCAGGACTTTGCGATAGCGCAAATGGCAAAAAAGCTGGGTAAAACAGATGATTATAACTTTTTCACAAAGCGCTCTAAAGGCTGGAAAAATTTGTTCGACCCTGAGCAAAAGCTGCTGTTCCCAAAAAACAGGGAAGGAAAATTTGCGCACAAGAACCCGCTTAGCGGCGCCGGTTGGATTGAAGCTAACGCGTGGCAGGCCACCTGGTGCGTATCGCATGATATCCCGGGTTTGGCAAGATTAATGGGCGGTAATGATGTGCTGACTGAAAAGCTCAACCACGCCTTTGAAAAAGCCGAGCCAAGCGATTTTGTGTTCGATTACAGCAGCGGCTATATCAGCTATGCCAATCAGCCTGGCCTTAGCGACGCGCATGTGTTCAACTATGCCGGTAAGCCATGGCTTACGCAGTACTGGGTGCGCCGTGTACAGGATAAAGCTTACGGTGGTACTACTCCTGACATAGGCTATGGCGGTCAGGATGAAGATCAGGGGCAAATGGGCGGTTTAAGCGTACTGATGGCTATCGGGTTATTTAATCTGCAGGGTAACGTAGCTACTACGCCTGTGTATGATATTACAAGCCCGATATTTGATAAGGTGGTGATCAAACTCGACCCGGAATATTACCCTGGTAAACAGTTTGTCATCACTACACATAACAATTCAAAAGACAACGTTTACATACAAAAAGCCACATTGAACGGAAAGGCGCTTAACAAATTCTGGTTCACCCATGCCGAATATGCAAAAGGCGGGCAGCTGGAGCTATGGCTTGGACCAAAACCGAATAAGGCCTGGGGCGTAGCAGGGTTGCCGGTAGCGAATTAGTAATATTTGTCATGCTAACGAACGAAGCGTCTATTGATGAATAGGTTCTTCACAACGTTCAGAATGACATTAAGGGGAAGCGTTGATAACTTTAAAAGTTGTGAACGCTTTTTTGTTTAATTAAGATGGGCGTTATCCCATGTCATTTCGACGAGGAACGAGGAGAAATCTTCTTCGTCATACAAAAGTTTCAGAAGATTTCTCCTTACAGTCGAAATGACATAGATGGTGTTACATCATCAAATCTTCAAATCTTTCAATCTAAAAATACATTTTACTGTTTAAACAGTAATTAAATAGATATTTGCAGGAAAATTCAGCCGACACGATTATGGTACGTTTGTCTGTCAACATAAACAAAATAGCTACGTTGCGCAATTCACGTGGCGGCAACAACCCGGATGTTTTAAAGGTGGCTATGGATTGCGAACGCTTTGGCGCACAGGGCATTACCGTACACCCCCGCCCCGACGAGCGGCATATTCGTTACAGCGATGTACATCTGCTTAAAGAAGTGCTGGCTACCGAGTTTAATATCGAAGGCAATAGCCGCGAAAAGAAGTTTGTTGATCTGGTACTCGCAACAAAACCGCATCAGGTAACACTGGTGCCCGACGCGCTGGAGCAGCTTACCTCAAACCATGGCTGGGATACTATCGAGAACCAGCAATATCTTAAAGACGCGATAGCACCGTTTAAAGAAGCGGGGATTCGCGTTTCAATATTTGTTGACCCGGTACCGCAAATGGTTGAAGCCGCCGCCACTACCGGAACCGACCGTATTGAACTGTACACTGAAAGCTACGCACATCACTATTACCAGGGCCGCGAACTGGCCATAGCGCCATATGTAGCTGCCGCAAAAATTGCAAAAGAAGCCGGCCTCGGCATAAACGCCGGGCATGACCTTAGTCTTGACAACCTTGAGTTTTTTGCTAAGAACTTGCCTGGTTTGGATGAAGTAAGTATTGGTCATGCGTTGATATGCGACGCGTTATATTACGGTTTGGAGAGCACCATAGAGCAGTACTTACATTGTCTTAAATCATGATTTGTGTGATTTGAGGATTGACTTGATTTTTACGCGCGTCATAGCGAGGAACGAAGTAATCTCTACACATACAATCCGCCTGCAAAATTCAGAGCTTTCCAGGCTATCGCTCGCAATGACATTTGATAGAACTTCTTAATCTGTGCAATCAAATAATCCCGCAAATCAGCAGTTGAAGTAACCATGTAAACCCAGTGTCAATAACAGGTTACATAATTGACATCCGGTTAATTAATTGTACCTTTGCGCAATATTAACAGGGCCATCATTAAATGCAACTGAACACTGATTACCAGGAGAAATTCCAGTTTCGCCACATTGCCCCAAATGAAGCTGACACAGCAGAAATGCTGAAAACAGTAGGGGTAAATTCTATCGACGAACTTATTGAGCAAACCATACCGGCACCCATCAGGCTGAAGCAACCGCTTAACCTTCCGCCGGCAAAAAGTGAGTTCGATTATCTAAACACACTGAAGCAAACCGCTTCAAGAAACAAGGTTTTCAAATCATACATCGGTCAGGGATATTACGACGTAATTGTACCGGGTGTTATCCAACGTAATATATTGGAGAACCCGGGATGGTACACACAATACACTCCCTACCAGGCCGAAATTGCACAGGGCCGTTTGCAGGCGTTGCTAAATTTCCAAACCATGGTGATCGACCTTACCGGGATGGAAATTGCAAACGCGTCGCTGCTTGATGAAGGCACTGCCGCTGCGGAAGCCATGTTTATGCAATACAGCTTGCGTAAAAATCAAAAAGCAACCAAATTTTTTGTAAGCGACGAGCTTTTCGCTCAAACCATAGATATTCTGAAAACCCGCTCGGAACCTTTTGGCATCGAGCTGGTAATTGGCAGTCATGAAAACGTTGAACTATCTGACGACATGTTCGGCGCTATTGTACAATACCCTGCAAAGAACGGCGAGGTGTATGATTATAAAGACTTTGCGGCCAAAGCACATGAAAAAGGCATCAAACTAACTGTTGTTGCCGATTTAATGAGCCTGGTACTGTTAACGCCTCCGGGTGAATGGGGTGCCGACATTGTGGTAGGTACATCACAACGCTTCGGTATTCCGATGGGCTTTGGCGGTCCGCACGCAGCATTCTTCGCAACAAAAGAAGAATATAAACGCAGTATGCCCGGCCGTATAATCGGTGTTACTATCGATAGCGCCAACAACTACGCACTACGCATGGCGCTGCAAACCCGCGAGCAGCATATCCGCAGGGATAAAGCAACTTCAAATATTTGTACCGCGCAGGCACTGCTGGCCATAATGGCCGGTATGTATGCTGCTTACCACGGTCCAAAAGGCTTGAAGCTGATAGCTGAGCGTATTCACGGCTTGACTGTTTTGTTGTCGAACTCGCTGGAAGAGTTAGGCTACAAACAGCTTAACACCGCTTATTTTGATACCCTGCAGTTTGACCTTGGCGAACTGGTTGGCCCGCTGCACGGCGAGGCTTTAAACAACGAAATGAACCTGAACTACAATGGTTCAATAGTTACTATTTCACTTGATGAAACTACGTCTCCTGAAGATGTAAAAACAATAGTAAGGTTCTTTGCCAAAGTAAAAGGCAAAAACCTTAACGATGTAAATATTGATGAGCTGAAAAGTAATCTGCAAACCACCATTCCGGCGGCATTGCAGCGCACTTCGGCTTACTTAACCCACCCGGTATTTAATTCGCACCATTCGGAACATGAAATGCTGCGTTATATAAAATCGCTTGAAACCAAAGATTTGTCGCTTTGCCATAGCATGATAGCGCTTGGCTCGTGCACCATGAAACTGAACGCCACTACAGAGATGGTGCCGGTTACCTGGGCTGAGTTCAGCAGAATACACCCGTTTGCCCCTGTGGACCAAACCGGGGGTTACATGCAGCTATTTGCCGAGCTTGATGCGTGGTTGAGTGAAATTACAGGCTTCGCGGCCATGAGCTTACAGCCAAACGCGGGTGCGCAAGGTGAGTACGCAGGCCTGATGGTTATTCGTGCTTACCATAACGACAGGGGTGATACGCATCGTAACATCGCATTGATACCATCATCGGCACACGGTACCAACCCTGCTTCGGCGGCCATGGCAGGTATGAAGATAGTGGTGGTAAAGTGTGATGATAATGGTAACATTGATGTAGCCGACCTAAAAGCTAAAGCCGAACAGTATAAAAACGAACTATCCTGCCTGATGGTGACTTACCCATCCACACATGGTGTGTTTGAGGAAAGTATCATCGAGGTTTGCGAAATAATTCATGCCAACGGCGGTCAAGTTTATATGGACGGAGCTAACATGAACGCGCAGGTAGGCCTGACAAGTCCGGCTACGATTGGCGCCGACGTTTGCCACCTGAATCTGCACAAAACTTTCTGTATTCCGCATGGCGGCGGCGGGCCGGGCATGGGCCCAATCGGCGTAGCCAAACACCTGGTGCCTTATTTACCTGGTCACGCTGTAGTTGATATCGACAAAGGAAAATCTATCCCTGCTGTATCGGCAGCGCCTTGGGGCTCGGCATCTATATTAATTATATCACACGCTTATATAGCCATGATGGGCGGCGAAGGTTTAACCAGCGCTACCAAATACGCTATATTGAACGCCAACTATATTAAAACAAGGCTAAAAGCACATTATCCTGTGTTGTACACCGGCAGTAAAGGCCGTTGCGCGCATGAAATGATATTGGATTGCCGCGCGTTTAAAGCCTATGGCATTGAGGTGACTGATATTGCCAAGCGTTTAATGGACTATGGCTTCCACGCGCCTACAGTATCGTTCCCGGTTGCGGGTACAGTAATGATTGAGCCTACGGAATCTGAACCGAAACACGAGCTCGACCGTTTCTGTGATGCCATGATAGCCATCCGTAATGAAATAAAGGATGTGGAAAGCGGTGTTTCGGACAAAACTGATAATCCGCTTAAAAACGCTCCGCATACTGCGGCTGTAGTTACCGGTAACGACTGGGAGCACCCATATACCCGTCAAAAAGCAGCCTTCCCGCTGCCATATGTGGCCGCTTATAAATTTTGGCCATCAGTAGGCCGGGTGAATGATACATACGGCGACCGCACGCTGATATGCTCATGCCCTCCGCTTACCGAGTACGAGTTTGAGGAAAGTGAAGTAACCACACCTGAATTCGGCACTTGATACTATAGCAAAGCTATGTCAAAAAGACGGGCACTTGCCCGATTGTACAAGGAGTGTGTAATTTTTCACACTCCTTGTACGTATTATAAAAAAATGGCCAGTGTAAAAGGGAAAATAAGATTAGGAGATACCAACTTCTTATATTTAGAGCTGTAGCATAATGTTTTGTTCTTCAAGTTGTATTTGTGGAAACATTTAAAGTTTACACACGTATTATACAAATATTTAATTAAATACAACTTTAAGGAATATAACCTTTTATTTTTGTGCCCGTATAACAACTATGACAATTACAAGCAACAAAACCATAAGCGTTCTGTTAGTGGACGATGACGAGATCAACAATTTTATTTCGATAAAGCTTATTAAAAAAGCGATATTGAATACTGATATAACGGCATGCCTGAACGGACGTTTCGCTATTGATCAGCTTGTAACTCTTCAAAAGAAAGATCCAAGCAGCCTCCCTGATTACATTTTGCTGGATATTAACATGCCTATCATGAACGGATGGGAATTTCTGGACGAATACATGCGCCTTGGTATCGATCCGCTTAAAAAAACCAAGATATTCATTATATCATCTTCAGTATTCAGCAACGATATCAGCAAAGCAAAATCATACCCGCTGGTTGAGGATTTTATTTCGAAGCCGCTTAACGTTGAACGTATAAAAGAAATTTTTAACGTAGGAAAAGAAGACTAAACAGCCTGTACGGTAAAGTGATCATCTTCCTGCTTAACGGTACCAACGGTTGTTCCTTTAGAGTGGTAAAATAAGCATTGCCAGCCTTCAGCAGATGCCTGCTTGCCATACTCTTCGCGTAGCTCCATGGCTTTATGTCCATCGTAATCATACTTAGCCACAAAGCGCCTCAGTAATTGTTCGGGTTCAGGAAGCTCGTCGCCTCCAAAAAATGCTTTCTGGCCGTTTTCTTCAATCAAAAATACCTGGTGATATGGACAATGCCCGCCGGAATGCTGATATGTAATACCCGACTGCAGTTCGCCGTTGCCTTCGGTAAAGGTCCAGTCAACGCTATCCTTCAGCGCCTCAAATATTTCTATGTGGTATGATGACGACTTACCGCTAAAAGCAAATTCCCACTCCCCTTTTTGTACCACGTGCCTTGCCTGCGGAAAACTCGGTTCGAGTTTGCCGTTACGCTCAATTACCAGCCCGCCCGAATGGTCGTAGTGCAGGTGCGACATCAATACAAGCGTCACCTCATCCGGATCAAAACCCGCGTTGCGTATGTGCTGATGCAGATGGAGTTCGTTGCGGGTATCCTTAAATCCCAATCCGGCATCAAGCAATATCAGTTCGCTTGCCGTTTTTATCAGGAAAGGATTTACATGAATGAACAACGATCCTGGCCGGCTTTTTTTATCGTCGGTTTCCGGGTTAAAAGGAATAAATTTCTTGGTGCTGTCAACTGAGTATGAGCCTTCGCCCAGCGTGTATATTTCCATGGTATATGCTTGGGGCAAGGCGGGTGGCAGATGGTGTAATTTCGCCTTGCGTTAAACGCCACGCACCTTGCAAAAAAATATTATATTTACTGTTTTTACGGTGCAAAGATATGAATAAACGGTGGGCCATGAGGCCGGATATTAGTGAGGAGAATGTAAAAAGGCTGGCTGCCGAACTGAATATCGACACCGTTTTAAGTAAACTGCTTGTTGACAGGGGTATCAACACCTACGACGAGGCCCGCTGGTTCTTCCGCCCTGATATCCGCCACCTGCATGATCCTTTTCTGATGGCTGATATGGAAAAGGCCGTTAGCCGTATCGAACTGGCAATTTCCCGCAACGAAAAGATCTTGATTTACGGTGACTACGATGTTGACGGTACTACCGCAGTATCAACTGTGTATGGTTTTTTCAGCGAACGTTACAATAATCTCGACTATTATATACCCGACCGTTACAACGAAGGTTACGGTATATCAACCCAAGGTATTGACTTTGCTGCTGCGAATGGTTTTTCACTCATCATCGCGCTCGATTGCGGTATAAAATCAATAGATAAAATTGATTACGCCAATACCCTGGGTATTGATTTTATTATTTGCGACCACCATACCTGCGGCGATACTATACCCGCGGCTGTTGCTGTACTCGACCCTAAGCGACCAGATTGCCCATATCCATATAAGGAACTATCGGGCTGCGGTGTGGGCTTCAAGCTGCTTCAGGCGTATGCCGAAAAAAATGATATCCCTTTTGATGAGGTGATGGCGTATATCGATCTTGCCGCCATAAGTATAGCCTGCGACATTGTCCATATTACCGGCGAAAACAGGGTGCTGGCTTATTTCGGTTTGCAGAAACTGAATAACAACCCATGCATCGGCGTAAAAACCCTGATGGAAGTTGCAGGCAAGAGCAGCGGCTATACCATATCAGACATTGTATTTCTGCTTGGTCCGCGCATAAACGCTGCCGGACGTATTGACGACGCCAAGCATGCCGTGCAGCTGCTGATGGCCTGCGATGAGAACGAAGCAAAAGAAAAAGGGCTGCTTATAAACGTTAAAAACCTTGAACGCAAGGAGCACGACCTTAATATAACTGACGAGGCCCTTGGCATGATAGGGTCGAACGAAGTGCTGATTAATAGAAAATCAACAGTAGTATTTAACGAACGCTGGCATAAGGGTGTGATAGGCATTGTAGCATCACGGCTTACCGAAAAATATTACCGGCCCACAGTAGTGCTTACCCGTTCCAACGGGCATGTGGCTGGGTCGGCACGGTCAGTGTTTGGGTATGACCTTTACGAAGCGCTTTGCGGCTGTAGTGACCTTCTTATTCAGTTTGGCGGGCATAAATATGCCGCCGGCCTTACCATGAAGCCTGAAAACGTTGAGGCGTTTATGAACAGGTTTGAAGAAGTAGTAAGCTCTACAATTACGGCCGAGCAGTTGGTACAGCAAATAAATATCGATGCCGAGATCACACTAAATCAAATCGACGGCAAATTTTTCAGAGTACTTAACCAGTTCTCTCCATTCGGGCCGGGCAACATGTCGCCTGTATTTTTATCGAGGAATGTTCAACTAAATGGCACACCTGCTCTTGTGGGTAGTAACCATATTAAAATGAGCATTATGCAGCCCGGTTCACCGGCGTTTGATTGTATTGCCTTTAATCATGGCGAGTGCCTTGAACAGCTACGCGCAGGCCAACCTTTTGATGTTTGTTATAGCATAGAAGAAAACATCTGGCGAGATAAACGGTCGATACAGTTGAATATTAAGGGAATAAGATGTTAAATTTTAAAATCTAATTTCTAAATTCTAAAAAAATCAGAACAACCTTTTTTATTATTTGATGTTCTCAACTTAGCTTTTAGAGTTTAGTATTTAGATTTTAGAATTTCCCTCAACTATGAAATGGCTTGGAAGACGCGAAAGCGGTAATACTGAAGAAGGCAGCGGCGGTGGTCGCGGATTGGCAATGGGCGGCGGCCTTGTAGGCATAATTGCTGCGGCAATATACTTTTTCACCGGCATTGATCCATCTCAGGTGCTCAACCAGGGGCAACAATCTACTGAACAAACCACAACAAAAGGCAGCGACCCCAACGATCCGCAAAAACAGTTTGTACGTGTGGTACTTGCTGATACCGAAGATATCTGGAACCAGCTCTTCAGCCAGATGGGCCGCGATTACGAAGAACCTGTACTCCATTTTTTTGAAGGAGCCGTTAGCACACAGGGATGCGGCTTCGCACAATCTGCAACCGGACCTTTCTACTGTCCCGGCGACCGTAAAGTATATATCGACCTTTCATTTTTTGACGAACTGCAAAACCGTTTCGGCGCCGGCGGCGACTTTGCCCGCGCTTATGTGATAGCGCATGAGGTTGGTCATCACGTACAGCAGTTGCTTGGCACCAGTCAGAAACTGGAAGAAGCACGTGGTCGTGTAAGCGAGACAGAATACAACAAACTATCGGTAATGCTTGAACTGCAGGCCGACTTTTACGCCGGCGTGTTTGCCCATTACGAACAAAGTACTAAAAATGTGCTTGAAGCCGGTGACATAGAAGAAGCCCTGAACGCCGCCAACCAGATAGGTGACGACCGCCTGCAGCAGGAAAGCAGCGGCCGCGTTGAACCTGACAGCTTCACCCACGGCACCAGTGAACAACGTAAATACTGGTTCAACAAAGGCTACCAAACGGGGGATATAAGCCAGGGCGATACGTTTAATGATCCGAGTTTGAGGTAGGAAAACTTTGCGTACCTTAGCCATCATGCCAAAACACCACCTCTTACTCTTACTAACTGTCCTTATCCTAACCGCCTGCTCCCCCAAAGGCCCGTATGCAGTTACCAACAAGGTGTATAAAGAACAGGCGGAAACATTTGCAGAGACTTTGCAAAGTGACGAGCCGGTTTCATTACTGGATAGTTCAGGAATAAAAATACCGTCGGAGTGGGTAGGCACAGTGAACTTTAATCTGCGCAAGCCTAATTATGTGGTGATCCATTATACGGCACAGGATTCGGCGGCGCAAACACTGAAAACTTTCACCATGACCAAAACACAGGTGAGTGCCCATTACGTAGTAGGTAAGGATGGCAAGGTGTACCATATGCTTAACGATTACCTGCGTGCCTGGCATGGCGGCGTGGCCAAATGGGGCAGCGTGACTGATATTAACAGTTCGTCAATAGGCATTGAGCTTGACAATAACGGCAAAGAACCCTTCGCTACTGCGCAGATCAATAGCCTGTTAACTTTGCTGGCGCATCTAAAAAAAACATATAACATTCCTACGGCAAATTTTATTGGTCACCAGGATATTGCCCCGGCACGCAAGATTGACCCCGGTAAACAATTTCCGTGGAAACTGCTTGCACAAAAAGGCTTCGGCTACTGGAGCGACGACGTACTCGAACTGGCCCCAGAAAATTTCGACGTTGCCACGGCTTTACGACTTATCGGTTACGATACTGCCAACCCTACAGCCGCAATCGCTGCTTTTAAACAACACTTTGTGCAGGTTGATAACCTCCCGCAGCTTTCGCAACTCGGCCTGAACGTCCTGTATAACTTGTATCAGAAATATTAATTAAACTTTTTCGTTTTTAAAATACTGCTAACAAACATGTTTATTAAGCTAATACACTAACATTATGAGCGATATGCTAACAGCAGTAAAGCAGTAAAGTATTATTGTTGTGATTGTTTTGATAAAGCCAAAAAAGTTTGCGTAATTGTACCCAATAATTTATTAATAAAAATTATTTACTTATGTTTAAATGCGTTATGGCGCATTAACTACCTTTTGAATTAAATTATGTCTCAGGTTGATCTCACCAATTGCGAAAACGAACCAATCCGGATACCCGGACGTGTTCAAAGCCACGGCTTTCTAATCGCGATAGATAAAAAACTTCAAATTTGCTTTTGCAGCGAAAACGTTGAGGCATTTTTAGGGATAACCGCTAATGTATTGCTTGGTAAAAACGCCGAATCTCTTGACGACTTTGTTGATGAAGGGGAGCAGCTATCTGAAATTGTAAAACAGGTGGTGCAGTTTAATAACCGCGACATAAGTAAAATAGGTAACGCTTACCGTATATTGGTAAAAGGCACCCCGTTGAATGTAATCATCAACCCCACAGAAGAATACTTTTTGCTGGAATTTGAGCCTGAGCTATCAAACCTTGAAGGCGACCTGCAGCAAATGGTTGGCCGTTCACTTTCGGAGATATTAGGTGATAAGCAGCTCGACAAATTGTTGAGTAATACTGCTGAGCAAGTAAAACAAATTATCCATTACGACCGCGTAATGGTGTACAAGTTTCATGATGACGGGCACGGAGAAGTTGTTGCTGAAGCGAAAAACAATGATCTGGGAAGCTGGATGGGACTTCACTACCCGGCGTCTGATATTCCGAAGCAGGCGCGCGATTTGTACAAACAAAATTTAGTACGTCTTATTGCCGATGTACATGCCGAGCCTGCTGCCATACTTACCAATGTTGACGGTAAAACAGGTATATCGCTTGATTTAACACCAAGCGCGTTGCGCGCCGTATCACCAATACACATACAGTACCTTAAAAATATGGGGGTGGCATCAAGCTTCAGCGTATCTATTCTTGATCAGGATAAGCTTTGGGGATTAATAGCCTGTCATAACTATTCGCCGCGCTTTATAAATTTTAATCAGCGCGAGTCGGCCAAACTGGTTGGGCAGGTATTGTCGTCAGCCATCAGTTTCCGCCAGCAGGAAGAAGACCAGCACCGTATGCAACGGTCGCGCGCGGTGGTTGAACAACTTACCCGTAACCTGTTGCGCAATGTACCGGTTGAAGATGCTTTGATAAAACAGGATGCTACTTTAGCTGAGGTGGTAAATTGTTCGGGCGCTGCGTTGTTTTACGAAAACCAGTTTTACACTGTTGGCTCTATACCGGATAATGCTTTTCTTGAAAAATTAATTGTCTGGCTTGACGAACGTGTGGAAGCGAATATTTACACTACCAACAACCTGTCGGGCCAGTTTGAAGAAGCAAAAGACTATGTTAAAAATGCCAGTGGTTTGCTGGCCTGCCGTCTTTCGCGCGAAATGGATGAGTACATGCTGTGGTTCAGGCCGGAAGTTATCACAACGGTAACCTGGGCAGGAAACCCCGATAAACCTGTTGAAGTAGACAGTAAGGGCATGTCGCACATTTCGCCGCGCAACTCATTTGAGGCATGGACACAGGATGTAAAAAACACATCTGAAAGCTGGCGTAAATCAGATGTTGACACTGTTTTATTGCTGCGCGATGAGGTGAACTTCTCGGTTAACCGTAAAGCTACCGAATTGCGTATGCTGAACGAAAAGCTGAGAGAGGCTTATGCGGAACTGGATACGTTTAGTTATACCATTTCTCACGACCTTAAGAACCCGCTTACCGCTATAAAAAGTTATTCGCAACTTATAAGCAGCCGTTTTGAGCTTGAGCCGCAGATGAAAAGCATGATGGACCGTATTGAAGGTAATGTGTTTAAAATGCAGGAGATGATTGACGAGGTGCTGAATTACTCGCGTATTGGGCAGGCAAAGCTAAAAGTAAAGGCCATTAACATGCAGAAATTGCTTGATGAACTTCGCCGCGACCTGCTGGTGGCCCATAGAACCACAAACGTGCAGCTTAAGATAGAAAATACCCCAGAAATACATGGCGACGAAACCATGGTGCTGCAGGTGTTCTCAAACCTGGTGGGCAATGCTGTAAAATACTCGGGCAAGGCCGAACAGCCAACCGTTACTGTAAACGGTGAAGTATTGAATGAGCATACCGTACAATATTCAATAGCCGATAATGGCATTGGCATTGACAAAGCCGACCAAGAGCAGATATTCGAACTTTTCAGCCGCTCACGAAACGCCAACAGCTTTGAAGGATCAGGCGTTGGGCTGGCCATTGTAAAGCGTATAATCGAAAAGCACCACGGCCGTGTTTGGGTTGACAGCGAAGCTGGCAAGGGGGCTACCTTCCACGTTGCGTTCCGTAGGTACCCGGCTACGGATAATATGAATTAGGCTGATAAACTCTTATCGCAAATTATAGTAACTTCTTCTTTTTCCACGATTGTCATTTCGACGAGGTACGAGGAGAAATCTTCTCCCGAATGCATCCTACTATACAAGATTTTCTTTAATTCAGCCCGCACCTGCCCCAAGTTCGTATGAAATAAAATATCTGAATAAACATAGCCCGATAGAATAAAGCAAATTAATGCGTATAAACATACAGCGAGCCAAAATACCCTGTACATCACCTTCTCCATACCGTTTTACAAACCTTAAAAATATTTGCTAAAGGCAGATTTTCACTACATCTTTGCTTCCTTACACAATTACGCATGGCAGACGAAAAGATAATATTTTCAATGGCCGGGGTTAACAAAATCTATCCCCCGCAAAAGCAGGTTCTTAAAAATATATACCTCTCATTTTTTTATGGTGCCAAAATTGGCGTTATCGGTTTAAACGGCTCCGGTAAGTCGTCACTATTAAAAATAATCGCGGGTATCGATAAATCGTACCAGGGCGAGGTGGTGTTCTCACCAGGTTATACTGTTGGTATTTTAAGTCAGGAACCTGAGCTTGACCCTGAAAAAACCGTGCGTGAAGTGGTTGAAGAGGGCGTTGCCGCTATAACTGCTATTCTAAAAGAATACGAAGAGATAAACGAGAAGTTCGGACTGGAAGAATACTACAGCGACGCGGACGCCATGGATAAACTGATGACACGCCAAGGAGAGCTTCAGGATAAAATTGACGCTGTTAATGCGTGGGAGCTTGACACTAAGCTTGAGCGCGCTATGGACGCCCTTCGCTGCCCTGAACCTGACACCAAAATAGCTGTACTGTCGGGTGGTGAGCGCCGCCGTGTGGCTTTGTGCCGCCTGTTGCTGCAGGAGCCTGACGTGTTGCTGCTTGACGAGCCTACCAACCACCTAGACGCCGAGTCGATAGACTGGCTGGAGCAGCACCTTAAACAATACAAAGGCACCGTTATAGCCGTTACGCACGACCGCTATTTCCTTGACAATGTTGCGGGCTGGATACTGGAGCTCGACCGCGGTGAGGGTATTCCTTGGAAAGGAAACTATTCATCATGGCTTGATCAAAAAGCGAAACGCCTTGCCCAGGAAGAAAAAACCGAAAGCAAGCGCCAGAAAACCCTTGAGCGCGAACTGGAGTGGGTACGGATGGCGCCAAAAGCCCGTCATGCCAAATCAAAGGCCCGTTTATCAAATTATGAGAAACTGGCCAGCGAGGAAACCAAAGACCGTGAAGAAAAACTGGAGCTCTTCATTCCTCCGGGACCGCGCTTGGGTAACGTGGTGATAGAAGCCAATAACGTTACAAAAGCTTACGGCGACAGGGTGTTGTTTGAAAACCTGAGTTTTTCGTTACCGCCTGCAGGTATTGTTGGAATCATAGGTCCGAACGGTGCAGGTAAAACAACATTGTTCCGCCTGATAACCGGACAGGAGCAGCCTGACGCCGGTACTTTCCGCGTAGGTGAAACCGTGGCGTTGGGTTATGTAGACCAGATGCATGACGACCTTGACCCGAATAAATCTGTTTGGGAAAACATTACCGGAGGCACCGATAATATTATGGTAGGCAATCGTCCTATCAATTCAAGGGCTTATGTATCGCGCTTTAACTTTAACGGTGCCGATCAGCAAAAAAAGATAAATGTGTTATCGGGTGGCGAGCGTAACCGTGTGCATTTGGCCATTACACTTAAAAAAGGGAGTAACGTACTGCTACTGGATGAGCCTACCAACGATATTGACGTAAATACTTTACGCTCACTTGAGGAAGCGCTGGAAAACTTCGGCGGCTGCGCCGTAATCATCAGCCACGACCGCTGGTTCCTCGACCGTATTTGTACCCACATCCTGGCGTTTGAAGGTGAATCACAAGTGTATTTCTTCGACGGTAACTATACCGAGTATGAAGAAAACCGGAAAAAGCGCCTTGGTGATGTTGGTCCGAAAAGGATCAAGTATAAAAAATTGGGGTAACATCCCATTTATCCGAAAGCGTCATTACGAGGAGGAAACGGCGAAGTAATCTCTGAACTTTTTCTTATCATGCTGAGGTACGAAGCATCTATCAACGAATAGATTCTTCACTACGTTCAGAATGACAAAGTTGATTTAGAGATTGCCACGCTATCGCTCGCAATGACGCTTATTATATACATTTCATAATCCTACGCTTTATTCCTCTTCAAAACAAAGGGATTTTTTATTTGCAAAAATCACTAAAACGTTTTTGCTTTTATCAACAATATCTCTAAATTGCCTTCGCAGTTCTACCGCTGCCTACCAATTAAACAAACCAATTTTCATTACCTAAAATCTGCTTACCGGCCCTCTTATCATATACCGAAAACAAACCAACCAATGAAAACTATTAAATCATTATTACTGCTTACACTGTTAAGCTGCTTTACCTTATCTGTTTCTGCAAAAGAGATCACCCTCAAAGTAAAACCTGAAACTATTGGACTAAAAGGCCAATACACTTGCGACGTTACATTGCACCTGATATTTGGAAACACGTTTCATCTTGGAACGTACGCGTACCCCGACGATTCGTACTATGACCAGCAGTTTAAATACTGGCTTACCGATGTGAACGGCAACCTTATCACAGTTCCGGTGAACAACGCATACATCACGGTTACCATGTACAATATTGATAATAACAGCTACTCATTAAATCTGCCGTTTTATATGGGCTCAACCTATCAATACTGGAACAACCGTAACACAAGTTTTCCTGTGCCTCCATATTATGCCAATTACGACTGGCATAAAACAGCCATAACGCATTTGGTTATAAACAGCATTAATCCAAACACCGTGTATGGTTACTCTGTATGTCCTGAGGAATACTACATAAACGCTTCTTCATACTAAACGTTATTAATTAACCCGGCCGGTAACAAAAAAGCCACCTGTATGGGTGGCTTTTTTGTTTTTTGAATATCTGGTAATTACCAAACTTTCACCAGGTCTTTATCAGCACGGTACATTTTATCGCCGGGCTTAACATTAAAGGCCTTAAAGAAGGCCGGCATGTTTGAAACCGTACCATTCACGCGAAACATTTCAGGCGAGTGCGGATCGGTACTGATGCGTACACGCATGGTTTCGTCACTGTTTTTGATACGCCATACCTGTGCGAACGACAAGAAGAAACGCTGATCAGGCGTAAAGCCGTCAATCTTTTCGTTCCCTTTGCCTTGCCCGGTGTTCTTGAAGGCCTGGTAAGCAATGGCCAAACCGCCAATGTCGGCAAGGTTTTCACCCTGTGTTAGGCTGCCGCTTACATGCAGCCCATCAAGCACAGTAAATTTGTTATACTGATCTATCATTACCTGTACCTTGTTTTTAAACTTAGTAGCGTCGGCTGGAGTCCACCAGTCTTTCAGGTTGCCTTGAGCATCGTACTGACGCCCTTGGTCGTCAAAGCCGTGGGTCATTTCGTGACCTATAACCGCGCCTATAGCACCGTAGTTTATGGCATCGTCGGTATCCTTATCAAAGAAAGGGAACTGCAATATACCTGCCGGGAAAACGATCTCGTTGAACGACGGGTTGTAATAAGCGTTAACAGTAGGCGGCGTCATACCCCATTCGGTTTTATCAACAGGCTTGTTCAGCTTGTCAATCATCTCCTTGTAGTCATGCTTCTCTACCGATTGCAGGTTAGCATAATATGCTGATGGATTGATCTCTACATCATCATATTTTTTCCACTTGTCGGGATAACCGATCTTTTTGGTGAACGAGTTCAGCTTTTCAAGCGCTTTCTTTTTTGTTTCAGGGCTCATCCAGTCAAGCTTTTCAATACGGTCTTTATAAACCGACTGCAGGTTGTTTACCAATTTCAGCATGCGGTCTTTAGCGTCTGAAGTGAAATACTTTTCGGCATACAGCTGACCAAGTAACTCGCCTAAGCCACCATCCACAGTTGACACCATGTCTTTCCAACGCTCTTTTTGCTGTTGCTGTCCATAAAGCTTTTTGCTGAAGAAATCAAAATTAGCGTCCCTGAATTTCTTGCTCAGGTGAGGTGCCGCACGGTTAAGCGCGTTAAACAGTAATTTGTCTTTCCACGCGTCAACAGGCTGGCTTTTAAGCAAGCTGTTAAGCGTTACATAGTATTTGGGCTGACCAACAAGCACAGTATCGGTATTAATATCCATGCGTTTAAAAACATCTTTGAGGTCGATATCCGGCGTTTGTTTTTGGAGATCGGCTACTAAAAACTTGTTATAATTTTTAACCGGGTCGCGCAGCTCAACCGGGGTAGAATGCGATTTGGCTATTTCAGTTTCAATTTTCAGTACATTATCAGCCTTTTTAGCAGCCGCTTCAGGAGTTTCACCTGCGTAAGTAAACAGGGTTGTGATGTATTTTACGTATGCCTTGCGAATATCTGCTTTCGAAGCATCGCTGCTCAGGTAGTAATCGCGCTCGGGCAGGTTAAGGCCGGCCTGATCAAAGTGCGCTACGTTTTTACCGCTGTTACGGTCGTCAGGGCTTACATAGAATCCTAACAAAAAGCCGTTGCCATCTTTATAACCGTCTGCCGAAACCGCAATCACATCTTTGTAGGTTTTTATGCCTTGTATTTTGTTAAGCAAGGGCTTTACAGGCTCATAGCCCAATTTTTCGATAGAGGCTGTATCCATGCCGCTTTTGTACAGGTCGGCTACTTTTTGCGCGGCGCTGCCTTTATCGTTCTCTTCTTTTGACAGACCTTCCAGTATCTGGTGAAGATTTTTCTGGTTATCATCGTAAAGGGTATAAAATGATCCCCAGCCAGTTTCCGAAGGCGGTATCTTTGTTTTTTTCATCCACGTTCCACTGGCGTATAAAAAGAAGTTTTCGCCCGGGCTAACGGTGGTATCCATGCCGGTTTTATCAAAAAATACGGTTCGTGCAGGCGCTTCAGTCAGCGCGCCTTTTTTGTCGTTATTACAGCCCGCAGCACTAACCGCTGCAATGGCCAGTAATGCCCATTTGGTTAATCTCATTTGTCCTAAAATTTGGTTAAATATATGGGTTTATATATCCATCAGAAATATTTGACGCTTAAGGCTGTTAAAATGTTACTTTGGCAAATTGCTTAACTATTGCACACCACCTGATTAAAGCAACTAATGATCCCTAATAATTGCAAATTTTAACTGCGACTGCTCGTGCAATTGCCACTTATGAAACACCAATCGCTTGCGCCATGCCACATAACCTGTTAATATCACACAAATGTTAACAAATAAATAACACCGCGCGACTGTTTTTACAAAATGTTATAGCTTATTTTTACAGACCTGTAAATCAGGTCGATATAAATTAACCTAAAACATTTTATATGACCTGGAGAAAATTTAGCGGCGAAGTAATTCAAACGCCCATCCTGGAAGAGGTTGAACAAGCCATTGCCCGCGAAACACTGTTAGGCAACAAACTGAAAGTATGCATTGGTACCGACTCGCAAGTGAAAGGCGCTGTTACTGATTTTGCTACTGTTATCGTATTCATCCGCGAGCAGCGCGGCGGTTTTATGTTCATTCATCAGGAGCGTACTTCGCAAAAAATGAGCATTAAAGAGCGTATGCTATCAGAAGTGCAAAAGTCGATTGACACGGCTTACAAACTGTGCGACCTGCTCGACCTGTATGATGTTGACCTTGAGGTACACGCCGACATTAATACCAACCCGATGTTCAAAAGCAACCAGGCGTTACACGAGGCCATGGGCTATATCCTGAGTATGGGTTTTGTATTTAAAGCTAAACCGGAAGCGTTCGCCAGCTCATATTGCGCTAATAAAATGGTGCAGTAAGTGTGGTAAATAGTAAGTGGTTTTGACATGTCATGCTGAACTCGTTTCAGCATCCCTCATACATGTCCGAGGGATCCGAAACCAGTTCGGGATGACGTTTGAAGAATTCTTTACGATTAGAGAGATTACAACAAGGCAGTTCAACTACCTACTCTAAACTATTTCGCTTCTCTCCCGTTTAACAAATGTGAAAACATATACGCTGAAATGGGAGCAGAATATACCTATCTCCCTTGATGAGGCATGGGACTTCTTTTCGTCGCCTTTAAATCTTGCTGAAATAACGCCGCCCGGGATGGGTTTCAATATCACGTCCGACTTTACAAAGGATACCAAAATGTACGAGGGGATGCTGATCATGTACAAAATAGCACCGTTGTTTGGTATAAAAATGAACTGGACAACCGAGATTACCCACATTCATCCTGACAAAGAATATTTTGTTGACGAGCAGCGTTTTGGTCCGTATGCCATGTGGCACCACGAGCACCATTTTAAAGTAATTGAAGGGGGGATACGCATGACAGACAGACTTACCTACGCCATACCTTATGGGGCAGTAGGTACCTTAGCCGACAGGCTGCTGGTACGCAGAAAGATCAACCATATTTTCAGCTACCGCGAAAAAGCGATAGAGCAACGTTTCGGCAAGATGTAATTGTTAGCTTACTACTTCGTGAATCACTTCCGCCTCACGCTTTTTGTATTTTATCAGGAAGTTTGAGTGACGGATGCGATGATTAAGCGGCTCTTCGATAAACTTGAACAGCAGTATTGATACGATGTTCAGCACAACAAACGCGATCAATAAGTTAACCTGATCGTTTTGAAAAGGTGATATCCAGTCTTTTTGCCACTTATCGTACAGTTCGAAAGCATAGTCGTTACCGTTGTTCATCCAAGTATGCAGCAGAGTGTACATCCAGCCCAAATGTACCAGGTAAAAAATATACGAACTTTTGCCCAGCAGCTCGACAAAGCTATTGCTGAGTACCTTTTTCATGATAGAGCCCTCGGTAAGCAGGCCGTAAAAAAACAGCGCAATACAGATAGGTAATATATAGTTATTGGTAAAAATACCAACCGGATGCTGCAGGCCTGCAGCCCAACCCGCGGGCACCGGTTGCAACGCCATTATATACACACAAACAAAAATGGCGATGAATCCAAGATAGGTGTAGGGTATTTTGTTGCCACGCTCAAACCCGTTGCGCAGCATATATAACGCCAGTTGTATACCTATAAAAAACTCGAAGCAACGCCCCAAAAAGGTGAACAGCATCACAAAAGTAAAGTTGCCGAAGAAGCCATAAAAGTTAAGATTACGGAAGATAAGCACCAGCAATACCCCCGTTAAGGTAATTACCAATGGCTGCAGCCAGAACTGACGGTACTTCTTCATGATCAGAAACGCAAACGGAGCCGAAAAGTAAAAACACTCCTCAACCGTTAACGACCAGCCTTGCGCTATACCTGTATCCCAGAAATTGTAAAAGAAACCACGCAGGAATGTAATGTTCATTATCAGCATGGCTATGGGATTATTGCCTTTTGTAATAGCCTGATCTCCGGTAAAATAGAAGTAAACAAACGCCGCTATGGTAAGCAGGGCATACATAGGGTATATGCGCGCCACGCGGTTCTTAAGGTATTGTTTAAACCAATCGGTAGTTAAATGAAAGTGATTATAATACCTGTAAGTGATCAAAAATCCTGAAAGCACAAAAAAAATGGTTACCCCAATGTGGAATTCCCCGAAGAAACGTTTCACGGTTTGGGGAAAATTTTCATCAAACACATACGAATAGTGTGAAATGAAAACCAGGTAAGCCGCCAGCGCACGTACGCCTGTAAGCGCCGGTATGTAATTTTGTAAGCGGGATTGAGCCAAAACGGGGGAATTAGTAAGGGTTTATTCAAATAGTTTACAACTAATTGATTTGCAAACACAATACCAAGGTTTTGAGATGTCGAATTTCGAACGTTCGATTTCGAATTTTAAACGAATCTGATACTAAGGCAGATATTGAATTTCGTATGATGGAACATCAAATTTCCATATCATACTAAACATTCAAAATTGAAATTTGAAATTCGATATCAAAAAGCGCTTCCCTGCACTACGCCACGCTCAATTATCCTTTTATCAATAAAATGCTGTATTTCTGATTTCTTTAACTGCCAGTTAGGGGCGATAAGCAACTCGCGGTCGCTTAAGCCAAAGAGGCGTTGCACCACCACATCGGGGCGAACAAGAGGCAACAGTTCACACAGGAAGTCGGCATACTCATTAAGACTGAACAGTTTAAACGGATCACGTTTATACTTTACACCCATAACGCTGCCTTCAACAATGTGCAGATGGTGAAACTTTACAAATTTTATCTGCGGATGGCGGTTTATTTCCTCGGCATAGCGCAGCATCATTTCCTTAGTTTCCCATGGGAATCCAAAGATGGTGTGCACACAGATATCCAGCTTGCTGTTCTCCACCAGTTTCAGGGCGTTAAGCAGGTCTTCATGACTGCAGCCGCGATTTATCTGGTTAAGGGTTTCGTTATAGATGGATTCCATACCCATCTCCAAATCCACGTCGAACCTGTCGGTATAGCTTTCCAGCAGGGCAATCTTTTCGGCATCGATACAGTCAGGACGGGTACCTATGCTTAGGCCGACGATGTTTTCGGTATTGATGCTCAGCGCTTCGTCATATAGCATTTTCAGGTAGTGAGTGGGCGCATAGGTGTTGGTATTGGGCTGAAAGTAGATAATAAATTTATCGGCCTTGTTACCCTTTATAGCGCGCTCCATGCCCTGCTCAACTTGCTCGCGCAAATTAGGGGTGCTGCGGCTAACCGACGGTGTAAACGAATCAACATTGCAATACGTACAGCCGCCATAGCCCTTGCTGCCATCACGGTTGGGGCAGGTAAAGCCGCCGTCAACAATCACCTTGAACACGCGCTGCCCGTTGTATTTCTCCCTCAGCCACGCACCGTAGTTGTTGTAGCCCTTGTATCCCTGCTGTATTACTGCTTGTTCCACAGGCGCAAAGATACGTATTTTATACCGAAGCCATGTTTACACTGTGTCAACCTTAATTGGTAGCTTTATGGCCAAACATGGGCAGGTTTCAAAAATCAGTACTGAACGCCGACGGCATAACCACCGCGAACTTGGCTACTACTCAATGCCCGGTTTTATACCCGGTTCATCACTGATAAAATGCTCACCATCAACCCGCATGGCACGCACTGGCTCGACCCAGCGCAGGCCGTGAAGAACCGCAGCTTAGCCGGTAATTTGCAAGCAAGGGTGTGAGTTTGATCGATTTGGAAAATGTTATACTAAGCCCAATGCAGTAAAGGCCATGCATCAGGCTCCTCTCGAGAGCAGAGCCCTTACTACGCCGAATCTGGTGCCAAAATTATGACGCTGTTGACGGGTGTTTACGCTGTTGACGGTGTTTACTCTGTTAACGTCAACACCTACCCACACCCCCACCCTTTTAGCAAATAAGTAAATGTTATACTTTTGATTAATTTTAGCGGTTAACCGATTATACGTTCCGTTACGAGGGGACTGGCTTCATATATGCGTTTATCAACAGTATTTCAATTTATTATAATTGCCGTGCTGCTGCCGGTGGTAGCCTTTGGCGCCCGCATACGCAGTATTGGCGTGCCGTACGTGCAAAATTACCCTAAAACGGTGTACCAGGCGGGCAACCAAAACTGGGCCGAAACCCGCGATGGCAACGGCATAATGTACTTCGCCAATTCGGAAGGGTTGCTTAGTTACGATGGACATAACTGGCAGCTGTACCGCCTGCCAAACGGCCTCATCGTACGCGCCGTAGCCGCCGATGGTAAGGGCAAAATTTACACAGGCGCTTTCGGAGAGATCGGGTACTGGTCGGCCGGGAAAGACGGCGTGTTCAGGTACACCTCGCTGGTGAAGCTCATCCCCAAAAAGTTTCCGCTTAAAGAAGAAATCTGGAAGATACATATTGATGAAGACAGGATACTGTTCCAGTCGTTCGGCACTATTTACATTTACCGTAACGGTCGCATCAGCGTGGTTAATCCGCCGCTGCCGTTTCAACCTTACCTGTTTTTGTTCAAGGCGGGCAACCGCTATCTGGTTGAGCGGCTAAACGAGGGTTTGTACGAGTTGCAAAACGACAAACTGGCCTTCATTTCCGGCAGTAACGTGCTTAAAAGCGGCATCCTGTCGATACTGCCGTTTGGCGGCAACCGGTACCTTATAGCTACCTCAAAAAACGGACTGTTTATTTACGATGGCGCCAGTGTTACCCCATGGGCAACCCAAGCCGACGACTTTATAAAGCGCTACCAAATAAACAACGGCGTGGCCATACCGGGCAACTACTTTGCCTTCGGCACCATCCTTAACGGTATTATCATTATTGACGGGGCAGGCAACGTGGTGCAGCACATCAACAAGTCGAGCGGGTTGCAAAACAATACCGTTTTAAGCCTTTACCTTGATAAAGAGCAAAACCTTTGGGCAGGTCTCGATAACGGTATTGACAGGATTGAGATCATCTCGCCGCTATATTTTTATTTCGACAAAAGCGGGCAGTTCGGTACGGTGTACTCCAGCATCATCCATAACAACAAGATCTATCTGGGCACCAATCAGGGCCTTTTTTACAGCGATTGGATAGCGCAGAATAACAGGCCGTTCCAGTCGTTCAACTTTAAGTTTGTGGCAGGCAGCCAGGGGCAGGTGTGGGATTTAAGCCTGCTTGATGGCAAGCTGCTATGCGGTCATAATGAAGGAACTTACCAGGTAGAAGGGGATAAGATCAGCAAAATATCGTCAGAAAACGGGGGCTGGAGTATCCGCAAGCTGAACGATAATCAACTGGTGCAGGGTACTTACACCGGCTTGGCCGTGTACCGTAAAGATGCAGGAGGCAACTGGGTGTTTGATTATAAGGTGAAAAATTTTTCGGCGCCGTCGCGCTATGTAGAGAAAGACAACAAGGGCCAGCTGTGGGTAAGCCATGCATACAAAGGTGTCTACAAGATACGGCTTAATGCGGACGGAAGGACGGCCGCATCGGTAAAATATTACGACGACAAGAATGGTTTGCCGGGCGGTTATAATGTTAACGTGTTTAACCTGAACAACCAGATACTTTTTTCGAGCAACGCGGGCTTTTACATATACGATGAGATTTCCGACAAGTTTTTCAGGTACAATCAGCTGAACAACATGCTGGGCTCGTTTCGTACAGCTAACAAGATTATATCAGCAAATTGGCAAAAATACTGGTTTATCGATCATGGCCGTGTTGCCTTGGCCGATCTCTCAGTTAACGGCCGGTTAAAGCTTGACTCAACCAGCTTTCGTGTACTAAGCGGGCGTATGGTTAAGTATTACGAGAGCATCAGCCGCATCAGCAACAACCTGTTTTTAATTAGTATTGATGATGGCTTTGCAATCTATAACGATGACGGCAAGGGGCTGACAGGCAATACGCCCCTTCCCGCAGTATTGATACGTAAAATTGAGCGCTTTGGAGATAAAATAAGAACAGTTAAGCGACGGAACGACATACAGCTTCCTTATAAAGAGAACAACCTGAGGGTAAATTTCTCGCTGCCTTACTACCGCCAGGCGCGGGTTGAGTTTCAGTATTACCTGAAGGGATATTCGGATAAATGGTCGGAGTGGACAACGCAAACGCAAAAGGAGTTTACCAGTCTTAGTCAGGGTGATTACCAGCTGCAGGTTCGCGCCCGGGTGAACGAGCAGGTATCAGACATAACAACGCTCAGTTTCAGTGTAAAGCCACCATGGTACTTGAGGCGAATTGCCTTTGTTGGTTACCTGATACTGGTGGTGATTATTTATTATGCTGCAAAACGATATTATCAGTTTAAGATACGAAAGCACCAGCAGCGTTTGCAGAAGAAGCTTCAGGCGGAGAAAGAGGAGTTCGTGAAAAAAGAAGCAGCGGCTCAGGAGCAACGCATGGTTAAGCTGAAATATGAGCAGTTACAGAATGATCTTGACCGTAAAAGCCGTGAGTTGGCAAATTCGGCTATGAATATTGTTTATAAGAATGAATTGCTGCAGCGTATACACGATGAGATAACCGAACTAAAAGATGCCGGTGGTAAAAAGCTTCCGCCCGAACAATTACGAAAAATACAAAAGGTAATTGACGATGGGATGAATGACGAACGTGACTGGGTATTGTTCGAGAATAGCTTTAATGAAACTCATGAGAACTTCTTCAAAAAGCTAAAAGCGCAGCATCCGGACCTTGTTCCTAACGACCTTAAACTATGCGCCTACTTGCGCATGAACATGAACAGTAAAGAAATGGCATCGTTGTTAAACATCTCTTTAAGAGGCATCGAAATCCGGCGTTATAGGCTTCGAAAAAAGCTCGGATTAGAGCACGATCAGAACCTCGTTGAGTTTCTTATGGCTCTTTAGTACTACATCAACACCTCTCATAAATCGATTTTCTTAACATGAAAGTCGTATGTGTCAAACTTACATTTGAGTAGGTTACTTTAATTATTAAAAATTTGATTTTCAACCGTTTAAATAACTTTAAATTTTAATTTGAGCAATTAATTTAAGGTTGATGTAGTAATGTGAAGTTACAAAATTGCTGCTTTTCAACCTCTCTTTCTCACCTTTGGAGTGCAGCACACAATTATTAGTACACCTAACTTAATTAACCATTTTATGAAGAGAATAATTACTATCTCATTATGTGGGGTATTGTCTCTATTTCTCGTTAATCGGGCCATGGCGCAAAATGTTACTGTTAA
The DNA here is from genome assembly GCF_004005815.1 of Mucilaginibacter limnophilus. Classification (GTDB taxonomy): domain Bacteria; phylum Bacteroidota; class Bacteroidia; order Sphingobacteriales; family Sphingobacteriaceae; genus Mucilaginibacter; species Mucilaginibacter limnophilus. The sequence continues at coordinate 34,916 of NZ_SACK01000008.1, read as the reverse complement.
AGGAACAGTAACCGATGCTACAACCGGCGAAACCCTGATTGGCGTAAGCATAGCAGTACCATCAACGCAAACCGGTGCACAAACCGGTCCCGACGGAAGTTATACAATTTCCGCACCTTCAAATGGACAGTTGCAAGTAAGCTACATAGGTTATGCAACACAAACCATTGCAATTAACGGACGGACAACAATTGATATCAAACTGGCATCGCAGGCAACTGAATTGCAGCAGGTAGTAGTAGTTGGTTACGGTACACAACGTAAGCTTGATGTAACAGGTTCGGTAAATCAAGTAAAAGGAGAAGACATCTCCAAACAACCTTCTGTTAATCCGATAAGCGCTTTACAAGGTAGGGTACCGGGTGTTCAAATCACCAATTCAGGTGCGCCGGGTGCGTCACCGCAAATACGCATACGTGGTACCGGTACAGTATATGGAAGCGTAAATCCATTATATGTTGTTGACGGTGTATGGTATGATGATATCAGCTTCCTTAATCCAAATGACATTGAAAATCTGAGTGTATTGAAAGATGCTTCTTCGCAAGCTATATACGGTATCAGGGCAGCTAATGGTGTTGTACTTATCACCACCAAAAAAGGATCAAAAAATGCTAAAACCAGTGTAACTTATGACGGGATTGTGGGTAATCAGGTAATTACAAATGAAGTAAAACTTGCCAACGGTCCTCAATATGCCACGTTGGTAAATGAACTTGATATACAAGGTGGCGCTGCTCAAGGGCGCTATGCTGATCCAAACAGCTTTGGAAGTACTGATTGGAACCGTCAGATATTTAGAAACGCGCTAATTACCAATCATAACTTATCAGTTAACGGTGGTGGCGAGAAATACACTTACAACGTTTCTTTCGGTTATTTAAAACAGAATGGTACTGTTGAAGGTAACTCGTTTGACAGGTATACATTACGTGTTAAGAACGATTTTGATCTAACTAATTTCTTGAAAGTAGGATATACCCTTACCGGTTCTATGAATAACTCGAATGATCTGCCGGGAGAAATTTTTCACCAGGTTTATTCAGCAGTACCAATTGCTCCGGTATATTATTCAGATGGTACATACGGCGATCCTAATGATTTTAATGTAACCAGCTCGGCGTTGTTTAACCCTCAGGTTACGCTTGACTTTTTTAATCAAAAATCAAGAAACTATCGTGGAACAGGGAATGTATATGCCGATTTAAAATTTGCTAAGCATTTTACCTTTCATACCAGCATAGGCGGCGATTATGGCGATAATCACGTAACCAATTATGCACCGGTATACGCGGCCACTTTTTCTCAACGTAATTCGATAAGCCGTCTTACACTTACAGATGGAAGGACCAGAAACTGGATATGGGAAAATACTTTAACCTATCAAAACACTTTCGATAACGATCATTCATTAACAATATTGGTAGGCCAGGGCGCACAATCATACAGGTTTAATCAAACCATTACTTCTGCAGAAAATGTTCCTGATAATGGTAATGGATATTACATTACCCGTGGTACTAACATCAAAGTACAGGATATTGATCCGGGCTTTCCATCAGCCTATCCTTTATATAATACTGTAAGTTCATATTTCGGTCGTATCAATTATTCTTTCAAAGGCAAATATTTGTTGAATGCTACTTTAAGAGCTGACGGTTCTTCGAAATATTCAGGTGACGATCGTTGGGGCTATTTCCCTTCAATAGGTGCAGGTTGGGTTATCTCTGAAGAAGGATTTATGAAAGATCAGTCTTTGTTCAATACCTTAAAGCTGCGTGGTAGCTGGGGTAAAATAGGTAACATGTCAGTTCCGGCTAATATTGCTACCAGGATTGTAACTCAAAACGATGGCAGCATGTATGTTGGTCCGGGTGGATTTACAAGTCCCGGGGCATCAATAACTACAATAGTACCGCCGGTTGTTGCCTGGGAAAAAAGTGCAGGTACTGATATAGGTCTTGAAATGTCATTATTGAATAACCGGTTATATGCTGAAGTTGATTATTATGACAGAAGAACTGAAAGAGCAATATTTGATGCGCCTATCCGCGGAGATTTTGGTTTGCAATCAGGCACATCAGGTGGTACTTCAATAACATCTAATCAGGCTACTATTCAAAATAAAGGCTTTGAGTTTTTAGTAAACTGGAAAGATAAAGTAGGCGAAGATTTTTCATACAGCTTAAGTGCTAATTTGGGTATCAATGACAACAAAGTATTAACTGTTGAGTCAGGTGCAACCGCTATAGATAAAGCAGTTGGTACGGTTGGTTCCGCAAATAACAATACCCGTACAGTTTTAGGTGCTCCAATTGGTCAATTTTACGGCCTTAAGGTTGTAGGTATTTTCCAAACACCTGAAGAAGTTACAGGCTATGCAAAAAATAACACCCCTATAATGCCAAGCGCACGTCCGGGAGATTTTAAATATGAGGATGTAAACAACGATGGCAAAATTGATGATAAAGACAGGGTTGTATTAGGTAATCCTAATCCCAAATTTGTATATGGATTCAATACAAATTTTACCTATAAACAATTTGACCTTACCATTGACCTGCAAGGTGTAGCCGGCGTTGATTTATACAACGCTAACATTGGCGCTCGTTTTGGTACTGAAAACTTTACTCAAGACTTTTTTGAAAACCGTTGGCATGGCCCGGGTACATCTAACACTTATCCTTCAACATATATAGCGGGCGGCCAAAACAATAGGTCGAACTCATTTTATGTAGAAGACGGCAGTTATGTACGCATACGTAACCTGCAATTGGGTTATACATTGCCTTCATCATTAATAGGTAAGTGGAAACTAAGCAGGGTTAGAGTATTTGCAAATGCGCAAAATGCTTTCAATTTCTTCAGCTACAGAGGATTTAGCCCTGAAGTAGGTGGCGAACCTACAGTAGCCGGCGTTGATAATAACGTATATCCGTTGTTTGCTACTTACAACTTTGGTGTTAACGTAGGTTTTTAACATTAATTAAAACAGAAAATGAAATTATATAAAAATATAATGAGAAGGAAAGCGTCAATATTAGCTTTTACTTTTCTGATAGCTGCAACCGGCTGTAAAAAAAGCTTTTTAGATGTGCCGCCTCAAGGACAGCCGGCTGAAACCCAATTTTGGCAAACAGAAGCTGATGCAACAAAAGCAGTAAATTTTATATATGCCAATTTGCGCTCGTGGACAGAAGTCGCGTTTGCGCCTATTGCACTTGAAAGTCTTGGATCAGACGACACCGAAACAGGTAGTGACCCAAGCGACGGATCTGTTCCGTTCATGAACATGTATGATCAGTTTACCGTTACATCAACACAGGGCCAGTTATCTGATTTTTGGAATGGCAGATACTTTACTATCAACTTATGTAACCAGGTATTGGATAATGTACCAGGAATACAAATGGATGCTTCATTAAAGGCACGTTATCTGGCCGAAGCAAAATTTGTTAGGGCATATCAATATTTTAGGCTGGTAAGGGCTTTTGGAGATGTACCATTGCGTTTAAAAGTACCCGAAGAAGCGGCTGAATTTAATATTCCACGTACACCTAAAGCGGAGGTTTATGCAGCTATAGAAAACGATCTGACTGAAGCTGCAGCTGCATTGCCACAATCATACTCTGGTAACGATATAGGCCGTGCTACTAAAGGGGCCGCGCTGTCATTACACGCTAAAGTTGCCATGTACCAGCAAAAATGGAATGATGTGCTAACCCTTACCAACCAGGTTAAAGGCTTAGGATACTCATTGTTTCCTAACTATGAGCAGCTTTTCAGAACAAATAATGAAAACAACCAGGAGTCGGTTTTTGAAATACAAGCAGAAATTGTACAGGGTAACCCTGCTGCCTCAAACTCTCAATATTCGCAGGTGCAAGGTGTGCGGGCCCAGGTTGGTGGTGGCTGGGGATTCAACGTTCCTACGCAAGCTTTGGCTGATGCATATGAGCCTGGCGACCCACGTCGTGATGCGACAATTATTTTTCGTGGTGAAACCACACCTGAAGGAGATCCGATATCAGCTTCTGCGCCAAATCCAATGTATAATCAAAAATCATACGTGCCTTTTAGTCAATATGTAACTGGTTACAATGAAGGTGCTCAGCAAAATATTCGTGTAATACGTTATGCTGAAGTGTTATTAATGAATGCCGAAGCTGCGAATGAATTAGGACAAACTGATGTTGCTCTGGCTTCATTAGAACAAGTTCGTGCACGTGCTAGAACGGGTGCTGCTGCAGGGGTTTTACCTCAAATAACAACTACAAGCCAGCAAGAACTGCGTGAGGCAATATGGCATGAACGTCATGTTGAATTAGCTATGGAATTTGACCGTTATTTCGATGTGATAAGACAAGGCAGGGCTAAAGAAGTATTTGGCCCTAAAGGGTGGCAGGAAAATAAAAACGAAGTATGGCCAGTGCCTGAAACAGAAATTGAAAAAAGCGCAGGTGTATTAACCCAAAATCCCGGTTATTAATCTTAATAAAGAGAAGATCATGAAAAAATTATCTAACAAATATATCATGGCATTGCTGGGAGCCGGTTTAGCGTTTTCAGCATGTCAAAAAAAGTTTGATCCGTCAACCTATGCGCCTCCGCTTAATATTGGCGGCTATACAAGTGCTAATGAAATAGCGCCTTCGAACCTGATAGCATATTGGTCATTCAACGGTGACCTTACCGATAGTATATCAGGTACTGCCGGTACTGCAACCGGTGCTACATTTGCCGGCGGCGTTAAAGGCCAGGCTATGCAGGGTGCAGATGATTCATATGTAGTATCAAATACACCTACCGCTGTTCAAAATATGTCGGCTTTTACCGTTAGCACATGGGTTAACACTCCGCAAAATACTGACGGCATTGTTGGTGTGATGGATATATCAAACAGTACAGAGTTTTGGGGTAACCTAACCATCTTTTTTGAAAATGGCGCAACAGCCGACAAGGGCTTGTTAAAGGTACATGTAAGAAGTGGAGCTAAAGAAGCATGGCTTGGTAATTACGACGTGGTAAATCCATGGGGAAAATGGATAAACATAGCAGTTACTTATGATGGCGTATCAAAGTTTGTGGTTTATTTAAACGGCTCTAAACTTGCCGAAAGTGAGCAAGCCGGCTTTGGTCCGATAGCTTTCCAAAACGCCAGCAAAATGGTGTTTGGTACTGTACATTTTCAAACCGACCCAAGCTTAACTTCTGCAACAACCAAACAAGATTGGGCAAGTTATTTAAAAGGCCAGCTTGATGAAGTAAGGATATACGACAAAGCCTTAACAGCTGAAGAAATATCAGCTTTAACTAAACTTGAAGGCCGCGGTAAATAACAAATAATAACAAACTGTTCAAATAAGGCTGCCCACCTCAAAAAGGGTGGGCAGCTTGTTTAGGGAAGTGTGTAAATGATGACGACTTTTAAAAAGATACTTTTTTATTCCGTAATTCTGTTTACCTGCGTATCGTGCAGTAAAAGCAAGGACAGCAATGTTGAACCAAACCCTGATCCCGTAATACCGGCATCTTTCAGCTTCAGTGCTTTAAAGGTTAACGGCACCTCTGCCGGGTTTACCTATAAAGGCATTAATACCTCACCTGAAATAAAAATATCTTTTTCTGAAGCGCTCAACAAAATCACTGTAGCTAATACGGTTACCCTAAAAACCCAGGGCGGAACAAATGTGGCTTATGATGCTACTTACGAAGATGGCGACAAAACCATTGTTATAAAACCATCTGAACCGCTGCAAAACCTTACCCGTTACAATGTAGCAGTAAGCACTAACCTTAAATCGGTTAAAGATAGTAAGCTGCAAACAGGTGTAACTGTGCAATTGCTTACAGAGGTAGACCCGGTAAATAAATTCCCTGAAATATCTGACGATGAACTGCTCACCTTGGTACAGCGCCAAACGTTTAAATATTTCTGGGATTTTGGCCATCCAACAAGCGGCATGGCGCGCGAACGTAATACTTCAGGCGATATCGTAACAACTGGTGGTTCGGGCTTTGGCATTATGGGTATAGTTGCCGGTATAAACCGCGGCTTTATCAGTCGTACACAAGGGCTTGAACGTTTGCAAAAAATCGTTGGCTTTTTAAAAACCGCTGATAAATTTCACGGCGCGTTCCCGCACTGGCTTAATGGAAATACCGGCAGGGTGCAGCCTTTCAGCGATAAAGATAACGGCGCCGATTTGGTTGAAACCGGTTTCCTGATGGAGGGACTGCTAACTGCACGTCAGTACTTCAATGGCGCAGGGGCTGCCGAAACCACTTTGCGCAATGACATTAATGAATTGTGGAACGGTGTTGAGTGGCACTGGTTTCGTCGAGGTAATCAAAATGTGTTGTACTGGCACTGGAGCCCTAACTTCAACTGGGACATGAACATGCCGATAAAAGGCTGGAACGAAGCGCTTATTGTTTATGTGCTTGCCGCATCGTCAAACACACATGCTATACCAAAAGCCGTTTATGATGAAGGCTGGGCAGGTAACGGCACCATCAAAAATGGCGCGACTTTTTATGGCACTCAACTGCCGCTTGGCCCTGCACAGGGCGGTCCGCTGTTTTTTGAGCATTACTCATTCCTGGGTTTAAATCCAAATGGCCTAAGCGATGCTTATGCTAACTATGAAACACAAACAAAAGCACATACGCTTATCAACCGTGCTTATTCGGTAGCCAACCCTAAAGGTTACTATGGTTATAGTGAAAACTGCTGGGGATTAACCGCCAGCGATATTAACGGAGGCTATACGGCAAGTTCGCCAACCAATGATGTAGGCGTTATAGCGCCTACCGCGGCATTATCATCAATGCCTTACACGCCCGAAGAATCAATGAAGGCGTTAAAATTCTTTTACTATAAATTAGGTGATAAGCTTTGGGGCGAGTATGGGTTTTACGATGCTTTCAGCCTTGAACAACCTTGGTTTGCCAATTCATATCTGGCTATTGATCAGGGACCGATATTGGTGATGATAGAGAACTATCGGAGCAAATTGCTTTGGAATTTGTTCATGAGCGCTCCCGAGGTAAAAAAAGGATTAAAAGATATGGGTTTTAGCGGCCCCGGTATATAAGATATATCTAAACTACAATGAAGAAATTACTGTTAACAGCCCTTATTTTTATGGGCGTAGGCTACAGCTTTGCACAATCGAAAAAGGTTGTAAAGGCAACCGAAACGCCAATAAAGCCGGTTGGTATCATAAAAAATTTAAGTGACAGCGCCCTTCTTGACGTGGTGCAGCGCCAAACGTTCCGTTATTTTTGGGATTTCGGGCACCCGGTAAGCGGCCTTGCACGCGAACGCAGCAACGAAAGTTTTGACTACGGCGACGAAGTGGTAACCACCGGCGGTACCGGCTTCGGCATTATGGCGCTGATAGTGGCTACCGAACGTAAATGGATATCGCGTGAGCAGGCTGTCGACCGTATGATGCGCATGGTTAAGTTTCTGCAAAAGGCCGATTCGTATCATGGCGTATTCCCGCACTGGCTTAACGGTGAAACCGGTAAAACTATTCCGTTCGGCCGTAAAGACGATGGCGGCGACCTGGTGGAAACCTCATTCCTTTTTGAAGGCCTTCTTACAGCTAAGCAATACTTTAATGCCAACTCACCAAAAGAGGCTGAACTGCGCAACCGCATAGGTTGGCTTTGGAGCGATATCGAGTGGGATTGGTACACGCACGAGCGTGATAACCTGTACTGGCACTGGTCGCCAAACAATGGCTGGGCCATGAACTTCCCTATCCGCGGTTTTAACGAATGTTTAATTACTTATGTACTGGCCGCTTGCGCCGACCGCTATCCGGTTGATGCCGAAAGAATATACAATCGCGGCTGGGCGCAAAGCGATTTCTTTAAAAACGGAAAGACTTTTTATGGCATTAAACTGCCGCTTGGTTTTGATTACGGCGGCCCGCTGTTCTTTACGCATTACTCGTTTTTAGGGTTAAACCCCAAAGGATTGAAAGACCGCTATGCCGATTACTGGGAGCAAAACGTAAATCATACCAAAATAAACTATGCGTATTGCGTAGATAATCCATTAAAATTTAAAGGCTACGGCGAAAACTGCTGGGGATTAACTGCCAGCGATAACCACGAAGGCTACAACGCCCATTCGCCGACCAATGACCTTGGTGTGATAACACCAACAGCGGCTTTATCTGCATTTCCATATACGCCGGAACAATCAATGAAAGCCCTGCGCCATTTTTACTATGATCTGGGTGATAAGATATGGGGCGAATATGGTTTTGTCGACGCCTTTAACGAAAGCAAGAACTGGTATGCAAAATCATACCTGGCAATTGACCAGGGACCAATTGTGGCAATGATAGAAAACTACCGTACAGGTTTGCTCTGGAAGTTATTTATGAGCGCGCCTGAAGTGCAGAATGGTTTGAAACGATTGGATTTTCAAAGTCCGGCATTAAAATAGTATCGGCATGATAAAATATACACTACCTGTAATTACATTATTAACCGGCTTTCTGCTGTTTACCGGATCTGCGCAAGCGCAAAAAAAACAGCTCACGTATTGTAACCCAATAAATGTGGATTACGGTTATACCCCTATACCAAATTTTGCAACAGCTGGTAAGCACCGAGCCACTGCCGACCCGGTGATTGTTACCTACAAAGGCGATTATTACCTGTTTGGTACCAACCAATGGGGCTATTGGTGGAGCAGCGATATGTACAACTGGCATTTTGTAGCCCGTCATTTTTTACGTCCGGAACATAAAGTGTACGATGACCTTTGTGCACCGGCGGTTTGGGTACAGGGTGATACGCTGCTGGTGTTCGGCTCAACTTACTCAGACAATTTCCCTATCTGGATGAGCACTAATCCAAAAGCCAACGAGTGGAAAGAAGCTATACATAAGTTTGAACCCGGTGGCTGGGATCCGGCTTTCTTCAGGGACGACGATGGCAAGCTTTACATGTATAATGGAAGCAGCAATGTGTTTCCAATATATGGTGCCGAGGTTGACCCGACTACTTTCCACCTGAAAGGCTACCGTAAAGAAATGTACCTGCTGCAATCGTGGAAATATGGCTGGCAGCGTTTCGGCGAAAACTACGACGATATATTTCTGGATGGCTTTATGGAAGGTGCATGGATGACCAAGCATAACGGCAAATACTACCTGCAATATGGTGCTCCGGGTACCGAATTTAGTGGCTATGCCGATGGTGTGGTAGTAGGCGAGGGGCCATTAGGTCCATTTAAGCCGCAGCCTATGCCTATGAGCTACAAACCGGGCGGCTTTGCACCCGGTGCCGGTCATGGCGCTACCTACCAGGACAAGTGGAACAACTATTGGCACGTATCAACCATGGTGATCTCGGTAAAAAATAATTTCGAGCGCCGCATTGGTATTTGGCCCGCAGGTTTTGACAAAGATGATGTGATGTACTGCAATACCGTTTTCGGCGATTACCCGCATTACCTGCCCGATGGCAAGGCCAATCACCTTAAAAGCCGCTTTACCGGATGGATGCTGCTTAATTTCAACAAGCCGGTAACGGTATCATCAACGCTTGGCGCATACACAGCCAACAACGCAGTTGATGAGGACATTAAAACCTATTGGAGCGCTGCAACGGCTAATGCCGGCGAATGGATACAAACTGATCTTGGCAATGTAAGCACAGTAAATGCGGTGCAATTAAACTATGCCGATCAGGACGCGGAGTTTTTGGGTAAATCAGAAGGCGTATATCATCAGTATAAACTGCTTTACTCAACTGATGGTAAAAACTGGAAGACACTTGTTGATAAAAGCAACAACAAAACAGATGTTCCGCATGATTATGTAGAGCTGAGCTCGCCTGTAAAAGCGCGTTATATCAAACTGGTAAATCAGCACATGCCTACCGGCAAATTCGCCATAAGCGGCCTGCGGGTGTTTGGTAATGGCGGCGGCGCGAAGCCATCAACAGTGAAAAACTTTATTGTGTTGCGTACCGAAAAAGACAAGCGCAGCGCATGGCTGAAATGGGAGCCGGTTAACAATGCTTATGCTTATAATATTTACATGGGTACCGATCCTGATAAACTTTACAACTGCATAATGGTGCACAATGCCAACCAATATTTTGTGAAAACCATGGATAAAGACCTGCCATATTATTTCCGCATAGAGGCGATTAATGAAAATGGTGTTTCGCAGCAAACCGATATTATAAAGTCAGAATAATTTACCACAACCAATACATTATGAAGTTACCCAAAATAATCATTGCATCGTGCCTCGCGTTTAGCGGGTACAGCGCCTTGGCCCAGGCGCCCGGCAATGCTAAAATGGACGCCTACATTAAAAACCTGATGGCCAAAATGACGCTCGAAGAAAAGATCGGTCAGCTGAATTTGCCGTCAATTGGATTTGATGTAACCGGCCCGATTTTGAGTCAGGGCGTTGAAGAAAAAATTGAAAAAGGCCTGGTGGGCGGTGTGTTTAACACTTATACGCCAAATGCTGTACGCAAACTACAGGAGCTGGCCATCAAAAAATCTCGCCTTAAAATTCCGCTGCTTTTTGGTTATGATGTGATACACGGTCACCGTACCATTTTCCCGATACCGCTTGGCCTTGCAGCTACCTGGGATTTGCCGTTGATAGAAAAAACTGCGCATGCTGCAGCTGTTGAATCAACAGCCGATGGCATAAACTGGGTATTTTCGCCAATGGTGGATATTGCCCGCGACCCGCGCTGGGGACGTGTTAGCGAAGGCGCAGGTGAAGATACCTGGCTGGGATCAAAAATAGCCGGTGCCATGGTGCGTGGTTATCAGGGTAATAATCTGCGGTCGGACGAGGCTGTACTGGCCTGCGTAAAACACTTCGCGCTGTATGGCGCCGTTGAGTCAGGTCGTGATTATAATGTTGTTGACATGAGCATGCGTAAAATGACCGAAACTTACCTGCCGCCATATAAAGCCGCTGTTGACGCGGGTGTGGCTACTGTAATGAGCTCGTTCAACGAAATTAACGGCGTACCTGCCGCTGCCAACCACTGGCTGTTAACAGATTTGCTGCGCAAGCAATGGGGCTTCAACGGTATGGTAGCTACCGATTATACCGCCATTATGGAACTATCAAACCATGGCGTAGGTGATTCGGCAACCGTTGCTAAAAAAGCGCTTGTTGCCGGTAACGATATGGATATGGTGAGCGAATATTTCCTTGATCACCTGAAAAAGCTGGTACAGGAGAAAAAGCTTGATGTATCATATATCGATCTTGCCTGCCGCCGTGTACTTGAGTCGAAATATAAACTGGGTTTGTTTGACGACCCGTACCGCAACATTAGCCAGGCACGTGCTGATAAAGAGATTATGAATGCTCAAAAACTGCAGCTTGCACTTGAAGCGGCGAGAAAAAGCATGGTGTTGCTGAAGAATGATAATCAGGTGTTGCCGTTGAAGGCTAACCAGAAAATCGCTTTTGTTGGCCCGATGATTAAAAATCAGCGTGATCTTATTGGCAACTGGAGCGCCGCCGGCGACCCGAAAAAAGCGGTTACATTGTGGGATGCCTTGCAAAAACAATATCCTAACAACGAGTTCACCTATGCCAAAGGTTGCAATGTTCTGGATGATCCTGCACTCATTGGTCGGCTAAATCCGCATGACGCGCAAATTGTTGCTGATCCGAAATCACCTGCTGATTTGATAAAAGACGCGGTTGATGTTGCTAAAGATGCTGATGTAGTTGTAGCTTTTGTAGGTGAACCTTTCGGTATGAGTGGTGAAGCTGCCAGCCGCAGCGACATTAGCCTGCCGTCAAACCAGGTTGAACTGTTAAAAGCCCTGCGTGCTACCGGCAAACCCGTTGTTTTGGTACTGATGAACGGCCGCCCGCTTACTTTGCAATGGGAGAACGACAACATGGCTGCTATTTTGGAAACATGGTATGGCGGTACCAAAGCAGGCGACGCTATTGCTGATGTGCTGTTTGGTAAATACAATCCCTCAGGCAAACTGAGCATGACATTTCCGCGTAGCGTAGGCCAGATACCTATATATTACAGTGCTAAAAGTACCGGCCGTCCAATTGATGAAAAGCAAAAGTATACCTCTAAATATCTGGATATCCCAAATACACCGCTGTATGCTTTCGGCCATGGTTTAAGCTATACTACCTTTGCTTACGGTGATGTTACGCTTAACAAGATCGCCATAAAAAATAACGAGAGCCTTACTGCTACCATTAACGTGCGCAACACCGGTAAGTACGACGGTGAAGAAACCGTACAGCTGTATATACGTGATATGGTAGGTTCGGTTACCCGCCCGATGAAAGAGCTTAAGGGCTTCCAGAAAATATTCCTGAAAGCAGGTGAAAGCAAAGATGTGACCTTCACTATCAGCGGTGCCGACCTTAAATTTTACGATATCGACATGAAGTTTACCAACGAGCCCGGCGATTACAAAGTGTTCATCGGCACCAGCTCAGATAACGTAAAAGAAGCCGACTTTAAATTGCTATAAGCTTTTCTTGTTCTATAATGTGTTTGATTAATTGACTGAATGCCCGGCTTGCCGGGCATTTTTTTACGCTATGCTGTTACTCAGATGTTTCGTTATACCTATCGATTAAATACATTTGCCTCAGTGAAGTTCTACATTAAAAATATGGTTTGCGCACGCTGCAAAATGGCCGTAGCTGCCGTGCTGGAAAAAGCTGGCATTAAAGCCACCAGTGTGGAACTTGGTGAGGTGGAAGTACAGGGCGAGCCATCAGCACAACAGATTGAAAAGTTAAGCGAAAATTTAAAAACGCTCGGCTTTGAAATTATTGATGACCGTAAAAGCAAAATGATTGAAAAGGTGAAGAACGCCATTGTAACCCTTATCCATCACAGTGAAGAGCAACAAAACCTTAACTTGTCTGACTACATCACCCAACAGGTTAACTACGATTATACTTACCTCAGCAACCTGTTCTCAGAAGTTGAAGGAACTACCATTGAGAAATATTTCATTGCCCAAAAAATTGAAAAGGTAAAGGAGTTGCTTCGATACGATGAGCTAACCCTTTCAGAAATCGCCTATAAGTTGGGCTATAGCAGTGTGGCTTATCTTTCAAATCAATTTAAAAAGCAAACCGGCTTAACGCCAACCTTCTTTAAAGCGCAAAAGCAAAACCATCGCATCAATATCGAAGACCTGTAAATATTACAATGCTTTCCTAAAATAATATAACGGCTTCGATACCCGGCGGCAGTAAATTTGTGTTATCAAATTAAAAACAATGACACATACATATAACATTACCGGGATGACATGCACCGGCTGTCAATATAAAGTTAAAGGCCTGCTGGAAAAAGTGCCGGGTGTTACCGAAGTTGATATTGACCTGGAAAAAGGTAAAGCTGATATCAGCATGAATGAGCATGTAGCTACGCCTGTTTTGCAAAGCGCCTTAAAAGATTATCCCAAATATCAACTTACAGAAGACATGCATCAGCATGTTGCTGCCACGCCTGTATCATTTAGCGATGAAGAAGACAAGCGGACATGGCTGCAAACCTATAAACCCATTCTGCTGATCTTCGGTTATATTACCGTTATTTCAGTGCTGCTTGGTGGTTTAAACGGCTCATTTAACTGGATGAAAAGCATGACGGTTTTCATGAGCGGTTTCTTCCTGATTTTTTCGCTGTTCAAAATGCTTAACCTGAGCGCCTTTGCCGATAGTTACTCCATGTACGATATCGTTGCTAAAAAGTGGCGCGGTTGGGGGTATGTTTATGCCTTTATTGAACTGGGGCTGGGCGTTGCATACGCAATAAACTTCAACATAGTACTTATAAGTATTATCACTTTTGTGGTGATGACTGTAAGCATTGTCGGTGTTTTGCAAAGTGTATTGAATAAACATCGCATACAATGCGCCTGCCTCGGTGCGGTGTTTAACCTGCCCATGAGCACCGTTACCATTATTGAAGATGCCCTGATGATAGTGATGAGCGCCGCCATGGTAATTGCCATGGTGTAAATAATCTTACCATAAACCCCTTTTAAACAAGAGGGACTTTTTAAACCTCAACTATGAAAAAGCTATTTTTTATACTGCTTGTAATAAGCAATGCCCGGGCTTTTGCCCAGCACGAGCATCACATGCAGGCGGATATTACACAAAAGCCTGTACCCATGCGGCATGATACCACCATGAAAGGCATGGATCACAGCAAAATGAATATGGACAGCATGCGTCATAATATGCAGGGTATGAACCATTCGTACTCGCTGTCGTTACCCATGAACAGGAACGGCTCGGGTACGTCATGGATGCCTGATAACACGCCTATGTATATGCTGATGAAACACACCAAAAATGGTATGTGGATGTTTCATGGAAGTGTTTTTCTGCGATACAACAACCAGCAGCTTAACGGCAAAACTTCGCGTAGTGACACGCAGTTTGACGCGCCGAACTGGTTTATGGCCATGTATAATCATAAAGTAGGCAAAAACGGCCTGCTGAACTTCAGCGCCATGATTAGCGCCGACCCTCTTACCGTAACCGAGCGCGGCTATCCGCTGCTGTTTCAAAGCGGCGAAAGTTACAAGGGGCAAACACTTGTCGACCGTCAGCATCCGCACGACTTTTTCTCAGGCCTTACCATTGGCTATACACAGCGTTTGAGCAATAAGGTTGATGTGTTTGGATATTTTGGCTATCCCGGCGAACCGGCTCTTGGTCCGCCGGCGTTTATGCACCGCATTATCGCTTTGAATGATCCGGATGCCGTTTTAGGTCACCACTGGCAAGATGCTACGCACATTACTTATGGTGTTGCCACTTTAGGTGTAAGGTTGGATAAGGTTAAGCTGGAGGGCTCAACCTTCACCGGCCGCGAACCGGATGAAGACCGCTATGATTTTGATAAGATGCGTTTCGATAGCTATTCATGGCGCTTGTCGTACAACCCCGATAGAGCATGGGCGTTCCAGGTTTCGCAGGGTTATATTAAAAGCCCTGAACTATTGCATCCGCACGAGGATGTTTGGCGCTACACCGCATCGGCAATATATGCTTCACCTGTTGATAACGAAGGCAGGTACTTTACAGGTAGCGCAATATGGGGGCTAAACCACAGTGGCCATGGCGATGAACATTCGTTTTTATTGGAAGGTACCCGCCAGTTAAACAAGCAGGCTGTTTACGGCAGGTACGAGTTTGTACAAAAGTCGGCTGAAGAACTGGCACTTGAAGAACAGTTTGGCAATGTCTTGTTTAATGTTCATAAATTTACATTAGGCACCAACCGCAGGCCTTTTAAAACCGGCCCGATAGAATACATCGGCGGCATACAGGCATCAATTAACTTACTATCCCAAAAGCTGCATCCGTTATATGGCAGTAACCCTATGAGCGGACAGGTATATATACAGATAAGGCCAACACTGCACAAGTAAACAATTGTGCTTTTTTGAGGTTGAAAATAAGTTCAAACTGCTTACTTTGCGGTTAGATGGCAGGCGCAATACATTGTAATAGGTAACCTGCCGCTAATACCAAGTAAAACACTAACTTTGACCTCAATTATAAAAAATTAAAACATGGCTTATAATCTATTAAAAGGCAAAAAAGGTATCATTTTTGGTGCTTTGGATGAAAAATCAATTGCCTGGAAAACCGCCCAGCGCTGCTATGCCGAGGGTGCCGAACTGGTATTAACCAATGCCCCGATTGCGATGCGTATGGGTGCAATCAACCAACTGGCCGAAGAGGTAAACGCACCGGTTATCCCAGCCGATGTTACCAGCATGGAAGACATAGAGAACCTGTTTGCCAAAACAAAAGAGCATTTTGGCAGCGGTGTCGATTTTATATTGCACTCTATCGGTATGAGCATTAACGTGCGCAAAGGCGTTCCTTATCCTGAAAACAACTACGAGTTTACCCACAAAGGGTTTGATATATCAGCATTAAGCCTTCACCGTGTATTGCAGGTTGCCCGCAAGCAGGATGCTATTAACGAGTGGGGCAGCGTGGTGGCTTTAACTTACATCGCCGCTCAGCGTGTGTTCCCTGATTATAATGATATGGCCGATAATAAAGCAGTACTTGAAAGCATCGCCCGTAACTTCGGTTACTTCTATGGCGTTGAAAAGAAAGTACGTGTAAACACCATATCACAGTCGCCAACCCGCACTACTGCCGGCTCAGGCGTAAAAGGTTTCGACGGCTTTATTAATTATGCTGAAAAAATGAGTCCGCTTGGCAACGCCAGCGCCGACCAGTGTGCTGATTACTGCGTAACCCTGTTCTCAGACCTTACCCGCATGGTAACCATGCAAAACCTGTTTCACGATGGCGGCTTCTCGTTCACCGGTGTAACAAAAGCAGTTATCGAGCAAATGGAAAAAGAATAAGAGGTTAACAATACCAAAAGGCGTCATTGCGAGGAACGAAGCAATCTCTGAACTTTTCACTTGTCATGCTGAAAAACGAAGCATCTGTCGAATATAGATACTTCACTATGTTCAGGATGACAAGTAACCTTAAGAAGGTTTAGAATTCATCCTTGCAACGACGCTTTTTATGTCATAACATTTCACTAATCTCTCCCCACTATTCTCTAATTACTATAATTCACTACCTTCGTAGTAATGCAGGGTTTAGATATCAACTTCTTTAAGTTCACCATATTTGATGTTATCGACGTACTGCTGGTAGCTGCTTTAATTTACCAGTTGTACAACCTGATACGAGGTACTATTGCTGCCAATATCTTTATCGGCTTGGCGGTTATCTGTGCCCTGTATTTCGTGGTACGCGCCTTGCAAATGCAATTGCTTACCGGCATTTTAGGCAATTTCATGAATGTGGGAATTATTGCCATTGTGGTGGTGTTTCAGCAGGAGATACGGCGCTTTTTATTACTGGTGGGCAAGAATGCTTCGCTGCAACGAAACCGGGCCTGGTGGCAATATTTTTTCGGCAAAGCTGAAGTTGAGAAAAATAACTATGCCCGTATAAAACCCATAATTGACGCCTGCAAAAGCATGAAACAAACCCGTACCGGCGCGCTTATAGTTTTTGCAAGAATATACGATGAGCAGGTGTACCAAAACAGCTGCGAACTGATGGATGCCCGCATATCAAAACGCCTGCTTGAAAGTATATTTCAAAAGAATAGCCCCTTGCATGATGGGGCAGTAATTATTGCCGAAAACAGGATAAAATCGGCAAGCTGTATTCTGCCATTAACAGAGAAAACCGACCTGCCGGCCCAATTTGGGTTACGCCACCGGGCAGGTATTGGTATTACCGAAGCCAATGAGGCATCAGCAATTATTGTATCTGAAGAAACCGGCGAAATATCTTACGCCAAGCAAGGTCGCGTTAAAATGAACATCAGCTTTGCCGAACTGGAAAAACTACTGAACAAAGATTTTTAATTGGTCATTGATCAGTAGTCAATGGTCATTAGTCATTATTGCAAGTTAAAAACACCAGCTATGGTAATTTGATCTCGGGCTGCTGATAATTACCTATCTTTTTTACCAGCATTGTATACCTTACGCCGGGTGTGGCAGGATCAACAACAGGTGTTTTGTAATTGCCCCGTGGTTTTACATACGGCATTTTATCGTAAGTGTACAGTTCGTTCAAAGCAGGTGATTGCTCTGCCTGTAGTTTAGGAAGCGTGTACTTCGGCAGTTTTGCAAGGCTGTCTGAAAATAAAGGACTAAGGTTGTAAGGATTATTATAGTCCTTCAATTTAGGAAACTGTTGCGCTTTAACATCAGCTGCTCCGGCTATGCCAAGCATCAAAACAAAAGCAAGTTTTTTCATATCGATATAAAAATAAAAAAGGCGCCTGATAAACAGACACCTTTTTTATTTTAATGTTGCACGATTATTAATTAATTGGCATCATTTATTGCTTTTACGGCATCGTCAGCAGCTTTAACTGATGCGTCGTCTTTCTTTTCAGCACGTTTTGTTTTGATGTTGTTAAGCACATTAATTACGTATGGTGCTACACCATATTTTTTGTACTTAACGCCAAGGTCTTTCAACTTGCTGATAGCTTGCTGCGCATAAGCAGGGTTGTTAACCTTACCGGCAACCTCACCAATTTTTGGCAATACATCAAACTGAGCCTGTGGACTCAATTGTGTAAAGTTCTCGTACAGGAAAGGCCATTGCTCTTCGCCACCGTAAGTCGCATAAGTGTTTATCAGTGCCTGGGTAAGCTTGCCTTTGTTATCTTTTTCAAATCCTTTTGCAGCTTTTAACGCTTCAGCAGGTTCTATTGCAGCAATAGCTTCGAGCGATGCAGCTTGTATAGCGTACGATTGGCTGCTTAAACCTTCGCGGAACAGCGTCAGCATACCAGCAGCTTTAAGTTTACCCAACACTTTAATTGCCGCGGCGCGTACCAGCGTATTTTCGTCGGTACGGGCAAGCTGCATAATAACAGGTTGTGCCTGGTTACGTACTTCGTCACTGTTCATGTTAGCAGCTTCAATAGCCTCAATGCGCAGGCCGTAATATTTATCTTTAAGGGCAGAGATGATGATCTTCTGCGCGTTTTTGTCGCCCTGGCTTGCGGCCGCAGCATTGATAGCCTCTAAACGGTCAAGGTATAAAGGCGCGTTAGCATACTGGAATGCAAACTCTTCAAGCGATTTCTTGTCAGTTTTTTGCGTAGGAAGCACCTTGTCGCCGTCAACGTTAACAAGGTTAGGTTTAGATGCTACCTTGAACGACAGGGTGTCGGCCTTGGTAGTTAGCCATACATTATGACGTTCTTTTTTACCGCCTGCATAAATATCAACAGCTATAGGTAGTTTAAACGCGTCGCCGGTTTGGGTTTGGGCAACATATACCTTTTGGGTTTTAGTAGCTTCGTCCCAGTTGTAAGTAATGTTTAATACCGGGTGGCCCGAGTTAAAATACCACTCGTTAAAGAACCAGTTTAAATCGCGGCCGCTGGCTTCTTCAAAAGCCAAACGTAGTTGGTGCGCTTCACCGTTCTTAAACGCGTTTGTTTTCAGGTAAATATTTAGTCCTTTAAAGAAAGCGTCTTCACCTAAATAATTACGCAGGTAGTTTAATATAGTACCACCTTTTTGGTAAGTAACCACGTCAAACACGTCTTCTTTATCATGGTAGTAAAACCTTACAAGGTTTTTTTCTTTTGCACTGCGGTTACGCAGGTAGTTTTGCAGATCGTCGTAAATATGCGCGCCGCCCTCATCTTTACCGTATTTATGTTCTGCCCAAAGGGTTTCGCTAAAATCGGCAAACGATTCGTTTACGGTTAGGTTGCTCCAGCTTTCGGCGGTAACATAATCGCCAAACCACTGGTGAAAAAGCTCGTGCGCGATAGTGCTGCGGCCGGCATCATAATACGCGTCGATCAGCTCGCGCGGAGTGCCTTGTACATAAGTGCCGTGCAGGGTAGCGGTGGTGTTTTCCATAGCGCCGCTTACATAGTCCCGCACTACAATCTGCGCGTATTTGTTCCATGGATAATCAACACCCAGTTTTTTCGAGAAGAAGTCGATAGCCTCAGGCGTAAATCCGAAAATTTCTTTCGCATAAGGCGCGTATTTCGGTTCAAGGTAATAGCTTACCTCTTTATCTTTCCATTTGTCTTTGTAAATTTTGAAATCGCCCACAGCCATCATAAACAGGTATGGCGAGTGTGGCAGTTCCATTTTCCAGGTATCAGTACGGGTACCATCGGCATTTACTTTTTGTGATGCCAGGCGGCCGTTTGACAGCGTTACGTATTTCGCAGGAACGGTCATGGTAAGCTCCTGGGTGGTTTTTTGCCCCGGCTTATCAATAGTAGGGAACCATGCTGATGACGACTCGGTTTCGCCTTGTGTCCATATCTGGGTTGGTTTGTCTTTTTCGGTACCGTCAGGGTTGATGAAATACAAGCCTTTAGCATCGCTGATCGCCGCGCTGCCTTCAACTTTCAGTTCATCAGGCTTGGCGGTATAGTCGATAAACACAACATATTTTTCATTATTACGGTAAGTACGGTCGAGCTTGATGTTCAGCATCAGGCTGTCGTAGCTAAACTTAAGCGGAACAAGTTTGGCACCGTTAACAATCGATACATTTTTAATGTCCATGCCTTTGGCATCAAGCTTCAGGCTGTCAACAGCATAAAAATGCGGCTTAATGGTTATCCATTCTTTTCCGTACAGGTAACGTTTTTTGTAATCGAACCGCACATCAAGTTTGGTGTGTATCAAATCGTTGACTTTGGCAGGTGTTTCCCGGTAAATTTTCATCAGCGGGTCTTCGGCCTTGGGTTTCGGCTGTTGTGCCAGGGCCGGTACAATGCAGGCGGTAATTAAAGCGCCTGCAAGCAGGGTTCTTTTCATATAAAAATGAGGTGTTAAAAAAACAAATTTAACAGTTTATTAAAGCTACGCAATGCAAACCGTTAAATTACAAAGGTTAATATAGCGATTACTAAGACGGACACGTTTCCAAATTGTTACAAAAGCTGATATGTAATAACATATATTTACTGCTATGTTTACCTAACCAATGCTTATAAACCATGCACAGAAGAAATTTTATCCGGAATGTATCAATCGCCGGTTCTACGTTTTTGATAGGCCCGTCACTGGCATCAGGCTTTTATACCGGCTCGCCAAATAAAAAGGTTGTTATTGGCATAATGGGCGTTAACGGCCGCGGCGGTTACCTGGCGCAAAAGTTTGCAGGCGTTGCTGATGTGGAAATTGGCTATATATGCGATGTTGACAGCAACGTATTAAACAAATGCATTGCCGACGTTGAGAAAACCACCGGCAAAAAACCCAAAGGCTATACCGATATACGCAAACTGCTTGAGCGAAAAGACCTTGACGCTTTAGTTGTAGCTGCTCCCGACCATTGGCATGCGCCCGCAACCATACTTGCCTGTCAGGCCGGTAAGCATGTGTACGTTGAAAAACCGTTGAGCCACAATCCTAACGAAGGCGAACTGGCCATTGCCGCGGCAACAAAGTACAACCGCTTTGTACAGATGGGCAGCCAGCGTCGTTCGTTCAGCAACGTGCAGAAAATGGTTGACGAACTGCACCAGGGCATTATCGGGCGTGTGTATTTTGCCCGCGGATGGTATACCAATCGCCGGGCAAGCATTGGCGTAGGCAAGCAGGTGGCAGTTCCGGCAAATTTGAATTATGATTTGTGGCAGGGTTTTGCGCCACGCCAACCTTATAAGGATAATCTGATCCACTATAACTGGCATTGGTTCTGGAACTGGGGCACAGGTGAGGCGCTTAACAATGGCACACATGAAATTGACGTGATGCGCTGGGGTTTAGGTACTGATTTCCCTGAGCGGGTAACCTCATCAGGCGGGCGCTTCGCCTTTAAAGATGACTGGGAAACACCTGATACGCAAACCATACTGGTAAATTTTCCGAACAATACCGCGCTGTCATGGGAGGGCCGCAGTTGTAATCAGCATTACCAGGGCGATGGCCGGGGCGTGATTTTTTACGGTGAGAACGGCACCATTTACTATGGCGGCGGTAATGGTTACCAGGTACTGGATGGAAACAACAAGATTGTAAAAGAAATAAAGGATGATACCGTGGTTGACCCAACCAATAAACTGAGTCCGACCGAGTTGCTTGATACTACCCACCTGGCAAACTTTATTCAAACCATACAGGGCAGTGCCAAACTTACCCAGCCGGTAACTGAAGGGCACAAGTCGACATTAATACCACAGCTTGGTAACATCGCGCAGCGTGTAGGACGAGTGCTGAACATCGATACAAAAAACGGCCACATTTTGAATGACGCGGAAGCGACGAAACTTTGGAGCCGCGAGTATGCGCCGGGATGGGATTTGAAAGTTTAAGACACCTCATAAAATTAATACTCAATGTCTTTTCGACGAGGTACGAGGAGAAATCTTCTTAGTCATGGCAGTGAGCCGGTTGCTTTAGAAGATTTCTCCCTACGGTCGAAATGACATAAGAAAATATAACCAACAAACCAACCATGAAAACCAATAAGATACTTGCACTGATGTTAATAGCCGCTGCTACTACGGCATCGGCACAAATAAAAAAAGGTTATACAAGCCTGTTCGATGGAAAAACTTTAAACGGATGGAAACGCCTGGCCGGTACTGCCGATTACCAGGTGGTTGACGGTACCATACAGGGAACTACCGTAATGAACTCGGGCAACACTTTCCTGGTAACCGAAAAAGAATACGGCGATTTTGTGCTGGAGCTTGATGTTAAAATGGAAAGCAATGTAAGCAACTCTGGTGTGCAAACACGCAGTCATTACGATGCTGCCGGATACGGCGGCAAAGGCAGGGTATATGGCCGCCAGTGCGAATTTGACCCTTCGCCGCGCGACTGGACAGGTGGCATCTACGATGAAGGCCGCCGCGACTGGCTATATCCGCTTGATCTGAACCCTGCTGCTAAAGGGAAATTTAAAGTTGGCGAATTCAATCATATCAAAATAGAATGCATTGGCAACGAAACTAAAACCTGGATAAACGGTGTACCCGCAGGCTATGTGATTGATACGGTTGACGCTTCAGGCTTTATCGGTTTACAGGTGCATGGCATAACTACCGAGGCACAAGCCAACAAGAAGGTATGGTTTAAAAATATTCAGATAAAAACTACAAGCTTGAAACCCGAGACATTTGATAAAGACATTTTTGTAGTAAATCTTGTAGCAAACAACCTGTCGGCTTATGAACAACAAAACGGCTGGAAGCTGTTGTTCGATGGAAAAACTTCAAACGGCTGGCGCAGTGCCAAAGGCGGTGGTTTCCCGGCAAAAGGTTGGTCGATAACTAATGGCGTAATCAGCGTTGCCCCTTCAGATGGCGGCGAAGCAACCAACGGCGGTGATATTGTAAGCAATGATCAATATAAAGCGTTCGACCTTTCATTCGATTTTAAACTTACCGAAGGTGCCAACAGCGGTGTAAAATACTTTGTTACGCTTGACGAAAAAACACAAGGCTCGGCTATTGGCCTGGAGTACCAGGTGCTTGACGATGAGCGCCATCCCGATGCCAAACTTGGCCGCGACGGTAACCGCACGCTGGCATCATTGTATGATTTAATAAAAGCCAACAAGCAAGCCCGCTTTGTACACCTGCCCGGCAACTGGAACACCGGCAGGGTAGTGGTTTATCCGAACAACCATGTTGAGCATTACCTTAATGGCGTAAAGGTGCTGGAGTACGAGCGTGGTTCAAAAGAATTTAAAGACCTGGTAGCCATCAGCAAATACAAAATCTGGCAAAACTTCGGCGAAGCGCCGCAAGGACACATCCTGCTGCAGGATCATGGTAATGCTGTAAGCTTTAAAAGTATTAAGATTAAAGAGTTGAAGTAGTTCTTTTGTCCGAAAGTCGGGAAAGTCCGGAAGAAAATTAAGCTAATAAAAAAACCGCTGTTGTGCAGCGGTTTTTTTATTATTTGGTGATCTTTTCCGACTCCCGGACTTTTCCGACTTTCGGACTAAAAAACCTTAGCAGTACTGATCAAAAGCGTAAACCAGGTTATCGGCAATCATTTGTGCAGGGCGGCCTTCAATTTGATGGCGCTCGATGATATGCACTAATTTGCCGTCTTTAAATAATGCCATTGATGGCGATGACGGTGGATAAGGCAGCATGTAGTTACGTGCGGTATCAACAGCTTCTTTTTCCATGCCGGCAAAAACGGTTACCAGTTTATCAGGGTGCTTTTCGTATTTTACAGCAGCGCGGGCAGCAGGGCGGGCGTTGGCAGCGGCACATCCGCAAACCGAGTTTACCACAACAAGCACGGTGCCTTCGCTTTCAATAGCTTCTTTTACCGCTTGCGCGTCTTTCAGTTCCTCAAAGCCCGCGTTGGTTAATTCGGCACGCATTGGGGCTACTAAATATTCAGGGTACATCATAGTTATTACCTAAGTTAATTTTTTACAAAAATATCAAATCAAAAATAATATATCTGTGGCAGGCGTAATAATAACATTCTGTTGACTTTACGGCTTTGTGTCGTCTTCTTTCGGATGGCATAGCGCGTCCTTAATATCTATCAGCAATACCGATACAACATTTAATCCGCTGGCTGCGGCTACGGTAAGCAAGCCATCAGCAAAGGATACTTTAAAAAATAAAAGGTAAATAATAGTACCGTAATATGGTGTCATGCAGATAGGACAGCCATATATGGGTTTATACAAATGCCCTTTCGGCTCAATAATTTTTTTTATACCATCAAATATCATCCCGCGCCAGCTGCAGGCATGGATGAAGAGGACTATCATGGCGATGATGAGCGCGTGTTCTAACATAAGTTAATGCTCAACAAATAACATTCCGCTATGTTCTGCAATCTGGCATGTAATCTGTAAATCATATATAATCAACGCTTAACACAACCATTTCATTAAGAAAATCTTAATGCGTATTTTTGCATTTCAAAATTTGAATTATATGTCGACTGTAGAGACTGCCTACGTAAAACACAAAGTAAAAGACTTATCGCTGGCTGATTGGGGCCGCAAAGAAATAGAATTGGCTGAAGCAGAAATGCCGGGCCTTATGGCGCTTCGCCAGGAGTACGGCCCTTCAAAACCATTGAAAGGCGCGCGTATTGCAGGCTGCTTGCACATGACCATACAAACGGCCGTGTTAATTGAAACTTTGATTGAGCTGGGCGCTGAAGTTACCTGGTCGTCATGCAACATATTTTCAACTCAGGATCACGCCGCTGCCGCTATTGCTGCTGCCGGAATTTCTGTATATGCCTGGAAAGGCATGAACGCCGAAGAATTTGACTGGTGTATTGAGCAAACTTTATTTTTTGGCGAAGAACGCAAGCCATTGAATATGATATTGGATGATGGCGGCGACCTTACCAACATGGTATTGGATAAATATCCTGAACTGGTTGCTGAAATTAAAGGCCTTTCTGAAGAAACTACTACCGGCGTACACCGACTGTACGAGCGTATGAAGAACGGTACCCTGCCAATGCCTGCTATCAACGTGAACGATTCGGTTACCAAATCGAAATTCGATAACAAATACGGCTGCCGTGAATCATTGGTTGACGCTATCCGCCGTGCTACCGATGTAATGATGGCCGGTAAAGTGGCTGTTGTTTGCGGTTATGGCGACGTAGGTAAAGGTTCGGCCGATTCACTTCGTAATGCAGGTGTTCGTGTAATTGTTACCGAGATCGACCCTATCTGCGCTTTGCAAGCCGCTATGGAAGGTTTTGAAGTGAAAAAACTTTCAACCGCTGTAGCCGAAGCTGACATCGTAGTAACTGCTACCGGCAACAAAAATATTGTTCGTGAAGAACATTTCCGCGCATTGAAAGACAAAGCCATCGTTTGTAACATCGGACACTTTGATAACGAAATTGATATGGCCTGGTTAAACGGTGCTTATGGTAATACCAAAATCGAGATAAAGCCACAGGTAGATAAATATACCATTGAAGGCAAAGATGTTATTGTTCTTGCCGAAGGCCGCCTGGTAAACTTAGGTTGTGCAACTGGTCACCCAAGCTTTGTAATGAGTAACTCGTTTACCAACCAAACGCTTGCTCAATTAGAGCTTTGGACTAACGGTGATAAATACGAGAACCAGGTTTACACTCTGCCAAAACACCTTGACGAGAAAGTAGCCCGCCTGCACCTTGCCAAAATTGGTGTTGAACTGGAAGTGTTAGATCAGGACCAGGCAGAATATATCGGTGTAACTGTTGAAGGCCCGTTCAAACCGGAGTACTACCGTTACTAATATTTTGATTCAAGAATTAAGATTCAGGAATTAAGATAGAATAAGAAAGGCATGGTGATAACCATGCCTTTTTTGTTATAAGCTTTTGTCATGCTGAACGTAGTGAAGCATCTATTTGCCGATAGATGCTTCGTTCCTCAGCATGACAAAAGTTAAACTAAACGTCCAAACGTCATGCTGAACTTGTTTCAGCATCTCACATGCAAATCGGTTGACAGTCCTGAGGGATTCCAAAACAAGTTCGGGATGACGCTACACATCGTTATTGCTTCGAACAGTAATGACTATCACACTCCCAGCAATTCCTTAGCATTTTGAATAGCGCTCTCCCCGGGTTTATCACCGCTCAGCATTTTGGCTATTTCCAGAATACGTTCCTGTTGATTTAACTTTTTAATACGTGTGTATGTCGTAGCCGACTCGTTATCTTTATACACAAAGTAATGACTTTCGCCTTTACCGGCTATCTGCGGCAGGTGGGTAATGGTGATCACCTGCAGGTTGGCAGCAAGGCGCTCCATAATGGTACCTACTTTTGATGCTACCTCGCCTGAAACGCCGGTGTCAATCTCATCAAAAATTATCGTAGGCAATGCGGTATTTTGTGCGATAAGCGATTTAATGCCCAGCATCAACCGTGACAGCTCACCACCTGATGCAACCTTGCTCATTTCGCCGGGTGCATGTCCCTTATTAGCCGAGAACAGGAAGCGGACATTATCGGTGCCCGTTTTAGTAAAGTCGGCTACAGTAGAAAGCTCCACTTTTAACACCGAATCCTTCATGCCCATTTCGGCAAGTGTGGCCACTACTTGTTGCTCAATCGCAGGGATTGCTTTTGCACGTTTGTCCGACAGTTCATCTGCTAATTTTTGCAGTTCAGCTTTTATGGCAGCTATCTCTTTTTGCAGTTTTTCAATGGCTTCGTCGCCAAATAGCGCCTGTTGTAATTTGCCTGAAAGATCATCCTGTATTTGCAGCAATTCGGCATTGGTGGTAACACGGTGCTTTTTCTGCAGGTTATAGATCATGCTGAGACGGGTGTTTATCTCTTCAGCACGTGCTTCGTCGGTAAATGTGCGCTGCTCTATATTTTCAACTTCAGCGGCAATATCTTTAATTTCAATAATGGTACTGCCAAGGCGCGTGTGCAATTCTTCAATCTGAGGGTTATACTTGCTCAGGTTTGATAGCTGCTGTGCTGCTTCTTTCAATTGGTTAAGCGCTGCGGCTTCGCTGTCCTGCAGTACATATGCCACTGCCAGCAGGTTCCGTTTTATTTCTTCGGCGTGGTTAAGTGCATATAGCTCTTGTTCAAGCTGTTCCTGCTCATCGGCAACAAGATCTGCTTTTTCCAGCTCATCGTATTGAAATTGGTAATAGTCAAGGTCGGCTTTGGCTTTGTCGTTTTCTTCTGTTAATTGCTTTAGCCGTGCCGTTTCGTTTTTGTATTGTTTAAATCTCTGCTGATAGGTATTCAGCAGGGCATCACTCTTCGCCTGCGCGTCAATCACCAGTAACTGGAAGCCCGCATCGTTAATCTCTAACGTAGCATGCTGTGAATGTATGTCGATCAGCCGTTCGCCAAGTTGTTTAAGCGAGGTAAGATTAACCGGCGTATCGTTAACAAAGGCACGTGATTTACCATCGGCGGTTATCTCGCGGCGCAGAACGGTTTCGGCTTCATAGTCGAAGTCGTTTTCCTCGAAAAAACTTTTTAGATGAAAGCCGTCGATCTTGAACTGCCCCTCAATTACACATTTTTTTTGCTGATTGAAAAAATACCGGCTTTCGGCCCGCTGACCAAGTATTAGCGAAAGCGCACCTAAAATGATTGATTTTCCGGCGCCGGTTTCACCGGTGAGTATGTTTAACCCGTTATCAAAACTGATATCGAGGTTGTCAATAAGCGCGTAATTGTTAATGGTAAGCCTTTGCAGCATAAAAAAAAGTATCCTCAAGGTTTGAGGATACTAAATTACAATTAGCTATTGTGAAATGCTAAATTAAATAGCTTTTATTTAGGGTCTACCGGCGAAGCTGGTGCTACAATATCCGGTGCAGGCGGTACATCTGGTACTGCTTCGGCATCCGGCGTAGCACGCGGATCAGCTACCGCCTCATCAGATGCATCAAAAGAGCGGATGATCACATTGCGCTGTTTGAGCTTTTCTTTAAACGCCGGACTATTGGTATAGGCACGCAGCTTTGCACTTGCTTCGGCAAGCAATTTTTGCTGTTGTTTTATTTGCGGATTATCACGATAAGCACGCATTTTTTCGCCTAACTGGCGTAATGCCTGCTGTTGTTGTTTAATAGCCGCGTTGTTGTGCAGTTTGCCAATACTGTCCCCAAGAGTTCTTATTCTTGATTGCTGTGCTTTAAATTCAGGGCTTTGATAGTAATCACGCACCTTTTGACCAAGCTCTCTAACCTTATCCTGTTGCGCTTTTATTTGTGGGTTCTGTGCGTATGCGCCTACTTCTTTGCTCAGCCTGCTCACTTCAGCCCTGTTTTTATTAAATTCTGCAGAACCGAAGTTTGATTTTTCAAGACGGGTGCTGGCGGCTTCAAGTTGTTTTTCTAGGGTTTTGAATGCAGGTGCATCGTAATACTGGTCAATCTGTTTACCGGCTTCATCAAGCTGTTTTTCCAGCTTCTCCATTTCAGGATTATTGCTCCATTTCTTGTCAAACTCTTCCGACAACTTTTCCTGCTCTTCAATCAGCTTGCGCATTTCAGGCGAATCATAGTAAGCGCTTATGGCCTCGCCGTTTTTTTCCATTTCCTCACTAAGTTTTTTAAACTCCGCACTTTCGTAAAATTTCTCGATTGCTTCGCCATGTTTTTCTACTTCGGCAGAAAGCCTTGCCAACTCAGGGTCATCATCAAAAGAATAAATGACTGTTTTACCTTTTTCTGTTTTAATCTTGTAAACGCCTGTTGTAGTTTTCTTCTTAACACCTTTTTTAACAGGTTTCTTACCCGGAACGGTGTCGGCAAATAAATTGCGGGCAATGGCAATAGGGTTTATTACAATTTTGTTGTTCTTTATTTCAGGATTAAGCCAGGCTATGCTGCCCAAACTTAAAGTGAATAGCAATATTACAGCTAATATATGTCGCACATTGGCGGTTAATTTTCTTGTTGTCATGATACGTTCAATACGGTTAAGTAAAACATACTTTTTGCCGGTAGCGGCAAGGGCCAGCTGCAAATTGGGTTTATATTGCTCAAGCTTTAAAAGCGCCCGGGCATATACCAGCGGCTGTCCGGTCATTTCTACCACATGATCGTCGCAGCTATTTTCACGCTCGGTGTTAATAATGCGGTTAACCAGTATGGCAAAGGGATTAAAAAACATCAACACACCGATAACCTGCTGCAGCAGATTGAACAGATAGTCGTTGCGTTTTATGTGTGCAAGTTCGTGTAATAAGATGGCCTCAACTTCTGCGCTGCTCAGCGATGTACTTAGGGTTACGGGCAGCAGGATGATTGGTTTCATGAAGCCGATTACGCCCGGTACATCAACCATGCGGCTGATATTTACCGATACGTTTTTGCTGATATTCAATTGTTCGGTATAGGTTTTAACCGCTTGCTGCAGCTCGTCAACCACAGTAAGCGACCGTTTAACCTGAATGATATTCCGCCATGCAAAGCATAGTTTAAGCGCGTTAAGCAACAAGCCAATAAGATATACCACCGTGATATATGGCAGGTACTGCTTAATAATGTACTGGTAACTGTCAGGCTGGTTTACTACTCTGCTCACCGGCGACGGTACAAAATTAAACGGCGCCACATTATCAAGAGCCTGTTTTGCCAGCCAGTCAACATGGCTAACCTCGTTAAAAAAAGTAACAACAAACCATCCGGCCATCGCCAGCAGTGCCAGCATACCCAAATTATGCTTTTTGGCCGACGACAGCGAAGGCGCACAACTTAACACAATCTGCAGCAACAAATAAACCAAAAGCCCCTGCCAAAGCGAGTGGATAACGGTAATGCCTAAAACCTGACTGATGTTGTTTAACAAGGTCTCCATATTGATTACTTGGTTTTGCGTTGTTCAAATTGTTCAAGGTACTGCTTAATGGCGTCTATCTCTTCTTTTGAGGTTTGATGCTGGCCAAGCGCCTGTATTACCAAATCAGACGCAGAACCTTTAAAAACCGTTGCAATAATTTTGTCTAAAGCTGTTTTTTGTGCTTTCTCACGTGTAAATAACGCAGTGTACTTATGCGTTTTTTCGCTGCTATCGCGGCTAACCAGCCCTTTTTCAAACATTATCTGCATCAACTTAAGCGTAGTGGTATATCCTGCATCTTTTGTTTTTTCAAGTTCTTCATGCACATCGCGCACTGTACATTGGCCCTTGTTCCACATAATTTGCAAAATTTCCAGTTCGCTCTCGGTTGGTTTTATCTCAGTCGGCATCTTATTACGAATTAATTCGTACAATTATATACGATTAGTTTCGTATATGCAAATTTATTTTGTTAAAAAGTGTAAAGGGTATGGGGTTAGTGGTCATCCGGAACCTGTTTCGGGATCTCACAGGACTGTTAATAAAGCACTTTGCATGAGGGATGCTGAAACAAGTTCAGCATGACATTTTTTAAAGTCGCTCACCCTTGGAGAGGGATTTAGGGTGAGACTTCTTCCTACCGCCCCTGCAACGTCTGATACTTCATGCCATTTGAGGGATCGGCCTGTATCAATATATTATAAGCTGTTGCTTTTTCCTGCGGACTTGCCTGGCTGAAGATAGATACCAGTTCGTTGCTTTTGGTTGTATAGAACATCAAAGGGAAGTAGGAGCCTAAACGTTTACGGTCGACATCGCTAAGCGATGGTAGTAAAGCGGCAATTGCCTGTCGTCCGCGCAGTGCATTATCAGCCATCAGGTCGAGCCCGTTGCGGTGGTAATCGTAATAAAAGCTGCGCAGGTTGGCATATATCTTATTGTTTAAGTTCTCGGCCAGCCAATAGCGGTTAAGGTTACTGTCGAAAGCTTTCCAGCCACGTGCCGAGCCTGTTTGCGCGTTTATCACCACGTTTTGCGCAGCAGCAAAATATGGGGTTCCGCCAAAGCGCGAAAAGCTGTCGTTATCCAGGCCTACAATAATATAAGCATAAAAGGCCAGTACGGCACTCAGGTTGCTTTGAAAGTTTTGGTCGGTATAGTCAATGGTTTGCCCTTCGGTATAAGTAAAATCGAAATCACGGTCGTTAATATTAACCAAACTCGAAGTATATGCCGAATTAAATACCGGGCGCGATGCCTGCACTTGTATTTCCCCACTAAAATTACTGCTGTTATCCCATGAATTAATGGTGATCACAAAATTACAATCAATACGTTCATTGGGTAAAAGCACGTCGGCGCTCCATTTGCGGCCGTTCAAAAAATCGCGTATCCCGGTCTCCATCACCTCGAATATGCGCTTGTTGGTTACCTGTATCTTTTGAGTCAGCACCTGCACCCGGGCGTTTAAATCCTGTGCGGCGGCGGTGTAGCTAATTAAACAGAATACAATATACAGGCACAGTTTCTTCATAAGCGGTTTATCAGCTCCGTAACTTTCAGGCAAATGTCGCGGGCGGCTTCGGTTTTTGTTTTCAACTCAAATATAGTTTTTTGCAACGAAGCATCTATCATCGTTATTTTATTTGTGTCGCCTTTAAAACCGGCACCGGCATCGTTAAGTGAGTTGAGGATGATGAGGTCGAGGTTTTTCTTTTGCAGCTTCTGTATTGCGTACTCCTCCTCGTTCTCGGTTTCTAAGGCAAATCCAACCAACACCTGCCCGGACTGCTTACTTTCTCCCAGCGTTTTTAAAATATCAGTAGTTTTCTTTAGTTCGATGGTAAGACCTGAGTTCTGTTTCTTGATTTTCTGCGGAGCAACTTCAATAGGCGTATAATCGGCTACAGCTGCGCTCATTACACACGCGTCTGCCTGTAGGAAATGTAAGGTACAGGCTTCAAGCATCTCTGCAGCGGTGGTTACATCAATACGCTGAATGTTATTATGCTGAAGTTTTTGTGCTGTTGGTCCGGTTATCAGCGTGACATCTGCACCTGCGGCGGCAAATTCATCGGCAATGGCAAAGCCCATTTTACCAGATGAATGATTACCGATAAAACGAACCGGATCGATAGCCTCATAAGTAGGGCCGGCGGTTATAAGCACCTTTTTATCGGCTAACGGAAGTTTTTTTTTTATTTCTGCGGAGAGTAAATCTATTATTTCCTCAGGCTCGGCCATACGCCCTTCGCCATACAATCCGCTGGCCAGTTCACCCGTACCTGCCGGTATAAGTATGTTGCCATACGACTGAAGCTTCTGAACGTTCTGCACAGTTGACGGATGCTTCCACATATCAAGGTCCATAGCCGGGGCAAAATATACCGGGCACTTAGCCGAAAGGTAAACCGCAGTAAGCAGGTTATCGCAAAGCCCGTTGGCCATTTTTGCCAGGGTGTTTGCAGTTGCGGGAGCTATCAGCACGATATCCGCCCAAAGGCCTAAAGCCACATGATTATCCCACTCACCGTTATCGGTATTAAAGTAATTAATGTGTACCGGGTTTTTTGATAGGGTAGAAAGGGTAAGCGGTGTAATAAAGTTGGCGGCATCAAGTGTCATCACCACCTGTACATTGGCGCCTGCCTTAACAAGCAGCCTAACCAACAACGCCGATTTATATGCGGCGATGCTTCCGCACACGCCCAACAATATGTTTTTACCCTGTAGCATACTGCTGCAAAAATATAGGTTACAATGGAAAAGCCGTAAAATAAAAATGCCCCTTGCGGGGCGTTTATTATTCTTTTGTTGGGTTGCGGTAGTAAATCTTGTCTTCTAAAAATTCCTGAACAGCTACCAGCGTTGGTTTCGGCAGTCTTTCGTAGTATTTAGAGATCTCGATTTGCTCGCGGTTTTCAAAAACTTCCTCAAGGTTGTCGTTTGACGATGCAAACTCAGAAAGCTTTTGGTGAAGCTCTTCTTTAATATTGTTTGAGATCTGGTTGGCGCGTTTCGCCATGATCACCAGCGACTCATATATATTATCGGTACCCTTGTCCAGCTCGCGAAGATCGCGGGTAACGGTGCTGCTTGCCACAGCGGGCTTGTTTGTGTTAGTGCTCATATCTTTATTAATTTTCTAATTCCGGATGTTGATCTTTTACTGATGGCGGTTGTGATTGAACCGTTGTGTCTTTTTCTGCAAGTTCTTTTGCCTTTTTAGGATTGAACCTTACCTGTGCCAGTACGCGTTTAGCATTTTCTATACCGCTTTGGCTGTCCTTTTTGTACTCGGCCGCATCTTTAACATATTTGCTGTCGGCATGTTTTTCTAAAAACTCGTCAGCATAAGTTATAGCCTGGGCATAGCGTTCTTCCTGTTTAGTTTCCAAACTGTTTTTAGCAAACAGGTATTGGGCCTTTACAGTTAAAAACTCAATCTCTTCGGCGTATTTGGTATCAGGATAATCACGCAGGGTATTGTTAAATGAAATAACTGCGGCCTGGTAATCCTCAATAGTTAAATACAGCTTAGCATTCTGGTATGATTTCTCTTCCAGTTTATCGCGAAGATTTTGTATCAATTTTCCTGCCTCGGCCACACGGTCGCTTTTTGGGTACAGCGTAATAAAATACTGTAAAGCTTCAATAGCCTTGCTGGTATTTTCCTGGTCTAACGAGTATATCGGCGAATCGAGATAGTAACAATAAGCCGACATAAAGCGGCACTCTTCAGCACGGCTGCTTGATGGGTAAGTATCTGCAAATGTTTTAAAGTGATACCTGGCTGATGTATAATCGCGCAACTTGTAGTTCGAATAGGCGTAATAATAAAAAAGATCCTCATATCCCTCCCGACCGCGATACCTTTGTACAAGGTCGTCAAGAAGTTCAAGCGCCCTGCCGTATTTCTTTTCATTATAATACCGCAATGCCTCTTTGTATTTTTTCGAGTTGTCGTTACTCGCTTTTAGTTTCTCAAATTTGCTTTTACAACTTCCAAGGGCAATTATTAAAACTGCCAGCAAGCCCGCCACAAACGATAGTTGTTTTTTAAACATCCTGCAAAGATAATCAATACTTATAAATCAGTCAATTATTTATTTAGCGGCGAATATAATGCGCTTATATTATATATATAGCGTGGGGTTTGTTATTTAACATCTTTTAACCCTTGTCATATTATATATATTATGCTTGATAGCAATTACACTTAAATGCTTTTCTTAATTATATATACTATGCTTTGCCGCAGCCACACTTAAACGCTTTGATATTATATATAGTGCATGTACTGTATATATAGGATGTATAAATAGAAATGCAATTTTGTCGTTTATGGCCGCTTTAATATAAAAAAAGCTTGTTTCGGCTCGTAAATGAACTTTCTAAGATTTTGTTTTAAATTTTTATAAATTTTTCGGGCTGATAAACAGCATGTTGCGATATAGTAGGTAATAAAAAGTTAGCAAGGGTTTGCAGAAGCCGAAAATGTACCTACCTTTGCAGCCCGCAAACGAAGAAACGCGGGACGCTCTTTAGGTACTGAAACAAGCAAATTTGAAAGAATAAAAAAAAATAAAAAAATAAAATTTGCAGATTAAAAAAAGGTTCTTACCTTTGCATTCCCAAAACAAAGGGAACTCTGAAAAGAGAAAATTTCGAAAGCGATTTTCGAAATCAAATTGAAAAAGTAACCAGGTAAAACTGGAAACAAAATACAAATCCGAACCGTGACGGGGAGGAAATAAAGTTCTTTAAAGGAAAGATAATCATGTAGCGTAGCGGGCTATGTTAAGTGCAGAGAAAGCGAAAGCAGACGAGGCACAAAGAGTAACATAGTACTGTCAATTAAACTACTCTAAGAAGAGTAGAAACCAGAGAAAAGCCAATAAGGATTTTTAAAAGTTAGTTGGATATTGTAAAAGATATATTTTTTTACAGATTCTATTGATTGAGTTAATAGGGTCAGTGAGACAAACAAAACATTATACAATGGAGAGTTTGATCCTGGCTCAGGATGAACGCTAGCGGCAGGCCTAATACATGCAAG
>NZ_SACK01000007.1 GCF_004005815.1 Mucilaginibacter limnophilus | reverse complement strand
TCAGCAAGCAGCAGGGTCTTCAATCTTTTGATAGGCAGGCACGCCTTAAAAGTAACATAAGAACATCCTGCTGCTTTTGGTTACTACTTCTTTAACAAAATAACAAGTCTAAGGGAAAGTAACCAAAGAAAACCTGCCGGCTGCACCTGAGCCTTTTAACGTTTCTGCTATGGGTTTGCCTGTAATTTCCGCCTCAGCTGATGCCGGAATTAGCAAGTGAACGGTGGGTTCTTCAGGCTCTATGAAGTTCATGTAATACTGGACTTGTTCAGCATTTACGTTCATCCATGATGATAGAACTAATTCCACTTGAATCCTCGAAGGGCACGTGTGAATGCTTGGTTCGCTTTTACAAATTTAAAGACAACATTAAATAGCATGCTTATGATCCCGTCCTGCCTTCAGGCTCAGCGCTATATAACGTCCGTATAACTGCGTCTTCGTGGATTGGTTGTTTAATAAATACAAAGCCGTTTAAGCGATAAATATACAGGAATATCATTGATGTGGCCACAGCCCCGAAGGTGTGCCATAAAAAATGTGTACCCATAGGCAGGTAAGCTTCGGTATCAACCAACCTGAAAAACAGTGCCATACCAAAAGCTGTAAAGGCGCCCGCTACCAGCCAGCCATTCTTCCACCGGGTTTTAACCAAAAGCAGCAGCAGCGGTCCAACAATCATCAGCACCATTAACAGGTAATTGAGGGTGAACATTACATGTTTATCATAAGCATAATATAACTCCTGTAATATCAGCTCAACTGCCGCAAAGGCAACCAATACGCCTACCCCATAAACCTTATTACCTGTAACCCTGAAAATAAAGTATATGCTGGCCATCATGCATAATAATGCAATAGGCACCCAATCCATATACATAAAAAAGCTCCACCGCCTTAAACCGTGGTAAACCGTGCTGCCTATGCATCCCGTAAGCAGCAACCAAACTGCTACACTTAAAAAGCTATGCCTTTTATCAAAACCCTTAAGTTTAATTATCCAGTAAAAAGCAGGTATCAGGAATAATGCCGAAGTAACCATATTCCATGGCTCGGGAAAAAAGTGCGCCATGTTAGTCTCAGTGTATGGCATTGAGCCATCGGGGGGCAGAATTTGTAACAGCATGAAGTATTCGGTTTTACTTTACAACATAAATACCCTGTTAAATGTTGGGCAAAATCTTTATTTATAACCCATGCAAATAAAGATTATTGCCTGCAAACTTACTTCGCTCATCGCAATCTACTCTGAATGAAAAGTTTACGATTTACTTTAACAAAAAATTTACAGTTTGTTCAGCTCATCCATAAGCCCTTTGCTGAGGCGGTTGAAATAACGCTTTACACCATACCCCATAACTGACTGTATGCCGCGTACTGCGTTAGTTAAAAACACCTCGTCGGCTTCGTATAGTATTTCAGGGTTGATCTGGGCTTCAGTTACAGGGATATTACTTTTTTTGGCGATATCTATTATCACTTTTCGCATTACGCCTTCTACACAGCCTTCGCTTAGGGCTGGTGTGTATAAATGATTTTGATACCAGATGAAAATATTTGAACTGCTGGCCTCGCACAAGTAGCCATTTTGATTAAGCAGGAAAACATCATCAAGATTATTTTGCGCCTTGTAAATGCTCGCCATTACATAGATAAGCGAGTTGCAGGTTTTTATATTCGACAGGTAGTTGGATGGCTTAGGCAGATCGGTAAACACATCCATAATCAGTCCCTTTTCATTCAAGAAGTACCGGGGCTCGTCCATAGGCTGGAGCTCAAGGCAGTAGCTCATTTTGTTCTGCGTAGGCGCATATAAACCTTCGGAATCACGAAATACGGTCAGCCTTAGCCGCGCATGTTTTACTTTGTTACGAATGGCCAGTTCTTCAGCCTTATTTTTCAGGAACCAGGCATCAGTTTGCGAGTAGCCATCAATCTTCAATGCCTTCATCCCCCGCTGCAGGCGGTCGGCATGCAGGTCAGGAAACTTCAGATGCCCCTTCATCATGCGCATGCTTTCAAACAAGCCGTCGCCATACCTGAAGGCGCGGTTATCCGCCGCAAACACTTTTGAATCTGCAGGAACAACTTCACCATTAAAGTTGATGTATAAAGGCATCATTTAGATTTGAGATAATCAGTTGTTTTATTGAGATAGTTAACGATTAAAGAGTTGTTAAGGTATATTTTTGTCTCAAATCTCACAGCTATTGTTTCACATCTGTAGCCACATACTTACGCCATTTTTGCAGCACACTTTCAAAATCTTCCGGTAAGGGCGCTTCAAAAACAAGTTCTTTTTTTTGCGACGGATGTTTAAAGCCCAGTACCTGCGCGTGCAGCGCCTGCCTCGGCATCATCTCGAAACAATTATCAACAAACTGGCGATATTTGCTAAAAACGGTCCCCTTCAAAATCTTATCGCCACCATAAATTGCATCACTAAACAGCGGGTGACCAATGCTTTTCATATGCGCGCGTATCTGGTGTGTACGCCCGGTTTCCAGCTGACATTCTATCAGCGTAACATAATTTAAGCGCTCAAGCACCCTATAATGCGTAACTGACCATTTGCCCTTTTCTTCGGTATCATAAACGTCCATCACACGCCTGTCTTTAAGGCTTCGCCCGATAAAGCCGGTAACAGTACCATCTTCGGCTATATCGCCCCATACCAGCGCGATGTACTTCCGGGTGATGGTATGATCGAAAAATTGCTTGGCCAGATAGTTCATGGCGCGTTCGTTCTTGCTGATCACTAACAGGCCTGAAGTATCTTTATCAATACGGTGCACCAAACCGGGCCGGCCATCGTTACCCGGCAGGGTTGGCAGTTGCTGAAAATGGAATACCAGCGCATTCACTAACGTACCCGTATAGTTATTGTAACCAGGGTGCACCACCATGCCTGCCTCTTTGTTCACTATCAGCACATCATCGTCTTCGTAAACAATATTTAACGGGATATCCTCCGGGTAAACCTCGGTATCGCGCGGAGGATGCGGCAGCACCACTGATATTACATCAAGCGGTTTAACCTTGTAGCTCGACTTGATAGGTTTATCGTTCACCAGCACGTTACCAAGGTCTATAGCGTTTTGTATGCGATTACGTGAAGCATTCTCAACCCTGTGCATCAGGAACTTATCAATTCGCAGTAATGATTGCCCCTTGTCAACCACAATGCGCAGGTGTTCGTAAAGGTCTTGTTCTTCCTGTTCTATTAGTTCGGTATCTTCTGCCATTGGCGCAAAAGTAATCGTTTTTTATGGTTGCATATAGGTAATATTGCAATACGGTTAAGCGCGCGTTAATTATGAAGATTGATTTACAAATACAGAGCCCGGTGCAGCAGATACACAGTCCACTGTTTGATGAGCACCGCGTTCATGTATTTGTAAAGTGCGACGACCTGATACACCCTTTTATATCGGGCAATAAATGGCGAAAATTGAAGTATCCGCTGCTTAAAGCACAGGCCGAAAATAAAACCCACCTGGTAACCTTCGGCGGGGCATATTCTAATCATTTACTGGCAACTGCCGCCGCTGCTGCAAAGTTCGGCTTTCAAGCAACAGGCATTGTACGGGGTGAAGAAGTGGATAACGATACGCTGTTTTTATGCCGAATGCACGGCATGAAACTGATGTTTACCGACCGTGAAAGCTATCGTGATAAACCAGCTCTGTTCACAAAGTACTTCGGTGATGATGAAAGCGCTTTCTTTATTGACGAAGGCGGTGCTTCACCAGAGGCCGCTAAAGGGTGTGCAGAACTGGTAGCAGAACTTGACGAACCCTTCAATCACATTTTTTGCGCCTGTGGAACGGGCACAACCGCTGCAGGTATTATTGATGGTATAAGTGAAAATAATTTACGTACAGAGTTCCACGGAGTGCCGGTGCTTAAGGGTGATTTCATGAAAGCCGAAATTGACAGGTATGCAACCGCTCTCATCCCCTATCATTTGCATAACAACTATCATTTCGGCGGTTACGCCAAAACTACTCCGGAGCTAATCAGCTTTGTAAAAGATTTTACTGCTGCCACCGGTATACTGATTGAGCCTATTTATACCGGCAAGCTTTTCTACGCTATTTTTGATCTCATCAAATCGGGGCATTTTGAATCCGGCAGCCGCATACTGGCTATACATACAGGCGGTTTGCTTAGCATTTTAGGCATGAAAGAGCGGTTTTAATACCTTTAAAATCAGAGCTGACTCGTCATACTAAAAAGAGCTTTGGTATAAATAATAAGTTTAAACAGCTTAAAGTTACTTTTTTATCCGCATCGGTTCAAAAACCGCTTAAATTTCGTTTTTTAAGGGTTTTTGTTAAATTTGTTAGAAACCGATTGTACCATGTACCACTTGCAGATACCACCTGAAAACGTTCAGCAAACTTTACAAAAACACATTTTAGCCGATGGATTCGACCTTACTTTTGACATGGAGAAAAGCAGTGGCGTGTACATCTATGATTCGAAACATAACCGCACCCTGCTCGACTTTTTTACTTGCTTCGCATCGGTACCACTGGGCTATAATCACCCCAAAATGCTGCACGACGAAACGTTTAAAAACAACCTGCTGCTGGCGGCATTAACCAACCCATCAAACTCGGATATCTACACCACGCAATACGCCCAGTTTGTTGAGACTTTCGGTCGCGTAGGTATCCCTGATTATTTGCCGCATGCCTTCTTTATTTCAGGCGGAACACTGGCTATTGAGAACGCCCTAAAGGCGGCTATGGACTGGAAGGTACAAAAGAACTTTGCTAAAGGCTACACCAAAGAAAAAGGGCATAAAGTACTGCATTTTGAACATGCCTTTCACGGGCGTTCGGGTTATACATTAAGCTTGACTAACACGCTCCCGGTAAAAACCAAGTGGTATGCCAAGTTCGACTGGCCGCGGGTTTCGTTTCCTTATATTAAGTTTCCTTACACAGATGACAGTCACGAGGACCTCCTACGGCGTGAAGCGCTTTCGGTAGCGCAGATACGCAAGGCTTTTGAAACCAATAAGGATGACATTTGCGCGATAATTGTTGAGCCTGTACAATCGGAAGGCGGTGATAACCATATGCGTAAAGAATTTGCCGAGCAGTTGCGCCAACTGGCTAACGAGTATGAAGCGCTTCTTATATATGACGAAGTTCAAACCGGCGTAGGATTAACAGGAAAATTCTGGTGTCACGAGCATTTTGGTGAGAACGCACGGCCTGATATCATAGCTTTTGGCAAAAAAATGCAGGTATGCGGCATACTGGCCGGTCCGCGTATTGATGAAGTAGAGCATAACGTGTTTAAAGTATCGTCACGCATTAATTCAACCTGGGGCGGTAGTTTGGTTGATATGGTGCGGTCAACC
The DNA here is from genome assembly GCF_004005815.1 of Mucilaginibacter limnophilus. Classification (GTDB taxonomy): domain Bacteria; phylum Bacteroidota; class Bacteroidia; order Sphingobacteriales; family Sphingobacteriaceae; genus Mucilaginibacter; species Mucilaginibacter limnophilus. The sequence continues at coordinate 251,939 of NZ_SACK01000007.1, read as the reverse complement.
CGCATACTGGAGATCATTGAGGAAGATAATCTGTGCGCCAATGCCGCTGAGATGGGTGACTATCTGCAAAACTGCCTGAAAGAAGCTGCAGCAGATATACCTGTTATTACCAACGTACGGGGTAAAGGACTGTTAACGTCCTTTGATTTGCCTGACAGAGGGAAACGGGAAAAGTTAATTACTGAAGGGTTTAAGCACAATATAATGTTTTTGGGCTGCGGGCCACACACTATACGTTTTCGCCCTGCGCTGATAATGGATAAGGCTCATATTGACGCAGGTATTAAAGCGCTTAGTGAAATATGTGTTAATTTATAATAACTGTAATAATATTGCTACAGGCGTCTGTTTTTAAGCAAACAGGCGCTTTTTTTATTAGTAAAATACTATAATCGTATATAAACGTTTATATGTATGATAAAAAAATAGTTTACGAGTTACTTTTTGTATTATTAAGTAATTATTTTTATTACTAACTGAACCTTTTGCTTTGAAAAGAATTTAAACTGCTACCTATCATGAATAAACAAATGGAACGCCTGAAAAAACAACTGGCAGAGATATCTGAAGTTGTAAACACCTTTAAATCAGAGGCTGTACAGGTAAAAATCGCCGAGAAACTTTTTGATGTACTTATTGATATTGAGCGCGCCGACAGCGATGGCAACGAAGTATTTAAACGCGGACGCAGGCTTCGGCCGGATGAGGCTTTTACCGGCGTGCAGCAACGCAAAAAACCAGGTGCGACACGTGTACTTAACCAGCTGCTAAATACCGATTTTTTTGATGTTCCACGTTCTATATCATCAATTGCTTCTTATTGTAAAGAGCATTTCGATTCCGATTTTAAAACGTCAGAATTATCAGGTATCCTGTTAAAGCTATCGAACGAGAACAAACTGAGACGAGAAAAGAGTAAAGACAACAACCGTTTCGACTATATAAAGCCCTGATAATTATAACAGGCTGAATAAGTTATCTACCCCCAGCAGCTTTGCGGATGTAAAGCCTTCCGCATATTTTACGCCTATATTTTTGCCCAGTTCAATAGCCCTTGCTTCAACATTTTTAATAAATTCAGGCGAAGAAATATAGGTTTGCGGCTCCTCCTCCCACTCCGGATTATAAAACTGCGATTTAAAAGCCATAACACTTTCTACCTTTTTATCCCAGTGCTCGGTAATATCAACCATTATATCAGGCTGAATATACCTGTCCTGTATAAAATGCAAAACAAGCCTTGGCCGCCACACGTCCTGCAGGGCGCCGTTATCATAAGTTTCAATGCGTCTTAATCCCGACAGGAAAACAGATGCTTCTACCAGTTGATTAGCGCGCCCGTGGTCGGGATGACGATCGTGCAAAGCATTGGTAATAATAATTTCAGGCTGATATTTCCTTATTGCTTCAATTACCTTCAGCTGAAACTCTTTTGTGTTTTCAAAAAAACCATCGGGAAGGGCGAGGTTTTCACGTACGCTCAGGCCAAGTATCTCAGCAGCAGCCTTAGCCTCTGCAATGCGTATCTCGGCTGTACCACGTGTACCCAGTTCACCTTGAGTAAGGTCAACAATACCTGCTTTTTTGCCCATTGCTATGTGTTTAAGCAATGTGCCTGCACAGCCCAGTTCTGCATCATCCGGATGAACCGGTAATACCAATATATCAAGTTTCATATTACTTTTCGTTGTTTTCGGCCTGTAATAACCGGCTTATCTTTTTTCTGATCTTTGAGGAAGTAGGCTTAGTAAAAGGATAAAAGAAATCGATCACCTTTCCCGACCGGTCAACCAAAAACTTGGTAAAGTTCCAGCGTGGCGTAGCATTAAATATGCCGTTCTGCTTTTTGTCTGACAGGAATTTAAACAGCGGATGCGCGTAAGGCCCGCGTACTCTTATTTTGTTAAACACCCTGTAATTAGAAGCTTTTGTAGCGCAAAAGGCTTCAAGCTCGGCGCCATCCAACGGCTCCTGGCCGCCAAAGTCGTTTGAGGGGAAAGCAAGTATCTCAAAATCCTGCCCTGCAAAAGTTTCTTTTAGTTCGGCAAGATCTTTCAGTTGCGGTGTAAACCCGCACTGCGAGGCTGTGTTTACTATTAAAAGAACTTTATTTTTAAATGCCGATAGGCTAATTTCTTCACCGTTAAATTGCTCAACGGTAAAGGGGTATATGGTAGATGTCATGTTCTAATTGTACTGCTTGTCGTACCCCGCTTGCTGGATGATGGCTTCAATATCACGCTCCTGCTCCGGGTCGTACTCTTGCTTTAAATTATGGCCAAATATCCGCGCAACTGATTGCATCATGAACGCGTTGAGGCCACCCTTCATTTCCTTTAGCATAGCATAACTGCTGTTTCCTGTTTCACGGTCAATCAGCTTTATCAATACTTCGCCCTGGCTAATAGTCAGGTTTTTAATTTCGCGGTTAAACAGATCTTTTATTTGTTTTTCACAGGCTTTAACAAGCTCTTTTTGTTTCTTTTTATCAGCAGTAAGTGCAAGGTCGCGCTGCAGTTGACGGTAACGCTCACCTGCAAAACGGGCGTAAGGCATTACTTTATACACGTTATAACGCAGGCGCCGGTATTTCAAACGGTCTTCTTCGCTGGCAAAAATCCGGGTATCCACAATCTTTACATCTGCCAGTACTATCCAGGGCACCATTTCGCCGTCAAGTTCGGTCATGTACGTCTTGATGGTGTCATTTTTGCCTAATTTAACAGGTGGTGCAGATTGCGCTACCGATAATAACGGTAAACAACACAGCCATGACAATACAAAACCAATTAATTTCATATTTTTACTTGTACACAAAATTAGTGCAATTTTTCAGGTTATAACAGATAACCTGCAAGTTATAAATTTTGTTACAAGTTAATGATAAAAAGAATATTTATAATACGGTGAATGAAAGATTTAGTGATTGATCTGGAAGCTGAGAAAACCGAAATACTTAAGCGTTACCGGGCATTGCTGCGTGCATCAAAATCAACCCTGCAAAAGGGTGATAAACGCATGATACGCAAGGCTTTTGATATGGCCCTTGAAAGCCATAAGGATATGCGCCGCAAATCGGGTGAGCCGTACATATACCACCCCATTGCCGTTGCTCAGATAGCTGCCGAGGAGATAGGTTTGGGTACAACTTCAATAGTGTGTGCGCTGCTGCATGATGTTGTGGAAGATACCGACATGGGGCTTGACGATATTGAGCGTGAATTTGGTAAAAAAGTGGCTAAAATTATTGACGGCCTGACCAAAATCTCGGGCGTGTTCGATACCAACAGTTCGTTGCAAGCCGAAAATTTCCGCAAAATGCTGCTTACCCTTGCCGACGATGTAAGGGTGATACTGATAAAGCTTGCCGACCGCCTGCATAACATGCGAACCATGGAGTTTATGCCGCGCGATAAGCAGTTAAAGCTTTCATCAGAAACGGTATATCTGTATGCTCCGCTTGCGCACAGGCTAGGCTTGTATGCCATAAAATCAGAACTGGAAGATCTTTCCATGAAATACATGGAACGTGAAACTTACCAACTGATTAAAAAGAAACTGAATGAAAAAAAGGCCGAGCGCGAAAAGTTTATCCGCGACTTTGTTGAGCCGATAAAAAAGGTGCTGCAAAGCCAGGGCCTTCATGCCGACGTATTTGGCCGGCCAAAATCTATACACTCGATATGGAACAAGATGAAGAAAAAGTCTATTCCGTTTGAGGAAGTGTATGATTTGTTCGCAATCAGGATAATACTGGATAGTCCGCCTGAACATGAAAAGGCTGATTGCTGGAAGGCATACAGTATTGTTACCGACTTATATCGCCCCAATCCCGACCGCCTGCGCGACTGGGTATCATCTCCGAAGGCAAACGGTTACGAATCATTGCACACTACTGTTATGGGCCCTAAAGGCCAGTGGGTGGAAGTACAGATACGTACTAACCGCATGAATGAGATTGCCGAAAAAGGTTTCGCGGCGCACTGGAAGTACAAAGAGTCAAGCACCGACAGCGGGCTTGACCAATGGGTACAAAAAGTACGTGAAATGCTGAAGAATCCTGACACCAACGCGCTGGATTTTATCGACGACTTTAAAATGAACCTCTTCTCTGACGAGATCTTCATTTTTACGCCGAAGGGTGCCTTGATACAACTTCCGCTGAACGCTACTGCGCTCGATTTTGCTTTTGAAATACACAGTGACGTGGGTGCAAGCTGTATCGGCGCCAAAGTAAACCACAAACTGGTACCACTAAGTTATAAGCTGCAAAACGGCGATCAGGTAGAAGTGATTACCTCGAGCAAGCAAACACCTAAAGAGGACTGGTTGAACTTTGTGGTTACCGCTAAAGCGAAAGCCAAGATTAAATCGGCGTTAAAAGAAGAAAAACGGAAGATCGCCGAGGATGGCAAAGAGATACTGGAGCGTAAGCTGAAGTCGCTGAAGATCACTTATAACTCAGAAAATATCCATAAGCTGAGCTACTATTTTAAGCTGCAAACCACGCAAGACCTGTTTTATAATGTAGCCAAAGGTGTTATTGACATAAAGGACCTGCGGGAATACCAGGTTACCGAAAAAACCATTGAAGCCAAGCCACAGGATAAAATTGAGGCTGAACAGGTACAAAGCCTTCTGCGCAGCATAAAAACCAAGGACAGTGATATACTGCTTATTGGTGAGGATATGCAAAAGATAGATTATAAGCTGGCCAACTGCTGTAATCCTATCCCCGGCGATGATGTATTCGGGTTTATCACCGTAAGCGATGGTATTAAGATACACCGCACCAACTGCCCTAACGCGGCAAAGCTGATGGCCAACTACGGTTACCGTATTGTTAAAGCCCGCTGGACAAATCAGCAGGAACTTGCATTTTTAACCGGCCTGAGAATACGTGGTATAGATGATGTTGGTTTGATAAACAAGCTCACTACCGTTATATCGAACGATTTTAAAGTTAACATGCGATCGATAACTGTCGATAGCGATAACGGCATTTTTGAAGGATCGATAATGGTGTATGTGAACGATACGCAGCACCTTGAAGACCTGGTTAAAAAACTGAAACAGGTTAGAGGCGTTACATCGGTTGAACGTTTTGATTCGGTAGTAGAGAAAGCGTCTTAGTTTTCAGAATCAGGAATTAAGAGTCAGGAATCAGGATGACATAAAATCCAAATATCTTGATTCCTGATTCTTGATTCTATAATATTCAACTCTTAAAATTTAACTACCTTTACTTTTTATTTGTAAAAACAATGCCCCAAACGGAAACCATTGCTCTGGTAAAAAAGATATTCGAGGCCTATCTGGAAAACAAAAGCCTGCGTAAAACACCTGAGCGCTTTGCCATATTGGAAGAGATATACTCACGTAGCGACCACTTTGACGTGGAATCGTTGTATATCCACATGAAGAATAAAAAATACCGTGTTAGCCGCGCTACGGTTTACAATACACTTGAGCTGCTTGTATCATGCGACCTGGTAACCAAACACCAGTTTGGCAAAAACATGGCCCAGTTTGAAAAATCATACGGCTACAAACAGCATGATCATATAATCTGTATCGACTGCGGCAAGGTAGTTGAGTTTTGCGACCCGCGCATACAACAGATACAAAGTATGATGGGCGACCTGCTTAAATTTGACATTAAACACCACTCATTAAACCTGTATGGAAATTGTGTTAAATTAAAAGAAGGCTATTGTGACAGAAAAGTTTAACTTTGCCGCCTTTCATTAATATAGCATAACATAAATGGCTGTTGACGTATTATTGGGCCTCCAGTGGGGCGACGAAGGTAAAGGTAAAATTGTTGACGTACTTAGCGCCGGTTATGACCTGATTGCGCGCTTTCAGGGCGGGCCAAATGCAGGGCACACGCTTGAGTTTGACGGTAAAAAATTTGTACTGAATACTATCCCTTCGGGAATATTTTTTGATAACACGCTAAACCTGATTGGCAACGGTGTGGTTATTGATCCTATCACCCTTAAAAAAGAACTTGATAAGTTAAAGGATGCGGGGCACGACCTGCTGGCTAAAAAGAACCTGGTGATTGCTAAAAAAGCGCACCTGATATTACCAACCCACCAGCTGCTTGACGCGGCTTCTGAAAAGAAGATGGGCGAAGGTAAAATCGGCTCGACGCTGAAAGGTATCGGTCCTACTTATATGGATAAAACCGGACGGAACGGCCTGCGTATAGGCGACATCACGCTTCCGGATTTTAAAGAACGTTACAACAAACTTGTTGAAAAACACCGCTCAATGCTGCAATCGCTGTATGGAGAGGTAGCTGATTTCAGTGAGCGCGAACAGGCTTTCTTTGAAGCTATTGATTTGATCAAACAGTTCCCGCTGGTGGATTCAGAACACCTGGTAAACGATTACATAAAACAAGGTAAAAAAGTGTTGGCAGAAGGTGCGCAGGGTGCCATGCTGGATATCGACTTTGGTTCGTATCCGTTTGTAACCTCATCAAACACCACAGCTGCGGGCGCTTGCACCGGCTTAGGCATTGCGCCTCGCCAGATAGGTGATGTGATTGGCATTTTTAAGGCTTATTGCACCCGTGTTGGCGGCGGCCCCTTCCCCACCGAACTGAACGACGAAACCGGCGAAGAATTGCGTCGTGTAGGTCATGAATTTGGCGCAACTACCGGCAGACCGCGCCGTACCGGTTGGATAGACCTTCCTGCTTTGAAATATGCTATTATGCTTAACGGTGTTACCCAACTGGTAATGACCAAAGCCGATGTTTTAAGCGGTTTCGACAAGATATACGCTTGCACCCATTACGATTATGCCGGCGAAACTATCGATTATATGCCGTATGATATCTGCACCATCGAGCCGAAACCGATACTAAAAGAAATTGACGGCTGGAATGAAGACCTGACCGGCATTACCGAACTGAACGAAATTCCGGCTAAGCTTAGCGCTTACATGGAGTTCCTTGAAGCCGAGCTTGGCGTACCGGTTAAATACCTGTCTGTTGGCCCGGACAGGAAACAGACTTTGGTGTTGCATTAAGCTTGAACTTTGACAATTTTGTAATTGTCAATCAATACATATATGTCATTTCGACGAGGTACGAGGAGAATCTTCTGCGATAAGCTGGCTACAGCCTGCTTTCAGAAGATTTCTCACTATCGTTCGAAATGGCATTTTTTCATTAATAGTCACGTTCATTTTAACCTACCTTTGCACCTGTGACGCGCACAATTACAGATATTCTCACCTTCAAACAAAAGGCCCTGCAATGGGCCGCCCAATTTGAAGTAGCATGTTATCTTGACTCTAATAATTTTACCGACCCTTACGGCAAATACAATACGTTAATAGCAGTTGGCGTGACCGATGAGTTAACTGCTAAAGCAGGCGATGCTTTTAAGCAATTAGAGCATTTCAGGCAAAAGTATAATAACTGGGTATTCGGATTTTTAGGGTACGACCTGAAGAACGAGATAGAGCAGCTATCATCACAAAACATCGACGGCCTGCAATTTCCTGACTTATATTTTTTTGTTCCGAAACACATTATCAGCATAACTAATGATTTTGTTGAGATAACCGGCGGTGATCCTGAATCATTAGTCCAGCAAATACAGAGCTTTAATTTAAGCGCAAGCAACAACCAGCCAACTATCAACTTGAAAAGTCGTTTCAGTAAGCAGGAATACGTTGACACAGCAAATAAAATAAAAGGACACATTAGCCGCGGCGATATTTATGTAACTAACTTTTGCCAGGAGTTTTATGCAGAGAATACTGAAATAAATCCCTTGCAAGTTTTTCAGTCGCTTAACGGCATCTCCCCTAACCCGTTCTCCTGTTTTTTTAAGCTACGCGATCAGTATATTTTGTGCGCCTCGCCCGAGCGTTTTTTAGCTAAGAGAGGTAATAAGCTGATCTCCCAACCTATAAAAGGCACCGCTAAGCGCAGTGCCGATAAGGTGCAGGACGAGATCAACAAAAAATCACTACAACTGCATACCAAGGAACTTCAGGAGAATGTGATGATCGTTGATTTGGTGCGAAACGACCTTACCCGCTCAGCCAAGTCCGGCACAGTAAAAACGGAAGAACTTTTCGGCGTGTACAGCTTTAAACAGGTACATCAAATGATATCTACCGTCTCCTGTGAGATAGCTGAAAACATATCAGAAGTACAGGCAATAAAAAACACTTTCCCAATGGGCAGCATGACGGGTGCGCCAAAGGTTAGCGCCATGCAACTGATGGAGCAATACGAACGCACCAAACGCGGTGTGTATTCAGGCACAATCGGATATTTTAGTCCGGATGGTGACTTCGACTTTAATGTAGTGATACGCACATTACTGTATAACGCCGAAAACAAATACCTGTCATTTCAAACCGGAAGCGCTATAACTTTTAATGCTGATGCTGAAAAAGAATATGAAGAGTGCCTGTTGAAGGCAAAAGCTATACTTGAGGTACTTGGAGCACCATCAATCGGGTAGCGGCGCGTACATTAATTTCTGAACCTTCTGCAAAGAAAACCGAATAAGGCTTAACGGTTAAATAAGGTTCGAAAACGTCGCCGTATAAATTCTTTATATCCGCCTCAAAAATACTGTCCTTAACTTCAGCTATCCGCCAGGGCACATGCTCCACCTGGTACTCCATCGAGTTAACATCAGTAAGGCGGTTGTAACCCCAGTAATGTTCCAGTATAAACTCTTCAGCACTTCCGGCTTCAATCGGTACAAAGTTGTTGTTAACCGTTGCGCCAAGCTTGTTCCATTTGCCATCAAGCTTCCATTCATACAGATAGTTTGTATAATCAGCGTCAACTTTTGTAATGGCATGGCGCATAGGCAGCTTTCGGTAATGTTCTTTATACAATGTGTTGGCAATTAGCGGTATCATACGCTTGGGCACCAGCTCGCTTACAAATACAGTCCCGCGCTTCCATTCGGTACCGTTGAAATGACGTACGTAAAAGCGCAGGTTTACTTCTTCAAAGTTGACATGGCCCGGCCACTTCACGCCTAATACCCGTGTGTCGTTAAACAGAAATCCTACCATGCTTACCAGCGCTTTTCCCTGCCACAGGTCGAGTTCGGTTGCGGCAGGCAAATAAGGTTTTAATATTGCAGGATCAACTTCATAGTTCAGCATTACCAGGTTTTTCCAGTATGCTGTAAGGAACTTTATTTTGGCCATATAAAAAGAAAATCCCGCCGAAGCGGGATTACATTATCTTATTATTTTTTGTAGTATTTCATTGCTTCAGGTATCCTGTTTTGCAGGTTTTTTATACGAGTGGCGTCAGAAGGGTGAGTGCTTAAAAATTCAGGTGGCGAACCGCCTGCTTGTTTTGATGCTGCCATACGTTGCCAAAAAGCAACCGCTTCGTTAGGGTTATATCCGGCCATAGCCATAAATATAAGGCCCAGCCTATCGGCTTCCGACTCGTTATCCCTTGAATATTTAAGCATGGCTAATTGTCCGCCTACACCATATAACTGGCCAATTACCGCTTGTGTAGCTTGAGATTGTCCGCCAGCTGCAGCGCCAATTACTGCGCCGCCTGCTTCGGCAGCCATTTGTTTCGACATTTGCTCGGCCGAGTGGCGTGCAATAGCGTGAGCAATCTCATGACCCATAACTACGGCAAGGCCCGCCTCGGTTTTAGTAACGGGTAATATACCACTATAAACAGCTACCTTACCCCCCGGCATACACCATGCGTTTATTTCCTTGCTTTGTATAAGGTTAAATTCCCATTTAAAGTTATACTGATTAGCATAACCGTTGTCGTTTAGATATTTTTCAATTGCTGTTGCCAGCCTGCTGCCGATGGTTTTTACACGTTGCGCGTCGCTGGTTCCAGATATCACTTTGGTTTGAGGGTCAGACAGTAACTGCTGATAGCTTTGAGCGGCAGCCTGGTTGATCTGATCGTCACTTACCAGGCTAAGCTGCTTGCGGCCTGTAAGCGGTACTGTTGAGCATGAGTAAATTGCAGTAACGGCGATAACTGCAAATAAAGGTTTAAATAGTTTCATAGCGTCTAAGTTGTTTTTCTTTTGAATAAGTTTACTTTCGACTCTTTGCCTTTCAATAAGCGCTCAATGTTTTTTTGATGCGTTACCAATATCAGCACACATATGCACATGCCGTAAATAATGACCGATTTTACATACACCGGGAAAATAAATGTTACACCGATGGGATACATAAAACCCGCCAGAATAGAGCTTAATGACACATATTTGGTGACAAGCAGCACAACAATAAAAACCAGAACACACAGCAGAGCCGCATGCAGGTTAATAGCTAATATCATTCCAAACAGTGTGGCAATGCCTTTACCGCCCCTAAAACCTGCAAAAATTGGGAATAAATGTCCCATAACTGCTGCAATTCCCAAAGCCAGCTGATAATTAGTAAACGCTACCGAATTATAAGGCCCTGTAGTAGTTACGCCTATCATGTAGGCAAGGTTGGTGGCTGTCCAGCCTTTTAATATATCTATAAGCATTACAGGTATGCCTGCCTGCTTGCCCAATACTCTGAATGTATTGGTAGCACCCGCGTTACCACTGCCGTATTCGCGCACATCAATGCCATAAAACGATAATCCTATCCAAACAGCTGTTGGAATTGACCCGCATAAGTAGGCCAGTATAAGCGCTGAAACTGAATAGATGGATATCATATATCCTTAGTATGGTTTAAGTGATTAATAACGGTTATTTCCCTCATTATTTAACAGCTTTTAAGCTGAGATCCAAACTTTTTACCGAATGCGTAAGCGCGCCAATTGAAATATAATCAACACCGCAAGCTGCATAGTCACGTACATTTTCAATAGTGATACCACCCGAAGCTTCTGTGATATACCTGCCGTCAACCATGTTAACGGCCTGCTTCAAATCAGTAAAGTTGAAATTGTCAAGCAATATACGGTCAACCCCGCCGGTTTGCAAAACCTGTTCCAGTTCGTCAAGGTTGCGCACCTCAATTTCAATTGCAAGTTTTTTTGTACCGGCAACATATTCAAGGGCATTTTTTATTGCTTGGCTGATACCGCCCGAATAATCAACATGATTATCCTTAATCAGTATCATATCATACAAGCCAAAACGGTGGTTAACACCACCGCCAATACGCACTGCCCATTTTTCGAGATAACGCAAGCCTGGCGTTGTTTTACGGGTATCAAGCACTTTGGTACCTGTACCTTCAAGCAGGTCAACAATCTCATGTGTGCGGGTAGCTATGCCCGACATACGCTGCATGCAGTTAAGCACAAGCCGCTCGGCCTTCAAAATGCTGTGTACGCTTCCTTCTACCTCAAAAGCTATATCTTTAGGCTTTACCTCAGCGCCGTCATGTAAATAAATAACAACTTTAAGTGTTGGATCAACAATCTCAAAAATATAAAGTGCAAGTTCAACGCCTGCCAAAATCCCCTCGTCTTTAACCAATAATTTGGCTTTGCCAATGGTACCGGCCGGAATAGTAGAAAGCGAGGTATGGTCGCCGTCACCTATGTCTTCCTGTAAGGCATTGATAATAAATGGTGTAGTTAGTTCTTTATTCAAAAGTGGCTAAATTTTGAGCTCAAAAGTAAGAACAAATAACCACAATTAAGGTTTTTCAGCTTCAATACGCAGTTCAATTATCTGCAAACTGCCTTTAATACTATTCATGGTGAGTGATACGCGGTAGTTGCCTTTATCGGTACTAAGCAGCAATACACCAAACCGGTAGGTGTTGCTGGTGTTTACACGGTGCAGTACCTTAACTGCTTTAGGCTTATTTTGCTCAAAGAATTTCTTTAATACAAGTTCAGCCTGGGTTTTTGAGTAAACGTTCTCCTCTTTAAGTAAGGTTACATCAAGAGATTGAGCGAAATGCTTTGACAGTTCGGCAGAATTTCCAGATTTAAACAGATCGGCAATAACATCAATTTCCGCGGCTGTGGTAAGCAGCGGCAGCATAAACAATATCAGCACCGGCAAAAATCTGCGTTTAGTCATGGCATTTTACTGAAAGCAATTTAGTAACAAATCATTATAAATAAAAACTTATGGCAAACTATAGATATAAAGTTAACCTGATGCCTTTATATTTGCGTCGTGGAAAATAAAAAATTAACACTTATTATATTAGACGGTTGGGGATATGGCCGTCAGGATGCGTCAAACGCGATATATACAGCCAACACACCTTTTTTTGATTCGCTGCTGCAAAAATATCCAAATGCAAAGCTTGAAGCTTCGGGCACCGCGGTAGGTTTGCCTGCCGGACAAATGGGCAACTCGGAAGTTGGCCACATGAACCTTGGCGCCGGTCGAGTGGTTTACCAGGAACTTGGCCGCATAAATAAAGCGGTTGACGAAAAAGAACTTGGCAGCAACCCGGTTATCAAAGAAGCTTTTGAATACGCTAAACAGAACAACAAAGATGTACACTTCATCGGCCTTGTGTCTGACGGTGGGGTGCACTCGCATATTTATCACCTGAAAGGTCTGGTTGACGTTAGCCAGGAATTCGGCTTGGATAAAGTTTACATACATGCCTTTTTGGACGGCCGCGATACCGACCCGCAATCGGGACTTGGCTTTGTAACCGATGTTGAACAATATATTCAGGGCAAACCGGTAAAAATTGCTTCGGCAATTGGCCGCTACTATGCTATGGACCGCGATAACCGCTGGGAGCGCGTTAAAAAAGCGTATGACGTAATGGTTCACGGCGAAGGTAAAACCACGCAAAGCATTACTGATGCCATTAAAGAATCGTACGCTGAAGGTGTTACCGATGAGTTTGTTAATCCGGTAGTGAATGTGAATGCAGATGGCAGCCCTGTTGCGGTGATAAAGGAAGGCGACGTAGTGCTTTGCTTTAACTTCCGTACAGACAGGGGCCGCGAGATAAGCCTTGCGCTTACTCAAAAAGCCTACCCTGAGTACAACATGCAACCGCTTAAGATAAAATACATCACTATGACACCTTATGACGAAACGTTTAAGGATGTGCAGGTGGTATTTAATAAAGAGGATCTGACCAAAACCATTGGTGAGGTGCTGCAGGATGCCGGCAAAAAACAAATCCGTATTGCCGAAACTGAAAAATATCCGCACGTAACCTTCTTCTTCTCAGGTGGTCGAGAAAAAGAATTTGAGAACGAAAAACGCTTGTTAATCCCTTCACCAAAGGTAGCTACTTACGATCTTCAGCCTGAAATGAGCGCCGAAGGTATTCGTGACGCCATCATTCCGGAACTGGAAGCCGAATGGCCTGATTTTATATGCCTGAACTTTGCCAATACCGATATGGTAGGCCACACAGGCGTATTTGAAGCCGTTATAAAAGCCGCAGAAACAGTTGACGCCTGTACACAGGCCGTTGTAGAAACCGGACTTAAGCATGGCTACTCGTTCATCATAATTGCCGATCATGGTAATGCCGATTACATGATTAACGAAGACGGCTCTCCAAACACCGCTCATACTACCAACCTTGTACCATGCATTGTTATCGACAATGACGTTAAACAAGTGCACGATGGTAAATTAGGCGACATTGCACCAACCGTTTTAAAAATATTAGGCGTGGAAAAACCAGCCGAAATGAGCGGTAATGTATTGGTATAAAAAACTGTCAATCATATCTGTACTGGTAATTTCGGGCTTGCAAAGCTGCAAGCCTGAAATTGCTAATAAGGGTAACGCATATTTTGATTTGAAGGGATACTTTAAAAAGGAAGCCGACAGGCTTTCTGTAAGCAAACCTTCGGTTTATAAATCAGCTTCACATAATAATATTGCACAGGATAAGTCAATCATTATTACCGATTGGGAAGGTGAGCTGGCATTGTTCAGCGGATCAGACATAAACAAACCTGCCTGGCGTGGCGAGTACACGGTTACCGAAACGCCGGACTCTATCGTTTACAAAGCTAAAAAGCCTGAGCTGAAAGTTCGTGAGGTAAACATTAAAAGAAAAGGTAAAAAGATCATTGGTATCTTCATTGTTAACAAAACAAAAAACATACTGTATCATAGCACTGAAAAGCTTGCTTATTACCCTGACTCGTTATACAGGATAGATAAAAAGCAGGATGTAAACCTTATTGGTGTGAATGATTACCGTATCGAAGGGAAATTTGCTCAATGATGGCCCAGTGCCGACGCCAGCTTTTCTTTAGACAGATCGATCAGCATGGAAATATCGCTGCGGTCGGGGTTGTTACTAAGCACTTTTTCCAGATCAGCAACTGAAGCTCTTAATGAATTTAATCCGCGGCTTTTATCGTTTGGCTGGGTTGCATGCTGTAATTTAAAAATGCCATACTCCCGATAAGCTATACCCCTGTTTTGGAAAAGTTTCACATCGTTCGGGTCGGCACTTACCGCTATGGCCTTTGTCAGGTCGTGAATGGCGCCTAACAAATATTTTTCCTTATCGGCATCCGGCACCTGGCTATCTCTGCCTAAAAAGCTTTTTGCCCTTGCTCGATAATAATATGCAGAAGCATCCGCAGGTTTTATAGCGATCACCTTGTTATAGGCGATTATTGATTTTTTGTAGTTCTGGCTATGGTAATATGAATAGCCCAGCATCCACTGCGCATTGGCGTTACTTGAGTCGACAAGGCAGGCTTTTTCAAGCTGTTTTACCGCGGCTTTAAAGTTTCCGTCCATAAGCGCCTGTTCGCCCATTTTTATGTACGAATTTTGGGCCCATGAACTTTCAATAGACGACACAATTAAAAACGGTATCAACGCTGTTAATCTCATTAACCGGGAATATGCTGCAGCTAAATTAATATTACAATAACTAACTTTGCACTAAATTATTATGCATTTATAAAGGTCTGCTAAAATTTATAATTGGTATAAATAGTGTAATTGGTTGCAAGCTAAAGTATGACTTTTTTTCACTGATAATCACATGTGCAATCTCTATACCAATTTATTCTATTAATTTTCAACAACTTAAACTATTAGCTGTATAGTTACGTATAATAATTATAGAGTTGGCATAGGTGTTGACCATATATGTACGCGTTAATAATTTGTTATGTAATAGCGGTTTTATACACCAATCATGACAAATTGACGTTTATTTTCTCTTAAAATTTAACATTGATGAGTTTCGACCCATTTGACTTTAAAAGCGCACTACCCATTATAAATGAAGACTCGGAGTTTTTTCCGCTGATGTCATCTGATGATGAAGCGGAAATGAATAACGAGGAAGTTCCGCCATCATTACCCATACTGCCGCTTCGCAATACTGTATTGTTTCCGGGTGTGGTTATTCCTATCACAGTTGGCCGCGATAAATCTATTAAGCTTATCCGCGAAGCTAACAAAGGCGACCGTATAATTGGTGTGGCTGCGCAGCAGGACGTAAATATTGAAGATCCGACATTTAACCAACTGCACCGTGTAGGTACAGTGGCTCTGATTGTTAAAATGCTGCAAATGCCCGACGGTAACACTACAGTGATACTGCAGGGCAAAAAACGCTTTGTACTGAAAGAAGAGCTTCAAAGCGAGCCATACATAAAGGCAACTATTGAGCCTTTCAGGGATGTAAAGAGCAAAGAAGATAAGGAATTCAAAGCCATGATCTCAACCATAAAAGATATGGCTATGAGTATCATCCAACTGTCGCCAAATATACCGAGCGAGGCAGGCATTGCTATTCGTAATATCGAAAGCACACCTTTTCTGATCAACTTCATCGCCTCAAACATGAATGCCGATATGGCAGCCAAGCAACGCCTGCTTGAGGTAGCTAACCTGCGCGACCGCGCCAACATTGTACTTGAGCATTTGACGCTCGACCTGCAGATGCTGGAGCTAAAAAACCAGATACAAACAAAGGTACGGGTCGATCTTGACAAGCAGCAACGTGATTATTTCTTGAACCAGCAGCTTAAAACCATACAGGAAGAGCTGGGCGGTTCATCACCTGATCTGGAAATAGAAAACTTAAGGCAGCGCGCGGCTAAAAAGAAATGGGCTGATGAGGTAAAAAACCATTTTAATAAAGAAATTGAGAAACTGGCCCGCACCAATCCGGCTGCAGCCGATTACTCGGTACAAATCAATTACCTTGAGTTACTGCTCGACCTGCCGTGGAACGAGTTCACTAAAGATAACTTTGACCTGAAACGTGCGCAAAAAATACTTGATAAAGACCATTTCGGGCTTGATAAGGTAAAAAAACGCATTATTGAATACCTTGCTGTACTTAAGCTTAAGCGCGACATGAAGGCGCCTATCCTTTGCCTGGTTGGCCCTCCGGGAGTTGGTAAAACTTCCCTTGGCAAATCAATAGCCCGGGCTTTGGGCCGTAAATACGTGCGTATGGCATTAGGTGGTGTGCGTGATGAAGCTGAGATTCGTGGTCATCGTAAAACGTATATCGGCGCTATGCCGGGCCGTATCATCCAGTCGGTTAAAAAAGCAGGCGCTGCAAATCCTGTTTTTATCCTGGATGAGATTGATAAAGTAGGTAACGATTTCCGTGGCGACCCATCGTCTGCATTGCTTGAGGTGCTTGATCCTGAACAGAATAATACTTTTTACGACCATTATGTAGAGGTTGATTTCGACCTGAGCAACGTGATGTTCATCGCTACAGCAAACTCACTGAGCACCATACAACCTGCCCTGCTCGACAGGATGGAGATCATCGAGGTGAATGGCTA
Organism: Mucilaginibacter limnophilus; assembly: GCF_004005815.1. Lineage (GTDB taxonomy): Bacteria > Bacteroidota > Bacteroidia > Sphingobacteriales > Sphingobacteriaceae > Mucilaginibacter > Mucilaginibacter limnophilus. The sequence continues at coordinate 235,219 of NZ_SACK01000007.1, read as the reverse complement.
CACTATTGAAGAAAAGATAGAGATAGCCAAGCAGCACCTGCTGCCCAAGCAACGTGAAGCACACGGCCTTAAACCTAAAGACGTTGTGATGAAGAACGACGTAATAGAAAAAGTGATTGAGGATTATACGCGTGAATCGGGCGTGCGGTCGCTGGAGAAAAAAGTAGGCTCTGTGGTACGTGGTGTGGCTAAAAGTATTGCTATTGAAGAACCATACAACACTTCTGTTACTAAACAGGATGTTGAGACCATACTTGGCCCTCCCATTTACGATAAAGACCTGTACGAAGGAAACGATGTAGCAGGTGTGGTAACCGGCCTGGCCTGGACACAGGTTGGCGGCGATATCTTGTTTATAGAAGCCAGCTTAAGTCCTGGTAAAGGAAAGCTTACCCTTACCGGCAGCCTTGGTGATGTAATGAAAGAGTCGGCTATAATAGCCCTTGCCTACTTGCGTGCGCATGCATCGCAGTTTGATATCAACCCGAAATTATTCGACCAATGGGATGTGCATGTACACGTTCCTGCGGGCGCTACGCCGAAAGACGGGCCATCAGCAGGTATAACCATGCTTACCGCGCTAACATCAGCCTTTACGCAGCGTAAAGTAAAACCAAACCTGGCCATGACAGGTGAAATCACCCTTCGCGGACGTGTACTCCCGGTAGGTGGTATAAAGGAAAAAATATTGGCTGCCAAGCGTGCCGATATAAAAGAGATCATTCTTTGTAAATCGAACCAAAAAGACATACTGGAAATTAAGGAGAGTTACATTAAAGACCTCAAATTCCATTATGTTACCGATATGCGCGATGTGATTAAACTGGCGTTACTTGATGAAAAAGTAAACGAACCGCTCGATCTTACCATAAGGGAAGAAGAAAGACCTGTGTTCAATTAATTAGAAAATACCATAACTTTGAAGCCGGGCATAAAGTCCGGCTTTTTAATTCCACCACAATCCACCACTAATGCGCAGAAGTTTTTTGCTGATGGTATGTTTATGCGTTACCTTCAGCGTTTATGCCCAAACCCACCGTTACGAATTCGGCTTTCAAAGCGATAACGATTCATTTCTTGGATCAGGTTCCGATCGTTATTATACCAACGGACTTTTTGTGTTTTTACGACATGGCCTGCAAATAAAGCCCGCCGACAGTCTTAAGGTTAAAAATAAGGTATTGGGATTTGAGCTTGGTCAAAAGATATTCAATCCAATCAGCGGCAGCATACCTTCACGACAAATGATCGACAGGCCTTTCGCAGGGTACTTGTACGCAGGTTCATCGTTAAACTTTCTGTATGCTAATGAAACGAATTTGAAACTATCAGCACAGGTAGGTGTGATCGGCCCCGACGCGCTGGGTGAAGAAGCGCAGAATGTGATACACGATACTTTTGGCTTTTACTCACTTCAAGGATGGGAGTATCAAATTGAGAACAGCTTCCAGCTAAACTTCGCTGCCGAATACAACCGCCTGCTTGCCCGTACCAATGGCGCCGATGTTACACTTAATACTTACGCCCGTTTAGGCACAGGATTTACAGGTGCTGCAGCAGGAGCGCTTATTCGTTTAGGCGATTTTAACCAATTATTTAACTCGGTAAGTACACAAAGTACCGCTATAAATAACAGACAATTTGTACCGCTTGAAAAAAGGGAGCTATTCTTCTATATAAAACCACTGCTTAATTATGTGGTTTATGATGCTACAATTGAAGGCAGCTTGTTTAAAAAGCATGATGAAGCCGGCAGCCAGGAAGTAACGCTTACTCATAAACCGCTGGTTTTTATGCAGCAGTTTGGCGTGGCTTACGGTGGCAGCCGATGGATAGTTGACCTGGCAGCTACCTTTAGTACAAAAGATGTGAAAGAGATGTCACGAGCGCATCAATGGGGATCGGCAACGCTGCTTTACCGCTTCAACTAAATATTAAAGTTCTTACGGCGACTTTCTTTTTTGTCCGATTGCCGCCTTTTACTTTCCAGCCGTGCCGCTTTAGCGGCTTTACTTACTTTAGCTGCTTTGCGAATTTTAGGGCGGTGCAGTGCAGTAGTTAATAATACAATAAGCTTTTCAACCGCTTTTTCCTTATTAAGATATTGGCTGCGTTCTTCGTCACATACTATTTGCACCAGTCCATCTTTGTTAAACCGGGTTTGTAGTTTTTCTGCTATCAATTGCTTTTCTTCATCAGTGAACAATAAAGAGTTTTCAACAGAAAACAGAAGTTCTACTTTAGTGGAAACCTTGTTAACGTTTTGTCCGCCTTTACCTCCGCTGCGTGATGTTTTATACGTGATCTCTTTTTGAAGATCGGTTTTGTTGAAGTTCATTTTTGTCAAATATACTGTTCGGCGGCTTAAAAAAGTATTGTTTTTTGTACCTTCGATACCATGAATAACAACCTGGTAGTAGCCATTGACGGTTACTCATCATGCGGAAAAAGCACCATAGCCAAAGCACTGGCAAAAAAACTCGACTTTGTTTATATTGATACCGGCGCGATGTACCGCGCTGTAACGCTGTATTTTCTGCGTAACAATATCGACCTTACCGATGTCTCTGCTGTTGAACAGGCGTTAAATGATATCAGCATATCGCTGAGGACGCAAAACGGCCTTGCACAGGTGTTTTTGAATGGTGAAGATGTTTCGGATGAGATCAGGCAGATGCCGGTGGCTTCGAACGTGAGCAAAGTTGCTGCCATAAAGGCAGTAAGGCAGGCCATGGTACGCCAGCAGCAACTGATGGGACAATCGGCTAATATTATTATGGATGGCCGTGATATAGGCACTACCGTATTCCCTGATGCGCAGGTAAAGTTATTCATGACCGCCGACCCAATGATCCGAGCGCAGCGTCGCCACAAAGAACTTGTAGCTCAAAACCCTGATATCACTATTAATGAGGTATATGAAAACCTGGCTCTGCGCGATCATGATGACACTACCCGTGAAGAAAGCCCCCTGGTACAGGCGCCTGACGCTATTGTGTTAGACAACAGCTATCTTACTCCGAAAGAACAGCTTGATTTCGCGCTCAGCAAAATAACGCCTTTTATTCAGTCTTAAGTCCGGCGTCGAAACGTTCGGCTATAACGCCGAAGTGGTTCAGAAAGTCAACGCCTTCGTCGCTGGGCAGGCCTTTGTATGCAGCATATGATTTGCTGTAGAACACATGTTTTATCCCTGCTGAAAATATCAGCCGTGCACATGGTAAACATGGAGATAATGTGGTGTACAAAGTCGCTCCCTGTAGGTTAGCTCCGTTTTTTACTGCATACAGGATGGCGTTTTCCTCGGCATGTAACGCAAGTGAACAGCTACCCCTTGCATCGCGCGGGCAGCCCGTTTCAGGCCATTCCTCATCACAGTTATGCGTACCCGAAGGGGGGCCGTTATAGCCTATGGAAATAATTCGTGTATCCTTTACCAGCACCGCCCCTACATGAGCCTTTACGCAATGCGACCGCAAAGCCAGGTCGGCAGCAAGGTTCATGAATATAACGTCGAAGCTGGGTTTAGCCATCGTTGATGGAGAGATTAGTTGATTGATGATTAGAGGTCAGATTATTTCTCTGATCTCTAATCATCAATCTCTATTAACTAATATTTAGTGTCCGCCTTTAACTTCCAGTTCGTCAAAGTTGATACCTTGTTTTTTAAGAATGCTTTGTGCTTTAAGAGCGTAGAAAGCCAGGTAAGTAAAGCAAGCCACCCCTACCAGGTAGGACCATTGAATACCCAGGAATTTATCGTCGGCAAGTACACCTTGCAACAAGCTGATAAAGCCACCGCCCATAATCATCATGATCAGGAAGCCTGAACCCTGGTTGGTGTATTTACCTAAGCCTGATACCGCCAGTGTATAGATACAAGGCCACAAAGTTGAGCAGAATAAACCTACGCTGATGAACGCGAACGCGCTTAGCATACCCGAGGTAAGCATACCGATGAACAACGCGATAATAGCCATTGCCGAGAATATGAACAGCAACCTTGCAGGGTTACCCTTGCTTAGCATATCTCCCACTATCATGGCAATAATCACAAAGCCGTAAACATAAAAAGGTGTAACATCATGCTGTGCCAGCTTATTAACAAACAGGAATACCCCAAAAGCCAGATACGGCACCAGTACATTCAAAACTTTCTTCATACTACCGCTTACATTGAATGCACCTATTGAGGCTGTCCAGCGGCCTATCATCAAGCTTGCCCAATATAATGACACGAATGGCGCGATGTTGTGCGTTGCCACACCAAGCTTTTTCGACATATACTCAGGCAGGTTACTTGCCGTAGATACCTCGACACCTACATACAGGAAGATGGCAATCATACCCAGCGATAATTGCAGGTAATTTAATGCGCCGTTCTTTTCACCATGAGTTGCTACGTTTGACACGTCGGTTGGGCTGCTCAGGTCAATAGTATCTTCTTCCGTTTCTATTTTGTTAGGGATGTTTGAAAACTTAAATACAAGCGCAACTACAATAAATAAAGCGCCCAGTATAAGGTAAGGAACCTTTACCGCGCTGATGCTGGCAACAGATGAACTTGCAGTTACCGAACCGAATATGGCCAAACTTACCAATAGCGGACCAATGGTAGTACCAAAGTTGTTTACACCACCTGCAAGACTTAAGCGTTGCGCACCCGTTTTTGGATCGCCAAGGGCAACTGCAAGTGCGTTAGCAGCAATTTGCTGTAACGAAAAGCCTAAACCTACAATAAACAAGCCGGTGATCATAATATAAAATGAAGCAGTTTCGGCAGCAGGATAGAACAATAAAGTACCCAGCGCAGAAATAACCAAACCAAGTGCAATACCATTACGGTAACCAATACGATTAAGGATATCACCACCAATTTGCTTTGATATGAAAGTATAAATTATAGAACCTACGGTATAAGCCACGTAGAAGGCAAATGATATCATTTGCGATTGCCATTGCTCAAGGTTAAGCTTTTCCTTAAAAACAGGGATCAGAATGTCGTTACTTGCAGCTACAAAGCCCCAGAAAAAGAACACGGTAATAAGCGTGTACAATGCCGAACCGTAGCTTTTTGTTTTGTTTTGTTCCATTGTATGTATTGGTTGTACTTAGGGAATATTTTTAAAGCCCCTAACTTAAATCAATTTTTATAATTTCCTGTTATAAGATTTACATTAAATAGGGCATGCATATTATTTTTTTGTTTCGTAAGATAAATTGCATATTCGTATGCTCAAAAAACAATAACTGACCTAACAAGTAGTTAATGATAGATGCTATATTTTCAGGGATAGGTTTTGGATTGGTTTTAACCTTCATAACCGGCCCTGTATTTTTCGCCTTAATAAAAACCAGTATCGAGCGGGGCTTTCATGCCGGTGTGGCTTTGGCGCTGGGTATAGTTGCCAGCGATGCAGTATTTGTCGGCGCCATCCTTTTCGGTTCACAACTGGTAAGCATAACCCCACAAACCAAAACCAACGTTGGTATAGTAGGCTGTATAATTTTACTCACCGTAGGCGTTTACTATCTCTTCAAAAAATCAGACATAAATTATAATAATACTACCCCTTCAAAACTTAAGCGTACAGGTTACTTTTTGAAGGGTTTTTTAATGTGTATTTTCAACCCTACCATCTTGTTTCACTGGATAACCATTATCGGTTTTGCCAGCACCATTTACCATGAGGGCGTTAAGGATCATCATTTAAAAATAGGTATTATGTTTCTCACTATCCTTATTGTACAATTCGGGCTTGATACGGTGAAAGCATTTTATGCTAATAAGCTGCGTCAACGACTTTCAGTAAACTTTGTACATAAACTTAACATAATTGCCGGCTGGGCGCTAATTATCGCGTCTATAGTACTTTTCGACAGGCTTGTTACACATTATGTGTTCTCGGCGCCGTCAGGTGCTTAATTTTAGATAGTGTTTTTTTGAGCATGCCTTGGAATTACGCAGATTTGCCCAACCCAAAGCTTTGAATTAGCCTGCCATATCGACGAGGTACAAGGAGATATCTTCTCTAAGCAGCAAGCAGAATACATTTCAAAAGATTTCTCCCTGCGGTCGAAATGACATCTTTCTGATTTCCTTTTCAACTTAAACAAAAAACGCCCCGTAAAACGGAGCGTTAATATTCTGTCCCCCCTTCCGGGGGTCAGGGATTTCTTACATGTAAGCCCTTTGGTTACGGCCTTCCATCCAGTTAACAAAGGCGCGATTGACTATCTTGTTACCACCCGGAGTTGGATAGTCGCCTGAGAAATACCAGTCACCGGTATGGTCGGGGCAGGCAGTGTGCAGGTTATCCAGAGTTTGGTAGATCACCTGTACTTCAGCTTTGATGTCTTTCGGTGTGATAATCTTGGCAATACGGTCAGATACTTCCTGATCTGTAAACGGCTCATAAATAGCTTTTACATAATTCTGCACTTGTTCTTTCGGCAGTTTTTGGCTGTCTTTGCATTGCTGATATACCTTCAGGATAATGTCTTCCTTACCGGCATCTTTCAAAAGGCTAATAACTGCTTCAAACGCCACAAACTCACCCATGCGCGACATATCGATACCGTAACAATCAGGGTAGCGTATTTGGGGAGCAGAAGATACCACGATGATCTTTTTTGGACCCAGCCTGTCTAATATCTTCAGTATACTTTGCTTTAACGTAGTACCGCGAACGATGGAGTCGTCCAATACCACTAAAGTATCGGTGTTCTTATTTATAAGACCATAAGTAGTATCATATACATGTGCCACCATCTCGCTGCGGTCGGCATCCTGAGTGATGAAGGTACGCAGCTTAACGTCTTTAATAGCGATCTTTTCAACACGGGGGGCCAGCTGCAGAACTTCGGTCAGTTCTTCGTCTGAGATCTTATCCTCACGATTAAGCAGCCTGTCGCGCTGGTATTGTTTGATGTATTTGTGTACGCCCTCAACCATTCCGTAAAATGCCACTTCAGCAGTATTAGGGATATAGGAGAACACAGTATTTCTTATGTCGTGATCAACAGCGTTTAATATCTGTGGGCACAATAGTCTGCCTAATTGCTTACGCTCACGGTAAATAGATGAATCGCTGCCGCGCGAGAAATAAATACGCTCGAATGAGCATGATTTCTTTTCAAGCGGTTCACTGAACTGCTCTTCGCTTACATCGCCATTCTTTTTAACAATAAGCGCATGGCCGGGCTTAATTTCCTGAATCTGATCAACAGGTATGTTAAAGGCGGTTTGCAGTGCAGGTCTTTCAGACGCCGCTACAACCACCTCATCATTATAAAAATAATACGCCGGACGGATACCAACCGGGTCGCGCATTACAAAGGCATCGCCATGACCTAATATACCGGCAATGGTATATCCACCATCCCAGTTCTTGGCCGATTTCCGCAAGATCTTTGCAACATCCATATCATTAGCTATCAGCTTGCTGATCTCCATATTATCGTCCAAACCTTCGCGCTTATACTGATCAAACAAGCCCTGCACCTCGGTATCAAGGAAATGGCCTATCTTTTCCAATACAGTAACGGTATCAGCTTTTTCTTTTGGATGCTGGCCTAGTTCGTACAATTGCTGCAGCAGTTCGTCAACATTGGTCATGTTGAAGTTACCGGCAATAACCAGGTTACGGGTTTGCCAGTTGTTTTGTCTTAAAAACGGGTGGCAGCTCTCGATACTGTTTTTACCATGGGTGCCATAACGCAGGTGACCTAAAAGAACTTCGCCCGTAAAGCTCACATTTTCTTTCAGCCAGTCGGCATCGGCAAGTTTTTCGGGCGCTTCCTTTTGTATGTCGGCAAACTTTTTCTGAATGTATTCAAAAATGTCGGCAACAGCATTTGAGGCCATTGAGCGGTGGCGGCTGATGTAGCGCTTGCCGGGTTCAATGTCCAGTTTAATGGTAGCAACGCCCGCGCCGTCTTGCCCGCGGTTGTGCTGTTTTTCCATTAAAAGGTAAAGCTTGTTTAAACCATACAGCGCAGTGCCGTACTTTTGCTGGTAATATGAAAGTGGCTTTCTTAAGCGGATAAACGCCACACCGCATTCATGCTTGATCTGATCGCTCATGAGTTGTAATGAGGTTGCAAAAGTACAACTTTAATGTTGGAACTTCCTATTATCATTGTCATAACAGTGCATTAAAATTTATCACTAATTTAACATTAAGTTAGCTCAATAATAGGCTTACTACGTATAGTTCTAAGTTATGGTTACTGCGATATAATTTTTAATACAACAAAAAAGCCCGGTTAACCGGGCTTGTATCTGAATTATATTATAATTTTTCTCCGTGCTGACTGATATCTAATCCGGCGATCTCCTCTTCAACAGAAACCCGCAGCGGCGATATCATATCCGTTATTTTAAGCAACAACAATGAGCCAAAAAAAGCGAATAGTGAAGTGCCCACCAGTGCTAATAGTTGAATAAGAAATAAATGCGTTTCGCCAAAAAACAACCCGTTACCGTTTGCTATACCGGGATTTACGTTTTTGTGGGCAAAAACACCTGTAAGCAGCATACCTACCATACCACCTACGCCGTGGCATGGGAATACGTCGAGCGTATCGTCAATTGAGGTGCGTGTACGCCATTCAACCACCAGATTACTTATTATAGCTGATATTATGCCGATAGCCAGCGAGTGTGGCACCGATACAAAACCTGCTGCCGGTGTGATGGCCACTAAACCCACAACGGCACCTATACAGGTACCCATTGCCGATGGCTTGCGTTTACGCAGCATATCAAAAAATACCCAGGTTATACCTGCAGCCGCCGAAGCAGTAGTACTGGTAGCCAGCGCAGTAACCGCTAATGGATTAGCGCCAAGGGCTGAACCTGCATTAAACCCAAACCAACCAAACCAAAGTAAACCCGTACCAATTATTACATAAGTGATACGTGCGGGTGAGTGATTAGCCTCATTACGGCGTTTCAAATAGATAGCCGAAGCAAGAGCAGCCCACCCTGCAGACATGTGCACTACCGTACCGCCTGCAAAGTCAAGCACACCCATTTTAGCCAAAACACCATCAGGGTGCCAGGTTGAGTGCGCAAGTGGTGAGAATATAAATATTGAGAATAATACCAGGAAAATGATATACGAGTTAAAGCGGATACGTTCGGCAAAGGCACCTGTAATAAGCGCCGGGGTAATGATAGCGAACTTCAGCTGATACATGGCAAACAGCAGCAGCGGAATAGTTGGCGCTAATGGCCAGGTGGCGGTGCCTAACATACCTTTCATCATAAAAAACGTTGAAGGATTACCGATAACGCCACCAATGCTTTCGCCAAAGGCTAAGCTAAAACCGAAAATTCCCCAGATCACGGTGATGATAACCATACAAACAATGCTTTGCAGCATGGTTGATATCACATTCTTTTTATTTACCATACCGCCGTAAAAGAACGCCAAACCGGGGGTCATAATCAGTACCAACGCGGTCGACATCAGCATCCAGGCTATGTCTCCTTTGTCAAATTGAGCAGGACCTGCATCATTCAGTTCAATTGAAGGAAAAATAAAAGTTAGTACTAATGCAACAACGATAAGTAAAAAAGGAAAAACGCGTTTCATCAATGTTTAGTTAAAAATGTGGCGTGAAAATATGATTTTTATTATAAAAACCACACTATTCATGGCAATTTTCAAAAAACTAACTCATTTTTCTCTCTTTAAAATAAATTATAGAGAAGATTTGGAAAAAACCCAAGTAAAATTACGATAACAGCAATTACAATTGATAATATAAGAATATTTACACCTCCATATCCTGAAACAATGCCATTGTTTGTCTTTTTCAGAAATAGATTTAGAGGTATTTTAATGTAGTAGAAGAGTGAAAGTACGGTTGTGACAGCGCCCGTTATCAGCATTGCGAGTAATAATCCTTCGTGATTTTGCTGATAGGCGCCATAAGCAGTTGAAAAAACAAATAATTTACCGGTAAATCCTGCGGAAATCGGAATTCCGGTTAAGGAAATCAATATAATTACGAAACAAACTGACGCCACCGGATATTTAAAGCCTAAACCTTTGTAACCGCTTATTATTTCGGCGCCGGTAGCATTGGTAAAATATGAAGCCAGCACCAAGGCGCCAATATTTGCAATGCTATAAACCGCTAAATAGTATATTAACGATGTTAAACCCTGCGGTGAAAAGGTAACAATTGCCATTAACGCAAAACCGGTATGCCCGATACTTGAATAGGCCAGCATACGCTTTACATTATTTTGAGCGATGGCAGCAAAATTGCCCGCTATCATGGTAACAATGCCGATAACACCAAGTACCAGTCGTAAATTTACCGGCGCCTGCCCCATCGCTATAAATGGGGTAAGGAAATTCACGAGTAAAGCGAAGGCGGCAATTTTGGGTACGGTTGATAAGTACGCCGTGATAGGCGTTGGAGCACCTTCATAAACATCGGGTACCCAAAAATGAACAGGAACAAACGATAGTTTGAAGCCTATGCCTGCTAATACTAATGCCAAAGCAAGTACAGCGGCCGCCGAATTTGCACCTGTTAACTGCTCTATAAAACCATCGTTAAACAAGTCGAGCGTGCCGGTAAGTCCATATAAAAGCGATATGCCATATAGCAATACTGCGGATGATGCCGCGCCGAATAATACATATTTCAATCCCGCTTCGGCACTCAGCGCATTTTCTGAACGGTAGGCCACCAACAGGTATGATGCTATAGATACAAACTCGATACCCAGGAAAAGCGACATCATGTTCATCGCCATTACCATTAAATGCAGACCTAATGCCGAACCGATTACAATAGTGTATAAGTCGGATAAGCCTTTGGGGTGTGCCGCCAACTTTTCATCCCACGAAAAATAGAGAACCAGCGCCACCAATAACACATCGATGATTATTTTGAACGACAGTGCCTGCGAATGCAGAAACAGCATATTGCTAAGAATCGGAAACACATCGCCTTTTTTAGTTAACAATGCATACTGTTCATAATCTTTAAACAGCACGATCACCAATCCTGCTATGGCGATGGCTTTGCAGTAAGCGGCAGAGTTTTTACCGAATAGTAAATCAGCCAGTAAAACCACCAAGAAAAGCACACTAAAGTATATCTCAGGGATAAAATATTTAATATCCTCAAGGATCTGGCTTAGCTGGCCTTGTATTGATGGTAACAGTTCGTGCATTTATTCTACTATAACCGTTTGATTTTTGGGATAACTTACCAGGTATTTTAATCCGGCTTTTTTATCCTGCTGCGAATTTAATATAAAACTCCAGGAAAGTTTACCGGTTGCGTTATCCATTTTTGCACCTGATACATCCTGCACCTCTACATTAATAGATGAGTTTTGTGATACCGGAACCTGGTCTTCAACTAAAATATTTATAGGCTGGCTTTTGCGGTTTTTAACAGTGATCAGCCAATCGCGGCTTTCTTTTATGGTAGAGCCAAAGTTTTTCTTTTGTTTCAGATCTTTTTGAAGTGTGCGGGTAACCACAATATTTCTGTCGGTTCCGAGCGACAGGCTAAGGGTATCATTTGTTGAATGTGTATCAATAAGCGATTTACCTATAAATGTACCCTCGAAAAACAAGTTGGCTTCGCCGGATAAAAAACTGTATTGGTTCCAATCGGTAAGCGTAGCTGTCAGGAAGACATCGGTACTTAGTTTAGGTACTGTATAATAACGGTAATCGGCATTAATGTCAACGCTGTTTATTTCAACCAGGTATTGCTTACCGTCGCCCGGAATAGTATAAGGGTTTGTTATATCGAACTCAATATTGGTTTGCTGTTCTTGTTTTGTGACAGCAACAGGAATAGTTTGTTGTTGTATCGCAACTCCTGCAACCTTTCCGGCAAGCCTGTCTTCTACTTTGTCAGTTGCCCCGTAACCTACAACTACTACTTCGTCCAAATGTTGGGCGCTTTCTTTAAGCATCACAACTATATTAGGGCGGTCAACCTGAACCTCTTTTGTTTCAAAACCAACATAACTTAATACCAGTGTTTGTGGGCCTGCGGGAAGCTGTACGGAATAATTTCCTTTAGCATCTGTTACTGTGCCTATTGATGTACCTTTTACCCTGATGGTTACCCCCGGAAGCACCTCACCAGCATTATCAACAACCTTACCGGTAACACGTGTAATGCTACCTGTCGAGGCGTAATACATACCCGGGTTGAGGTAAAACGGATTCAGCTCGGGTTTTGAACCGCTTATGGTTGGGTTACCTGTTGATAGTGTAAGCTTAACATTTTTCCACTCCTCACCTTTCCACTCCTCACCGCACTGTTGCGAAACGTTGGCCTTGTAAGTGATGTTGACAGGGCTGTTAACATTTTTTGCGCGGATATCATACGTTGGATACCACGCCGCGTTGTTAACTACGTAATACAACATAAACACCGATTGTACCGCCGATTTTGACGATACGGTAACCAGTATATTGCTTGTTGCCTTGTTATTTGCGCCCTGCACCTCGGCAATTTGTTTATTATATTTCTGCATCTGGGCAGTCAATACAGTGATCTCATTTTTTACAGCCTGCTGTTTCTTTTTTATCTCAGTCAGCTTAGCTGTTTGAAACTCAAGCGCCTGGCGCAATTTTATCAGATCAAGGCTTCCCTGACCGGCTACATTCTGGTTCTTGAGCAGCATGTTGCTTTCTTCCTCGTATATGGCCAGCAAGTTATTCTGCATATCCAGTTTATCTTGAACTATTTTCTTTTGCGTTTCCAGTTCATTAATGCGCTTCTCTTTTACCTGCTGATTAAGGAAGTCGAGCTCATGCTTAACAGAAAGTATTGTAAACTCACCTGCTGATTTTACTTGTATGCTTTGCACATCAATATCCGGCGAAAGATCATTAAATACTAACGTTGATGTACCTGCCGGGATACTCACCGAAGCTGTTCGCGTTACCTGCGCACTGTTTAAAAAGATAGTTACTTTAGAAACTTTTGTACTTACAGTTGGCCCGTCATACGCGTAAATCAATTGAACGGTAAGTAATAAGGCGGCTAAGGTTAGTAGTTTTTTTGGCATGACCGTTAATGTTTAATAATACTTCTGTTTTTATTTATACAGAAGATGTACGATCATGCAGATTTCCATAAAACTATCTTAAATTATTTTGCTCCTACCAAATCCACTAGCGCCAGTACACTACTATTGATAGCATTAAATACCAGCGACGGCATAATTCCTAATAATAAAGCCATAGCTGCCAGTGGTACCAGTGTAATCGTTTCGCGTAGGTTAATATCTTTGAGGGCTACGCTCCAAACTTCGCCGCCCATAAATGAGGTTTTGCCAAAGAACATGCGCTGCAGTGTCCATAATAAATAAGCTGCGCTTAGTAAGATACCAACCGATCCGCCAATGGCCATCCAGTACGGCAAACCATTTGCTGCCGACGATTTGAAAGCGCCTGCCAGCGTGAACGCTTCGGCCACAAATGCCGAGAACCCCGGTAAGCCAAGCGACGCGAAAAAGGCGATCATAACAAAGGCAGTATATTTCGGCATGACGTTGCCCAGTCCGCGGAAATTATAAATATCCCTGTCGTGAACCCGGTTATATACCACGCCCACCAAAAAGAACAGCATTGATGACAAAAAGCCATGACTTACCATTTGCAGCATGGCGCCGCTTATGCCTTCGGCCGTTTGCGAGGCAATTCCCAACAGCACAAAACCCATGTGTGATACTGATGAATAAGCGATCATGCGTTTTAAGTCGCGCTGCGCAAGCGCATTCAGAGCGCCATATAATATAGATATTACGCCTATCAGTCCAAGCCAGAAGGAGCCGGATGCTGCTACGTCAGGGAAAATACTGATACAAATACGAATAATACCATAACCACCAATTTTAAGCAGAACTCCCGCAAGGATAATAGATACCGGCGTTGGTGCTTCAACGTGCGCAACCGGCAGCCAGGTATGCAGCGGAACAATCGGCACCTTTATAGCAAAAGCGATGAACAGCACTACAAAACCTATCACCCGAGCGGGAGCACCAAAGATTGTTGACTGCGACACCACTGAGAAAACCGAGCCATCACTGTAGTTGGCCGGGTTCATCATTTGCACCATGTTAAAAGTATGGCTTCCGGTAGCCGGATCGGTTACCGATAGGTAGAGGCCAATAATTACCAGCAGCATAAATACCGAACCGAACAAGGTGTACAGGAAGAATTTTATAGCCGCATATTCACGCCGTACACCGCCCCACATTCCTATCAGGAAGTACAATGGAAGAAGCATAAGCTCATAGCACAGGTAGAACAAAAAGAAATCGAGTGCGCAGAAAACGCCGATTACGGCCATATCCAGCAGTAAGAATAAAGCAAAGTAGCCCTTCAGGTTACTGGTAATTTCCCATGAGGCCAGCGTAGCAATTACCATCACGAGAGCGCTCATTACAAGCAGCGTTACCGAAATACCATCGATACCTACAAAATAATCTACCTGCATTTTGCCTAATGTGCCAAGGTCAAGACTTATCCATGGCAATTTCTGAACAAACTGAAACTGTGATTCCTGGTTAATTCCGCCAACCTCAGCCCCCGTTTTAAAGTTGATGTATATGTAAACACTCAGTGCAAGCTGCAAAACAGTAGCCAGCAGGGTAAGGTATTTGAAGCTTCCGCGCCATGCCGAAGGCAGCAGCAAAATAAGCGCCCCGAACACAACCGGAATAAATATCAATATGGTTAAAAGGTTCATTCAGGTTAAATGATGAATTTTAAAATAAATATTAACAGTACCGCGGCCAGCATACTGTATAAGTAAATTTGCACCTTGCCGCCCTGAAACAGCCGCACCAAATTACCCGTGCGCCGTACAAAAACAGTTAGCAAATATAATATGCCGTCGATAACATAGCGGTCTACCCACACGGCCAGCTCGGAAAGGGTAATCGCAACCTTACGAAACACGTTCACTATACCGTCAATAATATTTTTATCGAACCAGTATAATGCGTTACTAATCCAAAGCACAGCTTTAACAATGCCTTTGTTGTATGCTTTGTCAATATACCATTCGTTATACGATAGCCTGAACAGCGCTGTATGCTGCGGGAAAGTATAGTTACGCTTAACATACAAAGCGTAAGCGGTATACATTACCACAACGCTTAAAATGTTAACCCCTATCGGGACAAGAGTATGATATATGTTTACCCTCTCGAGAAAGTTAGAAGGCTTAAGTCCGTCAAACAACCAGGCATGCTCATAAATTAACGGATTAAGCGAGAATAATGGGAACAAACTGCAAAACGAAAGCAGTGCCAACGGTACCTTATAATACCAACCGCCATCGCTTATGTGCAGATGTATGCCGGGGTTAATATCAAGCAGCCTGAACTTTCCGAAGAAAACCTTTACAATCATCCGGCTTACATAAAACGCCGTTAGCCAGGTAGTGAACAAAGCCATCACAGGCATTACCTGGTAAATCCAGCTTTTCCCCTCGGCCCATACAAATGCCTGTATCAAAATACCGTCTTTTGACAAAAACCCTGATGTTAGCGGAACACCTATAAGTGCCAGCGCACCAACAATAGCGGCTATAAAGGTAAGCGGCAATTTTTTACGAAGACCACCCATATACAGAATATTCTGCGGATCAATATCGAGGTTATTCTCTTCACGGATGTGCTGCATTTCATGTATCACCACACCTGCTACCAAAAACAGCAGACATTTAAAAAAGGCGTGCGTAGCCAAATGAAACAGCGATGAAGCATATGCGCCTACTCCCATGGCCATTATCATGAAACCAAGTTGCGAAATGGTTGAGTAGGCCAGTATGCGCTTCAAATCATTTTGCGTTAGCGCAATGGTGGCCGCCATAAATGCGGTAAAACAGCCGATTATGGCAAGCGTATTCAGTTCGTATAAATTGAATATGGGATATGCCCGGCCAAGCAGGAACACGCCCGCGGCGACCATGGTAGCGGCATGTATCAACGCCGAAACAGAGGTTGGTCCTTCCATAGCGTCGGGCAGCCAGTTATGTAATGGGAATTGTGCCGACTTGGCAGCCACAGCCAGAAAGATGCCGCCACAGGCTATATATTGCCACAATTCAGGCATTTGCCCAACCGGCGATATCCATTGTCCATTTGTTAATACTGATTGGCTGATCAGTCCGCCTTCGCCAAAAAGCTGTACCAAATCAAACGTTTTAAACTGCGCAAAGATGATGATTATACCTGCCAGCAGGCCGATATCGCCGATACGGTTCATAATAAAGGCTTTCTTGTTGGCTTGTACCGCTTTATCGCGGGTAAACCAAAAGCCGATAAGCAGGTACGACGAAAAGCCAACTAACTCCCAGAAAGCGTAAAACAGCACCAGGCTATCAACCACTACCAGTGCCAGCATGCTGAAGCAGAAGAAACTTAGGTAAGTGAAATAACGGTTAAAACGCTCGTCGTGCTGCATGTACTTGAGCGAATAGATATGCACAGGCACCGCAATGACTGATACCAGCGCCAGCATTAAAACCGATAAATTATTTAGCCAAATGCCTGCGTAAACATTTGTGCTGGCAATGGTAAACCACAACGTTTGGGTATGCACAGTGGTAACATTCCATACCCCGGTAAAAACACCTATAGCGAATACCGCGCTTAGCAATATAGCAATGGTGGATATCCAGCCTGCTATCTTATACTTTGATGGAACAATTACACCTATTATGGCCGCCAGCAAAGGCAGCACAAGCACAACCAGCGTATGAAAGGTTTGTATATGATCGATATGTGCCTGATCGGTACCCAATTATCTCTTAGCTTTTTTCTTTTTAGTTGTTGTTACGATGATGGCGCCTTTTTCGGCAGCCTTGCCATACAGCAGCGTTGCAAGCGAATCTTCTATAATCCGTATGCTGTAGATTCTGTCGCGATTCATGTGCTTCAGTTCGGTACTGTCAATACTTATATCATCACAAATAATCAGTGGACCTTTTGTAAGATCGAGCGGACCAATGCAGTACACACCTTTAAAACCACCGGTAGTATCTCGCCTGAAAATAACGCCCTGCGCATACAGGCTGCAGGCAAACAATAAAACTGTTAAAGTGATTATTAACCTTTTCATTTTAATCGCCCAAAGTGTTTATCTTACCCGGATCAATAGTTTTATATCGGCGGTAAACGTTCAGTATTATAGCTAAAGCAACTGCTGTTGTGGCCGCTGCCAGCACAATGGCAAACAGTGCGAAAACCTGCCCTCCATTGTTGATCTTATCAAACCTGCCGAAAGCCACCAGGTTTAAAATGGCGGCATTCAGCATCAATTCAATGCCTATCAGTATTTGCACTGCATTGTTTTTTGATACCACCATATACAAGCCGGTGCAAAACAACGCTGCGCTTACTAACAGGAAATCAGTAAGCCCTATCATGCCTGCTGCTCCTTTCTGCTCAGATGAGCCGCGCCAACCAGGGCGAGTAATAACAATATCGAAATGGCCTCAAATGGCAACAGGTATCGTGTCATCAGGTTTACACCGATGTTTTCAATAAGGCTTTCGTTTGCTTTGATCACCTGTCCCGTTTGTACTGCTTGTTTTGTCCACGTCAGATTATCAGCGCCGCTGTTATAAAATACATAAGCCATTACAGCAAAAAACAGCAATGCCAGTAATACCGAGGGTAATTTACTCAGGCTGATAAACCTGTCTTTCTGCTGCTGTACGGCCTCGAGTGTTTCTTTACCCGATAGCATAAAAGCGAACAGGATCAATACCAATATACCGCCAACATAGATCACTATCTGGGTAATGGCCACAAAGTCGGCAAGCGCTATCACATACAAGCCGGCAAGGGCAAGTAATGTCACAAAGAACATAAAGATCGAACGTACCAGGTTTTTTGATGCCGCAACATACAATCCTGAAAACACAGCCACAGTCGCCATTACATAGAAAAGTATTTTTACCATGCTCATTGCCCTTCCTCCTTCTTTTTCATGGCGGCAAGTTTAGCGGCCTGCTTTTCGGCTTGTTGCTTTTCAAGTAATGCACGTTTTTCGTCGCGCTCCTCTTCAGGCATATCGGCAAACGTGTAGGTAAGATCTTTCAGCTCGAAAACGGTACGATCGTACTCATTGGTCATGGTAATACACTCGGTAGGGCACACAATGGTACACAAACCACAAAACAGGCACTTGGCCATGTCAATGTCAAAGTGGGCGGCGTACAGGCGCTTGGTTGTACCATCACTAGTTTGCCCAATGGCCTCGGTAGCTTTTATTGATTCGATGGTAATGCAATCAACCGGACAGATTTTGGCGCAAAGGTCACACACAATGCAATCGTCCATTTCTACATCCAACTGGTAACGACCAACTTCTGGTACCGGCAGCTTTTGCTTGGGATACTGGATAGTATTTGTTCCTTCAAGCTGCTTAAAATAGTTATCCTCACTAACGTGCTTTATTTCACGCTCTTTACTCGACGCAAATAAATGCCGTATGGTAAGGCCTAATCCCTTCCATGCCGTAATTAATCCATTTATTGCGTTTTTAATCAAAATATTGGTTTTAATTCTAAACTCTAAAAACTAAATTTTAAACTCAAACTACTATACCTGTCACCATGCACTTCGACAACTCACATCAACCACAACCGCCACACGCCCGATACCAGCATACATAAAAATGCAAGCGGGGTAAGCACTTTCCAGCACAGGTTCATCAACTGATCAACCCGCAGGCGAGGCAATGTCCAGCGTATCCACATTTGTACACCTACCAATGCCAGCGTTTTTAAAGCGATCCAAATAATACCCCACCATGCATTAGTTGTCCAGTCAGCCAACTTTAATACACTCATATTTGGCAAAGGTGTATTCCAGGCCCCTAAAAATAACACCACACCTATCATCGAAACCAGGAACATCATCGAATACTCGGCCAAAAAAACGAAAGCAAAACTTAATCCGCTGTATTCGGTGTGAAAGCCGGCTACAAGTTCTGATTCAGCTTCCGGAATATCAAACGGGGCACGGTTTGATTCGGCCAGCGAAGCAATAAAATATATCACAAATGCTACCAGTAAATGCGGCGCACGAAAGATGTTCCAGCTAAGTATGCCACCGGTATTGGTAACTTCCCAAAAGCCCAGAAACTTAATTTTTTCTGCAGATAGAATGCCTTGTTGTGTGGCAATATCTTGCAGACTTAGCGATTGCGCTATCATAACCGCCGATATGATGGCAAAGCCTGCAGGAATTTCATATGAAATGATCTGCGCTGCAGAGCGCATCGCCCCTAATATCGAATATTTATTGTTTGAGCCCCAGCCTGCCATCAATATACCCAATGTTTCTATTGAGATAATGGCGAACACATAATACAAGCCTATGTTAATTTTTGAAGGCACAAGCCCGGGAGCCCAGGGCATCGCGGCAAAACCCATATACACGGCTACAAAAATAATTACAGGCGCCAGCAGGAACAGCCATTTATCGGCTTTGGCAGGGATGATAAGCTCTTTTTGTATCATCTTCAGTATATCGGCAAGGGTTTGCAGTGTGCCAAACTTGCCTGTTTCTGTAGGCCCTAACCTATCCTGAATATACGCAGACACCTTGCGCTCGGCATATACGCCAAACAATGCAAAGAAAGCGGCAAAAGCGAACAGCCCGACAGCAATGGCGATATATAAAAGATAGAAATTCAATGCCCAAAAGCTTTGGGTGCAAACTTAGCAAATGCGCCGCTAATAATCGACATGTTTGGTAGATTATCGACAGTTAATCTTAATAAGGCATGTGTTGGTTAGTAATATTATTTCATCCCGAACTTGTTTCGGGATCTCTCAGGACATTCAGTTGCATGAGATGCTGAATCAGGTTCAGCATGACTTCCCGCTACTTTACCGACACATACTCCGACTGAACAGCCGAGCAGAAAAACATCGACGCGTGATGATCAAAATCCTGGGTATCATCTGATGTGGTGAAGAATTTACGACTGCCGCCTTTGCTTAGTCTCTCTTCCATCTCGGGATGGCGCTGCAGATAATCAACCAGGCTTTCGGCTACTATATCGCCTTGCGCAACTACTTTTATATCTTGCGGCAGATGTTTTTCTATCTTGTCCTGAAGCAGCGGATAATGGGTACAAGCGAGCAGTATGGTATCAATGTTTGCCGATTGCTCAAGCAACTGATCAAGATAAAGCTGAACAAAGTAGTCGGCGCCGGGATTATTGTATTCCCCGGTTTCTATTAAAGGCACCCAAAGCGGACAGGCTTGTTGGTGTACTTTTATTTCAGGAAAGAACTTTTGTATTTCGATAAGGTATGATTCAGACTGTACGGTACCCTTTGTACCGAGTACGCCAATCTCGCCGGTTTGAGTGTAGTTGCCTATTACTTCAGCTGTTGGGCGGATAACCCCTAATACCCGTTCGTCGGTATGCAGTCCGGGCATGTCTTGTTGTTGTATCGTGCGCAAAGCTTTTGCTGACGCGGTGTTACAAGCCAGAATTATAAGCGGACAGCCCTGCTTAAACAACCATTGTACACATTCCCATGTGTACTCGTGTATGGTTTTAAACGAACGGTTACCATAAGGCGAGCGTCCGTTATCGCCCAAATAGATATAATCATACTCAGGCAACTGCGCGGCAATAGAACGGAAAACCGTTAGCCCGCCGTAACCTGAATCAAAAATACCTATAGGTTTGTTTAACACGCTGCAAAAATAAAAAAGCGCGCCGTAATGCGGCACGCTTTTATGTCATAATAATTATGCTATTACTTTAAGCCTAATTTCAATTTTACCGCAGCCATCATATCGTCTGCTGTAGGAGAAACTAAAAGCTCAGTTTGTGAAGAATCAAGTACATATGAGTAACCTTTTTCTTTTGCTACAGCTGATATAGCATCTTTTGCTTTAGTAAATAACGGTTTGGTAAGTTCGTTGCTTTTTGCTTCAACTTTACCACGCGCGTCGTTTTGAAAATCCTGAATACGTTTTTGCAGGTCTTGCAGTTCGTTTTCTTTAACCGTACGAGCAGCGTCGTTCATAGTAGCACGGTCTTTTTCATAAGCCTGACCTTTAGTTTGAAACTCAGTAGCCATTGTTTGGTAAGTGTCAACAAACGTTTTTTGATAAGCGTCAAGCTGAGTTTTGATGGTTTTTGTTTCAGGCATTTGATCAATCAGCTGGTTAAAGTTGATGTGACCAATTTTTTGCGCCTGAGCCATATTGCCTAAAAACAGCATCGCACCCGCCACTAAAGCTACCTTAAATAATCTTTTCATTTTTCCTTTTTGTTCTGTTGTGTGTTTAATAATAGTTATTTTTTACTTGAAGTATTTACTTTACAAAATTACCCGGTTTTAAACCTAAGCGGGTAACTACTGCGTCACTTTTGTCATAACGCGGATTAGCATAAAGCATCAGCACCTCACTGTTCTTATCGAATATCATATCCAGATTTTCGCTTTCGGCAACAGCTTGTATAGCTTTAGACACTCTATCCTGAATTGGTTTAATCAGCGTGTTACTTCTTTGTGAAAGTTCGCCTTCAGGGCCAAATTTATCACGCTGAAAATCCTTAGCAGCCTTTTCTTTCCCAACAATTTCAGCCTCGCGGCGTTTTTTCATTTCAGGTGTCATCAGCACCTGGTCGGCCTGGTAGGCTTTGTACAAGCGGTCAATCTCCTGAAACCGCGCTTCAACCTCTTTCTGCCACTGGTCTGATTGCGCGCTAATTTGTTTTTGTGCCGATATATAATCAGGGATATGCTTCATGATATATTCCGAATCAACAAAAGCAAAACGCTGTGCAAATGCTCCTGCAAATGCAGTAAACGTTAAAACCGCTATTAAAATTATTCTCTTCTTCATCTTTATCTTTCCAATTAATTAAACCCGCCTGATAAACTTTGTGATATTGAAAAGTGGAATTGCCCTTTGTTGGCATCAGGTATACCCGGTATCCTATCGAAACCATAACCGTAATCCAAACCAAGTAAGCCAAATATAGGTAAAAAAATCCTTGCACCTACACCTACCGAACGCTTCACGTTAAACGGACTGTAATCTTTAAATCTGTTGAACGCGTTACCTCCTTCTGCAAATGCCAGCAGGAATATAGTCGCCGACTGGCTATTGATAACCGGGTGGCGAAGTTCAAGCGTAAACTTATTATATATCGAACTGCCCGGGTTATTATTTGCTGTATAATTAGAACCAACGGGTACAATTGAAAAGTTTTGGTAACCGCGCAAACCTATGATCTCGCTACCCTGCAAAAACTGGTATGTTTGCATCCCATCGCCACCAAGTTTAAAGCGTTCAAACGGCGACTCAATAAGGGAATTGTATGATCCCAGGAAGCCAAACCTTGCCTGTGACATTACTACCAGCTTGCCATAAATGCGTTGGAACCACTGTGCATCAAATTTCCATTTATGGTATTCAACCCACTTATATCTTTCGGCAGGTGTAGCAATTTTATAGTTTACATTGTTCCATAACGAATAAGGCGGTGTAGCCTGAACCGTAAATTTAATATTTGAACCCATAGTAGGATAAATAGGCGCATCCAGTGAGTTACGGCTAAGTTCCTGCGTTAATTTGATATTATATGATGTACCGTTGCTGAACAGGTATCCCGGATAGTTATCCAGATTATAGTGGTCAAAGTTAAGCGAGTAGTTTAACTGGAAATAGTTATCAGGCCAGTTTAAACGCTTACCTAAAGTAACACCAACACCGTTTATACGCAACTTGTTATAATATGGGCTTGATTTTGGATAATATTGTCCGGTTGAGCTGCCTTGTGTATAGGCCGATAAGCTGAAGAATATCGGTTTCTTACCGCCCAACCAAGGTTCACTAAAGGTGAACGAAAAGTTTTGATACAAACGACCGCTCGACTGACCTCTTAAGCTCAACCTTTGTCCGTCACCTTTTGGCAGGGGTTTATAAGCATCAAGATTGAAGATATTACGTAATGAGAAGTTATTGAACGAAAGACCTAACGTACCTACCAGTTGCCCGCCGCCGAAACCACCTGAAAGCTCAATCTGGTCTGAAGGTTTTTCAACCACATTATATTCTATATCAACTGTACCGTCAGCAGGATTGATATTAGTAGGGCGAGGTTCGGTTTTCTGCTCGTCGAAGCTACCTAACTGCGAAAGTTCACGTGTACTGCGGATCAAGAGTTCTTTGTTAAACTTCTGGCCAGGCTTTGTACGTATTTCACGGCGCACTACCTTATCATTGGTAACATCGTTACCTTTTACCAAAACGCGGTTTATAGTGTATTGCGGACCTTCATATATACGGATATCAAGATCAACTGTATCGCCATAGATACGGGTTTGAACCGGATCAGAATTATAAGTCAGGTAACCATCGTTAAGATATAATGATGATACGTCATCATTACTTGGTGTTGGGCCCGATAACCTTTTGGTTAACTCTTCCTCACTAAATATATCACCTTTTTTGATACGCAATATTCTGTTCAGATAATCGGTTGGATATTTAGCGTTGCCCGACCATGTGATGTTACCAAAATAATATTTAGGGCCTTCGTAAACTTTAATTTTTACATTTACAGTGTTATTATCATTACGTGTTACCGTATCACTTAACACCTGTGCATCACGATAACCTTCAGCCTGCATTTTTTCAACAAGCGTTTGTTTATCTTCAAGGTATTTATCTTCCTTAAATTTCTTTGAGCCAAATATGTTATAGAACTTTTTGGTACGTGTATTCTTTAAAAACTTACGTAATTTTTTATCAGTAAATGCCTGGTTACCGTCAAACTCAACGCTTTTTATTTTAACCTTTTTACCCCTGTTTACAGCGACATCCAGTATAACACTGTTTTCATCTCCCGGATCAGGGCGTTGTTTTATATCAACAGTGGCATTATAATATCCTTTCTCGTTGAAGTGCCTTAAAATAATAGCAGTTGTTGTGCTTAGCAGGTTTTCGTTAACGATCTTTCCTGTTTTATCGTTCAGCTTTTTCTGTACATCCTCTATCTGGCCTTTGCTTATACCGGTTATATGCAACCTGGACAGCCTTGGCCTTTCAACCACCGCAATTTCCAGATATACAGTATCAAGGTTAACGCGGGTTATGTTTAGTTGCACATCATCAAACAGATTTTGCTCATACATAGCCTTTACCACGCGGGCATTAGCCTCACCGGGAAGGGTTATCGATTCGCCTTTGTTGAGTTTTGATATGGTTATCAGTGCGTCTTTATCAAGGTTTTTAACACCACTTACGGTTACTCCGCCAATAATATATTGTTTGGGGTTAAGATAGCTCAACGAGTCGGGCGTTTGGCCTGCGGGAACCGTATCGGTAACCTGCGCGTTTGCCGCAACCGTTATACATAATAATGAAAATACAGCAAGAATATATTTATACATCAAGGATATTTTAGTGGGCTAAAAATAGTTTAAACAGTTGTTAAATAGTGTTAAAAGTAAAATTAGTTTAACTGCTCGCTTGTCAACCCGAAACGTCTTTCACGTTTCTGGTAGTCCAAAATGGCCTCAAACAGGTCTTCACGCCTGAAATCGGGCCACAGTTTTTGGGTGAAATAAAGCTCGGCATAGGCTATTTGCCAAAGCAGGTAGTTACTTATTCTATACTCGCCGCTGGTGCGTATCATCAGCTCAGGGTCGGGCATGTTGTAGGTATATAAGTTTTGCGAAAATACTTCATCATTAATATCATCAACACTTAACTCCCCTTTTTGCACTTTAAGCGCGATGCTTTTTGCGGCATGCAGTATCTCTCGGCGCGAGCTGTAGCTTAATGCCAGGGTAAGTACCAAACCGGTATTACCCGATGTTTTTTCAATGGCGTTATGCAGTTCGCGATTACATTTTGAAGGCAGCATATCCAAATCGCCAATGGCATTAAGGCGCACGTTATTTTGCATAAAGGTGTTTATTTCTTTATGAATAGTGCTAACCATCAATTCCATAATAGCGTTAACTTCAATCTTTGGGCGATTCCAGTTCTCTGATGAAAAAGTGTACAGGGTAAGATATCCCAAACCTAACTCGCAGGCACCTTCAACCACATCTCTTACCGCAATTACGCCGTTATGATGGCCAAAAACGCGCAATTTGCCCTTTGTTTTTGCCCACCTGCCATTACCATCCATTATAATGGCAATATGCCTGGGCATTTTCAATAAGTCTATCTGATCCTTTACCATTAAGCCGTTAAAAAAGCGGATATGTTGTAACACACCTTATTCAATTAAAAAACAGGCGCATAAGCCAACAATTTTTCAGGGTACAAAGGTAAAACTTACTTTCTATTTTTTTAGTATGATGATATAAAAGAAAATAGCCTATTTATACACAACAAAAAAGCCGGGTTATAACCTGGCCTTTCTTTGAGTTCATTATAACGCTTATTAATATATTCCGCGGTCTTTTAGCAGACTAATATCTTCGACAGATATGTTAGCAATAGCGTATGATTGCACGTCATTTATTTCCATCTCGTCTAGGGTGTTTACCAAATCACTATACACTGAAGTGTCAGCAGGTTTTATAATGGCAAACAAAAACTTGCCCGAAGCCTTGTGTGCATAATCTTTGGCCTGAATTATGGCCTTACGTAAGCCATTTTTACCATAATCGGCCACGTACGGACCAAGCAATGGTTTTTTGGTTTCCCCTACATACCATACCAGTTTGTTATTGTTACCAGGACAAATAGTAAGGTACGGCTTGCAGCAACAGGCTCGCTTGGCCCGTCGACAGGCATAGCCACCGGCATAACCTTGGGTTTATTAAGCGTTGTTGTAAAAATAAAGAAGGTAATTAGTAAAAAAGCAAGGTCAACCATCGCGGTGAGGTCAACATGAGCTGCAATGCGTTTACGGCTTTTTCTGCCCGAACGTGGGGCATCAGTATTTAATTCGGCCATGACAATAAGTATTAAGGTTAATGTTTAGTTATATAAGCTATAACGACATTAAAATACAAATTGTTGTATAAATACAGAATAAAATTTTACAATTAGTAAATATACAAAATTATCTTTCGTAATAGCACTTTTCAGTTACAAAGGTGTACGAAATGGAAATATTAAACATCAGGTACATATCGGGTGTTCTGAAGTTGCCACGTTGCGTCTTAGGCGTAGCTGTTTGACCAGGCGAGCGGTCGGCCAGTCGACGTGCCAGATCACTTTGTAAAGTAGCGGGATCAGCATACCAGCCGCTTACATCATCAAGGTAATCGGTACTGGTATAACGATAACCCAGATCACCAATCAAATTAAATTTACCGCCTATATTATATTTTATGCCTGCACCAAATGGGATAGCCATAATGTAGTTGGGGTATTGTTTTTCCTGCCCTTCAGTTCGTAACTTACGCAAGCCAATTTCACTGTCGTTTAACTTTGTTCTTGGCGCGTGCGGTGTAACACCAAAACCAACAAACACAAACGGCGTGAACTTATTTTTGCCTGCATCAGGTATGTAGTGCATAAAGTTAAACTCACCGGTTATACTCGCTTCTTTAATTGTGTTATGAAAATCAAGGTTACGCTGACGATGGTACGCATTGTTTGAAGTACTGTCGGCAGCACCAATTTTGGCGTAATTTAACGCCCCTTTTACCGACAAATACCCATTAAAATTGTATTTAAGAAAGCCAGTGAGCGAAACACCGCTTATTTGTAACGGGTTATGCTGGTTAAGATCGCCCATGTAACCTGCGCCGCCTACACCACCGCCTATCTCCCAGGTTTGGGCATGCGCAAATGCAGTAAGAAAAATAAATAGTATGGTAAGTAAACGTTTCAGCATCCGCTCAAATTAATAATTACGGGTATCAAGCCCCCACAACAGTTTATGTCTTAACGTTGAGAGATAGCTTTCATTATTCAGGCGGATAAGGTTTAATTTAAAATCAGCTTTTTGTACGTTGAAACGCACTGTGCGGTCGAGCACCACTGTACGCGAATCGGCCGATACCAGGTAGTTGGCACTGCGGCATTCAACCTCAAAACTTAGCCGGCAACTGTCGGGCAGAACCACAGGACGCACATTCAAATTATGCGGCGATATAGGAGTAACCGCTATGCTATTTGATTGAGGAAAGATGATCGGGCCACCACAACTTAACGAATAAGCGGTTGAGCCTGTAGCAGTTGACACAATCACGCCATCGCTCCAATAAGAATTCAGGAAATCGCCGTCAAGAAACGCATGTGTGGTAATCATGGCCGAATCGTCGCGCTTATGAATGGTTACTTCGTTAAGCGCAAAATTTTCGTCGCCAAATATCTTCGCTTCTGATTCGATGCTTAACAGTGTGCGGCAGTCGAGTGTAAATTGGTGGTTCACTACCGCGTAAATAGCCGCGGCAATATCCGTTTTATTAATACTGGCTAAAAAGCCAAGCCTGCCAAAGTTGATACCTATTACAGGAATATTAGTATCACGAATAAGAGTTACCGTATCCAGCAAGGTACCATCGCCGCCAAGGGTGAAGAAAATATCAATGAAATCTTTTATTGGTTGATCTTCTTTCAGCTCACTATAAGTTACCTGTTGTATTTTGTCCTGCAGATACTGGTGAAGTTTGCTGTGCACATATATATCGACATTATGCTGCGCCAGGGTGTCAAATATCTGCTGTATAAAAGGAAGTGCTTCCTGGTCGTTAAACTGCCGCCCGTAAATCGCTATCCTCATATATACAGTTTACATATTCAGGTAATTCATCAGCGAATCATACCTGTCCATTGAATTATCACGGCTGTTATGGTTAAAGGTTGCTTTTATATCATAATTATAACGTACAAAGGTTGCCGCTATTGATGATATGTCTTGTTTATTCACTTTCAGGGTGACCTCCATCCGGGTTGAATCAGGGAAGGTACGAACGTACGAACTAAGTATCTGCGCGTTGTCCGATTCAACAATCTGCGCCATGTGCGCAAGTGAATTGTTGCGGTTGCTAATTTCGAGCACAATAATACCACCCGGCGTAGCTACCGAAGTTAGCTCGGCAAAGTACTCGTTCATCGTATTGATGGATATCATGCCCAGATAGCGGTTTTTGATATCAAGTACAGGCACTACGCTAAGCCGCTGTTCATAAAACAGGCGGATAACATCGTAAATATGCTGCTCTTCTAAAACGTAAGGATTAACCAGTGATAAAGCCAGGGCACCAATTTGCGTATCATAATCCGGCTCTTCAATCAGGTCGTCTTCTGATAAAAGGCCCAGAAATTGCTCTTCGTTAACAATAGGCAAATGGCTTACACGAAACTCAGCCATCCTGTCCATCACCCTCTGTATAGTATCAGAGGTATGAACCGGGGGAATTGTATCGGCAACCATTTCTATCGCTAACATGCTATTTTTTTATTTTTTCTAAAAACAGGTTAAGCAGCTTATTAAACTCAACCGGCTGCTCCATCATGGCGGCATGACCGCATTTATCAATCCAGTGCAATTCCGAATCGGGCAGCAGTTGATTAAACTCCTCGGCAACCTCAGGAGGCGTGATCTTATCGTTACGTCCCCATATCAGTCCTACCGGTATGGTTATCTTATGCAGATCCTTTGCCATGTTATGCCTGATAGCCGATTTTGCCATAGCCAGTATTCGTATAACACGGTTACGGTCGTTAATTGTTTGAAAAACATCATCAACCAGTTCTTTTGTAGCTACCGCCGGATCGTAAAAAGTATATTCTACTTTTTCCTTCACAAAATCATAACTCTCGCGGCGTGGAAAGCTACCACCAAAAGCATTTTCATATAAACCGGAGCTGCCTGTAAGTACTAACGCTTTAACGTACTCAGGATGCGATAATACATAAATCAGCGCCACGTGCCCGCCAAGCGAATTGCCTAATACGGTGATGTTTTTCAGCTCTTTATACTTTACAAACTTATGCACAAACTTGCTAAGGCTTTTTACACCTGTAGTAAGTAAAGGCAGATCGTAAATGGGCAGCATAGGTATAATTATGCGATAGCGGTCTTTAAACTCCTCTATCACCTGCTCCCAATTACTAAGCGCGCCCATAAGGCCGTGAAGCAGCAGCAATACATCACCCTCGCCCTCATCAATATAACTAAAACCCTTTTCCTGTTTAAGTGCGAATTTCATATTATGCTGCAAATCAGTTAAAAATTTATGTCGGCTTTGTTTACTGCCGGATATTATATGCTGTAAAAATAGTTTATTGCCGTTTACTTGCAATACCATTAACAATATTTAGCCCAAAAGCTGTTTTACTACTTCTGATATAGTTTTGCCATCGGCCTTGCCTGCAAGTTCTTTATTGGCAGTTCCCATAACCTTGCCCATATCTTTTACCGATGTTGCACCAACTTTTGTAATGACAGCCTGAATATATGCTTCCAGTTCGGCACGTTCCATTTGCTTTGGTAAATAGCCTTCAATAACTTCCATTTCGGCCACTTCTATCTCGTACAGGTCTTCACGGTTTTGTGC
Organism: Mucilaginibacter limnophilus; assembly: GCF_004005815.1. GTDB lineage: Bacteria > Bacteroidota > Bacteroidia > Sphingobacteriales > Sphingobacteriaceae > Mucilaginibacter > Mucilaginibacter limnophilus. Next base: position 205,681 of record NZ_SACK01000007.1, on the reverse strand, counting down.
CTTATAAATATCAGCCGACTCTTTACGCTGCTTTACCAGCTTTTGCAATACTTTTATTTCGGCTTCTTCGGTAACTTCTTCGGCAGCGCCCTTTTCAGTCTTTGCAAGCAGCAAAGCTGATTTGATAGCCCTTAAGCCTCTCAGCCTGTCGGCTTGCTTTGCCAGCATGGCTTGTTTAATATCCTGGTCTATTTGTGTTGATAATGACATTTTTTATTTCGGATTTCGAATGTTCAATTTCGGATTTAAAAACCCGGCACAAAACTGCAAATTTTTATTTCGGATTTCGAATTTCAATTTCGAATCTGGTTTGTGCTTGATCTGCACATCTGCAAATCAACTTTTTCTAAATATATTCGTCGCTGTTGCCTGCGCAGTTGGCATCACTACTATGTCGTTAATGTTTACATGCGCCGGGCGCGATGCCGCGAACCATATGGTTTCGGCAATGTCCTGCGCTACTAACGGCTCGAAACCTTCATACACTTTTTTGGCACGCTCTTTATCACCTTTGAATCTCACTTCGCTAAATTCGGTTTCCACAGCTCCCGGATGTACGCCCGTAACACGGATGCTATACTGAAGCAGATCCAGACGCATACCCTGGTTGAGCGCGTCAACAGCGTGCTTGGTGGCGCAATACACGTTACCGTTAGGATAAACTTCTTTCCCGGCTATCGAACCAAGATTAATGATGTGCCCGTAACCATTTTTTATCATCCAGCCGGAAACAATGCGGCTTACATACAATAGGCCTTTAATATTGGTATCGATCATGGTTTCCCAATCGTCGAGGCTGCCATTCTGTATTGGGTCAAGGCCCTGACTTAGCCCCGCGTTGTTTACCAATACATCTACCTGTTTCCAGTCTGAAGGCAATGCTTCAAGGGTTTCAGCAACTGCTTGTCTGTCGCGCACATCAAACTGTGATACAGCTACTTCAACATTATACTGCTGGTTTATAGCTGATGCCACACCCTCAAGCCTGTCGAGCCGGCGGCCGGTAAGTATCAAATCGTACCCTTCGCGGGCAAACACGTAGGCGCAGGCCTCACCAATGCCTGCCGTAGCGCCTGTTATTAATGCAATTTTTGCCATAGTTATAATAACTAAGGCAGCGAAGTTATGTTTTTGGGATGTACTTTCTGTCGGTTTTTGGTAACGATGTTATTCGAAATACAGGCTGAATTGCAGCGTATGCAACGCAAGTCCGCTAAGCGGCGCCGAGTAAGGATGATTTTCCTTTACCAGAATATCGCCAAAGCTGTTTGATATTTTTAATTCGGGTGACATTTTGAAGAACTCAAAATAAATATCGCAGCCTATGCCGACTTCATACGACGCATACATGCGTTTGTTTTTTACCATCTTGTCTAAAAGGCCTTTTTCGGCATCGGTAGTTTTGCGCCCTACGGCTCCCGACAGCTTGGCGCCGCCGATAAGATATCCTCTGAAATCGCCCAACCTGTCCGACTTAAGTTTTAACAGCAGCGGCATATCAATCATGGTATTGTTCACCTGCTTTTCTACCATAGTGTCGTCATTGTAGGTGTAGATCAGCTTACGGTCGGCAAAAACAATTGAGGGAGTAATCCTTGCCTCAAGATGCGATGTTAAAGTATAGCGTGCTAGTAATCCAACCGCAAATCCGGGTGCGTCGGGCGAACTGATGCTTGTAAGGCCTGGAGTAACAGGCAGGCCCGACTGAGGGTCAATAAAAGGATCTTCCCAGTAAAATTGCTTGTTTATTTTTAAATAGCTTTGCACATAACTGAACGTAAAGCCAAAGCTGAAGTCGGTTAAATCGGCACCTCCGCCCCATGCCGGTACGCGCTGGGCATAGCTTGTCCCTGCAAAACCAAACACAGCAATAAACAGCAGGTAAACGTATCTCATTTATTTTACACCGGTGTAAATTGAACAAATACCAAACGCCAAAGGCCTGCTTTTGGTATGCTTAAACCCAATTTTGTCCATCAGCGCGGTAAAACTTTTTCCATCCGGAAAGGCCGCTACCGACTCAGGCAGGTATGAATATGCCCTTGAATCTTTTGAAAAAAGCTTACCAATGCCGGGTGTTATATATGAAAAGTAAAAGTTGTACAATTGTTTTATAGGGAACGCCTTCGGCTTTGAAAATTCAAGCACAACCGCTTTACCACCTGGCTTAAGCACACGAAAAATATCAGCCAAACCAGCTTCAAGGTTTTCAAAATTGCGCACGCCGTAAGCTACTGTCACCGCGTCAAACTCATTGCTGGTAAAAGGCAAGCCTTCCGAATCACCCAGTTTTATTTCAAACTTATCACCAAGTCCGCGTTTAGCTATTTTTTGTTTGGCGATGTCAAGCATCCCCTGTGATATATCTACCCCAATAATCTTTTCAGGCTTAAGTATGGATAAGGCCTCGAAAGCGAAATCGCCCGTACCGGTAGCCACGTCCAGTATCAGTTTTGGTTTATCCTGTTTAAGTTCGCCTATTGCCTTTTTCCGCCAGATAATATCAATACCCAGCGACATAAAGTGGTTCAGAAAATCGTAGGTTTTTGAAATGTTGTTAAACATATCGGCCACCTGCTGCTTTTTGGTAGCCTGCTCGTCGCGATAGGGCGTTACAGTTTTGTTCATATCACAGTTAAGGCGGTAAAGATAGGGTTAATGTGCGAAAGTAGCTGAACAGTTGTTGTCAACATGCAAATAATTAATCAACTTTGTTGTTACCAATTTACTATATTATGAAGATCAGACTGACCTTTACCATCCTGATCGCTATTGCTGTTATATGCCTTGCTTCACATATAAAGGAGCAACAAAATGTAGGCTGGACAAGCCTTTTTGACGGCAAAACGCTTAAGGGATGGCATGCCTATAATAAATCCGGGGAAATAAAGAACTGGGTTGCAAAAGACGGCGTACTGGAATGCATTGAAACGCCCTATGAGGATGTAACCGGTGACATTGTTACCGATAAAGAATATGAAAATTTTGAGCTGATGTGGGACTGGCGCATTGGCAAGGGCAGCAACAGTGGTGTTATGTACCATGTTGTTGAAGATGCGAAATATCCTTACACTTTTTTAACCGGCCCCGAGTACCAGTTAATAGATGAGACAGGCTGGCCCGGCACACTGGAGCCATGGCAAAAAGCCGGTGCCGACTATGCCATGCATCTGCCCGATGATAAAAAACAATTAAAACCTGCCGGTGAGTGGAACACCAGCCGTATTGTTTTTAACAAGGGGCATGTTGAGCATTGGCTTAATGCCGAAAAGATTTTGCAGTTTGACGCCTGGACATCCGAATGGATCAAAAAGAAAACCGAAGGCAAATGGAAAGACGTGCCGGATTATGGATCGGCTAAAAAAGGGCGCATAGCATTACAGGCGCATGGCGGCAAAGTGGCTTTCAGGAATATTATGATTAAGGAGTTGAAGTAAGCGCCTCATCATTGCTTTACATATGAGATGCCGAAATAAACTCGGCATGAACCTTACTGTTCCTCATCAACTTCAGCCAATAACCCTTCAATATCCAGACGGCGGGTGTACATATCAACCTGCCCTTGCGCATTCAGCGGCCATTGTTCGCGTGGCCTGTCCCAGTATAGTTCAACGCCATTGTGATCGGGGTCGTCAAGGTAGATAGCTTCAGACACACCATGATCAGACGCTCCCGTGATAGGGTATTTGGCGGCAATCAATCGCTTTAGCGCCACTGCCAGATCTTTGCGCTCGGGGTAAAGGATTGCTGTGTGAAACAATCCGGCTGCATTTTCAGCGGCCGGTGGGCCACCCTTGCTGTACCAGGTGTTCAAACCAATGTGGTGATGATAACCGCCTGCGGAGATAAACGCGGCCTGGTCGTCGTAGGTCTGCATCAACTGAAAGCCAAGCAGGCTGCAATAAAAATCGAGCGCACGCTGTAGGTCGCTCACTTTTAAATGAACATGCCCAATGCGCGTTTTAGCCGGAATGATGTAGTTATCCATATTTACAAAAGCCCTGCATGTTAGCACGGCTTATTGCAAATATATCACGGTACATGTAATGCGATTGTTATATTCCGTCTTCCTTCAGCTTGTTTATCAGGTCGTCAAGGCCAACTTCTACAAATGATGTTGAATAGTCAGACAAGCCGTAAGGGATGATAAGCTTATTGTTGTTCACTATAGCGCCGCACGAGTAAATTACATTGGGTACATAACCTTCACGCTCGTCGCTGTTGGGGATAATTAGCGGCTCTTTTAACCTGCCTATTTCAACAGACGGATCATCAAGCTTCAATAAGCTTGCGCCCAAAACATACCTGCGCATTGGTCCTACGCCGTGGGTTATCATAATCCAGCCATGTTCTGTTTCTATTGGCGAACCGCAGTTACCTATCTGAATAAACTCCCAGGTAAAGCGCGGTTCCTGCAACAGCACGGGTTTTTCCCATATGTTTATCTTATCCGAATACATGATATAGTTGTTGCACCCGTCGATACGTGATATCATGGCATATTTGCCGTTTATCTTTCTAGGGAACAGCGCAAGATTTTTGTTCTGCGCACCTGCTCCATAAAGCGGCATAATACGAAAGTTATAAAAATCGGTGGTTTGCAGCAGTTTTGGCATTATCAGCGCGCCATCGTAAGCGGTATAAGTGGCATAATAAACCGGCGTACCGTCTTCTTCAATAAACTTCACAAAGCGGGCATCCTCAATACCTTTTCGTTCGTATTCGGATATCGGGAAGATAACCCTGTCAGATATATCAGTATCCAACGAGAACACAATTTCGTAATACGAGTCGGCCAGCCAAAGCACTTTATCGTATTCAAGCCTTAGCACATCGCTCTCCTGCAATTTCTGCGAATCAAGTATAATGCGGCGCAGGTTAGAATATTCAAAATGGTGATCGAGCTTTGATTCCAGCTCTTTCAGCACATCAATGTTTATCTGTGTGGCGATGGCTTTTTCAAAAAACAGCCTTTTATTATACACCGCGTTACGGATGATCTCGGCCTCATCGATGTAATTCCCGGCAGGCAAAACGGTGATATTGTTATTCTTGTCGAAAAGTGCCCGGCGGAAGGTAATGGATGATATGTGGCCCTCGCCCACTGCCCTAAAACTCATGATCACCCGGCGTTCGCCTTCTTCAAGTTCTGTTTGATCCGGATCGTCAACTATCGACGGGTTGAAGAATGCCGCCGACTCAATTGAATACTCATGTGTAAAATACGAACCAAGCAGGAGTTTACGGTAAACGGTAAGCGTATCAAAATCAATACCCAGTTCCTCAAAAAGTGGTTTTAATTTGCTGCAGTGACGATTAAGTACACGGGTAATGTTACGGTGTCTTTTTGAATACTCCTGCAGTAACGGAGACACTATACCGAAGGCAGCGTCTTCACTTATAACCATTACACGTTGTATTACCTGTTTTGCCCTGTCATTCCCGTTAAAAAAGAAGCGGGCTATAACACGTTTAGAATCGGGGTTTACTCTGATGGGTTTCCTTACGATAGGCAGTCTCATATATAAGAATAAAATATTATCAGCTGTGATTATTGATTAAGGCAATTTTAACGGATTTGTTTAAAAAAGATAAAAATATGTTAAACCACGGTTTATGTGAAGTATTTTCAATCTGCACAGACACTCCATCCCTATCATCCAATCACTAAATCATCCTGTTCCTTTTAAGCAGATAAGCTTTTAATATCTCGTTGTAACCGTCGTTAATGTTGGCATCAACCAGGTCGATATGATATTGCGCGCATTTTAGTTCGAGCTGATGACGGTACTGCTGCAGGGCGGTACGATAGGTATCGCGTATGCGGTTCGGGTGTACTTTTACTTCGTCGCCGCTTTCTATATCGATAAAATGATATGGGCGGTTATCGAAATTAAAGTCGAGTTCACTGGCTTTATCGTTCACATTAAAGATCACCACCTCATGCTTGTTAAATTTAAGATGCTGTATGGCGGCAAAAAGCTGCTGCAGTTTTTCATCGCTCATGTTATTTTCCAGCATATCGCTGAAGATGATCACCATTGAGCGTTTGTGTATCTCGAGCGCCATATAGTGCAGGGCATCGGCTATATTGGTAGTAGTGTTGGCTTTGGCATTATTGTACGCTTTTTCAAGCTCGGCAAACAGATAAAACAAATGTGTACTTGTTGAGCGGGCGGGTGTAAGCAGATTCACTTGATTGGAAAAAGTGCATAAACCGAACGCATCACGCTGTTTTTTGAACAGATACATCAGCGAAGCAATAGCATATACCGAGAATTGCAGTTTACTCATGCCCTTTTCCGGGTAATTCATTGACGAAGATGTATCCAGCAGTAGATAGCAACGTAGGTTGGTTTCTTCTTCAAACTGCTTTACAAACAGCTTATCGGTACGGGCCATCAGTTTCCAGTCGATATTTTTTACCGATTCGCCATTGTTGTACAGGCGATGCTCGGCAAACTCGGCCGAAAAGCCATGAAAAGGACTTTGGTGGAGGCCTGTAATAAACCCTTCCACTACCTGTCGTGCAAGCAGTTCGAGGTTTGCCAATTGCCGTATATGCTGATCGTCGGATAGCTGCATTGAAAACTAATATATAACAAAAAAAGCGCTGCAAAAATTGCAACGCTTTTTTATTTCGTCAAGCAGGACTAATTATACCTGCGCGTTAAGCTTGTTAGCTAAAATTGATTTTGGCACTGCGCCAATTTGTTTGTCAACTATTTCGCCGTTTTTGAAGAACAGCAATGCGGGTATATTACGTATGCCAAACTTCATTGAAATACCTGGGTTGTAGTCAACATTTACTTTACCTACTACGGCCTTGCCGTCATATTCTTTAGCCAACTCTTCAACCACCGGGCCAACCATGCGACAAGGACCGCACCATTCTGCCCAAAAATCAACTAACACTGGTTTATCTGATTTTAATACAAGTTCTTCGAAGTTTGCATCAGTTATTTCTAAAGCCATGATTTTACTTTCTTTAATTTTTGTTATACAAATATTATTAATCAAAACGCTTGCCACAAGTACCCGCCTGACAATGTGACAATAAGATTATCTTCACACGTACGGCTAACTTTAGCGTGACGCTAAAAGTAATGTTTTGTTTGAAAGTGATGAAAAAGAATTATTAACATGCACTTATGATAGCATCGATTATCAACAATTTAAAGCTATTACTCGTTTTGAGCAGATTTTCCCAACGCACTATTACGGTAACTGTATCCGAAGTAAATCACAAGGCCTATAATCAGCCATATTAAAAAACGTATCCAGCTTTCATATTCCAGTTCGGCCATCAGGTAAAAACAGCTTAGCAAACCTAATACCGGTATCAGCGACAGCTTTTTAATAACCGACAGCACGGTTAACGAGGTTGACAACAGAATAAACAGCATATACGGAAATTTCTGGTGCACATCATCAGCTGTAAACATATTCAGCATCGGTTTCCAGAACGCAATAACAGCCGCCAAAAACAGTACCGGCATAATGAATTGGGAGTTGATATAAGGAAGTTTAAAACGTCCCTGCTGCGCCTGTTCTTTTGGCAGTAATAATACCCCTCCGCAAACCAATACAAAGGCAAACAAGGTACCTATGCTGGTAAGGTTGGTTACCTCGGTAAGATTCAAAAACAAGGCCGGTATAGCCACCACAAAACCGGTTACAATGGTTGCAAATGATGGCGTTTTATACTTAGGATGGATGCGGGAGAAGGCTTTTGGTAACAGTCCGTCTCGGCTCATGCTCATCCATATACGCGGCTGGCCAAGCTGAAATATCAGCAGTACGCTTGCAGTTGCTATTACCGCGCTTATGGATATCACATAGCTTATTTTGGTTAGGCCTACCTTGGCAAATACGAAGGCCAGTGGGTCGCCAACCTGCAAATCTTTATAGCTTACCATACCGGTTAACACCAGGGCGATAAGCACGTATAATACCGTACAGATCAGCAAAGAATAGATCATACCTTTTGGCAGGTCTTTTTGCGGATTCTTGCACTCTTCGGCGGTAGTTGATATGGCATCAAACCCTATATAAGCAAAAAATACACCCGAAACACCTTTCATTACCCCGCCAAACCCATTCGGTAAAAATGGCGACCAGTTAGCCGGTGTAACATAGAAAAAGCCTAATAAAATAACCACTATTACAATGGCTACCTTTAACAAAACCATAGCATTGGTAGCCTTTTTTGTTTCACGTATCCCAATATATACCAGCCATGTGATCAGTACCGTAATAGCCAGTGCCGGAATATTGGCTATCAATTTAAAGCTACCTGCGCCTGGTGCGGTTTCAAATGCCATAGCGGCATGGCGCATACGGTCGGTTATCTCAGCAACGTTGCCTGCAGCGGTTAAGTTTGCTACCTGCTCGTGCGCCGTAAGCGCCGAGTAATAATCCATAGTAAGATACGATGGCATACTGATGTGAAACCCTTCCAGCAGGTTTACAAAGTATTCGCTCCATGATATCGCTACGGCTATATTACCGATGGCGTATTCCATAAGCAAATCCCAGCCAATTATCCAGGCAATCAGTTCACCAAACGAGGCATAAGCATAAGTGTAGGCACTGCCTGCCACAGGTATGCGCGAGGCAAATTCTGCGTAGCAAAGCGCCGAAAATCCGCAGGTTACTGCTGTAATGATAAATAAGATACTTACCCCCGGCCCGCCCTGAAAAGCGGCTTCGCCTATAGTTGAAAATATGCCCGCACCTACAACGGCGGCAATACCCATCAGGGTAAGGTCTTTTACATTAAGTGCTTTGGTAAGATGGGCCTGCGCAGTGCCCGGGTGCTCGGCGTCGCTGAAACCGCATTCAACGTCGGCTAATATTTTTGCGACAGATTTTCTACGAAAGATGTTCTTCGACATTTATTTCTTTATTGAGGCCAATCAACTCCAAACATAACCATTTTTTTGCATTGCTTAAGTATATGCTTAATTTGCACCACATGAATATAGGGGTAAAAGATGTATTAAAACGGATCAACCTGTTTTTTATCCTGTACCTGCTGCTTTTATGCGCCTGCCTTGTTGTAAAGCTTATCTACACAAAAGAAGAAATTTACTTCGCTGTAAACCGCTATTACCATGGCTTTGCCGATTTCTTTTTCAAATACGCCACTTATTTTGGCGACGGACTGCTTACTATTGCCATAGCAGTGATACTATTGTGTTTTTTTAGTTACCGCAAGGCTTTTTTGCTTGTAAGCAGCTATGCGGTCACTTCTATTTTCGCACAGATACTAAAACACTTTTTTGATGCTCCCCGACCGCAGCTTTATTTTGCTACACGATTAGGCGAAATACATTTTGTGGAGGGTGTAGAAATTTATAAACTGCACAGCTTTCCTTCAGGACATTCGGTTACGGTATTTTCTACTGCAGTAGTGCTGGCCTATTTTTCAGGAAAAAAACCTGTAAATCTGCTTTTACTCATCATAGCCATACTTACCGGCTATTCGCGTATGTATTTAAGCGAACATTTTTTCGAGGATGTAGTAGCCGGTTCGGCTATTGGCGTTTTGCTAACCGTTGTTTGGTTAAGCTGGATTGAAAGCAAAAAGTTTTTGCATGCTAAAAAGTGGAATACGGCGCTCTTTAAAAAGAAAGGCAGATAGCATAACTACCCGCCTTTCATCAAATCAATAAACTATACAATTTATTAAGACATCGCTGTCTCAGTTTTCTTTCTGAACACAAAATAACCGATCATTAATAGCACAAGCGCGCCGCCACCCCATATGGCTATCTTACCAACTGATATCCCTTCTGATGCAGTATTAGTGTACTGATCGGTACGCTGTAGCTGTGGTGAGGTATTTATCGAGCTAAAGAAAGCATTGTGCTCATCCTTAATCAGATCTTTCCTGCTTGTTGGATACAGGTACTCAAAAGTATAAGTAGCATCCTGGGTGTAAATTACCGCAAAGTCACGAATTTGAGGGCCGTTAGCATCATTTGTTTCAAGTCCGAAAACGGTAGCCTTAAGGTTTCCAATAGTAGTATCGCGCTGATTTAGCACACTGCCGTCCGACTGACCTTGTACCTTGCTTATATATTCTTTAAAAACCTTATTCAGGTCTTTTTCTTTTTTAAGCGGCTTGGTATTCGGGTTAGCGGCTTTAATTACTACCATGTAGCCCAAATTGCCATTGGCAGAAAATATTTTTTGACCTAAGGTGTCTTTTAACTGATAATCTGCCGGTAAGTTCACGCTTACCTGGTTATCTATCTTAACAGGCTTAAGCTCCTGGGCATAAGCCGATATTGTGACAGCTATAACGCTGAATATGGTTGCAATTGTCTTTTTCATAAGCATGGTATTGCCATAACCATGCCAATAAGGGTTAATTTACTTCACAATTTCTGTTAAATAAAGTTAAATTGTATCAATTAGCATACAAAATCAGTTCATTACTAATTCGATTACCGGTACAACATAAGGTGGCTTTGTTTTAGACAGATCTAAAGTGATATCGTTGTCATTTTTATGCATAATCAACTCTGAATCATCATGCAGAAACTGCGCGTATCTTACTTTGCCCTGAAAGCCTGATAGTTTTATCTTCTTATCAGGATAGTCCAACAAATGTACATACAGCCGCCTGGTAACAGGGTTATAAGTTAACCTTGTGCCATCAGGCGCTTTGAACTCAGCCGGGGCGTATGTGCAGCCATAAATGGATTTGCTGTTAGCATGCATCCAATGAGCAATGCTGTCAAGTGCGTTATTAGCGCGATAGTCGAACTCGCCGCGTGCGGTTGGGCCGACATTCAGTATCAGGTTACCGCCATTGGCTGTACTTGTTATTAAAAGGTCAAGCAATTGCCTTTGAGTTTTCCAGGTAGTTTCATCCCGGTAGTATCCCCACGATCCAGAGAATGTCTGGCAAGTTTCAAACGGCTTGCCTCGGTATTTCATTAATTCTTCAGGGCCAACCTGTTCCGGTGTTTCAAAATCGGCGCCTCCGGGCAGGTCATTAATATCAAGGCGGTTATCCAGTATAATTCCAGGCTGCAGTTTCTTAATCAGCTTTAACAGTTCAACAGAACGCCAGTCGTCACGGCCTTTGCCGTTTTTATCCGGATATGAGAAGTCAAGCCATAAAATATCAATCTTGCCATAATTGGTAAGCAATTCGGTTATCTGGTTACGCATGTACTGACGGTACCTGGCCATGTCACGCCCCTTGTTAAGCCGGGCATAATCGGCATCGGTAGCATCTTTAGGCGCTTGCGGATGTATCCTGTCGATTGTAAAGTCAGGATGATGCCAGTCTAACAACGAATAGTAGAAGCCGATCTTAATACCTTGCGCCCTGAAGGCGTCGACAAACTCACGTACCAAATCACGCTTTGCAGCAGTATTGGTTGCTTTATAATCGGTGTATTTACTGTCGAACAAGCAAAAACCGTCGTGATGCTTTGTAGTTAGTACGGCATATTTCATACCTGCCTGTTTTGCTTTTAGAGCCCAGCGCTTAGCATCATACAGGTCGGGATCGAACATGTCAAAATACACCTGATAGGTACTGTCGTTGATCTTTTCGTTATGCTTAACCCACTCGTTCCGGGCCGGCAAAGCATATAAACCCCAATGGATAAACATGCCAAAGCGGTCGTGCTGCCACCAAGCCATACGCTTTTGTTTTTGCGCGGGTGTTTCGGGCGCTAATTTAGTTTGGGCAAATACAGGCTGCAGTACTACTGCTAACAGCAAGGCACACAGGGTTTTTCTCATGATAAAAAAGGCATAATTGAGCACCTAATATAGGCACTCAAGATAAATTACACCTCTGTTTAATAAGCAATTAATTAAGCTTATCTATCTCCGCCTTAATAAAATCCGCCAGTTCCTTTACATACGCCGCGCTGAAATCAAACCTGATCCCAGCGGTTTCATAAATCTCCTTTATGGTTTTGGTATAGCCAAGTTTGAGTGCCTCGAGATATTGCTGTAAGCCTTTTTCGGGATTTTCTTTGTAATTCTTCCAAACAGCAATAGCGCCAAGTTGTGCCATGCCGTATTCAATATAATAGAACGGCACCTCAAAAATATGCAGTTGCTTTTGCCACAGGTTAGCTTCAGCATCAGGGTGTTCGCTCCAATCAACAAAGCCCGCGCCGAATGGCTCGTATATTTGCTTCCAGGCCTCACGGCGCTCTTCAGCGGTATGGTCTGGGTTGGTATATATCCAATGCTGAAATTGGTCTACTACCGCTACCCATGGCAGCGTTTTCAGTACATCGAACAACTGGTCACGTTTGGCGCGTTGCAGGTCTTCCTCATTATCAAAATACACGTTCCAGTTGTCCATTGATATCAGCTCCATCGACATGGATGCCAGCTCGGCAACTTCGCTTGGGCAGTGCTTAAAGTCATTCAGTTCAAGATCAGCGGTTAAAAAAGTATGAACCGCATGGCCTCCCTCGTGCACCATAGTGGTAAGGTCGCGGAAGGTATTTGCCGAGTTCATGAAAATGAACGGAGCGCCGGTTTCAGATAGCGGATAGTTGTAACCACCCGGCGCTTTGCCTTTACGGCTTTCTACATCAAACAGACCATTATCTTTCATAATCTCTAATCTCTCTCCCAGATAACGGTTGATGTTACTAAAGCATTGAATAGATTTCTCAATCAAATCGTCGCCGTTTTTAAACGGTTTAAGCGGCGCTTTGCCTGTGATATCCACATCAGTATCCCAAGGCTTAAGCACTTCTAAACTCAAAGCTTCCCGACGTTTCTCGGCCTGCTCATGCAGGATAGGAACTATTTCCGTTTCAATAGCAGCGTGGAAAGCATAGCAATCCTGGGGTGTGTAATCAAACCGTCCGAGCGCCTGGAACATATAATCGCGGAAGTTTTCAAAACCGGCATTTAATGCCACTTTATGGCGTAGCGAACGCAGGTGATTGAACAGTTCATCCAGCTTTTCCCTGTCTTGTAAACGACGGGCGGTGATCTTTTCCCAGGCTTCCTGCCGTTTGCTGCGGTCGGTGTCTTTTAACAAGGCCCCGGCCTGTTCAAGGGTAAACTCCTTATCGCCAATGTGTACCGACATTGAGCCGGTGATCTGCTGATATTTTTGCTGCTCAACCTGAATCTCCGTTTGCAACGGTATATTTTCTTCTCTAAAAAGCTCAAGTGCCTTTTTAATACCACGCAGGTAAACAAAATATTTATGACTGTCCAACTGATCAACATACTCGCTGTCAACCAGTTTTTTATTCAGTTCATTACTATACTGTGCAGTTTTAGGCTCGATTTCAGTAGCGAAATACTGGAATTTTTGCAGCAGTTCTTCGCTGTTGGTATCGCATGTCATACGGATATAGCGCCATGCAAAATCTTCTTCTAATGCAGCCTCGAGTTCGCTGCGGTCGTGCAACCATTGCTCTAACTCAGCAACTGAATTAATAGGCCTGTCCAGCAGTTCGCGATATATCGGCTCAAGGTTCTCCCATTTGATATCAAGATCAGCAGGGATGTATGTTCGTGTTTTTTTGTGTATCATGGTTGGATGTGCAAATATGCAGATGTGCTAATGTGCGGATGATTTTAGAATTGTCCAAATTTTGTCTGAACCGGAATTTCAGATTAATAAATTACGAATATTGAAAACTTAGTTACAATGCGGTATCGGCCAATCGCAATTACAAAGTGGCCCTATCAAGCAAAAACAACACAGCGAATACCACGCTGGCAATGCCGTTTGTCGTCATGAAAGCAAAGTTTACTCGGCTCAAATCAGTAGGTTTTACCAGCAGGTGCTGATAGATCAGCATAGCGCAGAAAAACAGAATGCCTACATAATAAAGCACACCTACATGGGTGACAAATACCGGCATTACAATAAATATAGATGAAAATACGTGCAATAGTGTCGACAGGTTCAACGCCCGCACTTTCCCTAAATAAGCAGGAATAGAATGTAATTTCTGGTCGCGGTCGAAGTCCTCGTCCTGCAGGGCATAAATGATATCGAAGCCGCTCACCCAACACAATACCGATAGCGAGAAAAAGATGGGTGTAAGTGCAAACTCACCGGTTACTACAAGATAAGCGCCTATAGGTGCAAGTGACAAGCCCAAGCCCAACACCATATGGCAAAGCGCAGTAAACCGCTTGGTAGCGCTGTAACCTAAAACCACCAGTAACGCCACAGGCGACAAATAAAAGCACAGCGGATTGATAAACCAAGTGGTAGCAACAAACAACAGGCAGTTGGTAATAGTAAATACCAACGCATTACGTGCACTGATACGCCCGGCAGGTATATCGCGCTGTTTGGTGCGGGGGTTCTTCGCGTCGATATCCCGGTCGAGGTAGCGGTTAAACGCCATCGCCGAGTTCCGCGCGAAAACCATACACAACACCATCATTAGCAGCTTTGGCCACTCAAACCTGTGATGGGTGGTAGTAACCGCCAAAAAGAAGCCGATAAAGGCAAACGGCATGGCGAATATGGTATGTGAGAATGTTACGAGAGAGAAATATTTTTTCATATTTTAAAGCTCCCCTCTTGAGAGGGGCAGGGGTGTGTTAATGAATTTTCTTTTACTGACAAAACACACCCCATTAATGTCAGTAGTTAATTTAAGTTTATGCACCCCCTCTCAAGAGGGGAACATTTGAATTGCAAAATTCAGTCGTTTTTTTGATAATCCAAAATGTACCCTTCAATGCCGCGTAATACGTTGGTCATATCTTTTCGCACCTCGTTCTCAGTAAATCTAAGAATGTTTAATCCCCATTCTTTTAATTTAACCACACGCTCAATGTCTAATTTAAATGCTTCTTCATGATTATGATAATCACCATCAATTTCGATAACAAGGGATAGTTCGTTACAATAAAAATCCGCAATGAATTCCAGCAAAGGCTTTTGACGTTGAAAATCATAACCATAGAACTGTTTATTATTGAGTTCTTTCCAAAGAAGTATCTCCCCCAACGTGCTATCATTCCTTAATTTGCGTGCAAACTCTTTTAACTTCGAATTGTATGGAATAATTTTTCGCCTCATTACACATCTCATATCCCTTTATACTCCGGCACCTCAAATCCTTTGTTCACTTCATCAATAAAACCCAGCACTTCATCGCGGCCGGTTTGCGTTTCTGATGAGGTGATGAACATCTGCGGAGCCTCTTCAAAAGTTTTCAGCAGCGCTTTTCTGAATTTGGCAACGTTCTGCTCGGTTTTTAACGCCGATTGTTTATCAGCTTTGGTGAAAACCAGCACAAACGACAGGCCTTTTTCACCCAGCCAATTACAAAACGCAAGGTCAATCTTTTGCGGTTCGAGACGGCTATCAATTAGTACCATCACACATTGCAGGCTTTCTCGCTTGTCGAGGTAGGTCCGGATAAACTTATCCCAGTCTTCTTTTTTACTTTTTGAAATACGCGCATAACCATAACCGGGTAGATCAACCAGATACCAGTTTTCATTTATTAAAAAATGATTGATAAGCTGCGTTTTACCCGGCGTTTGCGAGGTTTTAGCCAAGCCCTTTTTACCGGTGAGCATATTGATGAGTGACGACTTGCCGACGTTTGACCGGCCTATAAAAGCATATTCGGGCAGTACCGGGGGCGGGAGCTTTGAAATTTGCGTATTGCTGCAAATGAAGTCGGCAGATTTAACAATCATTTTACAAAGATAGTAATTTTGAGTTGAGCCCGATTTCAACAAAAAAGCCCTGATTATTACCAGGGCTAAATTTCATCTGCATATTTGCACATCAGCAAATCCTCACATTATTTTTTGTCTTTTTTGTACTCTTCGTTCAGGTTCTTAACCACATCAGCAGTTACATCTAAACTTGCGTCGCCATATAATACTGTTGGGTTGGTGCGCGAGTAGCTTAACACCAGTTTGTAGCCTTTATCCTTTGCGTATTTTTTAAGATATTCGGTTATTTTGTTAAAAAGCTTCTCGTTCTCGCTGCCCGATTCATTCTGGAACTGAGCGGTAGCATTTTGCTCATAACCTTGCAGTTCCTGTCCTTTACGCTGTAAACGCTGCTCGATAGGTGCACGTTGTTCGGCGCTTAAAGTTTGCGCGTTTTTTTGATATTCAGCCACTTCACGCTGAAATGCCTGCCTGCGCGATTCAACATCGCTTTGTGCCGAACGACCTTTCTTTTGCAGACGGTCGCTCATATCTTTAACATAATCATATTTAGCCAGCAAAGTATCCTGGTTAATATATACTATCTCTGCCTTTTCAGGTGCCGCAGCAGGGGTTGCAGTTGTTGCAGCAGCTGGTTTATCAGCAGTTTTGTTTTGGTTACATGAAGTGATTACGCCGGCAAGCAACAGAGCCGAAGCAGCGGTACCCAGTGTAAATTTTGTGAAAAAAGATGCTCTTTGTATCATCGTCCTTATTAAAAAAAATTTCACAAATATAAACTTTAACAATAAGTATCCTAATCATTTTCGGCAGTTGTTTCCACAGTGTCATTACTTATCAACAATGCGGCAATTCCGCATATTTTGTGTATTTTTGAAGGTTATTGTATTAATTACTTATGAGCGAAGAAAATCAGGACAGATCCAATTATTCGGCAGATAATATACAGGTTTTAGAAGGTTTGGAAGCGGTGCGCAAGCGCCCTTCGATGTATATAGGTGACACGGGGGTTAAAGGGTTGCACCATCTTGTATATGAAGTTGTAGACAACTCTATAGACGAAGCCCTTGCCGGATATTGTACCGATATAAATGTAACCATACACAAAGGCAATTCCATCACCGTTAAAGATAATGGCCGTGGTATCCCAACAGGCATTAATAAAAAAGAAGGCAAATCGGCTCTTGAAATTGTAATGACCGTGCTGCACGCCGGTGGTAAGTTCGATAAAGATACTTACAAAGTATCAGGCGGTTTGCACGGTGTGGGCGTAAGTTGCGTTAACGCGCTGTCAACCCACGTAAAAACTGTTGTACACCGCGAAGGAAAGATATTTACCCAGGAGTATGAACGCGGTAAACCGCTATTTGAAGTAAAGGAAATTGGCGAATCTAATTTAACAGGAACCATCCAAACTTTTCAGCCCGACCCTGAAATATTTACTACTACTACTGAATATAAATACGACACGCTTGCCGCACGTTTGCGTGAGCTTGCGTTTTTGAACAAAGGCATACGCTTAACGCTTACCGACGAGCGCGAGGTTGGACCGGATGGTAACTTACTTTCTGAAGAGTTTTTCTCAGAAGGTGGGTTAAAAGAATTTGTAAAGTTTTTGGATGGCACCCGTACACCTATCATCCCCGAGCCTATTTATGTAGAGGGCATGAAACAAGGCATACCTGTTGAGTTGGCTTTACAATACAACGACAGCTATTCGGAAAATGTGCACTCGTATGTAAACAACATTAATACTATTGAGGGTGGTACACACGTGGCAGGTTTCCGTATGGGCTTAACCCGTACACTTAAGGCTTATGCAGATAAATCAGGCCTGCTTAAAAACGTTAAGGTTGAAATTACCGGCGATGACTTCCGCGAGGGTTTAACGGCTGTAATTTCGGTTAAAGTAGCCGAACCTCAGTTTGAAGGTCAAACAAAAACCAAACTGGGCAACAGCGAGGTAAGCGGCGCGGTTAACGTTGCCGTTGGCGAAATATTGAGCAACTATCTGGAGGAAAACCCGAAAGAGGCGCGCATGATAGTGAACAAGGTGATATTGGCCGCTACCGCCCGTGCCGCCGCGCGTAAAGCCCGCGAAATGGTGCAGCGTAAAAACGTAATGGGAGGCTCTGGCTTACCGGGTAAACTGGCCGATTGTGCCAACAGCGACCCTGCACTTTGCGAAATATACCTGGTGGAAGGTGACTCGGCAGGTGGTACTGCTAAACAGGGCCGAAACCGCGATACACAAGCTATCCTGCCGTTAAGGGGTAAAATCCTTAACGTAGAGAAAGCTATGGAGCACAAGATCTACGAGAACGAGGAGATCAAGAATATGTTTACCGCCCTTGGCGTAAGCATTGGTACTCCGGAAGATGATAAGGCGCTTAACCTTACCAAGCTGCGTTACCACAAGATCGTGATCATGACGGATGCCGACGTTGACGGTTCACACATTACCACGCTGATATTAACCTTCTTCTTCCGTTACATGAAAGAACTGGTTGAATTTGGTTATGTGTATATCGCTTCGCCACCACTGTACCTGGTTAAAAAAGGAAAAGAGTTTGAATATTGCTGGAATGATGAGCAGCGTGATGTAGCCATTCAAAAACTTAAAGGTGCCGGTAAGGAAGACAGTGTACACGTACAGCGTTACAAAGGTTTGGGTGAGATGAACGCCGAGCAGCTTTGGGAAACCACCATGAATCCTGCTACCCGTACGCTTAAACAGGTAAGCATTGAAAACGCTGCCGAGTGCGACCATACCTTCAGTATGCTGATGGGTGATGAGGTTGCACCACGCCGTGATTTTATAGAGAAGAACGCAAAATACGCTAAGATAGACGCGTAAGTTTGATTTCGAATCTGGATTTTGATTTCGGATTTATGATAAAAGAAAGAGCCTTCCATTTTGAAAGGCTCTTTCTTTTATTTTGAGATTTTCTTTTACTTCTTAATACTTCAACTTCAGCTTTCGTTTACCATAATCTATCACCGCTTGGTATTTCATCAATACATCACCGCCTAAAACACCCAGCACCTGCGGATGATTAAGCTGTTCATAAGCGATGTTGATAGTTGACAAATCCAATACAGCGGCTTCAAATAGCTCCACCTTAAGCCGTCCGATGCGCATATCATCTATCATCATAGTAAATGACTCCATGCTGTTGGTTCCAAGTCCGGTTGAAAGTCTGTCAGTTGCCGAAATTAGTGCTTCAGCATTTGCCTGAGTAAGCAGCTCCTTATCAAGCGCGGTACGTGAAGCGCCTGTATCCAATACAAGTTTAAATTTTTTGCCGAATAGCCTGATATCTATTAATGGATGTACGCCGTCATCATGCAGGTCAATCATTTGCAACGGAATGGTAGTTTGCATGGGCGCAAAGGTAGTTTTGATTTCGGAATTCGCATGTTCGATTTCGGATTTTGAATCTGTCTAAATGCAAAAAAAGCTTCCCGAAGGAAGCTTTCTAATTTCTATTCGCCAATCACTGATCTCTACCCTAAAACGGATAACCGATAGCCAGGTTGAATATCAGGTTTTCGCTGCGCCATCTGCTGCTGCTAAAATCTATCTGGTTTAGCACCCACCGCTGTCCTTCAGGCAGCCATGGTTTACGTATCGGGAAGCCAAAGTCGGTACGCAGCACCAGAACAGTTACGTCGAAACGCAAACCAACGCCGGCATCAACAGCAAATTCCTTGTAAAAATCTTTACCAAAGGCAGCTCCAGGTTGCGCGCCGTTACCACGCATCAACCAGATATTACCGGCATCAACAAACACGGCACCGCGTACTATACTAAATAGCTTTGGACGCCATTCAATATTTCCTTCTATGCGGATATCACCGGCCTGATCGGGCAGGAAACCTACACCATCACTGTTACTGCCAGCGTAAAATGTACCAGGACCAATTGATCTTGCCCTAAAGCCTCTTAAGCTGTTGCTACCGCCAATAAAGAACTGTTCGCTATATGGCATTACCGTGGAGTTACCAAATGGAATACCTACGCCAACCATCAACCGGGTTGCAATGCTGCTGTTAACACCTGTTTTGTGGTAAAAGCGAAAATCATTTTCGAGTTTTACGTATTGATTAAATGGCGTACCGAATATCGTGGGAATTTTAAGTGCAAGAGTATCCGCACCGGTAATTAAACCTGCTATTACAGCTGAAGTTCCTATGCGCCCATTGTAAAACATTGTGTTGGTGCGGTATTCTTCAGTAGTATTGGTATAAGTATAACTATATGTGGGGCCAAATGTAAACTGCCTGTCTATAACGTGTTGTAATGCAGGGTTTTTAGTTGAATTAATGCTATCAGTATATTCTTTAGTGACATTTGCCGGATCAACGAAAGTTACACGCAGTAAATTCAACTCATGATTTTTATGGATATTCTCTTTCCAATCGTACCCAAACGAACCATGAAACGAGTTTAATGTGTACAGCTTGGTACGGTTCACCAGGGTATAACCTAGTGTTAAATTAGTATGCGGGATAAAGGCGTTGTCTGATTTAAAATCCCAAGGTGAAATAAAACGCGGCCAGGTGAGGTTCATTTCGCCACCTAACTGGTAAACATTATAACCGCCGTTCTGACCGGATATCTGTACGTCAGTACTTCCAAAAGCGGTAACACGCAACAATTCGGCACCTTTAAAGGCATTGCGGTGACGCCAGTTAATGCTCACCTGCGTACCGTTAAAGTTGGCCGATGTGGTACGTCCAAGCACTTCCACCTGTATCGATTTTTTTTGATAAGGAGTAAGGAAATAATACACATCCAGCTTCGACGAATCGGCTGACACATCCTCAAACCTGTTCTTCACAAACTTGTACGGCCCTAAATTTACAAAGCGGTTAAGCGAGTTGTTATGGCTGGTACGGTTGTACACTTCACCCGGATGAAGCAATACCGTATTCTTAAACGCAAATGGACGAATAGTCTTCTTCGGACGATCAACCACATTATACCAGCGGTATGGCTCCGCCCGATCTAAATGCAGTGAGGTATCGCGCAGCGAATAAGCCGGGTAAACGTATATTTTGTTGATGGTATATATGCGGCGATCACGGTCGCCGGTTTCAGGTTTTACCGCTACGGCAATATCAACTTGGTGCCCGGCAATGGTACTGTCTACCCGTGCGATGATATCTTCGGGCGCGAAATAGAAAAAGCCCTTTTCTTTAAGCCTTGCATCAATACGTAAACGTTCAGCTTTAATGACATCCAGATCATAATTATCACCCGGTTTCAACAACGTTTTATCGCGCGTGCCGGCAATAGCAGTGTCCAGGTTATCGGTACCTGTAGGGAAGGTTACATTACGGATTTTGTAAGCCGGACCTGTAACCGCAGTATATTCGGCACGGGCGGTTTTCTCTTTGCCAATTGTATCTCCACTTACCAGCGCCTGGAAGTAGCCTTTATTTTGCAGGCGGTTTTGTAATATATCACTGTTCTTTTCAAGGTCTACAGCGCTTACGAGTACAGGCGGCTCGCCAAATTTGGTATTCAGCCAATGCTTGAAGCCCTTGGTTTTGGTAGTACGGGTTTTATAGTACACCCAAAGCTTAAAACGTAATCCTAATATTTTCGAGTTAGGTTTTGGGCGAAGTAACCCTTTTAAATCGGCTTCCAGTTCTTTTCCCTTTTCAGGAGCTTCAACTTTTACCTTGTGCCCGGTATATAATTTTTCACCCGGCGCAAGGTACTTGGTAGTACTGCACGCACTAAATAATACAGCTATTAGTAACAGATATAATGAGTTTTTAATCATGGTTTAGTTTGAGGTTTGTTGTTTTTCACGCTGTTCCTGTTGTTGCTCCAGTTGCTCGTCCTTCTTTTCGGCTGCTTCATTCCGCCTGTCTTCTTCCTCCTTCTTGCGTTTTTGCTCCTGTTTGTATTTACGGCGTAAAGCTTTTTCTTCAGGTGTCAGCTTACGGAATATCTCGCTGAAACGGTTATAGTCCATGGTCAGTGTAAAGCCAAGGCCGGTTTCAATGATCTGCCCTTGTATCACCACGTATTCGTCGCGGCGGTAAGCGCGCAGCTGGTAACGGCCGTCACGGCTAAGCTTGTAATTAACCGCCACGTTACCCGCAATATTGCTGGCTTTTTGACCTTGCTGATTACCTTCAAGATTGAAATTATTTCCTACCGATACCGTTAGCCTGTCGTTAAGGAACCGCTTAGACAGGCCGACATTCAGGTCAGTCCGGTTTTGTGCCGTACCTGACGAATAGTCCATACCCGACGTCAACCCAAAATCAATATCCACGCCTGTTATCAGGTTACCGGCAAGGTTGTTTAACTGATCAGTTAGCAATCCGCTTACACTATTACGCACGGCGCCTTCAACACCTGTACTTCCACCCTGGCTCTGCAGCGGGTTATCACCTATAAAGTGGCCAAGTATCAGTACGCCCAGCACCTGTTTGTTCAGTTCGTTAGGGTCCTGCCTTACCTGTGCCAATTTAGTTTCAACTGTGGTTATCACATCCGTTGAAACTGAGTAGTTACTATCAGGCAATACAATATCAAAACTGATTTCAGGTTTTAACAGTTCATTACGCAAGTTCAGATTAACATTAAATGGCAGCTTCTGCTTGTACATGGTTTGCTGCTGCTGATCAAGCTGACTGCTGACCAGGTCGATTGGCGGAACATTGGCTACGTAGATCGCCGTCAAATCAACATTAGCACTTGTGGGATCGCCTGTCCAGGTGATAGTGCTTCCCTGCTTAAAGTCAAACCGGCGCTTAACCGTAGCGTACGACAGGTTGTATGAACCTCTGTTAACCGTATAAGTACCGGTCAGGTTAATCTTCCCGCTCGGGTCGATACCGCCATTAAGACTGGCCTCACCGCGGATATTTACCACATCACCGTTACGCTCATCAATCACTATATTGAAGTTGGCATTTTTATTTACGTTGATGGTAGCGGATACATCCATACCTGTGACATCGGAATTCTTTAGCGAATCTAACTGTCGTGCAAGCAATATGGAGTCAAGTTTCGGCGCGTCGTTATCAATAAACTCAACCACCCCTTTCCGATCTTCCACGCTTGGATCAGAAGTTGGCAGCACGATGGTCATGTCTGTCTTCTCATTCACGGTAAGGTTAGCATCAACCACCGGCGAGTTCATATCACCGCGCACTTTAATATTGGTGTTAATAAACAGCTGACCGTAGAACAACTTGTTATCCGCACGGGTCGAGTTCATTACCCTGAAATTCTCAGCATTTATATCAAGCCCGAAAGCAAAGTCGGTAAACGTTTTGGTATATACTGTACCGCTTATTACTGCCTTATTTCCGGTAGAGTCGATCATGGTAAAGTCGTTAAACCTGATACCCTCGTTATTAAAGCTGATCGTTTCCTGCGGCATTCTAAAATAAGAGTTCAGCATGGAGACGTTAAACCCAACCTTATTAAAGTTAACATCCCCCCGTACCGCCGGCGCGCTTGGCGTTCCCGTTATTTTTAGTCCACCGGTTATATTACCGCTGGCGTTGCGGATATTACCAAAGCTGAAGCCCTCGATACTCTTCATGTTCAGCGTAACGATATTCAGGTTCAAATCCATCCTGCTTTCAGGAGCGGTATAATACATACCTGCTAATGTAACCTGGTTGCCTTTGCCTGTAATGTCAACATTGGCTGCAAAAGCATTCTCTGTTTGATTATTTACCTTAATAGCGATATTACCTACCGTGTCACCTTTAAAGTTAAAATCACCAACGTTTATAGCCGCTGTAAATACCGGGGAAGTTTGGAAGTTGCGAATGTTTGCATCACCGTTTATTACGCCACCCACCTGCAGCGAATCCTGCTGCGCCATTTTGGTTAAAGTCTCGATCTTGAAGTTGCGAAACTGCACATCAATAGGCGCGTTCAATTGCTGCGGATTGCTGTTCACACTAAGCACCTGGTTAGCGTTGGTGATAGTAAAGTTACGCGCCAATATACCGCCCGCGCCAAACTGCAGCGCGTTATCGGCATTAACCGCCCAGGGCTGATAATCGAGCAATAATCCATTTTGCGCGAAGCTGAACTGGTATTGCTTAGGCAATACGCTTAAGGTACCGGCTATGCGGTAGCGTTCTTTTTTCTGCACATCGCGCACCTGCAAACTGGTGGTCATCTGGTTGTTTTGCAATGCGCCGGATATGGTGGTAAACAGTATGTCTATTGATGATGATACCTTCACCTCATCAACCGATACATTATAGTTAAGCGCGCTGTTGGCTGTATTTACGTTCAGCTTGAAATTACTTACCACCTGATCACCATAGGCTATTCGCGGCGCTGAGCCGTTAACCAGCAATGTACCCGCCGAGCTGTCAAAGTTTCCGGTGAATATCACAGGATCGAGTGTTTTCAACTGAGGTGCAAACTGTTCAACAAGCGGTGTCTTCACCAGCCTCATGTTAAAGGCAAACCGCTGCGGCGGATATTTAGCCTTTGGAGCAGGCTTGGTGCCGCTGGCCAGCGCGGTATTGAAGTATTTGTTTATCAGGTCTGTCATCGCCGGGGCAATACCTGTCAGGGTATATTTACCACCCAGGTGCGCAGCTAACATTGGTGTTTTAAAGTCAAGCGTGCTGCTGTCGGGCGTTGCGGTTGACACCAGGCTAATGGTATCCATTTGTATGCGCTGCGCTTTTTGCACTACCACCAGGTCGGTCAGCAATATCTTTCCATTCAGGTAATCAGGATCAGCAGTAGGCACATCTGCTACCAGCTTGCCATGCGCACGCAATGGGTCTTTGCTTAGCTTCAATGCCTGCAGGTCAAGGCTGTCAAGGTTCAGCGTAGCGTTAACCGACGGGTACTTCTTGTTCATGTTAGCTTTACCATCAAGCGAGAAGCTTATGTTAGGGTCGCGCATATGTACGTTAGCCACATAGTTGCCACGGGTAGCGCTGCCTTTTAATACCAGATTTTGATAATTATATCCTTTTACGTAAGCTCTTGCTACGTTACCGTTAAACTGGAGGCTGGCCGTTTTCGGGTCGATGCCAACCCCTTTTACATTTGCCGACAGCGTAACCATACCCACCATTTGCGGCTGCTTGGTAAGCGCCCCAACGTTTAAGTTGGCAGCACGAACATTTGCCGAATATGTTTCGCGGCCTTTGCGGTTGCCGTTCATCTGCGCTTTCAAATCAACCGCGCCATAGCTTGAGCGTAAAGACATGTTGGTATTGAACACCTTCATGCTGCCTTTAAAGGTGCCTTTCAGATTAAGATTAGCCGGAATGCTCACAGTTGCGGGAATAGTTCCCGCAGGCGCCAGGCTATAGATATCACCGCGACTGGTATTGAATTCTTTCAGGTTGACATCGAAGTAAGCCTTATTCACGTCAGGCAAACCACGCAACGCAGCAGATGCCCTGATGCGGGTGTCTCTTAACCCGCGCAATTCAAAATCTTCTATGCGCAGGTTATTCACCTTACCTTCTATTTTACCATTAATACGCAATGTTTGGTTTTGCAGCTTAGCCAGCGGACCACCACTTTTAGCCATATCAGGCATCAGCAATGCTACGTCTTTCAAACCAACACGAGTGCCATCAAGGTTGGCGCTAACACCTAACGAACCAATGTTAGTACTTAACGCGTCAATCGACGGATAAGTTAACACCACTTCTTTCTGCAGGGTAGTATTAGGTGTTTGCACCAGCAGGTCTTTAAGCGAAGCGCCTTTTGCACCATAAAAGAAATCGGTATGAAAGCGCTGCAACTCGAAGCCGCTTTTCTCGTTAAAGGTTATGGCGTTGATACGTCCTGACGAACTATCCGGCGCGTATGATACATTTTCGATATCGACGTTCAGATTGCGCAAGTGCATGTGCGCCGGGTCTAAGCCCCGTGGCAGTGCTTTCTGCGCATTGTTATCAAACTTAATGTCGTTATCAGTAATGGTGAATTTCTTAAGCGTAACCGCCCAGGCATTTTTTGTTGGTGAGGATATCAGCGTATCTACTTTTTTAACCGCTTTTTCGGCAGCTTTTACAACCGTTTGTGGCTTGGCAAATGTAACCGCGGCGCTGGTACGGTCGAGCGCTATATTGGCGATATTAACCTTTTGGTTTTTCAGGTCAATCTTATCCATTTCAACCAGCAGTTTACCCATGTCAACACTCGCGTCCATCTCCCCTGCCCGGTAATCAACTTTTATCTTGTCGAGGTTAATCTCACCAAGATCGAGTTCCATATTCAACGGTTTAACAGCGGTATCGGTAGCAGCAACTTCTGCAACAGTTGATCCCATTGGGGTTTGAATAACCTTGGCATTTACACCCGACATATCGATTTTCGGTATCGAAAAAGCCATTTTATCCAGGTCGAACTTATCTACATTGGTATCAAAGTGCCCAAGCAAAAACTTAACATCGTTACCGGTTATGTCGTCTTTATATTTAAAGTTTATACGGTCTAAAATGATCTTACCCAAAGCAAATTTCATCGACGAGGTGGTATCTGTCGGCTTTGGCTCTTTCTTTTGCTCACCCGCAAAGGCCTTAATAATATAGTCAAAATTGAAAAGGCTGTCGCGGCCGCGGCTAATGTTGGCGGTAATACCCTGCAGATTGATCTCATTAATTTCAACGGTATTATCCAGCAGTTTGAAAAGGCTGATATCTACCTTAAGTTTGTCGCCGGCTATCAGGGTATCACGTTTCTGGTCTTCAAAGTACACATCCTCCAAAACAATCAGCTTAGGCAGGCCGAGGCTCAGGTGCCCAATCTCTACCTTAGTCTTTATTTTGTTCTGTAAAAATGTTACCGCTTTGTTTTTAACGACATTTTGTACGGCGGGTACCTGTATTAAAATAACTACAAGCAGTATTAAAAAAATAACACTCGCAATTATCCACAGTACCGTTTTAAGCGCTATACGTCCAAATTTTTTCAAAATTGTAATATATTTTAGGGTGAAGCAAAAAAAGCCCGTTTATAAACAAATAGTGTGCTATACACCTGCTCAGTTTAAGTTTTTTATAATTAAAAATGGCTTTTAAAGGCCGTAGCGTTATAAAAAGAGCAGGAAATAGGTCAGCAGTTGCTATACTTTTTTCAACATACTTTAGGGCAAAGTTGTTTTTTATTAGCTTTGTGTTTCTGCGGATTTTTTGATTTTGGAGTTGTTTCTATGCCCGATTTTTCTCACTTACACGTACACACCCAGTTTTCACTGCTCGACGGTGCTGCCGATATAAGCAAGCTTTATAAAAAAGCTGCTGCCGATGGCATGAAGGCGTTGGCCATTACCGATCATGGCAATATGTTTGGCGTGTTTAAATTTGTTGCCGAAGCAGGCAAGCACAACGTAAAACCAATTGTTGGTTGTGAGTTTTATGTGGTTGAAGACAGGCACCAGAAACAATTCACCAAAGAGAAAAAAGACGTTCGACGCCATCAGTTGCTGCTGGCAAAGAACGCCGAAGGCTACAAAAACCTGATCAAGCTATGCTCGCTTGGTTATATGGAGGGTTTATACAGCAAATGGCCGCGTATTGATAAGGAACTTATCCTTAAATATCATAAAGGCCTTATTGCTACCACCTGCTGTATAGGTGCATCAGTTCCGCAGGAAATACTAAAGAATAGCGAGGAAGCCGGCGAGCGCGAGTTTAAATGGTGGCTTGACCTGTTTGGCGAGGATTACTACATCGAGTTGCAACGTCATGATATCCACGAGCAAACTATAGTTAACAACGCCCTGCTTAAGTTCGCTAAAAAGCATAATGTAAAAGTAATTTGCAGTAACGATTCGCACTACGTTGACCAACAGGATAGCAACGCCCATGACATTTTATTGTGCGTAAACACCGGCGACATGCAGAGCACGCCTATTGCTACCGACGAGGAAGGCGGCAAAGGCTATCGTTTCGGATTTCCTAACGACCAGTTTTACTTTAAAACACAGGCCGAAATGGGTAAACTGTTTCACGACCTGCCGGAATCATTAGATAATACTAACGAAATAGTTGACAAGGTAGAAGTACTGAAGTTGAAGCGCGATATCATGCTGCCTAACTTCGTTATACCTGATGAATTTAAGATACACAACACACCCGACGCGGATACACTTAATCAATGGGAATATCTGAAGCATCTTACCTATATGGGTGCCAAGGAGCGATATGTAGATATCAGCCCCGAGGTGCAGGAAAGGATAGATTTTGAGTTGTTCACCATACGTACCATGGGTTTCGCTGGCTACTTCCTCATCGTGTCCGACTTTATCAAACACGGGCGCGAGATAGGGGTATTTATTGGCCCGGGGCGTGGTTCGGCGGCAGGATCGGTGGTGGCCTATTGTACAGGCATTACCAATATCGACCCGATAAAGTATAACCTGCTTTTCGAAAGGTTCCTTAATCCCGACCGTAAATCAATGCCCGATATTGATACGGACTTTGACGATGCCGGTCGTCAAAAAGTAATCGACTACGTAGTTGATAAATACGGCAAAAACCAGGTAGCACAAATTATTACTTATGGTTCAATGGCCGCACGTACCAGTATCCAGGACGTTGGCCGCGTGCTTGACATGCCGCTGTCAGAAGTAAACGCACTTAAAAAGCTGGTGCCTGAAACATTGGGCATCAACCTGAAAACAGCTATTGAACAGGTGCCCGAGTTACAGGCTATATATAAAGCACAGGATTTAAAAGGCACCGTACTTCGTGAGGCTGAAAAGCTGGAAGGGTCAGTACGTAACACGGGCGTGCACGCAGCGGGTATCATTATTGCGCCGGATGATTTGACCAATATTGTTCCTGTAGCCACTGCTAAAGACTCTGACCTGCTGGTTACCCAGTATGACGGACGTGTAATTGAGGACGCGGGTGTAATCAAAATGGACTTTTTGGGGCTGAAAACCTTAACCATTATTAAGGATGCCCTGCGGATGATCAAACAAAACCACGGCGTTGAGATAGATATCGACTATATTCCGCTTGATGACACGCGCACTTTTGAACTTTATCAGCGCGGTGACACCAACGGTACGTTTCAGTTTGAGAGCGACGGTATGCAAATGTACCTGCGCGACCTTAAGCCCGATAAATTTGAAGACTTAATTGCCATGAACGCCCTGTATCGCCCGGGGCCGATAGAGTACATACCCAACTTCATTAAACGTAAGCACGGCCTCGAGCCCATAAGCTACGACCTTCCCGATATGGAAGAGCATCTCGGCGAAACTTATGGTATTACTGTGTACCAGGAGCAGGTGATGCTTCTGTCGCAAAAACTGGCGGGCTTTACCAAAGGTGATGCCGACGTTTTGCGTAAGGCCATGGGTAAAAAGCAAATTGAGGTGCTTAACAAAATGGAAGCCCAGTTTATGGAGGGCGCCATGGCTAAAGGGCACCCCAAAGACAAGCTTACCAAAATATGGAACGACTGGAAGGCCTTTGCGCAGTATGCGTTCAATAAATCGCACTCTACCTGTTATGCCTTCGTGGCATACCAAACCGCGTATCTTAAGGCGCACTACACCGCCGAATACATGGCAGCGGTATTGAATAACCAGAACAGCATCGACAAAATTTCTTTCTTTATGGAAGAGTGCCGCCGTATAAACGTGCCTGTGTTAGGCCCGGATATAAACGAATCGGAAGCATCTTTTTCAGTTAACAAAAAAGGCGAGGTACGCTTCGGCTTAACAGGTGTAAAAGGTGTTGGCGAGAAAGCGGTAGAAAGCATTATTGAAGAACGTGTCGAACGCGGCCCTTATGAGTCGGTTTACGATTTTGCACGACGCTCAAATGTGCGTTCGGTTAACCGTAAATCATACGAGAACCTGGTATATGGTGGCGCGTTTGATACTTTTGGTTATGCCCGTGCGCAATTTTTTGCCAAAACAGAAAACGGTTTGTTAAGCGGCGTTGAGCGCCTGATCAAGTATGCTAACGATTATCAAAACACACAAAACAGTTCGCAAGCCTCATTATTTGGCGGTGGCGTAGCCGCATATATACCCGAACCACCTATGCCTGAGGTTGAAGAGTGGCCGCTTATAGAAAAGCTGAAATATGAGAAAGAGGTTATCGGTATATATTTAACCGGTCACCCGCTGGATAATTATAAGTTAGAACTCGACAGGTTTTGTAATACTACCGTTGCTGAGCTGAAATCACTGCAAAAAGCACGCTCGGGCGAGGGCGGCGAAGAAACTATTGTCATACTTAATAACCTGCGTAAAAAAGGCGAGATATGTGTTGGCGGACTTGTAGGCAGCGTACAGCACAAGACCACCAAAACGGGTAAGCCTTTCGGGACATTTGTTATTGAGGATTATAACGAATCGTATGAGTTCGCGCTGTTTGGGGAGGATTATGTAAAATTTCGTAACCTTATGGTTGACGGCTACTTCCTGCACATTCGTGGAGTGGTAGAAGAAAAATTCAGGCAAAAAGATAACTGGGACCTGCGCATTACCACCATGAGCCTGCTTACTGAAATGCGAGATACCCGCAGCAAATCGCTGGTGGTGCCTTTGAGTTTGCATGATATAAACGCGCAGTTTGTTGATAACCTGCTGGAGATCATCAAACAAAACAATGAGCGTTACCCGGTACGCAACTGCGACCTGAAGATCACCATCAAAGATATTGAGGATGATTTGTTAGCCAGCGGTACATCAAAAATGTTCAAGGTTAATCCCAGCGATGATTTATTAGAAGGTTTGTTCACGCTGACAAGGGTACAGCCGGTGCTGAATACTAAGTAAAAGCCACTATTTTATTTTAAATCGTCATTGCGAGAAACGAAGCAATCTCTGAACTTTTTATGCTGATTTGCATGTGTAGAGATTGCTTCGTTCCTCGCAATGACGCAGTTTTACAGGTCATGCTGAACTTGATTCAGCATCCCATATGCAAAACAAGCGGAATGTCCTGAGAGATCCCGAAACAAATTCGGAATGACGTTTGATATTCTTGTTACTCCTGCTTTTCTTCCTTCTCTTCCCCACCCTCAAAAAAGCCGCCTTGCAAGTCATCAATTTCACGGCGGTCGCGTTTGGTGGGGCGGCCTGTACCTCGGTCGCGGCGAAGCACCGGTGCATGGAACATCGACTTGAAGGCATGTGTTTCCTGCACCGGGGTAAGGTCTTCATAAAAATTTACGGCAGTTTTAGCATCGGTACGGTTCTCCAGCAGGCCGGTCACTTTCACCACCTTACGCTCTATACCTTTCGACACCTGGAAGGTATCTCCTATCTTTACCTCGTAAGAAGGCTTTATATTCGCCCCGTCTTTTTTTACCCTACCGGCTTTGCAAGCGTCAGCAGCGAGTGTGCGGGTTTTAAACAGGCGTATAGCCCACAAATACTTATCTATACGGAGTTTTTCTTTTTCAGGCATGATGATGCAAAATTAATCATAAAGGTTAAAGCTGAAAAGGCATCAGCTTAAAGTAACAATACTAAAATTAACCATTCGTTTTAAAAACACATTATACCTTTGCGCTATTATTGTAATTACATGATAAACGAAGAAGAAGAATATAATAACGACAATATCAATACCGGCGAACCGTCTGACGACTATGCCGAAATATATTCAAAAACTGCTATTTTCTGGTTTACGTTGTTTCTGTCGCCTATTTTTGGTGGCATTATGCTGGCCATCAACTTAAAAAACGCAGGCATAAAAAGGGGCATCGCGCCGGTACTGCTATTTTCGGTAGCGTATTACATACTGGCTGCTGTAGCAGCTTCCACACTTCTTACAGCACTTAATTTATCGCCCGAACAAACAATGTACGCAGGTGCAGGATTAAGTTTAGTAACTAACCTTATCGGTGGAATGATACTTACCTCTTATTATTTTGCCAAGTACTTTCCTGATGATGATTATTATCCGCGCAGCATACAAGGCCCTCTGATTGTGGCGCTGCTGATATTTGTGCTGCAAAGCGTACTGGCCAGGTACTTGGGCATTGCTGTGTAATCCTGGTGTTGAGTGCCTTTCAGCAAACAAATTTCCCTAAAAATCATTTACTTTGCCAAAGTTTTAAAATACGCTAATGCAAAACCTTAAAAAATTTATTGAAGATGCCTGGGATGACAGGACCCTGTTACAATACAACGACTATATAACTGCCATTGAAACCGTTATCGAGCGGCTCGACAAAGGCGAATACCGTGTGGCTGAGCAAATTGGCGGCCGCTGGCATACTAACGACTGGATAAAAAAAGCGGTAATTCTTTACTTCCCTACCCGTGATATGGAAGAGGTAAAGGTAGGTCCGTTTGTGTTCCACGATAAAATGGCGCTTAAAACCGATTATAAAGCAAATGGCGTTCGTGTAGTACCTCATGCCATTGCCCGTTACGGCGCGCACCTGGCAAAAGGCGTTATCATGATGCCTTCATATGTAAACATTGGCGCTTATGTTGACAGCGGCACTATGGTTGATACTTGGGCAACTGTTGGCTCGTGTGCACAAATAGGTAAAAACGTGCACCTGAGCGGCGGCGTTGGTATCGGCGGTGTACTGGAGCCGGTACAAGCTTCTCCTGTAATTATAGAAGACAACTGCTTCATCGGCTCACGTGCCATTGTGGTTGAAGGCGTGCATGTTGAGGCTGAGGCTGTGTTAGGCGCTAACGTAGTGCTTACCGCTTCAACCAAGATCATTGACGTAACCGGAAGCGAACCTGTTGAATACAAAGGCCGTGTACCTGCACGCTCGGTAGTAATACCAGGCTCGTACACTAAAAAGTTCCCTGCGGGCGAATACCAGGTGCCTTGCGCGCTGATTATCGGCAAGCGTAAAGAATCGACTGATAAAAAGACATCATTAAACGACGCGCTGCGCGATAACAACGTAGCAGTTTAATTGTAGATTTGAGTAATGAGATTATGGATCGGTAAGGTTTGATCTTTTGGTCATCTCACTACTCATATCTCATTAGTTTACATCTTAAAAATGAAAATACTGATAAGGCTGCCTAACTGGTTGGGCGATGTGGTGATGAGCACCTCATTCGTTACTGCGGTAAGGCAGCTTTATCCTGATGCGCAGGTTGACGCCATTGTAAAAAAAGAGCTTCAAGGCGTGGTTTCTTTAATACCCGGCATCAATAATATTTACCCGTTTGCCAAACAGGAATATAA
Source organism: Mucilaginibacter limnophilus (assembly GCF_004005815.1). Classification (GTDB taxonomy): domain Bacteria; phylum Bacteroidota; class Bacteroidia; order Sphingobacteriales; family Sphingobacteriaceae; genus Mucilaginibacter; species Mucilaginibacter limnophilus. The sequence continues at coordinate 172,849 of NZ_SACK01000007.1, read as the reverse complement.
AGGGCTGCAAGGCGTGTACCGTTTTGGCAAAAGTTTTAAAGATCAGCATTACGATATTTACTTTAACCTGCCGCCGTCACTTTCGTCGGCTGTTATGGCGTTTGCAACAAGTGCACGGCACCGCGTAGGCTTTAACTCCGAGGGAGGCTTCTTCATGCTTACAAAAGCCTGCAGGCGTCCTAAAAACACCCATCGGGTACGTGAGTACATCGCCTTATTGGAACAATACACCAGGCAACCCGTGCCTTCAGAACCCGCGAAAGTAGCAGCCCACCCGCTGGTAAACGACACAAAACTGTTGCTGGTAAATTTTAACTCTGAAGCCATATCACGCCGTATGCCGGTTGATAAAGGCATAACGTTGCTTAACCTGCTATTGAGTAATTTTGATAACATTACGATAGGACTAATAGGTTCACCAAAAGATGCATGCTATGTGGACACGCTTATAGCCGGGATTAATAACAGCGAACGCATTGTAAATTACGCCGGGCAAACCAGTTTACCAAGTCTGGCCGGTATTATGGCAGGATCAGCTGCATTACTAACCGTTGACTCTGGACCTGCCCATTTGGCTAATAGTGTGGGTCAGCCGGTGGTGGTGTTATTTGGGGCCGGTAACGAAAACAACACCGAACCTTTTAACCTTGATAACTTAACCGTGATTCGCGCAAACCAGCTCTCATGCGAACCCTGCGTACGTAACACCTGCAAACTGTATGGCATACCTAAATGCATGCAGTTGCTTAATGAAAATAAAATAATTGAAGCGCTAAGTAAATACTTACCTCATGCTTAAAGAAGAAGTTGCCAAAGCATTAAAAGTTATTCAGGATGGTGGCATCATCCTTTACCCTACCGATACCATCTGGGGCATAGGCTGCGATGCGACAAACAGCGAGGCAGTGAAAAAGATTTATGCCCTTAAACAACGTGAAGAAGCGAAAAGCATGATCATTTTGCTGGATACCGACAACAAGCTGCAAAGCTATGTAAGCGAGGTGCCCGATATTGCGTACGACCTAATAGAGTTTGCCGAAAAACCGTTAACGCTGGTAATGCCCGGCGCCAAAAACATCGCGCCCGAACTGATAGCCGCTGATGGAAGTGTAGGTATCCGCATTGTAAAACATTCTTTTTGTGAGCAACTGATACAGCGACTTCGCAAACCGCTGGTATCTACCTCAGCCAACATCAGCGGGCAGCCATCACCCAAAAACTTTAACGATGTTTCGCCTGAAATTTTAGAAGGCGTTGATTATGTGGTGGATGTTGATCAGCACGATACCACTGAAAAAAAACCGTCAACCATTATGCGGCTTTCTCCAGGGGGACAGTTTGAGTTTTTGAGGAGGTAATTTTTAATTAATGATGCGTCTTTAATTTAGTAAGCAACGCACGCGTTTCTTCTATGAAATGCAATGTACTATTATTGGCATTGTCTGCGCCGGTTGTCAGTAATATTTCCTCGTATTGTTCCAATAATTTTAATGCATCATATCTTGTAGTGTCTGAAATATTTAATGCATGAATTTTCAAGATGTCGAAAGCACCCCATCTTGCTTCATATTCCTGCTCACAAAGTATTTTTACTATATCTAAATAATACTGGCTTACATCCATATCAGATAATGCAAAAACAAGTGTTCCATTGCAATTGTATAATTCCGGCTCATTTATTTTCTGAATAATGAAGGGTGCGGCTTCATTATAACGAAAATCATAAAATATCAAGGCAAGATGATTTCTAATACCTGGATCCTGAGTAACCATAAAAAATCTTAATAGCTCCTCTTTATCAGTGCTATCCAGTTCTTTTATGTCTATGGTTTTAATCAAATTACGAATTTGAGTAGACATATTTATGATGAAGCTTGAATTTTCAACCCTAAATTATAGTAAATAATTAAATTTGCCCGTTCAAATGCCTTTTGTGGCATTAGCCGGGATGAAAAAACATTTGCAGCATCATATCTTCACAATATTATCGCAACTGGCCGGCGAACAAAACCTTCAGATATATGCTATAGGCGGTTTTGTACGTGATATCCTGCTGAAACGCCCCTCGAAAGATATTGATATTGTGGTGATTGGCAATGGTATCGCCTTTGCCGAAACAGTTGCCAAAAAACTCAACGTACAGCTATCGGTGTTCAAAAACTTTGGGACTGCCATGCTGCGCTACCACGACCTTGAGGTAGAGTTTGTAGGCGCACGTAAGGAGTCGTACCGCCGCGACTCCAGAAAGCCAATTGTTGAAGACGGAACGCTTGAGGATGACCAGAACCGCCGCGATTTTACCATAAACGCGCTGGCCATATCGCTGCATCCGGATACTTTCGGAGAAATGCTTGACCCGTTTGGTGGCGTACAGCATCTCGAAGAAAAACTGATTAAAACACCGCTTGACCCGGAAGTAACCTTTAGCGATGATCCGTTACGTATGATGCGGGCAATCCGCTTTGCTACTCAACTTAATTTTACCATTGATGAGGCCGCTGTTGAAGCGATAAAAAAAACCGCCGATCGCATCACTATCATATCACAAGAGCGCATCACGGACGAGCTCAATAAGATCATTCTGTCGCCAAAGCCATCAATTGGATTTAATTACTTGTTTGATACCGGTTTGCTGCATAAAATATTTCCGCAAATGGTAGCCTTGTATGGCGTTGAGTATCGTGAAGGAAAAGGCCATAAGGATAATTTTTACCACACCTTGCAGGTGCTTGATAACATTTGCGAAACTACCGACGACCTTTGGCTGCGCTGGGCGGCAATATTACATGACATTGCCAAGCCGCCAACCAAACGCTTTGAACCCGGTCACGGCTGGACATTCCACGGACACGAGGATAAAGGCGCACGCATGGTGCCTAAAATTTTCGCACAGTTAAAACTACCGTTAAACGACAGGATGAAATTTGTCCAAAAGATGGTAGCCCTTCATTTAAGGCCAATAGTTTTATCACAATCAATAGTTACTGACTCGGCAGTACGTCGCCTGCTTTTTGAAGCTGGTGATGATATTGAAAGCCTGATGAAACTATGCAAGGCCGACGTAACTACCAAGAATGAATACAAGGTTAAAAAGTACCGCAACAACTTTGAACTGGTTCAGCAAAAGCTGAAGGATGTTGAGGAACGCGACAACATACGCAACTGGCAACCACCAGTAACCGGCAACGACATTATGGAACTTTTTGGCATTAAAGAAGGCCGTGAAGTGGGCATTATAAAAAATCAGATACGCGAAGCTATACTTGAAGGCGAAATACCTAATAACCGCGAAGCCGCGCTTGAATTTACAATATACAAAGGCACACAAATTGGCTTGAAAGTTGTTGCAAAAACCAAATAATTCAAAACATTATTAATTTTGACTAAAATCTATACACACAATGGCATTATACAGGTTCAGGGTTACTTTTGAGGATTATGATGACGTGGTAAGGGAAATTGATATCAAATCGAACCAAACCTTCCAGGATCTTCATTACGCTATACATCAGTCGACAGGTTACAAACCCGACTATCCTTCATCTTTTTATATCAGTAATGATCAATGGATAAAAGGTGAAGAGATTACCTTTATGCCTAATCAGCGCCGCGTTGACCGTGGTGTTTCACTTATGGAAAAAGTAAAACTGAGCAGTTTTATTGATGACCCGCACCAGAAATTTTATTACACTTTTAATTTCGACCGCCCGTTTGATTTTCATGTAGAGTTAATGAAGATCATTCTGGACGAATCGCCATCGGCAACATATCCACAAGTGGTTAAAACGGTAGGTGAAGCGCCAAAACAGTTTGGCAACGTATTCAATCCAACTGTGTTGCCACCAACCAGTGAAGAGTTCGACTTTTTGAACGAAATGGAATACAATCCTGAGGATGCCGAAGATTTTTCGGAAGTAAATGAACATGGCGAAGCCGTTGAAGAGGAAGAAGAGGAAGTAGGAGAAGAAGAGGATGAGTTTGGTGACGAATTTTCAGACAACGAAGGATTTGAAGATGACGATCGCAGAGGCGGTAGCAAAGATGATTATTGATTAGACGATAGTCCATGGTTAATAGTCCATGGAAAAAATAGCAAAATAGCGATGGGTTTAAAACCCATCGCTATTTAATTTTAAGGCATCTATTCAATCGCAATCTATGGTCTATTGACCATCGACTATGGACACAAAAAAAACCCTCATAGTAGTAACCGGACCAACGGCTGTTGGTAAAACAGCGGCTGCCATTCGTGTTGCGCAGCATTATGATACGGCAATAATTTCGGCCGATTCGAGGCAGTTTTTTAAAGAGATGTCTATAGGCACGGCTAAGCCCGATGCGGATGAACTCGCGGCAGCAAAGCATTACTTTATTGATTCACACTCGGTAACCGAAGATTTTAGCGTAGGCGATTTTGAGCGGAAGGCACTGCAACTGCTTGATGAACTGTTTAAAACGCATGATGTGGTGATACTTGCAGGCGGATCGGGATTGTATATCAATGCTGTTTGCGAGGGCTTTGACGATTTGCCTAAGCCTGCTGAAGGTGTGCGTGAACGCCTGAACGAAGAACTGGAAAACAATGGCATTGAATATCTGCAGGAAAAATTAAAAGCTGCCGATCCTGACTATTATACGCAGGTTGATTTAAATAATCCTCGCCGTTTGGTACGCGCGCTCGAAGTATTTGAAACTACAGGTAAGCCCTTTTCATCATACCGAGTATCGGCACAAAACAAACGGCCTTTCAATATTATCAACATAGCGCTTAACATGCCGCGCGAGCAATTGTATGAGCGTATTAACCGCCGGGTAGATATTATGATTGAACAGGGGCTTGTTGAAGAAGTACGCTCGCTGCTACCCTATCGCCGTTTAAATGCACTGAACACTGTTGGATACAGTGAGATATTTGACTACTTTGATGGCAAAACAGATCTTGATACAGCTATTTCCCTTATAAAACAAAACACCCGGCGCTTCGCAAAAAGACAGCTAACCTGGTTTGGCAGAGATAAGGAAATAAATTGGGTTGATGCCGCAAGCCCTTCCCTGCTTCAGGATGTGCTTGATATTATAGAAAAGCGTATTCAGTTAAACCATTAATTTACCCTCTGTTTGCATTTACTGTTTTAGTTTTTACTTTTAGCAACCTTTACACAACTGATTGGTTAATCTCGCTGAAAATGCCTTAGGAGTAAACCAAACGCTATGTAAAAGGTTAATTTATCATGCCGTAAATCAAACCATAAGCGGCATTGCAACGTAAACAGTAATACAAAGGCCTTATAACTTATATATGACAGATATTAGCAACGACCGTTTTACAAAATCCATCATTATTACCGGCGGCGCGGGTTTCATTGGCTCGCACGTAGTAAGACGGTTCGTACAAAACTATCCTAACTATCAAATTATCAATGTTGATGCGCTTACCTATGCAGGCAATCTTGAAAATTTGAAAGACATTGAGCACTCGCCAAACTACGTTTTTGAGCGTGCCGATATAAAAGATGCTGAAAAAATTAATAGTTTGTTTGAGCAGTACGGCGTTACTGATGTAATACACCTTGCAGCTGAATCGCACGTTGACCGTTCGATAACTAATCCGCTTGACTTTGTGTACACCAATGTTATCGGCACAGTTACACTGCTTGAAGCAGCGAAAAAATACTGGAGTGCTGATTATTCAAGTCATCGTTTTTATCATATTTCAACCGACGAAGTTTACGGTTCGCTTGGTACCGAAGGTTTTTTTACTGAAACCACCAAGTATGATCCGCACTCGCCGTATAGTGCCAGCAAGGCATCAAGCGATCACTTTGTGCGGGCTTACCATGATACCTACGGCATTCCGGTAGTGGTATCAAATTGCTCAAATAATTACGGGCCAAATCACTTCCCCGAAAAGCTGATACCACTGCTGATCAATAATATTTTAAACAACAAGCCTCTTCCTGTTTATGGCGATGGGAAGAACGTGCGCGACTGGCTGTATGTAAAAGATCACGCCCGCGCTATTGACCTGATATTTCACGAAGGCAAAAACGGTGATACCTACAACATCGGTGGCTTTAACGAGTGGGCCAATATTGACCTGGTGCGCGTACTTTGTCGCCAGATGGACGAGAAGCTTGGTCGCGAACCCGGCACTAACGAAAAACTAATCACTTTTGTAAAAGATCGCCCGGGACATGATGCCCGTTACGCCATTGACGCAACCAAATTAAATAAAGAGCTGGGTTGGGAACCATCGGTTACATTTGAACAGGGCCTTGCCGAAACCATTGACTGGTACCTAGCCAACAAAAGCTGGATTGAACATGTTACAAGTGGAGCTTATGCCGATTATTACGAGAACCAGTACGATAAACGCTAAATATGACCATTGAACAAACCCCTCTTGAGGGTTGCTACTTAATAAAGCCTGCCGTTTTTAATGATGACAGGGGCTACTTTTTCGAAAGCTATAACCAGGAAAAATTCGATAACCTGCTGGGTAATAACATCCGTTTTGTACAGGATAACCAGTCGTACTCGGTAAAGGGTACGCTGCGCGGACTGCACTTTCAAAAAGGTGAGCATGCGCAAGCTAAACTTGTGCGTGTGGTAAAAGGTGAAGTGCTTGACGTGGCGGTTGATATGCGCCCCGGCTCAGTTACCTTCGGGCAACATTTCAGCGCTTTGCTTACCGAAAGTAACCAGTTACAAATGTTCGTGCCTCGCGGTTTTGCGCATGGCTTTGTGGTGTTGAGCGACGAAGCGATATTCTTTTACAAATGCGATAACTTTTATAATAAGGCTTCAGAGGGCGGTTTGCACTATGCCGATCCTACCCTGAACATTGATTGGAAACTGCCGCATGATGAGCTGGTAGTATCTGAAAAAGATAAGGTACTGCCTTACTTTGAAGGCACTGAAGCATTTTTTTAGCAGCATACACTATGAAGAACATTGTAATTTTTGGCGCATCCGGACAATTGGGCAGCTGCTTTAAACAGATTGCCGAAAATGAAGGCATTACTGACATTTATTTTCCGCCTGAAAGTGAGGCCAACATATTAGATATTGATGCTTTACGAAAAGTATTTGAGCAGTACAAACCTGCGTATGCGGTTAACTGCGCTGCTTATACCGCTGTTGATAAGGCTGAAGATGAGGTTGAGCTTTCTGAAAAAATAAATAAAACGGGAGCCGAAAACCTTGCCAGGTTATCTGCAGAGTATGGCTCGGTGCTGATACACACCTCTACTGATTTCGTTTTTAAAGGTGATGTGGCATCTCCGCGTACTGAGGATGATATAGCGGAACCAATCAACGTGTACGGGCAAACTAAGCTTGACGGTGAGAAAGCGGTAATTGATAATCTTGAAAAATACTTCATTTTACGTACCAGCTGGTTGTATTCGGAGTACGGAAACAACTTTGTTAAAACCATGCTGAAGCTTGGCAGCGAGCGTGCTGAACTCAAGATCATTGCCGACCAGATAGGTACGCCCACTTATGGCATCGACCTGGCATACGCTATTATGGAGATCATCAATACTGAAAATACCTGTTATGGCATTTACCATTATAGCAACGAGGGCGTTGCATCATGGTATGATTTTGCCAAAACGATATTTGATATTTCTGAAACCCATGTAAAAACGCTGCCTATCCGCACCCACGAGTATCCAACAAAGGCAGTACGCCCGGCGTATTCGGTAATGGACAAAAGCAAAATAAAATCGACATTGGGTATTGAGATACCCTACTGGCGCGATAGTCTGCATATTTGCATAAACAGGCTGTTGAGTGAGAATCAAGAGCAAAGAATTAAAAATTAAGATAAACAATCAGTTCAATACAAACTTCAATATCAATGAAAGGCATCATTTTAGCAGGCGGATCAGGAACAAGGTTATACCCCATTACCAAAGCCATCAGCAAGCAGCTGATGCCTATTTATGATAAACCGATGATCTATTATCCGTTGTCGGTTTTAATGCAGGCTGGCATTCGTGAAATTCTTATTATTACTACCCCTGAAGATAACGAAGGGTTTAAACGTTTGTTAGGCGATGGGCACGAACTTGGCTGTCAATTTGAGTATGCGGTTCAGGAAAAACCCAACGGACTTGCACAAGCATTTGTGATAGGCGAACAGTTTGTTGGTAATGATAAGGCTGCCCTTATACTTGGTGATAATATTTTTTGGGGAACCGGTTTTGATAAGCTAATACAAAGCTTTAACGATGTTGATGGCGCTGCGATATTTGCCTATCCAGTTAACGATCCCGAACGTTATGGTGTTGTTGAGTTCGACAATGAGTTCAGAGCAATATCTATTGAAGAGAAACCGGAGAAACCCAAATCTCGCTTTGCGGTACCCGGCTTGTATTTTTATGACAACAAAGTAATTGAAATAGCCAAAAACCTTGAACCTTCCCCGCGTGGCGAATATGAGATAACCGACGTGAACAAAGCATATCTGGAAGCCGGCACCCTGCATGTAGGTGTTATGGACCGCGGTACAGCCTGGCTGGATACCGGTACGTTTGATTCACTTAGTGATGCCTCTGAATATGTACGCGTTATTGAGAAGCGCCAGGATACCAAAGTTGGCTGTATTGAGGAAATAGCCTACCGCATGGGGTTTATTGATAAGGAACAGTTAAGCGAACTGGCCAATCGGTACATAAAAAGCGGTTACGGCAAGTACCTGCAAAAGCTGATCAGCTAAGTTTTTAGCTTTTTAAATCATAGTTGAGTTCAACACTGGATTTTTACTGGCATTAACCTGATAGGTGTATATCTTATTATCGTCGCTCACCTCAACCACGCGGTAACCTTTGTAGCCCGTACCCCAGCTTCCGCCTATGTGCGAATCAAAGAAATGAGGCAGCTTAGCCGACCGGCGCATACTGTCGAGCGAGTGTTCGTGCCCGTGAAATAACGCCTTTACATTTGGTGCCTTTTCTAATAACCGCATTACTTCCGGACAATCAACAAAGGCTTCGCCTTTTAACCAAATCACCGGCGGAATATGCAGTATTACAAACACTATTTCCTTGGATGAGAACTTATCTAATGATTCGGCTATGAAGCTTACATCAGGACAAATGTATTTGCCTTTGGTATCGGCAGTATTAGCGAGTATAAGGCCTACCTCACCTTTATCAACCACATAATTGTCTTTATAGCCGAATATCTTTTCCCACAAGGTAGCATCCGCAAAATCATGGTTACCGGGAATAGTATAATATGGCGCTTTCAGCTTATCAAGGCAATTGGCTTTCAGTTCGGGCAACAACTCAGGCTGATCGTGCACCAGGTCGCCGTTAATTATTACAAAGTCGAAATGATTTTTCGCGTGGTCTTCATTCAGCCAGCGAACCATATCGGCATGAAAGTTTTTATAATCGGTACCCGGTTGCCCGTAATGCCCGTCGGAAGCCAGTGCGAAACGCAGCTTGGGTTTGGCGTTAAACATCCTGTTGTAGCGGTTATCTTCACCCGCGAATGTATTTACCGCCGGCAGCAAACTGATAGCAGCCATGCCGGTAATTCCGTTTTTAATAAAATTCCTGCGTGAAGCCATACCTAAAGATAAGGCATTATATATTAATGCACTATTAATTTTTTGAGGCGGCATCAACCAGTACAAGCGCCATTTTTGCCAGCTGTTGGTTACGGGTTTTTTTGTTAAGGAACGACGGCTTTAAACGTGTTACCGGATAATTATCAAATACCTTAAGTGGTTTTACTCGCCTGCCTGATGCTATGTTATTAACTGCTTCTGCAGGCGCGTAAAGCATGAACATGCCATGAGGCAACACCACAGTGCTATCGTCTGCAAGGTTTATCATCGGCTGGTCGAGATAGAATTCCATCGCGAAATTCACCTTGTCACCGGTTTGCAGTACAGGTAATTTTTGCGGATTATGTTTGTTTATCCACATAGCGGCTTCACTCCCCCCCTGATACTTCATTAATGATGAATAAAAAGCACCATTAAGATACACATTTACAAGCGCTGCAGTTAAAATACATGCAAAACCTATCCGCTGGTGCCATGCTGCAGAAGCTTTAGCAGGAAGTACTAATAACAAAACAACTAACACCCCGACGGCCATCCATATCGATAAGTTGATATTTTCAGGCCGGTAAAAGTAATGCAAAGCAAAAACCAGACTGAATAGTATGGCTATTATCACTGCCTGGGTAATGCTTATAAGCTTCCTTGTTTTTTGCTGCACTATGCTACAGAAATACTGCGCTGTTATTATGGCAAAGAAAGGAAATACAATGTTGAGGTAATGCGGCAATTGAAATTTTGATGCCGAGAATAATAAAAAGGTAATCAAGCCGCCGCACATGCAATACCACTCGTAAGCCCGCGGGTTTCGCACTCCGCTTTTTATGTATTGAAATATGGCGGCAAACAACAACAACGACCATGGCAGAAAAGCCCACAACGTAGTATGTACAAAAAAGAATGGGTCGCCGGTGCCTTTAATGGGGCCGGTATTAAAAAAGCGTCCGAACTGACTATCCCACAAGAAAAATTTAATGCCGGATACGCCTTGCTGCCCGAACACTATTTTTTCGGGATGGGCATCAAACTGTTCGTATAAGCAATATATTTCAGGCAATGTAAATATTATTGTCAGCACCGCCGCTATCAACCAGCGCCAATGCAAAAGGCGTTTCCATTGACCGGTTATAAGCAAATGGCCAACTATTGCACCGCCAATTGTTATCAGCACGAAGATACCTTTTGTCATCACCGCACACCCGGCAAATAAGCTCGCTGCAAGCAGGTGCCAATAGTCATTCCCTCTTTCAGCTTTGTAAAAGTGATATACCGAGGCTATAATGAGACCGGTTAGGTATGGCTCAGCACGGACGTCGTTATCTGAAAGTATGATGTGCTGCGCCGTAAGTAGGATCAGTACGCTCCATAAGGCTATATCTTTGTTATATAATGCCTTTGCAAATTTATAAGTATAAACAGCGGCCATCAGCGTAAACACGATACCCGACAGCTTATACGCCCAGGTATTTATGCCGAATATTTCAAAGAACAACGCCGCTATCCAAAACGGGAAATGCGGTTTATCCAGCCAGTCGGTACCGTTTACAATAATGTTCACGTAATCGTTACGCAGTACCATGGTTTTGGCAATGGTAGCATACAGAGTTGCGTCGGGGTTCATAAGCGGGATGCAAAGTCCGCTCAGGTTTATACAAACAGCCAGCAGTAAAAAGAAGTATAGCCACTTATTAAATACGGTTGTTTGTTGCATATTGCGGTAAAGATATAATGAGTTTTTAAAAATATGAGGCCTGTATTAAAAGTGCTGACAGCATTGCTTTCTATAATAGCTGTGCTTTACCTGACAATATGTTTATATTTCTACTTCTCTCAGGATGAAATGATATTTCCGGCTACAAAACTTGAAGCCAACTACAAGTTTTCGTTTGATCAACCATTTAAAGAATATAATATCAAGAATGTAAACGACACCTTAAGCGGCGTTCTTTTTAAAGCTGACAAACCTAAAGGACTTATATTTTATCTGCATGGTAACGGGGGTACTGTTGAAGACTGGAGCGTAATAGCACCGCTATATAATGGCAAAACACCATATAACAAGTTACAATATGATTTATTTATACTTGACTATCCCGGCTATGGTAAAAGCACGGGGAACGTTCATAACGAAGATGAACTTTTAAGATCGATCCAAACGGCATTTGATACTATAAAAGCTAATTACAACCAACAACCTGTTATTATTATGGGCTACTCTATTGGAACAGGGCTTGCAACATGGCTGGCATCAAAAAACAATTGCAGTAAACTTGTACTGTTCGCACCTTATTATAGTCTGCCCGATCTGGTTGCTACACTTTACCCGTATCTGCCATCATCATTAATATTGAAGTACAAGCTTGAAACTTATAAATATCTTCCACAGGTAAAAGCACCAATAACCATTTTTCATGGCAATGCCGACAAGCTGATATACTATGGCTCGTCGGTGAAATTAAAATCTCAATTTAAGGTGAATGACAGACTGATTATCCTTGACGGACAAGGGCACAATCATATCCAGGAAAATAAAATATTTTTAAAGGAGATTGAAAATACGCTGCGTTAGAGACGTAGCAACAGGTTAATACTCCTGCAACTCTTTCTGTTTAACTATCACCATACCAAATTTACCATACAGATCGAGGTTTATGGTGATGTTATACAGGTCGTCGTCAAAAATGAAGATGTTTTTGGTGTCGTCGAGCCCTTTGAAGCTTAGCTTTAAGCCTGATTTTGCAGCCTGACTTATCAGGTTTGATATGAATTGCTTATTGTTTGATTTATAGTAAACGGTACGCAGCATAGCCCCATCGCCAAGCGGAATGCCGTTGCCAACCTCAACTATTTCATATTTAGCATTTTCACCTGCTTTTTTATATTGTTCTATAAGTTGCCTGTTAACAGCCTGCGAATTGTCAAGCCGAAAGCTCCGTGCCTGTGTTAGGTAAGTATTTGCCTCGCCATTATCTAAATGCGAAAGGTTGGTAAGATCGTTAAAGGTAACGCCCTGCCCGTAAGCACAGGCCCCCGTTAAAAGCAACAGTATAATCAGGTATCGTTTCATTAAAATCAATAGCTTACCAAATATACTCGCCCGGTATTATTCAGCCAAATATTGAAACAAAGTGTATATTAAAATTTCGTGTGAGATATAAAATAGACGTTTGGTATTATCTATTAGGCAAATACATACCGGTTACATCGCCGGCGCGATGGTTTTAAGTTTAGGTTGATGCCGTTTATACCAGGCCATTACCAGTGTTATCATCTGGTTATAAGTAAGCAATCCCTGGGGCTGATTATTCGCTTTTAAAAATTTGTCGTAAAAGATACCGCTGATCACTTCAAGCCGGCCTTCATAATATTGCCAGTATGTATTTTCGGCTTTCAGGTCGGCGCGTACTTTATCAGATATCCGTTTTTTATACTGTTTGAAAGCTACGCTATCTACACTGCGCAGGGCATACATAAACTCCGTCATGCCCGAGTAGTAAGCTGAATACCGCAGCAACCTGTCGCGTGATTTTATGCCTGCCAGAAATCCCGCAAAGTTAGCTTCATCTTCGGGCCCAAAACCCATTTGGTGCGAAAGCTCGTGGCACGACACAAACGGCCGCAGTTGCAATGGCATCTGGTAATTTATCTGCGCCTCGGCTGTGAAAGGGTTATAGTAGCCTGAAGTACTTAAATAATTTATAAGTGGCGTAAGCAGCGATGGCTTAACATTAGGGCTATGCGAATTAAAATTAATTGAGGTGCTTGACAACGACTTCACAGCTGCTATTGCATTTTGATATACTGTATCATTGGTTTGGGTACGATCAGCATGTGTTAAACGTTCGCGTGCCACATTAGCGCTGTCAATCAGCATCAGCGTTACGTTTTTAAGCTGATCCATACTGTAAACCGTATCTTTCAGGTTGAGCCTCACTGCCGCAGGCTGGCGGTAATAGTTCATTCCCCAAAAAAGATAGAATATAACGATGCCCGCCTCGATACCGACGACTATGCCTAAAAGAACATTTAATGCTTTAGCAAACTGTTTCCGGAAGGCCCACCTGATTATGTTTACTACTGAAGCGATAAGCGCTATAACGGCAAATACATACAATACATCGCCAACACTAAAAGGAAATAAGTTTAATACCGGGTGCAGTACCATGCAAATAACCGGGTATAATCCGCGCGAATAATATTTTTCGATAACGTCGGGGTACCCGGCAAGCCACATAAGCAGGCAAATTACAAGCAGCAGTATTAACACTGCCGCTATACGTTTACGTAATTTTTTATTCGCCCTAAAAGACATCGGAATAAATATACATATTGGAACAATACATCAGGACGGGACAATACAATAAAAAGCCCCGCCAATATATGGCAGGGCTATAAAAATCTCCGTTTTACATTGATTATTTTATTTTAACCGGAACGGTGACATTTTCCCAGTTAAGGGTAATGCCATCACTATTAAGCGCATAAGTTAAACGTTCGCTCATGGCAGGCGCCTTTACCGGTTTAACCTTTACACGCAGAGCGTCTTCTTTTTCATCGTATTTATAAGCGCCCCACTGGTCGGCAGTTTTGTTAAAGATAATTGTCCACTCACCTTCGGTTGGAATGGTAAAAAAGCTGTAGGTACCAGCCGGAAGCGATTTGCCTTCTACTTTTATTGCCTTATCGGTTGTAAAAGTGGTAGCTTTGTTTGCACCTGCACGCCAAACCTGCCCAAAAGGCACCAATGAGCCCCATATTTTACGCTCACGTACCGATGGGCTGCCGTATTTAATGGTGATATTGGCTTTACCTACTTTTCCGCTTACACTGTCGGCCGGGCTTGCCAAAGGTTTGTTTTCCTGCGCCGAAGCACATAACGAAATAAACAGCATTACAGCCGCTACCGGAAGCGCCTTTAACTGAAATAATTTTTTCATAGTATTTTAAGATTGATTAGCTGCACAAATGTAACAGGTTACCTGCTTTGTAGTATGCGAATAGCGCACAAATTATTCATCAACCTAAAAACCAAATATATAAGCGACTTGTTATATCAACTGAAGTCACATTGCAGTTAGGAATAGCCTTTAAATAAGGTTAAACAATTGTTGTGAATTTTTGCCCTTGCCCTTCGATAAGGCAGGGGTTTTTTATTTAGAGCCTGCATCATCTTTTACTTCCTCCCAGTAAACATGATTGATCAATATTCCGTTTTGCGATGCAACCTGAGCTTTTACCTTTTCCAGTTCTATCTTGATTTCTGCTATGTCTTTATCGCTGCTTATTGAGTGATAGTAAATAGAATAACCTGTGTTGCTGTTGATAAATCTATAGTGTTTAGCGGCTGTTTTCATTTGGGGTAGGGCTATATGTTAGCCAACGTGATAAACAGTAAATAGTTTAATTAAAATACATTTAACATAACAAAGTGCTTACTTGTAAATTATTTTTTAAAAAATTTTCTTTTTACGAATAAATCTGATTTATCAACGTTATTTATATATTTACAAACGTATGACAAAGAAAACTGACTTCATCTACTCGGAATATTCCGAACCGCACCGTATTCGCACCAAGAAGATTTTAAAAGAATTTCCGCAGATGCGTAAGCTAATCGGTAAAAACCCGAATACCATTTATGCTATTTTAGGATTGGTAGCATTTCAGGTTATTATGGCATGGCTGGTACGCGATCAGTCGTGGTGGGTAATAGTTGGAGCAGCCTACTTGCTGGGCGCCTTTGCCGATCATTCATTGTTTGTAATGATACATGAGTGTGCACATCATTTGTTATTTAAAAATAAAGCAGCCAACCGCTGGGCAGGTATGATCGCCAATATGCCACAGATCTTCCCAAGCTCGGTATCATTTGAGCGTTACCATATTAAGCACCATGCCTTTCAGGGCATACATGAGCTGGACGCCGACCTCCCTAACCGCTGGGAAGCTAAGCTAATAAACAACTCGTTTTTAGGCAAAGCCATCTGGCTACTGTTCTTCCCGGTTTTTCAGTTATTCCGTTTGTCACGCTTGCGCGAGATACAAAATTTTGATAAGTGGATTGTTGCCAACGTAAGTGTACAGGTAATATTTACTGCAGCGATATGGTACTTCTTTGGCGCCCCTGCTGTGGGTTATTTGTTTTTAAGTTTTATGTTTTCGGTAGGATTACACCCATTGGGTGCACGCTGGATACAGGAGCATTACCTTACCCATACCGAAGAGCAAGAAACTTACAGCTATTACGGCAAGTTGAATACGGTATCATTTAACGTAGGCTTTCATAATGAGCACCATGATTTCCCTTCAATTCCATGGAACAGGCTTCCGCAGATAAAGAAAACCGCGCCTGCATACTATGATACGCTGCATGCACACAAATCATGGACATTGCTTTTCCTGCGCTTTTTGTTTGATAAAGAAATTTCGCTTTTCTCGCGCATAGTACGTAAAGACCGTGGCAAAGTGCCGCTGCAGGATACATCGAAGCCCGACCAGGACCTTGTTAAAACCCAGGCCGAGCCCGTAGCTGTTGTTTAACGGCCTGTAGCCCTTAACCTTTCATCTAAGAATTTTTTAGCGCGGGGTACATCGCTTTCATCCAAATGTTCTATTATTATCGGAATATTTGGATGATCGCGGCCCAGGCGGTCAAGATAGAGATCGTAATTAAGCGAGCCAAGGCCCGGCGCAGGTAATTCAATCATACCTACACCGCGCAGGTTATGCGCTTCAGAGGCTTCAATGTTTGCCATTGTCACGCCCTGCTCTGCTTCAGCACGTTTTACGTCTTTGGCGTGTGATATCTTAACACGGTGCGACAAGGCGTCGAATATATAGTTCAGCACCATATCCATATCATCAATGTTATGGTCTTCAAAATAATTCGTTGGATCCATCAGTAAACCCAGGTGCTGGCTGTTTATGTCGGCAAAAAGCCTTAAGGTCTCTTCAACCGAGCCAATTACGTTGTTCACGTAAGTTTCGGTAAGAAAGGTAACCCCATGATCGCCTGCGTAGCGCACAAGGTCATATATCACATCACGGCATTCAGCATAACCTTCTTCGGTTTTATTTTTAGGGTGATGCACCCAATCACTTTCTGTGTCAAAAGTACCGGTTTCACTAATGACATAAGGTGAGCCCAGGTCGTGCGCAAAACGTATCAGTTCCTTCAGCCTGTCAAGGTTTGCTTTACGTTTTACAGGGTCAGGATGTACCAAATTGGTGTAGCCTGAAATACAGCTTATAGGCAAATCATGGGCGCGGAACATATCACGTATGCGGCAGCTTTTTTCGGTTGTAAGCTGCCCTACCGATACATCAATATCTTTAAAGCTTACATCAAGCTGTACGGTGTTAAATCCTATTTCGCGTATTTTTTTAGCCGTTTCTTCAAGGCCGTAAGGGAAATACCCTGTAAAAATTCCAACCTGTATCATTGTTTATAATTTAAGTTTAGTGATTGAGAAAGTGTCTACCCTTTTAATATTTCATCAATAAAAACCGGGCGGTGGTCCTGATATGACAGATAGCATGCATCAACCAACGCCATGGTTTTCAAGTTATCTTCGCCGCTTATTTCAGGCGCTGTACCTTCTTCAAGCGCGCAAAGTAGTTGCGCCATTGGCCCCACAAAAGCGTCGGGGAACCAAACCTCATCCCAGCGGGGTTGTATCCAGCCCTCATGCTGTGTGGTTGACAGATCGATAGTACTCGGCTGCCGCTGCGGATATGACGGCCAGCCTATCGAACCTTTGGCCAGGCCTTCGGTGCCTTCAACACGCCAGTTAATGTAATGGTCGGTTACACCGCCTTCACGTGCAGGGCCTGTCCAGATATCGTCCCATGCTACGGCCCTGAAACCGTTCGCGTACTCCAATATGTAAACGCATACACCGTCGGTATGCTTAAGGGTTTTGCTAAGCCGGGGGTCTTCGGTAACGCTGGTATAAACGCTCACCGGGTCGCCAAACAGGTAGCGGAACGCATCAAGGTGATGAATGCTCATGATACGGATGGTAGCCCAGCCCAGCGGCTCCTGCCAGGGCGCGAAATGCGGAATGGCACGCATATCAATAGTAGCAAAAACCGGCTGGCCAAGCAGGCCCTGATCAAGCGCCGATTTACATGCCCTGATACTTTGATCGTACCGCATATTCTGGTTAACACCCAATGTGATGCCGGCATCGGCACAAAGTTTTACTATCTCTTTTGCTTCACCGAAATTTAAGCCCATAGGCTTTTGCGCCAGTATGCCTCGGATATGTTTTTTTGTTACCGCTTCGCGGATAATTTCCAACTGGTATTGCGGAGGTACGGCAACGTCAATCACCTCAACTTGCTCGTCGTCTAAAAGCTGGTGATAATCGGCATATACCTTTTTAATATTATGCCTTTCGGCTACTTCGGCACTATGTAATGGATTTTTTGAAGCTATAGCAACAGGGTTAAAACCGGCGTTACGATAAGCTACCAAATGACAGTCGGCCATAATAAAACCGGCACCTATACAACCAATTGCAGGTTGCAAGTTTTTAGGCAGCCTGGGTAAATAATCAAGCTTAACAAACGACATAGGGAAAGAAGATTTATAATGGTATGCATCAAAGGTTGCGCTAAATTCATGGGTATTCCACCGCTTTTAAATCAAAAAAATAAAGTATATTGACATTATTATGCAGATATGAAAAATAGTTTGCACATTAACTTTCTTTTATAAACCAATGCGCCCGCTTGTACAAAAATTGCCGCTATCAAAAAATTCATCGTTTTTGATAGACAAGTTTATTACTCCGTACTTTGAAACACCATGGCATTACCATACGGAGTATGAAATAACCTTGGTGCTATTTGGCAAGGGCAAACGGTTTGTTGGCAACCACGTAGGCGATTTTACCGAAGGCGACCTGGTATTTCTTGGCCCTAACCTGCCGCACTGGTTCCGCAAGGAAAACAATGAAGATACCGGCGGCACACTGGTGATCCATTTCCAGGAAGACTTTTTAGGGCAGCACTTTCCGCATATACCCGAGATGCAAAAGATAAAACATCTGTTCGAAAGGTCGAAAATGGGTGTACTGCTCAATGGAAACACAAGGGAAGCGATAGCGCGGCAAATGCATAATGTTTATGAGACTGAAGGTATGCACCGGCTGATAGCGCTGCTCCAGTTATTTATCACGCTTGCCGATACTGATGAATACGAGTTGTTATCGAGCCCTGATGTAAGCGGACAGAATGCCCGTGACAGCGACCGTTTGAATAAGGTGTTTGATTATGTAATGAACCACTTTACCGAAAACATCCATCTGGAGAAAGTGGCCGAAATTGCCAACATGAGTTATTCGGGCTTTTGCAGGTATTTTAAAAACCGTACGAAGAAAAATTTCTCGCACTTTGTAAACGAGATACGCATTGGTTATGCCTGCCAGCGACTGATGGAAAGCGATGTATCAGTAAGCAGCGTATGTTATGAGTGTGGATTTAATAACCTGACAAACTTTAACGAGCAGTTTAAGAAGATCATCAAATTGACACCGCATCAATTTAAAATGAAGAGCAAGCTATAATAGTCCTCTCCGTTGGAGAGGATTTAGGAGAGGTACCTTTCTTTTAGCAAACCCTTCATAAACTTATTCACTTCCCATTGATCGGCTATGGGCTGTTGGGTATAAGGCAAATGTATCATGTACGGGTGCGGACCGAACTCGGGTAAAATGGTCAACTCTTCTGCGTCTTCAGCCCTTTTTGTTGCTACTATCTTATCCCACCAGGCCAGGTGATGATCAAGGGCTTCCTGCCATTCGGGTGCACGTGGGTCGGATATTTGCGGCCCTTCAGGGTAGCCTACCCGGGCATGTATATGGTCTGTACGGGAAATGGCCAGGTCAACTGCTTCCTGCTGATCCTGCAGGTAAGACTCGGCTACATTCACCCAGTGCGAAATATCCAGCGTAAGGCGCAGGTAATTTATTTTTTCGAGGTATTGCTTGGTAATATGTGCCGCGAAGTTGAACTTGTTTCGGTGGGTTTCATGCGAAACCGGCATACTATATTTCTGCTCATACTCAACGGTAAAATCAATTAACGCCTTATTCTGCTCAAATGTGAAATAATCTTTACCGGTTTGGGTACTTACACGCATCCATGGGTACGGACTTATCATTTCAAACCATTTTATGTAATTATCATAATGCAAATTAAAATCGGCATCATAAGTACTGTAGTGCTGGGCTATAACGCCTATGTTATGCTTCCGGCAAAGGTTGTGAAGCAAATCAAGTTCAGCCCGATCAACATCCAGCGGGAAAGCAAATTCCAACCCATCAAAGCCGTCGGCTAAAAGCCTTTCAAAAAATATGTCCCAGGGTTGATTGTTTCCCCATCTGGTAGCCAGGAATTTTATGTTCATAACAGCAGGTTTATATCGATACAAGTATAGAAAATTACAGTATGTAGTAGTAAAAAGTGTAGATTTTTATTTGTTTGTTACAGATATAATTGATTAATTTGCTAATAAAATTAGCAAATTATGAAACGGATAACAGCGGCGGAAAAGATATTAATATTCAGTAAATACATAGGACAACAGGTTGTTATAACCAATCTGCTGGACGACATTGAAATTGGCTTTTTGCTTGGCGTACGTGACAATGCCGTGCTTGTTGAAGTAAATAAATATAACCGCTGGATACCGCTTTCAGATGAGATTACCTTGTGTGATATCAAGCTTATATTGAAACCTTTAAAGAAGCTTACCCCTCAAATCATAAAGACAGCAAACAGTTTGCCCGTTCAGGCATTCATCACTCCCTACTACCAATCATTAGGGTTTGATATGCCCGTATTTATTTCGCCGGGACATCCTTGTAATTGCAGATATGTGCAGGAGATTGGCCTGGCAGATTACCGTACCCCTGCCGAAATCAGGAATCAGCATCAGATGGCTGCGGTTCATGCCGGTTGATTTATTTATCGGGGAGTACAGATATGGTAACAATAGTTTCCGTTGGAATAAGCATACCACCCGGAAGTTTGGGATTATCCTGAATTTCTGCATTGCCTTTTAGGGTGCGCATGATCTTAGCCTGTTTTATCCAGCCTGTTTTTTTGTCTACGGTGATAGTTGCATTTGAGCGTCCTGCAAGCCGGTACTTTACAGGCATGCCGTTAAGTGACGCCATAGCATCAGCAGTATTAATAGTTGCCCCGCCTTCAATAACGTAATTAAACGCGGTTACATCTTTTATAAAGTGAATGGCATGCTGATTTGCCTGCATGCGTCCGCTGATAATATTATCTATTACCCATTTTTCGGTTCGACTAACAGGAGCTTCAGGATAGATATGAGTAAATGCTTCGATGCCTGCTTTAACTTCGCCGGTACTAAATGTTTGTTGCAACTGTGCAAGTGCCTGTTCTTTTTGCGATGCCGAGAAATTGCCGATGCTATCTGTTATATTTTTTAGTACTGTTTCTATACTGTCGATATCCATAATAATACCGGTATGGCTTAGGTTCAAATTGCATGACCTTAATTTTAATCTGTTCAGTATGGCTGAAAAGATATTCTTAGCATTAACAGTATCTGAATTGTAATTTAATGTTGCACCAAGAAGGTCTATTTTTAACCCAATGCTGTCATAACACATCTTTACATTATAAAGAGTATCATTTATACCGTTAACAGTGAACTGCATACGGGCATTGATAGTGGTTGATATATCCAGCTGATGCCCATTAATAGTTTGTAGTATTTGATTCTTTGCAAGGATATTGCACTTGTATACGGCTGCCTGTTTTAACTGCAAATGTGGCCACAGCTTTTGTGAAAAGCAGGCTGTATTCAGCATCAATAATGTTACAAAGCAGAAAATTATTTTCATTTTCACAATTATACCTGCTTTACTAAAACATCAACCGAAAAATTTATAATTTTTTTATCGTTTTATTGAAAAATTACTCAACATTAGCGATATTAAAGTTAATCATAGCGATAAAAAGTTTATAAAAGTGATATTTTATCAATACAGTAAGAACATTTTGTATTGTATTGTGAACAAAATGAACGACAACTCTATCTAAGCGAAATTTCCATTTAACCTACAATTAAAATTTCGCATTTTAAAAATCACATTTTCTGCGTTTTTAAAACTTTTGAGAATAAATCATATATTATTCCGGCATTTATCCACATTATTCATTTATGGCAAAGCTTTGGTTGTAATCGGCGCAGATAAGATAGATGACCCATGAAATCAATTTACGTTTACAACAAGTATATTACATGTATTCATAATGCTAAATCTGCCTTCACACAGTATGAGAAGTATCGGCACTGTTATTCTATCCGTTCGGTTGATGAAGAAATGCAAAACATCTTCAGGCGCATTGGACTTACTTATGCCAAACTGATACAAGTTGTAGCACTTAACAAAACCGGTAGTGCTAAAATTGAACCGGAAGTAACCAATATTATTGATGAATGTGACAACCTGCTTAAAGATAAGCACTCATTTTTTGATAACATCATCAACTACCTTGATCAAAACAGAATCAGTATATCAACCGTATTACGCAACAAACTATTAAACACAAAACTACTTACCGACTTAACCGCGCTTGAAAATCACCTGGCATATGCCAACAAACTTGTGAATCGCATGGAATTGATGTTGAAATCATCACAGCAAATTTACCGCGGTTCTGAGTTAATGCTTAAATCAGCCTGACTTAGTACGAAACAACTGCTACTACCGGAAAATGGTCTGACGGTACACGCAGCTTCGGCTTAGCATCCTGAGGTGAGCTGCCAAAATAGGTGTCAGAAAGAATAGCATAACGCAAAGGTTTAAACTTTCCGGTTACAAAAATATGATCGATACGGCTTTCACTTATCGTATTTGGATCGAAAGAATTAAACGTGCCATGTGTAGCAAATTTAACTGGCGATAACTCATACACATCACGTAAAACGCCCGACGTATTTAATAATTTATAGCTCTCATCAAACTGGTCGACATTAAAGTCGCCGGTTAAAACAACAGGCAAACCGCTGGTCATCTCTTTAATTTTTGCCAGTATCAGTTTAGAACTTTCTCGGCGGGCTTGTACCCCGACATGATCGAAATGTATGTTAAAAAAGAAGAACGTTAAATTACTGCCGTTTTCTTTGAATTTTCCCCAAGTACAAATTCTTGGTAACATGGCGTCCCAACCTTTTGATACTACCGTTGGCGTTGGCGACAACCAAAAATCACCATGCTGAAGTAATTTGAATTTATTTTTTTTATAAAATACTGATGCAAATTCGCCGCCTTGCTTACCATCATCACGGCCTACACCTATATAACTGTATTGCGGCAACATTTTCAGCATATCCTGCTGCTGCTCATATTTACCTTCCTGCGTACCAAAAATATCAAGATCCTGAAACTTTACCTGTCCGGCTATATATGGTGAGCGTTGCGCCCAGCCATCGCCCTGCAGCGAGTCACCTTCGTTTTTGTAACGGATGTTATAAGTGCCTATCCGTAATTGCTGGGCGTTAGCAACCATGCCCCAAAGCATAGCCGCAGCCAAAAGGCTGTGAAATAACTTAGTTTTCATAGGAAGATGTTTTAGATGTTACTTGCTTTTCAGGCTGTCAGCACGTTCGCGCTCACGTTTTTTGAAAAATCCGCGAAGCAAAAAGTTATGCTGTAATGCCTCAAGGTTATCGTTTAGTTTAACTGAACTTTGCTCAAGCTGATTAATAGTATTTTGTACCTGCACTGCTGATTTCCTGTCGTTAAGCAGAACACCCAGCGCGTTATCTGTACTGTTTAATTTGTTACTTGCCTTATTCAAATTATCAGTTAATACTGAAGCATTTTCTGCCGACTGCTGCAACTGTGTAACAGCAGCACGTATGCGGTTAAAGGTCATTGTATCAGTAAGTACATTATCGGCAAAGCCCCCCTTGGTGTTCATTTTACGGGCGAAACCATCCAACTGAACAGCCATTTGTGAAGCGCTCTCTGTCGTAGCCTGCAGGTTCCGCATGGCGCTACGGAGTTGCATAGCCATAGTGCTGTCGGCAAGTAAAGCACCCACAGTGCCTTTGCCCTGCAATATCTGTCCGCTAAGCTGTTTAAAATCACGGGTTATGGCAAGCAGGTTCTTGTTATTCTCCTGCAGCGTGGTCATCATATCTTCTGTTGACAATAATTTTTCCGACTGCAGCATGTCTCCATCCTGAATCATAGGGGCCTGCGGGCTGCCGCCGTCAATAACGATGATCTTGTTACCTATCAAACCATCTGAACTGATTTTTGCCTGGGCGTTACGATGAATGTACTGCTGCACATTAGCATCAATGGTCATGATAACATCAACCTGCGAGGCGTTTGTAAAACGGATATCTTTTACGGTGCCCACTTTTACACCCGAAAACCATATGTTACTGCCTTTTTTTAAACCGGCAACATCGGTGAAGTTTGACCGCACCTGGATATTTTTTCCAAATGTTTTTTGCGAGCTGCCCAGTGTAAGCACCCCTACCACAAATATTACAAGGCCAAGGGCTATAAAAATACCTACTAAAATCGCTCTTTTTCTTTCCGAAGCATCCATGTTAAATGGTGTTTATTGTATAAAGTTATAATCAAAAAATGGTTTAACGCGTTCATCATCTGTGTCAAATACCTCATCAAAAGTGCCAACCCGCTGAAACTGCCCGTCAAGCAGCATGGCAATACGGTCGCCAGTGCTTTTGGCGCAGGTAAGGTCGTGCGTAATGATAATAGATGATGTACGGTAGCGTTCCTGAACCTCGTTTATCAGTTCGTTGATTTCGATACAGGTAATGGGGTCGAGACCGGCGGTTGGCTCATCATACATCATAATCTCAGGGTTAAGTATCAGCGTACGTGCAATACCGATACGCTTACGCTGCCCGCCCGAAAGTTCTGAAGGCATCTGGTTAATGGTTTGCGATAACCCTACCGCGTCAAGCACCGTCTCAACCGACTTGTTGATTTCTGCCCTGCCAATACCCTTACGGTTACGCACCAGCGGAAATTCAAGGTTTTTACGCACGGTCATGCTATCGTATAAGGCGCTGTTTTGAAACGAAAACCCTATGCGTATGCGTAACTCCTGCAGTTGCTTATCTGATAATGCCAGCACATCGTTACCCAATACACTTATGCTGCCTTTATCAGGACGCAACAAGCCTGAAATAAGTTTTATAAGTACCGATTTACCTGTACCTGAGCGGCCAAGCACCACCAGGTTTTCGCCCTGAAAAATATCCAGATCGATGCCCCGCAGTACATGGTAATCACCAAACGACTTTTCAAGGTCGCGTATGCTGATGACCGCGTTATTATAATCAATATGTGATGCCGCTTTCTTCATTTTATCTGAACCAGCCGGTTATCTGTACAATTAAAATTTCTTCAATAAATATTAAAAACATGGCTATAACCACCGCGTTGTTAGCAGCCTTGCCTACGCCTTCGGTACCTTTATTTGAGTGATAACCCTGGTAACATCCTACTATACCAATGGTAAAGCCAAAAACAATGGCTTTTACAAGTGATTGGTTGATATCTATAAAGCCGATGGGTTCAAATACATCCGACATAAAAGCGCTGTAGCTTGTGCCTTCATTTGTGTTCACGTTTAAAAATGCACCAAGCAATGCAATTAACGCAACATAGGTTGCCAGTAAGGGTATGCAAAGCGTTGTAGCTATAACACGTGTGCAAACCAGAAATTTAAACGGTTTGGTACCTGATACTTCCATAGCGTCAATCTGCTCGGTTACGCGCATTGAGCCTAATTCGGCACCGATACCAGACCCTACTTTACCCGCGGCAATAAGTGCGGTAACCAGAGGAGCAAGTGCTTTTAGTATAGCTATTGATACCAGCGAAGGTAGCCATGATGTCGCACCAAACTCAGAT
This sequence comes from Mucilaginibacter limnophilus, assembly GCF_004005815.1. Classification (GTDB taxonomy): domain Bacteria; phylum Bacteroidota; class Bacteroidia; order Sphingobacteriales; family Sphingobacteriaceae; genus Mucilaginibacter; species Mucilaginibacter limnophilus. The sequence goes on along the minus strand of NZ_SACK01000007.1, from coordinate 147,316 downwards.
AGGGACGGCCTCGACTGCTTGGTGAATATCACCCCAACAATAAATCCGGTAAGCGTGATAAGCGAAAATGATTTCACGCCAACCTCGAAACATTGCCTTACAATTTCCCTGAATTCAAAGGGCGGCACAAAGGCTTCTTTAAAAAAACGTGCGGTAAAACCGCCTATCTTGTACAGATCGACAAAGAAATCGGTTACTCGTTTTTTAAGCTTTGATCCGGGCTTTTGCTGCTGCGGAGTTGTAGTGCCTGCTGTATCCATTAATGCGGCAAAGGTATTACTTATACAATTACTTTAACGTCTATTACTTTACAAAATCAGGCGCATCTTGTTTACCTGTACTGTAATATTGAACAAAACTGACATTTTGAGAACCTTTAACTGAGTATCAGAATCAATATTTTCAAAATTGTTACATTACAACCAATCCTATAAAATCTGCAAATAAATAAAACCTTTATTCAGCCTGTGTTATTTATGGATTAAAAGACAATTAAATGGGCGCATATAAACAAAAATGGTTGCAGATACTGGAAAGGGCCAATTTACCGGGATGGGATATTGAAGACCGTGATGACGGTATTTTTATTAATATGCCTAATGTTACTGATATTAAGCTGATAAGAGATAATATACCGCTTACTATAGCCGGCCTTACGTTAGATATTAATGCACCAAAAGAAAGGTTAAAGTTTACGTTTCATAACGGGCACGAACAATTTGATTATGTGCTGAACCCCGACGCGGTAGATACCGGAGAATAACTAAAGGTAAAGCGTGATATATAATATCTATATTGCAGATATTATTCTTACTTCATGTCAACCTCAAAAAACCTTATAAAATTCGCTACGGCTTTACTGTGCTTGGCTTTTAATAACAGTTATGCTCAGCAAAAACAAAATAATTTGTACAGTGCAGGCCATGCAGGTGCGTTTATAGGCGGTTTGTATGATGTGTATTTCCCGTACAGTGAGGTTTTGCAACATGGCGATTTCGGGCTTGGTGCGCCAGAATTGCTGGATGGAGAGCTAATGATCTTTAAGGGTGTTCCATATAAAACTCAATATACAGGCAAGACCACCGCAATTAAAAGCGGCACTACCCCTTACGCCATTGCATGCTTTTTTAAAGCCGGTAAAACCATTAAACCCGGCCGCACGCTAAATAAAGAAACACTGTTTAAATATATTGACAGCGTTACCGCTAATACAAACGGATTGTACGCCATACATGTAAGCGGAAAGTTTGGCTATATCCGCACCCGGGCTTTTCCGCCGGTTGAAAAGCCTTACAGGCCATTGTCTGAACTGCTAAGCAATCAGCGTTTTTTTGAGTTTAGGGAGATCAAAGGCGACCTGATAGGTTTCCGTGTACCTGATTATATGGAAGGGCCGTTTATCAAAGGCTACCATTTTCATTTTCTTTCTGATGCAAAAGATGCCGGAGGGCATATCATCGATTTGATTGCCAATGACGTTACAATTGAAATTAACGAACTCACCGGCTACACCATGGATTTACCTCAAACCGAAAGCTTCAAAAATTTTGATTTCAAAAAGGACATGAAAGAAGCCGTTAAAAGTGTTGAGAACGGCAAAAAAGATTAATAGATCAGGGTGTTTTGTAATAATATATGTTTGAATAAACGCCCTCGCTGGTAGTATAATACCCTTTACCATCGTGCGTAAAACCGATGGCCTCGCCAAACTTTTCCTGCTTATAAGGCGGCTCGGCATCAGGCTTTCTTTTTAAGGCCTGCCAAACTGCCTCTCCCTCCCTACGGTGCCAATAGTAAACCTTTTGATAACTTTTTAGCAGGATATGTTGCCCGTCGTGCGAAATGCTTCCGGCAGTTATCCATTTAAAAGGTTTCATTCCCTGGAAGAAAAGGCTGCACCTTTTTTTCAATGTCAAAGTATCATTTGGCTTAAAACTTAACGGGGCGGTATAAACTGTAACGCTATCGCGGCGCTTGGTTACAATATACATCAGCTTGTCAAGCGGGTCTATCATAAATGCTTCGGCATCCTTTGGGCTATCCGGATATTTTAAATTTACAACGGTAGCTTTCACATCTACCTGTTTTTTGGTAACAAAAGCCGGACTGTCCTGCACACGGTAAATACTTACAAACTTCCTTTCCGAGCGATTATCGCCAATATTTGCTATATACACATAACTTTTCCCTGTTACCGGGCCGGGCCCTGTGGCTATATCTTCACAGTCGTGCTGCTCGGCATGCGTATCCCATGGGTAGGATATGGTTGAAAGGATCAATCCTTTGGGGTTTATTGCGAAAAAACGGCTTTTATCACCGCTATCGTTCATCACATAAAAAACATCTTTATTTATGGCTGATGCAGCGATACCGGATATCTCGTTAGTTTTTTTGCTGAGGTGGCCGGTTACCACGTATTTACCATCAATAAAACGGTGCTTGGCATAAGCGGCTAAAAAAAGCACCACTACCAGAGGAATTATTACTTTTAACTTTTTTCGCCTGCTCATTTATTGATTACAACAGCAAAGCAACGCATTTATTATGATACTATCATTAATCAAGAAGTTTTATTGAAAAGATTTATAAAACAGCAGTTAACTTTGACCGTTCAATTAATGCCTGAAAATCCATCGCTTGCAAACACAATAATTTATATATTTGAGGTTAGCTGACTACTACTAATTGGATACACGTTTACAATATTTATCTGCCGATACCCCGCAACATCGGGTTAAAGCCATACAGGCGCTATACGAGCGATATGCAGGTATGCTATTTGGGTATATTCTTGACGTTGTTAAGGATGAAAAGCTTGCCGAGCAATACCTTGCCGAAACTTTTAGCAGCATTCCATTGCAGGAAAATGAGTTTTTTACCTCAGATGGCAATGAGTATTGTAAACTGCAAAATCTTGCCCGAACAGCGCTATCGTCGTTTTACAATAGTAATAAAAATGATAGCACAGAAAACGGCTCCCCTAAACGACCAAACAGTTTTTTGAAACTGATGACCGCCACGCAACGGCAGGTTTTTTGCGGATTATATTACTGCGGCAAAACCACATCGGGTTTAGCTGCCGAGCTAAATATTACTTCAACAGAGGTAAGAAAATTATTAAAAGAGGCGTTTACAATAGTGAGGAATAACAGCGGAAATGCAACAGGCGTACATTAATAGCGGGATACTTGAAACGTATGTACTGGGCTGCGCTTCAGAAAAGGAAGCTGAGGAAGTATTGTACATGGCCGAGCAATACCCTGAAATAATGGATGCTTTACGTCAACTTGAGGATGATATGGAAGTAATTGCAGCAAATATGGCAATAAATCCTCCGCCGCATGTATGGCCTAAAGTTGAAAGAAAAATTGAAGACTTGATAAGGCACCGTCCGCTTGAGCCTGCGCTGTACCGCGAAACCACTGAAAGTTACCGGAAAGCCCATACGGATGGTTCACATATTATAGCAATTGAAGGCGAATCAACCCATATGCGCGTACATAAAGTATGGCGTTGGGTGTTTTTAGGTGTGTTTATTTTAGGCAAGATATTTTTAGCCTTTGCCATTTATTACTTCGTACAATCCATGCGCTCAGAACGCGAGATAGAAAAACTGCAAAACCAAATAGAGCAGTTAAAGCGTTAAATTATCCGATGAAAGCAAGCAATAAGATCATTCTATTTTCAGGGATTATTGGGACAGTATTTATGCTGGGATGCAAATCAAAAGTTCAGCCCGAAAAACTGTATGGAAAATGGAACTACATCCGTGCATACAGCCCAAATGCTAATCCGCCTGACAGCGTATCCAATACCGAACTACAGGAATTAAAGCCTTATATTGAATTCACCAGGCCAGATAAGTTACGTATTATATGGGACGGGAAAGTATTATCGCAAGGAACCTTCACTTTGGATGGTGACAACATCCGCTACAAAGAGATTTTTGCCGATGGGCAGTCGCGACAGTTTCCCTTCTATGTTTCAGAACTTACTGATAAGCAGATTATTTTTGAAACAGTAGGTAAAGACGGCTCAAAGGTAACGGCTGTGAAGGATGGCAGCAGATAGTTGATAGACCATAATAGACCATGGTCGATAGTCAATAGTAGTGCAAGCTGTTCCCAATGACTAATGGCCAATGACAAATGACTGATGACTAATGCACTGCCGCTACTGCAGTTGCATCATCAACGCTCACAAACTTACCTCGATTTACGCGTACACTTATAAAGTGCAGTCCAAAAGCGAGCAAGGCTGTAATGCACATTACTATTGCTAACGGAACTGTTGAATGTGCTTTAAATTCGCTCATAGTTACAGTTACCAGCGAACCAATACCTAATTGTATCGCCCCGAAAAGAGAAGATGCCGTACCTGCATTTTTTGAAAACGGTGCCAGGGTTAAGGCTATGGCATTAGGGTTGATAAACCCTACACAAGCGAGAAACAGGAAAAGCATCACTATGGTACCGGCCAGATCAAACACTCCGGCGTAAGCGCCCATCGCGAACACAATGCTGACAATACTTTGCACACTCAGTGTTACACGGATGATCTGCTCACTGGTAAACTTACGCAGTACCAGGCTGTTTAGCTGGCTTGCACCGATCAGCGCGACAGACAGGCCGGCGAAAATCCAGCCGTAAGTTTTATCATCCAGATGATAAATTTCCATAAATACCTGCGGCGAACCTGATACATATGCAAACAATCCCGCGAATGCAAACGAACCGGTAAATGTGTATGTATAAAACTGCGGGTTTTTAAATACCGTTAAAAAACCTGTAATAATTGGCTTTGGCCTAAGCGATATGGTTTTATCGGGCACATAGCTTGAAGGTAAAACCAGTGCTACAGCCAATAATATTAACGCCGCCATAATGGCAAGAATAATAAATACCCATTGCCAGCCCGGGCCGGCAGTTACATAGCCACCAACAGTTGGCGCTATCATGGGTGATGTGCCAACAACCAGCATCAGCAGGGCAAATATCTTGGCGTTTTCGTTAACCGGAAACAGATCACGCACCATAGCCATTGAAGCAACCGCGGCGGCACAACTGCCAATTGCCTGTATAAAACGTACGGCTATCAGCATTTCAAGCGATTGCGCTAATGCACAGCATACCGATGCTACTATATAAACACACAAGCCTATGTAAAGCGGTTTCTTGCGTCCGTACTTATCAAGCAACGGGCCGTAAAGCAGTTGCCCTGCAGCCAAGCCAATAAAAAAGCCTGATAATGAAAGCGCTACTCCGGGTACATCCGTATGAAGATACTTTGCCATGGCCGGAAATCCCGGCAGATACATATCAATAGAAAACGGCCCAAGGGCGGTTAGCGTACCTAAAATAAGTACCAAAAAGAAGTGCTTTTTCCTCGTCATACATCAGTGCATTTGCACGCCTGCAAAGATGCTGCAATAAGCCCGAAATACAGCGATGATAATATCAACAGTTTGTAAACTGTTTATTCATTATCGTAGTAAGTGGCGTCTTTAATAATCTTTCCGTCTTTAAATGTAAGTACCGAACATATTGGCAAATACCATTTGGCCTGCCCTGCGGGCGTACCTGATGAAACAAACTGAACGGTCACCCTGTCACCTGAAGCACTGATATCGGTTATGTTATCGTTGATATCCGGGAACATCTGCTGCATGCCCGCGTACTTTTCGGCTGTTTCTTTGCGAGTTTTCTTCACATAATCAATCCCAAACGCGGGATCAAGAAATTCGGCAGTATCTGCATAAAAAGAAGCCATTTTTTTCCAGTCGTGACCATTAAACGCCGCGAACATTTCTTTTGCTGCCGCAAGATTTTTTTCGGCGGTCTGATCGGTGCTGCTGCAACCGGCAAGGGCCATAGTTAATAGTAATAAGTATATCAGGTTTTTCATATCTAAAATAATGAAGCAAGTTTTAAGTAATGATATCGTTGGCTGTCATCTTCGCAAACAGTTTTCAATTTAAGCAATAATGCTTCCCAATCAATAACGGGTTGACTGCTTGACCAGCATTTCAGCTTAAAGGTAAGTATTGTATCACTATTTTTGGGTTCCAACTCAAAACAAACGATGTACTGTTCGTTTGACTCATCCGCCAAATGTCGCCATTCCACATACCGGTTGGGTACTTCGTCAGCAACTATAAACGATACTGTTGTACCGGCCTTAGTTATTACAATATGTCTGTTATCCTTTTTAATAAGATCCAATTGTTTTAACCGGAATGCATCTGTAAGGGAGGGGTAAATAACCTGCACGGGTTTATTTATTGTTACAGACAACAATATCTGATCGTCACAACCACTATTGTACTGAAATGCATTGAGAGTAAACAGCATAAGATCACCGGTTTTAACTGAATACTAAGTTAAAGGGATTATTATCGCCGGGTACGGTTAAAAATGTCAACATGAGGGGGTAAACAAGACAATTTTTCTATTTTAGTATCCGGATAACCAACATTATGATAAACCTTGCCGTATTATACACCAAGAAATGCAGGCCTTTAAGTATTGCCGCTATTCTGGATGTTTTTGAAAGCGTGAATAGTTTTTACCAGCACAGGCAGTTGCAGCCGGCATTTAATATCCAGCTGATAAGTTTGGAAAAAGGGCTTAACGTGCTTGATAAATATTCAACCCTTGATACCGGTGGCGATTACAAATCCAGCCTGGTATTGATACCCGCCTTCAATTCTGAATACATTGATATCAGCGAGGCGATAAAACAAAACTATGGGTTTATTCCGTGGATACAGCAGCAATTTCAGCAAGGGGCCGAAGTAGGCAGCTTTTGCACCGGGGCTTTTCTGCTTGCTGCAACCGGATTGCTTAACGGCCGTAAAGCTACAACACATGTTATGGCTACATACAATCTGGCAAAAAACTTTCCGGAAGTTAAAGTACAGCCCGAAGATGTGGTTACCCATGATAATGGTGTTTATACCAGCGGCGGCGCTACCAATACTTTCCACTTGCTTTTACATTTGGTTGAACGGCATTGTGGCCGCGACATTGCCGTGCAGGTTGCCAAACTGTTTGCCATTGATATGGACCGTGACCGGCAAAACTATTTTGCTACCTTCCTACCAAGTAAAGATCATGCCGATACGCTGGTAGCACAGGCGCAGCAGCGCATGGAAGAGTTATACGGCAAAGCCTCAACCGTTGAAGAAATTGTCGGCGATATCCCCTCAAGCAGGCGCAATTTTGTGCGCAGGTTTAAGCATGCTACCGGCATCACCCCTATTGAATACCTGCAGCGCACACGGCTTGAAGGCGCTAAAAAACTACTTGAGAAAACCAATCAAAGCATCTCCGAAATAATGTACAACTCGGGCTACAATGATGTAAAATCTTTCAGGCAACTGTTTAAAAAAGGAGTCGGTTTAACACCAAAAGAGTACCGCGACAAGTTCAATACCATCAAAAGTAACTGATAGTAACTGCATTGGCTTGCTATTTGCATAAACTCAGTCGGAACAAAATAAATGAGTTATGAAAAAGCTGTCAATATACATAAGCCTTGCCATGGCCATGCTGCTATCGGCAGGCGACGCTGCTTATTCACAGCAGCAACCAAAAAAGAAAAAAGAAATAAGCGCGCAAGGTAAAGGCGCAATCATCGGCGGTGCCGGTGGCGCAGTTGCAGGCGGTATAATAACCAACGACCTTAAAGGCGCGCTTATAGGCGGGGCCCTGGGTGCAGGAGGTGGTTACATTATAGGTAACGAAAAACAAAAAGCAAAAGAGAAGAAAGCCGCTCAACAACGCGCTGCTTCTAAAAGCTCAAATTAATTTTAAAAAAAAGCAGCCAGGAAGAAATATCCCGGCTGCTTTTTTTATATCTTTAAAGCAGATCGCTCTCCAATCCCTAAATTACGGCATGTTCAAATATTTAATCGTATTCCTGTTAATACCCTTTTGTGTGCTTGCGCAGCCGCAGATGGTTAGGGACACGGCTAATTATGTTGATTACAGCAACCAAACAGACCTTATTGACCTTGGCCGTTCATTGTTTAACGTTACCCCACCAAAGGTTAAGGTAGAAGAAGACAAAGATGTGTATTTTTCATTCCTGCCTGTTTCATCACAGGTACCGGGCGGAGGCAAAGCGCTTTTAACTTCAACAACCGCGGGTTTTTACCTGGGTGACCGCCGTACAACTTATATATCCACTGTAACATTTACGCCTTATCTTAATTTCCGGGGTCGGTACGGATTGCCCATCCGCTCAAATATATGGCTGAAAGACAACTCATATACCATCCAGGGCGATATGCGCGTTATGCGTTACCCGCAATACACCTGGGGACTTGGCGGCGGCATGAGTAATGATACCCGTGTATTGCTCGATTATAAGTATATCCGGTTTTACGAAAGCGCGCTTAAGCGCATCACACCCTACTTTTTTGCAGGGGTGGGCTACAATATGGATTACTATATTAACATTGAAGGGAAGGATGAAGCGCTTCAAAACTTTTCCAACTACATGCATGGAACTGCCAATAGCCAAAATTCATTCTCATCGGGTGCTACTTTAAATTTGTTGTATGATACCCGCAACAACTCCATTAACCCACTTCCCGGTTGTTACAGTAATTTAGTGTACCGGTATAACAGTAGTGTTTTTGGCAGCGATACGCATTGGCAATCATTATATTTTGACATGCGGAAGTATATTTCACTTAGTAACAGCGGCAAAAAGAACATACTTGCGCTTTGGGGATACTACTGGACGATACTTAAAGGCAATACGCCTTATCTTAATTTACCAAGCGTGGGCTGGGACCCCTACAACCGTTCTGCACGCGGTATCAGCCAAAACCGTTACCGGGGCGAAGGTCTTATTTATTTTGAAAGCGAATATCGCCGGGACATTACACGCAACGGGCTGTTAGGGTATGTAGTATTTGCAAGCGTTAATTCGGTTACCGAACCTGGTACCCGCCAATACCGCTACTGGCATCCTGCCGCCGGCGGAGGGCTAAGGGTAAAATTCAATAAAAAATCAGGCACCAACATTGGTGTGGATTATGGTTTTAGCAAAGGCTACTCTGCTGTAATGCTGAACTTAGGCGAAGCGTTTTAATATCGTAACGAATAATTTACAATCATCATATCTGTTAAATTAATTACAACCGTTTTTATTGAAAGGCAAAAAATGATTCAATAAGTGACCTGTGTCACATTTTTAATCATTTAAGATACTTATAATCCTACTAAGAAAATTTTTATGTACTTTTGTTCGTAATTCCGAACAGGTTCAAGCCAAAACTTTTTTACGCGTTTAAGCGTATGCACAAGCACAAAACACATTATTAGCTTTTCGGCATTATAATATATTAGCTTTAAGATATTGAAACGCATTTTAGTACTGGATGACAATCAGGATATACTTGACATTGTTCATGAAACCCTAGCTTATGAACAATTTGAAGTAAAAAGCACTCCCGACGGTGAGGATGTTATGCCTCTTGTCGAAAAATTTAGTCCTGACCTTGTTATATTAGATTATCGTGTAGCAGGCAAAAACGGCGGTGAACTATGCAAACAGATCAAAACTCATCCACACTTCGGTAACATACCTGTCATCATTTTCTCTGCCTATGTAAATAACAGCAGCGAACTTTTTGCCTATGGCTGTGATGCCATAATTAACAAGCCCTTTGATTTGGGCGAATTAGTTCAAAAGGTGAATAGCCTGCTGTAAGTGCAGGCTTTGTTATTAATTCGTTAATAAACCTTACTCCACTAGCCCAAATATTAACAATTTATCAAATAAATAATAAGTTTGTTAATTATCAACTAATTTACAGTATCAACCTTTGACAATTTGATAATATTTTGCTAAGTTAGCGAAGTATTAACTGGAACCGTTCACCTGCCTGAAACAAACCGGCCCCAACTTGTTCAAATGGTAAAGGAAACATCACAACTTGGGCACGCTCCCGAAGCAAAGAAATCAGTGGTTTGCCCATCATGCAAAGGCAACATGCTAAGCCGTATTCCGCGAGGTTTTATTGTAAAAACATTTCTATTCTGGCTACCCATTAAAAAGTACATGTGCTACAAGTGCCAGCGTAAAACCTACCTGTGGGGTTAACCATTAAATAAATACTTAATTATAAGTATTTTGATATAAAGTTTTATTATTAATTTTGATTTTTTTATGGTGAATACGAAACTAAACCCCCTTATTAGTACGTATTTGTATTAAACCTAACTTACCTTTTTGTTAATATTAGTATTAAAACCTTGAGTGACTCATCTAAACAACGCAAAGAACGTGTTTGTCCGAAATGTGGATTTCCTTATCATTTCCAGCTAAGGCGTAATCTTTTTGAACGATTACTGGCCTCTATAGTCCCTTTTAAAAAATACTTTTGTGCTAAATGCCAAAAACCCCGGTATGTTTTTACCCGTAGTGTTGAAACCGTTGATATGTTAATTACCGCGGCATTATTAATAACTTACTGGTAAACAACTGATATTTGGTATAACATTTGTTCACGTATGTTAAAAAACATGTTTTTAATTCAAGACAACGTGAGACGGATATTAGCAGTTGACGATAATAAGGATATTCTGGAGCTATTACAGTATATATTAGAAGATTACGGATATAAAGTTTTAACCCTTGCCGACGGACATAATCTTTTCGAAAAAATAAATGAGTACCGGCCCGATCTGATTTTACTGGACATAATGTTGGGTGATATGGACGGACGTGAACTTTGCAAAGAAGTAAAACAAAAAACTGAAACAAATAATATCCCGGTAATACTTATTTCTGCCAGCCATGATGCCGGCGATTTGACCAGGCATGAAAACGGCAAACCTGATGGATTTATTCCAAAGCCATTTGATATCAATACATTACTTAACACTGTGCAGCGTCAGATAGCTGCCTGACACTCTTCCACAAGCAACAAAGTTTTCCACAAGCATAACAACAGGCGTATTGCGCCGTTAAATTTCTGTTTTCCACACTTGTTAAATACTCGTGTGGATTGCATCTTTGCCGTTTAGGTAATTTAGCACTATCCAAAGTACGTCTCTTGTATGGTAAAACTTAAATATATTGTGCTGCCGGCGGCGGCCGCACTCATCATAACGCAGGCAAAAGCCCAGCAAAATCCCTCGTTTCATATTTACAAAACCTATCATACTGGTCTCGACCTGCTTGACAAGGGTAAATATGTAGCTGCTGCAGAGCAGTTCAGGCAGGTGGAAGCAACTTCGTTAAAAACTACAACGCAAGCCAAATTTGAATCAGAACTGTCATTGCTGCAGGAAAACGCTTCGTATTACGAGGCCGTTTGCGCACTCGAATCGGGAAGCGAGGATGCAGAAAGCCTTTTCCAAAAGTTTATAAAAGAACATCCTGAGAACCCGCTGGCCAAGATGGCGTTCTTCCAGGTAGGTAAATCATACTTTAAACAAGGCAAATACAAGGAAGCGCTTGAATGGTTCAACAAAGTAGAGGCAGGTGAGCTTACCGGCGGAGATAATACTGAATACAAATTCAGAAAAGGTTATGCCTATTTTGCTACCGGCGATTATGTGAACGCCCAAAAATTGTTTAGTGATGTAAAAAATAAACGCTCGTCCTATTCAGAAGACGCCACTTACTATTTTGCATACATAGCGTATTTAAATAAAGACTATCATCTGGCACTGCTGAATTTCGAAAAGTTAAAAAATTCAAAGAAGTATGAGAAGAGCTATCCTTACTATATAACGGCTGTTTACTTTCTGGACAAACGGTATGACGATGTACTGAACTATGCTATACCAATAATCAACAGCACACAACAGCAGCACGAAACAGAAATGCTGCGCATTATTGCCGCTTCGTATTTTGCAAAGGGCGATTACCCTAAATCAGTTAGCTATTACAACCGCTTTCAGGACCAGGATCAGGGCAAAACGCAAAATACCCAGGATAGCTATCAATTGGGTTATGCCTATTATAAAACAGGTAACTACCCAAAAGCTGCTGAAGAGCTTAAAAAACTGGCCGGTCGTAATGACGAATACGCGCAAAGCGGTAACTACGCCCTTGGTGATGTATTTATTAAGTTAAACAACAAGCAAAGCGCGCGTAACGCTTACATGACTGCTTCAAAGCTCGACTTTGACAAGCAATTACAGGAAGACGCGTTATTCAATTACGCAAAACTTTCATATGAACTCGATTTTAACAGTCAAGCACTTGAAGCCACAAGACTTTATTTAAAGAAATATCCGCGCAGCGCACGCACCGATGAAGTTAAAACCTTACTGGGCGAAGCTTTACTGAACTCACGCAATTACAAAGAAGCTGTTGAGATTCTGGAACCTATACCGAATAAATCAGTAAGTGCACAAACAGCTTATCAAAAAGTGACTTATTACCGTGGCCTGGAATTTTACAACGAACGCGCTTTTGAGAATGCTATTGGTATTTTCCTGCGATCGTTAACCTATCCGAATGATAAAAAAACCGAAGCCTTAACCCGTTACTGGATGGCCGAGGCAATGTTCGAGGTACGTAAGTACGGCGAATCGGTAGAGAATTTTGAGATTTTTCTGGGAATGCCGGAGTCAAAAGAAACCAGGCTAAGCAATTATGCCAACTATGCACTGGCATATGCGGCATTTGGCGGTGAGCAATACGGCAAAGCAGCAAAATATTTCGAGCGCTTTTTGCAGGGTACCACAACTGATGTAAATACTGTTAATGATGCCGTTACCCGGCTTGGCGATAGCTACTTCGTTATGAAAAGCTATAGCAAAGCGCTTGAGTACTACAATCGTATTATTGCGCAACGCAGTCCGGGTGAAGATTATGCTTTGTTTCAGCGGGGTATAATACAGGGCTTACAGGGCGCTTTGGATACAAAGATCAGCACACTTAACGATGTGTTGGCCAAGTTCCCGAATTCGGATTATGCAGACGACGCTTCGTTTGAGATCGCTTATACCTACTTCCTGAAAAACGATGGCGAGCGCGCTAAAACAGACCTGCAGGCTATGATACAAAAGTACCCAAGCAGCAGTTACGTACCACGTGCCTTGGTTACCATCGGTCTTATCGATTACAACGCTAATCGCGATGATCTGGCCGTTGAATCTTTCAAAAAAGTGGTACAGGATTACTCATCTACAGATGAGGCCAAACAAGCGCTTAAACAGGTTGAGAAGATCTACACTGATAAAGGCGACGCACAAACATTTATCAACTACGCTACTGGTACGTCAATAGGTAACTATACCACTGCAGAGCAGGAAAACATCATGATGACCGCTGCAAATAACCTGTATTTAAGGAACGACTGGCAGGGAACAGTGAACGCTGTAAACGCTTATATGGATAAATTCCCTAATAAGCAGATATATGACAAGCAAGCCCGTTACATACGCGCACAGGCGTTGGTAAACCTTGGCCGTAACGAAGAGGCGGTGATGGATTACAACTACATCCTGAACGACTGGACAAGCGGTTACACCGAAAAATCGCTTATCGCAATGGCTAAGCTGTACATGTCGCAAAAGAAATATAATGATGCAGTAGTATTCTTGAAACGCTTAGAGATCAACTCTGAGTACAAAGCCGATTACACTTTTGCTATTAACAACCTGCTGATCTCTTATGACCAGATGGAAATGCCTGACGATGTGTTGAAATATGTAACGCTGGTGCGCGATAATGAAAAATCGGCCGAAGAGGATAAATTTAAAACAGGATTGTTCGCCGGTAAGGCACACCTGCAACTGGGCGACACTACAACCGCTGTTAAAGAATTTAATTACACAGTAAGTAATACTAAAACAGTATCGGCAGCCGAAGCGAAATACAATATTGCCCGGGTAGAATACCTTCAAGGCAAATACAAGGCATCGCAAAAAACATGTTTTGATCTGGCTAAAGAGTTACCGAACTACGATTACTGGATAGCCAAAACCTTTATACTGCTGGCCGATAACTATACCGCTTTAAAGGATGACTTTCAGGCTAAGGCTACCTTGCAAAGCGTAATTGATAATTACAAAGGTAACGATGATATACTGCCTGAAGCAAAAGCAAAGCTTGCTAAACTGAATGGCACGCCGGTACCAACAACTCAAACACAGGAAACACAACAGGAAAACTAAATAATTATACAAGCACGCAATGAATTTAAGATACGGATATATACTTACAGCGCTGGCAGTTTTTTATTTTGCTCCTGTTAACGCGCAGGTTAAACCTAAAAAAACAACAGCAAAAAAAACGGCGGCGGTTACGCCTGCCGCCGCCAACAAACTTGGCGACGCGGCTTCAAAAACAAAGCAGGATACTACAAAAAAGACCGATAACGCTGCCAGTCTTTCTGAAGAGATTGTAGTAACAACGTCATACAAACCGGTGCTGGCCGACGCGGTGAAAATACGCCGCAACCCCGACCTGGAAGACACCTCGCCTTTTAAGGCTCCGTTAAGCTATACCTCGCTTGACAAAAGGCTTGAGAAAGATAATGAAATACAGCAACTGGAAGCCATGAAACGTCCGCCTGAGCGGGATTCGGTACCTACCAACAACTACGTACGTGCCGGTTTGGGCAGCTTGAAAACTACTTTTGCTGAAGGCTACTTTGGTAATGGCAAAGATGAAGCTTTACAGGTTGGCGGTTATGTTAAACACTTCGCTCAAAGCGGAACCCAGTTTGAAAAACAAAACGAAAGCAGGAATGAGATCGGCGTTTTTGGCAAAACTTTAATAGGCGATAACGCACTTAACGGCCGCATAAATTATAAACGCCGCGGTGTTTACTTCTATGGTTTTAATGATCTTAACGAAGCTTTACCTGAATTTGATCCGCAGAGACAAACATTTAATACCATAAGCGCCGAGGGTGAAATGGCAAAAAAATACACCGGCGCCGAGAAAGACTTTACTTACGCGGCTAAACTACAAGGTTACATTTTCAGCAACGCGTTCAGCGCAAAAGAAAACAATCTTATTCTTTCAGGTTTCCTGAACAAAACGGTTAAACAGTTTTATGCAGGCCTTGCAGCTTCGCTTGATTTAAGTACCCAGAAAGATGTGGCATATTCATACAACAACAGTATTGCGCGCGTTAACCCATACATAAAACTTCAGGGTGATCAGTATAAAGTTGACGCGGGTGTTAACATTGTAAAAGAATTTGGCTTCAGCGACAGGTTCTTTATTTTCCCTGCTGCCAAACTGGAGTTTCAGGTGATACCTAAATATGTACGCTTATTTGCAGAAGCGACCGGCGATGTTAATAAATCATCACTTAAAAACTTTGCCGAGATAAATCCGTTCATCGGCGAAAATATTGCTCTCCGTAACTCAGTTGACCAGCTGAATATCAGCTTAGGATTAAAAGGAACGTTGGCACCCGGTTTAGGGTTTAAGGCGACATTCTTTCGCAACAGCGTAAAGGACCTGCCAATGTTTGTTAACGCATTCGACGAAACCGGCATCAATAATAAATTCGCGGTTATTTATGACAGCGGTCGCTCACGCGTAAGCGGGTTCAATGGCGAGCTTGATTTTAAAGCGACTGACGATTTCAACCTGTTTGGAAGGGTTGAGTTTAAAGATTATCAATTAAACACAGAAACACAGCCATGGAACCTGCCAAAATTTAAGCTTACGGCAGGTACAGTTATCCGCATAACTGATAAAGTTAATGTGAACGGCTCGTTACTCATCCGCGGCAGCACTCAGGACAGGCGCATAAACGGCGAAGAGATAGTTGGTACGCCAATAGACTCATACGTTGACCTCAATGGCGGCGTTGAATATAAAGCCACTAAGCAGATCAGCATATTTGTACAGGCGAACAACCTGCTTAACAACACCAACCCAACCTGGTTGTATTACAACAATAACGGGTTTAATATATTTGGCGGTGTTGGTTATGCTTTTTAGAATTTTTTAATTTTACAATTAACCGTACTTTTACCCGGAATGAATCTTTCCCTGTATTTGGTTGAACTACTCGCGCTTGAAGGCAAAGTTACTGTGCCCGGCCTCGGGCATTTCTTCAACGCGAGGGCCAGCGCCTGGTACAACGAGGACGAGGGAAAGTTTTACCCGCCGCACAATACAATAAAGTACGAGCAAGATTACGATCATGATATCCGCTTTGCGCAGTTTATTGCGGAGCGGAAAGGCATATCGGTAACATCAGCCAGCTTTTTTATTGACAAGTATGTTGATGGCTTGCTGCAGGAAGTTGCCACAAATGATGCTCAGATAAGCGGATTGGGTTGGTTACGTTATGATGGCATCAAAATCACTTTTAAGCCAGATACAGTAGCGGAGAATGATCCCGCTTTTTTTGGCTTGCCGGCTTTTGAACTGCACAGAACCGGCGCGCAACCGGTTACCGCTCAGAAAATACCCGACTTATCGTTTTCATTTTCGCCGACACCAACACCGCCTATAGCGCAACCGGAGCCTGAACCTGGGTCAGTAGAATTCACCTTTCCGCAGCAAGGACAAGACTACTTTCAGAATGAAGAATATGAAGAAAAACGCGGGTTTAATGTCTGGATTATTATAGCCATCGTGTTTATTGTATTGGGTGGTGCAGCTATTGGTTTATATTTATACAAGCCTTCGTTTTTTGGCTTTGCGGAAAAAAATAAACCTTTGGTAGCAGTAAACCCTGATACTTTACGGCATAATGATTCAGCCATACAGTCGCAAAGGCCGGTGAATGACGTTGTTGTTAACGAAGATAACAGTACAACCGTGATTGAAGGTCAAACTGGAAAGATTGCTCCTGATACAGCGGCTGCTTCTGAAACAACGCCTGCGCCAACTGCATCGGTACCGGAAACAAAAACCGTTACTGAAACACTGCCGGTTGAAGATAACCGCACACGCTGGGAATTACAGGCCGGCTTTTATAATTCTGAAGCAAAGGCTACACAATATTTATCTCTCTTTACAAAAAAGGGGCTTAATGCAGAAGTAGTTCCTGGCCGGGGTAAAAAATACATCATCACCCTGGGCACTTTTTACACTTATAACGAAGCACGGACTTTACAAAAAGAACTGCTTGCAGCAAAAAAAATCAAACCAAAAGAAACCATTATAAAAGATTATCCACCAGTTAAGAAATGAGTTTATTAGCACAGATTACAGACACTACTGCACAACTAACAGATAGCGTGAACAGGGCAGCCGTACCCGTGGTACAGGCACAAGAAGAATTGCGCTTTGGCGATCTGCTTTTAAAAGGCGGATGGGTGATGATACCTATCGGCTTACTGGCTATTTTAGGCTTAGTAATATTTTTCGAACGTTTTTTCACCATCCGCAAGGCTGCTAAAGATGAATCGAACCTGATGACGCAGGTTCGCGCCAGCATCATGTCGGGTAACCTGCAATCGGCTATAGCTATTTGCCGCAACAGCAACTCGCCGCTTGGCCGTATGTTGCAAAAAGGCCTGCTGCGTATTGGCCGTCCTATAAAAGATATTGAAGGCGCTATTGAGAATGTTGGCAAGCTTGAAGTATCAAAACTGGAAAAGAACATCGGCATCATCGGTATAGTAGCCGGTATTGCGCCCATGTTTGGTTTCCTTGGTACTATTGCCGGTGTAATCCAGATCTTTTACGACATCTCTAAAACGGATAACATCAGTATGGGTGTTATCTCGGGTGGTTTATATGTGAAGATGGTTACTTCGGCAGCGGGTTTATTTGTAGGTATAGTTGCTTATGTTTGTCACCATATTTTAAATATGATGGTTGACAAAGTGATACTGAAATTGGAAACCGACGCTATTGAATTTATTGACCTGTTAGAGGAGCCAAGCAAATGAATTTAAGAAAAAGGCACGGACGCGCGACGGCCGAGGTACATACTTCGGCGCTGAACGATATTATGTTCTTCCTGCTGCTGTTCTTCCTTATCGCTTCAACGGTTACCAACCCTAACGTGATCAAGCTGATGCTGCCGAAATCGTCAACAGGGCAGTCGGTATCAAAAAAAACAATCACCGTATCGGTAACAAAAGAACTGCGTTATTATGTTGATAAGAAGGAAGTAAGCGTTGATCAGCTTGAGCCTACCTTAGCGAGCTATAAACCTTTGGCAACAGAATTGACCATTGTATTATATGTTGACCGCACTGTAGCCATACAAGATGTGGTACAGGTGATGGACATAGCGCAAAAACTTAACATAAAACTGGTTTTGGCAACAGAACCGAAGAGCAAGTAGATTGTTGGGCAGAGAATAGTGATTGGAGATTAGTTAAAAGGTCAGGATGTAACATCCTATAAATCCGAAATTGAACATCCGATATCCGAAATAAAATGAATTACCGCGAACAGGACAATAATTACCCAAAGGCTTTTGCAGCGACAGGTTTGATACTTGGCGTGTTTCTGGCCTTGAGCTATTTTATTGTTTTTCATAACGCGCCTAAGGAAGAGGACGGCACCGGAGGGATTTTAGTAAACTACGGCACTGTTGACGAAGGCATGGGCGACGATTATATGAGCACTGAAGAACCATCTGTTGCTGAAAATGCCAATAAATCGGCACCTGATAAAGTTACGCCAACTCCACCCACCGAAGAAAAAGTACAGGCCGATAACAGCGACAAGAATGTTGTTACCCAAAAT
The DNA here is from genome assembly GCF_004005815.1 of Mucilaginibacter limnophilus. Lineage (GTDB taxonomy): Bacteria > Bacteroidota > Bacteroidia > Sphingobacteriales > Sphingobacteriaceae > Mucilaginibacter > Mucilaginibacter limnophilus. The sequence goes on along the minus strand of NZ_SACK01000007.1, from coordinate 128,662 downwards.
AACGAGGACGCGCCTGAGGTAACAGCTAACACAAAAAATCCGAGCCCTACTGTATCTACAAGTCCTAATAAAACCGAGAGCAAGCCTGTAGTTAATCAGAACGCTTTGTATAAAGGGGCAACCAACAACGGCACAGGCAACGGCGACGGAACAGGTAATACTCCCGGCAACCAGGGTAAAACAACAGGCACAACGCTTACTAATAATTACGACGGAACCGGCTCGGGCAACGGCGGCAACGCTTTAACTGCCCGTAACTTTGTTAGGCCGCCTTCAAAGCCTGATGTAGGCAATCGCTACAATGGCAAGGTAGTAGTGGAGTTCAGGATTGATAAAAGCGGTAACGTTATATATGCCAAGGCAGGCGCGCGGGGTACCACAATTGTTGATTACGACCTGCTTGAAAAATGCGAACAAGCCGTAATGAACGCAAAGGTAAGCCCGTCGGCAGGTGCGTCAGACGTGCAAACCTATACTCAAACTTTTGTGTTTAAGGCCAAGTAGATTTGACCATAGTCCATGGTCCATAGTCCATGGATGTCTTTACTATCGACTATGGACCATCGATCATGGACTACAAAACCACTCTCGATTACTTATACAGCCAGTTGCCTATGTTTACCCGTGTTGGGGCCTCGGCAATAAAAAACAACCTTGATAATACGCTTGCGCTTTGCGATGTACTGGATAATCCGCAGTATAAGTTTAAAAGTGTACACATAGCTGGTACTAACGGAAAGGGTTCGACATCCCATATGCTTGCGTCTATTTTGCAAACGGCGGGTTATAAAACCGGGTTATACACTTCTCCCCACTTAAAAGATTTCCGCGAACGCATACGCATAAACGGACAAATGATATCCGAAGAAACGGTTATTGATTTCGTCGCGAAGCATAAAGAAGCGTTTGAAAGCATAGAGCCTTCATTTTTTGAAATGACAGTAGCATTGGCTTTTGATGACTTTGCTGTTGAAGAAGTTGATATTGCTATAATTGAGGTTGGATTAGGCGGCAGGCTCGACTCCACCAATGTGATCACTCCCCTGCTGTCAGTAATCACTAACATTGGCTGGGACCACATGAACATGCTTGGTGATACGCTACCTAAAATTGCCGTCGAAAAGGCCGGTATCATCAAACCATCGATCCCGGTTATAATCAGCGAAAAGCAACACGAAGTAGCGGATGTATTTATACAAAAAGCAGAGCAAGTAAACGCGCCAATAACTTTTGCGGAAGATGAATGGCGTGTGGAAGAGTCGATAGACGATAGTCCATTGACCATAGAAAACTCTTCACCATCGTCTATAGGCCATGGACTATGGACTAAAAATCTCACCGCCACCCGCCTTGCACCCTCTACCTTGCTCCCAATACAGGCCGATCTTACCGGCACTTATCAGCTTAAAAATATAAAAGGTGTTTTATGCGCTGTTGACGAACTGCGCAGGCAGGGTTTTACTATCACAGACGAACATATTCAAACCGCTCTGCGACAGGTAAAAGCACTAACAGGCTTGCACGGCCGATGGGAAGTGCTTAGCCAATCGCCGCTTACCATTTGCGACACCGGGCACAACCCAGACGGTATTCAGGAAGTGCTGAAAAATATTGCATCAGTAGAGTATAGTCAACTACATTTTGTTATCGGTATGGTAAATGATAAAGACATCACCAAGGTGCTTTCTGTGCTACCAACGGATGCCGTTTACTATTTCTGCAAGCCTGATATTCCTCGGGGATTGGAAGCTGAAAGTTTAAAAGAACAAGCGGAAAGCTTCGGATTAAAGGGTAAAACATACCCATCTGTAAAAAAAGCTTTGCAAGCGGCACAGTCTGCGGCCACATCCAACGACCTGGTTTTTGCAGGTGGAAGCACTTTTGTTGTAGCCGAAATAGTTTAATACAGAAATATCATTCAAACTGCTATTTTTACCGCCACACAACTACTTCAAGTATAGACAATGACATACCAACCATCACCAAACAGGTACAACAATATGACATACCGCCGCTGCGGAAAAAGCGGCATCAAACTACCAGCCATTTCATTAGGGCTTTGGCATAATTTCGGGCATGTAGACGTTTACGATACCTATCAAAAAATATTGCATTTGGCGTTCGACAGCGGCATTACTCACTTTGACCTTGCCAACAATTATGGACCGCCGCCGGGATCGGCAGAAGAAAACTTTGGTAAGATATTAAAGGAAGACTTTGCCGGCTACCGCGATGAAATGATCATTTCATCAAAAGCAGGCTACACCATGTGGGACGGTCCTTATGGTGACTGGGGCTCTAAGAAATACCTGGTGGCCAGTCTCGACCAAAGCTTGAAGCGCATGGGGTTAGACTATGTAGATATTTTCTACCACCACCGCCCTGACCCTGAAACACCGCTTGAAGAAACCATGCAGGCGCTCGACCTGATTGTTCGTCAAGGCAAAGCCTTGTATGCGGGCATTTCAAACTACCCGGCTGAGTTGGCTAAAAAAGCCATCGGTATATTAAAAGAACTTGGCACGCCATGCCTTATCCATCAGCCTAAATACAGCATGTTTGAGCGTTGGGTTGAAGGCGGGTTATTGGATGTGCTTGGCGATGAAGGCGTTGGTTGTATTCCATTCTCGCCATTGGCACAGGGCTTATTAACCAATAAATATTTAAATGGAATTCCTGAAGATTCGCGCGCGGCAAAAAGCAGTGGCCACCTGCAGGAAGGGGAAGTAACCGAAGAGAAAGTTGCAAAGGTGCGTAAGCTTAATGAAATAGCCATTCAGCGCGGACAATCACTTGCGCAAATGGCCATTGCCTGGCTGCTGAAAGACGAGCGTGTAACCTCGGTGCTTATTGGCGCAAGCCGCCCGGCACAACTTGCTGATTCGCTAAAAGCGCTGGATAACCTGACTTTTTCAGCAGAGGAGTTGGATAAGATTGAAGGCATATTGAAATAATACTATCAAACCAACTATCATTTCGACGAGGAACGAGGAGAAATCTTCCGGGACATATTAATATCGCTTGCCGAAGATTTCTCCCTACGGTCGAAATGACATCTTTGTGAAATACTCATGGAAACCATCAATTGGGGTATTATAGGCTGCGGTAACGTGACCGAGAAAAAAAGCGGACCGGCATTTAACAAGGTGCCCAATAGCCGCCTTGTGGCCGTTATGCGCCGCGATGCTGGCAAAGCCGCCGATTACGCCCAACGCCACGGTGTAAGCAAATGGTACAGCGATGCCGACGAACTGATGAACGACCCGGAGATTAACGCTGTTTACATTGCTACCCCGCCTGCACAGCACCTGCCCTACGCACTGTCAGCACTTAAAAAAGGCTTGCATGTGTATGTGGAAAAGCCGGTTACCCTAAACGCTGCTGAAGCAAAGCAAATAGCTGATGCCATTGCCCAAAGCAACGCCAAACTAACCGTTTGCCATTACCGCCGGCAGTTACCACTGTTCCTGAAAATAAGGGAACTTATAGAAACAGGCGCTATTGGTGATATCCGTATTATACAGATACGGCTGTGGCAATCGCGCAAGCCGGGGTTGGTGGCCAACAGTGAAACCAACTGGCGAATTAACCCTGAATTATCTGGAGGCGGGTACTTCCATGATCTTGCTCCGCATCAACTGGATATTATGCTGTATTACTTTGGCAAGCCGTTAAAATATTCTGGTTTCAGCCTTAACCAGGCGGATATGTCAGCAGCGGATGATAATGTGAACGGACAGATATTATTTAGTAATAACATCCCTGTAAGCGGCTCGTGGAGCTTCAATGTATTTGAGCATGAACAAACCGACTTATGCGAAATCATCGGCTCGACCGGGAAGATAAGCTTTGCTTTTTTTGGCAACTATATCAAACTGAATAATGAACTTATTGAAGTTACACATCCTGAGCATATACAGCAGCCCATGATAGAGCAGGTGGTAAGGTATTTCCGTGGTGAGCGTGCTGTTAACCCCGCTCCTATTGAAGAAGCCGTAACGCTTATGCAAATAATGGATGCGTTTACATCCAAATAAAAAAAGGAGGCGGTAACCGCCTCCTTTTTTATGATTTAGAAGTTTCTTTTTTCTTTTTGGGCACCTTGGCGCCTTCTTTTCTCGCTTCAGATAAGCCAATGGCAACAGCCTGTTTTTTACTGGTAACTTTTTTACCGCTGCCGCTTTTCAGCTTGCCTTCTTTCATTTCGTGCATGGTTTCTCCAACCTTTTCCTGTGCTTTTTCCGAATACTTTGCCATAATGGTAGATGTTTGGTCAATACCAAATACGTGCAAAACACCTGCCAATGTTTTAATACGCGCTTCCTATATTTATTGACATAAAAACTAATGTCTTTCAAGCCTGTTAGGATATAACATTTAACACAATGACCACAAACAAACTGCTGCCACCTTTTTACGAACGGCTCGCCCTGGTGCTTATCGGCATTATATCGCTTAGCTACCTGGTAATCTTAGGTAAAGAGATACTTGATCCTCTGCTGTTCGGCTTTTTGTTTGCCGTACTGCTGCTTCCTGTGTCAGCCTTTTTAGAAAAGAAACTCCGTTTTCCGCGCAGCGCGTCTTCTTTTGCGGCAATCTTGTTATTCGTCGCTTTTATAGGATTTATCGCCTATATGGTTGGTTCACAGATAACCAACCTTACCAAAGATTGGCCTATGCTGAAAACGCAGATCAACCAATCTTTAACCGACATACAAAACTGGATACAGATGGCATTTCATATTAATGCCGATAAGCAGATGAGCTATGTGCACGATACCACTCAAAAAATAATGGCATCGGGCACTGTTGTACTGGGCACTACTTTCGGCGCAGTATCATCATTGCTGCTGTTTTATGTGTTTATACTGATCTTCACCTTCTTCATTTTATTTTACAGGCGACTATTGTTCAGATTCTTTATCCATGTATTTAATGAAGACAACTCACACGTAGTGATGGACATCGTGCAGAACATTCAGAAGATACTGCGCCAATACATAATAGGCCTTATTTTGGAAATGGTAATTGTTGCAGCTATAGCTTGTGCAGTGTTCTGGATCATCGGGATAAAGTATGCGGTTTTACTTGGTATAATTGTCGGGTTATTTAACATCATTCCTTACATAGGCATATTCACCGCGCTGCTGCTTAGCACAATTATCACGTTCGCCACCGGAACAATCTCTCAAACGGTAACCGTGGCCGTAAGTGTAATCGGCATACACGCGGTTGATTCTAACTTCCTTCTACCTATTATTGTTGGTGCAAAGGTTCGTCTGAATGCGCTGGTGACATTCATCGGTATAATTCTGGGCGAAATGATATGGGGATTATCGGGTATGTTTCTTTCGATACCGGTTATCGCCATTTTTAAAATTATTTTCGACCGGGTACCAAGCCTTAAGCCTTGGGGATATATCCTTGGCGGCGATTACGAGTACGACGAAAAGGCTAAGGAGAAAATGAAAACCGAGTGACCACTATTAAGTATTCAAGGCGTACTTTAGTAGTGTGAGATCACTGTACAAAAAATTATTACCAGCACTCCTAATCGCATTAAATATAGGCGCAACGGCCCAATCGCCAAAATCTGCCTTTACCATTGTACCGCTTGGCATTAAAGGCGGTATCGACGAAAGCAACCTTTCGGCTTACATGGTAGCGTCGGCAAACTCAACCAACTATATATGTCTTGATGCAGGCACATTGAATTACGGTATTGAGAAAGCGGTTAAGAAAGGAATATTTAAGGTATCATCAGAACAGGTTTTATGCCAATATATCAAAGGTTATTTTATATCACATGCCCACCTTGATCATATCTCCGGCCTGATCATCAACTCACCTGACGATAGTACCAAAAGCATTTACGGACTTGCGCCAACTCTTGAAACCATCAAAACGCATTATTTTACCTGGGCAAGCTGGGCAAACTTCACCAACGACGGCGAAAAGCCTTTACTGAATAAATACAGCTATAAATCGCTTGAACCGGGTAAAGAAGTAAAGATTGATAATACTGAAATGACGGTTAAGGCATTTCCATTGAGTCACTCTAACCTTACTTCAACCGCCTTTTTAATTAAAAGCGGCGATAACTACTTGTTGTATCTTGGCGACGTTGGCGCCGATACCATTGAAAAAACCCAAAACCTGCGTAACTTGTGGCAGGCTATTGCTCCATTAATTAAAACCAAGCAATTAAAGGGAATAATGATTGAGGTATCATATCCAAACAGTCAGCCTGAAAAAAGCCTGTTTGGGCACTTAACCCCTAAGTTGTTAATGGATGAACTGACGGTATTGGGCGGCTATGCGGATATGGAAAACCTGAAAGGCTTTAACATAGTTGTAACTCATGTAAAGCCACCTGAAGAGAATATCAAAAAACTGAAAGAAGAATTGAAGTCAGAAAACAGTTTGGGGGTGAATCTTATATTTCCCAAACAAGGTAAAAAGCTGGAGCTATAACTTTGATAAGGTTATTTATTATCTTTAATAAACTTATTACATGTTCAAAAATTCCTTTTCCTTCTACGGCAGAATACGGCGTACAGAATATGCTTATACACTACTGATTTACTTATTCGTCTCTCCGCTTTTGCAAATTATAGCGCAATCTATTACCAACGAAAGCATATCGAAGTATTTCGATATATCTGCGTTTATAGCTTTAACATGGTTTTATCTGGCACAGTCAGCAAAGCGCTGTTATGATATGGGTAAAATGCCATTGTATCAATTTATTCCTATGTATAACTTATGGATGCTTTTTTCTGACGGTGAACCATACGCAAACCAATATGGTCTCGATCCGAAAGGCCGTGAAATAGGGACATATTAGCCTTAAACAGCAAACCGCCAAACTATCATTCAGAAGACAAAATATCTATGCACTTTTTAGCTTTGGCGGAAAGACGTTTGTTTAAACTTTTCAAGCCCGCTTGGTCGTTCAGTTTTTTATAGAGTGTTTTAATCACCTCCAGCGTTTCGTCGCTTGGGTCGCAGGCCTGTGCTTTTTCCAAATGGAACAGGGCCTTTTTAGCTGCCGTCGCGAAATCAATATTAGTCAGGTCTTCTGATTTTTTTAAATACAAATACCCTAAAGCGCGGTGCACCACATAGTAATCGGGCGCGGAAGCTGCAACCCTTGAATAATATTTTATCGCCTCGTTAGCATTGCTTTCCTCATACAGCTTACCCATTATGTTATAATAGCTAACGCGGGCTTTGACAGGCAGCGCGGCGGTATCGGGCATAATGGTATTGCTTAAACTGATAGCCTTATCCATGTCGCCCTCAAGCATAGCCATGTTAAGGTCGAGATAATTGTTGTACACAGTCGAGGTGTCGGTCGTTTGCGCATATGAAACACTCACCAACAAGAACAATGATATACTTAAAGCTATTTTTTGCATGGTACTTTACAGTTGCAGACTTATATTTTATCAATAAGTTCAACTCACAAGACTTTACCGAGTAAATACAATAAATCCGAAATCAAAATCACTTCATCACATCCAATACCCTAAACATTTTTTCCTTAATGCCTTTTGTTGTGCCGTTGTAATTGTTCACAATAATGGAAAAGCATAACTTATGACCATTATAGGTTTGATATCCGGCGTAAGCCAGCACATCGGCAATGCTTCCGCTCTTCATCTTCATATCGTTATAAATGGGTAGGCTTTCATAAAAATCGTTATACCAGCTTTCCTTAACAGCCGATTGCAGCACACGCGCCATCGTCATGGTAGTTACACGGTTGCCCGGTGACAGACCGCTGCCATCGTAAATATTCAACGACTTTGCATCAATCCCTTTCGTTGCCCAAAAATCTTGCAGAACCTGAACCCCGTTTGGTGTGGTAGGTTCTTTACCGGCTTTCATGGCCAATGATTTCAGCAGTTGCTCGGCATACAGGTTAACGCTCTTTTGATTGAGCCAGTATATGATTTTGTTTAATTCAGGTGAAAGTATTGTGGTGAGCTCGATTTTTATTGCGGGCGTTTGCTGCTGTCCTATGGCCAGTGTGGTAGTCGACTGCGGTTGTCCGCTTACAGCTATGCCCAGTTCGTTCAGTGTATCTGTTAAGCGAATGGCAATATCATAAGCAGGATCAGGCAATGCGGCTGAAACCGTTTTCTTTGTCTGATCTACAGCATAAGTGCCGCGCAGGTAAACCAGCTTTCCGCCTGAAGGCAGGTAGATATACGCCTGGTCGCCGGTACCGGCAGGGGCATTCGTCACTTCGCTTTTAAACAACAGGTATGGCATAGCGGGTACTGTACGTAATACTTCAACTGGCGTACCGGCAGGACCTGTCTTTAGCTTGATATCGAATTGATTTTCATGCCAGCTAAGGGCGTTTATACCGCCTCCGTAGTAGTTGCCTACGTCCTGCCATATCCAGCCGTCGGGAATAGCCTGGGTGCCGTAAGCCGTATCATCACCAATAATACTGCCGGTTATTTTTTTAATACCTGCTTTTTGCAGGGCAGTAACCAATTGGTTTAATATAATTTCCGTTTTAGTTGATGCCCATCGCCAGCTGCCCAGCGTTGGGTCGCCGCCGCCACGGATGATGATATCGCCTGTTAAAACTCCGTTAGTAACAGTACCGTTGTAGCCGAACCTGGTTTGATACTGATAATCTTTCCCTAACAAATTAAACGCGGTTACCGAAGTTACAACTTTTAGGGTCGAGGCTGTTGCCAGCCCCATATTCGGGTTACCCGCAAATACCTGTTCGCCGGTCTTAGCATCAAGCACAGTTAGCGACACCGAAGCGTAGCGGCACTGGCTGTCCTGCTGTAATTTGTTAAAGGCCGCCTGCAGCTGTTGCTGCAGGGTTTGGGCGTAAGTATGCCCACATATCATTAAAAAACTAAATAGTAGCAGGCGTCTCTTCCTCATTCTTCACGTTGCGTTGCGAGATAAAATAAAGTGGTATGCCAATTAAAACGACGATCAACCCCGGCCAAGTATATTCAGGCTTGTAAATGATCAGTAATAAACAAAATGCCAATCCCATTATAACGTATATGGCAGGCAATACCGGGTAAGCGAAAGCTTTGTAAGGCCTTTCAATCTCAGGACGCTTTTTGCGTAGTATGAATATACCGATGATGGTAAGCACATAAAACATTACAGCCACAAACGATATCATATCCAGCAGGTTGCCATATTCGCCGCTAAGGCAAAGTATCGATGCTACTATTGCCTGTATCCAAAGACCAAACTCAGGAACGCCTGCCTTATTTAATGTGCCTGTACGTTTGAAAAACAGCCCATCTTTAGCCATGCTATAATACACTCGCGCACCCGCTAATATTAACCCGTTATTACAGCCAAAAGTTGATATCATAATCATCAATGCAATAATCATGGTGCCTATACCACCAAATATTACTTGCGAAGCCGCTACAGCTACACGGTCACGCTCGGCGGTCGCAATATCATGCAGTGGCAGTACAGCGGTGTACATTACGTTGGCTGATACATAAATAACCGTTACAATAAGCGTCCCAAAGAACAGGCTCAGCGCCACATCCTTTTTAGGATTCTTCATTTCTCCGGCTATAAAGGTTACGTTGTTCCAGGCATCGCTGCTGAAAATTGTGCCTACCATGGCTATTGCGATAGCCCCAAGTGCCATATCAATGGTTAAATTGCTGCCAAAGCTGCCATCGGCATTAAGCGAATGAATATTCCAGGCGTTGCTCCAGTTAGCGTTCCACACCTCGCTTTTAAAAGCCCAAAAACCGAAAACAATTAACCCGAAAAGACTAAGGAGTTTGGTTAATGTAAATGTTGTTTGTATCAGCTTGCCGCTTTTAACCCCTTTGGTATTGATAAAAGTAAGCAGGAAAATCAGGGCTATAGATACTAATTGCGCGGCGCTGATGTTCAATACCTTGTCTCCCCAGTAATTAATGCTGAACAAAATATTTGTTTCGCTTACAGGCTGATACAGGTAAGCCATAAATTTAGAAAAGGCAACCCCTACCGCGGCAATGGTACCGGTTTGTATAACGGCGAAAAAACTCCAGCCGTATAAAAATGCAACAAACTTATTGTAGGCCTCTTTAAGATAAATGTATTGTCCGCCAGCTTTAGGGAACATGGCGCTTAATTCGCCATAGCTTAGCGCTACAGTAAGCGTCATAAAGCCTGTGATTACCCATGTACTGATCAGCCAGCCCGACGAGCCTACACGACGTATTATATCGGCACTAACAATAAATATACCCGAGCCAATCATAGAGCCGGCAACCAGCATGGTGCCGTCTAACAGGCCAAGTTCATGTTTCATTTTGGCCGGAGCCGGAGATTCGTTCATAATTGTGAGGGGATTAGTCAGTATTTAAGGGGTTAAGATATGGAATAATTGTGAATTGGGGAAAAGGTGCAGGCATTCACAATTCAATTTATTATTCGGGCGTTCCCTGCGGGCCAGGCTTTCCGCTCATACGCCTGCATCCTTAGGCACAAGGCCTGTATCCGCTTCAATCCTTTACGCTTTGTCTGAACCCGAATTTTAGAATTCTCAGAATAAGTTATTCCTGCGTGCAATTTTCTTTTCCGGCAAAAGCAAAAAAGAACATCCACTAACACTCAAACGTAGCACATCCCATCCATCATGAGAAATAGCTGCCCTTCTTTCACAATCGTAAACAACTCAAAAACTTTCTCTAACTATCTGCTTGCAAATAAATTAATTTACTATTTTGCATCCCCCTTAAGGGAACCAATAACTAACTGTATCTTATAAATCTAATTTTCTTGTATGGAATTTCTTAACAATTACCTCATCTACCTTATTCCTGCTATGGGTATAATTGGTATCCTGGTGATGGCTTCAAAAGCAGCATGGGTTGGTAAACAACCCAGCGGCGAGGCAAACATGGCCGAGCTTGCCGGATATATCGCTAAAGGCGCCATGGCTTTTTTACGTGCCGAATGGAAAGTGCTGAGCTATTTTGTGGTAGTGGCGGTACTGCTTCTGGCATGGTCGGGTACCACGGTTGAAACATCGAGCCCTATTATTGCCATTTCCTTTGTTATAGGCGCGCTGCTGTCGGCATTTGCCGGGTACATAGGCATGCGCATTGCTACTAAAGCTAACGTACGTACTACAGAGGCGGCACGTACCAGTCTTGCAAAAGCATTAAAAGTATCGTTTACCGGTGGCACCGTGATGGGCCTTGGCGTTGCCGGTTTGGCGGTATTGGGCCTTGGCTCGCTGTTTATAGTTTTTTACCAGATGTTTGTAGTAAGTAAAGGCGGCAACGTTAACGGCTTCGAAATGGAGAAGGCTCTTGAAGTGTTAGCAGGCTTTTCATTAGGTGCCGAATCTATCGCGTTATTTGCACGTGTAGGCGGCGGTATATACACCAAAGCTGCCGACGTAGGCGCCGACCTTGTGGGCAAGGTTGAAGCCGGTATCCCTGAGGATGATGTGCGTAACCCGGCCACCATTGCTGATAACGTGGGTGATAATGTAGGTGACGTTGCCGGTATGGGTGCCGACTTATTTGGCTCATACGTGGCAACTATGCTGGCTACCATGGTATTGGGCCGCGAAATACATTCGGAAGATGCATTCGGCGGTATCGCCCCTGTGTTACTACCCATGGTAATTGCAGGTTTAGGTTTGCTATTCTCAATTGTAGGCGCTGCCTTCGTAAAAATCAAAAATGAAACTGATAATGTTCAAACAGCCCTAAACATTGGCAACTGGGCATCTATCGTGCTTACAGCAATCGCAACTTTTTTTGTAGTAAATTGGATGCTGCCGTCCGGCGAATTGCATCTTACCCGTGACGAGTTAGATGGTGTTGTAAAAACCGGAGCTAAAGTGTTTGATAAAACAGGTGTATTCCTGTCGATTATAGTAGGTTTAATTGTTGGTACCCTGATGTCAATCATTACCGAGTATTACACCGCTATGGGTAAACGCCCGGTAAAGAGCATTACACGCCAGTCGTCAACAGGGCATGCTACTAATATTATCGGCGGCTTGGCTGTGGGCATGGAATCAACTGTATTACCTATCCTGGTACTGGCAGCAGGCATATATGGCTCGTACCATTTCGCCGGTCTTTACGGTGTTGCCATCGCGGCAGCGGGGATGATGGCTACCACAGCCATGCAGCTGGCTATTGATGCGTTCGGGCCGATTGCCGATAACGCCGGTGGCATTGCCGAAATGAGCCGCCTTCCTGAAGAAGTACGCGGCCGTACTGATAATCTCGACGCAGTGGGTAACACCACAGCGGCAACTGGTAAGGGTTTCGCCATTGCTTCGGCTGCGTTAACCTCATTGGCGCTGTTCGCGGCGTTTGTAGGCGTTGCCGGTATCGATCATATCGACATTTATAAAGCCGACGTATTAGCAGGTTTATTTGTAGGCGGCATGATACCTTTTATCTTTTCTGCACTTGCCATATCAGCTGTGGGCCGTGCGGCTATGTCAATGGTTGAAGAAGTTCGCCGCCAGTTCCGTGAAATCCCGGGCATTATGGAGTACAAAGCAAAGCCTGAATACGAAAAATGCGTGGCCATATCTACCAAAGCCTCTATCCGCGAGATGGTTGCACCGGGTTTAATCGCGCTTATTACTCCAATCGTAATAGGCTTTGCCTTCGGTCCTGAAGTATTGGGCGGCCTTCTTGCAGGCGTAACCGTATCTGGCGTGCTTATGGGTATATTTCAAAGCAACGCGGGCGGTGCCTGGGATAACGCTAAGAAATCGTTTGAAAAAGGGGTTGAAATAAACGGTGAGATATACTATAAAAAGTCTGAGCCTCACAAAGCTTCGGTAACGGGTGATACCGTGGGCGATCCGTTTAAAGATACCTCAGGCCCGTCAATGAACATCCTCATCAAATTGATGTCAATTGTATCATTGGTAATAGCACCGCACCTGCACAGCGGTGAAGCTAACGAAACCGCAAAACAGCAAATCAAAGCGCCTGCAATTGAAAAAACCCTTACTCTTGTTAAACACGACCGTACCATATAAGCAATTTAGTCTTATTAATTAAAGGGCGATGAGGTAATCTTATCGCCCTTTATAATTATTTAAACTATGCAACTGAACCTCAAATAATTAAATTAAAAATTGGCAAATAGTTACTTAGTTATCCGTAACTTTAGTATACCAATTTAAAACGTCGTCAATTTTAACTAAGGAGGTTATTATGAACATGGTTCAAAAAGTAGAGCATTGGGGCGACCTGCACCATGCTAAGTGGCTCGATGTTATTCGTGTAATTTTAGGCTTGATTATCCTGGTAAAGGGAATTGAGTTTGCCAGCGAGGTAGGCTCTCAGCATGATTTAATTTCTTCGGCCAATAAGTTTGGCTTTTCAGGTCTGGCGTCAATGGCTATTGTACACACTGTGGCTTTAGCGCATATTGTAGGCGGTCTGATGATCGCATTCGGATTGCTTACAAGACTGGCTGTAGTAATACAAATGCCTATTTTATTGGGTGCGATATTTTTTGTAAACCTTACCCGGAACTTTACATTCTTCAATTCTGAATTGTGGCTGTCAATTATTGTGTTTATGCTTTTGGTGTTGTTTTGGATAGTAGGTTCAGGTCCATACTCAGTTGATAATATGATTAAGCTCGACCGGCAACGCTAACACTGATCTTTCAGTCTTCCTTACAATAATAAAGAGCCTTAACGGGCTCTTTTTGTTTGTGATAGACAAAACGTCGCAATCTTCATAGTATTTAACCTTCCGCCAAATAATATTTATAATTTTCCCGAAACGCTGATGTTACATTCTGAATTTTACCAATTGAATAAATTTAAGTACGTTTGGGATAATATTTAACTGACTATATGCGATTTAAAAAACCACTTGATCTACTACTACGCGAAGCCGCGGAAAGCGGCGAAGGCACATTACGCCGCACGCTTAGCAGCTTCAACCTGGTAACAATGGGAATAGGTGCCATTATTGGTGCCGGTTTATTTTCGTTAACAGGTTTGGCTGCGGCTAATAATGCCGGTCCTGCCGTTACCATTTCATTTGTTATTGGCGCTATTGGCTGCGCTTTTGCAGGTCTTTGCTATGCCGAATTTGCCAGTATGATTCCTATTGCCGGCTCGGCTTATACTTACTCATACGCCACCATGGGCGAATTTATGGCCTGGATCATCGGCTGGGATCTTGTGCTTGAATATGCGCTTGGCGCCGCAACCGTTTCCATCAGCTGGTCACAATACCTCGTAAAATTCCTTCATTTATATGGTATAACCATTCCCCCTGAGTTTACTATGTCCCCCTGGGAAACAGTTACTCTTGCAGATGGCAATATAGTTCATGGTTATTTTAATCTTCCCGCTGTATTTATAATTGTTTGCCTTTCATTATTGCTTATCCGCGGTTCGAAAGAATCGGCATTTGTAAACAATCTGCTGGTAGTATTAAAAGTTGCCGTAGTACTGGTATTTATAGGTGTGGGATGGAGCTATATCAATCCTGCTAACCACGTGCCTTACATCCCTGAAAACACAGGCGAATTCGGTCACTTCGGCTGGTCGGGCGTATTGCGTGGTGCAGGTGTGGTGTTCTTTGCTTTTATTGGTTTTGATGCCGTATCAACCGCCGCTCAGGAAGCTAAAGACCCGAAAAGAGGCATGCCTATCGGTATCATTGGTTCATTATTAGCATGTACCGTGCTTTATGTACTTTTCTCACACGTAATGACAGGCTTGGCCAACTATACCGAGTTTAAAGACAGCGCAGCCCCGGTTGCCGTGGCTATCGCTAAAACTCCTTACGCATGGTTACAAAAAGCTATTATCGTGGCTATACTTGCAGGTTACACTTCAGTAATCTTAGTGATGCTAATGGGCCAATCGCGCATATTTTATACCATGTCGAAAGACGGTCTTATCCCGAAAGTATTTTCAAACGTACACCGCAAGTTTCAAACACCATACAAATCGAACCTGTTTTTTGCTGGTTTTGTTAGCTTGTTCGCTGCGTTTGTACCCGTACATGTGGTAGGCGAAATGGTATCAATTGGTACTTTATTCGCCTTCGTACTGGTATGCGTGGGCGTTATGGTGATGCGTAAAAGCGACCCAAATACTCCACGCCCGTTTCGTACGCCTTGGGTACCTTTCGTGCCAATTGCCGGTATATTAATTTGTATACTTATGATGGTTTCATTACCGTTAGATACCTGGTTACGTTTGGCAATTTGGATGATTCTTGGTCTGATCATTTACTTTGTGTACGGTAAAAAACATTCACTGATTAGACACGGTGTGGTTAACCTGCCAAAAGACCCGCCAAATCCACAATACACTGAATAACAAAGTATCAATCATAATAAAGAAGGCTCTGTGAAAACATTCACAGGGCCTTTTTACTTATATATGCATGCCGGGTAAACGAGAAGGACATGGAAGCAACCATTTATGGGTACTTGTAATAATTTGTGTGATCAACTCCATGGGGTTTGGTATTATAGTACCGCTCCTTTACAGCTACGGCAAACAATTTGGCATTACCGAACAAACACTTGGCCTGCTTACGGCGGCGTTTTCAGTCGCGCAGTTTTTTGCCACGCCGTTGCTGGGTTCCCTTTCTGATAAATGGGGCCGGAAACCCGTACTGGTAATCAGCCTTATAGGTACCTGTATTTCTTTTATCCTCTTCGCTCAGGCACGCAGTATCATTATGCTTTTTGCGGCACGGATACTCGACGGGTTAACAGGTGGA
Organism: Mucilaginibacter limnophilus; assembly: GCF_004005815.1. Taxonomy (GTDB): domain Bacteria; phylum Bacteroidota; class Bacteroidia; order Sphingobacteriales; family Sphingobacteriaceae; genus Mucilaginibacter; species Mucilaginibacter limnophilus. The sequence goes on along the minus strand of NZ_SACK01000007.1, from coordinate 112,907 downwards.
AACATCTCCGTCGCGCAAGCCATGGTATCAGATATATCCGACGAAAAGAACCGTGCTAAGAACTTCGGGATACTAAGCTCAGCATTTGGTTTTGGCTTTGTTGCCGGGCCTGCCATTGGCGGCGTTTTAAGCAAGTATGGCCAGCACACGCCATTTTACTTTGCTGCCGGCATCGCGTTAACGGGTGTATTGCTTACGTTGTTTTTTCTAAAAGAAACCAACACTCATAAGGATGCTAAACAGAAATATCATTTTAATTATGCCTGGCTGGCTACCATTTTTAAAGAAAAAGTAATAGGCATTTGTATACTGATAAGCTTTTTGCTCACCATGGCGCAGTTTGCTATGATAGTAGGCTTCCAAACCTTTACTACCGATGAGCTAAAACTCTCGCCTACCCAAACCGGATTATTTTATGCAGGCTTCGGTGTAACTGGGATCATTATGCAGTTGCTGGTACCTTTCTTTACAAAAACATTAAAATCAAAATCCTTTATTTTGTTGCTGTCAACCTTGGTATGCCTGGCTATGATGGCCCTTAGCGGATTTGCTAATGGATTAATGCTGTTTGCCATAGCGATAGGTATTTACGGGTTATTTAACGGCCTGCGCAACCCCATGCTGAACGCCATTATTGCCGATCATACTGCCGAAGATGAGCAGGGAAAGGTGCTTGGCATTAATCAGTCGTACATTTCCATTGGCCAAACGCTTGGACCGGTTACCGCAGGTTTTATCACGGCTATATCGCTGCACAGTATTTTCTTTTTAGCATCTTTGTATATTCTTGCTGCCTTTTTGCTGAGTTTCCGGCTCAGGTCGCAGGAGCCTAACTAAGACCTCATATACATATGCCGCCACTAATTTTTAAAGAGATCCTATCGGTAACCATGATCCTCTTTGCGATCATTGATATCCTGGGTACTATTCCTATCATTATTGATCTGCGGCGACGGGCAGGACATATCCAATCGGAAAAGGCAAGCCTGGCGGTATTGGCGCTTATGATTGCTTTTCTTTTTATCGGTAATGAACTACTTGATATTATAGGCCTTGATATTCAATCGTTCGCAATAGCCGGTTCAATAGTGATATTTATTATCGCCATGGAAATGATATTGGGCGCACGATTCTTTAAGGAGGATGATATGCTGCCCCAAACAGTATCAATCGTTCCCCTTGCGTTCCCGCTTATTGCCGGCGCAGGCACCATGACCACCCTGCTTTCGCTGAAATCACAATATCAAACGCAAAATATATTGGTGGGTATCGTTATCAACACAATCATTGTTTACCTGGTACTTAAAAACGTAAAATGGCTGGAGCACCTGCTTGGTAAATCAGGCTTAAATGTTTTGCGTAAAGCCTTTGGGGTAATATTGTTAGCTATCGCGATAAAATTATTCAGGAGTAACTCCGGGTTGTAACGGAGCGGTGAGCCTTGCCACAAACATCGTATCTGCCTTTCGCTCGTAGCCTTTCAGCACTTTTTGCTCTTCCAGTTTCAGGCCAAGCTCTGATGTCAGGAAATCAAACATTTCTTCATTCTCGGCTTTAAAAACAGAGCAGGTGATGTAAATAAGCGGCTTACCGGGTTTCAGGTATTTAACCACATTGGCGGCAATGCTTTGCTGCAGCCGCTGAAAAAATGCAATCCGTTGTGGATTGAACTGGCTTATCATTTCAGGTGTACGTCCCCATGTTCCTGAGCCGCTGCAGGGAGCGTCGAGGATGATACCATCAAACGCATAATCATGCATTTCCTGCTCAGGGTTTTGGGTAAGATCGAGTATCTTTTTCTGATACTTCATCAGTCCGGCTTGTTGAAAACGCTCGTCGAGGTTGGCAAGAATGGACTCGCGCACGTCTGAAACTACCAGTTTTATGTTGGGTTCAATTTGATGTAACAGTAATGATTTGCCTCCTGAGGCCGCGCAGGCATCCCACCATTTGTCCCATTTTTCAGGACGAAAGTATTTGGCGGTTTGCTGTGATGAGTAATCCTGCACTTCGAAAAAGTGCTGCTTGGGAAAGATATTTTCAAGCCTTGTACCATTGGGCATGCTCAGGCAGTTGTTGCCTTCATCTTTAAACGGTATCTCAGCCTTGTTTAAACCTGCTTTTACCTGCTGCTCATATCCTTTTATCACACGAATGTACAGATCAGGCTGCATAAAGAAAGACTCAAGAAACTTCTGCTTATCAATATCCGCTGATAATTCGGCATGCCATGGAAAAACATCGTTCAGCTTAAAATCAGGGTAGGCAGCTTTTATCATGGCTATCTTTTCCTTTATGCTGAAATTAATGCAAGCAGCCCATTCAGGCTTGAAATGCTGCAGAAAAGAGTTGGTTTGGGTGTTGCACAAAAATTCGGCAACCAGTAAACGCTCCTCAGCGGGCAGATCAGGCAGTGCCCTGCCTAACCGGAAGTAATTATACACTAACCTCCCCGCTACCTTACGGTCGGTTGAGCCCATTTGCTTATTTTGACGGTAAAAGCCGGGCAGAAATTTACCTAAGGGCGTATCAGCCGGATATTCATCCAATATACGTGTGAACGTTTTTAGCTGATTTAATGCCTTCATTCTACCAGTTTTAGCTCAAAGTTAGCATACTTTAACACGTCGACATGCGTATTCACCCAACCCTGATTGCCTTTTTTAATAAACTTGAAACTGTTGTGCAAGCCGGTAAAATCATAGTCATCCAGCTTTTCCAGTTTCTTAGGATCATCAGCAAGTATCTGACCAAAAAATAAACCTTCGTCAAAAGCTTTGATAGCATAGTCAGACGGTTCGGCATGATAAGCTTTACGGTAGTTACGGATAAAAGTTATGGCTGATACCGATTTATAATTCACATTATCAGCCGAAGTAATATGCGCGTTTAACCGCTGCATTTGCTCAGCTTTTAAAAAGGTAAACTTCTCCCATTTTGGGTGACCAAATAATGCCATTGGGTACTGCCGAGAAAGTGTGTCGAGCGAGTACAGTGTTACTTTCAAAAAGTTCTGCTGCGTTGAGGGAATAACCACAAAGTTTTTATTAAACTTGGTCATTTGCGGGATAAGCGGCTTTAGATTACCACGCGATACGGTGTATTGAATAACCTTGATCTTCTTTTTACTCAGACTGTCTATGGCCTTTTTAAAGTAGCTTATATAAGCCTGTTCATCGCTGTAACCGGAAGTTAGGATAAAAACCTTCTTGGTAACGGCTTTATCATTAACAAATTCGGCAGCACGGCGGGCATGGTACTCAAGCGGCGGGATAATGGTAATTACCCTTGAATCGTTATAAGTTGCCGGGGCAGCCGGAGATAAAGGCGACAGGATAAGTTTTTTGCCCGGATTAGGTACCGATACAAACGACTTCATGCCATCAGGAAATACCGGGCCAACTACAAGATCACTTGTACGTATCTGCGGGTTAAGCGCCAGCGCTCGTGATTGAGCGGGCTCATCTTTCGAATCGTTAACCAGTACACGGAAATTAGCGCCGTCGGCAGTAAGCGAATCAAGCGCCAGTTTAAAGCCCCGGTAATAATCGAGTGCGAGCGAGGCTTTTTTTAACCCGGCAGAACTATATTTTCCGCCGGGATTTAAATGATCAAGGCCAAAAGGCAATATCAGCGCGATGGTTGAATACCTGTCTGATGCCTTTTTAACCGGCTTGGAGACATCCTTACCGGCTTTATTTTCAGTTTGTTTATTAGCAGTATTATCAGCTGGTTTGGTGGGTATTTTGGTAACCGGGCTTGTTTTTGGCGAACATGACCATATTGCTATAGCCATCGTCAAAAAAAGCGTCAGTTTATTCCCACTCAATAGTAGCCGGCGGCTTCGAGCTGATATCATATACTACCCTGTTGATCCCCTTTACGTTATTGATGATCTCGTTAGAGATTTTAGCAAGCAATTCATACGGCAAATGGCACCAGTCGGCCGTCATTCCGTCTAATGATTCAACCGCACGAAGACATACCACATTTTCATAAGTACGCTCATCGCCCATTACTCCTACCGATTGTACCGGAAGGTAAATAGCGCCTGCCTGCCAAACTTTATCGTAAACACCGGCAGCCCTTAAATTGTTGATATAAATTGCATCGGCTTCCTGTAATATCTGTACTTTTTCGGGGGTGATTTCGCCTAATATCCTGATAGCCAATCCCGGACCAGGAAATGGATGGCGGCCAAGAATATTCGGGTCGATGCCTAAAGCCTTCCCAACGTTGCGAACTTCGTCTTTAAACAAGGTGTTCAGCGGCTCAACAACTTTCAGCTTCATAAAGTCGGGCAACCCGCCTACGTTATGGTGTGATTTTATAGTTGCTGATGGCCCTTTTACGGATACCGATTCGATAACGTCCGGGTAGATAGTACCCTGTCCAAGCCATTTCACATCCTGCACTTCGTGAGCGGCATCGTCAAATACCTCTATAAATACACGGCCAATGGCCTTGCGTTTTTTCTCAGGATCAGTTAAACCAGCAAGTGCGTCATAAAAGCGCTGTTTAGCGTCAATGCCTCGTATATTCAGACCCATGTGTTTGTAAGAATCAAGCACCAGCTCAAATTCATCTTTACGCAACAGGCCGTTATCAACAAAAATACAGTGAAGATTAGCGCCTATAGCATGATGCAGCAATACAGCCGCTACCGATGAATCAACACCGCCCGAAAGACCAAGCACTACTTTATCGTTACCCAGTTTTTCTTTCAGCTGCGCGATGGTGGTTTCGATGAACGAATCAGGTGCCCAGTCCTGTGCGCAGCCGCAGATGTCAACTAAAAAGTTATGCAGCAGTTGCGAACCGTCAACACTATGCGTCACCTCCGGGTGAAACTGGATACCGTATGTTTGTGAACCACGTACATGGTAAGCGGCCACACGCACGCTGTCGGTACTGGCTATTACCTCGTAATCGTCTGCCAGGCTGGCTATGGTATCACCGTGCGACATCCATACCTGCGAATCTGCAGGGATCATTTTCAGCAACGGGTTATCGTGATTGATATATTGCAGATTTGCTCGTCCATACTCCCGTGTGCTTGATGGCAGTACTTCGCCCCCGTTAAAATGCGCCAGGTATTGCGCACCGTAGCAAACACCCAAAATAGGCAGCTTGCCATGAAACTTCCTGAAATCGAAATGCGGGGCATCGTCCTGACGCACCGAATAAGGTGAGCCCGAAAGGATAATACCTTTTACGCTGCCATCAATTTCCGGAAAATTATTGAAAGGGTGGATCTCGCAGTAAATGCGAAGCTCCCTGACACGGCGTGCTATAAGCTGAGTAAACTGCGAGCCGAAGTCAAGAATTAGTATTTTTTCTTGCATGGGCAAAGATAGGAATTTGCCTCCATATCTAAGTTAAGAGATTAAGATTATAAACCGCAAAAGGTTAAGGTCGATATTCAATTGTAAGCCAAGAAATAATTCAACTATGACCACCAGATTTCCATTGCTGATATGCTTCGCGCATACAATGTCCGCAAGGACGATAATTGTTTCCAAGCGCTTCTTCAATTGTGCTAAAGAATATCCGATTTTCAGCTTTCATGCGCTTGCCCGATGAACAATTAAGCATACCATAAATTTTAAGCCTTACATTGCCTGCACATGTAATTAAGCCATCATCAATCAATTGTTTAAGTTTTCGACTTCTCCGGAAGGATGTTTCGCCGAGTTTAGTATGGTTTATCATTTAGCATCATGAAATATCACACCCAAAGTGTAACGGCTTCCTGAAGTCACTTCGCTTACGCCATGGCGCATGTTCACCCGGTGATAACCCCGGCTGCCCTGCACCGGCCTGAAGTTGGTTGTGAAAACCAGCAGGTCACCTTTAGCAAAGTTTACCACCATAGCTTTCGACTGTGCCCTTGGGCGCTGCTCAACCAATACAAATTCACCGCCGGTAAAATCACTGCCGGCTTCGCTTAACAACACAACCGCCTGCATAGGGAAGAACACATCGCCATAAAGGTCCTGATGCAACGCATTATAGCCGCTTTGTCCGTATTGCAATATCAGCGGAGTAGGCTTTACCTGTCCGGCCTTATGGCAATGTTCAATCAACTCTTTATGCTGCTCAGGAAATTGCTTTTCAATATTCAGCACCTTCATCCAGTTATTAGCTACAGGCGCAAGCAAGGGATAAATGCTTTCGCGTAACTGCTGTATTACATCAGGCAATGGGTAGTCGAAGTATTTGTATTCCCCTAACCCATACTGATGGCGTTCCATGATAACTGTTTTGCGGTATAGGCTTTCGGTTTTATAGTCACCGATCAACCTGTCACATTCCTCGGCGGTAAGCAAGCCTTTTACCAGCGCGTATCCTGTTCGGTTAAGGTCAGCTGCCAGGTCATCTTTATTTATGCCGTTTATTTTTTGCTGTATGTTCATGATGCCTTTTCGATAACTGCTTCTACACTTGCCGCCTCCCAGCCTATCATAGCCGATTTGCGTGTCGAACCCCAATGGTACTGCCCTGTTTCCCCTGTTGATTTAATTACCCTGTGACACGGAATTAAAAAGGCTACTGGGTTATCACCTACCGCGCTGCCAACTGCTCGGCATGCCGTAGGCAATTGTATATCCTGAGCTATTGTTGCGTAAGTTGAAAGTCCGCCAACGGGTATTTTCAATAACGCGTCCCAAACTTTCAGTTGAAATGGCGTGCCTTTGAGGTGCAGCTTTACCTCATTAAGTTCAGCCCAGTCTTTTTTAAAGATAAACAGCGCGTTTTGTTGATGCACGTCGGCAAACTGGCTGTAAACAGCATTTGGAAATTGCGCCTGCAACATTTTTAATGCGGCCTGTCTGTCATCGGCGAAAGCCATATGGCATATACCTTTTGTTGTTGAGGCCACAATGATATCGCCAAAAGGCGTTTCGGCAAAGCTGTAATTGATGTTGAGCGCAGCGCCGCCATTTTTATACTCGGCAGGCGTCATACCTTCCAGGTTGATAAACAGATCGTGCAGACGACCTGTACCACTCAATCCGGTTTCGTAAGCCGTATCAAACAGTGTCGCCTGCTTTTGCTTAAGGATGTTCTTAGCATGTTCGATACTTAAATATTGAATGAATTTCTTCGGGCTAACGCCTGCCCAATCGGTAAACATCCGCTGAAAGTGGTACGGACTAAGATTTACTTTTTCGGCTACTTCATCAAGCGATGGCTGCGCTTTAAAATTGGTTTTGATGTAATCAATAGCATGGGCTATGCGTTGGTAGTTAATAATTTCCTGCGTTTCCATTGTCGTATTATTTACATCAAAATTACCTGTAGGCGGCAGGCAATAAAACCCGTATCTTGCTCAGTTACCTTGTTTAAAAATACTATTTTTGATATGAATAACAGCCTGAAAAATGAAACACCTGTATAACTTGTCGTTAGCGCTTTTGCTGCTTACTGCCTCATGCGGACCAGACAAACCGGCCAACGAACTTAAGTCGGCCACAATGGAAGTTGTTGCCTTTCAAACCGAAACCATGTTCAACGTTACGTGTGATAAGTTCGATTACTATTATAAAGACAAATGGCACAGCAAAACGATTACCGATAAAGCACAGCTGGACAAACTAACCAAGCTGATTGACGCCTTATACCGTACCGACAATAGTTATGAGCCTGATGTGCGTGGAAAAATACTGCTCACCAATACTGATGGCAGTGTTGATACTGTTTGCATGGACAGTAAAGTAACGCGGTATAAAGGTGTGAGTTATGAAACAACGACTGAATTGGCGAATTTTGTGCAGCAGCAGTAATTTGGGAGTAATAATGTCGAAATTTTTTAAGCTCAGTTCTCCGTTAGGAATGGCAGAGTGATTTATGCAAGCCAGTGGATGTTCATTTTCTTTGTCATAGCCACAAAGAAAATGAACCAAAAGAAAATGCCTATCCGGAAAAAACCTACCAAACACACAGGCAAAACTCCCGGCCACGGTTTTCCGGAGGGGCCTTTGCCCGCATTTTAAAAGCAAATCCACTTGTTAAGTATTTACCCTTTCTGGGTCGAGTAAAACAGAGCCTGATAAACCTTTAATAACCTGAACAATGCGGCATCAGCATGGCCGGGAAGTAAAGGCCAAGCCATAGCACTAACTTCAAAAGGCCAGGGTGCAGCCGCGAGGTTTCTTTCTTGGTACTTCTTTCTTTTACGGCAAAAGAAAGAAGTACATCCACTAACATTCAAGAAAGCACACCCCCTTCCTAACGAAGCACGAAACTTAAGCAGACTACTTCGTAATGACGTGTGACAATAATTATATCACTCCATACAACTCACCACCCTTTTCTCCCATTTTATCAACCAGTTTCTCAACGGCAGGATCTCTTTCCAACACAGGTGCGTGGTGCGGTTTAATGCGCGCGTCAATAATCAGCGGACCGGTACAGCCCCAGTGCTTATGTTCAGTAACGCTACCTATACCATAAATATCGTGTGATGGGTTGCTGCGGGTAAAGGTTACCCAAACCAGGTTATTGATGTTTTGCGCGGTGAAGCCGGCATCATCACAAAAAATAATCAATGGCAAGCCGTTTAAGTTCATACCGGTGAAGTGTTCTTCCAGTATCTCTACCATCAGGCTGATATCGCTGCTTTTTATGTTGGCAGGTACCTCAACCGCCAGTACGCCCGGCATAGCCATTTTAAACCCGGTAAATGGCCGCGGCAGGCTGAAACCAACCGGCAATTCATTCCACAGCTCACGTTTTATATCTCCGGCTACTGTAATGGCTACTTTGCTGCCGCTATTTAGTCCGCTGCCACTGTAATCAAGTGTATCAATGGTGGTTTTGGTATAAAAATGTAAGTCGCGGGTAAAGTCGGCGCGCTGCAATATATGTTTCAGGAAAGCACCTATATCGTGTATGTCCAATAGAGGATTATCCTCATGGGCGGCTATCAAAAGGTATTTTGCAAGGCTAAGTTGATTTTTGCCCAAAATATGGTTAGCTATTGTTAATATTTCCTGCGGGCGGCGTTCTTTTATATAAGGTGTATAACGCTCACTGCCTATGGCGAACAACAGCGGATGCACCCCTGCAGCATCAACAGCGTTTACTGCATGCAATCCGGGTATTTCTTTGGGTAAAGCCGAACGGGCTATCTCATGTATCAATGCGCCAAAGCTGGTATCTTCCTGCGGCGGGCGGCCAACTACCGTGAACGACCATATTGCATCCTTACGGTGATACACATTATGCACCTTCATTAATGGAAAATGATGCGTTAAGCTGTAGTAACCAAGGTGATCGCCAAACGGGCCTTCCGGTTTATTTTCATGTGGATAAACAGTGCCGGTTATCACAAAATCAGCATTGGCACTTATACAAAAGCCCTCGTCATCATAAAAATAACTGAAACGGCGGTTACCCAAAGCTCCCGCGAAAGTCATCTCCGACAGACCTTCGGGCAAGGGCATAACAGCAGCTACCGGGTGCGATGGCGGACCACCAACAAATATGCTCACCTTAAGAGGCTGACCTTTTGCGTTCGCTTTAGTTTGGTGTACGCCGATACCACGATGCAGTTGATAATGCAGGCCTATCTCTTGGTTTTGAACATACTCGTTACCGGCAAGCTGGATGCGGTACATACCAAGGTTAGCGTTCATGATGCCGGGTTTATCAGCATCTTCGGTATAAACCTGGGGCATGGTAACAAACGGACCACCATCCATGGGCCAGTTCACAATTTGCGGTAATTCGCTTATTTGGGTACGGCCATATTTTATAGGGGCATCGGTACCCGACCGCATAGGCAAGGCCGATAACGCTGTAAGCGCTACATCGGCATACTTAAACGGCTGCTTTATTGCTTTAAGCGGATCATTTTTTATGTCGACAAGTTTTTTAACCTTTTCAAGCGTATCACGAAAAATGAATTTCGACCTTTCTAACGTGCCGAACAGATTTGATACAGCCGGAAACTTGCTCCCTTTTACGTTTTCGAAAAGTATCGCCGGACCATTATTTTCAAACACCCGCAAGTGTATAGCAGCCATTTGCAGATATGGATCAACCTCTTGTTTTATACGCACCAAATGGCCATGCTTTTCCAGATCGGCAATGCAGGCTTGTAAACTTTTATACCCCATTGCCGCTAAATTACGCACAAAATTTATAATGCCTTTAACAAATCCATTATGGCACAGCCTGAGGCATTCCAGTTAAGGCGGGTATCATATTCGTTAAACGATGAGAGGCAAAGCTGCTGATAGGCGTTATAATTGAGAAACTGATTATGTATATATGCCGCATATTCAGCCGCATTAGTTTGCAAAGTGAACATTTTGCCGTTTATATCATCTTTTATAACCGATGAGATTCCGCCGGTATTAGTTGTAATACATGGCATGCCAAATGAATTGGCCTCCGGAAAAACAACCGGCGTACAATCGGCACGAGTGGGCAATAGCAGGAAATGGCATTGGTTGAACAGGTTACATAATTTGTTCGCGCCTTCAACAGTATGTTTACTGATGAAGCCATGATCAATAATATATAGCGGCTTGTTGTGCAGGACATTTGCAGGTATACCTGCCACATGCAAAACCGTCGGCAATCCGTTTTCATTAAGTAATCTGGCAACTTCAACAGCAATGTTGCCTCCCTTGCGTTCCCATTCAACGCCTAAAAACAACAAATGGCACGTTGTGGTGTCCCTTTTGTGAACTATTGCCCGGATATCGCTAAGTACACGACTATCATCTACATTGGCTCCAAACGGCATAACTTTAACTTTTGCAGGATTTACATTATAATTTTCAACGGCCGAACGCGCCGCCCAATCAGATGAATAGAAAGCCAGCGAACAACTATCAAGCGCGGCTTGTTCCACCTCGTTTCCATGCCTGATGCTTTCAGCACAAATATTGGTAAGAAAGGGATAGTAATCAATCATACCGGCAAAGGTTGCATCGGTATAAAATACTTTCGGCCTGTTACTTTTTATATAAGCCAATGGTATTGTTGAGGGAGAAAAGATTATATCGGTTGAAAGTTTTATACGGCTTTCTGCCTGCCGTGCTGCCTGCTTAACAAGCCGTGGCTCTCTTTCAGGCAGAAAGCGTTTACCTAAACGGCCATATATCTTACTCTTAAAATCATAATATTTCGGTACCTGAATATTTATATCACCCACCATGTCGAGATCAGCTTTCTGCTGCCTTAGCGCTGATGCTATATAGTACCCAAGACCCGACCATTGGTGAACATCTTCGGCATTATAGGTGGTGATGTAACTAATATTCATTATAATTGTAAATCAGACAGTTAACCTAAATTATTTTCAATTAACAAAATGACCGAAAATACCTGCAAAACCATTTAAAATTTTTATTATTGCCGCTGATTTGTTGAATTATTGATAATTGAAATATTAATAACGATTTAATATAATACTACATCGACCTTAACATTAACTAAACAATTTCGGCAAAAAAACATTTATTTAGTTTAAACCTTACATCACTTGTAAAACCTTTAAAAATACCATAAAAAATGAAACCAACGCTACTGATATTAGCCGCAGGCATGGCAAGCCGTTACGGAAGCATGAAACAGGTTGATGGCTTTGGCCCGAACGGCGAAACCATTATTGATTATTCTATTTATGATGCTATTAAAGCCGGTTTCGGTAAAATCAGCTTTATCATCCGCGAGGAGTTTGCCGAGTCGTTCAAGGCTATATTTGAGCCAAAACTTAACGGACGCATTGAAACAGATTATGTATTTCAAAGCTTCGACCTGAAACCTTTTGGTATTGATAAAGAAATTGAACGCGCTAAGCCATGGGGTACAGCTCATGCCGTATTAGCAGCCCGTAACCAGGTAAAAGAGCCATTTTGTGTAATTAACGCTGATGACTTTTACGGTTACGACGCTTTTGAAAAAATGGCAAAATTCCTCACTACTGAAGTTGCTGACGATAACTACTCGCTTATTGGCTACCAGATAGACAAAACCTTGTCAGACAATGGTTCAGTATCGCGCGGTGTTTGTAAAGTTGACGAAAACGGCAACATGGTTGGTATTAACGAGCGTACCGAAGTTTATTTTAAAGAAGACGGTACCGTTGCCTATAAAGAGAATGGCGAAGAACACCCGCTGCCAAATGATGCCCGTGTATCAATGAACTTCTGGGGCTTCACTCCTGCGGTTTTTGAGCAAAGCGAGCCTATGTTTAAAGCGTTTGTTGAAGCAAACGAAAGCAACCCTAAAGCCGAATTTTTTATACCGCTGGTTGCTGATGAACTGATAAAATCAGGTACCGCTAAATTTAAAGTGATTCCTACCGCTAACAAATGGTTTGGTGTTACTTATAAAGAAGATAAGCCAATTGTACAGCAAAGCATTTCTGACCTGTTGGCACAAGGTGTTTATCCTGAGAATCTTTGGGCGTAAGCTTTAGACCACTCTATAAAAATCCCGCTTTAATATTAAAGCGGGATTTTTTGTTTTAAAGCGCCATTGCGAGGAACGAAGCAATCTCTACTCACGCAAACCTGCCTAAAAGCTTAGAGATTGCTTCGTTCCTCGCAATGACGCTTTATATAATAACTATAATGTTTGTTTACGCCTGACCAACCGGTCCGCCGAAGTTCATCGGGAAGCCGTTATTTTCTTCAGGGATGCGAATGCGGCCGTTGATATTTTCAAATTTGTTAATGTTATCTTCCAAAGCCGTTAACAGGCGCTTGGCATGCTCAGGGGTAAGTATAATGCGTGATTTTACTTTTGCTTTAGGCACACCAGGCATAACCCGTATAAAATCGAGCACAAACTCTGAGTTTGAATGCGTGATGATAGCCAAGTTAGAGTACACACCCTCCGCAATTTCTTCTGATAGTTCTATGTTAAGCTGGTTTTCGTTCTGTTCTTCCATAGGAGCTAAAATAGTAAAGGTTTTTATTTTAATAAATCTGCAAATGAATTAATGTAGCTGCCCGAAAGGCCGCTTACATGCTGGTTATTGTATCCGCAAAAATCAATCCCATTTGCAACGGCTGCATCAAAATCATTTACCGAATCACCTATTAAAACCACATCACTTTTCTTGTAATCGTTAAAAGCAATAATCTGCCGCACCAGTTCAATTTTAGAAGTAGGCGAACCATGTATTGATTTAAAGTATTGCTGAATATCAACCGCACCGCAAATGGTACGCAATTCGGTTTGATCAGATCCGGATACAACGTGCATGATGTATCTGGTAGCATTTTGTTTTATAAACCCTAAAGCATCAGGTATCAGCAAAGTCTCATCCTGTAGTAATGACAGCATGATCACCGAAAACTTTTCAGCCAGGGCAAGCACTTGTTCTTCAGTGATCTCTTCATTACGGATCTTTTCAAAAAAATACCTGAACTTATAGTAGCGGGATAAACCACCATTTACTTCATGAAAATCAAGCAACTGCTGTACCTGTTCAGTCGGGTAATCTTTTAACACTTCGGCAAAGCCTTTGGTACGGACAGGCATCGAATCCATAATCACGCCGTCAAAATCCCATAATATAACTTTATATTTTTGCAGCATTACAATCGTTTAAGTACTTCTTCAATATCCTCGGGTGTATCAACAGCTACCGAATCGGCTGATAGTTCAAGCATACGCACATCAAACCCTAGTTCGATAAATCGCAATATTTCAATATCTTCCTGTTCTTCAAGCGGTGTTTTGTGATAGGTTGACGCAAATTGCTGAAGAGCATCATACGGAAAAGCATAAATACACACCTGCCGCCATGCTTTAACAAAACTACCCGCCTTGTTACCCGGTATGGAGCTGCGTGACATATAAAGCAAACTGCCATCAGGTTTAAAAACAACCTTGGGCACCGACAAGCTACGGTACTGCTTTTCGGTATTAATAGCACAATAACCGTTCAATATTTCACCAGGATACCCTTTCAGGCTGACGATGATCTTTGTGATATCATCAGGGTTAAATACAGGCTCGTCGCCTTGTACATTTATGTAATAATCTGCTTTTATTTGTTTTGACACTTCGGCAATACGGTCAGTCCCGGTTAGGCAATTGTCTGAGGTAAGCAGTACATTCATATCGTGATCTTTGCAATGCTGCACAATACGTTCGTCTTCAGTAGCCACATAAACTAGGCTTTTGTCAACCGCTTTAAGGCACTGCTCATAAGTGCGCTGCAACATGCTTTTCCCTTTCAGATCAATAAGCGGCTTACCCGGAAAACGCGACGACTTGTACCTTGCCGGAATAACAACGATATATTCCATTTATATAAACGTGTAAACAGATGAAACGTTTAATTTTTTATAACGCGTAGGCGTTAACGATTGCAGTTTGATGCCGGCATACTTTTCAAATTCACCAAACAGATATTCATTTTCCTGTATCAGGGTCATTTGAGTTTCGTTTATACCACCGGCATAACCATCGTAACCGATAATAAATATTTCGTTGGGTTTTAATTCGAGCGCTGTTTGCAATGCCAGCGCCGCATGCGAATCAGTCACTTTATCAGTAAAAGTTACTTTTTCCACCTCAAAAGCTTTTTCGCTAACAAACGGCGGCACATAGGTGCCCATTTTACGGGGATAAGGCGGCAGCACACATGTACCGTTAAACGGTGCCCGGGCGAATGCCTTTTCCAGCCTGTCCCCTTCGTTACCTACCAGACAATAAAACTGATCTACATCCAAATCCTTATACGATGCTGAATTTTTTGAACTGGCATGTACCAGTGCTATATCATCAAACCGGCTGATGAATTGCTTAACCGCGTCGGCATGGCTGGTAGCCGAGGGCCCTCCGCCAATAATGAGTACCTTGCTGTATTGTTTTTGCGGTTTAAACAACTCGCACTTTTGATTGTCGCTGATGTTATTCTTTTGATTTTGAAGCGCACGTACAATACTATTAAACGAATACAGCCGTGTAGTTACCCAATCCATAACATCTTTCTGCGGAAGCGAATTGGTGCCCGATATCATATATGGCACGTTGGTACCCCATTGGTGTTTTTGCAACAAAGGTTCAAAGCAATCAACCGCGTTGCCCAGTGCATTAAAATCAACCTGAAGCTGATGCTTTGTGTTGAGTACGCTTAAAAGCAGTTCGGTTTTCAGGTTACCGGCTCCCCTGCCCATTCCTAAAATGGTAGCATCAACAATGTCAGCGCCGTTATCAATCGCGGAAAGCGTATTTATCAGCGCCAGCTCAAGGTTGTTATGCCCGTGAAAGCCAATTTTGCACAAGGTATGCTCACGCACCATGGCTATAGTTTGCTTAACGTCCTCTGGGTAAACACCACCGTATGAGTCAACCATGTAAAAGTAATCGGCAAGCCCGTCAAGCTGTTTCAGGTTTGTCGGCAAGTTATTTTGTTGCGGCCACTTAGACATGTACATTACATTCAGTGCAACCTCAAATCCTACTGTTTTTATCTTTTCTGCAAGTGCAAGGCTGTTACCTAAATTTTGCGGAGTAACGGCGATGCGCACCAGATCAACCAAACCTGAGCAGGGTTGCAGCAAATCACCAACATTTTGAGCGCTTACTTCTTTTTCATTAAGTATAACAGCAAGTTTTTTATTACTCAACTTTTTTATGCGTTCAAGCTCATACACCGGGCAGTAAAAGTACTTGCCGTGATAAGCTTTCATCGGGTGGCTCCGGTACCCTAACTCTATATATTCAACAGGCAAGCGGTTTAACGATTGGATATAGGTGTCAACCTGCGCGGTATCAAAGTCCCAATTGGTATAATAACCGCCGTCGCGCAGTGTACAATCTAAAATTTTAAACATCCGCCTAAAGTTTAATTTAAGTGTAATTGGCAACTAAATATACAATTTTATTTCATGCGGCAATAACCACTTGCAAGTATAACTGCCAATATGTAAGTTGCATAAACTTTTGATTAAACATGACCTCAACACTTACCGCAACGCCTAAAAAGCGCATCGAATCAATCGATATTTTGCGTGGCATCATTATGGTGATTATGGCGCTCGATCATACCCGTGATTTCTTTATGCCGCAGGAAGGCCCGCATGCAGTTAACCCAACCGACTTATCCCGGGCCTCTGACGCTTTGTTCCTTACACGTTTTATTACTCATTTTTGCGCGCCGATATTTGTTTTTCTTGCGGGCGTAAGTGTAATGTTTGTGTTAAGCCGCCGTACCAAAGCGCAGGCTTCCGGTTTTTTGATCAGCCGCGGTTTATGGCTTATTTTGCTTGAAGTTACTGTTATTGGTTTTGCCTGGAATGTTAGGATTGACCCTCACTTTGTATTCGTACAGGTAATTTGGGCTATTGGTGTAAGTATGATTGTGCTTGCAGGGCTTATCTGGCTACCTAAACCGGTGATAGCACTTTTTGGTTTGATATTAATATTCGGTCACAACGCTTTCGATAAAGTAAAAACCACCGACTTTAGCGAAGGCGGCGCCATATTATGGCAATTTTTGCATGTGCAGGGCTTAGCCGATTTCCATAACGGTTACAGGGTATTTGTATTATATCCTCTTATTCCGTGGATTAGCGTAATGGCTGTAGGCTATGTTTTTGGCAGTATATTTAAAATGGATGCAGCCAAAAGAAAAAGGTTACTACTTACTATCGGAACCTCAAGTTTGATATTGTTTGTAATACTACGCTCGGGTAATTTCTATGGCGACCTTTTGCCCTGGAAAGAGCAGGGGTCACTGGAGAGAAACCTCCTGTCGTTTATCAACGTAACAAAATATCCGCCATCACTTGATTACCTGCTTATTACCTTAGGCGTAGCTAACCTGGCGCTTGCCGGACTTGAAAATGTAAAATCGCGCTTTACCGACTGGATGCTTGTATACGGGCGGGTGCCGCTGTTTTATTATATACTGCATTTTTACCTGCTCCTCTTCTTCGCGGGCATTGCATACTTCGGCATAAAAATCATAACACGCGATGTAGGTGTACCGTTATATGGTGTGTACTTGATATGGTTGACTATTGTTTTTATTCTCTACTTCCCTTGCCGCTGGTACATGAAATATAAAATGACGCATAAGCAATGGTGGCTGAGTTATTTGTAAAGAGTGTTTAATCGGTACCGGCACTTAATTGGGGAATATGCCTTTTAAGTATTTTATAAAGTTTGTCTGTTTCATCAGACATTCTGCTCCAGTTACAAACTGAAGAGTAGTTGCACGTACGCTCTAATTGCTCACCGTAAAAAACAGATAATTTTAACTTACCTACAAATTCAGTACAAAATTTGTCTGTTTGAGCCGGACGTTCAATTAGGCTATTTACAAGATAGTAGATGCTGTCGCGTTCATCATTTGAAAATTTAAGTCTTGTTGTATCAGGCTTAACATAGCTTGTATCAGATGATAACGCATAACGGTGATGAAGATTAACTAATCTGCTAAAAGCACTGCCATTTACAATAGTTATTTGCCAATTGCTCTCCGAAGTTATCTGTAAATATGTCCAATCAACATTATCACTTAAATCCTTTTTCGGCGAATTACAACTTGCGAACAGAAATGATATGCAAAATAATAACAGACCAGACAATTTCATGGTAAGGATTGGTTGGTTAATTGAATCTAACAATAATATTCTAATATTTGTTAAAAACAAAACTACCCTGCCATGCCCGAACTACCCGACCTGCAAGCCTTCAGCCATAATCTGAATAAAATATTAGCCGGTAAAACTGTTAAGGAACTCAAGTCAGATTCAGCAAAGCTGAATATTTCTGAAAAGGAATTGAATGAGACTCTTACAAAGCAAGAAGTTAAAAAGGTTTACCGTGAAGGCAAGGAATTATACATTGAATTTTCAAAAGGCGATATACTTGCCCTGCACCTGATGCTGCATGGTAAGTTGTTTTTATTCAAGGGGAAGAATGATAATAAGTTCGCTGTTTTGGATATTCTTTTTACTGATGATACCGGCTTAACACTTACTGATTTTCAAAAAGCCGCGAAGCCAACACTTAACCCGGAACCTAACGAAGCGCCCGACGCATTATCAGACAAAGCCGATGCGGAATACTTTAAGGCTATTTTAGGCAAGAAACGTACGAACATCAAAACAATCCTGCTTGACCAGCACATTGTAAAAGGCATTGGTAATGCTTATGCCGATGAGATTTTGTGGCATGCCAGGATATCGCCGTTTTCAGTAGCCAATAAGATTCCTGAAAGTAAAATAGAAAAGCTTGTAAAAGTAATCCGGAAGGTGTTAACGGATGCCGAAGAGCAGATATTGAAAAAGCATCCGGATATCATAAACGGCGAAGTGCGCGATTTTATGCTGATACACAACGCTAAAAAGAAGCAAAGCCCTAACGGCGCCGAGATCAAAATAAAGGAGGGCACACGCAAAACATATTATACCGACGAACAGGAGTTGTTTGAATAATTATTTATTAAACCATTACCCATTCATAAGGTTATAGATTCAAATAAGGTTATCAAATGAAGATCAGCAAATACTTACATTCGTGCCTGTTGTTTGAGCAGGACGGTTATAAACTGTTGTTCGACCCGGCCAAATTTTCGTTTGCCGAAGGGCGGGTTACTGCAGATATGTTCACAGGTATAAATGCTATAGTAATCACACATATCCACCCCGATCATTACGATGCGGAAATTTTGAAAAGTATCCTTACTTTGAATAATAACGCTGTTGTTTATACTAACAAGCAAGTAGGCGGGCAAATGGATAAAGATGGCATAGCCTATCAAATAGTTGAAACAGGTGATTTAACGCTCGGCCCGTTTGCATTAACCGCTTTCCCGCTCACCCATGAACCTTTGCTGGATAATCCGATACCCGAAATGACCGGGTTTGTTATTAATGGTAAAGTACTGCACCCTGTAGATGCCTTAAGCGATGAAATGCCACAATATAAAGGCATTGAACTGTTGCTACTGGTAACCATGGCGCCATTTACCAACGAACTTAAAATTGCCGCTTTTGCTGATAAGATGCAGCCAAAACAGATACTACCTGTACACGACGGTTACGCGCGCGACTTTTTTGTTAAACAGCGTTACGCCAACTACAAAAAGCATTTCGATAAGCAGGGCATCACTTTTCATGAAATATTAGATGTAGGCGACGGCATCGAACTGTAACTACCAGTCGCCGCCCGGCACCAGCGCGGCAAAGTTGGTTTTATACTCGTTCGCTTTTTTCTCAAATTTTGCGGCTAATGATTTTTCGCCGTAGGCTTTGGTGTAGTGGGTTATGTTATCTAATATATGCACACCAAAGCGTACCATACGCTCGTCAATTCTACTCGGGGTATCTTTAAATACGCTGTAGTTGTAATCAATCTCGTCAGTTAAATAATTATAAATATAGCCCGTAAATTTGTTGCCCAGTTTATGATCTCCAAGGCGGTAAGCGGTTTCGGCCATAAATGATTTTCTTGCTGCCACATCAATAAACGGGTTAATATCAGGCATCACCTCATCAAACTTGTTCAGCACTTTCAGCGCCATGTCATTGCGCCCTTCGGCGGCAAGGCCTTCAGCAAGTGTCAAGAATGTAGTCACCATCACCGGGTAAAACATAGTAACTGACTGCTCGTCCAAAAAGCGGGCATGTTTGTAATTTCCAAACTTGAATTTGTTCATTACATTATTATACATCACCAACGTGTTCACTTTGCTGCCCTGGTCATCAAGCGTAGTATCAGGTTTTAAAGGAAGTAAACGATAGGTAAATCCCTCGCGATATAAGTAATCATCAAGTCCTATCAGGTTACCTAAACCGGCTGTAACGGCAAGGCATACCGGGCGTTTCCAATTGTTGTGCGCCAGTATATCCAGTATGGCCAGGTTGTTTTTAAGTATCAGGTTTGAATTATAGGTCCAGGTCAGGCTGTCGGCCATCATACCTTTTTGCGCAGGTGTTATCACTTTGTTACGCATTACATCATCAGCATTTACTGTTAGCTTTAGATGTTTTGTAGGGAGATAGTTTGACACCATGCCGCTTTGGTATTCAACATGTGTTGCAGGATCGTCAGACGTAATAAAATCAAACAGCTCTTTAACTTCAGTATGACCTTTTATTCCGGCATCGCTAAAATAAATCACATCACGCACACCATCTTTATACTTATCAAACGGCATAGTAATAGGCAGCGGGTCCGATTCATTTATTTTTCGCTGCATTTGGCGTACCAGCCAGTCGCCGGTAAGCAGGCTTAGGTTAACCAGGCGCACGTCAGGGCGTACATTTTCCACTTCCTGAATATACCACAATGGATAAGTTTCGTTGTCACCAAAGTTAAACAGGATAGCGTTTTTAGGGCACGATATTAAAAAGTTGTAAGCCATATCATGCGCTACCATTTTGGTAGAACGGTCGTGACCGCGCCATTCTTTGCAAGCGATTAATACCGGTGCGCAGATTAAACAGGCAGCTATGGCTATATAAGCAGCTTTCTTTTCATCAAGCTTGCTTTTTAGCAGGTGCGCCAATCCCACTACACCTAACCCTATCCATATACAAAATGCGTAAAACGAGCCAACGTATGAGTAGTCACGCTCACGTGGTTGTATTGAAGGCTGGTTTACATATAATACAATAGCAATCCCCGTGAAAAACCATAGCAATGCTATAATCAGCGCATCACATTTTTTATGTTTAAAATGATAGTACATACCCAGCAGGCCTATAATAAGCGGAAGGCCATACAGCGGTGAATATGATGTGCTATGCGTTACCGACTTTGGCAAATGCTTCATCCCGTCAAAGATTCCGCTGGTCCAGTTTCCATCAAGGGCTGTCATGTTTTGCTGTCCGTCCATATCGTTATAACGGCCTACAAAATTCCACAGGAAGTATCTCACATACATCTGATAGATCTGCCAGCTGAACATAAAACCAAGGTTATCGGCAAAGTTTGGCCGGTGATCTTCAGACATGTTCATCCACTGCTTATAAAACTGCGGGTCGTCGCCATCGTTACTGAACATGCGCGGCAATATGGTATTATGATCGTAAACGTAGGTTTGCTTTTTACCGGTTACCTCATACTTTTTTTCACCTTTACGATATAGGGTTTCACCATCTTTAGCCTCAACAAACTTGCCGTCAAAATAAGGCCCGTACAATAGCGGACTTGGTGTGTATTGCACGCGGTTAAGGTAACCTGCAAGTGTAAAAGCATTATCAGGGTGGGAGTTATTTAATGTTGGATTAGCAGTAGCCCGGATAGGCACATATGCAAAATTGCTGTAACCTAAGTAAAGAAATGAAAGACACAACAAGCCCAAATTGAGGTAATACTTTTTACGGCGAATACTGTAAAATATCCCCCAAACAATAGTGCCTATCAGTACAGCGAAGAATACGAAAGCCCCACTTCCAAAACCTAATCCAAGCGTATTGACAAAGAAAAGATCGAACCAGCCACTGAATTTTACTGTGTACTGGATAATGCCATACTGCACAAAAGCAAGCAGCACAATAGCCAGCAACAGCACACCAAGGCCTTTTTTAAAGGTGATATCTTTACCACGGCGATAATAATAAACCATAGTAAGCGCCGGAATGGTCAGCAAATTAAGCAGGTGTATGCCGATAGATAAGCCCATTACATACGCAATAAACACCAACCAGCGGTCGGCGCCCGGCTGGTCGGCACGGGCATCCCATTTCAGCATTGCCCAAAAAACAACGGCGATGCACAGCATGGATAATGCGAAAACAATTGTTTCAACCGCCGAGAACCAGAAAGTATCTGAAAAAGTAAAGGCCAGCGCTCCCACGAGCCCTGCTCCCATCACAACTATATATCGGGCTTTTGAAGTAACACGGTATAAACCGGCTGTAAGCTTTTTAGCCAGCGCGGTGATGCTCCAGAACAAAAACATCACCGTTGCTGCGCTGGCAATAGCTGAGCACAGGTTGGTAAAATAAGCCACTTTTGTACGGTCGCCGAATGATAACAGCGAGAACACTTTGCCTATCATAGCAAAAAGCGGGTAACCCGGCTGGTGTGATACCTGCAAGCGGTATGCACATGAAATAAACTCGCCGCAATCCCAAAAACTCACAGAGGGTTCAAGGGTTAGCGCATATGTGATGGCTGCAATAATAAAACAAAGCCAACCAAGCAGGTTGTTCAGTTTATTGTATGACATGTTCAGGAGTTGTAAAAATTATTCAATGCGGTAAATATCCTGTTTTTTTAAACGAATACCTTTGAGTTAACAATTTTTAACAACAATTAACAAAAGCAAAAAATCCCTATGGCAATGCCATAGGGATTGAATTACAAATGCAAATAAAGCTATGGTTTTGTATAATTTTGGTTACTATTTTCTATCTTGTGCCCATATTTATTGCACATGCAAGCTACCCGCGCAATTAAATGCCGTAAAATAGCCTTAGCTGCTTTTATGCTGCTTATTACAGGCGTTGCCTATTCACAAACCACACAGCTACCTTACCAATATCAGTTTTATCAAAAATTTAACGCTGATGTGTTTTCTGTAAATAACAAGGCACACACTGCTTTAAAACCGTTTTTTATTGACAGTGCCCTTACTCCACGTTATGACTCGATAATGAGTTCGGCTAAATATCCGAACCTCAAAAGTTGGTTTTTAAGAAAGGTATTTAACGAACATGTGTTCGACGTAAAAACCGATGATTTTACTTTCTATGGCGATTTCATGGTCGATCTGTCAATTGGCCGCGACATTCAGGGTAAACGTACCACCTGGCTTAATACACGCGGTTTTCAGGCCGGTGGCACCATTGGCAAAAAGTTTTCCTTTTATACCAGCGGATATGAAAACCAGGGACGCTTTGCCGGTTATTTAATGGATTATGTTGATTCATTACATATAGTTCCGGGCCAGGCTTATGACCGCGAACCTCAGTCACAAACAAAAGACTGGTCGTACGTCACCGCGGTGATCACCTATGCGCCAATTAAACAGTTGAGCTTTACGCTGGGACAAGACAAGCATTTCATAGGCGATGGTTACCGCTCATTGTTATTATCTGACTACGCCAGCCCCTACCCTTTTTTCAGGGTAACTGCTGATTTGGGACCTGTACAATATACCGCTATATGGGCACAGATGCAGGATCACAACGCCATAAAAACCGACAGCCATTCGGGTCTTCATACCAATAACCGCCGCAAGTGGACGGCAATACATTATATTGACTGGAACATCACCAGCCGCGCCTCATTAGGTTTCTTTAACGCTTATGTAGTGCCTGAGTCTGACGATAACGGTACTCGCCGTGGGTTCGACGCTAACTTTATAAATCCTATCTTCTTTGCAAGCTCAATTGGCTCATCAAAGCAGCCGGGCAATAGCATTGCAGGCTTTAATGCAAAATACAAATTTCTTGACAAGCATGCCGTTTACGCGCAGCTTTTACTTGATAAGGTACAAGGCCTTGAAGGTGGTGGCTCACGTACTACCAAGGGCTATCAGGCGGGCGTACGCGGTGCTGACATTTTTGGCGTACGTAATCTGAATTACTTATTCGAGTACAACACTGTTGATCCATACGCTTATACCGGCGCTGAAAGACTAAGCAGCTACAGCTCATACGCCGAACCGCTGGCCCATCCTTATGGAGCTAACTTTAAGGAAATGCTTGGAATACTTAACTATTCAATAGGAAAGTTTGACTTTCAAGGTAAAATGATCTATGCAAAATACGGCATTGATGTTACCGCTACAGATAACTACGGCAAAAATGTAACCCGGCCATATAATTCGACTACTGCAGCCGGTACATCTGTGGGACAAGGCTTTGATACCAGCCTGAAGTTTGCCGAAGGTACCATATCATACATTGTTAATCCGCGCTATAACCTACGTGTTGAGGCCGGAGCAATTGTTCGCCAGCAAACAAACGATGCGGGAACAGTTAATACAACCTGGCTTACCTTTGGCGTGCGCACCAGTTTCAGAAATTTATATAACGACTTTTAATTCCGCAGCAGTTACCACTCTACATTATGTGTTTCTGTTTCAACCAGTTGTGTAAGCACAGCTTTTAACATAGCCTCGCGTGCCCAAAGCTGTTCGTTGGCACTTGCGTCATGATTGTACCAGGTTATAGGTTCATTGATTTCGATACGCGCCTTGTACACATACTGCTTTTTAGGATGCGTTTTTGTCCCTTCGTAACTGTTAAGCCCTTCCGCTTTTATAATCTTTGCAAAATGCCTCAGGGGCAAAGTTAATTGCAGGCACTCGTCAAGAGTGTTCTTAAAATCCTGCTTATCTTCCAGCCAAAGCGTTAACACTTCATCGGTAATATCATAATCGGCAATAGAGATACGGCTATAATCATAGTCGACAGAGATAATGAGCCACCAAAGCTCATCTTTTAGTTTTTGAGATAATTTTATCATGGTTTAATTTTTATACTTATTCAAAGCACACAGCTTTTGTGAGGACATAGCAGTTCCCTCCGGTTAGGTTAGCCGGCTTGTTTTGATTTTAAATAGACTTAAGCAGTTTTAGAACTCAGGCAGCCAACCGGGAAAATGCTGTTGAATAGCAGCAATTTCATGGCGGTATTTAGCACAGGCTGCTAAATAACCTTCAAGCTTTGCATCATCGGCCTGTGAACACTGATTGGGTTTATTATATATGTCTTTAACTTTCGGTTGTAATTCTGCTTCACACAGGGCTGAATAGGCGATGTACATAATTGGTATTGTTAGTTTCGGCTTGTTTCTGGATGTATCTGTACTAAAAAGTGACAAAATCTTTATTTTCTGTATTTTTAATTTGCGATTCTAATTGAACATATTTAATTTAGCATCGTTTAACAATGCAAATATAAAGAAATATCTTTATTATAAATCAAGAAAAATCTTTAAATATTTTTTACATGGATACATCTTCAAAGCCTGGAAAAATTAAAACAGTTCGCCCGGAGACGTTAGAATTTATTATTCTATATACTCAATTAAAGGGCAAAGCATTTCAAAACAATGCACAATTAGCGGAAGCACTGGGCTATAATTCGGCAAGTACAATCACCGAAATTGTAAAAAGCAGGCAGAATATCGACATAGAAAAGCTAAAGGCGTTTAAAGATATTTACAGAGATTTTATTGACACACCCAAGAGCAAAGAAAATACAGAAGTAATTACAGAAAGAAAGAAGTTAGTGGAGGGAATACCGATGTATGAAATAATAGCGACAGCAACAGGAGTAGAAGTGTATAATGACATTAATGATACCCAGCCCGTTGGGCACATGAATTTCCCGGGTATTGAAGACTGTGATTTTGCACTCCCTGTTTGGGGTCATAGCATGTATCCTTACCTTGAAAATGGCTGCTGGGTTGCCCTAAAGATTATTCATGACAAAAAGATACTGCCCGGTGAAGTTTACTATATTGAATGGGGCGACTACCGCATGTACAAACGCTTGCTTGTTGGCGATAGCCCGGATGAAGTAATAGCCCATTCAGACAATGTAACAGAGATGATAGGCAGCCGCTTAAAGTATGCCCCCTTCCCTATCAAAATAGCGGAAATAAAAAAGCTTTGCCTGGTAAAGGATATTCATAAAAAGCACAATCATTAACAGTTTGACGCAAGGCGGACGTTTATAATGTACCTGCTTATTATTTTCGCCCGATGATACTTCGCCTCGCTACATTAAATGATATACCGGCTATAATGCAGATTATTGCAGAAGTTGTTCCGATGATGAGAGTCTCGGGTAACCTGCAATGGGATAGCAACTATCCCAATCCCACTATATTCCGGCAGGACGTTAAGCTAAACCAGCTTTGGGTGGCTATGGTTAATGATACAGTTGCAGGTGTTGCCGCTTTTACAACCGGCCCCGAACCTGAATATGCAGCAGCCGGAATCGACTTAAATATACCGGCAGTAGTAACGCATCGTCTTGCAGTTAGTCCACGGTTTAGGGGCATGGGTATAGCTGCTGCGCTATTTAAACAAGCTGAAGTAATAGCATCAGAAAAAGGTATAAATTACGTTCGGACAGACACAAACGTTAAAAATCAGGCGACAACAAAACTATTCCCTTCGTTAGGCTATGTCAATAAAGGCACAATAACCCTTGCATCACGCCCGGGGATGCTTTTTTACTGCTACGAAAAGCGCGTTGACATGTGATTCGCACTACAGGACAGCAACTTATCCACAATTTGTTGATTTTTCAACATTCTATTGCATTTATAAAAAACATCTGATTAAATTGGGTAATATAATCAACCAAATTATAAGCTGCGAACCTTTCCCCTAAAAAAGGCGCAACCTAACTTATGAAACAACCGGTATGGATGCTTTAACCATTACAGTTATTGCCGCATTAATTTGTGCAATAATTTTATTTGAAGTAAACAAAAGACAAACCTCTAAAGGAACTTTGTTTCTTAACGGCAACAACATCAATACGCTAATTGATGCCGATAAAAAAATAAGGGCCATATTATACAGTATTGATAACGCCCATATACAGGGGGTTGAAAGTGACTGGCCTGATATGATAGCCGAACAACTGATGTATATCACCGATCAGTATATTAGCAACAATGTGACTTTGAGCGAGTATAATGCCGCTCTTGATGAGTTACTGAACGCAAGGTTTGCATATATCGCTTAAGTTGTTATAATGTAATTTGTAACATCTATTTTGCACAAACATTTAAGTTTTTTGAGCAACATTTCTATTTACAATTGCATACAACAAATTAATTGTTAGCAATTTGCAACTTGTTACTACCGATTATCGTAAAACAAAAGAAGCAGTTCATAGTTGTGTATTCAACTTTGAAAAATAGCATAAAATTTGCCATGGATAATTTATACCTCTTTGTTATTGCCGGCGTAGTCATCATAATTTTGATGATACAGTATGATAGTATTCAGCGTAAGCGCCTTAAGAAAGTTTTAAAACAAACGAATAACGTTGAGCCGCTTTTTATGATGAAATCGGCAGGGCAACAACTTAATACACTTAAAGCCACAATGGCTGAGTATGAAAAGAATTTAGCCAACATACAGGACAACGGCGTACTTGATAAAGTAAAAGCCAGGCTTGAAGAAACCATGCACGCTTACAACGAAGGCAGGATGCCGCTTCAACAATATTATGATCGTTTAAGTAACATGAATGACGTTTTGATAAAACATAGCGCTAAAGAGAAAAAAGCGATAGCTGTATTTGGTAATTGAATATTATTACACCTGATAACAGAAAAGCCCTTTCGCATTGAAAGGGCTTTTCTGTTTGTTTTAATTTATAAAAAAAGGTTTATTATACTTGCAGTGTAATGACAGATGAAGGCATTGTAAAACGGTTAAAAGTAATTGTGGGCGAGAATGGCGGCCAGGTGGGCCTCGCCTCTGCAATCGGTGTCGACCAAGGTTTTATAAGCAAGGTAATTAACCGGAAGCAGGAAATGAGTTACTACCTTATCCGCAAGCTTTGTTTTCAGCTTAAATACTCTCCCGAATGGCTGATACTTGGCACCGGCGATAAAAAAATAAATAAGCCCGATAGTGCTAAACTAATAACCGAAATACAAATGCTGCGTACTGAAGTGGATATTTTACACGCACGCATGCGCACTTACGAAATTGAAATGGCCGAGCTTAGAAACCATATTTCTGATAAGCAGGCAGGCTAATCATCTTTTGAAATTTCTTAATTTTAAGGCAAAAGGCGGCCTGCCCCGGTCTGTTTGTATTGTTACCGCCCTTTGGTTGGGTACGCCAACCAGTATCATAAAGTTATTATGTTACACAGCGAAGAATGCCGCTGGTAAATGCAGAGAATTTCCGGGTGATATAAAATAAAAAAGCCGATAAACGGCTTATATTTTATAATTCGAATACCGGAGTATTATTAGTACTGCCATTTGGCTCGGCAGTAATTTCATGTTTACGTTTATAATATGTAATTCCGGCAGTTAATACTGCTATACATATTAATAATGTAACAACTATAATGATATGGGTACCAGGCATTGCAAATGATGCGGAAGCGCCGGTTAAATACAAACCCATATCGGGTATAAGCAATCCAAAAAGCGGGAAGCTTAAAAAAATCCTGAATTTTATGATATCTTCCATAATCACACTATTTTGTTACTACTTTGCAAATATATATAATAAATTGTTGACATATATACAATAAAATTGTTTTATTGTAAAAAGGGCTATTGTCTCCCTTTTGTCCCCGTGTTTTCACTGTGTTATTGTAGATCAACTATAGGTTAAATCACCTACACTGCAAATATCAGATACCGGTATTGCGTATTTGTTAAATAATCCTAAACAATGACCCCTTATTTTACTTTTATAATTATTGCACTATTACAAATGGTACCCATATTTTTTACAATTGACAACGATTTGCCGGTAATGATAATACCTGATACCCAAGCCCATGTTGATGGTCATCCTGTACTCACATACCGGTACAATGTTTACTATGACGAAGGATTTAATAATAAACAAGAAGAAAGGGAGGATTCACTTCTATTGCAAAGCAAAACTGATCCGGGATACATGGGGCAAATAGTGATTGAAGACCCCGGCCGTTTATTTACTTATATTGCAGACGGAAAAACTGAACTGACAACTGAACAAGTTGAGGAAATCATAGAAAATATCAACCATTACCGCGATCATCCCTCATTATGGCAATATTAATTAGATAAGTTATGAGCACATCATTCCTGGGTTTACGCACTACTATTTATAAGGTACCTGACATGGCTGCAGCTAAAAAGTGGTATAACGCAACTTTTGAAACAGAACCGTATTTTGATGAACCTTTTTACGCAGGTTACAACATCGCCGGTTACGAGTTAGGCCTTCAGCCCGATGAAAGCAGTTCAGGAAATAACGTTGTAACTTACTGGGGTGTAAACGATGTGAATGAGCAATATCAGCGTTTATTATCACTTGGTGCCGAAGCGTTTGAAGAACCACAAAACGTCGGCGGAGAAATTGTTGTTGCTGCAGTAAAAGATCCTTGGGGAAATATTATAGGCCTAATCTATAATCCGGAATTTAAAGTTGCCGGCTGAATAAGGTTAGAATTTAAGGTCGAAACTGCCTGTAACTTTATACATCACCGAATCCTTTATCGCGCCTTTTTCTAAGAAGGTGGTAAATGACCCTTTTGCTTCGATACCTTTTTCCTCTTCTTCTTTATACTTTTTAAGATTGAGTTTACCTAAATCGAGCTTATGAGCTTGCCTGCTTAAGGTGTAGGCTACGGCTTGTGAATCCAGTTTAAAAAGAAGTTGCCCGCCTGCCACAGTAGCTTTGGTTTTATTAACCGCCGCTCCGGCGCCGCTGATTCCAAAACTTACAGTGTGCGCTTTATTTATGGCGGTAATACCAAAATATTCGCTTCCGGCAGTATCAACTTTTATGAATGCAATGCTATCAACAGCGGCATCAAAAGTATAAGTGCTGTCTTCAAGCACTACTTTTAACTTACCTTCGGTAGCTAAAAAACTTCCGATGGAAGATGAAATAGCAGTTGAATCAGTTTTTTTATCAACAAAAGCATTCAGGTCTTCATCTTTACGACAAGAAGAAAGCACTGCTGTACCCAGCAGAAATATTGTCAGCATAAAATGAGTAAACCTCTTTATATTCATACCTGCAGATGAATTTCTATAAAAGTAACAATTACTATCTGACATTAGCAAGCAAATTATTTGCCAGCCTTGTTTTTAACATTATTTAACGAGGATATTTCTGTTTCAATAAAATTTTCTTTGAAATGCCAAAATCATTAGCAATTATTCGTATATTTGTATTCCTGGTTGTTCAACCGATAATCCTTTACCTTATGAATTCTTGTTTTACTTCTGCAGGGAAACTGCGGACAAAAATTTGCGCCTATTTTAAAAACCTGAAAAAGGCATCTCCTGAAATTAACGATACAAGTACCAAAACCAACGCTTCAGTTAAAGCTGACAGTCCTGCAACCATTAGCGGACTAATGCTGCATTTAGGTTTTAACAGCCGCAAAGAATATGACGAATATGAAAAGAACGGCGAATTTAGGGATATATTGAAACGCGCACGCTTACGCATAGAAGCTGAATATGAAAAGAAGCTTCATTATCAATCATCAACCGGGGCCATATTTGCGCTTAAAAATTTAGGATGGAATGACCGTGAAGAAAATGAGAGCTTTAATGGTGCTGTAACCCTGAGTATCGAAATAGTGAACAGCCCGCATAACCCGGCCTCTGCCGAAAATGAAGTGGCATTATAATATACCTGCAAGTTAAATCTTAACGAACACAATAGTTTCATTTTTCACATATTCAACACCTTCAACTATATAATTTGCCGAAGTGTATACTGTTAAAGATGTGGTGCTAATGCTATCAATTGTATACTTTGTTGTAACTGTAGTATTACCTCCATTCTGGTATTGAATAAGCGTAATTGTAGGGTCATCATAAACAAAATTAAAATTACTTTTAAAGTAATCAAGCTCAGGCCTTGAGGTTGATGCGCCGCCGGTACCGTCTGCATTAAAAATAATATAGTCGGCTGTTGTGAAGTTTCCGTCACCCAAAGCTATTGATGATATTAATGCATCATCTTTAAAAATCTTTTGAGTATAGCTCTTCATTTGCCATTTACCCAGTATAGTAACGGGCTGAACCGTTCTTTTTGAGCAAGCTGCAAGCAAACATATAACCATCATGGCTAAAAAGGCTTTGTAACGCATAGGTTTAATATAAATTGGTTTTGTTTGCAATATACTCATCAACCGTAATAAATTAAAATGCTAAAAATATTTGCAATCAAATCTAAGTTTTTGTATCTTTACATGAGTTGTATGCCAAAAGGCATATTAAACATAAACCCATTTATCACTCTTACCTGTGAAAACTTCAATCGTATTTTCATGTAATTACTATGCGCATTCGCACGTGGTAGTTAATCAGGGTGGTACCAACTCGGGTAAAACATATAGTATATTACAAGTACTGTTTTGCAAGGCTGCCCTTGTGTCTAAATCAATAGTAACTATAGTAGGTCAGGATATCCCTAACCTTAAAGCCGGAGCTATTAGGGATGCATTAAACATCTACTCAAGCGAACCTGCTTTTATAAAAGCGGTAAAAAATCATAATAAAACCGACAGAATATTTGAGTTCCACAATGGTAGTATTATTGAGTTTAAAAGCTATGATAATGCACAGGATGCCAAGTCGGGTAAGCGCGATTACCTGTTTATTAACGAAGCCAACGGCATAAGCTGGGATATATATACTGAGCTTGCATTACGTACAAAGCGGCGCATTTATATAGACTATAACCCTAACGCCGCCTTTTGGGTGCATGACAATTTGTTAGGCAAACCTGATGTACAGCTGATTATTTCAGACCATCGCCATAATCCATTTACTGATGAGCATGTACGCCATAAGGTGGAATCTTTAAAAGAAACTGATATTGAACTTTGGCGAGTATATGCCCGGGGGCTCACCGGCAAAATAACAGGGCTGATATTTAAAAACTGGAACATATGTAACCAGATTCCACCGAATGCGAAACTTATAGCAGCCGGGCTCGACTTTGGTTTCACAAATGATGAAACCGCTTGTTTACAAGTTTTTAAGCAGAACGGCGAACTTTGGGTTGATGAAATATTGTATGAAACAGCGTTAACAAATATTGAAATAGCTGAAAAATTGTACAAAGCAGGACTTCAAAAAAAACATGAGCTGATTGCCGACAGCGCCGAACCTAAATCAATAGAAGAACTGCGCCGGCTTGGATGGAACATAACTTCCGCCCGCAAAGGGCCCGATAGTGTAAAAAACTCCATTGATATTTTACAGCGTTACAAGATCAACATAACCGTTCGGAGTATTAATTTACGTAGTGAGCTAAGCCGGTATAAGTGGAAAACAGACCGAAGCGGAAAAACACTTAACGAACCCGTTGACGCGTGGAACCACCTTATTGATGCGCTGCGTTATGTTGCTCTTAACAAATTGCGGATTAGCGGAAATGGTAAGCTACGTACCAGGCTACCACAAACAATCGGTGACAGCCACTTCGACGATTTGCAAATTAAAGGTATGCTGTAAGAATGCACTATTCCAACTAACCAATTAATTGGGTAACACATTATGATAAAAAAAACAGTTAAAACCATTACCGGGAAGCTTTCTATAAGTATTCCTCAACATTTGGGCGATATAACACTTGGCCAGATGATAGCCTTACAGGAACTTACAGATTCTGACGACATAAAAACGCTGAGTATACTTTCTGGTATACCTGCCGATGAACTTAAGCAGGTGAACAATGCTGATGAACTGAGCGATTTAGGAAGCCAGGTACTATTGTTAGCATATCAAATGAAAAACTTATATGATAGCGAGGCAATACCTGAAAAGATCACTTTTTTATTTGAAGGAAAAACTAAGCACATCAATGTAATCAAAAACCTTTCTGTAGAGCCTGCAGGTGCTTTTATGGCAGCCCGTGATATTATATCAGATGAGATATCTGCCCATATAAAAAAGTATGGAGAATATAACTGGGAAGAGAACTTTAATCCTTCGTTAAACACTTGCTGCCAAATACTGGCTCATTACTTTTATTGCCGTGTTACGGATAAACCATATAATGAATACGCCATTGAAGCCTTTACCGAAACCATTAAAACTTTACGGGTAACGGAGGCTCTGCCCATTTCAAAGCATTTTTTTACGAGTTATCCCGGCTTTTTGAAACCGAAAACCGGCTTTTGGCATCGCGCCCGACAGCTATGGAACAACGCGCGGGAATACAATCGTTTGAAAAATTTAAATACATCAACACAATAAACGCGCTTGCCGGAGGAGACATTACCAAATGGGATATTATTTTAAATACCCCATATAACCGTGTACTTACCAAGCTTTTGCTCAACAAAACTGAAGCCGAGTATCAGCGTAAATACAGTGAGCTAATAAGCAGCAGCTAATAATTATCCATTAAAACTATACCTATGCCTATACGTAACCATGTAGAGGCCATTGTGCATTTGCTTAACGAAAATTTGGGCTTTGCATATGGCACTGCTAATGAACTGAACTTAACAGCCGATTCAACAATCTTTCCATGTGCGTTTATGTACCCGTTACAACCGGTGATACTATCACCACAAATTAACGGCGCTGTTGACAACACTTATACTGTTAGTGTTTTACAAAGGGAAGTCACTGAAATAAAAAAAAATAATTTTTAAGCTTTATTAATTTTCAAAAAGCTTTTTAACCTTATTTGAATTTCAAGCTTATTCATCGTTGAAAGCTTTTTACCAAACTTCAGAACAGGATTCTCAATAAAATGCCATGACAATGCTCCTAAGACAATAACAACCGGCATTGTTATAAGCAAACTTTTAAACGGAGTTATTGCGGGCAAATAACATGCAATTGTTTGTTGTACTAAAAATCCATAGATATAAATTCCGTAGGAATAATCGCCCGGGAGATTTATATTTTTTAGAAAATTAGAGGCACCAAGTGTTAACACGTTATAAATTATAGCAATTTGTGCAAATGGAATTACATACCTTAACGCTAAATTTTTGTATACAATAATAGATATGATCAATAATATTATGGCTACTTTGTAATCAAGATATATATATTTTTTAAAGAAATAGCTAACGCTTCCCATTAAAAAAAGCATATAAAGTATTATACTATTTGGATTAACTTCCCAAAAATTTAAAGTAGTGCTAAACAGGTACAGAGCTACCAATATATAGCTTACAATCATTAACCATTTATTTTTAAAAACACCTAAACAACCTAAAATAAATACAATTGAATAACATTTCAATTCCATAGGTATTGTCCAAAGTGAGTTGTTAACAATTCCAGGTACGTGGTTCTCAGTAAATACACCCGGTAAATAATATTTTAGATTAAATATCAAACTATTACTAATCATGTATTTCCATGTAATTATATCGGTAAAATATCTATATAAAGAAACTTTAGTTACAATAGGACCTATTAAAAATACTGTAAATAAGGTACAAACAATAAGCGCCGGCCATAAACGACAAACACGCATAATAATAAATGAAAGGCGTGTTTTGGAATGATCAAAACTTGAGGTAATAAACAAGCCACTTAAGAAGAAAAAAACCCATAATCTAAGATAGCCTGTTTCAATCATTTGAAAATTATTAGGAAACAAAACCGTCGAATGATTAACTATCACCATAGATGCAGTAATCAGGCGAATTAAGCCATAATTATTATTACCTCGGACTATAGCGGTAGATAATGTTTTCATTATTATGATTGATAACTGGCGAATCCTAATATAAGATTATATCTAATAATTGACAAATTAGCCTCAACTCAACATCTCTTATTATAGAGAGGTTTTTGCTCTTTAAAATAAGCTATTTGCCTTATTTCTCAAATTTATATTTTGGATGTTTTCAATCACATAATGGCTTTAGTAGTCAAGCAATAATATAAGGCTGCAAGTCCATTGTTTATCAAACCAATTAAGATGAGGTATGGGATTAAGCGCCGGATTAATTCCCAACTAAACTATGTTAACTTACTAATGATTAAAATAATAAATACTGCCTAGCCAGCTCATCATTCGGAATTGCAATATGTTCTACTGGAGCCTTACCAGACACTTTATAAACCTGAGTTTCTTTAAACCTTGATGCCACTACAATTTGCGTATTACCGGCATGCTGAGTAAATAGTTGATGTACCAAGTCGGGGCAATTGTTATCTTTTGAAAGGTGCGCCAGTAGTAAATGGCTCATAAAAGAAGGCC
The DNA here is from genome assembly GCF_004005815.1 of Mucilaginibacter limnophilus. Classification (GTDB taxonomy): domain Bacteria; phylum Bacteroidota; class Bacteroidia; order Sphingobacteriales; family Sphingobacteriaceae; genus Mucilaginibacter; species Mucilaginibacter limnophilus. The sequence goes on along the minus strand of NZ_SACK01000007.1, from coordinate 78,055 downwards.
GGTGATCTAAAAATAATCTTAGCGCCTGCGTATTTGAAAGGTGGCCTTTACCACCGCTGATGCGGCGTTTTAAAAAGTAAGGGTAGCGTCCGCTTGCCAGCATCTGCTCATCATAATTGGCTTCAAGAAAAGCGGCGTGGCATTGTTTAAAGTAGCGTACAAGATTATCGCAGGGTGCGCCCAAATCGGTAAATACACCTATGGTTATGCCATTGCAGGCTACGGTAAAACTATGCGGATGGGCGGCATCATGCAGCTTAGAAAAAGGTGTTATCACCAGGTCGCCGATGGTTATGGGTACATGGTCGGCAAAATTTACCACACAATCAAGCATCAGCCGGCCGTGCAGCATGGTTGCAGGCGTAATGTAAACAGGCAATTTATATTTCCGGCACAAAACGGCTACGCCGCTTATATGGTCGCTGTGCTCGTGCGAAATAAATATCGCCTTAACCTTATTCATGCTGAGGCCGATGCGTGCCATACGGCGTTCAACCTCGCGGCAGGAAATGCCCACGTCAATCAGCACCGCCTCGTTGCTGTTGCCCACATAGTAACAGTTACCGTTACTGCCCGAATTCAATGATGCGATAAATAATGACATGCGTACTGCAAAGTAACAGTTTTTGCAGTTATCGTGATAATAATTTTAGCAAAAAGAAAAGTGTACCTAAAGGCGTTTATCCTAACTTAATGGTACCATAATACATCTTGTTATTTAGTATTAGAGATGTTGAAATAAATTCAGCATTACAGCTTTATTTCTTTTCGGCAACAAGTATATAGTGGTTAAATAAAAATTCTTTTTTGATAAGCTCGGTTTGCATAATAGTGCAGCCTAAGCGGGTAAGCATTTGCTCATATTCAGCCAGATCATACTGATGGGGGTGAAGTATATCGGCAGGCTGCATCCTGAAAATGTGTTTAAAAAACTGATGATTATGCGCGTCAATAGAAACCACGATCTTGCCGCCCGGTTTGGCGCATTTGTAAAGCGTTAAAAATGCTTCATCCAACTGCGAAACATGGTTTATGGCATTCATGCAGAACACCACATCAACCGGTTCGGTACAGGTAAAGGCCTCAAGCGTTTGAGTATGGAAGGTTGCATAAGGGTACATTTCCGGCTTAAAATGGGGCAGGGTAGCGCTATAGGTATCAAGCAAAGGGTCAACCGCGGTTACTTTGTATTTATCAAGCACAATAAAGATACCTGCGGGGCCGCAGCCGGCATCCAGAATTGACTGACCAGGCTGCATACCTAATTTGCCGCCAATACTGTCAAGCACATTCTTCCAGTAGTTTTTTTTCCATTCAAGGTATGTGGCAACGTCTTTATGGGCGAGGTACTTTTTCCACCAGCGGGCTTCAAATAGCTGGGCAACACGCCAGCGCAATGTTTTTACCATTAAGCAGGATTATCCGGTTATCAAAAAGCCGAAACTACATTTTTTTATCAACTAATTGCAACCGGGATAATGTTTTTACAATGGAATCCGGAAGATTAGTGTTATTTCGCTTTTTTCTTTTTTGCTGAAGCTTTTTCCTCGTTTTGTTTAGCTCGAAAGGCTACTGCTTTACGTATTAGTTGCTCGGGTAGTGCGTCATCAGGTTCAAAGTGGATGGTGGAGCCGGTGATCTTTAAGTCTTTAATGTCCGCCTTCAATTGTTTAAGCAAAGGCGGACTCATAGCGTATAAGCTGCAATATTTTTTGGTTACGCCAATAGCCATCAGCATATAATAATGGAAGCATGGCACACCGTAACTCATCATCTCTTTTGCATCAGGCAATTCCGATTTTATGATAGTACGCAGCTTTTCCAGCTGCGGTCTGAATGCGGGAGCTTGTTGTGCAATATACTCATCAACAGTGCCGGGGGCTTCAGCTGCTTTTTTCATCGCCATAGTAATCAGCTGTTATAGGCTTCTTCAATTTTAGCTATGTCTATCTTGCGCATCTGCAACATGGCTTGCATCACTTTTTTCGCCTTTTCCTTGTCTTTATCCTTCATCCGGTTTATCAGCGCGGTTGGTGTTATTTGCCATGATAAACCAAACTTATCTTTAAGCCAGCCGCACATACTTTCCTGACCACCGCCCGCTGTAAGGTTATCCCAGTAATGATCTACCTCTTCCTGTGTATCGCAGTACACCACAAATGAAACCGACTCGTTAAACTTAAAATGCGGACCACCGTTAAGCGCCATAAAGGTGATATCATTAAGCCTGAATTCAGCCGTCATTACAGTACCTTCGGGCATGGGACCATTGGCCGGGTAACGCGATATATTTAATATCTCCGAATCTTTAAATATTGATGTGTAAAAGTTCATGGCTTCTTCGGCTTCGTTATTAAACCAAAGGCAGGCTGTCATCTTTTTCATAGGTATGATTTATAATGGTTTTTAAATTTCAACTATACAAACATACAAGTGAATAAGTACTTAAGCCATGTGCAAAAGCGACAATTGAAGGGGTGTGTTGCGACATTATGTTTTTAAAACAACAAAGCCCCGGGTATGCAGGGCTTCGAACATTAAATAATAAACAATCACTATATTAATTATAACCGGTATTTTGTGTCAAATTTGGATTAGCAACAAGGTCTGACAGCGGAACAGGAAATACATCACGATACTCCTCAAAGCTTTTGCCCTCTTTTACATTGCCCTTCCATGGCCACATATAAGCGCTGCCGCTGAACTTTTTAAAACGGATCAGATCGGTACGGCGCTGTCCCTCCCACATAAACTCGCGGCCTCTTTCCTGAATCATGAAATCAAGCGTAAGCTGACCGGCGGTAATATTGCCTGCTGTATTACCTTTAAAAGCGCGGGTACGTACAAGGTTCACATATTCAATGGCTTGTGCGGCAGAGCCCCCGGTGCCGCCACGTAATACCGCTTCGGCATACATAAGGTAAGCATCAGACAAACGGAACATTGGAAAATCAGTATCTACAAACACTTTCGCAGGATCTGACCCTGGTGCGCCGGTTGAGGTAACATTTTTCCACTTGGTTATCGGATAACCATCAGCGAAGTTTGAAATAGTAGTTATGTCGATATTCTGTCCGCTTGAATGAAATAACGCGCGGCTGTCGGTAGTATATGTCCCGGCAAACTGCTCAACTACAGGCCTTGTTGTACGCAAGCCATACCATCCGCCATCGATACCAAATGTTTTAACATCCATGTTACCTCCAACAGGAGCATGTACCAGGTAGGTTGTACCGTTATAGGTTTTCATGTTTACAGCATCAGCCGGAATGGTAAAGATGATTTCGTTTGTACGAAGGTTGTTATCGGCCAAAAATAAGTTCTGGTACGTAGGTTCAAGGCTGTAGCCTGCGTTTATTATTTTGGTGCAATAGGTAATGGCATCGGTATATCGGGCAGTGCCTGTGTACACCGCGGCGTTCAGGTAAAGTTTGGCCAGAAGCATCCAGGCGGCGGCCCTGTCAACGCGCGGATACTCATTAGTGCGCGGCTCAGGCAGTTCATTTTCAATAGCTTTAAGCTCGCTTTCAATGTAGTTAAATAATTCAGTACGGCTGCCCTGTTTGGGAAAGAACGCTCCCACCGGATCGTTTTCGGTTATAAACGGCATTTTGCCATACATATCAATGCCATGCCAGTAAGCGAAAGCACGTAGAAAACGGGCTTCGGCACGAAACTCATGCGTAGTTTCCACATCAGCACCTGTAATACCATTTGCAGCAAGCTTTTCGTCGGTAGTATTACGTAAAAACTCATTTGAATACATTATCTGGAGCATAATACGGTTGTACATCGCGCCTATAAGCAAGTTTTGGGATGTCCAGTCTGACTGATGCAATGGGAGCAGGTAATTGTCATTCCAGGCTATTACAGCCTCATCAGTGGTGAGTTCCTGCATTTGCCACCAGCCACGTATATAGCCAACGTCAACACCACCAATATCAGGGTTGCCATCGCCCGAGCCTTGCCCGGTTAAAGCCAATGCACCATAGCATTTTGCCAATACGCTTTTATAATTTTTAAAATCGGTATACACACTTGCCGATGTTACATCGTAAAACGGCTTGCGGTCAAGGTCTTTTGTACATGATGACAACATTAACAATGTCGCTCCCGATAATATTAAGGTTTTTATATAATTGATTTTCATTGCTCTTCTGCTTGTATTAAAATCCAACATTTACTCCAACCGAGTATATCCGCGGACGGGGATATACATTTACATCAATACCGTTATTGGTAATCTCTGGGTCGAGGCCCGAATAGCCTGAGATCAGGAACACATTCTGCACGTTTGCCTGCAGCGCCAGTGTTAAATTATTGCTTACTTTACCAAAGTTGTAAACTAAGTTTGCGTTATCTATCCGCAAAAAAGAGGCTTTCTCAACATAGATATCTGAATATTGCTGGTTGGTTAAAAAGCGGGTATCCCTTATGCTGCCCGATGCATTACCCAAAAAGTTGGCAAATGCCAAAGCCGAACCATTGCCTGTACCCGCGGCTATACTGTTATAATTATAACCACCCAGGTTTGAGCGTAGGGTGAACGATAACGTGGCTTTTTTGAAAGTAAGATTATTGGTAAAGCCCAGCAGTACGTCGGGGTAATATGATTTATAGTGATAAAAATCGCCTTCGCCGCCACCCTTGCCGTCACCATCCAGATCAGCGTATTGGCCTTCAAGTGGTTTGCCATCTTCGCCGTAAAGCTGTTTTTTTACATAATAGGTAAAAGGGGCATAGCCAACAGTATTATATTGTAGTGATTCACCCGTAAAACTGGTAGATATTGGCACCCCAACCGGGTCATCAACCCCGGTAAGGGTAAGATTGGTTACTTTGTTGTCGTAATGCGTCGCGTTAAAATTGAAGCTCCAGTTAAAGTTTTTGGTTTTTAGAGCATTTACATTTATGTTAAACTCAATGCCTTTTGCTTCAATATTACCAACATTGGTGGTCAGCAGGTTTTTAAAGTTTGAACCTGCCGGTGGGGCAACCACGCTTATCAGGTCATTGGTTTTTTTAATAAAGTAGTCGATGCTACCATATATCCGATTGTTTGCAAAACCATAATCAAGCCCTATGTTATATTGCGAGGTTTCTTCCCATTTTATATTTTCATCATAGGCATCGGGACGTAGCATGGTGTACCAGGTATCGCCAAATGGGTACAAAGAACCTGTAGCACTTTGGTTGTATTTGGCCAAATACGGATAATCGTTACTTACAATGTCCTGCTGGCCGGTTTTACCATAACCAAGGCGTAATTTCAGGTCAGATACTGTTGTTGAATTCTCCAGAAATGCTTCTTTATTAACACTCCAGGCAAAAGCTGCTGATGGAAAATACCCCCACCTGTTATCCTTACTAAACCTTGAAGATCCGTCGGCACGCATGGTTGCAGTTAATGCATAACGGTCTTTAAAGCTATAATTTACCCTACCAAAATACGAAATCATCGTGTTTTGTGTTTTGGAGGGATTTGCCACTACGTCAGGGTTTGTATTGGTTTTTATAACCATGCCCGGGGTATTGCGCAGCCAGTCCTGGTAGCTGTAACCTGCCGTTACATCAATATGGCTTTGTATAGCCGACAGGTCTTTTGCGTAGTTCAGGTAAAAATCCATCAGCTTATTCTTTTTATCCTGCCAGTAATAAGACAGCTGACCCTTTGTTGCGTAAACTGATGCCAGGGTTGGGTAAAACGCGTCGCGGCCATCACTTTCAGAAATATCATAGCCCAAATTCAGATTAGCATGAAGTTCAGGCAGAAAATGGAACTTGTAATCTAACTGAAGATTACCCAGGCTGCGGTTGGCTTTGCTGGTGTTTATTTCCTGCAGAAGCATGCTTAATGGGTTTTTAGTTGCCAGTAACACCGGCGTACCGTTCGGGTCAACCCATTCAAAATAGCCGCCCAGGTGATAATTGGTTGCTGACGTTGGCTGAGACGCATCATAAACGTTAGGTGCATAAACCGGTTGTGTTGGGTTAAAGGCGATGGCCGCTCCGATGGCGCCGTTGTTTGCAAATCTTGATTTGGTTAATGTACCCTTAATGTTTATATTCACGCTAAGGTGGTTGTTAAAAAATTTGGGGTTGATATTCAAGGCACCACTTATACGGTTGAAGTTTGAGGTTTTTAATATCCCATCTTCATCCAGGTAACCAACCGATAGCCTGTAAGGCAACCATTTTACACCACCACTAAAGCTTACGGTATTATCAGTTTTAAAAGCTTGCTGATAAATAGCATCCTGCCAGTTTGTGTTAGCGTTACCTATATAAGCCAAACTTGCCGGGTTACCCTTGCCCGATTTTACGTACTCGCCCAGCGCGTATTTATACTCCTGTGCGTTAAGCACATCCACTATACCGATTTTGTTTGAAAGCGATTGCAGCGTATTAAACTCAGCCTTTACATTACCACCTGAAGCTCCTTTTTTTGTAGTGATGATAACAACACCATTTGAAGCACGGTTACCATAAATGGCAGCTGCCGATGCATCCTTTTGTATGGTTATCGATTCGATATCCTGCTGGTTGATGGTGCTTAGAGGGTTTGCCAAACCCGCAATACCGTTGTTATCAACCGGTACCCCGTCAATTACAAACAGCGGATCGTTACTTGCATTTAGTGACGCACCACCCCTAATAAGGATACGCGTGCTTGCGCCGGGCGCACCACCGCTTGACAGCACCTGTACACCAGCCACTTTACCCGCAATTAATTGCTCAGGGTTCGTTACCGAGCCTTTATTAAAATCTTTGGTTGTAACGGTAGATATTGAGCCGGTTACATCAGTTTTACGCAACGTGCCATACCCTACAATAACTACCTCATCAAGTGACGTTGCCGACTGCTTTAGCGAAAAGTTAACGATTGTTGCAGCGTTGTTTACGGTGACACTAAGTGTTTGCGTTGCAAAGCCTATAAACTGCGCCTTTAAATTGTATGTCCCGTTACTTATATTTTTAATGATATAATAACCGTTACCATCGGTGGATGCGGCAATTGAGGTACCTTCAACAGCTATGGTGGTTCCGGGTACGGGCAAGCCTACATCATCAAGAACGCGGCCGGTTATGCTTCCTGTTTGCCCAAACACCGTAACAGCGCTAAATATGAGCAAACACAAAATACAATAAATCTTGTAGTAGATTTTCTTCATAATTTGATTCTGGTTTGTAAAAGTTTTATAAATAACCCGGCTACTTAAACCGGTTATGTTTAGCTTTAATTGGTTGGATATGAAATCAAATGTATGCGGACTTGTATATGCAAAAAATGCTTAAAATGGAATTATAGTGGGGAATATTGGACAGGAACCACTGTTATAGAGAAATAACAGTTAATATTATCAAGTTAAGCAAAGGTGCTATTAATTTAACAATCTAATGTTATAACACGTAAAGTGATAATGGACTAAGTGAGATGGGATCTTTAAAAACAATCACATTCAAATCATTAGAAAGAGGCTATTGTTTAAAGTGGTGCCCGGGACGAGATTCGAACTCGTACATCCTTACGAATGCCACCCCCTCAAGATGGTGCGTCTACCAATTTCGCCACCCGGGCTTTACTTTGTAGAATGTTTAATGGGGTGCCCGAGGAGAGACTCGAACTCTCAAGAGACAATTCTCAACGGCTTCTGAGACCGCAACGTTTACCAATTTCGCCACCCGGGCCGGTTGTAAAAGACATAAGCCTTATGCAACGGGCTGCAAATATATAAGTTTTACAATTTCGACTGAAATTATTATTAAATTATAAGATCATGATTAAATTGCTTTATGAACAATTTTATAAGAAACTCTATAACTATATTTTTTATTGTTATAGTAATTAAGTCGGAAGCACAAAAAATAAACATTTTACATACTAAAACCGGTATAAGCCTAAGGGGCTTAACAGTTGTTGATGATAATACTGCATGGGTAAGTGGAAGTAAAGGTAGCGTTGGTTTGACTACCGATGGCGGAAAGACATGGCGTTGGCAACAGGTAAAAGGCTTTGAAAGTGCTGATTTCAGAGATGTAGATGCATTTGATGATAAAGAAGCAATTATTATAGCTTCAGGCTCTCCTGCTTTAATCTTAAAAACCGTTGATAGCGGAGTGAATTGGAAAGTATGCTATCGAAATAATGACAGCTTATACTTTTTAGATGCTATGGACTTTATTAATAAAAAGCATGGATGGGTTATTGGCGATCCGGTAAATGGAAAATTTCTGTTGCTTGAAACAAAAGATGCAGGTAATAAATGGGTTGAAAGACAAGATATCTCTCCTGAAGCAATTACCAACGAGGCTGCTTTTGCTGCAAGCGGCACTTGTTTTAGGGCTGATAAATCCAACTTGTATTTAGTTACCGGAGGTGTAAAAAGTAGGCTGCTTGTATTCAATTCTTTTGATATAAAGAACTTTAACATTCCAATAAAGCGTGGTAAGGCCAGCCAGGGAGCTTTTTCTTTGGCAATTCATTATAATAAATATGTTATTGTAGGAGGTGACTATGCGAATGATAAAAATACTGACTCAGTGGCGTGTTCTGTAACGAAAGTTGAAACAGTGCTTTCCCGGAAAGGCCCACTTGGTTATCAATCATGCGTTGAGTATTGTAATGGCACAACTTATTTAGCTACAGGCACTTCAGGAAGTAATTTGAGCATAAATGATGGAAAAAGTTGGGAGCAAATAGATAACAGAAGTTTTAACGTATGCCGTAAAGCCCGGAAGGGAAAGCTGATTTTATTAGCCGGTAATGATGGCCGGATAGCTGAATTTAAATAATAGTGCATTGACAATTAAGGCATTATTAACTGTTTTAAAATAAAATGAAATTTGGCTTGCGCACTTTGTATAATACTTCTATATTTGCACCACTTTAACGGAAACGGTAAAGGATGATTCCGTAGCTCAGCCGGTAGAGCATAACACTTTTAATGTTGGGGTCCTGGGTTCGAGTCCCAGCGGGATCACCGGAAAACAAAAATCAGAGAGTAAGGCGCATGCAAATGCGCCTTTTTTCGTTTAAAACGCACTTTTTACAAATTAACAAATCAATTTTTATCAAATAAAACCAATATTCCAGGTGCCCAATTAGTTGGGCACCTGGAATATTAAATTTGGGCACCTGGAATTGTGGGAATGACTTGTGAGATAGTATTTTAAATAATCTGCGTATCTCCGGTAGCTACCGGAATAACTCGATTTATTAACTTAAAATGGTGCCCAATTGTGAAAAATCACCAAAATTTAAACCTGTTGTTCTGGCACAGGAAATCAAAAGCCGATAAAAATGGCTACGCGCCGGTAATTTGCCGCATAAGTATCGATGGAGAACTTGAAGAAGAAATATCCATAGGTAAGAAGGTCCATATTAATGAATGGTGCCGCGAAAACAAAAAAGCATTAGGAGACACTATTGCTGCGAGAGAGACAAACTTGAAAATTATCGAGTTGTCAGTAGACCTCAATCGCTATTTCATTGTGTTGCAGACTCAATATGAGAGAATTACTCCGTTAATGCTAAAAAATCTCTATTGTGGAAAAGAAGTTGGACAGCGAAAGCAACAAAAAAAGCGCCACGTGGGTAAAAGGAAAGAACCTTTGCCAACGCTTCTTCAAGCCACGGACATACACATTGCCAACTTTGCAAAAATGGTTGAGAAAGGTTTGCGTTCAGCTGAGACGCTTAAGCAATGGCGTGCTACCCGTAAAAAGTTAGTAAATTTTTTACAATTTCAGTACCGAGCTACTGACTTAGAGTTGGAGGAAATTGAATTTGTTTTTGCAAAGCAGTTTTATCATTATCTAACAGTAGAGAATGATAAAGTTATCGGTGAAGCAGCAGCAAAAAAGCAAATTAAAAACACCAAGGAGATATTGACGTTCGCGGAAACGAGCAATTGGATTCATAAGAATCCAATTCAGCGCTTTAAATGCGGTGGCGACGAAACAGAAATTCCGCCGTTGGAAATGTATGAGGTTAATAAAATCTGGCGTAAGGACTTGCCTATACAGCGTTTGTCAGAAGTCAGGGACGCTTTCATTTTTCAATGTTTTACCGGGTTTGCGTTTCAGGATGTGTATGCGATTAGCACGGAGAATATTATACCTGTTGGGATTTCAGGTGAACGCTGGTTAATCAAGGACCGTGGTAAAACGAACGTTGCTGAGATGGTTCCGATTATGCCAATCATCGATGTGATTTTAAAACGATACGAAGATCACCCATGCCGGACTAAAAAAGGCCTTTTGATACCGGTCAACAGCAATGCTCGCTATAATGGTTATCTGAAAGAGCTGGCGGTCATATGCGGAATTAGGCGGGAATTAAATACCCATCTGGCAAGGCATACATTTGCAGATATTATGCTTAATGAGATGGGGTTTTCACTTGCGGAAGTTAGCAAGATGCTTGGCCATAAGTCAATAAGGACAACCCAGCGCTATACCCGGGTGAGAAGGCAGCTTATTAGTAAAACGTATTCGTTAGTAAAACACACGTTGTTTACCGAGGACGGTGAACTTCGGCAAGTGGCACTTTAATAAGGCACTAATCTATACTGCCCCAGTAGTTAGACACTCTCCGGGTATTTTTTTGATTAAAAGCAGGCGTCAGAATAAAGATTAAGACTTAAACTTGTTATCATTTTCCAGAGTATAAATCAACAATTCTTTTTGATATCTGATGTCAACCGTTTTACGATTTTGTAATTGTAGATGAGTTTTGGTGTGTTTTAAGTATAATGTCAATTAAACCGACTTTCTAGTTTGATATCATTTTGTACAAGTCCTATTTTATAGCTATTGTACAGTCTGACAAATACCTGCAACAAAGTGTGACGGTAAGCTGTATTGTACGAGAGAGTCATGCAAGTTCTTCATGGCGAAGCTGGAGTGGTACAGCTTTTGAAAGCGTCTGCTTAAAGCATATAAAAGAAATTAAAGCGGCATTGGGCATCGCAGGCTGATCGGCTTCGACAGGTAATCGTCCATTCCGGCGTTTATATACGCTTCTTTGTCTTCACTTAAAACATTGGTCTTGCCGAATCAGCTAACGACCGGATACGCCGGGTAACACCCGAGGGAGTTATTACAACCGTAAACATCCCCAACGCACGCATTTCAGGGCTAAGTTGAAATTCAACAAAAACATTTTTTTTCGAACAGCGGCACGCTTAAATCAATTTGACCTGTAAAGAGGTTTAAAGGAACGTTATTCAATTTACTAAATGAATAACTATTGGGTGTTTGCCCTATGTAATTGGGAGGTATGTTTGGATCATCCTGGCTATAAGCTAACTTTATGTTAAGACAAAAAAAACTTAATATAGATAAATAGTAAAATAACTTCATTTTTTAATCGTGTTGGAATTTCATTTATAAATGGTAGTTGAAGAAAAAGGAAGATTACAATACCGACAAAGGTGCTCTGTGAACAGGAGCATGCTAAACAACAATGCCGCGAAAGGTAGGAGCAGTTTAGGGAAACAGTACCAGCTAATCATCTACTCTTAATTTTATACGCTAAAAACCTCATCAGAAAAACTATACAGGTCAATACTCCTATAGTTAAACCAAATGATATGTCGGTTCTCATAGGTATTTTATGCCCACTTGCATGATATATAATCCACATGAATATTGTTATACCTAGCAATACAAATGTAACCACTCTAATAATTTGAATTATTAAACTCATATTAATTCATTTTAATCGTCCCTTGAAACCCTGCACCTATTAGTAACTTTATTGCCTGACTGAATTGATCTTTTGATATGCCTTGAAGATTCAATTCTTCATCTTTTTTAAACGCTACTTTTTTACCTGCCATCAAACGTGTTATAATACCTGCTGAACGGGTAAGAATTGATGCCGCCATAGTAGACCCCCACAAATCATTTAGCATTTTACCAGCTGATGGCAAGTTAAATCCTAAATGGTCATTAGTCTTAACCCCCATGTGGGCTGTTGCGTCCTGTAAGGCATGGATGCCTTGTCCTAATTTACCTAAATCTTCACCACCATTAGAAGCAAAAACATTATCCCAGCCAAATTTCAATCCCCTTAAAGTAGCTTGCTCTTCGGTCATTCCAGCATCCGCTTCAGCATCACTCATCATTGAGTGCCACATACTGTTCTTTTCATCTTGAGATTCCGCAGTTTTACTGTAGTCAATTCCAGCTCTATATCCATTAAAACGTGTATTTGTTGTATGTACCCACCAATCCATATACAGTACTCCGAAAGAAGGATGGTCAGCATACGTACTTGAATAATGAGCCATCACATCAGCATCCTTTTTTGAATAGCCTAATGCCAATAAAGCTTTGTAAGTGATATTATAATGAACTGAAACCGCATACCTTCCATCATTATCCATCATTTTTATTGGATTGTTCAGCACGTAAGTGTACGAACCTATATCATGGGTTTTTTCAGCAAGCGGATCTATTGTAACCAAACGTGCAATTACCGGATCATACAACCTTGCGCCGTAATCGTACTGGTCAGTTAAGTCAGCCATCAGCTTTTTGCCGTTATAAAGATAACGGTTATTATCCGGATTTTGTCTGCTGCGGCGAAGGCCGAATGCGTAATATTCGTCTTCCTGAATGAGCTGCGGTACTAGCATGGTGGTATTCGTAGGGTCGCGCTGGAAGGATGCCCTCGTGTTGCCCAGGTAGTCCTTCAGATCGTACTGGTAATAGTAGATATCCTGTACATTTGGCCCAGGCGCCGGCAGCAGCGCTCTACCTTCTTCCGTTTGTATGTATTCGATGTTACCACCATTGTAAACAATGCCATCTACGTAGTCCCTGGTGCCGTCCGCGGTGCTCACCGTACGCAGCTTCCTGCCTGTCGCGTCATAATAGATGGTCGCTGTCTGCGAACCGTTTAGCGTATACGTTATCTTCTGCGGCAGGTTTAGCAGGTTGTAAGCGATCGTCCTGCCCTCGCCGTTCGTCTTGGCATTCCCGTTCGCGTCGTAGTTCGTCCCGTATGTCCGGAAGGCTGCCGTGTTTTTGGTCACCGTGTTCAGCCGGTTTGTGTTATTGCTGCTGGTATAAGAGTAACCGAGAGTATAGGGGCTGCCACCCGGTACTGCTCGGGTGAGTGAGGTGATATTGCCGTTAACGTCATAGGCAACCATTTCGTCAAGCCCCGTACCACTTACAGCGCTGGTCAACCTGTTCAGCTTGTCATACTGGTATTTAAACGATACATTGCCGCTGTTTACCCCGTTATAATTGAACTGCGAGATATTGCCGTTGTACTGACGCGGTGAGGCTGTCTCGTTATCCGGGTCCTCGTACTTCAGCGACTCGCTGAATGCGCCGCCGAGCCCTACCGTGCCTAGTGTTTTTAACCAGCCCCGCTCGTTGTAGCTGTAGGTCTGCTGTCCCAGGTAGTTCGTGCCGTCTGTGGAGTGGTAACGCTTGGCTGTTACCTGTCCTATCTCGTTGTATTCTGTTTTTGACAGGTATACCTGTATGCCGCTCGGCGCGCCAAGCTTGGTGATCTGCCTGCCGATCTTCGTTTTGCGTAGCGCATGGTCGTATTCATACTGCATACCTATATACTGCTGGTAGGCGCCGTTCACATAATGGCGCCGCTGGCTGGTGTTCAATTGCCCGGTAAAGCGGTAGGTGTTGTCATAGGTGTCATAATTACCCTCAGCTACCGCGCCGCCTACATAATGCTGCTTGTAAGATTTGATGACCTGTGCTTTGTTGTCATAATAGTTTACCGTTAACAACATTGCCAGCTGCGTACCTGCGGCTGTTGCCGGGTTCAGTACGGCTACCTTGCTGGCCAGCAGAAGGCCGGTCGTCATGTTGCTGGCGCCTGTCGGTGCTGAATATGTTGCCGGCAAGCCTAGTATATTGCTGTACCGGTCATAATAGTTTACCGTCAGGTAAGTAAGGCCTGCTGTTGTAGGAAAAGCGCTGCTGGTATAGCCTGTCCCTGAAGCATTGGCTACATCTGGTGTTTCCCAGTTCGTAGCGATACCGTCGATCTCGCTTTGGATGCTCTGGCGAAGCGTCATGCTGGGCGAGTTCTCGGCGTTCGGGTCAGCAGCTGTTGCATATATCTTTGTGCCGGTCATCACTACCCTGCCCATCGCGTCGTATTTAGTAAAGGTGATCTCCTGGGATGTCTTGCTCCGCTGAACGGCGTCCTGTGTCGCCACCACCTGGTCAAGCGTGTTATAGAACATAAACTCCCAGCCTTTGCCGGGCAGCTTCTTCTGGGTCAGGCGCTGCCTGCCATCATAACGGTACTGGTAGCACAGGTTGTCCAAAGTAGCCTGCGTAAGCGTGCCTGAAGCAACATCCCCGTTCGCTTTCGGTGGGATCACAAAGCTCAGGTTACCAAAGTCATCATATACATAGTATGTCGATAACATTTGTACCGTACTGCCGCTTTTGTTGTACGTCCGCTTTAATACTACATGATCTTCCTTGTCCTTATACTCTTCAACGGTACCTACGCAGCCGTCCGGATCAACATTCGCAATACCAGCTGGCTGCCAGTTCTCGTCTTTGGTGATCGTTACATACAGCTCTCCTGCATCATAGTAGGCTTTGTTTGTCACCCGCTGCAATGAGCGCACCTGGTTGGTTCCGATAACCGCTTGCCATAATACCACACGCTGTGAGCCTCGATTGATATCAGCCGGTGTTGTATTAAGCGCTGTAAGGTTGTTTGTGGTATACGTAGTCATTACCGTACGGCCTGTCGTTGCCGTACGGTTACCTGTTACCGGCTGCCATACCGCTCCCGGGAACCCTTGTTCAGCTACCCTGTTGAGCGGCGAGGGCTCGAAAACCGTTACCCCGTACGGATACGCTGTCTGCACTACACCGGGGTTAGTTCCGGAATAATAGGCCGACTGGCCGGTGTTCGGCAATAATGCGTCAGGCCTGTATGCGCCTGTCGCCATTGGTGTCGCGTAGGGCAGGTACTTCTTCGCTTCTCTTCCATACTCGTCATACCCGAACGGCTGAATGATATCCTTGCCTGATGGCGACTGCTTGAACTGCACTGTCTGTAGCGGACGCCCAAGACCGTCGAAATACTGGATGCTGATCACCTGGTCCGCTGTGTCCGGGTTCACGCTCGTCACTCCGCCAAGCCTCGTCTTGCCCGCTACCTTGATGTCACGCGTGATAATAAAGTTCTGGTTCGTCGATATCTGCGCAAATACCGGTGTTATACTAAATACCGAAATGATCGCTACTGTTATAAGCCTTGCTAATGACAGGTTAGGTTGTTGGTTTAAACGCATCCGGCTTATTGCTTGATTAGTTGATATAATAAAACGCTCATTTAGGGTACAATAACATCTATCGGATTTGAATCTATCGGACTGGCATTTATGAAAGAACGAACAAAAACTCTGTAAGTCTTACCTAATGCCGGAACTGTTATCACGCGCGGCGAGGTACAGTCTCCACCTGAAAAAACGACGGATGCATTTGGATTGGCGATATCAAGATAGCCTATAGCGCATCCCGGTGCACCTGCAAGCGGTGTGAAATCGACCGTGATGTTGGCACCGTTAACGGTTGCTGAATTGACAATAGGCGTAGAAGGAGGGACATTTATTTCTTCAGGCTCCGATTCTTTAATTACACCATTACTGTATTGATCACCCAAAGCCTGTAGAGATGCCCGGATACCGGAACTGTTATTTGCTGTGGGCTGCCACAAGCTGAATTGAGTGTCGTTCTGACTGTAGCCCCCGCAGTTACATCCAGATATTGGATCTGACAGGAACTACTACCTGGTACACTTTCAAATGCGAGGTCTATTTTACCGTTGGTTACTTTAAGCGTTGTAATCGTTGGCTCGGTAATAAAGCCGCTGTTGACAGGCCTATAATTATAGACAAAAGCTTTAGTAGTGTTCCGGTTTTGATCCTTAATAACGGTTAGCCTGCCGGACTGATCATAATTGTAAAACACAGGCGATCCGTTTGCACCCGAAATTGTCGTCGCACCTATAAGCGGGTCGTATGTAAAAGTAGTCATTTGGGCGTCATCGGGATAAGCCCTGAGTTCATCAATGTAACCGCTGCCTGATATCGCAATAACGGATACCCCCGAAACAGTGTGATCGTAAAATGTCCATCCGTCAACCGTTGTTTCGCCTTTAAGTGCGGCTCCAACAGTTCCGCTTACGGCAAATGGAGCAGCATTCTTTGTCCAATATGTCACCTTGAATGTTTCTTCGTGGTTAGCATTTTTGCTTAATGGTACTGAGTTTAACAAGTAGCTTTTTTTACCCGTAAACGCTGTTGAGGTTGTCACCGAACCCAACGTATAGTTCCAGCCGGAATCATTCCCTTCAAAAGAAGTGTACGCTACCTCGCCTGCAACGGCATTCTTAGTTTCGGACACAGGCAGTTGGTGTTTGTAGTCATAGCCTTTGACCAATTGGGCAAGGTCGGCGATGGATATGCCTTCACCGATGCCGATGCTCACCAGGCCTTCCTAGGTAAAAATTCTGGATCAGTTAGTAGCAAGCGTCGGCAAGGTCGTCGGCAAAGAGGAACTCGCATTTTGGCGAGCCGGTACCCAATATGGTTACTGATGGCAAGCCCTGTTCCTTTTCTTCGTAGAAGGAGCGTATTAAGGCCGGCAGCACATGCGAGTTTTCGGGGCGATAGTTATCGTTATAACCGTACAGGTTGGGTGGCGTTACTGATATACTTACAGCCGTACTGCGCACGATAAGCGCGGCACATTTTATGCCTGCAATTTTGGCTATCGCGTAGCGCTCCTTGGTTATTTTTTTAGCGCGCCTGTGTGTTTAACTAAACAAAAATGCATACATAGCAAATGCCGCCACCTAAGATGAGTAACACCATTCCTAACACAAAAGAACGACGCATGAAACGCAACTCTTTGTATTGGTCCGTGCTATAATCATCCGCTAATCTACCAATGGTGGCAATAGTCAACATAAAACCAATCAACACTAATATTAGGCCAAGTATTATCATATATCCTTACAAGAAGAACTATCCGTACGCAAAGTTTAAAAATTTCACTGAGCAGTTGTTATATTTAAGCAATTAATTATGAATGCAAAAAGTGAACTACCTGAGCTAGCGGCTTTATACAAAAAACGTGAGGAACACCAGGCCATTATCGCCGCGCTTGATGCTGAAATCCGCGTATTAGAAGATAAGCAGAAAAAACCTGTCGATTGGAAAAACCGGGCGATTGATTGCCTTCAAACACATAATCTTCCGCTTAGAACATTAAATATCCTGGACTATATAGTTAGCAATGAGCCGCAATTAAACACAGCAGATCCTTATAAACGACGCTTCCAGTTTCAGGCTGTTTACGCCACCTTAAACGGACAATGTGAACACGGCACGTTAAAAAGGATAGCCATCCCAGGGTTTAAAGGTTATTTTTATGGATTAAATACCTGGTTTAACAAAGACGGCAAACTTAAGGCTGCTATCAACCAAAAACTGCAATATGAATTATGGAGCAATCCTCATAGCATTTTTAAAGCTGGCAAATGAAAATAAGATGGTTTACAATTTCGAAATACAAGATCCAAAATAATGCAAATTTAACACCACCCGCAAGGATTTTTTGTTACATTTGTAATAGATAAGCCTATTACTGGCTATGTCACTAAACCCATAATAGCACTCACTTTATATCATATGCGGATTTTAGTTTTTGGCATCAATTACGCTCCGGAACTTACAGGTATAGGCAAATATACAGGCGAAATGTGCGAGTGGCTTGCCAGCCATGGTCATGAAGTGAACATGATCACCGCAATGCCTTACTATCCCGAGTGGAGCGTACATTCATCGCATAAAGGCAAATGGTGGCATACCGAAAAAATAAACGGTGTAAAGGTTCACCGCTGTCCCCTATACGTGCCTAAAGAAGTTAGCTCAATGAAACGCATTATCCATGAGTTCACCTTTTTGCTTAGCAGCCTGGTTTACTGGTTTAAGTTCCTTTTCGGCCAAAAGCAGGATGTGGTGATGTGTATAGTACCGGCTTTCCACCTGGGCTTCATGAGTTTGCTATACAGCAAAATACGCGGTGTTAAAATGATCTACCACGTGCAGGACCTTCAGGTTGATGCCGCCAGGCAGCTTGATCTTATAAAAAACAAAACTTTCCTGAACCTACTGTTTAAAATGGAATATTTCATTCTGAAACACAGCAATTACGTATCAACCATTAGCAAAGGCATGCTGAACAAGATATTGCAGAAGGGCATACCGGAAGCAAAAACCTTTATGCTGTATAACTGGGTTGATACGCAGCATATCAGGCCATTGTCAAAAGAGCAATCGTTACGCAGTAGACTGGGACTTGCGGAAACAGATAAAGTGGTGATCTATTCGGGTAATCTGGGCGAAAAACAGGGGCTTGAGATCATTGTGGAAGCCGCTGCCGCCTTGCCAGATGTTAACTTTTTGATATTTGGTTCGGGCGGTGGCAAAGAGAAGCTGCAGGATTTGGTGTACCATAGCGGCGTTAGCAACGTAAGCTTTCATCCGTTTTTACCGTATTCCGAATTGCCGAATTTGCTTGCTACTGGCGATATACACCTGGTACTTCAAAAAAGCTCAGCTGCCGATTTGGTGATGCCATCAAAACTGACAAGCATCCTTGCGGCGGGCGGTTGCCCACTTGTAACGGCCTTGCCGGGTACCAGTTTATATGATATCATCCACGAAAATGATATGGGCCTGCTCATTGCGCCTGATTCAGCAGCGCTGCTTACTGACTGCATCGCGGAAGCCTTTACCAGCGAACTGCAAGTAATACGGGCCAACGCAAGGGCGTACGCACGTCAAAGCCTTGACAAAGATTTTATCCTAGCCCGCTTTGACAAGTTTTTAAGCACCGGTAAAAAGGATGCGCAAACCGAGGCTGTTGCCGTGTAATACACCTTGATTAACGCATCTCTTGTGCTTGTAACTTTTTTGTTATAGGGTTACCATGATAATCCTATCAGAACCTGTCATGCGTAAAATCAATGTGGCGACTATCACCATTCTCTTGTATTTCTTCCTTGCCTCAGCCAGGAAGCAGCCATTGAACCGGATACAGACGACAACAACGACACGACTGAAGTTGCGCCTAAGGCAGGTCTCAACTTAAAAATTATCCAAGTACCGCACTCCGTTGGACATTCGCCTTCTCTCGACTGATAAAGGTTATGTCGTTGGCGGACAGTAGCGGAGCTGCCGGCAACAATACCACTGAAGTGTTTCAGTATAATCCTTTAACTGATCAATGGCATCAGATGAATGACTATCCTGGTAAGGGAATGGGACTGATCGCGGGTTTTTCGATCAACAATAAAACCTACCTCGGCACTGGTTTTAACTTTAGCAGCAACACAAAGCGATTTTTGGTAGTTCGATCCCGCTGGCGATACATGGACTCAAAAGGGCGACTTTTCCGGAGGTAATAGACAGGGCGCCGTATTTTTTACCATAGGTAGTTCCGGATACTTGCTCGGTGGGCTTTCGCTACCCAAACAGGACCTGTGGAAATATACACCCGCAACCGATCAGTGGACGCAAATGGCCGATTATCCCGGAGCCGGGATCGCCGAAATGATCGGCGCTTGATTATTTGCTTTATTCATTAAGCCCTTTCTTTATATTTGGCCAATTATCCAGTCGTAATAGGTTAATTAGTTGCTTTGTTAGTGTTACCTGTTAATTTTGTGCACGTTAGCGATAAGCGTAGCAGGTAGTTTTTTTATATAAAAACACCAGATCCTGCAGTTTATATTAGCCTACATTTGTGAATGATTATAATCTACCTTGTATTCTTAGAGTTACTATGTTTTTTATAAAACTTTTATTGTTTGACGATAAATAAATTATAATTTTTTTCGTTTTTAAGCGATTTGATTAAGCGTCTAATTAATATTGATAAGGTTAAACCTTACGAATGTTTAATAGTCATACCAATCATTCGATTGTATATTTATGAAAGTCAGTGTCAAAAAAAAATGCTTTGCCGTAGCTATTTTAATAATTTTTGCATCCTCCTCTTCATTTGATATCAATCATCGAGCGGTAAATTATGCAACTAAATTCCCATTCCAATCGGCAGGATTAAATGAGCGGCAAGCAGCAGTGCACTTGCTTAGCCGATTTACCTATGGAGTCACAACAGACCAGATTGACGCCGTTGTAAAAACAGGTCTTGAGGATTGGTTTAAACAGCAACTAAATGGCAATTTACCAGATGACTCATTAAATCATCTGATCAGTAACATGGATGCAGTTGTTATGACCAATACCCAATTGATTACCAAATACCCCCGCATGAGTCAAATTATCAAGTTGGCTGTGCGAGATGGTGTTATAGAAAAAGATTTAATCAAAGCAGACAATGTCAAAAGTCGCGCGCTCTTGCTTAATTATTTACATCAAAAAGATATGGGCACACAGCAAGAACTCTTTCAGCAGTTTATCAGCCAAAAAATTTTAAGGGCTGCTTATTCACAGAATCAGTTGCAGGAAGTAATGACTGACTTTTGGTTTAATCATTTTAACGTCTCAATCACTAAAGGTCAATGCGCAATATTTATACCGGCTTACGAGCGTGATGTGATACGTCCGAATGCCTTAGGCAAATTTAAGACGTTATTAATCGCAACTGCTAAGTCACCTGCTATGTTACTTTATTTGGACAATTTCTCAAGCTCCAGTTCTAACATAACAGATATCAAGCCCATAAGTAACCGCAAGCGTAAGGAACTGGTTGCTGGATTGGATAAAAAGCTAGACACTGTTGATTCAAAAAAAATAAACGAATACAAAAATCTAAAGCCTCAGAATGTAAGAGGTTTAAATGAAAATTATGCAAGAGAAGTGATGGAGTTACATACTCTTGGAGTAGCAGGAGGTTATACTCAACGTGATGTTACTCAAGCAGCCCTTATACTCACTGGTTGGACAATTTATCCAATTGGCGATGAAGCTAACTCAAACGGCATACGCAGACTAATGAATGGTTTGCGACCTGAACAACTTGATAATGAAGGGTACGTGCACGATGGTGATTTCCTGTTTACACCTAGCCGCCATGACAAAGGGAAAAAAAATGTGTTAGGTGAACAATTTGGTCCCGATAACGGTTATCAGGAAGGGATAAAGCTTCTTACAATGTTAGCCGGCCATTCATCAACTGCAAAATTTATTTGCAAGAAATTGGCGATTCGTTTTGTCAGTGATAATCCTCCTAAAACACTTATAAACAGAATGGCAACCACATTCAAACTTAAGGATGGAGACATTAAAGAGGTACTATTGACCATGGTTTCCTCGCCCGAATTCTGGAGCACAAACTCAGTACGTCAAAAAATTAAATCGCCGTTTGAGTTAGCTATTGGGGCAACAAGAACTTTAAATGCCAAAATTATTCAACCCTATCAACTTTACAGTTGGATAAGTAAAATGGGAGAAAAAAGATATTATTATCAAGCACCTACAGGTTTTCCAGACAAAGGCAATTACTGGATAAACGCTGGCTCCTTACTTACTAGAATGAATTTTAGCATAGCACTGGCATCTAATCGTATCCCTGGTGTTAAGGTAGACTTGCCTGCGTTGAACAACTACCATGAGTTTGGAAATCAACAAAACGCCCTAATACATTATAGCAAAATCATATTGCCAGAGCGCAATTTAAGTGAAACTATTAAGCGAATTACACCCATTCTCAACAACTCGCAGTTCACGCGAAAAGTTGAACAAAGAAACCCTATAATGATCAAGTCAGAAATTCAATCAAAGGCTACTGGTCACACCATATACGAAAACGCAGAAGCCAAAAAAAATAAAGATATACAGCCTAACGCAGGCAATAACTCTATATTATCAGAGTTAGTAGGGTTAATACTTGGATCGCCAGAGTATCAGCGCCGTTAATAAAAATAAAATAAGTTGACTTATGATAAGCAGAAGAGGTTTCCTTAAATCAGGCGGTTTAGCCTTGATGGGAATAAATTTGATTGGTGGCATACCCAGCTTTTTAGCGGAAGCTGTCGCTGGCGAGCAAATTATAAAGCCGTATGGCAAGCGTAAAATATTGGTTTGTATTTTTCAACGTGGCGCCATGGATGGACTTATGGCAGTTTCTCCATTTACAGACCCTTATCTGAGATCCGCACGACCCACCCTTTTTATGTCAGCAGCGAAAGGAAGCACTGTAGGAAAGCCCCTGATCGATTTAGATGGTCATTACGGCTTACACCCAGCTATGCGGGCCTTTGAACCGATGTTCCGTGAAAAACGGCTTGCGATTGTACATGGCATAGGATCACCTAATGTAACCCGTTCACATTTCGATGCTCAGGATTACATGGAATCAGGGACACCATTCAATAAAGGCACAAAAAGTGGATGGTTAAATCGGGCAGTGGGCCTATTAGGCCATGACGCAGTAACTCCCTTTACCGCAGTTAGCTTAACTCAAAATATGCCTCGATCTTTCTATGGCGATAATCAAGTTGTAACGGTTAACAACTTGCAAGACTTCGGCATTCAATTGAAAGGCAATGTCACCGGCGCAAAGGTAACAGCCAAAACTTTCGAAGAGGTTTATGATAAAGCATCTGCTGGGTTACTTCACAATACTAGCAAAGAAAGTTTTGATGCTGTCAAGATGTTACAAAACGCCGACATTAAAAATTACAGACCAGCGAACAATGCGAAATATCCGTCTTCGGCACTAGGTAAATCACTTAAGCAAATAGCGCAATTAATTAAGATGGATGTAGGTCTTGAGGTTGCCTTTACGGAATCTAATGGATGGGACACACACTATAATCAAGGCACAGAAAACGGCATCTTTGCAAGCAATGTAGCTGATTTGAGTAATAGTATTAACGCTTTCTGGAATGACTTGAGCGTATATCAAGATGATGTAACGTTGATGACTATGACAGAATTTGGCCGAACAGTACACCAAAATGGTACCGGAGGAACGGACCACGGCCGGGCTTCTTGTAATTTTATATTGGGAAATAATGTTAATGGAGGCTTAGTTCATGGAATTATGCAATCGCTTTCAGTAGAGACCTTAGAAGACGGCCGCGATTTACCGGTCACAACAGACTTTCGAAGTGTATTCAGTGAAGTAGCTGACCAACAATTAAAAATAAAGAATGACCGCGTCCTGTTTCCCGGATGGGACGGAAAATCTATCGGAGTAATGAGTAGAACTTAGCAATGTACATTAAACGTAAGTTTTAATTTCTATGCACGATTTGAACATTAAACAATAGAACCTACTTAGATTTATATAAGTTACTTATTTTTGTTTTTTAGAAGCAATTCTTTTGTCTTAAGTATGATGAAATACTCGTATATCGCCTGCAAAGTTGCATATGTTATACCAGCTGTCCCATCCAAAAACGCTCTCCGCCATATAATCATGTAAAACCATTTAATGATATGACGCCCTGGAATCTTAAAAAAAATTCCTTTCTGATGAAACCTTTTTTCTGAAAAATCTTTACTAAACAAAGCTTTGTTGAGTGAAAACTTGACATTATTGTTGTGCTCATATATCCATCGCTCAGCTTCCATAGATGAATATAAGTTGTGCTTATCTAACCAGTGACGATAACCTTTTGAAAATGGATAATGGTCAAAGAATCCATCTAGCTGTTTCACATTTCCTTCCACTTCAAGTACTTCATTGATTTCACGATGATATTTAGCCTTGCCACGTCTTATCAACCGCACATAATACGGGGAAATCTGCGCATATTTTAACCACTTAGAATTTAAAAAATCTCTACGTCGTATTCTGAATCCGTTTACTCCAGTGGTTGTGTTCGCCAATTCGGCTTCAATGATCTCAACTAAATCTTTGGGAATACGTTCGTCCGCATCTAATATAAAAACCCATTCATATTTGAACGGAAGTGAAAGGGCGGCATTTCGTTGCGTCGCATAACCGTCGAAAGCTCTTTGCGTAACTGTTGCTCCTGCTTGAAGAGCTATATTAATAGTTTGATCCGTACTAAAAGAGTCGAATACATGAACATCATCACTCCAATTAACCGATGCTAAGCATCCCGGCAAATCTTGCTCCTCATTCTTTGTTAGAATAACGACTGAAAACATTTAACAAGCTTTATTTTAAAATCTTTCTATCTTTTATGAATACCGCAGGGTTACCGCCAACAACTGTCCAATTTTGAACATTTTTATATACAGCCGCTCTTGCACCTACCACCGCTCCTTCACCAATTGTCACGCCGGGTCCAACAAATGCATCTGCCGCAATCCATGCCCTATCCATTATAGTAATCGGCTTCAATACCAAGGTGTGATTAGTATCTGTAAAATCATGTGTTGATGCACATAAGTAAGCTTTTTGCGAGATAGTAGCATTGGAACCAATGACAATCTTTCCTTGGTTGTAACAATCCACTGCAGGTCCAATACAGGTAAAGTCTCCGACTTCTAAGTTCCAGGGTGCCCAGATTTTAACAGAAGAATGAACCGTACAACTCGATCCAATTTTTGCACCAAAGCATCTTAATAAAAAAATCCTCCATTTTCTAAAAAGCCGAGGTGAAAATGGTCTAAAAAGAAAAAAAGAAATAAAAGCCCATAAGACCCTGCTTAACTTGTTTTTCAAAGAAAAGACATGCCTTACCTCGGTCATATTTACACTAATATCTTCCATACAAAGAAATCTAAATTATTTGTTGACCTGCTTTAGCCGGAAGTAAGAGATTTTCCTTTTGATTATCCTTGATGCAGAACTCGAAATTTCAAGCAACCTGAGTAATTTTAACTGAACTTGCATTCTCTGCTTATAATAATTATAATCATTTCTTTGCAATGCAGTTTTAAAATTTTCCCGAGACCTTAACGTTACATCAAATCTCATGGCGTATATCAACTTTCTAAGTGGGGGCATGATGAACTCCCCAGGTTTTACTCTTTTTATAGGCCGCCATAAACCTTTCCTATCAACCTTTTCTAATCTATAGGAGAGTCCATCACGCCTTTGCCGAAATCCCCCCGATTGGGCACTTATAGCATCTTTTTCCGTTAAATCCTCAAGATAAACCCTATCGGTGACTTTTGCAGCATTGACTAGATCATTCAATTCTGAATTGCGTACTATAAGTAAATTAGTGCCGCTAGAATCAATTTCAAATTGAGGGAGCCAAGCATCACCTATTGTGAGATCAGCCGTTTCACCAACAACATCATCACAAAAGTTACATGCAGGAAGCATAAGCGCTCCTTGGTTAAACTTTCCCCCGACCACGTTCCCTGAATCCTCTCTTATTTCATAATCACCTGCATAAGCTGTAAAAACGTAAGCCCTAGCAGGGATATCATCTGCTTTAGTCCTGTATTTAAACCTAACGGCATTTTCAGGTAGAATACCTTTCCCCCAGCCTAATGATAATGTCCAGTTAATACTTTTTAAATGCCCGCATACTAGAGCAGCTGTATATATGATTGAGTCTTTAATTACAGGATCTACTAACTGGACTCGCCTAATCGCTTTTACCATGCATGGCAAACCGATGAACAGATACTTACCAGGTTTATCTTTGATCATTTGTAGTATTTCGGAAACTTCAATTACATGATACTTAGTTCTTGCACCTTTTGTAATTTCCTCTATTGTAGTACTTATACCATACTTAAAGAAAGGGTCAAGGGCACCTTCTCTTTTGTTCTCCTTTACATGAATTACACCATCAATCATACCCTTCATAAATAGCTCCGCGCCTACCCAAGTGCCAAAACCTCCAGAAGTCCCATTGTTTCGATATTGCCCTTCTTTGACGTATCCAGCATACACGTCTTGAAATGGGCCTATATATTTACTCGGATTGTCACAGTTATTTAAAAACGAAGCAGCCAAGACATTTTCATTAAATTGTGGGTTCAATGAAGGACAAACAAACTCCATCTTTTCAGTCGTTGCTGTGTTATTTTCAATTGAAAAGCTACTCAAGTCTGGGTAATATTCTCCATAGTCATTAATCTTCATTTCAGTGCCCCCGACAAAAGAACATGCGCCACAACCTACGCAATAACCGCCCCTTACTACTTTGTTTAAGTTCTGTATGTTAGATGAATTAGCTTCCATTTGATTATTTATTAATTGCTTCTTCCAAATAGGCCAAAGAAGCTGTTCTTTTTTGTTCTAAAATTTTTTTCACGTTCACGTAATCTATGACTAAGTCTGGAAGTTCCACAAAAGGTCTACCTTCTTCAATTAATCGATCATTTAATCCTACCATCGATAAAAGGCTTTGCTGCCTGCTATTATTGTTTTTACTACCCGGTGTAATGGTGTAAAATGGCTTCTCAAAAATCAATGAAAATATTGTCCCATGGAATGAAGTTGTAATTACAATCGCTGCATTTTGATATAGACCCAAAAATTCACGGGGTCCCATATCTCTGATATTAAGTATCTCAGAATCCGGTTCTACTCTCATTTCATTTTTGCAAACGCGGATAATTTTAAATCCAGTTTGTCTTTTTAAGTGCAAAGCCAATTCCTTTACATAAGGAGAGTCTTTAAAGACGAATAACAAGATATATGGTTCAGAACTTTCGAAAGGCTCTAAAACTTCGGTCCATTCTTGTCTAGATAAAAGCAAGGTAGGATCTAACACATGCACGGCATCTTTCCCGGAAATATCTTTTATAATTTTTACACCGTCAGACTCTCTCGTTGAGATAAAGTCTAAGTTGTTTAGCAACGTTGCATACGTTTCATGATAGGCTTTATCAATTGAGCCAACTCCGAAACTTGATGCGTAAGATATTTTTTTTGCGTTCTTCGGCGCAAAAGTTAAGTAGTATGGCTCAATGCTCGTATGATTATTAGGATTCCACACTTGATCGCTGCCTACAATAAATATATCATATGGATGTTTTGCATTATATAGTTCCGAATAACTACGATAGGTTTGCGACATACAGGTGTATTTCGAATGGAAATCTGAAAACCTTCTTTTCCTAACCTTTGCGATTCTTGGGTTACTAAGTGCACTGTATCTATCAAGCCATTTCAGCGCAAACTCCTTTAGTTTGCTATATACAGAACGCTTGAAAAGCGGAAGAGATTTAATTTCAGAACGATGTTCAGGATTTTTGTAATATAAATAATTAATCACTTCATTCTCATAACCAAGCAACTTTAACTTGTGATGCAACGCAAATGCTTGTAATTCTGCACCATAATTATTGACGTTCAGAATCGTGATTATACCTATTTTTTTCATCAAATTATTGTTAGCACTTATAGAAGTCTAATTCAGATATTTCTTAATCTAGTTTTTACTGAGCAACAAATGGCAAACGATACCACCTCTCAAGGAATACCCCTCGAATATCTAGCTAAATCAAATGCCTTCTCTTAACACCTATTATTCCATTCTTAACCGTGAAAAACTTCATTATGAACATTGTGAAACCACAGTCATATTAAACGAGCAGAGTTACATTTTAAAAAAATCACTGCAATCATTAAATATATGTAACAAATATAAAAAAAAACCGCCTTTTTTTTGAAATGTTTTCGATAATTAGCTTGTTAAGGTATTATTATTTTAATGACAAGAAACTATTCTTAAATACGACAAGACTTAGCGAACTAATATGTAAGTTCATACATAAAATGCCATTAAAGTAGACGTATTCGATTACACATAATTAATTAAACATTGCATTTTGAAAA
Source organism: Mucilaginibacter limnophilus (assembly GCF_004005815.1). Lineage (GTDB taxonomy): Bacteria > Bacteroidota > Bacteroidia > Sphingobacteriales > Sphingobacteriaceae > Mucilaginibacter > Mucilaginibacter limnophilus. The sequence goes on along the minus strand of NZ_SACK01000007.1, from coordinate 50,287 downwards.
TCAAGTGTAGATTTTATAAATAGGTTTAATTTATATTACATTAAAGTGAACTAGTTCTCCTTGACCTTAATTATGCTGTTACGAAAGTGTAACATCGTGGAATTAAGCGAAGTAAGGTTGAGAAATATTATAGTACCAGGTGCAAATTAACATTCCATAGGCAGCAACTTTGATAACCTTAAAGTAAGCAGCATGTATCTCATAACTATTAGGGTTAATAGTTCAAATATCAGTTAAACGTCTGAGACTATTCTATCATACAGTCCTAGTCTTTTCCAATAATTCAAGCAACCGCACAGAAACTTTGTCTATAAAGAAAAGTTCTTTAAAGGCAGTTTTAGCATTATTAGACATTTTATTTTTTTCTTCCTGCGGAAGCTCAAGCCATTTTCTCATGTTTTTGAAGACCCCGTTGTTAGTGTCCTCATCAACAAAACCACTACCAGATGCCTGAATTTCACGCCAAATATTTACTTGATTCGAAATAATTACCGGCTTTCCGCAGGCCATAGCCTCAACAACAGCTACACCAAAATTTTCCTGATGGCTATGTAGTATAAACGCTTCAGCATTATAAAATGCGCCCCATTTTTGATCCCCGAGTAACAATCCTGGAAACTGAATACTTTGGCAGCTTGCAGCTTTTTTTATCATCTCCTTACCATATTCAGTATCACATCCAGGCCCCGCAATGACAAGTTGAGGTATATTCTGATACTCGCTAATTAGATTTTTGTATTCATCAATTAATAAATCTACACCCTTTTTAGGATCTATTCGTCCAATAAAAAGGATGTATCTATCTTTATAATTTCTTATTTTCCTACCCACTTCATTGTCCATCGTAAGTGAGTACCGAGGCGGTTCTTCCACACCTAAGCCAACTACATTCTCAGTTTTAGGCCTATAACCCTTAAATGTAGTTCTAGCTAATAATTTTTCAGTTTCACAAGTAAAAAGCAGGCCATCTGCCTCGTTAACTACCTTTGATTCAAGGAGACGCCAAAAAAGTATGTTTCTTAGTGCCTTTATTTTTCGCCCTTTTGCCTTTTGAAAATATGGATCCAGCATACCATGTGGCATGACAAACAAACGTGCTCTTTTGTTTCCAAACTTTTTCCAGACAGAGTAAGTACAAAATGAATGATACTGCCAAAGTCCGTGTATTATAATAACGTCAAATCTTACTATATTATCTCGCATCCATGCTTTGAACTTAACGGAGTACCTCCAAGGATTTTTTGTAGGACCGCATTTATGGATTTCAAAATCATCTCTTATCGCCACCTGTTCTTCTGGATTATCTAAACAAACTACGGTATTTGACGCTCCTTTCGAAAGCCCCAAAATCATAGTTCTCAACGCCTGGCTTACCCCTCCCGCTTTAGGATCTATACTTGATACAACATGTAATATATTCATTGTGGTGATTTTAAGATTGAATTAACTCCACTGCTCGTTTAACCATATCATTTAACAGTAGATTTTTTTGAACATAGTTTTTGGCTTGTTTACCTAAGAGGCTAAATTCTTCTAAACCAATTGCACCCAATTTTTCGATCATTTCATCAACATTTTCAAATGTAAAACCATTTGTTCCATGTTTTATATAATGGTACTCGACGCACTGTTTGATGTTCTCTGAACGTTTGAATGTAAAAATTGGCTTTCCGTAAGCCATTGCTTCGACAATGGATAATCCTACCCATCCCGGTTGGAAATATATATCAGCAATTGAAAATAGTTCGGCCTTGATTTCATTGTTGTATAAACCACCGAAATCATAAACATTTTTATAACTCGAAAAGTCCGGCTTCAAACGCCCATCTCCAATTATTATAAATCCATATCGATTTTGATCAAGTGCGTGAATTGTTTGTACTAACAAATCCACACGCCTATCTTCGGAATTAAATCTGGCAGCAAATATTAATACAATTTCTTGGGTGATGTTGTATTTATTCTTTAAATCATTTTTAGGCTTAAGAGCTTTGCTTAAGATTTCGTCAACATCAGATATTGTATTATTCAATGCGGCATACTTTAAATTCGGAAATTTTTCCTTCCAGATCAAAGCTTCTTTTTCTGTATAAAACCAAATTCCGTTTGCAAGCTTGATCATATATTTTAGGCCGATACTTGGCCTTTGCTCTTCCTTAATATATCTTTTTACTGAAATACCGTGTCCCCAAAGTATAATCTTTTTCCGATGGAATATTGTGGTTAGTAATAAAATCCAAGTCGAAATATGTGACATGTCTAACATGAGGACAACAGTTTGACTATCACTTTTTAAAAAAGGGAATGGATTGTAAAAAAGGAAAGGCCCAATTTTAATTTTGCGAAGTGGAATTATTTTCACATCCCCTTTTTCAAAATTATTGTCCACTATTGCTTTTACTTCATAGCAGTAAATATTTACGGGCATCAGTTCTTTGATTCCATTAAAGAACTTTTCTCGATAATGAGGGACAAATGGTTGAAGTATTGGTAACATTTTATCAACTATAATAGATCATGCAAAAGACAATATCGCCCAAAACACAAATACAGGAATGCTTACATTATCCAAAAGCAGTCCTTCAAAAATAGCTCCTGTCAAAAAAAAGAAAATGAGCCCTCCATACGCCGCAGTGGCATGACGCAACTTTGCCCCGCCAACAAAATGTAAGATAATAAGTTTTCTAATTCCTAAAATCAGTGAGGCGAATAAAAAAAAACTACCTACAACGCCTGCACTTACAAATGCGAACATATACGAATTTGACGTTGGAATATCTTCTCTTCCATAACCAAAGATTGGAAACGTCTTGGCATAAGTCTCAAGGGTTTTCCAGGTACCTTCACGTGTATTTCCACGGTCAGTATAGTCATAATCTGATATGTTCACGTTAAAATAAAGAAAAACAGCGATACAAAAACATGTCAATATGCTAAAAAAACGCACATGCTGATTCTGTAGTGACATAATGGCTATGAACGCACAACCCGTAAATGCGGAGAGCATTGATGACCGCGATTGAGCTAAAAAGGCAAGTAAAAAACCGGCGAGTATAGCCAAAGACAATAGGAACTTTTTGTTGAACGTTTTGCTTTCAATAAATAATGCACTGGCAAGTACACTCATGACTCCACCGCACATACCAATGAAGTTTGGCTGACTAGTTAATCCAAAAAACCGGCCTTTCCAAACCATTGACCCGATATTAAAAAGGTATAATATTAAATTTAGGCCAACAAAACATAATATGCCATAGAAAGAAATATTTAAAAAGGCAACCCCCTTGCCATTAAATTTATATGAACTGATTATGTAGGAGAAGTAATAAAATATAATGAAGTTAAATGAAAGATCTAAGAGCATTGGCCCGACCTTAAACGAGTAAAAAAAATCAGTTAACACCAATATTTGACCAAAGATAAGATAGCAGATTGAAGCGGCTGAAGGTTTCTTAAAAAAAATGCGATCTTTGGTGATTAATATAATAATAAAAGTCCCCAATAAAGCCCCCCCTATCAGAGATAACGACACACTCTGAATAAGGCTAAAAAGTGTTGGTATCGAGTAAGTTGGAGCAGTATTAGTAACACCAGGAGCCCGGAAAGACGCAAACGCAAATATTAGCACCCCCAAAATGGGAATCCACTTTTGCGCCCTTGAAGTGTTAATAAGAGAATTAGTCATTATAGACTTCCACTTTAACAATATTTAACATTTGATTTGTCACCGCGGCCCAAGAACGCTTTCGAACTTCAAATCTCGCTTGTACTGAGATTTTCTCATATAAGTTGTTATCAGCTAAAATCTCTTTCAACGCTTCATATATAAATATTCCTTCGTTATTTTTTATAAATATGCCAGTCTTTTTATCTTCGATAAGGTCCAATGTGCCAGGATATCTTACAGATATGGGAACGAGCCCTAGAGCTTGATACTCTCCTATTTTTAGCAAATGATTATATATTAAATATTTAGACGCAGAATAAGCATGTAGTCCAATTTCACATTCCGCGACAAAATTCATTGCCGATAGGAAAGGAATACGCCCAGTGATATGGATTCTTTCAACGTATGGGTGCGTCTCGACTGCTCTTTTTATTTTTTCCTTCTCACTGCTAGTTCCATCAATTTGCCCCACAAATTTCAATGTCGCATTGGGAAATTCTGCTCCAATAAATTCAAACGCCTTTAATATCTCCATGCACCCTTTATCCATTCGAACCCTTCCGATATTACAAATCGATTGTTTTCTTTTCAAAATTTGTGTCTTAACAATGCTATCGATAAGACTTAAATCAACGCCGTTTTTTAATTGATGGAAGCGTTTAAATTTAAGTTGCTCTTCCGCTAAAACTCCGCTGTTTATAAAACATAGTGCTGTAGCATCCGCGATTGTATTGTTATAAAGTCTTAATCGCAATGCTCGCTCTAATTTCCAAACTAAGCCAGTTTTAATCTCGTACCGATTATAAAAAGGCGGATCCCATAAGAGAACGTACCAAGATAGATTGAATATTTTTTTTAGTTGTTTAGCAATACTGGTTGCCCATTCAGAGAAGTCACAAATTATGACATCGAAATCATCATGTTGCTTAAAATATTCGTTATAGAATCTTTTGACCTTTGACGTCGAAAATCGCGACAGACGGGTGTCATATAAGTCTGTATAAATTATTCTGTGAGCTAAATTTTTAATTTCATCATTGATTACTGCTTTTGATTTGGCAATGATTGTACAAGAAGAGTTTAAACAAAGATTGTAAGGCTGTTGATAGGCATTACTATTTTCAGAAAACGTAGCAATATTTGCGGAACAAATATATAAGACTTTCATTATTTGAGTTTTAGTTTAAGATAATAATGTTTTCTTAACGGAAGGGTAAACTCTCTTTAAAAATACGACACATAAACTAAGCAACCACGCTAAACCAGCTATAATAAATGCAGTACTAAACTGAAAATTTCTGTTTATAAATGCCGGAAAATCATTGTTAGTGGTTAATATGGTAATTAAAAGCAGCGTCCATCCAAATAACATCGGGGGTAACACTAATCTTAAAAAGGCCTGAAACCGACCTTGCAAAACCTTACACCATACAAAATACATATAGGGAAAAAAGATCAAATGACTCATAATCGAATAAGCTCTTGCAACACCGACAATACCATATGGCAACCCTAATATAATTGCAAGAACTAACAAAGCTGTTGTAACGACTCCACAATAGAACTGGGATTTCGTTTGAAATCTTGATGCAAATACTGCTCCTAACGTAATGTACACGGGTTGGTGCATGCCTGCTAATGCTAGCCAAAAAAATGATGGAACAACTGAATGCCAGTTCGCGCCCCAAACAATGTGTATAAACTGTGGAGCAAAAGCAGCACAAAGACCCATAACTGGGCACGACAACCACAATATGTATTGAACAATCTCGCCGTATCCTCGAGTCATAGCTGCTATGTCGTCCTGCTTTTTGGATAATGTAGGGTGTAAAACTGATGATATGACACCGCCTATTGCACTATTAAATGTTGTCATTATTAAATATGCACGTGAATAAATTCCTAAGCTAGCTGCGCCAAAGTTTCTACCAATAAGAATGTTATCAAGATTTCTTTGGAAGTAATTAACAACTTGAAAAAGTGTAAGGTTACCAGTAAAGTTGTAAATTTTTTTGTAAAGGCTTGGAGTCCATTTAAGAGAAATAGCCTGACGTGAAAAATATATACAAAAAGTTAACAACAAAAATGCACGTAATAGTAGTTGCATAATTAATGACCAATACCCCCAGCCAATATAAGCTAAGTACACTGCTATAAGTGATGACAGCAGAGCAGATGAGACAGTGGCTATGGACAACAATTTAAACTTTAATTGCTTTTGCAAAATTCCCTGCGGCACTTGTGTTAATGCAGTTAGAAGAAATGTAGGAGAAACGCTTAAAGCCACCATGGTAAGGCGGTCATCCTTATAGAATATTGCAATCGCAGGTGCAAGTAAAGCGAGTATGCTAGAGGCAATAACTCCCGATACTAAACCTAATGTAAAAAGAGAATTATGTTCATCTTTTCCAAACTCTTTATGCTGTACAATTGTCGTCGAAAGTCCGGTGTTAGCGAATATTAGTAAGAACGAATTTATTGTTACGATCATTCCTACAAGTCCAAAATCTGTTGGAGCTAACAAACGTCCCAATACAGCAGCGGTCAAAAATGACAGTCCCATATTGACATATTGGCCCAAGCCGCTCCATAAAAACGCAGTCACAGACTGTTTCCGTATATTTGCCATTAGTTCTTCTTTCTGAACTTATCAAAAAATGAAGTCTTATTCTTAGCTTGGTCATCGAAGTATCCTTGTCCACCATAGCCATACCCGTAGCCATAGCCGTAGCCATACCCATACCCATACCCATAACCTCCGTTGGATTGCTTGATGTCGTTGACAAGAATTGTCAGTCTTGGCATTTTTTCAGAAAATGATAGGTCTTGAACTATTTCCAATTGCTTCTTAAAAGTATATCCATGACGGACAACATATATAGTCATATCTGCCGGTGAAGCTAGTAGTTGAGCATCAGTTACCAAACCGATTGGTGGTGCATCCATTATAATATAATCGAATTGCAACTTTAATTCAGTCATTAATGAAGCAAATCTTTCGTTTAATATTATCTCCGTTGGGTTTGGTGGTGTTGGACCTGAACTAATAACGTACAAGTTGTCATTGACAGTGGATGGTCGAATTATATCCTTTACTTCAATTGAAGGTGTTATTATATAATTTGTAAAACCAAAATTATTATCTATACCTATTTTTGCAGAAAGACTTGGTTTCCTTAAATCCATTTCCATTAATAAAACTTTTTTTCCGGAAATAGCCAATACGACACCAAGATTTACTGCGGTGAAAGATTTCCCTTCTCCTGACATGCTTGATGTAACTATTATGGTCTTTTTATCATTACCCCCAAGGAAAAATTGCAAGTTAGTCCGAAGCGCCCTAAATTGTTCTGAAATCACACTCCTTGAATCTTCCTTCAATACAATAGATGTTAAATTCGGGTTATTTATTATTTCACCAATGATAGGCACGTCAGTTGCAGTGGTAATGTCTTCCTTAGATGAAATTTTTGTGTTTAATAAACCTAGAATATATATGGTTAAAAAAGGCACCAAAATACCTACAATGATTCCAATAAAATAAACCAACTTTTTAATTGGACTTTTGGGTGTACTGTCTGCTTTTGGAGGGTCTATGAGTCTTGAACTTGAAATATTTGATGTTTTTGAAATTGCGGTTTCCTCACGCTTTTGCATTAAAAACACATACAAATCCTGTTTAATTTGTTGCTGCCGGGCCAAGTCTAAATATGTTCTTTCTCTAGCAGGAACTGTACCAACTTGGGATGAAAGTTGATTAATATTTTTTTCTAAATTGCTTTTCGTTAATAAATACGAGGCTCTTGCAGTAGATAAATTTGCTAACATATCCTGCCGTAAGCCTGAAATTTGTTGATCTAAATTTTTGATGAACGGATTATCCTCCGTAGTCGCTAATAACCTCCGCTCCCGTTCAATAATCAGGCTATTATAACGCGTTATTAAAGCGGCGAATATTTCGTTGTCTACCATCCCACTCGGAAATACTCTCTTATTTTTCTGTTCATCTTTCAGATAAGATGTCAACTGGTCCAAGATGCTTATTTGCAAAATAACCTTACCTAGTTGATCCTCATATTGGCTAGTATTCTGAACAAGCAATCTTCCCTGTTCCGTCATATCCGCAAGCTTACTTCTTTCTTTGAACGATTGAATGGTTCCTTCTATGTTTCCAAGTTCTGATCCAACTATCGATAAGCGGTCTTTAATAAATAAAATTGTACTATCTGCAACTCTATTTTTGTCATTAATATTTTCTTGCTGATAAACTTGTATAAGTTTATTGATAATATCCTCTCCCTTTTCTTTTATAGCATGATTTAAACTTAAATCAATTACGGATACCATTTTGTTAGGCACCGCTATTGTTAAGCTATTCATCAAGGCGTTTACTTTATTATCAAAATTTTCAAACTGAACGGAAAAGTCGCCGTCAGGAGCTACATTTGATTTGGTCAAAAGAATTCTGATAGTTCCGATATCATCTAATGTAAAGTACTCCCCAATTTTAACATCCTTTTTTATATCGTCGTTAAAAATTGACGCGCCATTATTTTTAAATACTAAATTAAGCTTTGAGGACTTTATAGATTTCACTTTTTTAAGAAATTCAACCCTAAATGGCGGGTTATAAAGTTCTGATGCGGAAACATGACCCTCCAGACGATAAGTGATGTCTAAATTCAGAGACCGCACTACTTTTTCCATTAAATAACGGGTTCTTAAGATTTCCGCTTCATTATCTACGGTACTGGTAGTGCTCAATAACTCATTTAAACCTCCTATCGAACTCATTCCTTGACTTCCTTTATTATCGTCATCTTTGATGAATAATTTTGCATCAATGGAATAAACGGGAGGTGTATATTTAAGATACAAGGATGCCGCAAAAAGGCTAACTATAAGTGAGGCCACGAACCATGGCCACCTTGATATAATTCCCTGAACGAAATATAAGCTTTTTTTGATTTCTTGTGGTTTTGATGTTAAGTTGCTTTGAAAATTCGAAAAATTATCCATCTAAGTGTAATTGTTATAGCCGGGTAACCAAAAGTACTAACAACGATAAGGCTGATAAGGAAATTGTTATCGCTTGTGTTCTCGGAGCGTTGTTTGACGCTATTTTTGCTTTATTAGGCTCTATATATACTATATCGTTCTGTTTTAAATAGTAATGCGAGGATTTGAAAATACTTGCGGATGTTAAATTTAGACGAGTAGCTTCTTTTTTCCCATTATTCTCTCTAATCACTAATACATTTTCTCTTTTACCATAAATTGTTAAATCGCCGGCTAACCCGATTGCATCAATGACTGAAACTTTTTCATTAGCTACTGTAAAACTTGCAGGGCGGTTCACCTCTCCTAATACGGTAATCTTAAAGTTAGCGAAACGTACTTGTACAGTTGGCATCTTGAGATATTGTGAGGCTCTTTCAGCAATTATATCAGCGGCCTGATGAGTAGTATAACCAGCGACAGTAACTTTGCCAACCATTGGAAAGTTTATACTCCCATCCTTTCCAACTAAATAACCGGGAGTTGTTTGCTGAGATGATGCTACACCCATACCTGTACCTCCAGATGTAGTAAATGATGGTGCCTGATTTACAATTCCTGTGACCTCTGGATCTATTGTTTGTATCGTAATGCTCAAAATATCATCAGGTGCAATTAATGGCTCTTTAAAAGGAGTAGTTTCAATATCTACTATAGAACCAGAGTCAGGAATATTCTCAAAATAAGGAATATTTTTTGGAGTAGAGCATGAAGTTAAAAGAAGGAATAAAAGTACTGCATTAACGAGGAAAGCGGAGCCGAATTTGAAAATTTTCATTACCAAGTGTAGTATATTAGAGCAAATTTAAAAAAAATAAACTTATGTTGCCATTTTTATATAATCGGTATTACGATTTAATAGAGGCACTGGGCCAAGTTAAACAATTAATGATACTTTTAAATTACTATAATTTAATTAAATTAATAGCGACATCATTCGCAGGACTTATAAGGCGAGCAGTGCACTAATTACAATTATAGTGCCAGCACAACAGCATCGAATTTTGCACCTACTTTTATCTTGAAGACTAGTTACCGATTTATACCCCCCCTTAAAACTTCGCATATTCATGAATATATTCCATCATACATGCACTGAAATTGATTTCGTTTCTAGTCGGAAAGCTTGAAACGACAACAACGTTAATCAATTCTTAGGCAAATAAATTTTTGACTTAAAATCAGATTTAATGTTTAACATCAAGATGATGTTTTTTAGGGATAACGTTTTTTAAGAAAGGTTTTTCAGCAACTAAGTAAAATAACCAAGATACCGTCAATATTGCTGGAAGCCCTATCAGTAGTATTCCAATGATGCTTGGTAAAGCACGCAAATGAAATGGGAGTATTATGTAGCGCATAAATATCTCGATAATAGGCGCGTGAATAAGATATATACTATAGGCAAAAGTTCCGATAAAAACTAAGGGTTTAAATGACAATATCTTCTTTAAAAGTGGCGCAGTGTTTATTGATAAGAATATCAATAGTAAACATATAAATAATGCCATCAGGAAGTCAGTAGTTAACGAGCCAGAAGTGTAAATGGGACTTTCATATCTCCGTAATATATATTTAAAGTGCTCACAAGCAACGATCAGGCCAGCTAAAATCGGAAGAACAAGGATTGAAGACTTATGTTTAATAAAAAAAAGGCGTATCTTATTTTCAGAAAATGAAAGGTGACAGGCTAGCATCCCAAGAGCAAAACAGCTGATAAAATTAGGGCTGATGGCTTGAAAATCTAAATTCAATCGGGAATGTGCCAGCACAATACATAACGCCAAGGTTGCTGCAAACGATATTAACATAGCTTTCGCAGCGCCCAATCTTCTCCAAAAAACCACCAGTGGCGGAAATAGAAAGTATATATACCATTCTACGGCAATAGACCAGAAACAGTAATTTATAGTTCTTGAAGTATCGCCAAAAATGTTATGAATAAGCAAAATGTGTGTTATCAAAACTTTGGGATTCAAAATCGCAACACCATTCCACTGAGTAGCGGAATTGTTATCAATTACGGAAACAATAAGTACTATTGCGAAAAGCATAGCCAGGTAATAGGTCGGTAGAATCCTTTTTGCACGTTTGCGAATAAAATTCCCTGTTGTCCCTTTTAAATAATTATTATTTCTAGTTACAGGCAGCATTAAGCAAAATCCCGAAAGCACAATAAAAGCTACAACAGCGCTAGGCCCGTAAATAAAAGGGTATGATATAAGCCTTGCGACTAAGTTGGTTTTGACATCAACCTCTCGCATAAAGTGATATAAAAGAACGTACATGGCTAATACTGCCCTTAGACCGTCTAAATAGTTTAAATGAATTTTGGTTTCGTTTCGGTTTATGGTTTGCTGTATAGTAACAGGCGCTTCAATAATAGACTCCATTTATATAAGATTAGATACGGAATTGGCTAAAGTAAAAGTTAATATGACAAAGAGTATCAGCGTTAAATAATCAAGACGGCATTCACCATCTAAAAAAGAATGTAAATTAAAATGGGATATCTAAATCTTCCGGGTCCCAAGCCTGGTTAATGTCAATTAAAAAACCGTTGCCTGGCGATGCGGATTCTGACTCAAACAATTTTCCCGTGAGAACTGTTGTCTTATTGGCGCCAACAGTCACATCCCTTACCAGTGTTGTATTCTGATAGTAGGAACTGCCTTTTTTAACAGCTATTTCAACATTGAAAGATTTCAAAGTATTTAACGTCACAAACGAAAGTGAATAACCGGTAAGACCAACACTCGACGTTGGTAGTTGGACAGTCGTTCCAGCATATAAGTCTGTTGACAGCGTCAGAGGTATACCAGTGGCTATCTGAACCCCATCATAAATATTTGTGGTTTGTCGAATAGTTATCGATTTTATATCCAATGGAAGAGCGTCCTCAATCACCACTCGAACACGTCCCACCAGTCTTTCGAGGATTATAGAACTATTATTATTAGCGCCGTCAATTACCAAGGCAAACTTTTTATAAAATGTATCCGAAAAAGAATCTGCGCCTGTTGATCTTGTGTAAGAAATTTTGTCCTCTGATAATCGCTTAGGCTTATAAATTAACCCAGATTGGCCTCCTACAAAAACAACTGTGTAATTACCATTAGGAAGATTAAGGTTAAGGTTACCAAAGTTAGCTTGCGATGATAATTGCTGGATCGTCATCGCCGGCTTACCGTCATTACTGTATACTACACAATATAGAATGGAAATCACATCCTCAATAGGAATTGCTTCTGGCGTGTTATGTGTCGTTAGTTGGCTAGTTGAAGTATTATCAAAGTCAGTCTCTTTTTGGGTAAAGTCACGTACATCAAAGCTGACTTGATATTTTTTTCCATTCTCTTCATCTTTTATTGACTGGCTTTTTTTACAAGAAAGCACTACAAAAAGGATAATAGAAATACATAAAAAAATTTTCATACAACTTGTTATATGCAGTTATTATAAACTAAAAGGGTACTAATAATTTATTACCTTAAATATCTCATCGTCCCAATCTTTGACGAAATTGACGTTAACATCGTTATTATTTGAAAACATACTTCCTGATAAAACGGTGCGTTTATTTTTAACCAACTTGATGTTATTTATCGTCTTATCCGCTAAAGTATCCCCGCTAGCAGATAGACAAATTAAACGAATTTTTATTGGTGCATATGTGTTTAATATAATGTACCCAAAATTGTAGTTTGCTTGCCCTAATCTATCAACGGGTATAATATTATTAAACCTTTGTGCCGCAGGACCCGATGGTTTTTGTGTATGACAATCATAGTATCTATATTCATTGGTAACCGTAATTGCGAATGAGTGAGCATTACTTGGCAAGGCGTCGTTGATATTTACTTGAAGTTGGGCGACAATCCGTTCTAACGAAACTGACTGGTTTACGTCTGCGTTTGTTATTGTAAGAGGAACGCGGGCGGCAAACGTGTCAGACCACGCTATATTAGCAGAATTTGTTGCATACTGCACCGCAGTTGAATAAAGCGATAGGCCCTGCTGGCCTGCTACAATATAAACCATATAATGTCCAGCAGGCAAGTGATCTACAATCATCCCAAAATTATTCGACGCGCTGTCCTGACTTATTGTTCTCAAAACCGTCGGATTGAGACTTGCAGTATCTGTTACTATGTAGTAAAGTGTTGATGCAGCTGCACTCGCAGTAGAATTCTTTCGTAATGCTTTTCCCATTAGCTTTTGATTCCCATCACTGTTTTGAGTGGTGTTAAAGGTTACTGTGTATGTTTTATCAGTAGACGTAGGCCTATTGCTTTCATTTTTTTTACAAGCAATTGAAGTTAAGATAACAGCTAACAAAAAAAATAAAAATTTATTCATGCGAGGATTTTTGATAAAGTTAAAAAATATATTTTTATAAGGATAAAAATTTAAAATTCAAGAAGTTTCAAATTAAGCTGGGCAATTACAACCAGAAATGACACAGCTGCTATTATTTATTTCTATAAGGCCTGAAGATAATTTTAAGACTCGTTTTACAAACTCCCGTTGTTAATTATTTTAGATCTCAGAACTCGCTAAAAGGTATGTCGCAACAAAACATTAATGTTTTAAGAATCAGTTATAACCTCGTTGTCTATAATCAATAACGCATTCAGATACTGAGAACCAAATATTCCACAACCTCGAACTCCTCACTTTTACACAAAAGCGACACAATCCCTACTGTTTCCGTTCGGTAGTAAACTGTTATGTTCCAGAAAACGTTAGAATATTACCTTTATGAACCGCTAATGTATTTTTACTTGACATTGTTGTTGCCGATCTGCTTACTAGCGGCGGCGATAAAAAACTATAATGCACACGAAAGATTACAAGGCTCTGGAAACCTTCCAGATCTTTTCAGGACGAAAAGAAACTATATGACATTTTCTTTTTTGGCCGCTCTATCCGTCCTGTTAATCGCCATTATTTCATTTATGAGATAAATGATTCCTCGTTATTTGATAGAAATAATTTAAGATCAATAGCAACCTCTATGTCTTCTAGTAACAATCAATGTGATAGCTCATCAGGCCAATTTTCGACGGATTTCGCCATGATTTCACTGTGACGCGTTATTTTACTTACTATTAAGCCAACGTTGATGGCAGCAAGGGTAATAATTAAAATTAACATAATTAAGGTTGTGTGGCATGCGTTGAAATTTAAAGCGATTTTAATGAATTACAAATGGTTGTTTATAAGTTATTGCATTTAATAATAATTTCCTGCTAGTTTTATCGCAGCACTAATGCTAATCGTGATCTTACTTGAAGGTTTTCAAACGATCGTACCCTAAATTCAACAGGCCTTACCATCAACAATACCACACTTATCTAAGGTTAAAATAGGAACTCAGAATGACTGACTTAAAATAAACGGAATCGAAATAAACGATCACCTGGTTAACACGCCGAGATGTACTCCAATGAGTGAAATTACAGTATGAGCCCCATCTTATCAAGCAGCAGTCTCTCTTTACTTATAATAAGAAAGCCAGGTTCACAAACGGCTCTTTTATTTATTATAACCGTTTGCCTTAAAATATTTATAAATACGCTTAGCGATAAGTTCATTGCCAGTATCATTAAAATGAGTTGCATCCCGCCTTAGGCCCTTTGGGAAAACCCCATTTGCAATATAAACCCGGTCTTCATCAGTTGGTCTATAATTGACTGCTAACATTTCCTCGTCCGTTGGAGGCGTCATTGGCACAAAGTGTTGTCCGTAGATTACCTCAAGCTTTTGATTGGTTAACATAGCTCTGTTATAGCCTCTTGTGCCTTTAATCTCTCCAATAGAATTGAGGATACCGACCACTAGATATTTACCCGATTTGTTGTAGGCAACCATCTTTGCTGCGATCTCTATTACACCATAGATAGTGCTATCTGAACTCGGTTTCAAATTAATATTATTACGACCAATCCAATAAATTCCGATACAATTATTTTGTTTGCGTCCATCATCCGGAATAAACAAAGCCCGGGGTTGAATAACAAGTGATGTCTTGTCAAGTGATCGAATAATATACTGAGAACCCTTACGAACTATTTCGCATGCAACTCCATTGACAGTCCCACGCATTCTTGCTGCATCACTGCTCGAATTTAAAAACCAATTAGGGACAGTTTCGCCGGCTATCTCAGATGTTATTTCGATCACATTCACCTTTGATCCGCCGTCTATTTTATTATTTTCTATAGTGATATTCAATGGCAAACCACCTTGTCGTCCTGCTATCTGTTGCGCGGTTTGTCCGCCAATGCCGTTGTTATAAATTGATACGTTGAGTAAGCGACCAAGGAACCTAGGGTAGTTGGAAGTAGCAGAACCAGATGTTAGGCTATCGCCATCGGAATTTATCGGCAATCCTTGGATAAGTTCATTTGTTTTTCCGCAAGACAAAATAAGCAGAATCAAAGTAAGAAATATTAATCTCAGCTTAGTGTGTGTTAAAGGCATATGCGCAATAAAACGCAAATGTATGGTAATAGTTTTTGACAAGAAAGATTTGTAAATGGCTGAAAGCATAAACAAGCTTAACAGTTCGCGTTTTCTGAAACAAATACATACCGAAGAGCCATATGTAATGGACGCAGAACTAACTTCCAAAACATTTCTACAATCACTTATATTTAAGATAACGACTCATTTTACTGATCCTTGACGTGAATCCTCAAAAAGGTGCATTCAGCTGTTGATCTTCTAATTAAGAAGCAGTGCGCGACTCGCTCAACACGTGCATGTGATTATGAGTATCCACATTTGAACAACGTGCTGACGAAGCTTGTAATTGTTTAAAGCAACAGGGGCCTTTACGACTACGCAACAGCTATTGAACTTACCGAAATTCTTGATTTGAATTAAAGCGGATAGCTTAATCTGTGCGACTGATATTTTTTCAAAATAGCTGATCCAAAGCGGCTTTTTGCTTGCATCTGTATAAAAAATCAGTCTAACGAACGCAAGCAAAAGAGCAAATTTAGTGACCGTTCCAAAATACTCAGACGAATGATCGTTAACTTTTGCTAACGACATGGTGTGCCAGCGCGGGATCGCTCAGTAATTTTTCCATTTTTGGATCAATAATATCGCAAATGTCATGTTTGATTTGCAAGTAATTGCGCTCAACGATACCGGGGGTCATTCGCCTCAGATCCGGCAATGGTCTGTATCCATTGATTTCTTTCCTGAGAATAACATGGTCATTTATAACATCACAATGAATGGCCTTTACCTCAATCTTGCTTATTATCTAATGCAACCATTAATGCCAGATCTTAAACCACAGTTACGCTGCAGAAAGTGTAACAACTTGTTCCATTACCGTAAAAAAACAACCGGTATTATGAAAGCCATTTTCCTGTTTTTCCCAATAAAAGCATTCTTTTGCGCCAAGTGCCTGACGACAGGATATCGTATCCTTTCCGATAAACGATACCAAAAATATGAACAGATATTATGGTTACGTGCTATTTCTTAGGTTTCGAATAACAATTCATTTCGAAAACAACAGGCTATTGTTTAGCTAACCTGAGCGGTATTGCTGAGCTAATCCCTTAAATACTTTTATTGATTGATCTTTACTCTTTCAATCAACAAAGCATGGTTCTATTAGGACGTTCAAGAATTTTGGGGTATTAGAAGCGTATCAATAATCTATTAGTAAAGTTAAACGACCTTTACCTGTCAATTACGACGCTATCATAGTTGTACTCAACCTTAAGGACAGCCACTCCGCTGTGGGTTACGTTCATCTGCTTAGGATATCCATTATTTATTATACGTGTGATTATAGAATTCCAGGTTATTATTGCTGATCCGCTTGTTGACCGCGCTGTATATATCGTTAAAGGCCTGCGTCAATATGTAAAAATAACCATTAAAGCCTGAAAGAGGACTATTTTTTTTGTCGTAACCAAAATTCACAATGAAAGTTGGAACATTAGGATTATCGTTATCATATAAGCCCCGCTTTGCGATATTATCACTATAGTCATATTCAAACTGATATTGCTGTTGCCGGCCAACTACTTTTTCAATACGCCCATGTGTATCTATAGTAGTCGTCAGCGTTTCATCATATCCTTCAGGGTAATCGTAAACGGTCGTAACCATATTGCCTGAATACGAAAATGTCAGTTTTGCCAAGGATAATATTCCTTGCCGATTTTAACTACTTCCTTAACTTTTGCGTCAGCATTGTATTTTATTTCAAAGTAAACAGTAAAATTTCCTGAGGCGGCTTTATATGATACCGTATGTTTAAATAATTGTCGATCAGTAATAAATTCAAATGTTTCCGTCTTTGTAACTGGTGATGCGCCATGCAGGTTGCAACTAAGGGACTAGAAAAGGTCAAATGGACCGCAAATGTTAGCAGATAGGATTTGTGATTGAGCATTTATCTATTGAAGGCAAAACACGTTTGTAAGGATGAGCCTCAGATGCTTAGGTCGCTTTCATCGGGTGTTTCAGCCAAGTTAAATCAAAAGCAAACAGCTTGTGTAAAACTTTTTTTTTAGTAAAAGCAAGATATCTTATTGTGTCACAAAAAGTTTTTCTTGCTCTGCCAAGGGCAAATTCACAACTCGTTTTTAGGGATTTAGATATTTTTAGAAATGTGTGGCAGAATGTCAGTGAAAATCATTGCAACAGACAACATTTTCAGACTGAATATCTTTTCAAATCTTGTTAAATTTAGCTTATTGCACTATCGTAAAAGACAACTGTTATTATGAAGCCGCTTTCTGCTTCTCCAAATAAAGGCTTTCTTTGCGCCAAGGCCTGAAGACAGGGTATCATATCCTTTCGGATAAACAATACCAAAAATATGAACAGGTATATGGTTGCTTGCTGTCGGCTTGGGTTTAAATAACGATTCATTTCGCCGAATAACCAACAAATCATCAACAACAATCTAAGGCTAGATTATTTATATTCTTAATTAAATTAGTATATTACTTTTGTAAGTGTTTATTTTCAAATAGATTAAGGTTGTTGAAGTGTTTTAAAAAATAAAACAACTTATAAGAACTGGCTTTGTAAGGCATGCTTGCCTCAAATGCATGTGGCGCTGTTGCTGTTGATTTTGTAAAACACAATATCATATACATAGAAATGGTAAGAGAGCCGGTAGGTAATCGTCACCGTGTTTTAGTGCGCAATCACCTATCACTGCAGAGCTCTACAATCTTATAATTTAATGTATATGAACGCCTGTTAAAAAATGTGCGGTTGCCTAAATCACTGCCTTTTCAGCTGTTATTTGCGAGGAAAAGCCCGTAGCCATTTTATAAAGAAAGCCTGTTAATTGGTAAAAGGTCCACAGTATTCTTCGCCAATGAAGACAAACCAAGCGTAGCTTCAGGAACAGCAACTTGGGCTGGTAAACAGAGTGTAGATTGGAACAAAGGGTGAATTACAGGAGTCATCATCTCGTATCCAGCCTTACTATCAATACATAAATTCTAACATCAAATATTATGGACAAACAAAAAACAATTGGAGAACTGATTCGTGTTCAGCGAGCGATAAAGGGTTACAGCCAAGAGTATATGGCTTTCCAACTGGAAATATCCCAGCCGGCCTATTCGAAAATCGAACGGAATGAATCAGACATCACAGTCACACGGGTATTTGAAATTGCAGAAATTCTTGAGATTTCGGCTTATGAGCTCATGCCCAAACCAAAATACGGATGCACGATTAATTTTACGAGGATCAGTCAGGTTTTCAGCAAAGTGAGACAGTTGTTTCAGGCTTTCCGCAAGGTGCAACTTAACCCGTAATAATTGCATCGATCTTGAACGAGTAGTTGGAATACAGAATTCTCATTGGTCCTACATGTCTGATCAGAGGGAAGCCGGATTCAATTTAGTTTTCCTAAATCTCGAAATCTAAGAGGATCTTAGGTGCAACGTTTAAACCTTTTGCGAGTTTAAAAATTGTCAAAAGCTGAATGTCCTTTTCTCCCGATTCAATTCTGGAAATAAATTTTCCGTCTGCCAGTTCTGATGCCACCGCAAGTTCGTCTTGAGTATATTTATTAGACAATCTCAGACGCTTGACATTCTGGCCAAACTGAATTTTAAATTTTTTGAAATCAGCTTCCAATGTTAGAGTATAGATTTATACTGCAATATCAGCTATTAAATATTTAAAAAATCGTACGATCGTACAACCTATTGAATTATTTTTTATATTTGTTTTGCGATACTTAAATATCTTATTGATATAAGCACTCGCTTTTTTGTCTCGACTTTGAAACCTGAGAAATTTCCAAAACCAACGAGACCAAGAGTGAACTGCCCACGCCATAGGTGTGGGCCTCTCTTGCCGTTGGTTGGGCCTTCTCAGGTGCCCTAAGTCGGTAAGTTGGGTCCACGCCTATGGCGTTTTTATTTTCTTTGCTATTTGCGTGACTCGCTTACCATCCTAAACTTTTTGTTTTGTTATATGGAAGCTGCACTGTCTAACTTTTCTTTTCCTGACGATCTGCCCTTGAGGGATGCGCTGTCAAAGTTTTTTCTTGATAAGACGCCGCAATCGGTCAATCTGTTTTTCTGGCGTATATTTCAATGCTGGGTGACCAAGGAATGTTATATAAAGGACGTGATGTCGGATGAAGAAGTGGCAATGGTGCTTGACCAGCTTAATGTGCTGGTCAATGCGGCGTATAAAGAATTTTGTGTAGTTGGTTCTGTTGATTTACCCAAGAAAGGAGAGCAGGATGGTTAAGCTCCCCGTTTTCACCTGGCTCCTATTAATCAGTCCGCCTGAATGACGGACGAAAGCGGCAACCTACAGTTAATAGTTTATGGGTTGCCGTTTTCTGTTCTTTTCTCGCCGAATTAACCTCTTTTTTTAATTTATCACCCTCTTTAAATGAAGCACAAAATTCGCTTCCCGGGATCCCTATTGCCTTTCCGGAAGCAGCTATATTACCCATTAACCGATCACTTTTATCGTGTAGGTAAGCGATTTATCATTGAGAATCTATACCGTATAGCTATATTTTTCCTTTGGCTGCTGGTTTGGTTTATCATTCCTGCCAAATGCGGTGCTCAGCAAATAACGCCCGTTAAACAGGGCGAAAAGGTGCCGGAAATGCTTCTTGAAAACATCATCAACTTTTCTGGTGCAACAGCTAATATAGCCGACTTTCGTGGCAAGTTGTTGATACTCGACTTCTGGGAATCATGGTGTAAGGGCTGCCTTCTCCTTATGCCAAAAGTCAAGTCATTACAGAAAACTTATGGCGACCGCATACAAATCTTGGCGGTTAGCGCACAATCTGCGCAGGTCATCGAAAAAATTGCGCAGGTCAACAGCCTTGTCAAGGATAATCCGATTCCAATGATAACGGGCGACCACAAACTGGCAGCGATGTTTCCGCATAAGCTGGTACCGCATCTCGTATGGATCGGAACTGATGGTATCTACCTGGGAGCGACAGACCAATCTGAACTGTCAGCTGTCAATATAGACCATATCCTTTTGAATGGCAAAGCCGCGTTCTCCGAGTACAAAAATGACCTTTTGACCTTTGATGCCGATAAACCGATATTTAACAGTTCAGGTTTCGGTGACAATTTCTTGTTCAAGTCGGCCATTTCCCCTTATCAACCTGGCGTTCCGGAGCAGTCGGGCCTCGACAATATGGGCAAGCAACTTCGTATGTATGGCATCAATACCGACCTGTTCCGCTTGTACTGCCTGTCGTTACACCTGATGTCAGATAGCTTCCCTCCCAACCGCATCATCTATTCTGACACTACGCTTCACCGCAAATTCCGTTATGATCCAAAGCTGAGGAACCGTGAAAGCATGTACTGTTACGAACTGATCGTGCCGGCCGAACGTAAGGAGTTGCTGCGTCCGCTAATGCGCAGTGATCTTTTACAAGCTACCGGCATCAAGGTGAGTTTGCAAAGACATCAGATGAATTGCTACATATTGCGCCGGAGGCGTCAGTCAACACAGGTTACAGCGCCGCATGTTGCAGTCATAGCGGACGACATTCAGCCCTTCAAATGGACCAATGAACTGACGAGCTATTTGAACAACCTGCGCGGTATGCCTCCGGTCATCGATGAGACGGGTGGCGATGTAAAGCTGAATGCAGTAATCCGCTTTGACAATATCAGTCTTGAGGCGCTCAACGAGAAGCTCAGGCCGCATAACCTGGTTTTAAGTTCGGAAAGCAGGGAGCTCGACATGCTTTTCGTGGACACCCTTCATAACCAATCTTCTCAATTAACAGAGTAAATCGAACCCAAATCCTTTGACATGAACAAACAATTCCTCCTTTGCCTCCTGGCACTATTATTCTTTTTTGACGTGAGCGCTCAGCGACTTGTCACCGGGCAGGTACTGACTGACGACGGCAAGCCAATTGCCGCCACTGTCGCATTAAAATTATCGAAATCACAAAGTGCAGCCGGCGCCGATGGTCAGTTTATCATCTTACTATCACGCCAATCCGACACGCTGGTCATATCGCACGTTGGTTTCCGTTTGGCCCGTGTTCCTGTCAGCTGGCCGGTTACTAGACCTTTAACTATCGTACTCCAGTCGTCTGCCACAGAATTGGAGACTGTTGTGGTTTCGACTGGTTACTACCAGCTGCCCAAGGAACGGGCGACGGGCGCGTTCTCACAGATCAGCGAAAAAACGCTTAATAACAGCGTCAGCACCGATATTCTTTCGCGCCTAAAGGGAAACGCCAACGGCATTTCTTTCGATGAGCGGAATGACAACCAGCGTCAGATCAGCGTGCGTGGTCTTAGCACCATTAACTCGAACACTCAGCCGCTTATCGTACTAAACAATTTTCCATACGACGGGAGCCTTAACAGTATCAACCCGAACGACGTGGAAAGCATCACCGTCCTTAAAGATGCCGCCGCGGCCTCAATATGGGGCGTTCGCGCAGCAAACGGCGTAATCGTAATAAATACGAAAAAGGGCTTAACGAATCACCGCGAAATCAGTTTCAACAGTAACCTGACTGTCGGACGACCACCTGACCTGCGTGAAATACCCGTGATGGCGTCAAAAGATTATATCTTTTACGAACGCTACCTGTTTGACAACGGCTTCTACAATGCTACAGAGAACGATCCGACACATCCCGTGCTTAGCCCGGCCGTGGAACAGATGATCCTCGCCCGTGACGGCAGTATTTCCGCAGGGGAACTCGACAGGAGGCTTGCGGAGTTGAGTAGCTATGATGTCCGTGACGATTTCCGAAAATACCTTTACCAAAACAGGATCAACCAGCAATATGCGCTGAATGTCCGTGGCGGAACCGACAAACAAATTTATTATTATTCCATCGGTTACGACCACAACAGTGACAACCTTGGTGCTACAACAGGCAGGCTGAGCTTGCGTACCGATCACCAGTTGAATTTCGGGCGTCTGACAGCGAACCCGGTGCTAGCCTTCAGCCGCTCACAGCTGGATAACGGCAGACCGGTATGGTCCGCTGTAAAACCGGGGCTAAGTTCTTTCATTTACCCCTATGCCCGGCTGGCCGATGGTGCAGGCAACCCCGCGCGTTTGTCAAGGGACTTTCGTGACAGCTATGCAGACGCGGCGGTTGCTAACGGGTTAAGTGACTGGTCTTATTACCCTTTAAATGATTTTAAAGAGCGGCAAACAGCGACAGCGATAAACGATCTGGTAGCCGGGTTAAACCTGGATTACAGGCTTACCGGCGATCTCCATGCTCAAGTCCAATACCAGTATGAATGGGTAGACACCGAACTTTCCGACCTTTATACAAAAGATTCTTATTACAGCCGCGATCTCAAGAACCGCTTCACCCAGGATGACGGTTCAGGTAACCTCAGCTTCCCCGTGCCCGAGGGTGGTGTCATGTACAAGAACAATGAGGGCTTACGTTCGCACAGCGGCAGGGCGCAACTGAAGTACAGCCGCAACTGGGGCGCACATGACATGAACATACTCGCGGGTACTGAACTGCGCAGTATCAATACCGAAAGCTTCGGCAATACCGTGTACGGTTATATGGTAAGTTACTTTCAACAATACTATGATCCGGGAAACTACCAGGGCATTCCCTATCAAACAGGTTTCACGGAGCTCAACAACCGGTTCCGTTCATATTATGCTAACGCCTCCTATACCTATCTTGAACGGTACACCGTATCCGGTAGCCTGAGAAAGGATGCATCCAATATATTCGGGGGCGACGCCAACAAACGTACTGTCCCCCTATGGTCGGCGGGCGTAGCCTGGAATATTTCCAATGAAAAGTTCTTCCCTGCCGGACCGCTGAACTACCTGAAACTGAGAGCGACATACGGGTACAACGGGAACCTTCCCCGGAATCTTTCTGCAAAAGCGACCCTATCTCAGGACCAGGGCAATTACAATAACCAGCCATACGCCTACATTTCCAGCTTTCCGAATGCATCGTTACGATGGGAAAAAGTATCCGTCACCAACATCGGCCTGGACTTCGGCACCAGCAACAACCGGTTGTCCGGGTCGGTGGAGTATTACTATAAAAAAGCCACTGACCTGATCGGGAGACAACCGATCGACCCGACGGTAGGCATCCCTTCGGCATCGGTGGTGAGGAATATCGCTGATATGCAAACCAAAGGCTGGGACGTCCAACTCAACAGTCTCAACTTAAATGGCAACTTTCGCTGGCAAACCACGCTTATCTGGAACTATAACCGCGATAAAGTAACCCGTTACAGCAGTACTAATACATCCGGTTACAACTTTATAACCGGCGGGTTCGGCATCAACCCCATAGAAGGGAGGCCGGTGAGCAGCGTGCTCAGTTATAAATGGGCCGGCCTTGACCCGGAGACAGGTGACCCGCGGGGTTTCGTTAACGGTCAGCCAAGCCGCGACTATGCGGAGATTATATGGAACGGGCAGCTAAGTGACCTGGAGTACCACGGACCAGCCCAGCCGGTACACTTTGGCAACCTGAACAACACATTCAGTTATGCGGGCTTTTCCCTTTTTGTAAATGTTACCTACCGCTTCGGCTACTACTTCCAGCGTCCGACGATGTCTTATTACTACTTTGTCAGGAATGGCCGTAACCACAAAGATTTTGCACAGCGCTGGCAGCAGCCCGGAGACGAGAACAGGACGAATGTCCCGTCGATCCCTACATTAAGCAGCAACACGTATGAACGTGACTATTTCAACTCCTACTCATCGGCATTGGTGGAAAAAGCGGATAATATCCGGCTTCAGGACGTAAACCTTTCCTGGTCACCGGGACTCGGAAAAGGAAGCAAGCTTAAAGCTATCGGGCTTGAGCAGGTTACGTTTTACATTTACGCCCGCGATTTGGGAATTCTGTGGCGGGCGAATAAATCCGGGCTCGATCCCGATTTCGGACCGGAAGCGCTTTCTCCATCGCCGAGTTATTCGTTCGGCATCCGGGCTAAATTCTGACGATCACCCATGCGTCATTCTTACATATTTAAAAAGCACACAATGAAAAAATACCTGATATTATTGATACTTGCATTCGCTGTTGCGGGATGCAAAAAATTCCTGGACGCAAAACCTGATGGCAGGCAGATCCTCCCCGAAGACGACCTGCAGAACCTGCAATACTTTTTGGATGACACGTACACCATCAATCAGCGGATTCCCTCTGCAGGTGAGGTTTGTTCAGACAACATTTATTTCACCGATGAACTTTGGCAGGGCCTGTTTCAGTCCTCAGCGACTTCGGCCAACCTGTATATCTGGTCACGGAATGTATTCAACGACAATGACAGTAATGACTGGACGGTTGGTTACAAGATCGTCTTTAATGCGAACGTGGTATTGGATGCTATCGATAAGACACCTTATAAGTCCGCCGCAGAAAGGGACGACGTGAAGGGACAGGCATTGTTTTTCCGGGCACTGGCGTTTTACCATCTGCTGCAGGAATTTGCGAAGCCTTATAACCCGGCGACTGCATCTGCGGACAAAGGAATCGTCCTGCGTCTTTCAGCGGACATCAGCAAGCCATCTTCCCGGGCGTCCCTAGCGCAATCTTATGAACAAGTGATAGCCGATTTGCAGTCGGCCGTTCAGCTGCTCCGCGTAACGCCCAAATTTAAATCCAGACCGTCCAAAACAGCGGCACTCGGCTTATTGTCGCGGGTCTACCTTGCGACAGGTGATTATATAAATAGCCTAAAATACGCTAACGATTACCTCACGATCGCCCCGGAACTAATCGATTATAACACTCAATCGCCATCGCCGTCATACCCATTTCCATCTTACAATAAAGAGGTAACTTTCGACGCAAGACTGTTTCCGCACACCGCTTTCAGTGCCGCGTACTTCCGGGTCAATAGCTCGTTGTTTAACAGCTATGCCGCCAACGATCTGCGGCGCACGCTTTACTTTCAGGACGGCAGCGACGGCAACATTATGTTCCGCGGTAGTTATTATGGGTCCCGTCAGTTGTTTGGCGGCATAGCCACCGATGAAATTTATCTGAATGCTGCGGAAAGCAGCGCAAGAGTTGGCAACACAGCCCATGCCATGGCGCTGATAAATGAACTGTGTGAAAAACGTTACCGCTCCGACAACTTTACGCCGTTCGTGGCGGCGGATAGTAAGTCGGCCCTGGAAATCATACTGGCGGAAAGACGGAAGGAACTGGCTTTTAGGAACCTGCGCTGGATGGATATACGACGGTTATCCCGTGACCCTGATTTCGCTGTATCGGTAAGCCGTACGGTCAGCGGCACAACCTATGAGTTACCGGCCGGAAGCGAAAAACTGGTGTTGCCGATCCCACAAAAGGTTATAGACTTGGGTGGTATCGAGCAAAATTAGGCTAAAGTTAGGTTGGACTGGGTTATAGCAAAAGGGGGAACCGATGGTTCCCCCCTATTTTCGCTGCTAATTAAACTTTCTTCTTTCAGTGTCAGGATCGGTTAGAACCGATGCCATCGGATGGCCGCTGGTTCCGTCTTCCTCACCCCTGATCGCACAAAGGGCGCCGTTGCCGTTACAACTCGGCGTGCCGCTGGTTTTGTTATAGCTGGATGCCTGGTTTGCAGGGCCGCCGTTATATAAGAACCAGGCTACAGCAAATTTGCCGTGTTTAATAGGAGCCGGAGCTTTGAAGGCGAAAGAGGCGGTGAGGCCTAATACTGCCGCTAGCAGCGACAAACTCAATTTGAACTTTTTCATGGTATTGGAATTATGGTTAAAAATTATGGATATGTTTTTTCAGTACTGGTTCTGCACAGGCTCCTTGAACCGGGGCAGATGATTGCGGTTAATTGGCTGTTGACCTCCTTTCTTTTGCAATTGTCAATATGGAGATGAGGGTCAGCAATAAAAACGACAGATTAAATAGCAGGTGCTGCAGCCAGCTTAACTCGCTGATCAGTCCGCCGCACGGGCAGGGAATTTTTGGAAACCAATGCAAAAGGACCGCGGCGCTATAGCCAGTGAATGCCAATAGCAGCATTGCCGACAGGGCCAGCCCCGCAAACACGGTTGATTCGGCGATCAGCATAATTACGGCCAACAGCTCCGCCAACGGTAATGCATAAGCCAAAAACGTAGCAAGCTTTGCACTGAATACCTGCTGTTGCATTTCATAAGCATAGCGCTGGAAGTCCCGCATTTTAGCGGCAACGGCGTAAACCCATAGTATAATGAGGAGGAAGCGTGCAACAGGTGTAATCCATCGAAAGTTTGCTAATCCAGGCATAAAACAAAATTGTATACCCTATAGTGCCAGAAGGTGTCCCTTTGAAATTTTCTTCCTTTTTTTAGAATCAGCGTTTGGTCGTTCTGTCTTTGGCATTTGCGCCATCATCAGAGTTGGCAATAAAATAGCGCTTTTCCAGGCGGTCATAACGGATGTCATGACCCTTCTCACGAAGATAGGCGAGCATGCGCTTTACCGTTCTTATGCTGCAATCAAACCGTTCGGCCACACCGGCGATATCGCGCAACCGCTTTTTCCCGATCAGTTCGAGCAGGTACTGCAGTCTTTCTTCATAGGTTCTGAAGTTCATAGGCCGTTAGGTTTGATAAGGCATGAAAATTCAGGTAAAAGGAAATGATATACTAATACTTGCAGTTATACTTTATCTGCTTGTATTTATGGCAGATGTCCCTATGACAATCATGTATTCATAGGCAGTTTATTGAAAAAAGTCGTGCAAGATCATTAAGGCGGAAATTGATTCAGGAAATTATGCTATATACAAACGTTTTAAATTATTCCTAAAAGTTGTTATTAAGCAGCGGCAGAAGATGGAATTTCGGGCAATCCTTAATATTAAGGAGAAACGCAATCATCGACTTATGAAAGAATTGACAGATGAGGACGCCGGGAAACTAACCGGCGGCGACGCAGCACCGAAGGCCGCATGTGCCGCCGCAATCGCCTTTAACGCCTCGCTTGGCGGCCTGTTCGGCGGAGCGGGTGCGGTGCTCGGCGCGGCTGTCGCTGCAACCGGCCCGGCATGCCTGGGCTGGTGGTAAAATCAGCAGGGTTGTCTCAGGACAACCCTTTTAACACCTCCGGAAATAGCCCAACTGTCACGGTGATGCCGCCAAGGGCACCATAGAAATGCTGTTCGTGGTTCATTCTGCTACTTATATCCTTCTTGCCCACCCACCACAATATAACCAGGTAGAATAATCCACTATAAATGTTCGATACAGCACCTATGCCCGGCACGTAAAAAACTATCCGGTCCGGAAGCATCAGCATACTGCTGAACATACAGGCCATAACACTTCCTGAACAGCCGGCACTTAAATAACCGCGATCATTCCGGTGATGAAACGCAACCGCAACGCCTCCTGCTAATAGCCCCGAAAAATAGACCAGTACAAAAATTAGCATGTGTCCTGCAAAGCGGAGCGATTGTTCAAGCGGTGCACCGAAGATATAAAGCATACCAAGATTTACTGCTACATGTGGCCAGCTGTTGTGGACGGCATCAGCGGTAAACAACCGGTAATATTCCTTTTTGTGTATGATGCTGTACGGGGCTAATAGTAACTGGTGAAGGAGCGGACGGCGCCACATACCAATCGCACTGGTTAAAGCGATAATAAAAAGAAGGATAAAAGTCAACGGCGACTGGGAAAACTGTTCGGAAAAGGCAGGTGTCATAAATAATATTCTTCGTTTTTTTCATAACTCCTCCTAATAACTTATATCTATAATTGATAGGTTTCGGCACGATGGCTACAGATTTTTGGAGAAAAAACAGCCTGCCATGCGTTTAAAAGCAATATACACAAATTTCCCTGCAATCATTTGCCTTGCCGCACCGCCCGTCCTCGTTTGGATTTCCGGGCGCCTCGTCCTCACTCCTGCCATGTTCGAGCGAAGCGGCTTCGGCACTGGCGGAGAACATTATCACTTTGCGATTTATTATAATATACAGCGCTGGGCGTCCGCAACCAGCGAAATACTGCTCGTACTGAAGGTGTTGGCGGTCAGCTGTGCCCTGGACGCAGGAGCTTACCTGCTTGATCTGCCGGTTAGCTTTAAAAAAATTTTACGCCCTGTACTTTTCGCTGAAGTCAGCTTTTTCGTCGGCGCGGTGGTAAAGCTGATCTGGTTTAAAATGGCTTACACAAACGGAACGCTGCAGGACTGGCAGGGGTTTCATCCCCTGTCGCTTGCCATGCTCTTTCCAACAGCAAATGTTTACCTGACCGGCCTGCTGGAAACACTGAGCGTTTTCGAAGTGGCGTACTGGTATCTTTTGGCGGAAGGCATCCGGCACGTATCCGGCGGGACATTCGATCGTTGCCTGCAACTGGTCGTCCGGGCTTACCTGCCGGCCCTGTTAATCTGGTGGTTGCTAATTTCTTTTCTACGGTTAACTCTTTTGTCAAACGCATAACATGATCACCATGGATCACTTCCGTCACATCCGTCAAGCTTTCCAGCCGCAGCTGGGGAGCAACGACTGCGGACAAGCCGCCCTGCAAAGTCTGCTCAGCTATCTCGGCATTAACATCAAGTATAACGAACTGCTTAACCTATTACCGCCTGATAAAGGAGGTGTTTCGCTGCTTGACCTCAAACGAACGGCAGGGCTGGCTGGTATGAACGCAACATGCCTGAAGGCAGAAATAGACGACCTTGAGCGCCTCGAACTGCCTGCTATCCTACACGTCTCAAACGAATTGCGTGCCCATTTTATGGTCTATTATAAACGACGCTACTCTAAGGGTGTTGTGCAGTATATGATCGGAGACCCATCCGGCTACATTTCATTCTTTGACAGGGAAAAGCTGGAAGCATTCTGGCAAGTAAATGCAGTGTTAGTCGTTAAAGACACGAAAGCAGGGTACACTGCTTACAGCAAAACACTGTCCGTTAGAGACCTTTTTATGCTACACGGACGCTTTCCGGTAATACTGACGACAGCTATCATTTATATGCTGCTTTCCCTGCCCGTCTTCGTTGCGTTTACACTGGGCCACAAACTTATCCGGACTGGGGATAACTATATAATTTGGATCATGATTTTGGGAGGGAGTGCTGCGCTTGCCAAGACCGCTCTTGCATGGATTAGTAATGCATTAACGTCGAGATCGGAGGAACGCGTTCAGGATGCGCTAAAGACCGGATTTGATTATATTAAACATAGCAAAGAAATCCCCTTAGTTGCCGACGAACCAACCCGGTTGACCGCGGCATTCCGTTCGCTCACAGCTACTATTCTTCCGGACCTGATCTTCCTGGCCGTATTGATCATATCGCTAGGCAGCTCAAACTGGTACATACCTGCAGTCATCGGAATTTATGTTACAGGCATTATGTCCTTACGATGGCGCGCAAGATACGCCCTTTTGTATAACCACCGGCAGTTGGCCGATCTTAACTATATAGCAGATACCGCGTTTGCCTCCGGGCGTAACGCAACGGCTCCCGCTGTTTATAAACGGCGCGTGGCTGTGCTCGACAGATGCCAGCGCGCATTCAAAGCTACCGAAAGGCGTAACCAGGTAATAATAGACCTGTTCGGGATAAGTATGCTGTTGGTCACCCTGCCCGCGCAGGAAAAACTTTTCGGTGGCCCGTCTATTGTGACATTTCTCTTCATTATCTATGTATTTACCGGCAGGCTGTACACCGAATTGCCGAAATTTTTCCAGGGCGTTATCGCCCTGGAGGATTACCATCGCCGAATGCATATTATAGCATGCTGTGATCCGCAACAGGCATACTCGCATGCTGAAGATGGTCGGTAACATTCGACACGACACTGCATTTCTTGCCCAATTTCATAGGTGATACTTCCCTCACCTTTCCGGCTTTCGACACATCAAATCCCCTGCATATGAATACAATAATTAAAGCCCTGCCCGGCAAGGTCAGGCAACGTATTGAAGCCGTCAGCCGATCCGCTGAGCCATTGTCACGCCTCCAAGAGGCATTATCGGTCATCAATCCCGCCCTGCAGCAACTGGAGCGCTACCTTAATGAAAACCCCGCACTGGCAGCCGAGGACGAGATCATAGTCTTCCG
Source organism: Mucilaginibacter limnophilus (assembly GCF_004005815.1). GTDB lineage: Bacteria > Bacteroidota > Bacteroidia > Sphingobacteriales > Sphingobacteriaceae > Mucilaginibacter > Mucilaginibacter limnophilus. Next base: position 20,003 of record NZ_SACK01000007.1, on the reverse strand, counting down.
TGAGATCCGGCCACAGTTGGTCGCCTCCCTTGTGGAAGAACAACTTCGCTACCGCATTGCAGTCAACAAGCCTATTGGCACACCTGCTTCACAGGTCAGCTACCTGGAAGACGAAATAGAAGCTATTAAAACCTATTTCCGTCAGCATGGCTTCCACTATCAGTATTACCGGAACGGTTTCCATGAGCTGGATGATCTGTTTTTCCGGCAGCAAATATCCTACAGCGCCACACCGATCATCCCCGATAGGTCAGCAGCATTCTCTACATCCGTCAGTGAGCTGTTCGCCAGGTTTATCGCCTATGAGCTGATACAGGAAGAACTGGTAGGCGAAATCAACCGGTTACAGTCGCCGGTTAATCGTCCGGGTAGCCAGGAGCAATCCCAGCTGATATGGACGGGGGAAGTAATCAACGTGGTAGAGCTGGCCTACGGGTTATGGCTTACCGGGCAGGTTAACAACGGCAGCGCCAGCCTCAATCAGATCATCTGCTGGCTTGAAGATAGCCTGCAGGTACGCATAGGAGTTGCTTCCAAACGATTTGCTGAAATCGGCAGGCGAAAGATCCGCAGCCTGACACGCTTCCTTGACCAAATGAAGGCCGCGGTCTCCAGAAAAATCCAGGATGATTTCGGCGACACATGATGAGCGGGGCCGCGGCGAAAGCCCCGGCCCCGCATTCGTCAGTACGAAAACTACCGAAAAAAACATGAATTACCACCGCTTACGTTGGTAGCCGGGACTATTCAGCTTCGGGAAGAGGTCAAACTCAATTCCTTGATGGCCAAAAAAAATCGTTCGGTAGTACGAATGGCTACTGAAAAAATCTCCATCGTTCGACGGAATTTTGGGTCATGGCATTACCGGGTTATCCGGTTACGCCATGACAAGATCTTTGACATGCGGGGATGAAACATTATCCGGTTAGCACCCGGAAATATTGCGAAGGTGAGATGGCATCAACATACCGAAAACGCATAGGCAGACGAGAGTCCGGTTCGTAGGAACCGACGTGGGTAGTCCCGAAATATTAACCGGCAGTAGCGAATAACCTCGGGACCGTTACCCGCTGCCGGTGCAGCAATTCCAACTTTAAATATTACAATATTATGTCAAGTTTACTAAACGCAAAAGACCTGAAGGAGCGCGCGTCCATCAATGAACTATTGGAGCGGCTCGGATTCAAACCGGTGAGAAAGACAGGTAAAGAACACTTCTATGTCAGCATGCTCAGGGATGACGATCATACGCCATCCTTTGCTGTTGATGATGCGCTCGGGGTGTGGTTCGACCACGGAACAGGAAAAGGCGGGAACATCATTGATTTCGGACTCGCATTCTGGCAAGAACTCACCTTCCATGAAGTGGTACTAAAGCTACAAGACAAAAGCCTTCTCAGTCTTGCTTCATTGCCGCTGCCACGCAAGCACCTTTCCGAAAAAATTCCAAATTATGTCGTTGAACAGATCAAGCCTATTGGCAGCCATCCGGCTATAACGGGATACCTGAAAAGCCGCGGGGTGTTGGAAATGGCCCGCAAGGATATGAAGGAAGTGTATTACTATATCGAAAACAGCAGCGGCCAGCGCCGGCGTTATTTTTCAGCAGGGTGGCAGAATAGCCTCGGCGGTTGGGAAGTTCGGAATAAGTATTTCAAAGGCTGCCTCGGGCATAAATCAATCACACGCCTGCCCGGCAACCAGAAGAAGCTGGCCATGTTCGAAGGCTTTATCAATTACCTCAGTTGGAGGACGGAAAACGTCCTCGCCGACGACAGCGTCATCGTGCTCAACTCACTCTCCATGCTTGGCATCGCAAGGCAAGAGGCGATCAACTACCCCGACATTAACATTTACTTCGACCGGGATAACCAGGGTGTGCTGGCCACAAAAGACCTTATCAAAAAACTGCCCTACGCCCGTGACAAATCGATGGTATATGATGGGTTCAATGATTACAATGATAAAATTATGCAGCAGGAAAAATTGTCACGGGCACGTACAGCGCAGGTTTTCTCAGGCAGCTCCCTTAATCGTTAGGAGGCGCATGACATCTCCAAAGTACTTAAACAGCATATAGGCCTGGAAGTTATGAATGAAATGCCTTCCAATCATCGGCATAATGTTTTATTGACCTGCCCTACAGTACCACTAACGATGCATGGGACGTTCCCATCGATTTTTGTTAAAAACTGGCCGTGAGAGAATTGACGCACAGCCGATAGGCATACCAATAAGCTGAAAAACTCGCCAATCCTTTCATCAGCGCATGCAAAAAACCGTTTATTTTTCCTGCGGCGGCAAGATGTCTTTTTGTCCGACAAAAAGTCCCTTGCCTTACCGCTCCTACGTTAAGGTGTCAAACTCGCGACTCGTTATCTTATGGCAAAAATCCCAAGGCTACAGGGCCGGCCAAAGCTTGAGGGCGGCCACCGGAATAAAAAGATCGATGCACGTTTCACTGAAGAGGAGTATGCACTTATCCTCGCCATGGAAAAGACATTCGGCATCAGCAAAACTGAATTAGTACGAAAACGGGTACTTGAAGAAGCGGCAGCCATTATCGTCAACGCCGCCGAACTGATCCGCGAATTGCACAGCATCGGTATTGAACTGGGCAGGACCGGCAACAATATCAATCAGCTGGCCCGGTACGCAAACCTGCTTAATCTGAAAGGGATTTTGTCCCCTGTGGTCGCCGAGCGGTTCCTGCTGTTGATGGAACACTACCAGGCGAAGCAGAAAAGTCTGGAAGTGACTTTACGGCAGGTTGTGCGCAGGATGGGTAAATGACTATATCCCGTTATATAGTTATATAGTTATATAGCTATATAACTATATAACTTGTTACAAAGCGTCTTATATGATCGTTCGGATCCTTTCTTCTGCAGCCACCTTCAACGGCGTCAGCTACAACACCGGCAAGATAGGACGCGGAAAGGGTGAATTGATGAAAGTGGCCAACTTCGGCGCCTTTCAAGCGCTAAGTACCTTACGTCCGGAAGATTATAAGCATTACCTGAAAATGCATTCAGCACGGAATAAGCGCGTCAGCGCGCCCCAGTTTCATGCGGTCATCTCAAGCAAAGGCAAAACATACAGCGCGGCTGAACTCGCAGGCATTGCCACTCAATGGCTTGCTGAAATGGGTTACGCCCAACAACCATATCTCATCGTCTATCACAACGACACGGATAACAACCACGTGCACATCGTGTCCACACGGGTCACCGCTGATGGCAGGAAGATTAGCAGCGCATACGAGCATATGCGTGCGGTACGCTCGTTGAACCGGGTTATCGGCCTGAATGAGAAACAAACGGTAAGTTCCGAGCTGCATAAGGCACTGGCTTACCGTTTTTCAACGAAAGCACAATTCGCTCTGCTCCTTGAAAGAAAAGGCTATGTCGTAAAAACCATCGCCGACCAGTTATCGCTGATCAAATTTGGTAGTGTACAGGAACGCGTGCCGGTCGATATCGTCGAAAAGCGCCTGTCCGCGTATGATAAGGTCAGGGCAGCACAGCTGACCGCTATCTTTCATAAACTGTTGCGCGCTGGTGGGGAAAACTTTACCGAAAAGCTCCATTCGCAGTTTGGCATCGAACTGATTTATCATGCGAAGGACGGCAAACCTGCTTATGGGTATACCGTAATTGACCATGCGCGCAGAGCCGTCTTCAAAGGCAGCGAGATTATGCCGCTAAAAATGCTGCTGTCCGTTTTATCAGCTGACAGGGAGAGCGAAAAAATTGTCCAGCTTAGCAGCTTCAAACCTGTTTTTGATGGTGAATATTACTATGATGAACCTGTCGTTTACGATGACTTTAATCGCATTGGTATCGCTGACGATATCGATGACGAGGCCATTCACGGCCCTAACCGACGCCGGAAACGGCAGGTCGGGATGAACACACGTTAACCTTAAAACTCAATTTTCATGGTCATACTTATCGGCAATCAGAAAGGCGGCGCCGGTAAAAGTACATTAACATTACTGCTGGCAAACTACCTCGCTATCGACAGACATTGCATGGTAACCGTTATCGATATGGACTACCAGCAATCGCTTTATCAAAAGTTCGAAACGACAAAGGTATTGGAGAACATCGAGCCGTACCAGGTCATTCCGGCGTCCCTCGACGAATACCCGCTTATACGGGACACCATTGAAACCAGTAACGACCAGGTCGTGCTTATTGATCTTCCCGGCAAACTCGACGACGACGGCCTGCTGCCGGTCTTTCGCGCTGCCGATCTGGTCATTTGCCCGTTCGCTTACGACGAGTTCAGTTTCCGGTCGACCATATTGTTCTCAGTCGTTCTCCGCAAGATCAATGACAACGCTGTCATTATCTATATCCCTAACCGCATAAAGGCGAACGTAAAGTATGAAACGCTTGCTGACGTTAACGAACAACTGACAAAGTTCGGTGAGGTAACACTGCCGGTACCGGACAGGATTGACTTCCAACGCACCAGCACTTTTATGACCCTGCCATCCATTTTGCCGGTGATCCGCCCTGTATTTGAACACATCTACCAGCACTATTTAATCCATTTACATCATGAGTGAGATCAAAAGTCTTGCCGACCAGCTGCGGTCCAAGATCGCGGGCGGTTCGCCAAATCCACCTGCAATACGGCCGGCTGCCCGCGAGCCGCCCGCCGTTCCTGCTATACTCGAACAAATGAGGATGTTCAACACCGCCCTGCACAAAAACATGGTGCATGTCCGTTTCGACGCGAAAACGGTTAAGGCCATGAACAACTTCAAGCTGGCAACGGGCGTCGACCTGAACCGCTTTATTGCTTTTTCCGTCCGCCATTTCTTTGACACACATCCGGAACTTACAGACATCATCAAAGATTACATTCAAAACCTTGACCTATGACCTGGATACAATTTACAGGCTGGATATCCAGTCTTTACATATGCTATTATCTTGTTATCCTTGTGCTCGACAACCGCCGTTTACAGCACAATAAAACCGGCGAAGCCATGAGTGAGGTACTGACCTTTCCGGGCGAGGAGATCCCGCAGGTCGTTTCACCGATTGAAACACCAGCGCAGAAGGCACAGCCAGATGTGATCAGCAGCGGGGGCGTGACCCTGAAAAGCCTGTTCACCCTCGCGCGCGAAGAGGCGATTATCTATACCAGGCCGGTAAGCTTTTAATCATTATGATTGTCTTTATCATACTGGTACAACCGGGCCTTTCCGAAATGGCGCAGGTCCGCAGCGATCTCAGCCGTTCTTTTTTCTCTGCTGTCAGCTGCGCGTATATTCTCGCCGCCATCTTTGGCATCTTAAGTGCCTTGCGCATTTATCATAACTGGCAGATGGGGCGTGAACGGATTACTTCAGATGTAGCCGCCTGGTTCTATGCCTCGTTATTCATGGTGCTTGCAGGCACTTTCATCAGGTTTCTTTACGGCCTGTGACCCTAATTTCATTTATCCACTTATTTAGTTAACAAACATGAAAAGTACAAAACCATGGTTCTTACTGGCCATAATATGGCTCATTACACAGGTGCAGGCATTTGCCCAAAGCGGCGTAACCGGCCTGAATACTGCAACGACAACGCTTAAGACGTACGTTGGCCCCGTAACCAATATCTCACTGGTTATTGGCGGTATCGTCGGAATCGTTGGCGGCATCCGCGTTTATTCCAAGTGGAACTCGGGCGACCAGGATATCAATAAAGAGCTTATGGGCTGGGGCGGCAGCTGTGTATTCCTCGTCGTATCTTCTTTGGTTATCAAAGCTTTCTTTGGCCTTTGATGGGAAGACAGTATCCGGTTTACAAGGGGCTTCAGCGGCCCCTTGTCTTTCGCGGTTTCAAAGGCAAGTTCATCTATTATGGTGTCGGCTGCCTGCTTGCCGGGCTGGTCACCGGTGCGCTCGTTATGGCGCTCGTCAATATGTATGCGGGCGTCGTCGTGCTTGCCGCCATCATAGCCGGAGGACTGATCGCCATTGCTCAGCGGCAGAAGAAGGGGCTTAGCGATAAGTCGCGTACGTCCGCAGTACAGGTTCATCGGGTTAACTTGACAAAAAGGGGGAAACATGTTACTTAAACAAGTGTTCAAGCTGCCGTATATCGGCATGGACGAGTACGAGAACCTGCCGTTGATTTACGGCGCGGACGGTTCATATTCCGTTGTACTACGCCTAGTAAATCCTGTTATGCCTTACGGAGCTTCCGCATCTGCCTATGATGAGTTTCACCAGTTGTTTACCGCAATCGTAAAAACCATCGGCAACGGTTATCTCCTGCAGAAACTGGATGTTTTCAGTCACACGGCATACCGTTCCAAACCGGTGAATGAATATCTGCGGCAGAAATATAACGGGCACTTTGAGGGACGCGAACAGGTTATCCTGCAAACGTATATGTGTATTTCACGTCAGGTAAGAAAAGGGCGCTTTTATACATATGACCCGAGAGAGATCAATGCATTCAGGCAGGTGCTGGGTAAAGTGACCGATTTGCTGGAAGCATCAGGAATGTCGCCTGTATTACTGATGGAAGAGGAAGTGAACCGGCTGGTCAAACAAATGCTTTGCATGAACTTCGGTGACAGCCCGCTTGCACTGGATAACATACTGCCCGGTGACACTGAATTGAAAATGGGCACCCGTTCCGTTAGATCCCTTACCCTTGTGGATACCGATAATATTGACCTCCCGCAAAAAATTGGCACTCACATCGAACGGAATGACAAGGATGCATTACGCGGTTTTCCCACAGATGTTATGAGCTTCTTGCTGAACGTACCTGACTGTGAGACGATCATCTTCAACCAGGTGTTCGATATCCCGGCACAGCCCGACATGCTTAAAAAACTTGAGCTTAAACGGAAGCGGCATTCCGGTATTCCCGATCCGGCTAACCTGCTTTGCGTGGAAGATATCGACGCACTGCTGAACGATGTGGCCCGTGATAACCAGTTACTGGTCAACTGCCATTTCAACATCGTAATTGCCGCGGAACAGGCAAGGATGCAGCGGGCGGCAAACTTTGTGGAAAGCGCCCTTTTCAATCAGGGTATCGTTATCAGCAAAAACGCCTATAACCAGCTCGAATTGTTCCGCACCATCTTGCCCGGCAACGCTGTTGAACTGAAATCCTACGACTGGTTTCTCACCACCTGCGATGCGGCCCTGTGTTTTTTCTTTAAGGAACGGTTGCTTGAGGATGAATCATCTGACTTCCTCATCCGCTTTACCGACAGGCGCGGTATACCGGTAGGTATTGACCCGTCCGACCTCCCTATGCGCAAGGGACGGATCAACAACCGCAACCGTTTTGTTCTGGGTCCGTCAGGTTCCGGCAAAAGCTTTTTTATGAACGCCCTGATCGAGCAATATATGGCCTACAATATGGATGTCGTGATCGTTGATACCGGGCATTCATACTCCGGTCTGTGCGAGTATTTCGGCGGCAGATATATTACGTACACAGAGCAGTGTCCGATCACCATGAATCCCTTTGCCATTACTGCCTCAGAATACAATATCGAGAAAAAGGATTTTCTCGTTACGCTGATATTCCTGCTTTGGAAGGGAGCCGATGGCCAGGTAACAACCGTCGAGAGTGATGTGATCAGCCAGGTTATCAGCGCATATTATGCGCAAGCCTTTTCACAACAGCTCGGCAGCAAGCTGGGATTTGATGGCTTTTACCAGTTTGCACTGGAACGGATACCGCAGATAAAGCAACAGGAAAAAATTTCTTTCGACCTGGATGAGTTCCGCTTTGTGCTCAAAAAGTTCTGCAAAGGCGGTGAGTACGGGACGATCCTCAACGAGGATGCAGATCAGTCACTGTTCAGCGAACGGTTTGTCGTGTTTGAGATTGATAATATTAAAGAGTCGAAGATCCTCTTTCCGATTGTAACGCTGATTATTATGGACGTATTCATACAAAAAATGCGTCACCGCAGCAGCCAGCGCAAATGTCTGATAGTGGAGGAGGCCTGGAAAGCGATCGCCAGCCCACTTATGGGAGGCTACTTATTATTTCTTTACAAAACGGTCCGTAAGTTTTGGGGAGAAGCGATCGTGGTCACACAGGAACTGGGGGACATCATTGGTAACCCTATTGTCAAAGACAGTATTATCAACAATTCCGATACAATCTGCCTGCTCGATCAGACCAAGTTTAAAGATAATTACGATGAAATCGCGGCGTTGCTGGCGATCAGTGAAACCGAACGCAAAAAAATCTTTACCATCAACCAACTGGATAACCGCGATGGACGTGACCGTTTCAAAGAAGTATATATCCGCCGTGGCTCCATAGGTGAAGTGTACGGCGTCGAAGTTTCCATCGAACAGTACCTCACCTATACCACCGAAAAGCCCGAAAAGTCAGCCGTAAGTATCTACACTTTGCACTTTCAAAGCTATCCGGCCGGCCTTGATGCGTTTGTACGTGATATGAAGACTAGCGGTCTTCCGCTCCATGCCTTTATATCTGTTGTCAACAAGGCGGGACATCCGGTTAATCATTCAACTTAATTTTATGAAAAAACTATTTTTTCTTTTACTGTTCTTCGCTTGCGCTGGTTATGCTTCTGCACAGGTGCTGTATATAGACCCGGCAACATCTTCTGCCATATTTGCCCATAGTTCTGCTATCAATGGCCAGCTTAATACCACCAACAATAACCTGACTGCCATACAGCGCGGGCAGCTCGCGGTATCCGGCCAGCTGACAATTGTAAACGACCTGCAAAACAAAATTTTAAAGGCCTGAGCGAAGTAGGGTCTATCGTGCGTAACCTGAGTACCGTAAAGGAAATCAGCGATATCGGTATCGGGATTGTCGAAGATGTCGGCAGGGCGGTTATGATCGCCCGGTCCGATCCCGTGCTCTTACTGTTCGCTGAAGAAGGCGCCCGCGAGTTCCGGTCACGCGCCACCTCCCTCGCGCTGGAGGTAGGTGCTTCCGCATTACAGGGGGGCAGGAATAACCTGATGGACTCGGGTGAGCGGACAAAGCTGATCAACCACATCGCTTCCGAAATGCGCATACTCCGCGGTCTTGCCTATGGCATGGAACGCGCCATGTATTGGGCAAAGATGCGCGGCATATGGCGTTCACTCAACCCTTTCGACGAATGGGTGAATGTCGACGTTCAGATTGCTAACGGGGTATTATCCGAAGCCAAGTATCTTAAGAAATGAAACAGGTTTTGGTTTTCCTCCTTACTATGATGGCAGCATCCGCGGCCTGTGCACAAAAAAGCGCGCTGAATATACCGGGACTTTGGCAGCTGGCCGGTGACTCCAAATCTGAGTATAAACTGCAGGTCAGTGCGCGCGACCGGCAGTCGGTCACCACTGCCAATGAAGCGGCAAACAAAACACTGCTGGCAAAGCTCGGCGCCACCTACCATGATCTGCAGCAGCGGTTCCATACGCTAGGCACACTGGTCAATATAGCCAACATCGGCCTGCAGGCGCAAAGCATGGTCAGCCGCATTGCAGTTAACCAGCAGGAACTGCTGCGGCTGGCACGACAAAATACTGTGCTGATGTCGCTCGCGTACCGCTCGGAGGCAGCTTTTGCAGATAAAGCATACCGGCTGCTCACTTATGTGACCGGCCTTTGTCTTACTATAGGTGATGTCAACCGGATGAAGGCCGCCGACCGTAAAATCCTTTTCGATTTTGTATTGTCCGAACTTTCGCTCCTCCAGGACATGTCAGGTAACATGCTCCGCGAATTCCAATATACCAACGTCGCAGCGGCGATGCGCTCATCAAACCCTTTTCAAAACTATATCGATCACGACAAGTCTGTCGCCACTGAGATCATCCGAAATGCCAAACTGTTAAAGCAATGAAAAGAATCTTAATTGTTTTGCTGTTGGCATCGTCATGTGCCGCCTTTGCTCAACGGGTAGTATTTGACAGGGGGCATTTTACTGCCGTTAATGAAAACGCGGTCGTCCGGCAGGCTGCTGAACTTACCCATAAGCAGTACCTCGAGAAGATCAATGACAACCTGAAGACGATCAATGTTAACGTTGGTACCGTCGCGCTGGCACAGACGATGATTTATGAGGCCCTTTCAAATGTGAACTCCGCGTTGAAGAACGGCCTGGCCTTCAGGCAGCTCGGTTCGCTCGTCGCCGACATTACCCATTACAGCGATCAGGCGACAACGCTGGCAAGGTCCGATCCCGCCTTACTTTTGTTCGCGCAAGACATGGGAAGCGAGATCCGCGCAAGAGCGACCCGGCTTGTCACTGATGTCTCCGCGGTCATTCTGAAACAGGGCGGCAACATGCTTGCCGATTTTAATGCCCGTGATCAGCTGATGCAGGAGGTCATCAAAGAGCTGCGGATCATCAGCGCGCTTGCCTATGGCGCATGGAAAGCCATGTTCTGGGCGAAACAACGCGGCATCATCGCTTCTCTCAATCCGTTCGCCGCTTACATCAATACCGATAAACAAATGGTCAGTGACATTATCAGAAACGCCAAATACTTACATCAATGAAAAGTCTTCTTTTAATAATCCTGACACCGCTGCTTTTATGGCAGCAGGTGTTCTCTCAGAAAATGATAAAGGACGAAGCCATGCGCTACCAGCAGGAACGTATGGTCTTTAAGCAATGGGACAAGAATAAATTTAAGCCCACTGCAGGGCTGCTCGGTGTCAATCCCTATTACTGGGCAACATGGGGATTGATGCCCTCCTATAAGAAAAAAGATCTGCGGCCGTTGAGCGCCTCCGGGCCGCAGACACAGCGGCTTGTACTCGCAGGTGCCATGAACAACACCAGCAACGAATATAAAAAGCAGTCCGACGGCATCAGGAACACCGCGCTTTCCGAGATCGCCGGTCAATCCGGTGCACTAAGTGACTTTGATCCTTTGTGGCTGCTCTACTATAGCCGTGAACTGAGGCCGGTGCTCGAGTGGTCGCCCGAGGCGGTGCTTTTGCCGCTGCCGACCGCCATCAGAACAAAGGTCGTCTGTGAAGGCCTTTTCGACTGGTATACCGCTGAACTGGCCTCGCTCAAAGAACGGCTCCTGGCGGCGCGGTCCGTCAACCTTGATCGCGGCACACGTATCATAGCCTGGCACCGCCTGCTGTTGCAGTACCGTCAGCTGGAAGCGGCATGGAGTACGCGCACCGCCAACGGGGTGCACAACGCCGACATGCTGGAACGGCAAAGCCGGGTAAAGTCCATGCAGGTTAAAGCCGATGGCTGGAGCCCGTACGCTGACGTCGAAATTGCAAAGCAGGTGCTCAAAAACCGTAAATACTAAGGTATGGATACTGATTACAAAAAATCGCTCGAATTCCTACAGGGAAACGGCGTCTATGAAGAAGGGATGATGGTCTTCCTCAAAGGGCTTAAAGACAGCATCTGGACGCATTTCGACTTGTTTATTACCGACGCCAAAGCGCTTGCAGCTATCTTTATGATCATTTACTTCGCTATCCGTTCTTATGAAATGATGGCGGGAGATAAGCAGCTGGAAATCATGCCGCTGCTACGTCCGTTCGGACTCGTCATGGTCATCATGTGGTGGAGTGCATTTGCAAAAGTCGTCGCCTTCCCGACTGATCTTGTCGCGCTTAAAACCGAGGAGATGTTCAACAGCGAGCAAACCAACGTCAATAATCTGCGCTATACCCGCGCCGATTATATGATGAAGGTCGCCAATGCGCTTTACACCTACCAGGCGCAGACTGAAGTCGCCGAGAAGGAGTCTGACAGCTGGTACGGCCGTGCATGGGAATCTGTGACGAGTTCTGTCAAAGAAGGTATTTCCACTGTTGTAACGCCCATAATGGAGCTGAAAAACCGGCTGGCCGTTGGCATGCAGTTGCTCATGACGCAACTGCTTGAACTACTGGGCATCTGGATTCTCCGCATTGCCGTTTACATCATCTTTATGATCCAGATCATTTACTCCTCCCTGCTGGTTATCCTTGGCCCCTTTGCCGTTGCGGTAAGTATTCTACCGGCGTTCCGGGATAGCTTCAGCACCTGGATCGCCCGTTTTGTGTCCGTCAACCTGTATTCCGGGATTGGTTACCTCATTATGTACCTGTGTTCGCTGATGCAGAAATATGCGCTTACCTCCGAGATCATGAAGTATAAGGAACTGATCGGCGCTGACGGTTCCAACGCTAACCTTGAAAAGATGGCATGGTTTGCCGGGAACGGCGTTCTGTCATTCGGAACCGTGATCGTGGTTTTCCTAATCGGTGCCATCTGTATGTTCACCGTACCCAGCATATCCACCTGGATCATCTCCACATCGGGAATAACCTCGGCTTCATCAAGCTTCGGCCGTAACGCCTCAACGGTTCTTGGTGCCGCCAAACGTGCAGCAGGCAGCATTTTTTAATCACTAATGATTACTGTATGATCAGAAACATCGAAACCAAAATCCGTCTTGCCACTTTCGTCGCGCTCGGAAGCCTCGCGGCCGCCGTTATCATCTCAGTAGGCGCCTGCAGCTTTGCCTACCGGCAGGTATCGAATGCCCGGAAAAGCGTGTACATACTGGATAATAACATACCTGTACTCGCTAAACAAACAGATGTCGAAATGAACCGCCCTGCCGAGTACCGGGCGCATATCGACCTCTTCCACGCTATCTTCTTTTCGCTGACTCCCGACGACAAATACATTGAATATGAACTAAAAAAAGCGATGTATCTCATTGATGAGTCAGGGGCGAAACAGGTAAATAACCTGAAAGAGAACGGCTACTTCAACTCTATCCTCTCTTCGAGTTCTGTATTGACCTTGCAGACAGATTCCATTGCGCTGGACATCCCACGGAAGTACTTCCGGTTCTACGGAAGACTAAAGATTGACCGCCGGAGTGCCACCGTTATCCGTTCGCTCATCACCGAAGGTTACCTGAAAGATATCCCGCGCAGCGACAACAACCCGCATGGGGTGCTCATCACCAACTGGAAGACCCTTGAAAACAAAGACCTCGATAATGTTCAAAAAGCTTCGTTCTGACCGCGATCCCGCACGGACGGTTTTTGACGAGGTCAGAAACGAGTTCGGCAAATACGTCACAAAAGCCGGCGAAGCATTTCAAAGCTTTATCCTGAAATACCCTAAGATGGTGTATGTCTTTATGGTGGCGCTTATCCTTATTTCGGCAGCTTTCATGTTTACAGATACCCTGCACAATGTCAACGATAAGGTTGAGACCAACCAGCCGGTTCAAAAGAACGCATTCTCTCCGCTTGGCGGATTCGGGCAGATCATGGAAACAACAGATGCCTTACAGGAGACCTACCGGCTGAAAAGCACCGTTGAAAGGCTGCTGCATAAAAACCATCTAAGCGCACAGGACAGCCTCATACTCGAACACGCGCTCGACCGGATGAACGAGATCGACGGGCAATTAAAATTAAAACCATGAAGATCAATTTTAAACAACCCAGGTATATCCTCCCGCTTATACTCCTACCCTTCCTGTACCTTTTCTTTTATGTATATAAAAGCAGTGCAAAGCGACCGGTGATGGAAGATCAGCCGCCCGGCATTCAAACCAGCGTAGGTGACGTATCGCCGGATATCCGCGACAAACGCCTGTCTGATAAGCTGGATGCGTACCGTAACACGTATAAGGAAGCCGATGGCTCCACCGCTGTTAACCCGATTGTGGAAGAAAAGACGCTCGATTCCATTGATCAGGCTATCAAACAGCGCTTCCAGGCCGGTGCTGCTGTTGAGTCGCCCCTGGCTCCGCTATATCAACCGCCTGCAGCAGTCAGCGTGCCTGCTGATCACGGAGTAAAAGAGCGGGAACCGCCCGATCCGATGACGCTCTTTAAAGCGCAGATGGCCTATATGGACAGCCTCAGCAAGGCGGCTGACCCGGAGTACCAGGTGGCTAAGCAGCGCGAGAAATCCCTGGCAGACCGGACTGAAGCCCAATTGAAAAATCCGCCGCTCCCGGTCGCGAAAGCCATCAGCAGTTCTCCGGGCTTCAATACCGTTATCGCAGCAAGAAAGGAACAGCAGTTCATTACTGCCATTATCGATTAAGATATTACCGGTTATGCGGGATCGCGCATACGCTTACGCCTGCTCGAGGACATTACAGCGGGCAAAATCCTCGTGAAAAAGGACACGTACCTGTACGCGCTGGTCACCGGGTTCACCGGACAGCGTGTAAGCCTTACGGTGGAATCAGTGCTTCAGGAAGGGAAGATCCTGCCCATTAAGCTGGAAGTTTACGATCAGGACGGGCTGGCTGGGCTTTACGTGCCCGAGTCCACTTTTCGTGACTTTACAAAAGAACTCGGCGGCAATGCTATGCAGGGTATTAATATCGACGGCAGCGGACAAAGCCAGTTCCTCATGAGTACACTCGACAAAGTGTTCCAGTCTACCTCATCAGCCATCGCCAACGCCATACGTAAGAACAGGGCTAAGATCAAATACAACTCTTACATCTTTCTCATCTCAACCAATTAATTATTTATGTCACGATTCATCATTTGCATAGCAGTCATTGCCATGACTGCTGCCCGGGCAATTGCTCAGCATACAGGTGGGATCTCAAAAGAAGAGCTTCCCGCTGTCGCACTCCCGGCAAACATGACGGTTCATTTTATATCCCCAGAACCCATAACCTACGTGGACATTTCTGACAAAGCGATTATCGGAGATCTGCCCGTAAATAACATACTTCGGATACGCCGCAATGATTCTGCTGGTGTCTCGCTGCCTGCTGACGCGGTGGTTACCATCACAGGCGAGAAGTTTATTGCACAGTACCATATATTGCCCCAGGGAACAGTGACTACACAAGTCAACGTATTGCCGGAGCATTGCCGTCCGCTCGACATCACTCGCTTAATCTTGAGCACCGCAGAACTTAGAAGCTATGCATGTAAACTGCTCTCACGAAAACCCCGGAAGGCGATGACTTCTGAGCAGGCCTTTAACTTAAAAGGTATGGTCAACCACATTTATACTTTTGGTGATTATGTGTTCCTTGATATCGGGTTCGAGAACCGGACAAACCTGACCTTTGGCATCGATGAACTGCGCTTCAGGATCGAGGATAAAAAGATCAGCAAGGCGACTACTGTGCAAACGCTGGAAATAAAGCCAGAGTTTACGTTGTTTAACACTTCTGTTTTCCGAAAATACTATCGCAATATTTTCGTGTTTAAAAAATTCACTTACCCGGGTAACAAACTGCTTACGGTCAACCTCAGCGAGAAACAGCTTTCAGGCCGCTTTCTCACCATGCGGATACCTTACCAGGCATTACTGGATGCTGACCTGATCCCGGCCAACTAAGCATATGGAGGAATCACGCGAGATCCAAAAGCTGCACGGCTTCCTGCAATGCGCTATCTACTTTTCGGTAGCGCTGGAGGCTGTGCTGTTCGTTTACCTGCATGCACCGTTTTGGGGTATTTTCGTTCATGCGCTGGCAAGGATCAAAGCGATACCGGTCTATGACAGCCTCCTGTACAGCAAACTGCTGACCTTTCTGCTGATCTGTCTGGTAAGTATTGGGACGCTTTCCAGGAAGGACAGGGATCTTAAACCAAAGCGGCAAATCATTTCTCCGCTGTGTACCGGCCTGCTGCTCTTCTTTGGCAGCATCTTCTTTTGTGGACGGGTGTCGGTCATCATACTGCCTTATACCAACTGGACTGATCTGGTGTATATGTCCTGTTCGTTGTTTGGCGCCTTGCTGACCAGCCTTGCCATGGACAACGTTTCAAAGATGATCCGTTCCAGCTTTGGCAAGGATAAATGGAATACTGAGCGGGAGAGCTTTCAGCAGCCACAGACGAAGATAGATACCAAATATTCTGTCTGCATTCCCATGCTGTTCTACTACAAGAACCGGGTACGTAAAGGATGGATCAATATCGTCAATCCTTTTCGAGGTACCTTGCTGCTTGGTGTACCCGGTTCAGGCAAGAGTTATGGTATCGTCAACAGCTTTATCCGGCAGATGATCGCCAAAGAGTTTTGTGCCGTGATCTATGACTTCAAATACCCGGACCTTGGCCGGATCGCTTATTACCACCACCTGCTTGCCCACAAACAGGGTAAATGCGCCGGCTTTAGCTTTCATGTTGTTAACCTTAACGAGGTGGAGAAGAGCAGGCGGGTCAATCCATGGAAGGCGGAATACTTGCGCACGCTGGCAGACGCCTCCGAAAGCGCAGAAGGACTTGTCGAAGCGATGAAAAAGGGCGACCGCTCCAGTGGCAGCGATCAGTTTTTTACGCAGTCTGCCATCAACTTTCTTTCCGCCTGCATCTACTTTTTCAGCAAGTACGACGCTGGCAAGTACTCAAGCTTTCCGCATGTGCTGGCATTTCTGAACCGCTCTTATGAGGAGATCTTCAATGCTTTGTTTTCCATGCCCGAACTGGCGTCTTTGCTGTCGCCCTTTCGCAGCGCCTATCAGCAGCGGGCATTCCCGCAGCTCGAAGGACAGGTCGGCACCCTCAAGATCTTTATCAGCCGCCTCGCCACAAAGGAAAGTTTCTGGGTATTTTCAGGCGACGACTTCAACCTGAAGGTGTCGTCTAAAGAAAGCCCTGCAATATTGATATTGGCAAACGATCCGCGGACTCAGAGCATTAACTCCGCAAGCTACTCGGTCATCGTTAACCGCGTCACGCAACTGATCAACACCCGCGGAAATCATCCTGTTGGTCTGATCATTGACGAAGCGCCAAGCCTGTACACGCACAAGATCGAGCATCTTATTTCGCAGGCCAGATCGAACCTGTCCGCAGTGTTGCTTGGCCTGCAGGAATTGCCGATGTTGAAACAGCAGTATAGCCGCGACACAGCGGAAACGATTACATCTGTGGTCGGCAACATCCTCTCGGGCGCAGTACGCAATAAGGACACCCTTGAATGGCTTGAAAGGCTGTTTGGTAAATCCAACCAGGTGGCTGAAAGCCTGTCCATCGACCGCAACAAAACATCCACCTCGCTCAGCGAAAAACTGGAAGCGCTGATACCAGCAGGCAAAATCGCCTCTTTAGGCGCCGGGCAAATGGTTGGTCTGCTCGCACCGGACGCCGACGATTTTACGGGGCGGTTTGAAACGGCCGCTGTGCACTGCAAAGTCCATTTAGACCGGAAAGCGATCGCTGCTGAGGAAGCAGGTTACCGGGAACTGCCGGTGTATTACGACTTCGGTGATGACAAAGAACAAACCCTGACACAGAACTTTGCACGAATCCACAGTGAGGTGGAAGCCATTGTCCAGCAGTTCACCTGAACTACAACTACTTAATTTTTTTATGGATTACACTACAGAGGTTTCGCTGACCAGAAAGCTGCGGCTGCTGATCAACATGCCCGAGATGGCGCTTACACCTGCCGAAGCCGAACTCTTTGATATTGGAAGCATCGATGATGCCTACCAGGTAATGGCAGACTGGGAAGGAGACGAAAATAATGAATAACAAAGCACTGCACGAACAGATCGCCGAAAAGCTGATCGACGCGCTTGAAAAAGGTACCTCACCCTTTCAGCACCCATGGACGGATGACCACACGGCCGGTTTCATAACGCCGGTTAACCCGACCACGGGTAATAACTATCGCGGCATGAACGCCCTTTGGCTGGCCATGCAGGGAAGAAGTGATCCGCGCTGGCTAACACTTAACCAGGCATCGCGCGCCAATTGGTCCGTTGAAAAAGGCGCTAAGGCCGTTCTCATTAATTTTGTTAAAACAAATGAGCTACAGCCTGTCCTTAACACTAGCGGCGAAAAACAGCTTGATGAAAATGGCAGGGTGAAAATGCATTCGGTAAAACTCGATAAACCTGTCATCACAAAAGCATGGGTGTTTAATGGCGAGCAGATCCGCGGGATACCTGACTGGCGCCAAGTGTATCAGCAGGCGCAGGCCGAACAAATCTGGTCGCCCATAGACCGCGCCGAGTTAATCATAAAGCAAAGTAACGCCGAGCTTCGCCATGGCGGTAACGAGGCTTTTTACAGTCCGCGCTACGACTTTATCGCTGTGCCACAAAAAGAACAGTTCGATTCCGCCGCGAAATATTATGCGACCGTTCTACATGAACTCGGTCACTGGACCGGGCATAAATCCCGTCTCGACCGCCCGTTAGGCGGTGGCTTCGGCAGCGAAGCATACGCCAAAGAAGAATTGCGGGCCGAAATCTCCTCCCTTATGGTAGGCAGCGCGCTGAACATCGGTCACGATTTTGGGCAGCATGCGGCATACGTTGACAGCTGGATCAGGATCCTTCGGCACGACCCGCTTGAACTGCACAAGGCTTCAACTGATGCGCAAAAAATCACCGACTACCTGCTAACCTTTGAACGCAAACTTGAGCAGCAGCAGTCAGCAAGTCTTCCTGTCTCAAAGTATCTGGAAAAAGGTGAGGTGATCGGGTATAAAGATACCCGTTACGAAGTGCTTAATGTGCATAAAAACAGAACAGCCGAAGTACAGGATCTTAATACTGGCCAGAAGATCAAAGTGGGTGTAAAGAACGGTTTATATGCCTCCTTGCTCGATGCACGGATCAAACCTGCTGATATTGATCGCAAGAACGACCAGCCGGTAAGAGAAGTGGCTCCGGACAACCAATTACAACGCTAACAGTTACCACAATGACAACACAATTGTATGAGCAGCATGAGCTGCCACTTGCTGATATCGCCCGCCTCGGGCTTAGCAACAATAAGGGCATCAATCTACAGGAAACCGATTTGCAGGCCTTGCTTGCCGGCCGTCGAACCGGTATTATCCGTCTGGAGAACCTGCAGGCAGAGGGCGTGCACATCCCCGCGCTGGATGCCAAACTTTCTGTGCAGCCGGCAAGCGATGGTAGCCTCGAACTGCGCATCCATCCCATCTACAAAGAAGCGCCATACCCTGAGTACCTTACCGATGTAGAAGCTGAAAAGTTACAGCGGGGCGACACCGTGAACATCAGTAAAACGATCTTCAGGGACAACAGTCCGCTCGATATACTCGTCGAGTTTGATAGGGAAACAAACGAGTTTATCATCACTGACACGGACAAGATCATCATTCCTGAGACCGTCAACAACCAGCCGCTGACTTACGAACAAAAAGAGCACTACCGAAAAGGAAAAGAAGTTCAGTTAAATGACGAAACGACGATTCAGTTTACAGGAACCGACCGCCAGGGCGTACGATCGAATAAGCTCGCGCTTGTTGCTTCGATCATCGTCGACGGAGGGGTAAGCTTTATGCTGTACAAAGGCCTGGAAGCGCTATTCAATAAGCCTGGGCATAATAAAGAAGAAGCAAAGGAACATCAAAAGACCTACGGTCAGCAGTTAGCCCGTTAGGAATACTTCAAACCATGACCCTCATGCCTTAGGTAAACACCTAAATGATGCCACGGAGGCGATTCTTTCCTGGCTTTTTTCCATTTCCAGTAGGGGTAGTTTAAGTATACCAATACAGACGACGTTAAAATTGTTCAGTACACTCAGGACCAACAGCGTTAAAAATAATCTAAAATAATAAGCAAAAACAGTTACTAACAACTAAAGTTATTAGTATATTCAAAAACTGATTATGAAAACCGGATTTTACTTTTCGTGCACTTGTGTGATCTCTACAGCCGCGTTTATGTCTGCCTTGAATATGAAAAATCCTTTCCCGGCATTTATAGTTGCATTTGGGGTATGGATATTATTCACCTGGGCGCTGAGCAGGCGGGTAAGAAAACAGGCCGAACGGCGGCGCAGAGAGATTGAGTTTCAACAGTACATGCGCATGCATTACCGCAACCGCATCTAAACTGGCTTTTGGGTATTTTTTAGTATAATTGCAGTATATTCAGAAGGCACTTCACCTTCTAATGTGATAAGGTTTCCTCTAAAAATAATGAACTTTGCTTGAGGTCAAGGTAGAAGCCAAAAGCGCCACCCATTCCAATATGCGTCATATTGTGGGTAAAAAGTTTTGAAATCATTTACCACTGGTAA
>NZ_SACK01000006.1 GCF_004005815.1 Mucilaginibacter limnophilus | reverse complement strand
TGCATCAGCAAAAAGAAATCAGACTTAAATCTTACAACAAAAAAGCTCAAACATCTTTAGTGGATGTTTGAGCTTTTTTATCAATGTTGTGCAATCAAAAATAGTCAACCTATTTCAGGACTACTCAAAAATAAAATTCTTATTAGTTTGTTACAGAACCAGGGGTAGTGTAAGCTAAAGCTTGTGGGTTGAAATTAGCCCAACCCTGAGCCCAGTTTTCGCTACCGAAAGCGCCTTTGAAAGTAACAGTTTTATCAAAGAAAGCATCACCTAATTTCGCGTTGGTGAATGCAGCACCGGTTGCAGCAGGTGAACCATTGATTTGAACAAAGTTAGGTACACCGGCACGGGCAGCAGGAGCAATATCAGGAGAGAATTTATACGGATCAGTATAAATACCAGCTGCAAACAGATCAGGACTGAAAGTATTTTTATCCATTAACCAAGTTGTTAATGTTGCCAATACTGCAGGGCTTGATGCTTTGATTTGGTTGCTTTTGCTGTTTGATGATGCAACGATGTTGTTTTCAAATACTGAAGTACCGTCAACTAACAGGTTGTTTGATGAATTGTTAACATCAGGTGAAGCAGGCAATGCATCGTCATAAAACACACCTTCAGTATAACCTACTATAACAGAGTTTAAAATACTGATAGATGAGTTACGACGGATTTGAGCACCGTGCTGAAAGCTCGCGTTAATGCTTGGGCCTTTCTCTAACACCTCACGTGGACCTAAGATAGTCATGTTTGAGAAAACAGCTAATGTTTGCGGAGTTGCATTTGTACCGGTAGCATTGTTGTCTGATTCGAAACCGTTTGAGCCGGATACGTCGGCAGTAGCAGCTAAACGCTGAGCTAAACCAAACTGAACGTGGCCTGAAAAACCGTTGTCAGTATCAAAATCGTCATCCCAGGTATCAATAGCTAATAAGTGTTTCGCGTTAACAGTACCGCCAAACCACTCGTAAGCGTCGTCACCAGAACGGTAAACTTCGATGTAATCAATAGTAGTACCATCACCAACGCTACCAAAAGTTAAACCGTTTATCTCGTTATCAGGGCTTAAAGCAATACCAGCATACTCAATACGTACATATTTCATTATGCCTGAGTTATCATGCGGATCGTCACCGCCGTGTTTACCTTTATCAGTAGCATCAGATATACCTTCAATAGGCACTGAGTTACCACCGTTGTTTGGCGCTTTACCCAAAAGGATAACACCGCCCCAGTCACCTTCTTCACGAGCGCCGGCAGCAGCATTTGATGTGAAAACGATTGGGTTAGTAGAAGTACCTTGTGCATCAATTTTAGCACCGCGGGTAATAATAAGGGCACCTTTTGTTGGCTTGTCACCTTTAATAATTGTACCTGCAGCAATTTTTAAGGTAGCACCATTGGTCACAAATACGTTGCCTTTTAACAGGTAAATTTTATCTGCTGTCCAGTTAGTACTTGCAGTAATGTCGCCACTCACTTGTACAACGTCGCCTTCTTCTTCAGTTGGTGGCGGGATTACTATATCTCCGTCATCCTCCTTTTTCGAGCAGCTCGTTATCAACACAATCGCGCTAAACGCAGCCATTAATAAAGTTTTTTTCATTTTCTTGTTTTTAAATCTATGCCCCAAAAGTGTAAAGCCAGGTTAAACTTATGGTTATGCCATTTTTAAATAAATATGAATTATAACCCCAATCAGTTAATATTCAATTAACCTTAGAAAGTATAGGTGAAAGTAAATGAGTAGTTAGCACCCATTCTCCAGCTTCTAAGCGTTTCGTCGTCAGCATCGTACTTCTTGCTGCCGTTACCATCAAAATAGTATGAGAAACGTTGGTTAAGTATGTCGTTTGCGTTAAACTTAAGTTCACCTTTGTTTTTTAACAGTTTTGTGCTTAACTGAAGATCAACTACATCCCGTGGCGCTTCCCAAACGCTTGGTACGTTAACACCCGCTGCCAGATATAACCGGCGACCAACTTTATTATACAAAGCGCTGAAGTTTAATTTGTTATCAAGAAAGCTATGCTGCAAGCCTGCGTTAACTACATACGGTGCCTGCCCAACCATCGGCCTTCCTGACTCCTGGAATTTTAAGCTGCCGTCTGACGGATTTTCTACTTTCGATTTTATGATTGCTACGTTAGCATAAATTGTAGTATTCTTCATAAAATCAGCCGGGTTAATAAACTCTAAACTTTTGCGAACCTCAAACTCCGCGCCGTATAAATAGGCTTTCTCCGGATTGAAGTATGTGATCATACGGGTAGAGGTCACATCGTTGTTGTACGCCTCAATAGCATTGTTGAAGTTTTTGTAAAAAGCCGATACAGATATAATCTGTCCTGCTGATGGGTAAAGTTCATAACGAAGATCAAAGTTGTCTATTTGCGTGCGTTTCAGGTCAGGATTACCTTGACGGATCAGTAGCAACTCGTAGTCGTATATCTGCGTTTCAGCCAATTCCCTGAATTCAGGACGAGCCAATGTGCGATAGTATGAAGCACGAAGGTTTGTTTTTTCTGTTACACTGTAGGTAAAGTTAGCTGAAGGCAATACGTCGATATAATCTTTTTTAATATCTCTCATTGTTTCCGACTTGGGGTTAAGCTCAAGATTGAACTTCTCAGCCCTTACACCCCATACTACACGCAATTTTTCGCCGATCTTATTATCAAGCATTGCATAAGCAGAGTTGGTAAATGAGTTTGCAGTATATGAGTCATTATTGCCAAAAGGTTCTTCAACCTCGTAATAATTAGCATTTAGCAAAGCTTTGTTGTAAAGCTGGCTTACCTGAAGGCTTCTTACCCAACTTTCATTCTCTAAGCCATTTCTAAGCTTTAAACCTATAAAGCGCAGATCGAAGTTTCTGTCGCGGTAAAAACTATTCAATCCGGCTTTGAAGGTTGAAGTTTGGCTGAACATTTTTAGCGGCAGTGTGTAATTTACAGCAGCCGAATAAGCATTTTCATTCAATTTAGAAAACAAGGTAGTGTTATCCTTACCTACTGTTGTTACATCGGCCTGGTAGATTGCATCAGGATCGCTGAAGTTTTTAGAATATCCTACCTTACGCTGATCCGGCTGATCATTTAATACATTACTGTAGCTTAATGACCAGTTAACTTTCGAACCTTTTTCGCCTATAGGGTGGTTACCTTCAAGAGTGGTTTTAAACAGTTGTTTTTGAAGAAGGTCAAACGCGTAGTATTGGATATCACTGCCACGTCCTATATTTCTACCCGTTCTTTCCAAATACTGATCGTCAAAAGAACGGTTGAAGATATTTTTAAAAGTGATTTTATTTTTACCAAAGCTATAACCAAAGTTTGCTAACGCACCTACGTTGGTTGAAAATCTGCTTATATCATCATTATAGTTTTGGTAATCAAGATAATCAATCTTAAGGTCCTTGATCAGATTTTGTGAGTTACGGTAAGTTAAACCTACAATGGCGCCAAACCTGTTACCGCTTTCAAAATCTTTTACACGTCCAATGGTAAACTGATGGTTTTGTGTTGGCAATGCTGTACTGTTGTAAGTATGTAAATCAAGCGGAATACGCCTTGCAACAATTGCATTTTGCTCAGCTGTCAATCTGCCGCTTTGTATCACATCAAATGATGGGAACTTTGATGACAGGTATTTGTCGCCATTATCAAAAGCAAAATAATCAGTAGCTGTGCGTGCGCCTCCTTTAAAATCTTTAAAAGTCGAAGCAGTATTATAACCACCGCCTATCCCTACAGTTATAAAGTTTTGATCAGGAATATCCTTGGTAATAATGTTAACCGCACCGCCGGCAAAGTCACCCGGAAGATCAGGGGTGGCAGTTTTGGTGATAGTTAGATTTTCAATAAGCGCTGAAGGCACAATGTCGAAAGAGAACGCCCTCGTATTAATCTCGGTGCTTGGAAGCACGGCGCCATCAAGCAAGGCGATATTATACCTGTCACTCAAACCACGTACAACAACAAATTTGTTGTCCTGTACAGTAGCACCGCTTACACGTTTAAGTACATCAGCAGTATTTCTGTCCGGTGAACGCTTAATGGTTTCTGATGATATACCATCAGAGATTGAAGCATTGTTTTTTTGTATTGCATATAATGATGCTGTGGAAGCCTGGCGGTAAGTTGCCTTAATAACCACTTCACCCAGTTGTTGTGATACAGCTTCAGCAAGGGTAATTCTAAGCGGTGTTACCTCGTTGGCTTTAACAACTACATCAGATATTGCCTTGGTTTGGTAGCCCACATACTTTACTTCCAGTGTATATCTTCCCGGAGCAAGGCCGGCGATGGTATAATCGCCATCAACATTGGTTGCAACACCTTTTGTGGTGCCCTGTATCATTACAGTGGCGCCAATTAACGTTTCGTTTGTTTTTTGATCGATCACCTTACCGGCAATTTTACCGGTGGTTTGTGCAAATAAATTGTTTGTAAATAAGGTTATTACAATTATTGCAGATAATAATGCGAATAGTTTTTTCACTTGATCTGAATTTAATTCAGTGCAAAACTATTAACCCAATGTTAGGCGAATATTAGTAACTTGTTACCTTACGTTTGTCAAAATGTTAAGCCAATATTAACTGCCTAATATTTAACAGATACTTTACGCCATAACAAATGCCAGAAATATAGCGGAGCAATAAAGAGATTTTTGAGTTTTTGAGTGAGCGAAGCTTTATTTTCTTCAGACATGGTGGCAGCGAAATATCCCAGCAGCCCTACTATAAACACGATGAGGCTCACCTGCCATAGTGCAGGGCCGCCTGCTTTTTGCAATTGCTCCAGCTTAATAATAAGATAACTAAAGCCAAACAGCGTGAACAGGATGAAATATGACAACACCGGCGACAACCTGTAATATAGATAGATTACTATAGCAAGCAGGAACGAAGCCCAATTAATATACCCATTATATTTACCCAGAAAATTGATGTGTGGAAAAGGCAGCGACCAAACAAGCGCAAACAGCCCAAAGCTAAAAAGCGGTACAAAAATATATTGAAATATTTTGTTTACCGGATGCGTGTTCGCAGCTTCATATTGCGCAAACAGCTTATCTACTTCGCGCTGGGGAGTTACAGTCGCCTGACTTTTTACAGGTTGTTTTTGCTTAGCCACTTATCAGAGAAAGAAAAAGAAAGCCCTTCCTTTTACAGAAGGGCTGTAATATTATTTTGCAAATGCTACCGAACGTGTTTCGCGTATCACGGTAACTTTTATTTGACCGGGATAGGTCATTTCGGTTTGTATGCGGTTTGAAATGTCAGCTGCCAGTACTTCCGACTGCGCATCGCTTATCTTTTCGCTTTCAACTACCACGCGCAGTTCACGGCCGGCTTGTATAGCAAAGGTTTTTTCAACGCCCGGGTATGACAATGCAAGGTCTTCCAGTTCTTTCAGGCGCTTGATATAGCTTTCTACAACCTCACGGCGAGCGCCAGGACGTGCGCCCGATATCGCGTCACAAACCTGAATAATTGGCGACAGCATAGAGGTCATTTCAATTTCGTCGTGGTGAGCTCCAATGGCGTTGCACACTTCAGGATGCTCCTTGTATTTTTCGGCAAGCTGCATACCTAAAATAGCGTGCGGCAATTCAGGATTATCATCAGGCACTTTACCAATATCGTGCAGTAAGCCCGCGCGTTTAGCCAGCTTTACATTCAGGCCTAATTCTGCAGCCATAGTAGCGCAGAAATTCGCTACCTCGCGTGAGTGCTGCAACAGGTTTTGACCGTACGAAGAGCGGTAACGCATACGGCCTACCATACGAATCAATTCCGGATGCAGGCCGTTAATACCTAAATCAATAACGGTACGCTCGCCTATTTCTACTATCTCCTCTTCTATCTGTTTTTTGGTTTTGGCAACCACCTCTTCAATACGTGCCGGGTGGATACGGCCGTCGGTAACCAGGCGGTGCATAGCCAGACGGGCAATTTCACGCCTAACCGGGTCGAACCCTGAAAGGATGATCGCTTCAGGAGTATCATCAACGATGATCTCGATACCAGTAGCAGCCTCAAGCGCCCGGATGTTACGTCCCTCACGACCAATTATACGACCTTTTATCTCGTCGTTTTCAATATTGAATATCGAAACGGTGTTTTCGATTGCTGCCTCGGTAGCAGTACGCTGAATAGTTTGTATAACTATCTTTTTGGCCTCTTTAGTAGCGGTAAGCTTGGCTTCGTCAACAATATCTTTTATATGAGCCATTGCTTTACTACGGGCTTCTTCTTTCAGATTCTCGATAAGCTGATTTTTTGCGTCCTCTGCAGAAAGGCCTGCAATGGCTTCCAGTTGTTTAACATGCTCATGTTTAAGCTGGTCAACTTCTTCCTGTTTTTTTACAGCTATCTCAGTTTGACGTTCAAGGTTTTTGCGGGTATTATCCAGCTCAGTTTCTTTCCGGTTAACATTTTCAAGGCGCTGATTTAGCGATTGCTCTTTTTGCTTAATGCTGTTTTCGCGCTGTTGAATTCCGTTGTTACGATTATTTACCTCTTGTTCGTGCTCGGCTTTCATCACCAAAAATTTCTCTTTGGCTTCAAGCAATTTGTTCTTTTTTAATATCTCAGCATTATTTTCAGCATCTTTTAATATCTTTTTTACTTTGTTTTGTGCTGAAATTTCCTGGTCTTTAAACAGTTTGCGCAGCAGCAGCCTGCCTATAACGACACCTATGCCTACTCCAATCAGCAGGCCGATGATCACATATAATACATCCATTTTTTAAGTTTATAAATAAAAAAAACCGCAATTAAATCTTAAGTGACATGTATTGAAAAACCTCTCATCAGATTTTATTGGGCCGGGCTATCGTTAAATACAATGAAGTAACGTATGCCTCCAACTGCCCGCTGATATTGAAGCGTTAAGTTTTTAATAGTGAAACTCAAGATCTAACCACGGTTATATCTTAATTCGCTCAGGAATTATGTAAAGAACGTTTATTACTTTGAGAAAAAACCGGTTAGCAATTGATCAAGCTGATAAACCTTTTCAGCCACTTCAGTATCCTCTACCGTGACTTTTTTCTCTGCTTTTAACGACGATGTGGCATAATGCAATACACACATTGACAGCAGATCCTGCTTATCTCTAACCGCATAATTTTCCTGATATTCTTTTATACGGTCGTTAATCAATTTCGCTGCCCGCCTAATTATTTCCTCTTCCTCCATGTTTACCTTTAATGGGTAAACCCTGTCAGCAATATTTATTTTTATTGAGATTTCTCCCATTTGAGCTATTCACTATTTTGTACTACTTTTTTAGCAATACAATACACTTGTCAATTTCTTGCACAAAGTCGTTAATTTTTTGCTTAATGTCAAGGCTTTTTTCGTTTGTGTCTGAAAATGACTTTGCTAACTTCAGTACACGAAGCTTCTCCTCTACCTCGGCAGTCTTGGCACGACTGGCAGTTAACGCCACCGAAAGCGATTGATTTTCCAGCCTCATCAGGTCGTTTTCTTCCTGCAAAGCACTGCATAATTCAATCAATCTTTCAGTTTTATCAAGTACCTGGTTTAATTGTGCGCTTAACTGTGACATTTTTTTTTAGTAATTCGAGGTTAGCGGTCCGAGAGTTGTTACGTTACTCTGCCCACTAATCACTGATTAACCAATCCCTACTTTCTTATTTCCGCTCCTGCTTCTTTGCCTAAGTTAAAAATTAATTTCTGCATTATGGCATCAATGGCTTTGTCAGTCAACGTTTTTTCGGCATCCTGTAAAACAAAGCTTACTGCGTATGATTTTTTACCTGCCGGAAGCTTGTCGCCTTCATACACGTCAAATACATTTACATCCTGCAAAAGCTTACGCTCGGTTTTTTGTGCTATCTGTTTTATCTGCTCAAAAGTAACCGCTTTATCTACCAGCATAGAAAGGTCGCGCCTTACCGATGGAAACTTAGATACTTCTTTATATACTATCTTGTTTTTACGGGCAATGGTAAGCAGCGTATCAAAGTTAAAGTCGGCATAAAAAACTTCTTTGTCAACGTCAGCCTTTTTAAGAGCAGTTGCTGCTACCGCGCCAAACTTGACAAGCGTTTTATTGCCACGGTTGTATTGCAAACCATAAGACAGTTCGGTGCCTTCTGCATCGGCTACGGTAAAGTCTTTTACGTTAAGCTTTTGCAAAATGCCGTCAACGATAGCTTTTATGTTATAGAACGAAGCCTGTTTTGGCTTAGCGTTCCATTGTTCGCCCTGCACCGCACCGCTAATAAATACCGAAAACCGCTGCACCTCGTTGTATTTATCTTCGGCAATGCTGTAAACCTTGCCAAACTCGTACAGTTTTAAATCGGCGCTTTTACGTTTCTGGTTGTAGGCGATAGCCTCCAGACCTGAATACAATAACGACTGGCGCATAACATCCAGATCGCTGCTCAACGGATTCAATATTTTCACTGCGCTGTCAAGGTCTTCCGAATATGCCGATTTGGTAAGCGAGTTTGATAATATCTCGTTAAAACCATTAGCAGTTAGCAAGTCTGACAGTAAGTTTTGTACAGTATCTCTCTCCGGGCGTTGCGAAGTATTCAGTGATGCCCTTATTTGTGTCGGTATTTTAATATTGTTATATCCATAGATACGTAATACCTCTTCAATAACGTCAACCTCACGGGTAACATCTACGCGGTAAGGCGGCACTTTTAATGATAAACCATCCGCTGTTTCGCTCACTACTTCAATATCCAGCGCCTCAATTATAGCTTTTATTTCTTGGTGGGGAATATTCTTACCTATAAGTCGGTTGGTATTTTTATATGACAACTCAACAGCGAACGGTTCAACCGGCGAAGGGTAGATATCAATCACATTGGATGTTATCTTTCCTCCGGCAACTTCCTGAATCAGCAAGGCGGCGCACTTTAATGCATAAACGGTATTGTTAGGGTCGGTACCGCGCTCAAACCTGAACGACGAATCTGTCTTTAGTCCGTGACGCTTAGCAGTTTTACGTACCCAAACAGGATTAAAGTAAGCGCTTTCCAGGAAAATGTTCTTTGTTTCGACAGTAACGCCTGAACCTATACCACCAAACACACCCGCAATACACATCGGTTCTTGGGCGCTGCATATCATCAGGTCGTTTGCGCTTAGTTTACGCTCAACATCATCAAGGGTTTTAAATGAAGTGCCTTCAGTAACTGTTTTTACTATCACTTTATTACCGGCAATCCTATCGGCATCAAAAGCGTGCAGCGGCTGACCAAGATCATGCAGCACATAGTTAGTAACGTCAACAATATTGTTTATTGGACGTACACCAATAACAGCCAGCTTTTCTTTCAGCCATGCAGGTGATTCTTTCACCTCTACGCCGCTTATGCTTACACCGCTGTAACGGGGCGCGGCTTCAGTATTTTCAACCACAACCTCAACAGTGCCCGAAGTATCATCAACTTTAAAGGCTGATACATCCGGTTTAACAATATTGATTTTCAGGAAAGCCGCAATATCACGCGCTGTACCGAGGTGCGAAGCAGCATCGGCACGGTTGGGCGTAAGACCAATCTCGTACAGGCAATCGTCATTAAGGTTGAAGTAGTCTTTTGCGGGAGTGCCAACAACGGCATCAGCATCAAGCACCATAATACCTTCATGTGAGGCACCTAAACCTATTTCATCCTCGGCACAAATCATCCCTTCAGATGCTTCACCACGAATTTTTGATTTTTTTATGGAGAAAGGCTCGCCGCCTGTTGGATAAAGTGTGGCCCCAACAGTGGCGACCACAACTTTTTGGCCGGCAGCAACATTTGCCGCGCCGCATACTATTTGCAGATCTTCTGCGCCGCCAACATCGACTTTGGTAACATGCAGGTGATCAGAATTAGCGTGATCAACACATTCTTTTACATAGCCAATTAACAGCCCTTCCAGTCCGCCGGGAACGGCCTGTACCTTTTCAAGGCTTTCCACCTCAAGGCCAATACCGGTTAATATCTGTGATATTTCCCCGGGCGATTTATCAGTTTGTATATATTGTTTAAGCCAGTTATATGATATCTTCATTTATGCCGGAATGATAATCGGCAAAGATATAAAGATTTCGGAAGTCGGATTTCTGATTTCGGATTTAATTATACGAGAGAAAAGATAGTTGAGACTATGATATAAAAGCCCTCTCCTTCAGGAGAGGGTTGGGTGAGGCTTTTATTCGTCGTCTTCATCAAAAGAGTCGTCGTCATCATCGAGATTAAGCGTATATGATGGTTCGGCGGCATCATAGGCCTGGTCTGCCCTGTCCGACTCATCTATCTCACCAAAATCATCAACAGTATCGTCAAAACCATTAGAGTGCAGGTCTTGCTGGCTTGGCTGCTCGTCGTTTTGCCCAATCTGGTCATCCGGCTGCAGCAGGTCGTCTTGTTCATCTGGAGTTATCATAGCAGTAATGTTTTTGTTTGATCTTTTACTAACAACGACATAACATGCGCAGTTGTTTGAACGACTTCTGATTACATTACACCTTCATCAGCAAAGCTATAAAAGCCGCTATCAGTAATTATAAGGTGATCAAGCACATTAATATCCAGCATGCGGCCGGCATTGGCTATCTTTTTAGTTAGCTCGATATCAAGCTGGCTGGGTTTTAAGTTACCCGATGGATGGTTATGTATAAGGATTATGGCGCTGGCTTGATGCTGCAGTGCCATGTGAAAAATGATCTTCGGATCGGCAACAGTACCTGAGAGGCCGCCTTTACTCACCAACTCCTTTGTGATCACCTTGTTAGCCCGATTTATTAAAATTATCCAGAATTCTTCGTGATTAAGGTCGGCCAGGTGCCTGCGCATAATGTTATAAGCATCGCGGCTAGCGGTAATTTCGTCCAGTACTTTTATATCGGTATCAGCCCGACGGCGGCCAATCTCAAGCGCGGCGATAATTGATATGGCTTTTGCTTCGCCAACTCCCTTAAACTTGCACAGATCGGCAATGGTGGCTTTACCCAACTTGTTCAGGTCGTTATCATAACGGTGCAGAATACGTTTGCTCAACTCTACAGCCGACTCGTCTCTGCTACCCGAACCTATCAGGATGGCTATCAGCTCAGCATCAGTAAGCGAACGTCTCCCTTGTCCGCTTAGTTTCTCTCGCGGACGGTCTTCTTCGGCCCATGCCTTTATGCTGATTTTGTTATCGTATCTGTCCATTCAGGAGCTGAATTTACAGAATATTATAATTGGCAGAATCCTATCTAAACAAAAACAATAGAATTTTATGTCATTTCGACGAGGTGCGAGAAGATATAACATGTATTCAGCTCACGTACAACGCAAAAAAGGCGACAGGAAAAATCCCATCGCCTTTTAATATCGGTAAATAAACCTTATGATAAGCCGTTAACGAACTTAGTCAGTTTTGATTTATTGTTTGAAGCTTTGTTTTTGTGAATAACATTCTTTTTAGCCAGGCGGTCAAGCATAGAGATAACTTTGCTTAAAAGCGGAGTTGCATCAGCTTTGGTAGTTGTGCCTCTTAATTTCTTGATAGCATTACGTGTGGTTTTAGCCTGGTACCTGTTACGCAGACGCTTCGCAGCGTTTGAACGGATTCTTTTTAATGATGATTTATGATTTGCCATTGTATATAGCTTGTTACTCTTCTAATTTTTAAGAGTGCAAATATAGTTGTATATTTTTAATTACACAAGCAATTTTTCAACATTAAACTTAACGCGTTGTTAACGGCAATTTCTGTATTATTGATTGACGTATGCGTAAACTTTTATCACTTATCACCGGCTTTGTACTTATCACCTTCCTTTCGTCATGGGGGTACTTTGCGCATTACCGCATAAACAGGCTGGCAGTGTACACCTTACCTAAGCCAATGGCGGCCTTTTATAAAGCTAATATCGGCTTTATAGTTGAGCATGCCATTACGCCTGATAAACGCCGCTATGTTGATTCAACCGAGATACCGCGACACTTTTTCAACGCCGACAGGTACGGCAAAAACCCGTTTAACAAGATTCCCCGCAAGTGGAAAGACTTTGAGAAAAGGTACGGCCGGGACACCATGCTGAAACACGGCATTTTGCCGTGGACTATACAGCAAAACTATTACTGGCTGGTAAAAGCGTTTAAAGAACATGATACCTTATCAATCCTGCGCACGTCGGCTAACCTGGCGCATTATGTGGCCGATGCGCATGTACCCCTGCATTTAGCCCTAAACCACGACGGACAGTTAACCGGACAGGAAGGTATACATGCTTTATGGGAAAGCCGATTGCCTGAGCTATTTGGCGGCAGTTATACATTGCTCCCGGCTAAGGCGAGATACATTAACAATCCGCTTACCGAAGCTTTTAGGATATGCCGCTCATCATTCGGCAGTGCCGACAGCGTGCTGCGTTTACAGCATATACTTAACAAAACTTTTCCTGAAACAAAGAAATACTCTGTTGAAAAGCGGGGCAACCGAAAAGTTAAAGTATATTCTGTTGAATACTGCCGCGCTTATCACAATATGCTTAAGGGAATGATACAACGGCGCATGCGTTCGGCCATGATAGCCGCGGGCAGCTACTGGTTTTCCGCCTGGGTTGATGCAGGACAGCCTGATTTGAATAGACTTATATCTAAAACAATCATTAAACGGGATACCCGCTAACTTACAAGCCCGATCCCGGCGTTTTTTTCGCTGTTCTTGATTTGATGGCAGCCCATATCGGCGGAACTATTGAAAAAAGGATAATAGCAAATACCACGATGGTAAAATTTTCTTTCACCACCGGAATGTTGCCAAAGAAATATCCTAAAAACAAAAAGCTTACTACCCACGCAAAACCACCTACAATATTATACCAGCTGTAACGCGCCAAAGGCATACTGCCTACACCGGCCACAAAAGGGGCTATAGTACGTATAATCGGCAAAAACCTGCTGAATATAACCGCCTTGCCGCCATGCTTATCAAAAAAAGCTTTAGTTTGCAGATAGTAATCAAGCTTCAGTATTTTGTTATTTTCTTTGAATACTTTTGGGCCGAGGTAATTACCCAGCAGATAATTGACGGTATTACCTATAAAAGCCGCGGCTATAAGTAATAAAGTCAGGACATAAATGTTTAAGCCTGTTTGGCCGCCCGCTATTAAGGCGCCCGCAGCAAAAAGCAGCGAATCACCGGGAAGAAAGGGTGTTACAACAAAGCCGGTTTCAGCAAAAATAATAACGAACAGTATCAGGTATGTCCAGGTTTGGTAATCGTGCGTGATCTCTGCAAGGTGTTTATCAATATGCAGAATAAAATCGATAATGGTTTTTATTATTTCCACGTTGGCTTTATTTGCCGCAAAAATATAATAAAAAGATTAACGGTTGTTTAAAATTTGCGCGTTAAAAGCGGTTGTATCAGTCCTGAAAGCCAAGCCATAAGTATATATGGTATACAACCTGCCATCCTGAATGGTGGTGTTTGGTAATGTAACCAGTGTTTGGTTCAAATTATTATTGGGGTGTATAACAAAATTGTACATACCGGAGGTTAACTCTATATAGTCGCTTACCCCTTTGTATTTTTTTGAAAAAGCCACAACATCATTAGCGGTTATAGTAAGGCTGTCGGCCCCGGTTACCTGTGGCGCCGCGTTTACAAAGCGTACTTTACCTTTACCTACAGCAGGCACCCTGCTGGTATCAACAGTAAAAATATAATCAAGCGTACTGTCTTTCCGCGATCCTACAATATATACTGTATATTTAGTATCCCGGCTCAGCTTTGTGCTGTCAATCTTAAGCAGGTTAACGGTAGTATTTGTTTGTGCCGAACGTATCTGGAAAGGGGTATCAATAGTAGTAAGCCCAATATAGCCCGATCCGCTTGGATATCTGATGCTGCTTGAGTTTTGCTTAAGGTAATTTACATACAGGTTAACAGGCAAGATATCGTAGCTTAAGTTTAAAACCTGGTACTGTATCTTGGCCTCAACCGGGTTAATGTTGCCGTTGTTTCCGCACGACGATAGCAACAGCAGTCCCCATAAGCTTACAAGTACTGAAAAGATATTTACCGATATTGAGTTATTTTTTTTCACCTTTCCTAATTTAAAATTAGCCCCGAGCCAAAACCTGCGTCACCGGTTTGCCCTATTAATCCTTTCGAAAATATGGTATAAGCACGGCCTCTCGTTAATTCAATTGTATCTCTGATCAGCGTATCCCCTGTTCCCGACCGGGTTATTTTTAATATCCTTTCTCCACTTCTAACCGGTACAAAATCTGATATTGTTTTATACGCCCTGCTACCGAAAGCTAATGTATCATTTAATAACAGATCAAAGTTTCCTTGTTCTGGCGAGGCATTAACAAATCTTATCATGGAAACATCACCGGTATCAATAGTTATATTATCGTCATTGGCAAGTATCATATCGTCAGGACTTAAACCCGCGGCAAATAACGAGTAGCTGCCTAAACTATCCAAAGTCAAATTTACATTAAATAACACATCTGAACTGCCGTTTCTTTTAAACTGAAACACCTGTTCGCCTGCAAATACTTCAAAATAATCGGTAGCGCCTAATGCATAAATAGTAGACGTTCTGTTTAACCTGTTACCGTTTTGAAAAAAATTCAGCTGGCTGGTGGTAAGATTAATAACGCTTAACTGAGCAGTGTTAGTGGAAACTTGAGGCGGCAGATCATCCTTTTGGCATGCAACAAGCGTAGCCATTATCAGGAAAAAAACTACAAAGGGTGCCTTAAGATTCATGGTGCTAATATATAACTGCTGTTTTTGATGTTTGTTATATTGCAGAACAAATATTTGAAGTAGTTACCTATTTGTTTGTAAGGGTGAATGATGAGAACTCGGCCACAGCTCCTGTTTCTCCCTTGAAATGTAATCCAATCCTTGGGCTCCTATCCCATTGTGGTAAGAAGCCTATATCCAAACCTCTATCAGCTGCAAGTTCTTTCCAGTCATTTTTGTCTTGCCTGTAAAATACTTTACAGGTTCTATCAGGCCGCATAGATAATTTTAATTCAACCGGGGCAGCCGAATCAAGCGCCTTTTGAGCAAGTACCTCTCTTTTATTATCCTTCACTATCCATAATTGCACTTCTTTACCTTCAACACCAATGCCTGCCGCTGCTTTGGCATCACCATAAAATACAAGGCCTTTTAATGCACTATTGCTGTTAGTTACTGTTGTGGTTACCTCAAAGTTATCAGATACCGGCCTTACGGTAAGCGCTACACCCGTTGTGTTTCCTTCTTTAATTGTACCCGACAAGCTAAGCTTACCTCCACCCTGCTTTATAACAGGCGTTGAATTACGAAAGTCCCATTGCCAGTATAACGCCGGTTTGGCAGCCTTGAATTGATCGGTAATATTTGTATTGTCGTTACTTTCGATAGCCGATCCTTTCAGCACCGGCCAACCGCCTTTAACAGGCCAGGTAAGTTCAGCAAGCATGCCCTGCCTGCCCGTAAATACATCATTAGTATTGCTATATGCGTGATGCAGATAATACGTTTTACCCTCGGGCGTGTTTACAAACGTACCATGCCCGGTACATTTCCATTCTCCCTCTGCTCGCAACAAAGGGTTTTTGTCATACTTTACATACGGGCCTTTAAATGTTTTTGACCGTGCAACACGTACATTGTAGCTGCATCCGCCACCGCAACAGTTACCAGCCGAATAAAATAAATAATAAAATCCATCCTTTTTCAGGATGCTTTGCCCTTCCATACCCTGCCGTTCATCATCCTTCAACAGTGAAAAAGGTTCGCCTATTACTTTCATACCATCTGCCGAAAGCTTATAGCCTAATATCTCAATCGGCCTGTTCTCAAGTCCGTAAGCCTTAAATGTGATGTAAAGCTGCCCGTTATCGTTAAATACAAAACCATCTATAGCTTCCTTACCATGATTTATGATCACGCCATGATCCTGAAAACCCTTATCAGGGAACTTTGATGTAGCCACACCGATGTATGATACCCCGTCTGATTTTCTTCTGGCTGTATAATAAATATAATACTGCCCGTTCATGAAGTAATATTCGGGCGCCCAAAATGAACCCGATGTCCACTCCGGGGCTTTATCGAAAACATAGCCGGTCTGTTTCCAGATCTTTAAGTCGCTCGATTTATAAACCGGAAAGTGCGGCGCCCATTCTGAAGAAGTACCTACCGCGTAATAACCTTTTCCGGGTACACGGATGATAGAAGGATCAGCAAAGTCACCGGCTATTAGGGCATTTGATTGCGCTTTGGCTGCTTTAATATTGGTAAAACCTAATAGTGCAATTACAACAAGGCTTTTGATAATGTATTTCATAATTGGTAATCATGATGCTAAATCGTTTATTTAGCGGTTGCAATAATAGTAATAATTACAAACAAGAAACGCTTTGCAATGCTAACAAAAAAGTCTGCCTTTTCGGGCAGACTTTTAGTTGGATTTATAATTTAAGTTTACACTTAAGCATAGCTATTAAGCATCACCGGCATAACCAGCATCAGCACATCTTCGTTTTCATCGCCGCCTTGTGGTAGCAACAAACCCGCACGGTTAGGGGTTGACATTTCAAGCACTACTTCTTCGCTGCTCAGGTTTTTAAGCATCTCTATCAAAAAGCGTGCATTAAAGCCAATTTCAATATCCTCGCCTTCATACTGGCAGTTCAGGCGCTCGTGAGCTTCGTTAGCAAAGTCGATATCTTCTGATGAGATATGTAGTTCGCTGCCGCTGATCTTTAACCTTACCTGGTGGGTGGTTTTGTTTGCGTAAATAGCCACACGGCTAAGCGAGCCCAAAAATGCAAGACGGTCAATATGCAGTTTATTCGGGTTATTAACCGGAATAACAGCCTCATAATCAGGATAGCGTTCATCTATCAGGCGGCAAACAAGGTTAATGTTGCCAAATTTAAAGAAAGCGCTGGTGCTGTTATACTCTACCGAAACGTTTACATCATCGGCAGGTAAAGCAGACTTTAATAACGTTAAGGCCTTTTTAGGCAAAATGAAAGAAGCCGTACCGGCTGCTTTTGCATCCTTACGACGGTAGCGAACCAGTTTATGCGCGTCGGTTGATACAAAAGTTAAATGCTGAGTTGATAGTTGAGTGAATACACCTGTCATGGCAGGGCGCAGCTCATCATTACTTACCGCGAAGATGGTTTTATTTATCGCTTCAGAAAGTACCGATGCAGGCAGATTAACCGATGACGCGTTCTCCACCACCGGGATCTTAGGGAAATCTTCGCCGTTTTCGCCGCTTAATTTATACTTACCGTCGCCGGCGCTTATTTCAATAGCAAAAGTAGTATCGTCAACAGAAAAAGCCACCGGCTGCTCAGGTAATGATTTTAGCGTATCAAGCAATATGCGTGATGGAATGGCAATGCGGCCGTTCTCTTTAGCTTCAACCGCCAGCGAAGTTGTCATGCTGGTTTGCAGGTCAGTTGCCGATATGGTTAAATTACCGTCCTTTATTTCAAATAAAAAGTTCTCCAGAATAGGCAACACTGTGCTGTTGCTTAGGGCACCGCTAACAGCCTGCAGCTGTTTAAGCAATGTTGATGTAGAAACGATAAATCGCATAGACCTATTTAGTGTTTAATCAAATCAAAAGTATAAATTTTAACGGGCATACTTCAGCCTGCGCAAATAATGTTGAAAAATAGCAAATATCAACACCAATAACAAAGGTACAACCGTATTAATTATTTGCCAGGTAAGCTTTTCATTACGCAGTCGGGCGCGGTCGAGCAGGCGCAATTGTATCTCTTTGCTTCGAAGCGCTATGAGGCGCTGGTCACCGGCCATGTAATCGGCGATGTTAAGCAGCAAATTTTTGTTTCCATAGGTTTGCTGTGTGTAATGATCGTACCCCAGCGGGTATGGCGAACCATCGGTAGCTACCTGGTTTTTAAATAGGTCGCCATCACTGAAAACTATCATTTTTGCAGGCTTGCTTTGCGGCAGTGCAACAATATTTTCATTCAAACCTTCAGGAACCGGGCGGTTTGCAAAATCCGACTTAAAAGTTCCTTCAAGTAAAACCCCGGTAATTTTTGGCTGATTTGTAAACTCGCGTGGGTCGGGCTCCTGCTCAAGCGCCTGCAACGAAAGCAGGTGCGGCGTGGTCAATTTTTTATTGTATGGCGATGTGCTAAGTAAAACAACCTTGTTAGTACCTTTTACAGCAAGCGTATCAATGGTGCTGGCAAACTGGCTGCTTATACCATCAAGGTTTTTTACTACCGGATGCTTTGAGGTTGGGATATATACGGGATAAAACAGCCATGGCGCCAACTGTATCTGTGCCTGCCCGCCTAGGTTGCCGGCGGCCACCGGTATCTGCGAGCAACTCATGTCGGCAATCAGGTCATAATTTATGCGGATACCGTAGCGGAATAACTGATCATCAAGATTTAGCTTTTTTGGAAAAGCTAACTGCTCACCACCCTTACCTCGCAAGCTGTCAAGCTCAGCACTCACCTGGTCGATAGTCCAAACCACATTACCGCCGTTCATAATGAATTGGTCAAGCTTAAATTTTTCGGCTTCGGTAAATGGTGCGTCAGGTTTGGGTATAAAAATTAGTTGAATTTTCTTTAAACTGTCAAAGGGAATTGTTGAAAGATTTACTCTTCCTACTAAATACCCATCCGATAAAGCATAACGTGCATACTGTAATTGAGTATCTGTTAATTCTTTATGTCCCTCGGTAAAGCCTATCTGCGGTTTGCCACCGGCTGTTACTTTTTTTATGGCTGATGTTAACGCATACTCAAGATTTTGCACCGAGTTATTCAGTACCTCATCAGGCGACAGGCCGATACGGGTTTGCAGTAACTTAACAGCTATTTCATTGTCGCCCGATGTTACCATCGCCCCGGGGAAGATCAACTTTTGCGACAGGCCATCGTCGGTTTTTACGCTAAGATTAGTTGGTTCGATGCCGCGGTCCTGCAAGTTTTGAACCGTTGTTTCCTGCTCCTGGTTCGATAATCCTTCAAGCGGATCAGTAAATTCAAACTCAAATTTGCCATGGCTGTACGATTGCATGTCCAACAGCATATCACGCGTAGCGCTTTGCAACCTGCGGAAACCACCCGGAAAATTACTTCCTTCTAAAAAAACGGTCACTTTTACAGGCTCGGGCAAACTATCAATTATTGTATGACTAATGGCCGATAGCGTATAACGCTTCTCCTTAGTAAAATCAAACCGGGTAAATGCAGACTGTGATAATATGCCAACAAATATAAATAGTGATATAACAGCCAGCATTCTGGTACTGCGCAAACCTTTTTGTTGCTGGCGCATCAATACAAACACGGTCAGCCAGATAAATATCCCTGCCAACAGCAGGTAATAAATTAGATCGCGAGTATCAAGTACTCCCCTACTAACCGACTGATAGTGCTCTGTTACACCTAAAGCCTGAAGTCCCAGATTTTGCAGCGAAAGCAACTGACTTAATGAATCGAACCCGGTATAAAAAAAGAAACTTAAAAATACCGCTATAGTAAAAGCGATGATCTGGTTTTTGGTAAGTGACGATGCAAATAAACCAATGGCAGTAAAGGCTGCGCCTAATAACAGCAAGCCTATATATGAACCCATCACTGCGCCTGTATCAATATTGCCTTGTGGTAAACCAAGATCATATACCGAATAATAGTACACCAGTGTAGGTACCAATGCGAATAACACTAATAGCACACAAGCAAGATATTTGCCAAATACTATCTGAAATAAAGTAAGCGGACGGGTTAAAAGCAGCTCCAGCGTTCCTTCCTTGCGTTCTTCGGCTATGGCACGCATGGTGATAGCCGGTATCAGGAACATGAACAGGTAGGGCGCGGTATTAAACAGACTTTCCAGTCCGGCATAACCGTACTCTAAAATACTGCTATCAGGAAACACCCACAAAAAAAGCCCCAATACAAGCAGGAAGACGCCGATTGTAACATAGGCTACTAGCGAACTGAGGTAGGCAGTTAATTCTTTTTTAAATACTGAAAACACTATGCGGTTACTAAGCAGCCGAAATTACAACATTAATTTCACACCCAAAGCCCAAACAAAAAAAGCCCGGATAGCTCCGGGCTCTTTAAATATGAAATATATTGTTTAGTGACTTACCGGATTATCGCCTTTTTTCAAGGTTCCGTTGATGAAGTAAACAGGCGTCACTTTTTTAGGATCGCCCTGATATACCCACACGGTATTGCCAATGTAATTACGGAAAGCGTTATTCACTTGCGCAAGGGTAAGCTTTTTCACATCGTCAACCATGGTTAATGAGCGTTTCCAGTTGCCGTGCAATACTTCGTTCGAAACTATTGATGATGCCTGCGCGCTGTTGGTTTCGTTTTTATAGTAGAAGCCTGTCAGGTAAGTAATTTTCATGTTTGCTACTTCTTCGGCATCAAAACCTTTGGTTTTAATCGAATCAACCAGCTTATCAAATACGGCAATGTATTTGTTAGGATCAGTAGTTGTTACCGAAACCCTTGCTGTTGAGGTAGCACCTGCGCTAAACCAGGCCTGTGGCGCGTAAGAAAGACCGTTTTTTGTACGTACGTCAACAAAATGGCGGTTTGCAAATATGCGCATGGCCACCATAAAGGCGTCAAAATCTTTCGCGCCGGGCTGTGGACCGCTGGTAACACCTTCAACATAATTGGTTGCCAAGGCTTTGGTTTCAGCATTGAAAGAGTTTTTGTAAACCCTGAAAAATGATTTTTTCAAAGCAAACGGCTGGCCCTGTTTAACATCGCCAAGTAACCCTTTTACTTTTGATTCGATAGTAGACTTGTCTAAATTACTTACAACTACAATAAGTAAGTGCGATTTTGTAAATACCGAATTATAATAAGCTTTGGTTTCAGCCGGCGTAAGTTTAGCTAATATGGCAGGTGTACCCGATGGATCTTTCACATAGTCGCGACCAGCAAAGGCTATACTATCGGCAAAGTTGTCAATTGCGTTATCAGGCTGCGAATTTTGCGATTGCAAACGTGCTATAGCAACATTCTTTATACGGGCAAACTCAGTAGCATCAAATTTTGGCTGTGTTAACGCTTCAACATACAAAGGCCATACGGCATCAAAATCTCCCGCAAGGCAGTTCATACGTACTACCGCATAATCTTTCGAAGCGTAGCCATAAACCTGAGCGCTTACTTTATCAAGTGCATTTTTAAAGCTGTTTTTGTCATGCTTTTCGGTACCGCACTCGGTTAATGCCGACATAGCAAGTGATTCAATACCGGCTTTGTTAACAGGGTAATTTTGTACGCCGCCTTTAATTACGGTTTGTATCTCAACAATATCATTTTTGGTTGGCTGTACAATTACTTTTACGCCGTTCACCATCATTTCGTAAGCATCCGTTTGTGCCGATGCCGACTGTATATTTAATGCTGCCGCGGCAACAATTAATGCAAATATGTATTTCTTCATTGTAATAAAATTAAAGGTTATTTAGCAGCGAAAAACGAACCTGCGTTAATTTGTTTATTTGCCTCGGGCGATATAATAACGCCTGCAACCTTTGGTTTACCTATGATGTATTTATCGATATATTTCTTGATATCCTCGCGGGTTATTTTCTGATAGTTATCGTCCAGATCGGTACCATAATTTAATGAGGTGCTGCACCACTGGTAGCTTAACTGGCTGGCCAGCGACGATGGCTTTTCTTTCCGACGGGCGCTGCTGCGCAGTAATATCGCTTTAGCATCGGTTAACTGCTCATCGGTGTAGTAGTC
Source organism: Mucilaginibacter limnophilus (assembly GCF_004005815.1). GTDB lineage: Bacteria > Bacteroidota > Bacteroidia > Sphingobacteriales > Sphingobacteriaceae > Mucilaginibacter > Mucilaginibacter limnophilus. The sequence continues at coordinate 265,396 of NZ_SACK01000006.1, read as the reverse complement.
GGGGCTGTCCCACATGGCTATTTGTTTCATCAGCTCTTCGTGGCAGGCTTTAATTTTATCAGCACTGGTAGGTTCGATAAAGATCTCGATAGGGCCTACATATTTGTTGGTTGTATAACTTACATCAACTGATGATGCTAAACCTTTATCAACCAGGGCCTGCTGAAGTTTTGACGCATTCAAACCCAATATTGTTGAAAACACGTCTGCAGCAATAGTTGCAGCCGAGTCGGTTTGGTACGACGGGCCATGCCAGCTGTACATGATATAAGGGGTTTTAGCTATTGATGATTCTTTTACGAAGAACTCATCTTTTTCAAGAGGCTTAAATGCCGGGATTGGATACTTCACATGTGGATCCCAGCCGCTTGATGCCCAGTCGCCAAAAATGTCTTCGGCCAGTTTAAATGCTGCATCGTGTTTAACGTCACCACAAATAGTCAACAAGCTGTTGTTTGGATAATAATATTTATCCTTAATCACCATCATTTTCTCAGGAGTGGCGGTATTAATCACTTCGTGATCACCAATAGGGTTTTTGCGGGTCACCAGGTCGCCCCAAAGTTTCTTTTGCGATTCATACCAAATCTGGAAGTAAGGGCTGCTTTCGGCACGTTGGAACTCACCATCAACTACCGGGCGCTCTTTTTTCATATCTTCAACACGGTAGATAGGAAAACGGATAGCGGCGTTCATAAATTTAAGGCCGGCTTTCAAACTGTCCCTGTCAAAGGTGAAATAGTAGTTTACGCGTTCAACGTTGGTAGTACCGTTCCAGATTGCGCCTAACTGCTGCGTACGTTTAATAAAAGCTTCCTGGTTTGGATAATCTTTGTTGGCTTTAAAAAACATGTGCTCAAAAAGGTGCGAAAGACCGCTATATTCAGGACCTTCGGTGTAAGCGCCGTTTTTTACAGCAATCTCGATAGTAGCCAGGGGAACTTTGCTATTTTCAATTACTACTACTTCCAGCCCGTTTGGAAGCTTTTTCCAGAAGTAGCCTTCAGGCAGCCTGGGCTGGGCAACAGTGCACAGGGTAAACAGGAGCCCCATAACACTTAGTGATAAATGTTTGATAAACTTTGAGGTCATAACAATATTTTCAGTTAAATTAATTTATGCCTAAATATATTGCTATAAATTAAAAGATAACATCTGTTTAACACATTTTTGCAATTGCCCCCTAAATTTCCCCCTTTCGGGGTGAATGTTTATCAAAATAATGTCAACGGAACAACCATACACCGCCAATTAAAAATAAGCAGCAAACTATGCTTATCAATATTAAAAATGGCCAGATGAACCTGATCCAGGTTTTGTAGCTCACGTTTACCATAGCTAAGGAAGGAAGAATCAATCCGGTTGGCGTAATAAAAGTCATAATACCAATACCAAACAGGTAAGCATTTACCACCTCACGACCAGGCACGCCGACCACAACTGCCAGCGAGCCAAATATGGGCATGGTTAATACCGCCATACCTGATGTTGAGCTGATGAATAGCGTGAAAACATTAAAAAGCAGAAATAAAATAATGATAAACAGCAATGGCGGCATATTACCCACAAGTCCGGCTGAATAATGCAAAATACTGTCGCTGATACGCCCGTCATTCAGAATAAGGCCAACGCCACGTGCAACACCGATAATGAACGCTACTGATAGCAGACTTTTAGCCCCTTCTATAAATTGCATTATAAACTCGCTTTCGTTAACACAGGTTATTACCGCGACAATAATGGCCGATACCAGGAACAGCGCCGACATTTCGGGCAACCACCAACCCTGGAAAACCACCCCGTATATCATCACCAGAAACGTCGCCATAAAAAGTACAAGCAAGGCGCTGTTCTTTTTACTCATCTTAACAGGAGTACTATGTTGATCATTTGTTAAGGCGGATATGGCTATACCGTCTATACGGTAAACAAGCGAGGTTGAAGGATCCTTTTTTACTTTTTGAGCGTAGCGCACCACATACCATGTAAACAGTGTGGTAACTACAATAAAAACAATCAGGCGTTCGGTAATACCTTCAGCCCAATTAACACCGGCCGCGTTCGACGCAATAATGGTAGCAAATGGGTTCGAGAATGATGAAATGATACCGATTGAAGTTCCACCAAAGATCACCGCCGCCGGCACTAATAGATCATAACCTGCCGCTAAAAATAAAGGCGCCATTATTGGATAAAATACCAATCCTTCCTCGGCCATACCGAATGAGGCTCCGCCCAGCGAAAAAAGGAATGTCATGATAATAATCAGCCACGCTTCGCGCCCTTTCATGCGGTACGACAGGTTGCGTATCCCCTCTTCCATTGCGCCGGTTTGCTGGAACACATGCATAAATCCGCCTATAAATAGCACGAACAGAATGATATCAATAGTATCATACAAACCTTTTATCGGCGCTTCAATAATATTTATAGGCCCCTGCTTGTTGGATGGTACGGTATGATAATCTCCGGGAATAGCCACAGGCTTACGGATATCGCCATTGCTGAATTTTGCCAAGGGTATGCGGATATGCAAGCTATCAAGCGTACGCTGTGTAAACGGCAGTGTTTTTTCGCCTGTTGTGGTTTGCACAATAAATCTACCCGAACCGTTGTAACTCAGCTTATCATACTCACCTGCTGGTAGCAGCCAGGTAGCCGCAGCAGCAATAAGTATTACAATAACCAGTATAGTAATGGGCGATGGTAGTTTTTTCAGCTTAGCCATGGCGTGAATATACAAAGATACCCGTTCAGGCTAGAACTGTTATCTGAACTTCAGTATAACGGTTTTGCCAGAAATACTTTCAAGCAGCGGTTTAAATATAAGCTGGGCGTTCTCTCGGGCCTTGTCGGTAATGTGCATTTCCTTACTCCCATCAAGGATCTTCTTTTCGGCGATCTTATAAACTTCCTCTACCATATCACGGGCATTGCTTGGGAACCAGGCGCCGGTAATATCATACACTTTCGACTGCTGATGATCGAGCTTGGCATAGCATATTTCAGGTTGTGGCAACGTAACGGTAACCGAATCTTTTGATTGGATGATATCCTGCTCCTTCACTTTTGTCAGATCAATGCAAGCAGTTACTTCGCCAACGGCTAAAAATAGTACACGCTCGTCGGGCAAAATCGTGTGCACTTCTTTCTTTTCAACAATATCCTTTACCGCATATTTAACCAGTTCCAGCTTGCCCATACTGGTTATTTTCTGCACAAGCACTACCTGGCTTACTTCTGTACGTGTGTTAGTAAACTCACGTTTTATGTACAGGAACATGAAAATAAGGAAGCCAACAATAACTAACGACGCGATAAGGCTTAATGATAAACGGCTGCGGATACTGCTCATAACGATATATTAACCAATGGAAGTACTGAAGGTTTAAATTGGCAGGCAATAAAAAAGAGCAGTGATTAGCTGCTCTTTTTATAATATTTACTAATGTACTCTGTTAAAAAGGATCTGAGAAATTACGCGTAAGTAACGTTTAAAGTAATAGGCACGCTAAGTACTTTTGAAATAATACAGTTTGCTTTTGCGCCTTCAGCTACTTTCTGAAACTTATCTGCAGATACACCTTCTATTTCAGAAGCTTTTAATTCCAGGTGTATGCCGGTGATGCTCAGGGCAGCCATATCAAGGTCAAGTATAGCCTCGGTGGTTAGATCGCCTGGGGTAAAGCCCGCTTGAGTAAGTGCAGCACCTACAGCCATAGTGAAGCAGCCGGCGTGTGCCGCGGCTATAAGTTCTTCAGGGTTGGTGCCTACGCCGGTTTCAAAGCGTGTTTTAAACGAATACTGTGTTTGGTTAAGCGTTGTGCTTTGTGTGGTTAGCTCGCCTTTGCCTTCCTTTAAAGTTCCGGCCCAATGGGCAGTTGCTGTACGTTTCATGGTTATTGTGATTTTATGTAAATGTAGTTTATTTAGTCAAATAGTCCATAGTCCATGGTCCATAGTAAAATAAATCTATGGACTATATCTCAATGCCACTTGGCACGCTCATATTGCACCGGCCATTTTATCTCGGCGCCAAGTTCATGGGCGGCGCGCAGCGGGAAGTGCGGATCGCGTAAAAGCTCACGGGCAACGATGATCAGGTCGGCTTGACCCGCTGTAAGTATTTCTTCAGCCTGTTGTGCGGTAGTGATCAATCCAACAGCGCCTGTTAATATACCTGTTTGTTGTTTAATAGCTTCGGCGAATTCAACCTGGTAACCAGCTTTAAGCGGAATTTTTGCAGATGGCACATTGCCCCCTGTCGAAGCATCTATCAGGTCAACGCCTAAATCTTTTAATACCTGCGCCAATTTAACCGATTCAACAATAGTCCAGCCGCCTTCTGTCCAGTCGGTTGCCGATATACGAACAAACAATGGCAAATCAGCAGGCCATACTTCTTTTACAGTTTCAACCACTTCAGTAAGCAAGCGAATACGGTTTTCAAAACTGCCACCGTATTCATCGGTACGCTGGTTGCTCAACGGCGACAGGAACTCGTGGATCAAGTATCCATGGGCACCGTGTATTTCTATTACTTTAAATCCGGCAGCAAGGGCACGAACCGCAGCAGCTTTAAAGTCAGTCTTTACTTTTTCGATGCCTGCTTTATCCAGTTCAACCGGTTCTTCAGTACCCGGTAAAAAAGGAATGGCGCTTGGCGCAACGGTTTTCCAGCCGTTCTCAGCGTCTGATGTTATTTGTTTGCCGCCATTCCATGGCAAATCATGACTGGCTTTACGGCCGGCATGTGCCAGTTGTATACCTGCTACCGAGCCATGCTGATATATAAAATCTGTTATCTCTTTCAGTTTTTCGATGTGCTCATCTTTCCAAATCCCTAAATCGCCGTAAGTAATACGACCCTCAGGTGATACACCTGTAGCCTCTGCAATGATAAGCCCCGCACCGCCTACAGCACGGCTGCCTAAGTGTACAAGATGCCAGTTGTTGGCAAAGCCATCGGTGGCAGAGTATTCGCACATTGGCGATACGGTTATGCGGTTGCGCAATTCAACACTTTTTATTTTTATTGGTGAAAACAGGTGACTCATTTGTATAAATATTTTGTGAGGCAAATATGAATGTCGGCACGACACTTATATTCATGGCTTTGTCATTTGCAATTGTTATGATTTTGAGATGATATTAAAACCTGAAATGCGATACTAAGTTTTATAATGATAAATTTGAAATGAACACATAAAGCAGAGATTTGACGACATACACGATATTGATGATACTTTGCGGACTGGTGATATTTTCTTACCTGTTCGATTTGCTTGCCGGGCGTACCAAGCTTCCGTCGGTATTGCTGCTGCTGTTTTTGGGTATCGGCCTTAAACAAGCTGTGGTGTATTTTAATATCCACACATTTGATTTTACCAAGATACTACCAGCCTTAGGCACCTTGGGCTTAATATTAATTGTATTTGAAGGCGCCCTTGAGCTTAAATACACACCCGACAAGAATACGGTTATCAAGCAATCATTCCTTTCAGCTTTCTTTACACTGCTAATAACGGCGGCTGTAATAACAGCGCTATTTTGTTATATAACCGGACAGGATGTGTATCATAGTTTGGTAAACGCCATTCCGTTTTGCGTGGTAAGTTCATCAATAGCTATTCCATCGGCTTCCGGCTTGTCGAAAGATAAAAAAGAGTTTATCATCTATGAGTCGTCGTTTTCTGACATTCTTACCATTATCCTGTTCAACTTTACCGTACGAAACAGCCATTTCAATTTTACAGCTTTTACTCAATTAGGTATTGAACTGTTAATGATATTGGTATTTGCATTGGTGTCGTGTTTATTCCTGCTTTACCTGATCAAGAACATAACGCATCATGTGAAGTTTTTCCTTATAATATCCATCATCATATTGGTATATGCAATTGGTCAGCAGTTTCACCTGTCGTCGCTTATTGTGGTGCTGGCTTTTGGTTTGTTTTTAAATAATGCTTCCCAGATACCTTTTTTATGGTTCAGGCGCAATTTTTTATACCCGGTGCTTGGTCATGAATTAAAGCAACTGCTTCAGTTATCAGCAGAAAGCGCCTTCCTGATGCGGACATTCTTCTTTGTAATCTTCGGCTTTACCATGAATTTAAATCAACTACAGGATGGTGGTACATTGATTACAGGAGCCATGATATTGGTAGCAATTTACCTGATAAGGTTCCTTTATATCAAGCTTGCTTTAAAAACCAATTTGATGCCCGAGTTTGTAATCATACCACGCGGACTGATTAGTGTACTGCTTTATTATAATCTTCCTGATAACTTAAAAATACCGCAAATAGGAACCGGACTGCTGTTTGTAGTGATACTGTCAACAAGTATCATCATGAGTTTAGGACTGCTGGGTACCAGAAAATATGCTTCGCCACCCAAACAGGAGTTTGATGATGTTTAGGAAGCGATTAAACCTTGCCAGCAGTATTTTGAATTTGAAATAACTTTTGTTCTACATCCTTTATCCTGCCTATCCAGTAGTTTTTGGCATCTTCGTTTACAACCGAGCCTTTTTTAGATTTTGCGTCTACCGGAATTTGTGTGATATAGTTCCAGTTTTTGCTTTTGTCACGGGCAATTTCACGTTCGTTGGTAGGTTCATGCCGCTCACGCCAAAAGTTTAATTGTTTATGATAGTCTTGATGTAGTTCCTGAAGGTAAGCAATAAGCCGCTCTGTATCCTGTGGAATATAACCAGGCCCGGTACATCCGCAAGAATGAAAAGTTACACCAACCGAATACAGGTTTTTAATATGCGCCCAAGCCTTCAGATTGTCTTTTTTCGGCGCTTCAAAATCTTTGCCCATGTTAGCCATCAACTGAGCACACTCAGGGCATTTGGCTTCTTTCCCTGCTTCATCACCCTTTTTGATATCCACCCAAAGCCTACGTTTAAATGTTTTGCAGCAGTTAAAACAGGCGTAATGGGATTTGTATTTTACCATTGCATATTTGCACATAACGTGGATAGTTACTAATTGCCAATTTAATAATTATTAAGCAGTTGCAAAAATCAGGGTGTAGTAACGGCAACCGGCAACACTTTCCCATTAAAAAATTTATGGCCTGTTAACGCGAAGTCGGCAATGTATTTACCCATTTCAAACGCCATAACCGGCGACTCGTAACCGGGGAAGGCTTTCTCAAGCATTTCTGTTTGCGCCGAACCAAGCGCAAGGCAGTTTACTTTGATCTGCTGTTCGACAAGTTCAAGCGCCAGGCATTCGGTTAAGGTATGTAACGCGGCCTTACTGGCCGAATAGGCCACCAGTCCGGGAAATTTAACACTTCCCTGGAAGCCGCCCATACTGCCTATGTTGAGTATATGTGCCCCGGCGGGCATAATGTCAACCACCGTTTTTATCATACGCACATGCGCCAGGTAATTGCTTTGCAGCATTTCAACAAAGTCGGCCTCACCAAGCTGTAAAAAAGGCTTGTTAATCAGTACACCTGCATTGTTAATAAGCACATCTACACGGTTATCAAAATGGCTGGCAATAAATTCACGCAGGGCGTTATGATCATCATAAACCAGATCAAAAGCCAGGGCGTAAACGGTGCAGTCGGGGTTAAGATCTTTTGATATTTGCAGTAATCGTTCCAACTTATCCTGCGAGCGGGCAAGCGCAATCACTTTATGTTTGCCTGATACGCAAAGATCAATTACCGCCTCAAAGCCTACGCCGCTGCTGGCACCTGTTATAATGATGTTCATGCGGTAAAATTAAGCAGGATTTTCGTCCTTTTCTTCAATACTTGGCAGGCCTTCCTCTAAACGGCTGGTGCGGAAAACATAATATACACCCAGTAATGCTACGGCTATTGATATAAGATAAAATGTAAAGCTCAGATAAACCGCCATGTCTTGAGTAAGGTTGAACGGTTTAGAAAGATTCATGAAAATGGCATCGCGTACTCCACCACCTCCTAAGCTGAATGGTATAATAGCCGCAAGGGATGATATCAGGAACGATAATAAGTACGGTGCAAATTTGCCATGGTAATCCTGCGCAAGCAGTAAAAACACAATGGTTAACACTTGAAGCGACTGTACACCAACAGCTTTAGCATGCGCCGAAAAAAAATTATTGGTATACTCTTTAAAAAACTTTATCGCTACAAAATAATAAATAATAGTACCGAATGTAAATATACCAAGCGGGATACCCAGGTGTAACTCTATCTGCGGTATAAGTATAATAAGTGTAACTACAATCAAGCCGATTGCCCACAACCCGCTAAGCCTGTCGAACAAAATAGCCAGCAGCATTTTTTTTGTAGGAAGTTTATACCGCTTGTGCAGCAGGTAAACTTTGTAGCCGTCGCCGCCAATACCACCCGGAAGCAATACGTTGTAGCATAGACCGACAAAATAAAGACGCAGGTTAAAGCGCCAGTCGAGCCGGAGGTTGATCGACTTGAAGAAACTAAGCAATCGCCACGAGGCTACCAGCATCGAAACAAAATAACTGCCAATGGCTGCTGCAAGCAGAAAGCGGTTAGCGTGTGTTAAACGGTAAGTGATTTTAGCAAAAGGCACCTTACTGAAAACCCAGTAAAGCAACCCGCCGGTTACCACTACAATAAGAATAACTTTTACAACGCTCCAAAGCTTACCTTTCCAGGTTTTGTGTTCGGTGCCTTCGTCAACAATATCTTCAATTTCTGACATGCGGATGCAAAGCTAACAAAATCAGCCTATTTACATACGTGAAGTTTTGTGTTAAAGATTCTCACTTCAAGTCAAAAAATAATTTTAAGCATAGCCATAACCCATTCTATTTCCTGACATTACAGTTAATATTAAAGTGCTATTTTTGCCGGAAATTTAACGGGTATTATGAGCAAAGTAAAAGTTGGTATTGTGCAAATGAGCTGCGTAGCCGATAAGCAGCAAAATTTAGATAAAGCAATTGCAAAAGTACGCGTGGCAGCAGCCAAAGGCGCGCAAATAGTTTGCTTGCAGGAGCTTTTTACCTCATTATATTTTTGTGATGAGGAAAACTACGACAATTTCAAACTGGCCGAAAGTATCCCCGGCCCCTCAACCGATGCTTTACAGGCTGTTGCTGCCGAATTGAATGTGGTTATCATTGCTTCACTATTTGAAAAACGTGCGCAGGGTGTATATCATAATACTACTGCCGTTTTGGATGCCGATGGCAGCTACCTTGGCAAATACCGCAAAATGCACATTCCGGATGATCCGGGCTTTTACGAAAAATTTTATTTCACTCCCGGCGACCTGGGCTACAAGGTTTTCAAAACCAAGTTTGGCTGCATAGGCGTATTGATATGCTGGGATCAATGGTATCCTGAAGCTGCTCGTATTACCGCGCTTATGGGTGCCGAAATCTTGTTCTATCCAACCGCTATCGGGTGGGCAAGCACTCAGGATGCAGGCACAAATACCGAACAATACAACGCATGGCAAACCATACAACGTTCGCACGCGGTAGCTAACGGTGTGCACGTGGTTAGCGTGAACAGGGTTGGTGAAGAAGCCGGACTTAAATTCTGGGGCGGCTCTTTTGTATCGAACCCGTTTGGCAGTGTGCTATACCAAGCTTCGCACGATGACGAAGAGGTTACCGTGCATGAGCTTGATCTTGCAAAATCTGATTACTATCGCAGTCACTGGCCGTTCCTGCGTGATCGCCGTATCGAAACATATCAGCCAATAACAAAACGTTTAATCGACGAGGATTAATTAGTCCGTGGACCATAGTCTATAGACCATAGTAAACATATGGCTTTTAAGTTTGAAAATTTACAAGTTTGGCAAAAGGCGCTCGAACTAACCAATGAGATTGACATTTTGACGAAATCTTTTCCGAAGGAAGAGTTATTTGTATTAACGGCTCAAATTAAACGTGCGGCTGATTCTGTTGTATTGAACATTGCTGAAGGTTGTACAGGTCAAACAAACGCTGTATTCAAGAACTTTTTAGGCTATGCTTTAAGATCGGCTATTGAGGTTGTGTCCTGTTTATTTATTGCACAGAAAAGAAAAATATTGAATGATGTTGATTTTAAAAAGCTTTATGATGAATATGAAGCTTTATGTAAAATGATTACATCGCTAAGAAATACATTAAGTTAAGAACTATGGACAATGGACTATGGTCTATGGACTCACCCGCGAAGGCGGGATTTTCCTTCCCTGCCGAATGGGCGCCGCATACAGCTACATGGCTAAGCTGGCCTCATAAGGAAGCTTCGTGGCCGGGTAAAATTGAAATGATATACCGCAAATACAGCGAGTTTATCAAAGAGCTTACTGCCGGCGAACTTGTGCGTATTAACGTAGCTGACAAAGCGATGGAAGCTTTTGCCAAAGAACATTTAAATGCCATTGGCACTGATTTGAGCAAGGTTGAGTTTTTTGAGTTCCCGACAAACGATGCCTGGTGCCGTGACCATGGTCCGGCATTTTTGATTAATCCGGAAACCAAACAAAAGGTGATTATCGACTGGGGCTACAATGCCTGGGGCGATAAATATCCTCCGTATGATCTGGATGATGTTATTCCGACAAAGATTGCTGAACACTTCGGATTGCCTGTTTACCATCCCGGTATTGTAATGGAAGGTGGGTCGGTTGATTTTAATGGCAATGGTACCGTGCTTACAACCACCGCGTGCTTGTTGAACAAAAACCGTAATCCGCATCTAAATCAGCAGCAAATTGAAGGATATCTGCTAAATTATTACGGTGTTGAACAGGTGCTTTGGCTTGGCGATGGTATTATAGGTGACGATACCGACGGTCATATTGACGACATTACCCGCTTTGTAAACGAAGATACCGTAGTTACCGTTGTTGAAGAAAATAAGAACGACGAGAATCATCACATTTTACAGGAAAACCTTCAGGAGTTGAAAAAGATGCGCCTGCTAAATGGCAAGCAACTGAACATAGTTGAATTGCCAATGCCCGATCCGGTGATTTATGAAGACCAACGCCTGCCGGCATCATATGCAAACTTTTACATAGGCAATGCCGCTGTAGTGGTGCCAACATTTCGTTGCGATAAGGACTATAAGGCGCTTGATATCCTGCAACAATGTTTTCCAGACAGAAAAGTAATAGGTATTGATTCAACCGATATTATCTGGGGACTGGGCAGTTTCCATTGCCTCAGCCAGCAAGAACCAAGCGTTTAGCTATTATTTAAGATATTGATTAAAGCCGGATAGTTTCCTATCCGGCTTTTGTGTTGCGAAACAGCCTAAAACAGACCGTCAAAGCCATACAAATGTCATCTTGATTATAACTTATCTTTCTAATTGGAATATTCATTCCAATTAGATTTATATTTGCGGAACAATTGTTCCAAAATTAAAAATTAAATCGAAAAATGAAAAAGTTAGCTGATAAAGTAGCCGTAGTAACCGGCGCTTCAAAAGGTATAGGTGCAGGTATAGCAAAAAGTTTAGCTGCCGAAGGCGCCGCTGTTGTTGTAAACTATTCATCATCAAAAGAAGGAGCCGATAAAGTTGTAGACGCTATTACTGCTGAGGGTGGTAAAGCAATTGCCGTACAAGGCAGTGTTGCGGTTGCCGCTGATGTTGAGCGTATTTTTGATGAAGCACAAAAAGCGTTCGGCGGAGTTGATATACTAGTAAATAATGCCGGTATATATAAATTTACCCCTATTGATGATGTAACCGAAGAAGAATTCCATCATCAGTTTAATACTAATGTGCTTGGTTTATTACTGGCCAGCAGGGCAGCCGTTAAAGGCTTTGGTGAAAAAGGCGGCAGCATCATTAACATCAGTTCAACAGTTACACGTATTACGCCTCCGGGAAGTTCCATTTATACAGCTACCAAAGGCGCTGTTGATTCCATCACTCAAGTATTATCAAAAGAGCTTGGTCCTAAAAACATACGTGTAAACTCTATTAACCCGGGTATGGTTGAAACTGAAGGTGCCATATCAGCCGGATTTATTGGCAGCGATTTCCACCACGAAGCTGTAAAAGCTACGCCGCTTGGCCGTATTGGTTTGCCGGATGACATTGCGCCAATCGCTGTGTTCCTGGCTTCAGACGATTCACGCTGGCTAACCGGCGAAACGTTGATTGCCAGCGGCGGCGTACGCTAATTAGCATTCAACACATACCTTATTTAACAAATTATCGTTAAACAAGGTAAAATCAATAGCTTTGCCCTATAAAAAGGGTAAAGCTTTTTTTGCTATGGCACGAACCAAGGATTTTAACGAAGACGAAGTATTAAACAAAGCCGTATGCCTGTTTTGGCATAGGGGTTACAATGGTACGTCGATGCAGGATTTGGTAGATACCTTGGGCATAAGTCGCTCCAGCTTGTATGATACCTTTGGTGACAAACATGCCTTATATATAAAAGCGCTTGAACGTTACCAGGAAAAAGGCAGCAACCAAATAAATGAACTATTAAACCAAAAGGCTCCAGCCAAAGAAGTAATAAAACAACTGCTTGAGCTAAGCGTGAGTTCGTTATTGAACGACGAACAAAAAAAGGGTTGCTTTATGGTAAATGCCGAAGTTGAAGGCGCCGCGCACGACGATACGGTAAAAGCCATAGTGTGCAAAGGCGACCAGCAAATGGAAGACGCTTTTTACCGCGTGATAAGCAAAGGCCAACAAAGCGGCGAAATAACCAACAAGCAGGACGCAAAAGTGCTGGCCCGCTTCATTTTCAACACCATAAAAGGCATCAGAGTAACCGCCCGCTCGACAGGTGATAAGAAGTTGTTTAGTGATATTATCAATACGACGATGTTGTTGCTGGATTAGGGCTTTGTAAGTTTTGCAGGTGACAACACCTGCAAAGGACGAGGGGCTAAAGTAATTCAAACGGTCATGCTGAACTTGTTTCAGCATCTCTCATGTTAAGCTTGCGGAATTGCATGAGAGATGACGAATGAATTCGGCATGACAGAAGAGTAAAAAGTCCGCACTTTGTTGGTAATGTCAGCACACGTTCCATAAATAAAAAAAGCCGCTTCAAAATAACTGAAGCGGCTTTCATATTTTACTTCCCCTTTAGGGGATTGAGGGGCTGTTATTTTAAAACATTCTTCCAGCTCACCTTATCACCAATAATCTTTTCCAAATCATCAGCAGGTACACGTTCCTGCGTCATGGTGTCGCGATAGCGTATGGTTACGGTGTTGTCTTCCAATGTCTGGTGGTCAACCGTGATACAAAAAGGCGTACCAATAGCATCCTGGCGGCGGTAACGTTTGCCAATAGCATCTTTCTCTTCGTATTGTATATTGAAATCAAGTTTCAGCTTGTCCATTATCTCGCGGGCTTTTTCAGGCAGACCGTCTTTTTTGGTCAGCGGAAAAATAGCGGCTTTAACCGGGGCCAGTACAGGATGCAGGCGTAAAACGGTGCGGCTGTCCTGTTTCTCTTCGGTACTCAGGTCTTCTTCCTCGTAGGCGTTTATCAGCGTAAGCAAAAACATACGGTCTAAACCTATTGAGGTTTCAATTACGTACGGAATGTAGTTACCATAAGGCTTGCCGTCTTCACCCAGTTCAGGATCGAAATACTGCATTTTTTTGCCAGAAAATTTCTGGTGCTGGCTCAGATCGAAATCGGTACGGCTGTGAATGCCTTCCACTTCCTTAAAACCAAACGGAAACTCAAACTCGATGTCATAAGCCGCATCGGCATAGTGCGCCAGCTTGGTATGTTCATGGTAACGGTATTTTTCAGGAGCAGTACCAAGGGCAAGGTGCCATTTCAGGCGGGTTTCTTTCCACTTATTAAACCACTCTTTTTGCGTACCGGGGCGTACGAAAAACTGCATCTCCATCTGCTCAAACTCACGCATCCGGATGATGAACTGGCGGGCAATAACCTCGTTACGGAAAGCCTTACCAATTTGCGCAATACCGAAAGGAATCTTCATCCTTCCCGATTTTTGCACGTTCAGGTAATTCACAAATATACCCTGCGCGGTTTCAGGGCGAAGGTATACTACATCGGCGTCATCAGCCACAGCACCCATTTGTGTGCTGAACATCAGGTTAAACTGCCTTACATCAGTCCAGTTGCGGGTACCGCTTACCGGGCAGGCAATTTCCTGTTCAATAATCAGTTCTTTCAGGCGGGGCAGGTTTTCGGCTTTCAGGGCATCATCCATTTCTTGCTGCAGTTGCGCAGCTTTTTCGGTTTTGCCCTCTGCTTCGTATTTGGCTATGCGATCTTCCAGAAGCTGGTCGGCCCGGTAGCGTTTTTTCGAATCCTTGTTGTCAATCATCGGATCACTAAAGCCGTCAACGTGCCCGCTGGCTTTCCAGGTGGTGGGGTGCATAAATATGGCGGCATCAATACCCACAATATTCTCGTGCATTTGCACCATACTTTTCCACCAGTAGGTTTTAATATTATTCTTTAATTCCGAACCATTTTGGCCATAATCATAGACGGCGCTAAGGCCATCATATATCTCGCTTGAAGGGAACACAAAGCCATACTCTTTGGCATGTGAAATAACGTTCTTAAAAAGTTCGTCGGTTGCTTTACTCATATCAGTGGCAAAGATAGTTTTTAGTGTGAAAGTCGGGAAGTCTGAAAGTCAGAAAAGTAGAATGAGTTGGGGAGTATAAAAGTGGAACAAGCCCGGAAGTCGGAAAGTTCCGAAAGCTGGAAATGTAAATAATTAAGTTAACTGCTGTTAATAAAGCGATCTTTTGGGCTTATGCGGACTGCCGGACTAAAAAATATATGGGCGTATCCCTTCGGACCGGGCTATCCGCTCATACGCCTTCAGGCTTTAGCCACAGGCCGGAATCCGCTTTTATCCCTTACGCGTGTTGTTCAATGACGACTCACTAATCAAATCTAAATTCGAAATTGAACATCCGAAATTCGAAATTTTCCAAATCTCACGTCTCATATCTCACATCTAACATCTAAATTTACCGCCATATGAGTATCTCAGTTTCTACCCTTACCAAAGTTTACGGCACACAAAAGGCAGTTGATGAAATTTCATTTACCGCTAAACCCGGAGTATTGGGCTTTTTAGGGCCGAACGGCGCGGGTAAGTCGACAACCATGAAGATACTTACCTGCTTTATTCCCCAAACATCGGGTACGGCCACGGTTTGCGGGTTTGATGTAGTAAAGCAGCCGCTTGATGTGCGCCGCCATATAGGCTATCTGCCCGAAAGCAATTCACTTTACCAGGATATGTATGTAAAAGAGTCGCTTGGCTTTGTGGCAGGAATACACAAATTGCATCAACCAGAAAAACGTATTGCCGAAGTAATTGAACAAACCGGCCTTGGCCCCGAGCAGCATAAAAAAATTGGCCAACTTTCGAAAGGTTACAAACAACGTGTCGGACTGGCGCAGGCCATACTCCACAACCCTGATGTGTTGATATTGGACGAACCCACCTCGGGCCTCGACCCAAATCAACTGATAGGTATTCGCCAATTGATTACCGAACTTGGCAAAAGCAAAACAATTGTATTAAGCACTCACATTATGCAGGAAGTGGAAGCCGTGTGTGATAATGTGATCATCATCAATAAAGGCAAAATTGTAGCCGACGAAACGCTAACAGGATTGCGCGAAAAAAACAACAGTAGTTCGCTTGAGAACATTTTTATCAGTTTGACCAATAGATAGCATGAAAAAAATATTACTTGTACTGCTTGTATTTGCGGCATTAAAGGTTCAGGCGCAAAGCGTATCATTAAATAAAGCTTTCAGTGTGGGGCTTGAGCTTGGTATACCTTCACAAAGTATTTATAATATTGGATTTGGTGGTTCGGGCAAGGCCGAAGTACCTATCGCTTCTCCCGTAAGTTTAACCATTACCGCCGGATATACCAGTTTTTATTATAAAAGCGCGTTAATAGGCGGAGGCGACCGATTTCCGGATGCAGCAGGCTATGTCCCTCTAAAGGGCGGCGCAAAGGTTTACCTTAGCCGGGGTGTTTATGCCGAGGCAGAGGGCGGCGCTGTGTTAGAAACCAATTACGCCAAAAAAACCTTGTCGGCGTTCAGCATCGGCCCGGGATTTCTTATCCCCTTAAAAAGCGATAACCAAAGTATTGATTTTAGTTTGCGTTACGAACGCTGGTCGAATAACCTGAAACAAACCGGCATACGGGTTGCGTACAGGTTTGGCTGGTAACACCCCTGAAATATTTTTCAAATATATCCAACACGTTTACAGGAAGTTAACTGAAACTTTCAATTTAAATGAATTGACATTGTAGCGTTTACCCTGCTATGCTACGTCTATATTGTTGGAAGTACACTATGTCATAACATACTGACTAATAATTAATTAACAATTAATTGCAGACTGGATAGCTATGCATAGTTGCGTCCGAAAAATCAACTTATTAATTATTTACAATTTATCATGAAAAAATTTCTATTAGCATTAGTAGTATTAAGTGGCACCGCGTATGGTGCACTGGCCCAAACTTCAGAACCGGGAAAATTTAGCGTTGGGGTTGAAGCAGGCTTACCTTTAGGTGATGCCGGTGATGCTTTCAACTTCGCTATCGGCGGATCTTTAAAATACGAACTTCCGGTTGCCGAACAATTTTCGGTATCATTATCAGCAGGTTACACTAACCTAATGTATAAAGGTGAAGTTAAAGACGCTTTAGAAGAGTCAGGTGAAAGCAAGTCTGGTATTGGTTTCATACCCGTTAAAGCAGGCGCAAAATATTATTTCAACGGCAGTTTTAACGAAGGCTTTTTTGGTGAAGCACAATTAGGTGCAACTTTTTCAACTGAAGAAGGTGGTGGTACTGCATTCACTTATGCGCCCGGTGTAGGCTATTCTTTTGGTAACGGTTTAGAAACCGGCTTACGTTACGAAGCCTGGTCAAACGACGGTACAATAAGCCAGCTTGGTTTGCGTATAGCTTATAAATTCTAACTAAAAACTATTCATCCTTTAAGTTGGCTCCGGAGATTTCTCCGGGGCTTTTTTGTTTTTACAGATCTTCATTTAAAAAGTAAATTATACAGGTTGTTATCTCCCGGAGTTTTCACCGCTAAAAAACACCCGCTTACCGAGTACTTTCAACCTGCCGCCAGTTTTATGTTGGCGTACCTCAAATGTTATATTAGTTTTGATGCATCATACTTCAGAAGAATATAACATGAACAACAATATAAATTATAAAAAAGACCCTCAGAATGGTAAAGTGATTGCCGGGGGTATTTTACTGGTAGTTGGCGGTGTTTTGCTGCTGCGCCAGCTCGATCTCTTCTTTTTTCCGGGTTGGCTGTTCAGCTGGCCAATGTGGCTGATCATCCCGGGCATATATATAGGCGCTAAAAGTAATTTTCAAAAATCGGCATGGTTTGTCCTGGTGCTGCTTGGTGTGGCATTTCTAATTCAGGAAGCTGTCGGTCATGACGCCAACAAACTGATTTGGCCGGGCGTATTTATCGCCTTCGGTATGTGGATGATACTGCGCCGAAATAATAAATATGATCAGGAAAAATGGCGTAAGTTCGAACAGGGATCAAAAAAGCAACCGGTAGATTTTACCGCTCCTGTACAAGCCCCCGTGGTTGACTATACTGTTAAAAACGAAGATGAGCCTGTTATAATAAATGAACCAGCACAAAGCAGCACACGCCATCCTTATAATGATGATTACCTGGACGCTGTGGCCATTTTCGGCGGTGTCGACCGTATTATCGTATCAAAAAGTTTTAAAGGCGGTGAAATAGTGAACATCTTCGGTGGAAGCGAGATCGACTTTACAAAAGCCGATATACAAGGACAAGTAATACTGGAAATAACACAGGTGTTTGGGGGTACCAAGCTGATTATCCCGCCGCACTGGCATGTTATCTCTGATGTATCATCAATATTTGCCGGGGTTGACGATAAACGCATGAGGCACACCACTACCATAAACAACGAGAAAGTACTGGTTATAAAAGGTGTATCCATTTTTGCCGGTATTGACATACGCAGCTATTGAAATCCATCATAAAATAACAACAACTATTAATTCAACTACAATGAACTGGTACGTAACAAAACTTATATTCAGGATAATAAGCGGCGATGGCAATCATCCTGCCCAGTTTGACGAGCAATTAAGGCTTATAAATGCCGATACCGAGCAAACAGCATTTGAAAAAGCTAACCGTATAGGCGCCGAGCTACAGGACAGCTTTAGCAATGCCCAAAAACAAATGGTAAAATGGCAGTTTGTTGATGTTACCGAGATCAACCCTATAAACAGCCTTACCGATGGTACGGAACTGCATTACCAGATACATGAAGCGCCTGATGCCGATCTGTATATTGCATGGGCACACCACCGTTCAGCACTGTTAACCATTAAAAACTAAAGCTTTGGCTATTCCAAAAGCAGCATTATCACGATTATACCTTGCGTTCGCGGTTTGCGGCGTGGCATGGGCCGCGCTGCAAACCTATGTTGTGCACAGCTTCGGCTTTGATTGGTATATGTCCACCATTGATGGTGTTGCAAGCTCGGTATTGTTAACCGGCGCATGCTGGCTTATTAACAATAACCTGCGTTATTACCAGCCGGGCAAAGGCAGCTACATCAACCTGTTTATATGGTGTGTTGCTTTAGCCGTTATATGTACCGCCGGCTGCCGTTATTTGCTTCCGCTGCTTAAACCGGGGCAGGTATATGTCAATTTTCTGCAGCAATCACTTGTTATCAGATTTTTCACCAGCTTTTTAGCTATAGGCTGGATGGCCATGCTTAGCGCAATATATTTCTCTCAACTCGATCAGAAAGAAACCGAGCAGCGCCGTAATGAGGCTGAAAGCCTCGCCCGTGATGCCGAGCTTTACAATCTGCGCCAGCAACTACAACCCCATTTCCTGTTTAATAGTTTAAATTCGATAAATGCCCTGATTGGCTTCAAGCCTGACCAGGCGCGAAAAATGATACACCAGCTGTCTGATTTTCTTCGCGGCACTTTGCGCAAGGACGATCAGCAACGGATAACTTTAAGCGAAGAACTTGAGCACTTGAATCTTTATCTCGAGATAGAAAAGGTACGTTTTGGCCACCGCCTGCAAACCGAGATCAGTTGCGACAAAAACTGTGGTACCGCTATTATGCCGGCCATGCTGCTGCAGCCCATAGTTGAGAACGCCATAAAGTTTGGCTTGTATGATACTACGGGCGAAGTAACCATCAGCATCCGCGGTGAAATTGACAATGGATATCTTGTACTAATGGTACAAAACCCTTACGATCCGGAAACATCACGCCCTAAACAAGGCACCGGATTTGGCCTTCGCGGGGTACAGCGCAGGTTGTATTTATTATTTGCACGTAACGATTTGATGGAAACTCATGCAAATGATAATATATTTACAACCATAATTAAAGTACCCCAGGTATGAAACGCGCACTGATAATTGATGACGAGCCTTTGGCCCGCATGGTTGTAATGGAATATTTGCTTGATTTCAAAGATCAGATAGAACTGATACAAGAATGCGGCGACGGCTTTGAAGGACTAAAAGCTATACAACAACACAAACCCGACCTGATATTTCTGGATGTGCAAATGCCTAAAATTACCGGCTTTGAAATGCTTGAACTGGTCGACCAGCCGCCATCAGTGATTTTCACTACCGCGTTTGATGAATATGCCATAAAAGCTTTTGAAGCGCATGCTATTGATTACTTGCTTAAGCCTTTCAGTAAAGACCGTTTTAACAAGGCTGTAGAAAAATTTTTAGCCCTATCTGCTGAAACCAAACCGGCGGTAAAGACTGAGAAGCTGTTAGAAGATGTACAATCAGCCACGCAAAACGAGCGTATAGTAGTAAAAACCGGCACAAAGGTTAAAATTATCCCGGTACGGGATGTTGAATACCTGCAGGCTGATGATGATTACGTAAGCGTTGTAACCCCCGAGGGCGCTTTTCTGAAAAATAAAACCATGAGCTACTTTGAGCAAACGCTCGATCCGAAGCAGTTCGTACGTGTGCATCGTTCGTATATGCTTGCAATAAGCGAGATCACCCGTATTGATCCCTATGAGAAGGATTCACACCTTGCCATATTAAAGTCAGGTGCTAAAATTCCGGTAAGTAAAACCGGGTATGTGAAGCTGAAGCAGGTGTTAGGGATATAATTTATTATTTTTTACTGTCATTTCGACTGAAGGGAGAAATCTTCTAAAAGCGACACTCTGAAAGCATGTCGAAAAAGATTTCTCCTCGTACCTCGTCGAAATGACAGTTAGTTGTTTAGGATATGCAACTCACCGAAGTAATTGATCAGTTAAAACAACTATCTAACCCTACGCATAAGGAAGGTATGGCGCGTTTTGGCATCGATGCTTCAAGAGCTATAGGAGTGAATATTCCTCAACTGCGAACTCTTGCAAAACTTCATAAAAAGAACCATGAACTTGCGCTTGCACTTTGGAAAACCGGAATACATGAAGCACGCCTGCTGGCTTCAATGATTGATGACCCGAAGCAGGTTACTGAAGAACAATTTGACAGTTGGACGAAGGACATCTACTCGTGGGATTTATGCGACCAAACATGCAGCAATCTTTTTCAGCATACTTCCTACGCAGCTGATAAAATAATTGAATACAGCACACATCCTGAAGAATTTATAAAACGAACTTCTTTTGTGCTGATGGCCTGTGCCGCAGTTCATAATAAAAAGGCTGACAATATGCTTTTCCTACCTTTTCTTGATGTGATAGAGCGCGAGGCTTATGACGAACGTAACTTTGTAAAGAAAGCCGTTAACTGGGCATTACGGCAAATAGGCAAGCGCAATTCAACGCTACAGCAAATTGCAATTGAAACAGCCCGGCGCATAGCGCAACAACCACACAAGGCCGCCAAATGGATAGCTGCCGACGCATTAAGGGAACTGGAAAACAGGAAAGTGAAAAATTAATCGCTACTACTCGTCTTTTGGCTTTTCTTTCACCACCATGTAAACATCCTCATTATCTTTCTTCATGAGGTATTTTTCACGGGCAAATTTTTCTAATTGTTTAGGGTCAGATGAAAGTTCGTCAAGATCTTTGGTCACCTTGTCGGTTTCGGCCTGGTAAAAATCCCGCTCGTGTTTTAGCTTTTGCAGTTGCTGGTGATATTCGTACCTCGACAGCAGGTCGTTTTTATCAAAAAAGATCATCCACACCACAAATGCAGCTGTAACCAAAAAGAATTTATTACTGAACAGGGCAATAAGGCGCTTCATATCAGCAGGCTTTTTAAATTTCATTTAAAGCTATTTAAAAGTTTTGAGGGCTGCAAATATGGTTATTAACTTATCAACATGAAAGAAGATAAAATAATTTTCAAAGATGTCATTTCGACCGTAGGGAGAAATCTTCTGCGATTGAAAAAATAAATTGCATGTTACAGAAGATTTCTCCTCGTTCCTCGTCGAAATGACATTATATTATCACCCTCGCTTTGCGCCGGGTTTGCTCCCACTCATACCGCTTGGGCCACCTTTTCCATGCTTCTTTCCCCTATTTCGGTTGTCACGACGTTTATTCTCATTACGGCGTTCTGATGAAGACTTGAAATTTCTTACCTGCGGATCTTTCTTTAAGTTATTAAGTATTTTTTGCTGAGAGGTTAATTGCGGTAATGGATAGGGGTGTGCTTCGTTTACCGGTATGGTTTTGCCTATCAACTTATGGATATCTTTCAGAAACTCTTTTTCTTCTTCATCGCAAAACGACATGGCTATACCACTTGCCCCTGCCCTGCCTGTACGGCCTATACGGTGTACGTAGGTTTCCGGAACGTTTGGCAGTTCGTAGTTTATTACGTGCGTTAGCTCGTCAATATCAATACCACGGGCGGCAATATCGGTTGCTACCAGCACACGTGTTGTACGTGCTTTGAAATTGGTTAACGCACGCTGTCTTGCATTTTGCGATTTATTGCCGTGAATGGCTTCGGCGGTAATCCCCGCACGATTAAGGTCCTTTACTACCTTATCGGCACCGTGTTTGGTGCGGGTAAATACAAGTACAGTGGCAATGTCCTTATCTTTTAAAATATGGTTAAGCAATTGCTTTTTATCGCCCTTAGCAACAAAGAATATTTCCTGCTGTATGGTATCAGCTGTTGACGACACTGGGGTTACTTCTACCCTTTCAGGCTTGTATAAAATGCTGTCGGCAAGGTGTTGTATCTCTTTTGGCATGGTGGCCGAAAAGAACAATGTTTGCCTTTTCTGCGGAACTTTTGCGATAATCTTTTTAACATCGTTAACAAAACCCATATCGAGCATACGGTCGGCCTCGTCCAGTATTAAAATTTTAACATGATCGAGGTGAATTAATCGCTGCTGCATCAAATCAAGTAAGCGACCGGGCGTTGCAACCAGTATGTCAACGCCACGACGAAGTTTATCAACCTGCGGGTTTTGCGATACTCCACCGAAGATAACCGCGTGTTTTAAGCCGGTATGTTTACCGTATGCGGCAAAGCTTTCGTCAATTTGTATGGCAAGTTCGCGGGTTGGTGTAAGCACCAGCGCCTTTATGGTTTTTTGTTCTTTGTGGTTTTGCCTGTCGTTATGCAAAAGCTGTAACGTAGGTATGGCAAACGCAGCTGTTTTACCTGTGCCTGTTTGGGCGCATCCTAAAAGGTCGCGCTGCTGTAATATAATGGGAATGGCTTGCGCCTGTATAGGTGTTGGCTGTGTATAGCCTTCCGTTTTAAGTGCCTTTAAAATAGGCTCTATAAGTTTTAAATTTTCAAATGACATCTAATGTGTTTATTGCTTACTTCGAAGTAGTACCCCGACTTTAGCCGGTATTGTAAGCTGGCGGATAATTATTATTTGTGCAAAGATACAATTAATTATCGGGATGATATTTAAACACTACAGCCGACGTATATTATAGCCAACACAATATTAAACCTATACGCCTCTTGCTACTGCGATTTGGAGGGCGTATTTGAATTTTAATTGAACTGTTGGTGCGGGTGATAAGCGATTTAGCGCGTTTGCATATTTGGGGCAGATGTAATTATAGTCATTCTTTTATTACACCTTTATTATCCCCATACTTCTCAACAATTCTTTTCAGTTGCAATAATGTTGAAGAGATGTATGACTGATCGGTCTCAAATTCAAATTGCAAAACATTCCTAAACTCATCATGTTTTTCAAACTCTCCATTGACCTTAACTTTTCCATTAATGCCATAAACCGCATTAAATTCTAAATTGTGCTCATAATTTTCAAAATGGACGCTTCCTTTTAAAGATATATTGCAAGCAAATAATTGTTGATATAATTTATATATTTCACCTGTTGATGAATATATGTCACCTAATACCTGAAATCCATCGATATTGATCTTAACAGATAATCGGGCATCATATCCT
The DNA here is from genome assembly GCF_004005815.1 of Mucilaginibacter limnophilus. Lineage (GTDB taxonomy): Bacteria > Bacteroidota > Bacteroidia > Sphingobacteriales > Sphingobacteriaceae > Mucilaginibacter > Mucilaginibacter limnophilus. Next base: position 241,986 of record NZ_SACK01000006.1, on the reverse strand, counting down.
CCAAAATGACTGGTTACATTAGGATAACCATATACATCTTGTATCTCAACTTTTAATAAAGCGTTATCTCCTTTTAATTCAAATTCCATTATAGTTGGGCTAATTAAAGGTTTAATCTTTTCCCAATACATACCCGTATGTTCGCTTAAAAACAGTGTCTCCAATAGCTATTAAAGGGCTTTCAAGCGTTACTGAAATTTCATTCAACTTACCTTTAGCAGTTACTGCATATGCATATGTCCCAATATCACTACTACATAAAACGATTGTATCATTTATATCATGCCATCCCGCAGCCCATGTCTGGAATACTGAAGCACCGGTTTGCAAACTGTCTAAAACTTTACCATGTGTATCATACAGTTTAAGTAAAACACAACCGTATTTTTTCTTATCCTCTTTCTTATCATTCACATTAGCTACAAGTAAATATTTTTTAGAGGGTGATGTAACTACTACTTTTTCACTTTCATTACACGAACAAAATAATACTAATATTATCAGAAATAACTTATTCATATAATTCAATTAACTGCCTAACCAAAAAAGCCGGCATAAAGCCGGCTTTTACTATTCGTAAAAATTCGAATCAATTCTTGAAATTACTTCTTCAAAAATTTGAAGTCTTTACCTATGAAGCGCGCTGATTCGCCAAGTTCTTCTTCGATACGAAGTAACTGGTTGTATTTTGCAATCCTGTCTGAACGTGAGGCTGAACCGGTTTTGATTTGACCACAGTTAAGGGCCACAGCAAGATCGGCAATAGTAACATCTTCAGTTTCGCCCGAACGGTGGCTCATTACCGAAGTATAGCCATTGTTTTGTGCTAATGATACCGCGTTGATAGTTTCGGTTAACGAACCTATCTGGTTAACTTTTACCAGGATAGAGTTGGCAGTATCGTTATCAATACCTTGTTGTAAACGTTTTACATTGGTTACAAACAAATCGTCACCTACTAATTGTACACGGTCGCCAATTCTTTCGGTAAGCAGTTTCCAGCCATCCCAATCATCTTCGGCCATACCGTCCTCAATAGAAACGATAGGATATTTTTCGGTTAACGAAGCCAGGTATTCAACTTGCTCGGCGCTGGTACGGATAGCACCTTTTTCGCCTTCAAATTTAGTGTAGTCGTATTTACCGTCTTTGTAGAACTCAGAAGCGGCGCAATCAAAAGCAAGATAAATCTGCTCACCGGCTTTGTAGCCTGCTGCTTCAATAGCTTTGATAATGGTTTCAACACCATCTTCAGTACCTTCAAAAGTTGGCGCAAAACCACCTTCGTCACCCACAGCGGTTGAAAGACCACGATCGTGTAATATCTTTTTCAGGTTATGGAACACCTCAGCCCCCCAACGCAAAGCTTCAGAGAATGAAGAAGCGCCGATAGGCATGATCATGAACTCCTGGAAAGCGATAGGCGCATCAGAGTGCGAACCACCGTTTACAATGTTCATCATCGGGATTGGCAGCGTGTTAGCATTAACACCACCAATGTAACGGTACAAAGGCTGGCGGCTCTCTTGAGCAGCAGCTTTAGCAACCGCAAGCGATACGCCTAAAATGGCGTTAGCACCCAGGTTACCTTTGTTTTCGGTACCGTCTAATTTTATCATTATAGCGTCGATAGCGTTTTGCTCAAACACATCAACACCTTTTAATTCAGGAGCAATTTTCTCGTTTACGTTGGCAACGGCTTTCAGTACGCCTTTACCAAGGTAAGTTCCTTTATCACCATCCCTAAGCTCAACAGCTTCGTAGGCACCGGTTGAGGCACCAGAAGGTACAGCGGCACGACCTAAAGCGCCATTTTCTGTTAAAACATCAACCTCAATTGTAGGATTACCGCGCGAGTCGAGTATCTGGCGGGCATGAACATCAATAATTATACTCATAGTGATTTTATCAGCGTTTGTGACTTATTTTTTCGGCGCTAAGTTAAAAAATCGCAATAAAAAACCGGCATTAATAACAATAATTTAACCTGATTCACTATTATTTAATCCTGCATACCCGGAATATGCTCTTTAGGCTTAGTGTTTTTGCGGTTAAAGCGGTATTGCACATTTATAGCAAGGTTGTTTTTACCGCCGGTGCTTGCCGAGTTAAGCGAGTAGTTATATTGCTGCATCCAACCCAATTGTAAGCTTAACGACTTATTAAACTGGTAACCCATACCCACATAAAGACGGTTACGTTCAAAATGCGGCGCTTTATTATTCAGGAATATCTCGTCAAAAACAGCGGCATAATATGTTTTTGGTTCTACTTTGCGATGATTAATAGGAATAGCCAGGTTAAGCCTGTACCTGAAACGATTACGGTATGGCGTGTGGTCAAAAAAGCGTTGCTCAATACGATAACGGTGTTCAATTTTAATACGATCGAGCAGTTGGTTAACGGTCATCTGCTCCCACAAGCGGGTTTCTAAAACCGTTGGCGGTTCGTCAAGTTCATTATAGTCATAGGTAACATACCGCCCGGTACCAATAAGCGCTGTATAGTTTTTAGCAATATCATAGCTGATACCACCTTTTACTTCATAATAAAATGCCTGATTGAAAAAAGTGTTGGTACGGGTTTGCAACTCTATATATCCGCCCCAACGGTGGGTGCTGTCTCCGGGTAATGTTACTGTAACTATTCCCCAGGTACCTGTTTTACCATTTTGCGCCCTAACATTACTTGAACAAACAATTAATATCAACAGACATATAACACTAAATAAACGTTTACCTAACATGCTTGTAATGATTTCAGCAAATCTATTACGTTAATGTTATGCAAATGTTAATTATATGATTACTAATATTATTTTAATGTTAACAATCTATTCCCACTTAAATGCCTTAACAGCCACGGTATAGATAATTACACCCCATATAGCAAGCACTAATAATTGATGGGTTACATCAAATAACCCCGCTCCTTCAAATGCCACTTTACGCATAGCGTCATTCAAATAAGTTAGCGGTAATGCCCGGCTAATAGGCTGCAGCCATTTAGGGAACGCTTCGATAGAGAAAAATGTTCCGGATAAAAGAAATTGGGGGAGCGTGATGATGTTGGCTATTGGTGGTACTGAACTTTCGTTTTTAGCGATGCCTGATACTGTAAACCCAAATCCCATAAAAACAATGAGGCCGATAACGGATAATATGAGCATATTGATTACCGTTACAAAGCCATGTATCAGTGTAAAACCGAAAAAGAAATGGCCAACCAATATGATAAACAGCGCGCCTATTAAGGAAAAAGTAATACGCGCTATGGCTTCGCCTATTACAATGCTGGCACGCTTAACGGGTGTAGCAAAAAAACGCTTGATTACCAAGGTTATCCGCAGACTTAAAAACACGAACGCAGTACCAAACACACCTGTACTTAGCAACGAGAACCCCAACTGCCCGGGCAGTATAAAATCGATAGTCTTGTACTCGCGGCCATGTACGGTAGCTTCGCGCAACTCGGCAACAGGAGGCGGAGCGTTAGCGCCTTTGGTATTTACTATATAGAAGATGTTATTTAGTACGGCTTTCAGGATGTTTCCTTTTTCGAGCGATGCTTTGGTGTATTTAACATCAACAATATAAGGTGGTTTACCGTTTGGATTTTTGCTGATTGTAAGCACTGCATCCAGGCTACCTTTTTCAAGATTCTTTTTTAATGTTTCTTCAGATAGATCAGGCAACAACTTAACTACATTTACACCTTTTAACTCCTGGTAAACGATGTTAGTGGTATCGCTGCCTTTGCCTAAACCCACTTCAACCTTAACGCCGCCACCACCAATAAAGCCGAACACCAATATAAATATCAGCGGGAACGCTAAGCTGAATATCACTGCCGAAGGGCTGCGTAATATTGATTTTAAACTTGCCGTAGCAATAGCCAAAGTGGCGCGTGTGTTACTGTACTTTCTCATTGTGTTAGTCCGAAAGTCGGTAAAGACCGCAAGTCCGGAAGTTCTTTATCTTATACTATATTAATTCGTCTTTCGGACTTTCCTGACTTTTCAGACTTTCCGACTAAAACTTATCTTAACTTTCTCTCCACTCCTTGCCTGTCATGTTTATAAAAACATCCTCAAGGTTAGCGGCCTTAACCTGCTTTGGCCGTTCGAAGCCCGATTCAACCAGCTTATCAATAAAATTATCAGGTGTATCAATACCTATCACTTTACCACCATCGATAAAGGCCACACGATCGCAAAGTACTTCGGCTTCGTCCATGTAATGCGTAGTAATAACGACAGTGGTACCGGCGTCACGTATTTCCCGTATCAAATTCCAAAGGTTACGTCGCGCCTGCGGATCGAGGCCGGTGGTAGGTTCGTCAAGAAAGATTATACGTGGATTATTTATTAATGTAGTAGCGATAGAGAAGCGTTGTTTTTGCCCGCCGGAAAGCTGTTTGTATTTGGCTTTGGCTTTATCTGTTAGGGCAACTTTTCCCAGCATTTCCATTGGCTTTTTGGTGATACCATATAAGCCTGAAAAAAGGTCGATCAATTCCGACAGGTTAAGATTTGGATAATAACCTGCGGCCTGAAGTTGCACGCCTATGCGTTGCTTAATACTGTCGGCATTGGTATCAACTGAAAAGCCGTCAACGATGATCTCGCCTGAAGTTTTTTCGCGAAGCGTTTCAATTATTTCAAGTGTAGTAGTTTTGCCCGCACCATTCGGACCAAGTAATCCGAATATTTCTCCCTCATAAACCTCAAAACTTACATCACGTACGGCGGCAAAGTCGCCATAGTTTTTAACCAGGTTCTTTACAGTAATAACCGGCTTTTTTTCCATTCTGTAAAAATGGTACAGTTTATTTAAATAACCATAACATTTTGAGTGAATGACAAAAATTTTACAGCTAACCCCAAGCCTCTTAAAATGAAAGGGAGGTGCATATACTACTTCCCGCCTTTTTTAAGTTCGCCTTTTGATTTAAGCACCTTATTGCCATTCCCCTGTTTAATTTCGTAAGCAGGCTTGTCTTTACTGGCATTGCGTTTAACGGTTGAGCCTTTAATGGTTTTCTTTACCGGTTCTTTGTGCTCTTTCTCAATTTTACCTTCTGCCTCGCCTTTGCCCCAGTTCCAGTGTACGGTATCGCCCTTTTTCATAATAGTAGTTTATTGATTAACAGTTAGTATGGCTATAGGTTTAAGAAAAGGTATATCGAGTGGTTGTTTGGTGAGGGCACCAACACGGGGAGAGTAACAATTTTAAGGAATAGGCTTAAGTTATTGTGTATCAATTTTAATTTGCAGCAATGTCTAATTTTACTGAGGTGATGATAAATAGAAATTTTACAATAACTGCGGTGCATTTTTGAGTATGTTTCGCTTTATCCAAATACGTTACTTCTTTAAATAGCGTTGAGCCTGTGTTTACACCATAATCCATTATAAAAGTCCCCCATATCATCTCATCAATGTCATCATTATCATGCGACGGTCTTTTAATAGATTTAAATGAAACAAACTGATAATTTAAATCTGCTAATTGTTTTTTAATACGCTTGGTATAAATCATCTGGTTAAAATAATGCATACCGACACTAAAAAATAACAGCAAAATCAAAGCGCAAAGCATGAAAATCATCAAAATCATAAAACAATAAAACTGAATATTTACATATTTTTTAATAAAAAAAGCGATAGATTTTCAACCTATCGCTTTTTAATATTTTCAATGACAGTGACTAATGACTATTAACCAATGACCAACCTATTTCATCAGATCAATAAAGTCATCAAACAGATACCTTGAATCGTGCGGACCAGGTGACGATTCAGGGTGGTATTGTACCGAGAATGCTTTTTTATCTTTTACACGGATACCTTCAATCGACTGGTCGTTAAGGTTTACGTGGGTAATTTCAACTTTATCAGATGCCCTTACTGCTTCCTGCACTACACCAAAACCGTGGTTTTGCGAGGTTACCTCGCAATGATCTTTAATAATATTTTTTACCGGGTGATTTAAACCGCGGTGACCATTAAACATTTTTTTAGTCGGGATATCATTAGCCAATGCCAATAACTGGTGACCAAGGCATATGCCGAACATTGGCTTATCCGCATTTAAAATTTCTTTTACAGTTTCAACAGCATAAGGCATTGCCGATGGGTCGCCGGGACCGTTTGAAATGAAATAACCGGTCGGCGCAAAATCTTTCTCCATTTCTTCAAAAGTTGTCTTAGCCGGATAAACCTTTGCATATACATCACGGTCGGCAAAGTTGCGCAGGATGTTTTTCTTTACACCTAAATCAAGCACCGCTACACGGTATGGTGCATCCTCATTACCAAAAGTATAGGTTTCGGTAGTTGATACCTGCGATGAAAGTTCCAGCCCGTCCATTGATGGTACTTCAGCCAGTTTTCTTTTCAGTTCTTCAACATCAAGTATCTCTGAAGATATAATGGCGTTCATGGCACCCTTGTCACGAATGTGACGCACCAGCTGGCGGGTGTCAATATCTGATATACCTACAATGTTTTGCTCCTGGAAGTAATCCTGTATTGAACCATCGGCTTGCTTGCGGCTGTAAGCGATGTTGTAATTTTTACAAACCAACCCTGCTATCTGTATCTTTCCCGATTCAACTTCTTCGTTACTGATGCCATAGTTACCTATGTGGGCGTTAGTGGTCACCATGATCTGCCCGAAGTATGACGGATCGGTAAATATTTCCTGGTAACCGGTCATGCCGGTATTAAAACAAATTTCGCCGGTGGTGGTTCCAATTTTTCCCGCTGCTTTGCCATGAAAAACTGTGCCGTCAGCCAATAATAATACCGCAGGTAATTTAGTGTAACTGGTCATTATAAAATAAATTGAATGATTTAATTAGCCGGTTTGCCTGGTGTGGCAGGCCGTTACAAGAGGTAGAAATATGGAAGTAATTCACTTCTATTTTCACGGGTGCAAAAGTACAAAAACTTAATGTTTTATACTAATAAAATTTACACATTATTTATACAGGTAGTTTCTACCTTTGTCTAACAAATAAATCCGCAGCCACATGTCGGTTAACAAAGAAATAAAACGGGTTACTACCCGCACCCTGCAGGAACTTAAAAACGCCGGGCACAAGATAGCCATGCTTACCGCTTATGATTTTTCAATAGCCAGCATTGTTGATGATGCCGGTGTTGATGTGATACTGGTTGGCGATTCGGCATCAAATGTAATGGCCGGTCATGAAACCACCTTGCCTATCACGCTCGACCAGATGATCTACCACGCATCGTCGGTAGTGCGGGCAGCCAAACGGGCGCTTGTAGTAGTTGACCTGCCTTTTGGCTCGTACCAGGGAAATTCAAAGGAAGCCCTGGCGTCGGCAATCCGTATTATGAAAGAATCGGGAGCACACGCGGTGAAGCTGGAAGGTGGTATTGAAATAGCCGAATCGGTAAGCAGAATTTTAACAGCCGGCATCCCGGTTATGGGACACTTAGGGCTTACACCGCAATCCATATATAAATTTGGCACATATACCGTAAGAGCAAAAGAAGACGCTGAAGCGCAAAAGCTGCGTAATGATGCTTTGAAACTGCAGGAGCTTGGTTGCTTTGCTGTTGTACTTGAGAAAATACCGGCTCAGTTAGGCCAGGAAGTTAGCCAAAGTCTGAGCATACCTACTATTGGCATTGGCGCCGGGCAGTATTGCGACGGACAGGTATTGGTAATACACGATATGCTGGGTATAAACAAAGGTTTTAAACCACGCTTTTTACGCCAGTATGCCAACCTATATGACGTGATGAGCGACGCAATAAAGAACTATACCAGCGATGTCAAGTCGGGCAGTTTCCCAAGCGATAAAGAACAATATTAGTGAGTAGTGAATGGTGAGTGGTTGATTGAGATCTCAAAAATTTCACCATTCACTTAATCAACCAAATCAAGCAATCCATTGTTATTAATTCGAAATCGAACATTCGAAATTCGAAATCAAAAATGAGTTTACCTATTACCGATAACGATATATTATACGAGGACAATCACCTGATTGCGGTTAACAAACGCGCAGGCGATATTGTACAGGTTGATGAAACCGGCGACGAACCGCTTGACGAAAAAGTTAAGAAATATATTGCTGCAAAATATAATAAACCTAACGGTGCCTTTTTAGGTGTGGTACACAGGCTGGACCGGCCTGTTAGCGGCGTAATCCTGTTTGCTAAAACCAGCAAGGCGCTCGACAGGATGAATCAGCTTTTTAAAACACGGCAGATACGTAAAACCTATTATGCCGTTGTACGTAATAAACCTGCCCCCCCTTACGGCGACCTGGTACACTGGCTGGTAAAAAATCCTCAGAAAAATGTTACCAAAGCTCATGGGCATGAGGTGCAGGGTAGCCTGCGGTCTGAATTGCATTACCGTACGGTTGGCGAAGCAAATGGGTATTACTTAATAGAAGTTAATCCGGTTACAGGACGCCCGCATCAAATACGCGTACAGCTATCTACATTAAATTCACCTATAGTTGGCGATAACAAATATGGCTATCCGCGAGGTAGCCTGCGCAAAAGCATCAGCCTGCATGCACGCAAACTTCAATTTATTCACCCCGTAAAAAATGAGCCAGTAGAGATTAAAGCACCCCTACCAAAAGATGGCTTTTGGGAAAAGTTCGCGCATTTAATGGATTAGTCATAAAACAAAAAGCGATGGTTGAAACCCATCGTTTTTTGTTTTAAACAGTAATTATTTACCGACTATTTCAAGCTTGCCATATCGATCACGAAACGGTAACGCACATCATTTTTCATCATGCGGTCATAAGCTTCGTTGATGTAATCGATATTGATTACTTCCACATCAGATACAATATTATGTTCGGCACAGTAATCAAGCATTTCCTGCGTTTCACGAATACCGCCTATCATTGATCCGGCAAGACGGCGACGTTTGTTTATCAGGTTAAATGCGGATACCTGCGGCGCTTCGGGTGGAATACCAACAAGCACCATTGTACCGTCAAGCTTAAGCATCTGCAGGTAAAAGTCATACTCATGCTGCGCGGAGATTGTATTGATGATCAGATTGAACGAGCCGGCAACACTTTTTACTTGTTCTTCGTCACGGGTAACCACAAAATGGTGTGCACCCAGTTTTTCAGCGTCTTCTTTTTTTGATGGCGATGTACTTAACACAGTAACATCAGCGCCCATTGAAGCGGCAAATTTAACCGCCATGTGCCCTAATCCGCCAAGGCCCACTACTCCTACTTTATCTCCCTGTTTAACATTCCAGGTTTTCAACGGCGAATAAGTGGTAATACCTGCACAAAGCAACGGTGCCACAGCTTCAAGCGGTAGTTTATCAGAAACATGCAAAGCATACTGCTCATCAACCACTATTTGGTTTGAGTAACCGCCGTAAGTAGGCGTTCCGTCTTTATAGGTACCGTTGTATGTGAATGATATATGGTTATCACAATATTGCTCTTCACCCGCCCGGCAGCTTGGGCATGTGCGGCACGAGTCAACAAAACAACCGATACCTGCAGTTTCACCTACTTTAAATTGAGTTACTGCATCGCCTACTTTTACAATCTTTCCTACAACTTCGTGTCCGGGTACCATCGGAAATATCGATCCGCCCCATTCATCACGCACCTGGTGAATGTCTGAATGGCAAACACCGCAGTATAAAATTTCTATTTGTATGTCATTCGGGCCAACTTCTTTACGTTCAAACGTAAATGGTTTCAAATCATCACTTGCCTTTAAGGCGGCATAACCTTTAGTTGCTAACATAAATGGTGGTTTAATTTTTCAACAAAAGTAATTGCACCATGTTTTGCTAAAAGTAATTCAAAAGCCATATTTACGTTACTAATTCAATCGTTACAAAAACACAGGGGATTTTATATTTTTGGCAAAAAACTAATGAAGCGCAGGAACATATTATTTTTAATTATAGGATTAGCTGTTATTTCGCTATACAACTCCTGCAAAAAAGATGAACTCAGTACCATAGACGCTTTAGTCAGCAGCGGCACATGGGAGCTGGCATCATTACAGGTTTTTAACTATGTAGGCGACACTAAAGGTAAAACCGACACCCTATACCGGGATTGCGACTTTAAGCAACTGTTTAAGTTTAATGCGGACAAAACCTGCACGTATAGTAATTACAGTTGCCTGGAACAAACTACTACCGGCAAATGGTCGCTTTCAAAAGACAAGTTATTTTTACTATCAGATATAGCTTGCGATACTTCGGAAACAGAAAGCATACAACCATTTACGAATACAAAAATTGTTACGCTGGGCCAATATTCGATGGTGCTGCAAACCGGCGACCTGCAAACAAATTATCCGGCAAATCAGCGCAGGCGCATTGTACAATATGGTTTTGTTAAGCAACGAAACAAATAATTGCATTTTAGAGTAAAAGATTATATTTGAAGTGATTATAAAAACCGGTTTGCTACATTGAAAAAACGAATAGCCATTTTCGCTTCCGGATCAGGCTCAAATGCTCAGAAAATAATGGAGCATTTTAAACGCCATAACGATGCCGAAGTTGCCATAATACTTACCAATAACCCACAGGCCTACGTTTTACAACGTGCCGATAATTTTGAAATACCGTCGCACATATTTACACGTAAAGAATTTTACGAGACAGAAGATGTTATCCGCCTTCTAAAAAATCTGAATATCGACCTTATAGTGCTCGCCGGCTTTTTATGGCTGGTGCCACAATCGCTGCTTAGGGCATTTCCTAATAAGATCATCAACCTGCACCCTGCCCTGCTCCCAAAATACGGCGGTAAAGGTATGTATGGCGACAATGTGCACAAGGCGATACTTGCCGATAAAGAAGAAGAATCGGGCATTACCATACACTTTGTAGACGAAAATTTCGATGAAGGTGAGATCATCCACCAGTCGCGCTTTAAAATTGAACCCGGTGATACTCTCGAAATGATAAAGTTCAAAGGCCAGCAACTGGAGCATCACCACTTTCCAAGAGTGGTTGAGAATTTGTTAAAGAAGATGAAGAGCTAAGATCATATCAATAATGATGCAAGCACTATCTCATGCACAATCAACTTATCATTTTCAATTCTAAAAGCAATTACCCAAGAGTTGAAATGGCTGCATGAATATTGCAATTTTGCAAAATGAGGATGATTACATATCGGATATTGCACATCTCTTATCGCCAGGTCTTTTATTGCTTTCTTAAAACGTAAAGCATATCTGTTACCACTACCCGGAGTATTTTGTGATTCGACAAACGCGGCGGCTAAATCAATAACGGCAAGTGCATGGTCAGCTATTATAACTCTCACAAAACAGACTATTCTTGATCCAAATATTTAGAAAAAGCCTCATCTAAGTCGAGGAATTTAGTATGCTTTTGTTTTGCAAAGTATGCATCCCACTCTTCGTCCGTAGCCGGTCGACCAATACCAAAAGCCAGGGCCTTTGCATCAAGCTCCACAAAATCGTTCTGCTTTTCTGCCGATACGCCTAACTCTTCAGCAAGTTTTAGCAGTTGTTGAATCTTACTTTCCGAGTCGGATTTTAGGATAACCGTAGTCATACATCTAAGTTAAAAAATTAAAATAATAATGATTGAATTTTGTTTGATTATTTTCTTATTATGCTTTCCTAAAATCACTACCTTTGCGGCTCAAAATTCAGGTACATATGAGCAATCCCGTTCAAATAAAAAACGCTTTAATTTCAGTTTATTACAAAGATAATCTTGAGCCTATTATTCATGAGTTAAACAGGCTTGGCGTTACCATTTACTCTACCGGCGGTACCGAAACTTTCATTCGTAACCTGGGGGTAAATGTTGTGGCCGTTGAAAACCTTACCTCATATCCATCAATACTTGGAGGCCGTGTAAAAACATTGCATCCAAAAGTATTTGGCGGCATTTTGGCCCGCAGAAGCTTTGAAAGCGACGAACAGCAACTTGCTGAATATGAAATCCCTGAGATTGACCTGGTGATTGTCGACCTGTATCCTTTTGAAGAAACCGTAAAATCAGGCGCAGGACAGGAAGATGTGATTGAAAAAATTGACATTGGCGGCATATCGCTTATTCGGGCCGCAGCTAAAAACTTTAAAGATGTGGTCATTGTAGCCTCAAAAGATGATTATGGTACACTTGAGGAAATACTAAAAACTCAGAACGGCAGCACTACGATTGATCAGCGTAAAAAATTCGCACACAAGGCATTCAACATATCATCGCATTACGATACCGCGATCTTTAACTATTTTAATGAAGAAGACCCGCTCCCGGTATTTAAACAAAGCATACAAACCAGTCAAACCCTGCGTTATGGTGAAAACCCGCATCAAAAAGGCGTTTTTTATGGTAATCTTGATGACATGTTCACCAAACTGCATGGTAAAGAATTATCATACAACAACCTGGTTGACGTTGACGCAGCCGTTGCACTGATTGATGAATTCACCGAGCCAACTATAGCCATACTTAAACATACCAACGCTTGTGGCGTAGCAACCCGTACTTTTATAAAAGAAGCATGGATAGACGCTCTTGCCTGCGACCCTGTATCGGCCTTTGGTGGCGTTATTATCGCTAACGACGAGATTGACGCGGCTACTGCTGAAGAGATCAACAAAATATTTTACGAGGTGCTTATCGCTCCTGCTTTTACAGATGAAGCAGTAAACATTTTGCAGTCGAAAAAGAACCGTATCATTTTGGTGCGCCAACGTACTGAACTGCCGGTAAAGCAATTCAAAACCTTACTAAACGGCGTTATCGAGCAGGATAAAGACGCGGTGATTGAAGGCCCTGAACACATGACGGCAGTAACCGTTCGCAAGCCTACCGAGCATGAGCTTAAAGACCTGTTTTTTGCCAATAAAGTGGTTAAGCACACCAAATCAAACACTATTGTATTTGCTAAAAACAACCAGCTTATGGCAAGCGGTGTTGGCCAAACATCACGTGTTGATTCACTGAGACAGGCGGTATTAAAAGCACACAGCTTTGGTTTCGACCTGAATGGCGCGGTAATGGCATCTGACGCATTCTTCCCGTTTCCTGACTGTGTTGAACTTGCTGCCGAAGCAGGCATTACAGCGGTTTTACAACCGGGCGGCTCAATAAAAGACCAGGATTCAATTGATATGAGCAATCAGAAAAACATCGCTATGGTGACTACCGGTGTACGCCATTTCAAACATTAATTAACGTAACACAATAAACTTTTTAATTTGACGCTTTTAATTACAATAATTAATATTTAAGTGTAATTTTATATCCCCTCAAATTAAATACACGATACAACAAATGGGTTTGTTCAACTTTTTTACACAGGAAATTGCCATCGATCTTGGCACCGCGAATACCCTGATTATACATAACGATAAAGTGGTGGTTGACGAACCGTCAATAGTAGCTTTTGACAGAAAAACCAATAAAGTAATAGCCATAGGGCGCCAGGCCATGCAAATGGAGGGTAAAACCCACGATAATATACGCACAATTCGTCCGCTTAAAGACGGTGTAATAGCCGACTTTGACGCAGCCGAGTACATGATACGCGGCATGATCAAAATGATCAACTCAGGTAAGGGTTGGTTTTTCCCGTCACTGCGTATGGTTATCTGCATTCCTTCGGGTATTACCGAGGTGGAGAAACGCGCGGTACATCAGTCGGCCGAACGTGCCGGCGCCAAAGAGGTTTACCTGATACACGAACCAATGGCTGCTGCGGTAGGTATTGGTATCGACGTTGAAGAACCGATGGGTAACATGATTATCGATATTGGCGGTGGTACCACCGAGATCGCGGTTATCGCGCTGTCGGGAATTGTGTGCGATCAGTCAATACGTGTGGCCGGTGATAATTTCGATGCCGACATTGTTCAGTATATTCGCCGTCAGCATAACATCATGATTGGTGAGCGTACTGCCGAAAAGATCAAGATTGAAGTTGGCGCGGCATTGCCTGAACTGACTGATCCACCGGCTGACTTTGCCGTACAGGGCCGCGACCTGATGACGGGGGTGCCGAAACAGATCATGGTGTCATATACCGAGATTGCGCACTGTCTTGACAAGTCTATCTCAAAAATTGAAGAAGCGATATTAAAAGCGTTGGAGATTACCCCTCCTGAGCTTTCTGCAGATATTTACCAAACAGGTATTTACCTTACCGGCGGCGGCGCTTTGCTTCGCGGTTTAGATAAGCGAGTTGCGGCTAAAACCAAACTGCCTGTGCATGTTGCCGAAGATCCACTACGCGCCGTAGTACGCGGTACCGGTACAGCGCTTAAAAATATTGGTAACTTTAAGTTTTTAATGCAGTAAAGCAGACCCAAGAATTAAGAATCAAGAGACAAGACTTAGTTGTTTTTCTTGGTTCTTGATTCTTGACTCTAAATTCTAATACAAATGCGTAACCTTCTGATATTTATCACAAAGTATAGCGCATTTTTTTTGTTCCTGATATTTGAGGCAATAGCGCTTTACATCTTTATTAACTACAATAATTTTCAGAAGGCATCCTTTATTAATACCGCGAATGAAGTTACCGGTAATATGTACCGCCGGGTTAATAATATCAACGATTACCTGTCGCTGAAAGAGATTAACGACAGCCTGGCAAAAGAGAACGCCCGTTTACGCAATCAGTTAAAATCGTCTCAATACGTCGATACAACAGGCAAGGGTAGCGTTGTTGATACCATTTACAAACAGCAGTATTCATATATCGAAGCTCGCGTGATAAACAACTCGGTAAATCACCGCATGAACTACATCACCCTGAACAAGGGTAGCCATGACGGTATTGCTAAAGATATGGGTGTGGTTAGCGATGCCGGAGTAGTGGGGATTGTGGTGCAAACTTCTCAGCACTTTTCCATTGTACGTTCACTGTTGCATAAAGACACGCGCATAAGCGCTATGCTGGCAGCATCAAAAGAAGGCGGGTCATTTATGTGGGCCGAAGATATGGATCCGCGTAAAGGTTTACTGTATGATGTGGCTAACGATGCCCAGCCCCGCTTAGGCGACCTGGTGGTGACCGATCAGCACTCGCTTTTCCCAATTGGTATCCCATTAGGGAAAGTAAGCAACCTGAAGCCAAAAACCGGAGGCTTTTTCCTGAATATGGAAGTACGCCTCGCGGTTGATTTCAGTAAATTGGAGTATGTATATGTGATAAGCAACAAACTTGCCACTGAACAAACGGGATTGGAGGCCCTGCAAAAAACCGAAGATGAGTAGAATCCTTTTCGCCAATTTTGTGCGCTTTATAGTGCTGGTGTTCATACAGGCATTTTTGCTGAAGAACATGACGGTGTATGAGCTGTCTACCCCCTACCTTTATATTTTGTTTGTAATGTTGCTGCCCTTTGAAACACCTAACATCGTGCTGTTTCCATTGGCATTTTTAATAGGCTTGTGTGTGGATGCTTTTTATGATACACCGGGTTTACACGCCGCTTCTACCGTTTTACTGGCATTTGTAAGGGTATTGTTTGTTAACGTAACTGTACAAAAAGAAGGCCTGGACACTGACCCTCAGCCCACTTTGGCCAGTATGGGTTTCAGATGGTTTTTTACTTATGCCTTAATACTTACGTTGTTCCATCATTTTTTGCTCTTCAACCTCGAAGTTTTTTCGTGGAATGAAATACAATACACCTTAAGCCGTTTCTTGTTAAGCACTGTATTTACAGTATTTTTGATCATAATTTCGGGACTGCTGTTCTTCAGAAGGAAAAAGGCGTAAATGAATAGTTTTTTTGCACGCAGATATGTTATTGCCGGTATTTTTATAACTTTTATAGCTATACTGCTTGCACGTTTATTTTATATTCAAATTGTTGACGACCGCTATTTTTATATCGCCGCCAATAACGTAGTCCGCAAAAATATCCTCTTTCCGGCCCGCGGACCAATACTCGACCGTAACGGAAAAATACTTGTACAAAACGAACCTGTGTATGACCTTATGGTTATACCCAAACAGGTAAAACCATTTGATACGCTTAAGTTTTGCCAGTTGATAGGTATCGACAAAGAAGGCTTTGACAAGCGCTTTGAAAAGGCGAAAAAGTATTCTCCTTACAGGGCATCAATATTTGAAAAACAACTATCAGTAGCGTTTTATCGCTCATTGCAAGAACGCTTATCTGACTTTCCGGGCTTTTTCGGACAGTTACGATCAGTACGCAGTTATCCTGATTCGTCAGCCGCGCAGTTTCTAGGCTACATTAGTGAGGTAAGGGATAAAGATATTGAAAATTCGGGTAGCTATTATCGTCCGGGTGATTACATTGGCGTTACCGGCGTTGAGAAAGCTTACGAAGAGGTGCTTCGCGGGCAGCGGGGCGTGCAAAACCTTATGGTCGACTCACGCAACGTGCCGCAAGGACGCTACGCCAATGGCGCTTATGACACTGCGGCTGTAGCCGGCGAAAGGTTGATATCATCACTGGACAGTAGGATACAAAAGCTTGGCGAAAAGCTGATGCAGAATAAGGTAGGCAGTATAGTAGCTATTGAACCTGCTACGGGCGAAATACTCGCATTTGTAAGCAGCCCTACCTATGATCCAAACATGCTGGTTGGCCGTGAACGCGGCAACCATATGGCTAAGATGTACCAGGATCCGTATAACCCGCTGCTTATTCGTCCTATACAGGCTTATTACCCTCCGGGTTCATCGTTTAAACCATTAGATGGTCTGATCGCACTTCAGGAAGGCATCATCAACCCGCAAACCACCTACTTTTGCCCGCATTATTATATGGCGGGTAACCACCGCGTGGGATGTGAGCACTTTGACGGTGTAACCGATTTACGTAAAGGCATTGCCATGTCATGCAACACTTATTTCTGTAACGTGTTCGACAGGCTAATGAACAGGAATGGCGCAAAAAATACCCGCCAAACATTCATCAACTGGAAAGAAAAAGTAAACAAATTCGGTTTTGGAGTAAAGCTTAATGTTGATTTGCCGAATGAGAAAAAGGGAAACGTACCGGCCCCGGAACGGTATGACAAAATTTTTGGCGAGAACCGCTGGCGTTCGAGTAGTATCATTTCGCTTGCTATTGGTCAGGGTGAGCTGCTGGCTACGCCTTTGCAATTGGCAAATATTGAATGTACTATAGCCAACCATGGTTACTATTACACACCACATCTTATAAAAGCTATCGGCGATAAAAAGATCACAAAAAAAGAATTTACCCAAAGAAATTATGTAGGCATTGATGCCGAATACTTTGAACCGGTAATTGATGGGATGCAGCAGGTGGTTGAAAGCGGAACTGCGGCAAACGCACGTATACCGGGCATCATTATGTGTGGTAAAACAGGTACGGTTCAAAATCCGCATGGTAAAAACCACTCGATATTTGTAGCCTTCGCTCCGCGCGAAAACCCTAAGATTGCCATTGCGGTAGTGGTTGAAAATGCGGGCTATGGTTCATCATGGGCGGCGCCAATTGCCAGCTATATTGTTGAGCAATACCTGCGCGATACTATTAGTAAACCAAAGGCACAGATTGATTACATTTTAAATGCTAATTTGCTGCCGCCGCCTAAGGGAAGCAAACCCAAACTGAAACCCGGCAAGACAGACACACTACAAAAAGCAAAACCCGACAGCATTGTAAAGCCTGAGCTTAAATCGGCATCGGCAAAAAAGAAAAAGAAACCGGATACAGTATATTACGCCAACCAACCAAAACGGAGGGAAGATGAATAATCAACGCGGATTGTTTTATAACGTAGACTGGGTTACTATACTAATTTACCTGGCGCTGTGTACTATTGGATGGTTTAATATACATGCCGCTGTGTTTGATGAAACACACCCAAGCATTGTTGATACAAGTACGAATTACGGTAAGCAGTTTATTTTTATTATGGTATCGTTGTGTATAGCCACGGTTATATTACTGCTCGATTACCGTTTTTTTAGTGCGCTGGCGCCACCTGTTTATATCATTACCGTTTTGTTGCTGATACTGGTGCTGGTGATCGGGCGGAATGTGGGCGGTAACCAGGCCTGGATACCATTAGGCGGCGGTTTCAGGCTTCAGCCAAGTGAGTTTGCCAAATCAACCACGTGCCTTTTGCTGGCGCGATACCTTAGTGGCACAAATGTTAAAATAACCGACAGGGAATCATTTTTTATAGCGGCCGGCATCATCCTTCTGCCTATGATACTTATTATGCTGCAGCCCGACGCAGGTTCAACGCTGGTGTTTTGTTCGCTGATATTTGTTCTGTACCGTGAAGGTTTGTCGCCCTGGTGGCTTATTACTATCGCTGTTAGCGCGACATTATTTATCACTTCGCTATTATATAACCAGTGGATTGTGATTGCCGTATTGGCTGTACTTGCAGGTTTAACTATATTTTTAAACCTGCGCAATCGCAAAATAATGTTGCCCATACTAACCGGGCTTATATTGTGCATCGGCTTTGTACTTGCTGTAAAACCGTTATACAACAATGTACTTAAGCAGCACCAACGCTCACGTATTGATGAATTACTTGGCATCACCACCGACCTGCGCGGAGCGGGTTATAATGTTAACCAATCTAAAATTGCGATAGGTTCAGGGCAGCTTTGGGGAAAAGGCTATTTACAAGGCACACAAACCAAATACTCATTTGTACCCGAGCAAAGCACCGACTTTATTTTTTGTACCATAGGTGAAGAATGGGGTTTTGCCGGCTCTGTTGTAGTATTGGGCCTGTTTTTATTTTTACTACTGCGCATTATCGCTATAGCCGAACGGCAGCACATGGTTTTCTCACGTATTTATGGCTACGGCGTGGCCTCTATACTATTCTTCCATGTGATTATAAATATCGCCATGACTATCGGCCTGATGCCCGTAATAGGCATACCGTTGCCTTTTATCAGCTACGGGGGCTCATCACTGATATCGTTCACCATATTGCTGTTCGTGCTGCTTAAGCTTGACTCGAACCGTACCGGTTACGCTTAAGCATAGCGGCGTTTCAGCAGATCATAAAACTTTTGGGTAGTTGCAGGTTTACTTTGCCAGTTGTTTTTGTTAACGTAGTTAGCATTTAAAAAGCGTTCGGCTTCCTCGAAGCTGTTAAAGCGGTTCAGTATCTCAATAGCCTCGCTGTATGCCAGGTTGTACCCGTTAAACAAATCTTTCACATACAGTAGTTTGTCGTTAAGATTTATGGCCGCTTTAAGGTCACTTATTTTTTGTACCGGTTCAACCTTCTCGTTGTTTTGAGCAGCAATGCGTTGGTGAAGTGTTAACGGCTCTTTCTTTTCCTCGGTTACTGGTTGCGCGTCAAATGGCTTGTATTCTTCGCGTAAAGGCGATAGTTCCGGTTTAAATTCAACGCTTGGCGCAACAGTCTCTTCAGGCTTTTGTGTTTCAGAAATTTCCGGTTCAATAATAGCCTCTTTAAAGGGTTCCGGCGTAAATACCGGCTCTTCGTGCACAGTTTCGGCTACAGGCACCGGCGCTATGGTTTCATCAATAGGCTGTACCTCTTCTTCCTCTATTTCTTCTATGGCATCCAGACTATATAATTCCTGATCGCCTTCTTCGTCCTCATCTTCCCATAGGTCTGCATCATCAATTATCAATTCATGCCTGATGGTTTCGGGCTCTTCTGCAGATGGCTGTTCACTTTTTTCTCCGGTAGCATTATGCGTTTCAACATCCGGTAAATCGCTCGATTGTCCGGTTGTTTCCGCTTCATTGATCTCAGGCTTTAAAGGCGTTGGCTGTAATATCGGCTTTAACTGTTGCACAACCGGCTCAAAAAATTTTTGCTCGTGTACAACAGCGGGCTTTTCAGGGGCGGGTGTTTCTGCAGAAGGTTGCTTTACTTCTTCAACCGGCTCAGGTATTATTATCGGTTCCGGCTCTGCGGGTGTTTCAACAGCCAATGGTATTTCTTTTACCTGTGGTGCCGGCGGAAGTGGCTTTGGCACTTCCTGCTGCTTTTCAGAAGTCTTGTGCAGCTTTAATTTACGTAATATCTCGGCATGATCAGCCAAAAAATGCGAACTTGCTATAAAAAGCTCCAGTTCTACTTCGTCAAATTCGTCAAGGTTTTTAGCAAGATAGTCATATTGTTCGGTAAGTTCCTGTAGTATCGCACCTATCCTTTTAAATACATCCTGTTGCTTCATAGCCGGTTATAATAATACTTATCAAAAGTAACATAAAATTGTGATATTAGTTTCCAATTACACGGCAAATGGTGTTTAACGAGGACATTTTTAAACGGGTTACTGAAACAGGCGGGAGTATTGAAGTGGTGTGCGGATCTATGTTTTCGGGAAAAACAGAAGAACTGATGCGCAGGCTTAACCGTGCACGTATTGCCAAGCTTAGCGTACAAATATTTAAGCCTAAAACCGACATCCGGTATGATGAAAATGCCATAGTTTCCCACAATTCGCAGTCGTTTCCCTGTGTGTCTATTGATAACTCGGCGTCGATATTGCTTTTATATAATGATGAACACGTAGTGGCTATTGACGAGGCCCAGTTTTTTGATGCCGACCTGCCGGAAGTTTGCAACACACTCGCCAATAAAGGCGTAAGGGTTATTATTGCGGGACTTGATATGGATTTCAAGGGCCGCCCGTTCGGGCCGATGCCTGCCCTGATGGCCATTGCCGAATCGGTAACCAAGCTGCATGCCGTGTGTGTACGCTGCGGCAATCCGGCGCTTAACTCGTACAGGCTGATACCCGGCGAAGAAAAGATACTGCTTGGCGAAACCGAAACTTATGAGCCCCGGTGCCGCAGTTGTTACAATAGTTGACATACCGAAATAATCTGCCTCCTGTAAAACAAAACCACCCTATTTGATTGTTATAAGTGATATTGTTGAACCAATCAAGCTAATAATAACCGTTTGCTTCAACACCAACTTAGATCACTAAATTAAAGATGGCTAAAAAGGTATTTGTAATTGAGGATGACAGGGATATACGCGAAACAATTGTATATGTACTGGAAGAAGAAGGTTATGAAGTATTGTCTTCTGAAAATTCTAAACTGCTTAACTCAATAGATACCCAAAAGCCTGATATTATATTACTTGATAACTGGTTAAGCGACTGGAAAAGCGACGCTAACGGCCAGCAAATTAGCAAACAACTTAAAACCAACCCGGCAACCAGCCATATACCGGTGATTATTATTTCGGCGGTAAGTAACGTAAAAGAAATAGCCGAAGCCGGGCAGGCCGACGGCTATTTAATGAAACCTTTTGACGTGGTTGAACTTACCGAAATTGTAAAGCGCTTTACAACTTAAGCACGCCTGATAGCTGCTTTTACCTGTTCGGCATCACTTAAAAATATTTCGGCTTGCAACCCGCATTGGCGCAATGTTTTGGTTAGTTCGTTATATACTTTTTTCTCAAACTCATATTGCCCTGCAAATTGTGCACGGTGTTTTAGCAAGAAAGTAAAGCTATAAGCTTTGGACACATTGAAGCCGGCTTCTTCGGCAAGTTTTATGTAACTACCAATTTGCCTGGCCAGTTCCTGATGGTTTTGAATATATAGGCTTGCCATCACTTTCAGGCTCATGAAAAAAAGGCGCATTATCACTGTATATCCCTGCGCGTATTTGTCAAAAGCAAGCATTGCCGTTAAATAAATTTCGAGTGCTTTTTTAACGTTACCCAATACAAAATAACGGTCGGCCTTAATTATGCGCATAAACAAACCATAGTTTGACGTAATGTCATCTGTTTTTTGATAATGCTTTTCAAGCGTATTTATAAAGCGGATGCCCTTATGTGGATTGTCAGAAATAATACAGCAATACGCTGCCAAAATAAAAATCACATCGTTAACCGGCGTAACCTTTAAGTGCTTAGGTGGTGGCGGGTTAAAATAAAAGTTAGTTATATCAGCTAAAAATTCCTTTTTCAGAATACCATATTTCAAATAATAAAATATACCATCAATACAGGTAAGCGGGTTAATCGGGAACCTTATATAGTCGGTGTTACCAAATCCCTTTAATTTATTTACACATTCTTCAAGCAAGCTTACATCAAGCTTTATCATAGCTATCATGGCAATGCTTGTATAAGCCATTATACGCTGCTTGTTAGTTAATTCAAATTTTAGCACAATACGTAGTGTTTTTTCATACTCAGGCTTTAAAAGCTCAACGCCTAAAAAGCTATCAAACAATTCACGTAATGTGCTTTGCTTGGCGTATGATTTAACGGAGTCTTTATGGCCAGGCTCAAAACATTCCCGGTTAAACAATTCGGCTATAAAGGCAAATAAATCCGCTCTTTCCTGTGTACTCAGTATTACATCATGTAAAGCCCTGAATCCTTCATCCTGATCACTTTTTATAGCATAGATTAAAATCCATTTCAATACCGGCAGCTTTTTACCATCATGTGCAAAAAGCCGGTTAAGGTTATCAACCAGTTGTCGGTTGAATGAGTAATTATTGTTGTATAATAAGTTTTTAGCAATGATATAATCTAAAAAGTCTTCATTGCTAAATTGTATATATGAGTTAAAATCGATATCTGAGCTTTCATTCAGCTCACGTAAAAAACCTATACTTAACAATTCATTGTAAGCCTGATTATACTGCCTTAGTAAATGATTTATTTTTAATTTGTTTACCTTATATACCCGGTTTTTAAAATCCATCTCGCTAACCAGTTCTTTAAGTAATAATATTTTTTCTGTTGAGTGGTTACCCAGATAAACTTTGTTAAGGATAAAATTCGATATCAGGTCATAAATACAAATGTTATCAATGTTACTGAATGAAAAACAGTCTTTATGGCCTTTATAGTAAAACTGAAAATATAATGGGTGGCTAAATTTGTCAATTAAATTTGTGTCAATACTTATTTTTAATAATGGATTAATTTTAAAGCAAAGCTCTTTTATTTCTGCAGCACTGAACAACGGAACGTTTAATGTTGAGTTGTTATCAGTCGTAAAACCTAAAAACCATTTCCCGGGCATTGTTTCAAAATCATGTCTATAGTTTATCCATGATGCCTGCCGCATGGTAACTATCAACTTAAACCATTGTTTCGACTGGTAAAGCGCGAAAATATCCGTAAGTTGGCTTAACAGCATCCGGTATTGTTCGGGCTTAAACATATGCTCGTCAAAACCGTCAATCACAAGGAAAAATCGTTTCGACTTATTAAAATCTTCATTAAGAAGCGAAGCAATATCATCGTCGGTTGAGTATCCTAATAAACCCAAAAACCACTCGTTAATATCACGACCGCTTAAGAATACATTTATCAGCGCACTGCTGCTAAAAAACAAAATAACGTCGTCGGTTTCGTTTTTTGCGTTTAGTTCGAGCCGCTGTTCTATCCAATGACAAAGACCGATTGTTTTACCATATCCGGCCGGTGCTGACAAAAGGGTGGCAGAGTATTCTCCGTTCAAAAAAGTCTCCAAATGATTGTTTATAAAACTCCTGCTGATAGTTTGTGAGTAAGGTATACCAGCCCTGTTTTTTAGTGCCTGCAGCGTAAAGCTTGTTATTTTATGTGCATTTACCTTCAGTTTATCCCAACCTAATGTTGCAACTGTACTTTCTTGCTTTTTCCCATGTTTATTGCAAAAGTCGTCCCATCCATTGTAACCGCAATAATGCGACATAACGTCGATGGTAAAAAAAGACGGTTTAAATTTACTATAAGCAAATCCGAACACCCTTTTTAAGGTTGTTTCGCTAATGCGCTGACGCGTTTTATTTAATATAAGTGCAGATATTGTTTTGCAGTCGCAAGGAGTAATATGTGTAATGCCGGCAACGGATAAAACACAATTTTTTAATTCTTCAAAATGATGCGGTAAAAAGATCCCCATATATATTATTAACAGGTAAATACAATAAATTAAAAAGTGAAATTATATCATAATAATTAACAATTAATTTAAAATAAAATACGTCCACTTTGCTGTCAAAGATTTACAACATTGTGGAATGAATAAAATGAATAAATTAAAATCGTAGGTTTATGATTTACGTATGTTGTACGTGACTTTTCTCTAATAAGTTCTATAATATACTAACCGGTTATTTTAGCATATTACTATATACATAATTAATATAGGGTACAGTTTTCTAAAATTGGCTTTTTAAAACAAAAACTAATGTAATTACATTTCCAATGACAATTGCAGGTAATTATACTTGATTGTTAGCCGCGTATTTTTACCTGTTACAATTGTTAAAACATAGTATTGAACAATTTATGCTTTACAGCAAACAGGACTATACCTGCCGTATTTCGACAACCTATCTTTTGTATCAGGTTATTACGATGTCCTTCTACAGTACGTACACTTAAATAAAGTTCTTTGGCTATTTCTGCATTACTGTATTCTTTACATATCAATTTCAACAACTGCAATTCACGATCAGTTAAATTAACGGGCAGGTTATTGATCGTTTTATTTGCCGAAAATTTGTGCCGTCCGCTGTTTTGAATAGCTTGTAACACACTGATATTAAAGTAAAAGCCTGCGATATAGACACTCCTAATACTCATGATTAGCTCATGCATATCACAATTTTTTGCAAGATATCCTACTGCGCCTGCATCTATCATTTGAGTTATAAGCCGCTCGTGCATGTGAACCGAAAGCACCATAACCTTTATATTCGGATATTGCTTATGCAATATGTCATTCAGCTCTATTCCGTTCATTCCGCCGGGCATGTCCATATCAATAATCGCCACATCTATATCAGCTGGCAATGTTTTTAATCTCTCAAGAAAAGCTTCAGCGCTGTTTGCTTCCGCTGCAAGTTCAAAATCATCAACTGATTTTATCAGTAATGCCAAGCTTTGGCGAAAAAGGTTCTGATCGTCAACTATTGCTATACGTATTTTCTGCATAAAACTTAAGTATTTCGCAAAATCTGGTAACTTATATTTAAGCTAAAGCCTTTGCCGGGGGCAGTTATTATTTCATATCCGGCATTGATGTTATTTAGCCGGCTTTCAATATTTTGCAGCCCCATACCTTTTTTTGCAGTGAAATTGGGCTCCATACCTTTTCCGTTGTCCCGATACTCAAGTATAAGAGTATCTTCTTTTTCAGAGAATTTAATACTTGTCTCTGTTGCTTCAGCATGCTTTATTGTGTTGTTCAACAATTCTTCAAGTACCCGGTAAAAAGCCGTGGCTGATGATACATTAAGTTTACTAATAGCCGAAACGGTATCGTCAATAAGAAAAGCGCGTAATTTGCCCGATTGATTTATAATGTTGCAATGTTCTTCTACTGCCGTCGTAAGGCCATAATAATTCAATGTAGTTGGCGAAAGATTGTGAGATATACTGCGTACATCCTTAATTACCTTATCAATAATCTCTTTTGTTGAAGAAACAAAATTGTTGTGACTTAGGGCATCAGGTGTTGGTTTAGACATTTCAATGATTAGCCGAAGGCTTGAAAGCGCCGTGCCAACATCATCGTGCAAATCGCGGCCAACCCGTTTGCGTTCAGCTTCCTGCGACTCTATAACGGCGCTTAGTAATTCTTTCTGATGTGCAATTTCTGCCTTTTGTGCAGCCTGTCGCTGTTTTAGCAGCTTATTTTGTCCGCGTACGTTTAAGGCTATAAATGTTAGCACCATAAAAAAAACGGTGACCATCCCACCTAATATCAATACATAAATATTAGGTGTTATGCCTTGCATTTTTTAAAACCTATAACAAACAAAACATACATGGTTATAAGCGCTGTGTTATGTATGGCAAACGTAATGTTAGCTATTTCGTATGTTATTAACGCGAACGTTATATACATCATCAGCGCGGTTGAATAATATAGCAGGAAACCGGTATTTATCCAGTTTAAACTGTTACTGCCCCAACTTGCATCGATATCTACAGCATTTTGCCTGTAAACATATATCATGGCATATACCAGCACAATAATGGCATTAAGGGTTACTGTATAAGTATTAAATTGATGATGCGTTTGTATATAAAGTACATTGGTTACGGCAAACACAGAGAATAAAAAAGTAATTATATAAATGGCCCTTGATAAGTTTCCCTTGAACACAACAGCGTAAAAACTTGAAATCAAAGCTACCCATCCAATGGATCCAACAGCAAACGGAATAACCGATGTTTTATGCAACACCCTTACCATGTAGATATTTGTCCCATTTGAAAATGCCGAATACAAAACATAATAAAATATTATCTTTTGAGCTGTACCCAAGTATTTATAGTAAACAAGCCCTGCAATTATAGGAAGCAATACACTTAACGGTGAAACGTACCTAACAAAAATCTCCACTTAATAAAGTTTGCTATAAAGATTATAATTTAAGGCAACACTTTATTGCAAAATGTAAGAATTTATCAATTTAATGGGCTATTTAATGCACATACGGGTGGGCATGCATCTGTGTTATCATATACATTACTTTTAGAATTATCTGCTGGTTGGTTTATAATATCTTCATTACCTATAACCGGTACCATCACCAGTTTAGCCGAACTTACTTCATCTGCATTTTCTAAAGCAATATAGGCCCTGATGCCCTCGGCATTCTCATTATATAAAAGCATATTTTTAATGCATTCAATGGGTATTGTAAATGCCAGTATGTTAAAGGCCTGATTTGAAGAAGCAATAAATTCACGCCAGTTGGCTGTCCATTGTGAAGCAATATCAACCGGTATGCTGCCGGGAGGATCGTTTGGTAATGTGCTCATATATATTAAGGTGTTAGTTGCTATTTAAGTCGCCTGAACCGGTATAAATTTCAATCAAAGAACAGGCATTTTGTCTAAATATAGCCTCAACACGTCAGAAACGCGGTTTTTTGTAATTAATGAACAGAATGAACAACAACTATTTGTTGTTAAATTAACTATTTAACTAATGGTTTTTGGGTATTTTTCATTTAATTATTGTACTCCATAACTGCAAGTTATACTTTTAACCAATTATAAATTCTAACCACCGTATCATGACAAATCAATTCAGGAAGCTCTGCACAATAATGGTGTTATCAGCTATGTGCATATTGCTTGTAAACCCAGTTATGGCGCAAACCGATGGCGAAGCTAAAAGCTTAGTTAAGTGGAATGTGCTTGGCCTTGCCTCAAAAAATATTTCTTTTCAGTATGAACGCGCCGTAGGCAAAAAAATATCTGTAGCGCTTAACCTTGGCATAACACCCAAATCAGGGCTGCCTTTTAAAAGCACCATTGAAGATATTGCCGACGATGATGAGGTATCAAGGCAGATAGGCGGTCTTAAAACAGGCAGCTTCTCCATAACTCCCGAGGTACGTTTTTACATGGGCAACAGCGCCCTCAAAGGCTTTTACCTGGCTCCCTATGTGCGTTATACAACTAACTCGTATGAGCTGCCTTACAAATTTGACAGTATAGACTCTGGCGATGGCTCAACCTTTGAAAGATCCATTTTTGCTGATGGTAATACAAAGGTTTTTACCGGCGGCCTGATGTTTGGCTCGCAGCACAAGTTGGGTGGCATGTTTTACTTAAACTGGTGGCTGGGAGCGGGTATAGGTTCCATAAGCGGCAAGGTAACCGGTACCGCCTCGCTTAATGAACAGGAGCAACAGGAAATCCGCGACCAGCTAAATGATATTGATGTGCCATTAATTGATCTGGAATCACAGGTTAATAATAACGGTGTCCGCATAGATGTTAGCGGTACCGGCATTAGTGCACGTTTAGGCTTGGCTATAGGCATACGCTTTTAAAGAGCGCATCATTACAAAAAGCCGGCAATGTCCGGCTTTTTTTGTGGGTGTTGACGTCAACAGGGTAAACACTTGTCAACATCGTCAACACCTGTCAACACCGTCAACACCCTGGTCATTTTGTTCATTTTTAAATATATTTAACTATTAATAGAATTTTACTTAGGGTTTTATATCTTAACGTAATTTTACTGACCCTGTGAGTACTGATACCATACTAACCAAAAGCATTGATGAAAAGCTTTTCCGGCTGCTTGTTGCCAGCGTTAAAGACTGTTCCATTTTTCTTATCGACCCCAATGGCTATATTCTAAGCTGGAACCAGGGTGCCGAACACATAAAAGGTTATCGTGCTGAAGAGGTTATTGGTAAAAACATCTCTATTTTTTACCTGAAAAACGACAGCGAAAAATTGCATTTACGCAATAACCTCAATCAGGCTTTACGTAAAGGAACGTATGAATGTGAGGGATGGCGTGTGCGTAAAGATGGCTCGATGTTTTGGGCTCATGTAGTATTTACGACTATTTATAATGATGCCGGCCATCTTATTGGCTTTGCCAAAGTAACCCGCGATATAACCGAGCAAAAACGTAATGAGGAAAGGAAAGCTGAAATAAACGCCGAGCTTGAGCGCCGCGTACGCGAAAACACCGAAAAGATAATTGCCAATGAGCTGCGCTTTCGTAAACTGATTGAGAACAGTTACGAGGGAATCACCCTGCTTAACGAGAACCTGCAGGTATGTTACCGCAGCAGCTCGTCGGAAAGGATAAATGGCTGGGAACAAACCGAGAATCTGGATAGTCACGCCGAAGAGCTTATCCATCCGGAAGATATGCCTTTTATGAGAACGCTGTTTGATCAGGTAAAAAACAATCCGGTTGAACCGTTTATAATTACCTTTCGCATGCTGCATAAACAAGGACATTATATATGGGTTGAAGGCGTGTTTACCAATATGCTGCACGATGAAAACATCCATGCTATAGTTTGCAACTTTAGAGACATTACCGAAAAGAAACAGGCGCAGATAGAACGTGATAAAATTACTGTCGACCTGGTGCAGCGCAATAAAGACCTGGAGCAATTCACCTACATTGTATCGCATAATCTGCGGGCGCCTGTGGCTAACATATCCGGATTAACGAGTTTGCTTCGCGATACCGACGCTGCCGACCCCGACCAGCCGGCTACCCTTGAAGCGCTTGCCCTATCAGTAAAAAACCTTGATAATGTAATACTCGACCTGAACCATGTTTTGCAGGTAAGCAGCGAAGCCAATGATAAAATAGAAGAAGTATCGTTACCCAAGCTTGTTGAAGAAATTAAGCTTGGCATACAGTCAATGATACAAAAAAACGAAGCTTCAATTGTATATGATTTTGGCGCCTTTGAACAGCTTTTCACGTTAAAGGGTTACCTGCACAGCATATTTCAAAATCTTATAGTTAACAGTATTAAATACCGTATGCCTGACATTCCGCCGGTTATCACTATCAATAGCGAATTAAAAGACGGGATGGTTTATATTCACTTTAATGATAACGGACGCGGTATCGACCTGTGCCGTTATGCGCATCATTTGTTTGGTCTGTATAAACGTTTCGATCAAAGTGTTGAAGGCAAAGGGATGGGATTGTTTATGGTAAAAATGCAAACAGAGCGTCTCGGAGGCAACATTAATGCTAAAAGCAAGATAAATGAAGGCACCACATTCACTCTGCAATTTCCGGATACCTTACTGCATGCCCCAAAATAAAAAACCCCGCGAAAATGGTTCCGCAGGGCTATGTATAATTTATTAACTGAACCTTTTATGGCATTGGCTTGGTTGGCCGTGTTTGCGTTAACGCTATTTGCCCTTTAAACATTTTAGCGCCATCGCCGGTAAGGCGCAGGTAATAATCTGATGAGCATTTGGTACCGTCTTCATCAAGCGCATATATACCCGAACCTGCAGGCACGTCGGCCTGTGTTTCGGCAGTTTTTGCTATCTGGTTGCCTTCGTTATACTCGTCATACATCGAAATATAAATACCCTGGCAACCTAAGCGTGTCATGTTATAAAACTGGCGCCACATAAAGTCGCCGTGCGCCCGCTGGCGCTCCTGCAGGTCTCCGGGTAATACGCATGGCTGATAATCCATGCCATACCTGCGGCAAAACTCCTGGTCGTCGCGGTTTATATTAGCGTAAAATCCGTCCGACTGGTTGGCGTTGCCAATACGGCCCACCATCCACGGCGATATCATATCCAGCGCTTTATAGGCTTCAATAAAGTTCGCGCGCGAATCACTTTCCTGCTTACGCCAGTTTGTAGGCACGCCGCCAATTACATAGCAGCCCTGGCCTTTAAACCAGTTGATCACATCAATACAGGCAGCAGCGGTAAAATTGTGGTTGTTATCGTTAAAGCCAAAACCCCATATACACACAACAGGCTTGCCGTTTTGTTTAGCATAGGCCGATGATGCAGTATATTGCTTCATTTTATTTGTCCAGTCGGTTTTAAGTTCGGTTTGCATGTTTGTCCAACCGCTTACATCATACATAATGTAAAACTTAACACCATTCTTTTCGGCAGCAATTTTGGTTTTGGCAGCCATGGCATCACGCACCGGGCCTTCCAGTCCGCTTGGGTTAAAGCGTTGCAGCGCGGCGCCGTCAATACCATAGTCTTTCATCCATTTAAACTGCATGTCAATGGTTTGATCGCTAAACGATGAGAAAACTTTAGCAGGCTGGCCATTGCCCAAGTCAGGATAATCTGTAGGAAAGGTCTCGGTATAATCTTTTACATCGGGCCATGATTTAATGGCGTTGTTGGTTGGCGATGGCTTTAGCTCCCATGTGTGCGACCAATGCCAGTACCTGTCAATAGGCGAACCGTCGCCAATGGCAGCAAACCACCCCTGGTAACCTACTATTACCTTCCCCACCACATCTCCCGGAGGAGAATATCCGCCGGGTACTTCGGTATCATCGTCGTCATCATCGGGTGTTGGCGCTGGATTATCTTTTTTCTTGCTCGAACAGCTGCTAATTAAAATGCTTAGTGCAAGCACAGCCGTTGTAATTATATTCCGCTTCTTCATCTATGGTTGTATTGGTTAATATTTAATTAAATACCGGCATCTTATCCAGCTTTTGTATAGATATGTTCCGGTAATATGCTTCGGCCGCTTCTGATTGTATCTGTATCTTACCTTTTTTCAATGTGGTTTCATCACCCGTTTTGGGCGATATGCGCGAATTCTCCAGTATCATTACCACATGCCCGTTAACCACATGCACGCTGGTGGTGCCAAAGCAGTATAATTCAAGCGTATTCCATTCGCCGTGCGGTTTTTCATAATCGGCAATGCGGCGGCAGGTACTGGCCGGTGTGCGGTTCGATGTAAACTGTACCACCGGAGCCGCCGGATCGTATACCCAATCAGGATGTTTGGCGGTGCTGTCTTTTACCCGCGCATGGATGTCCATGCCAACGCCTACCAGCGAATAATAGTCCCCAAAGTCGCCTTCCTGCACCTGAAACTCATGTGCGCGCATCCATACGTTCCAAAACTGGCCATGCGGTTCGGTGGCATGATACAATATGCCGTTATCGCGCTTATCTTTTAAACGGGGTTCGTACTTTTTTTCGCCCCATTTAAACTCAGCCTTAAAGTGATAGTTTTCAAACTCTGTTTTGGTGCTTAACCCGCCATATACCTGTCCTGAAATATGCAATACTGGCTGCCCATCAATCATTTCCACACTGAAAACATGCAGCGGATCATTATTCAAGCCCAGTGGGGTTCCGTTCATGCCATCACCCATCGGCTGATCCTTCAGGTTCAAACTGGTATGCGGCACGCCAATAAACACGTCCCAGTACCGCAGATCTTTGGTAAGCAATGGCAGCCACTTATTGGTTAACTGCTGTGCATTTGCCGGTATATATAGTAATATACTCATGGCGCTTAGCAGTATGAATGATATCTTTTTCAATGTTTCGATATTTATCTTCCTGCTGACGCCTGTTCGGGCGCATTAAAACTACCAGTACCCCATAACTTATTTGGCTTTGGCCCCATTTCCAGTTCAAGCTCGGCACCGTTTACCAGTTGCTCATGCGTGAACCAAGGCGTATCAAGCGTTTTGCCGTTCAGCTTGGCGCTTTGTATGTATTTATTTTGTACCGAACAGTTTTTGGCTGTCAGCTTGAATTGCTTGCCATTTGGCAGATTGATACTAACGCTTGCAAACAACGGACTGCCGATAGTATAAACCGGCACGCCGGGAGTAACCGGGTAAAAGCCCATTGACGAGAATACTACAAACGCCGTCATACCACCGCCGTCTTCATCGCCGGGTATGCCGAAGATGTTGTCTTTAAACCAGACATCAAGCAGCAGGCGTATCTGCCTTTGGGTTTTCCATGGCGAAGCGGTAAAGTTATACAGATAAGGAATGTGGAAGCTTGGCTCGTTGCCCATTGAGTACTGCCCAACTATACCGGTAAAATCCGGAAATTTGGCATGCAGTTCATATTTGCTGCGGCCAATAGGCTCGCGAAACATCTGATCGAGCCTATTCTCAAAGCCTTGTTTACCGCACATCAGGTCGATAAGCGCCGGAATATCATGCTGCACCTGCCACATGTAGGTCCAACCATTGTTTTCGTCGTAATACTCACGTCCACCCATTCCGCCGTCAAACTTAGGGTCGATGTTTATCCATTCGCCTTTATCATCCTTCGGCATAAACAGCATTTGTTTACTGCTCCAAAGGTTTTTGTAATTTTTTGATGAGCGCATGAATTTCTCATAGTCGGCTGATTTGCTCAGCTTTTTAGCGAACTGCGCCACTGCCCAGTCGTCATAGCTTGTACCCAGGGTTACTGCTACTGCCTGACGTTTCTCAAAATTGTCAACCATAGGGTTGGTTTCTTTCTCACCCGGATGCAACGCAGGGAAGTAGCCTTTTTCATGATAAAAATCCTCAAGAGCTCCCTTCGGGCCGTTACGCCATGGCAGCATGGTAGCATCGGTTGAGTTTTTGCGCATGGCCTCATAAGCTTTCAGCGTATCAAAGCCACGCAAGCCTTTATTGTATCCATCCAAAAACATTACCGACGAGTGAAAACCATTCATACACGCATGGTCGCCAAACAGCACCGGGAAGGTTGGCAGCCAGCCGCTTTGCTCATACATTTTTATGTATGAGTTTAATATATCCTGCTCGGTTGAAGGATCGAGTATGGTGCGTAGCGGGTGATGCGCCAGGTAGGTGTCCCACGTCCAGTCGTCAACATAAAAAGTACGCTCGGTAGTGTGTATTTTTTTGTCGAAGCCACTGTAGTACTTACCGTCTTCGGTTATATCAACCGGGCGTTCGTAACAACGGTACAGCGCCGAGTAAAAGCTGCGTTTTTGCGCTTCGGTACCGCCGCTAACATTTATTTGAGAGAACTTTTTGTACCACGCATCTTCTCCGGCTTGTTTAAGCTGATCAAAAGAAACGTTTGTCAACTCGTTCTTAAAATTCTTTTTTGCCTGCTCGGCGCTAACAAATGATATCGCGTAACGGAACTCCACATCATTCGACTGCGCGCCCGAGAAATCAATCCATGCTTTTACGCCATTACCGGCAACAGAAGCATTGTTTGAAATTGCTCCTTTATTTACCGTGCCAAATTTCCCTTTCTGACTGAATACGCCATACAAGTAAACTTTTATGTCGCCGTGATAGGTTTCAACGCCGGTTAACTCATTGGCCGAACTGAACTTGTACTCAGCTTCGCCTCTGTTATACAAATCGAACAGTAAGTTCTTTTCACCCTTTCCCGGAAACTGAAAGCGGTAGATACCTGCCTTTTTACCGGGCACATATTGAACAGTTACTTCATCATCAAGCAGGTAAGTTGAATAATACCACGGGCGGGTAACTTCAAGGTCGTGATCCCAGGTTAGCTGGTGCCGGTAGCTTTCGGCAGATATTTTTTGTATGGATGGCTTCAAGGCGAATGCCTCACCCAGGCGGTGCGAAACCACAATAAGCGGAAAACTGCTGATCTGGTCGTCAAGATAATCTTTACGCACAGGATACATCCGCATCATTTGGTTGGGTAACTGTACGGTAGGGCGCGTAGGCTCAAGCAGTTGCCCCACGTTACCAACCTGAGGGTCAATATATTTCAGGTTGCCCCTGCCCTCATTTTGAGCGATAGTCTGAAAATATGTTCCGCACACCATTAAGGAAAGCAACACCAGTGTACGGGTTTTGGGTAGTTTAATCATATAGGCTTTATAAAATCAGTATTACTACTGAACTCTTGTTTATTTTTTTCTTTGTTTTCAACGTTCTTAATTCACGTTATTGGTTTGTATCACTTTTCTGATACTGCCGTCGGCATTGTAGCGCAGTTCGTCGACACAGATAGAGCGCAGCCAATCGTTATTTGACAGTGAACTGTTATGGTAAAAGGCATACCATTTATCTTTAAATTTTACTATTGAACCATGGTTGGTAAAACTGTCGGTAGGATCGATATATACGCCGCCGTCTTTCCATGGCCCCAGCGGATTGTTGCTGGTGGCATAACGCATACGGTTGTCTTTGCCGGCTTCGGTATGGTTATCGGCATACGACAGATAGTACACGCCATCCTTTTTATGCACCCACGCCGCTTCGTGAAAGTCAGCAAGACCTTCCATTTTCTTCATTTGGCCGTCAATCTCGGTCATGTTGTCTTTTAGCTTGCCGCCTTTGCAGGTGCCGCCACCACCATAGTAGAAGTAAGCTTTGCCATCGTCGTCAACAAAAACACATGGGTCAATCATTGATTCAAGGCCTTCAATGTAACCCTGCACCACAAAATCGCTTGCAGGCTTTTTACTGGTGGCAATACCTATTTTCCAGGTGTTGTTCCAGTCGTCGCCGCTTGGATGTGGGAAGTAGAAGTAGTAGGTACCGTTTTTATAAGCACAATCGGGCGCCCACATAAAACCGCCCTCGGCACGACCCCATGGCACCTGGCTGGCACGCAGTATCTCACCATGATCTGTCCAGTGTTTCATATCATCGGTTGAAAACACATGGTACTGGTCCATCAGGTCGCAGCCGCGAGGCGGTGCAATATCATGCGAAGCATAAACATATAAACGGCCGTCGGCCCATACATGCGCCGATGGATCGGCAGTATAAATGTCGGTAACAAAAGGGTTTTTAAAACTTTGTAACGGCGACTCATCTTCAGGCTTCGCCAGATCAGGGTCGGGTTTTGAAGTTCCTTTTTTTGAGCAGCTACATGCTAAACTTACCAGCAAAGCCAGCAGCAAAGCATTAACCTTGTTTTTGTACATTATCATATTAACAAAATGATTTGTCGTATTTACAGTTTATCCAATTATGCATAATGCTGCCTGCACTTAACCATGTATAGCGGCAACCTGTATTTGATTACTTTTTAATAGCGCCTGTTTGCACTACTTTTTTAATAGTACCGTCGGGGTTATAGTATAATTTATCAACGCATATCGAACGCAGCCAGTCGTGGTTTGAAAGCGCGCTGTTATGATAAAAAGCATACCATTGACCTTTGAATTTCACTATTGAACCGTGGTTGGTAAAGCTATCTGTCGGATCCATGTACACACCCTGCGATTTCCATGGGCCAAGCGGACTCTTGCTGGTAGCGTAGCGCATCTGGTTGTGTTTGCCGTCAACATCATGGTTATCAGAGTATGACAGGTAGTACACACCATCTTTTTTATGTACCCATGATGCTTCGTGAAAATCTTCCAAACCTTCCATGGTTTTCATTTCACCATCAATCTCAACCATGCTATCTTTCAGCTTTCCGCCTTTACAAACACCGCCGCCGCCATAGTAAAAATACGCCTGACCGTCGTCATCAATAAATACCGAAGGATCAATCATTGATTCCAAACCTTTGATATATCCTTGCGATTTAAAGCCACTTGCCGGGTTTTTACTTGTGGCTACGCCGATCTTCCAGGTTTTGTTCCACTCGGTGCCGCTTGGATGCGGGAAGTAGAAATAGTATGTACCATTTTTGTAAGCACAGTCTGGGGCCCACATAAAGCCGCCTTCTGGCCTGCCCCATTCTACCTGGCTTGCACGCAGTATTTCACCATGATCTTTCCAGTGTACCATATCATTGGTTGAAAACACGTGGTATTGGTCCATCAGGTCGCAACCGCGCGGAGGCGCTATATCATGCGAAGCATAAACATACAAACGGCCATCTTTCCATACGTGTGCCGATGGATCGGCAGTGTACATGTGTCGGATAAACGGATTGCCGTTTTCTTTTACTACAGTGTCTTTAGTTTGCGCGGCACAAAAGGTTGATGACAGTGCGCTTATACCCAATACTACGGCCGCTGCTACTTTGCGCGTTTCTGTCTTTTTAAAAAAATCTTTAACGATCATTATTTATACTGTGTTTGTAAAATGCAATGGCAGGTTGATCCTGCCATTGCATATATAGATTGAATTAGGGGCTTATTGTGCTTCGATAAATTTGAAACCGTCAACACCGGTAACCAGGTCGGCATGATCAGCAGATTGAGTCCAGAAGAAAATCCGGAACTGTTTGATAGAGGCAAGATCAATATCACCACCTTCTACTACCGCGTCGCTAAACTTAAGCTTAAGTTCGTTCCAACCTGGCTTCAGTTTTGGGATAATGTCGGCAACATTCCAGTGTATCTCATTCTTATCGAAGTTGCCGTTGCTGTTCAGTTCTATCTGGCCATCGGCTTTAATGATTGAAGGATCATCAACATACCACCAGAAAGTAAGCATACCATCTTGAATAGTGAAGGTACTGTTAACCGGATGATCAACATTTTTATAGATAAACTGCATAAAATCGCTTCCGTTTTTAATGGTGTTTTGCAAAAAGCCTGTACCTTCTTTTTTACCATCAGTAACAATGTTTGGTGATCCTACAGTTTCCCAGCCATCTGCAGCGTCAACACTGTTAAATACAACAGCAGGCGCAGGTGGGGCTTGGCGGAACATTAAGCCATCAACAGCGCTAACAAGTTCGGCATGGTCTGTACTTTCAGTCCAGAAAAACACACGGAATTGTTTAACCGCATTTGGATTAAAGTCGCCGCCGGCTTTATCAGCACGACTAAAGTTAAGTTTGATTTCGTTCCAACCTGGTTTAAGAGTTGGTTTCAGCGCTGCAATAGACCAGCCGTACTCTTCTTTATCAAAGTCACCGCTGCTGTTAACCTCTATCTGGCCATCGGCTTTTAACAAAGATGGATCAGACAGGTACCACCAAAAAGTGAACTGACCATTTGTAGGCGTTAATTTTGTATCAAAGGCGGCAGCCGGTTTGTATATAAACTGCATAAAATCGCTGCCGTTAGCTATGGTATTCTGGATAAAGCCGGTACCTTCTTTTTTACCTGCAGTTTCAATTTTCACTTCCCCAACGGTCGACCAACCATCGGCAGCGTCTGCACCTGTCCACAACACAAGGGTCGGGTCAACAGGTTCTTCCGGCTCGTCCGGATCATCCGGCGGCGGAGGAGGTTTTAACGAACTCGTATCACGTGAAGTAAATTTTTCTTTTTGACAACCTGCCACCATTAATGACAGTGAGAAGACGGATAGTACCATCATCAATTTTGTAATTCTCATATCTTTTTAAGTTTAAAAAGTTATTAATTATGTTCTCTCAGCAATTCTTTTATTGATATAAATGAATCGGCGTTTATAATTTATTTTCGTACAGGTTTTGACCTTGAATATCCCGGCTCGCCATGAAACCATTTTGCGCCCTGCCCAGTTAGCCACAGGTAATAATCTGACGTCAGGTCGTTTTCAATTCCAACAAACCGCAAACCTGCATCGCCGTTAAGCGGCGTATTTTTTTCAAGCGCGGTTTTAAATATGGCCGTACCTTCATCAATCTCGTCAAACATGGCTACGTACAATGATTTGGCGCCAACGGCTTTTGCACCTGATATCTGCTGCCATAAAAAGTCGCCTTTCAGGCGGGGTATCTGGTAATACAGGCTGGCATCTTTGTGCATATTGCCCCAGGTAAAACCCGGAAACACCAGCGGCACATAATCAACCTTATTGGCATGGCACCATTGTATATCGGCAAGTACATTTTGCTCGGTGTATCCACTTGAGTTAAAGCGACCTACGGCCCATGGCATAATAATGTCAACCTTTTTTATCAATGCATGCAATGCAGGGTCTTTCTCGGTATCGTTACCAAAGGTGCGCCAGTAAAACGGTACCCCAAGCATTATTGAAACTTTATTGTCGGGGCCTTTCAGCTTGTCAACCAGTTTGCTAACATCCTCAATAGTATAGTTTCTGTTATCATTAAAGCCCACGCCCCATATGGTAACCAGCGGTTTGCCACGATGGTATAAATAGGTTGGATTTTCTTTGTTATCAAACAGCTTAAAGATGGTTTGCAATTCGTTCCAGTCCTGTTCAAGGTAGGCAACATCGGCGCTGTTGCTACCGCTAAGGTCATACATTACACTTATGGCCCTTTCATACTTTTTAGCGGCTTTTAAAGCATTGGCCAGTACCTTATTAAAATGCCTTTTTCCTTTTGCGTTTGATGGTTTTATTTCGCCCACAAAACGTTGCATGTGTACACCATCAAGGCCATAGTCTTTCATCCATTTGAAATGCAGGTCAACGCTTTCTTCGTCCCACGGACTGTACAGATAAGCATCGTCACCATTGGCAAATTTGAATGGCGATTTATATTTTTTGGTGTACTCGGTGATATCAGGCCAGAAATCAACATTGGTATTGCCCGGATAAAATCCGCCGTTACCCTGGTAATGGTACCAGCCGCGTTCTGAACCATCTCCTTCGGCTGCAAACCATCCCTGATAACCAGCCATTACAAGCCCGGTATATGATTTGTATTTTAAGCCTACAGTATCATATACTTTACCCGGGTTTGTCACTACCGGCTTTTCATCATCAGGCCCGGGGGCCGGGTCATTTTTTTTGCTTCCGCATGAAACAACAGCAACTGCTGCAAAGAAGGAGAAAAATAATATCGTAAGCTTTTTCATCAATATATTTCAGTTAGACTATCCCGGGAACTATTTTACTATAGCATAATAATTCCCGGGTAAAGTTTTGGCATTTATAACCGGTAATAATTATTCGTTAGGTACCTGTACTTCCAATATGTTCGACAGGTTCCACGAAGCAAAACTGTCATTCCACTGAACGCCTACCCTTACATAAAACTTGGTACCGCGTTTCAGGTTAGGTACTTCCAGTGTCATGGTTTTACCGGCTACATCTACATCCGTTGAAACATCCGGCAATTCGGCAAATGCCTTACCATTCATATTCAACCTTTCAGTAACCGAGTAATCGCGAATAGTTGCACCTGTACCAACCATACTGGTAATATTTACCAATGGCTGTATAGTACGCAGGGTTGGCAAGCCGGCGGTAACCGGCGGATCTATTGTAAATGTTAATCTTAGAGTGTTACCATCAACAAGTTCAGAACTGAAGTTTGTAATTTTGGCGTAAGGTGTAACCTCAAAATTATGCTGGGTGTTACTGCCGATATCTACTGTTGCGGTATCATAAACCGGCCAGAAACCACCATTGGTAGGCACTACCTTGTATTTGCCTTTAAACAGCTTGGTATCTTTAAAAGTACCATCGTATTTGCTTGGGATGGTTTGCGGTGACGCTGTAGTTTCCCAATCCTGCTGTTCAAGCCGTATTTGTGTACTTCCTGTTTCGCTTTGAAGGTTTTCACCCGTGGTAGCGTCTATAATGCGGCCTTCAAACGATGCGTTTGGCCCTTCGTAATTATCTGTTTTTGTACAGGCAGATACAGCCAGTACACTTATGCCTAACAATAATAATCTGCTTATCTGTTTTTTCATCTCTTAAAAATTATATTATTAATAATTAGGGTTGTTAGGATAAAGGTTAGGGTTCAGTGCTAACTGTCCGCCCGGAATTGGCTCATAATAAAACCTCTTATCAAAGTTATAGTTACGCTGAAACAATTCAGGTTCTTTCAGGAAGATGAACTTATCTTCATTGAATACGTAGTATGGCATTAAACCTTTAAACCTTGCGTTGTTCAACACTACGTCGGCAGTTCTCCAGCGTTTTAAGTCCCAGTAGTATTGATTTTCGAAAACCAGCTCTTTAGTTCTTTCCAAACGTACAGCGTCACGGTCAACTGAACCAAGTGTTGATGCGCCTGCTCTTGACCTGATCTTGTTTACACACTCTAAAGCGTCGCTTGTATTACCCAGTTCAATAGCGGCCTCAGCACGGTTAAGCAAGATTTCACCATAACGGAAATCATACCATGGCTGCTCGCTCCTGTTAAGATCAACCGCTGCCTGTGCTTTGTTATAATCAACATACTTACGTACATAGAAACCGGTACGGGTAAGCTCATCGCCACCTGTAAATGGACCGGTGAAACCTATTACTTGTTTTCCATTGTACAAAACATCGGTACCACCAGCTAATACATAGCTGCGTGTGTTAGCGGGCTTGGCAACCTCGTTAGCAGCAGTACCGCTGAATGACGGATAAATACCGCGCTGCATATCAAACTCTTTACCGCGCAATACATCCCCGGGGAAGTAGATACTTGCCAGCAACCTTGGCTCAAGGCCTGCCTGTACTTCGGCACGTGTGCTATAGCGTTTTGGTGTGCCGTCAGGATTGGTTACGTTTAAAGCGCCCCAGCGCTCAACAGTTTCCAAGGTTGGATATGAACGTGATAACGCGTTGGCGGTAAAGTAACGCGGAGACATGGTAGCATCCCAACTATGTGCGGTACCAATAGCAACCGAGTATTGTTTAACAAAAATAACCTCCGGATTGCCATCATATTTAAGGAACAAATCAACATAGTTTTGCTCTTTATCAGGGTTAGCGTTGTAAAGATCAAACTTGCCTTCCAGTAATTTTGCGGCGTCCCAGGCTTGTTGAAAATATTCCTGTGCTTTTTCAGCAGGTATACCAACAAAACCTTGTGACCGTGCAGGGCCTTCAACAAAATTTTCAGAGCCATATTTAGCCACACATGCAGCAAACAACATAGCCCTTGATTTTAAAGCGGCGGCTACATACTTGTTAGCGCGGCCTTTTTCGCTGGTTTCAGACATGCCGGTTATAGCCAAATCAAGTTCCGAGCTGATAAAATCCCAAACTTCCTCTTCTTTATTACGGTGAACCTGAAGTTCGCTTACCGGTGAAGCCGGATCCTGAGGAACGGTAATAATAGGCACGCCACCATAGCGTTTTGCCATACCATAATAAAAATAAGCCCTGATAAAATGTCCTTCGGCCAACAACTGGTCAACTCTTGGTTGTGTTAATTCTGTAACGTGCTTTGGCAGTTCTTCAATCAGGATATTGACAGCACGAATATCATTATATGGCCAATAACCAAAACCTCCGCCTATGTCAAAGCCACCATAAGGACCAACCTCTTCACCTATCGCCGAAGCCGAGTTGTAGAAGTTTTCCCAATCATTACCACCTCTTTTAAAACCCGGAGGGTTGTTGTTGTCGCCGCCATTTCCATCGGGCCTGTATTTAAAATCCTCAATTGGCAGTGCGCGGTAAAGATTAGCTACATACGAGGTAACCCCTGCTTCGCTACCAAAGATTACATCAGCACCTACAATATTTGTTGGCGGTATATCAAGGCGCTGGCATGATGTTACTGATGCCCCGATACTTATTGCTACCGCTATAATTATTTTATGTATACTTTTCATATTTTAATAAATTAAAAGGAAATGTTAGCACCTACACTAAAAGTTCTATTCATAGGATAAGTGTACCCTCCTAAGGCTACGTCTCCAAAGCCGTTATCATTTGGTCCTGGTCCCTGGTGTTCCGGATCATAGTTTTTCAATCCGGTAAAAGTTAAGAAGTTATAGCTGTTTGCATATACCCTAAACCTTTTAACACCGATTTTTTGCAGGAAAGAAGTAGGCAGGCTATATCCGAACTCAAGTGTTTTGATACGCAAATAGCTTGCATTTTGAACTGCCTTTGTTCCTCTTGCATCAGGCGAGCCCATGGCGGGATAAAAGCCTGGTACCCACTGTGTATTTGGATCGTAAATATTTGCTTCAGGATCTACAGTGTGCCAACTATCAAGGAAACGGGTTAACGCGCTACCATCATACATTAGCGGCGATGCAAATTGCTCACCGTATTGCACATACACGCCTGCCGCACCCTGTAATAATACAGTCATGTCAAAATTTTTATAGTTGACACTTATGTTTGCACCATAGTTATACAACGGTATATCATATGTAGCTATAGGACGTTCGTCTTTACCGTCAATAACCCCATCTTCGTTCCAATCCTGGTAATAGTAATCGCCAGGTATAACGCCCTGGTTACCACCACCTGTGTTTACCGGATGATTATATATCTGGTTATAACTGGTAAACTGTCCGGCATATTCAAGCCCCCACCAGATGTTACTATAACGATCCAACTGGTTATTTCTCCAGTTTTGGTAAGCATTACCTTGTGGACCCTGCAATATTTTGGTTCTTTGTGCACGAGTGGTTCCAATGTTTGCACTAACGTTTAGGCCAACATCGCCAAACTTGTTACGATAAGAGATATTGAAATCTAAACCTTGTACTCTGTCAGCCTCATAATTAATCTGCGGTACAGGCGCCCCAACAGTTCCAGGCAATGCTATAGCCGGTGTGGTGGGTAAACCTGTACGGTCACTTCTAAAAACCTCTATAGTACCATCAATTTTGCCATTAAGTAAAGTATAGTCTAAACCAATGTTCTTTTTTGTATTAATCGTCCAACTTAAGCCTGGGTTACCTAGTTTTTGAACCGAACCATTGACAGCAGAACTACCGAATATATATTGGTTAACCGGATAAGTGTAACCATTAATATAGTTAAAACCATTACCTTGTTCATCACCGGTTTCGCCCCAAGAACCTCTTACCTTTAAACTTGTAAGTATATTTTCTGATACTATATTACGGAAAAAAGATTCTTTGGTTAATACCCAGCCTATAGACACCGCTGGGAAAAACCCCCATTGGTCTGGCC
Organism: Mucilaginibacter limnophilus; assembly: GCF_004005815.1. Taxonomy (GTDB): domain Bacteria; phylum Bacteroidota; class Bacteroidia; order Sphingobacteriales; family Sphingobacteriaceae; genus Mucilaginibacter; species Mucilaginibacter limnophilus. The sequence goes on along the minus strand of NZ_SACK01000006.1, from coordinate 199,085 downwards.
CAGGCATATACTTGTTGGAACCATCGCGGCGGAAGCTGAATTCGGCTAGATATTTGCCTTTATAGTCATAATTCACTCTGCCTATCACGCTTCTGAATCCTACATCATACAGACCGCCTTGATCCATATCACCTAACATATTTGTATTACGTACGCCACCAAAAAGATAGTCAGAAGGTATTAATAAATCTTTTGCAGCATAGAAGTTATCGCCGGTTTGATGGCTTTGCTCATATACTAACGTTGCTGAAACATTGTGATCATCAAAAAATGTATTCACATAATTTAACGATAACTGGCTTTGAGCATAAATACGATTACGATAAGTACGGGTTATTCTTGACGGGCTTGAAACAGTTTGCGGAATATAAGTATCAGTTTCAGGTTCATATGTATATAACTCATATGCCCTTTGGTTGTCTGTAAAATTATCGGTACCATAGCTGTAGTTATACAAGGCCTTTGCTGTTAAGCCCTTTACACCAGGAATTTCGTATTGGAGATTAAGCTGGCCGGTAAAGTTGTTCTTCCTGTAATCTCTCCAACCACCTTTTTCGGCGTCGGTAACAACAGCAGGGTTAACGTTATCTTTAATTACAGCCGGGTAAAGCGGGTTATCGTTTGCAAATATCGGATTACGTGGAATGGTGTTCCAGGCATATTTGTAAACAGTCCACTGACTTTGAAACGGAGTGTATTTCTTATCTAACCAGCCTGATGCCAGTACTTGCGCTTTTAAACCTTTAACAATGTCAACCGTTACGTTTGAACGGAAGTTGTATTTGTTGTAATTTACATCGCCTGATTTGAATACACCATCCTGTTTCTGATAACCAAAGTTGAAGAAATAACTTATCTTTTCGGTACCACCGTTCACATTCAGGTTATGTTGCTGCTGTCCGGCAAATTCTCTGAAAGCAATACCGGTCCAGTCAGAAGTTTGCCTGGTACCGTTAAGGAATGGCTCAAAATCTGAATAGTTAAATGTAGGCGGCTGAACGCTGAGGAAGTTATTATCGAAATTGTGCTTACGTTTTTCATTGGTAAGCATCATATAGTCGATAGCGCCAACACCTTCCGGCATACCTAAAAATTGCTGCCACGACTGATTGATAGAATAACTGATATCAAATTTGTTATTTTTATCGCCTTTTTTTGTAGTTACTAGGATTACACCACCCGAGGCCCTTATACCATATATTGAAGCGGCAGCATCCTTTAGCACCGAAATGTTTTCAATCTCGTTCGGATCCATCCTTCCTAATATTTCCTGACCGCCATCTGCTATAACACCGTCAATAACTATCAACGGATCCGCGCCGCGGTAGCCACGTATGTTAAAGGCATTTGCATAACCACCCGGCTCAGACGTACGTTGTTGAATACGTAAACCCGGAATTTTGCCCGTTAATGAGTTAACAACGCTTTCATTTTTGGTTACTACGATATCTTTGCTTTTTAACGTGGATACCGAACCTGTAATGGTTTCCCTTTTTTGGGTACCGTAGCCTACTACAACCACTTCCTGTAGTTGCGCCTGTGTGGTTGATAAGCTAACATTTATTACGCTGCGATTGTTAATTTGTTCAACAACATCAGCCATACCAACAAACTTAAAAGTTAATTGGGTAGCGCTTTGCGGAACTATTATCTTATAATCGCCGTTAGCGTCGGTACCAACCGAAATGCCGCCTGCTGATACAGTAGCGCCCGGAAGGCCTGTACCGTCGGCTTTATCTGTTACTTTACCGCTTATAGTAACTGTTTGCTGGGCAAGCAAACTGAGCGGGTAAAGAAAAAATAAAATAAATAAGTATCTAAGTTTTTTCATATTGTTCTCTTTTGGATTTAAGTTTAAATTGTTCTATAACCCTTGCGGGTAATATGCTTCATGGTTCTGCCACACCTACGGTGGGTTAAGCTTATAATTATACATGATATTAAATGGTTGTTGTATTAACACCTGGCTTAATGAGGGCCGACTGGTGCTGCGGGTTCATAATTTTGTACAATTAAAGCTTGCGGCAAATAATAATTAATTAACAAAACATTAATTTCCGCTTTAAACTCGCTTGAAAACATGGTTTTTTATTTTTTTTGCAATCGATTGCAGATTTTATTCTATTTCCTTTCCGGTATCTTCAATTCCAGCGGCTTTTGGTTACGCAGCATTTTAGTGGCTTCCCCTGTCAGCCACAAATAATGGTCGGAAGGTTTACCATCCATGTTGATAAATGAAGTTACATTGCTTACCGGTGGGTTATCACTTCCTTTAAAAATAGCGGTGCCTTCATTCACCTCATCAAACATCGCCACGTAAAGCATTGAAGCTCCTGCGTTGATAGTAGTAACTATTTGCTGCCAGTAAAACCTGCCGCCCTGACGGGGTATCGAGCCAACGGGCTTTACATCATCCGGAAACTCGTAACGACTCAGGTTGTGCCAGCTGAAACCCGGGTAAACGCATGGTACATAATCAAGGTTATTTTCAGCGCACCATTTTATGTCTTCAATGGTATTATCGCGCAGCCTGTCCATGTCATTATGCAGCAGCGGACTGTAGCGTTGTACTGCCCATGGCAAAACTATATCACCTTTTTTAATTATCTGGTGCAGGTATGGGTCGTTTATGCAATCGGCATTTAAAGTACGCCACGCGGTAGGTACGCCCAGCATAATGGTACAGTTGCCGTAAACAGGGTCATTCTTAAAAAAGTCCAGAAGTCTTTCCAGCCCGATATTGCGGATGTTATATGGCCTGTCTGGGAAACCTATACCCCAAATAGCTACTACCGGTTTGCCTTTATGGTGCAGATATGTTTTTTTACCTGCCTGGTTAGTTACCTTAAGGCTGTCAACGAGTTTCTTCCAATCATTTATTATAACCGAGCAATCTTCATTACTGCCGCGCAAGCCGGAAAGGTCATACATTATAGCAATGGCACGCTCATATTTTGATGCAGCTTCAAAAGCGTTTTTTAGTATTGTAAGCGATTCTTTATCCTTATCGCGCGCGTTGCTAAAAAACCGTTGCATAAAAACGCCGTCAACACCATATTGCTGCATCCACTTAAAATGTAGATCAACGGCGCTTTTATCGTGCGAACTGAAAAATTTTGCCGGCTGGCCGTTGCTTAGCTTCCAAGGGGTATTATAGGTTTTTTCGTACTCACTCACATCAGGCCACATATCAATACCGCTGCGGCTTTCGTTACCATAGGCGTAACGTTTCGCGGAAGTACCATCACCCTCGGCCCTGAACCAGCCCTGGTAGCCGGCCATTATAAGCCCTTTGTAGGTTGGATACTGTGTTTGCTGACTGTGCCTGGATTGTGCATACGCTACCGCCGAGCATACGGTAAAAAGAATCAATAGCGCAATAATAGATCTTGATCTCATCACGGGTTAAATGCTTTTATACGTATCATGTATATACAGGATGCTATTATTTAAAGTCATCTGCAAAGCATGTACGCGGGTTTATAATTCAATCAAAATTGTCATGCAGGCATTAATAATTGCTTAACAAACCCATTAACAAGGCCGTTTAAACCGCATTAATTTAGATCAAAATGCATTTTTATAGTAAGAGGAAGTGTAATTATTCCAAAACGGCGTTAAAATTTTTCTCGAAATTTTCACCGTAAATAATCTTGTATTCACGGCAAAAAGAATCGTACGCGTTTTTGGCCAGCGAGTGTTTGCCCAGGCTGATGAGTGATTTGCATTTAAGCACCATCGCTTCTTCATTCACCGGGTCGAAGTAGAAGATATAGTTGGCCAGTTTTATCAAAAACTCAGGATCGTCATTAATATTAACTGAGCCGGCAAAATGAAGGTAGGTATCAATAATCTCATTGGATATTTCCGACTTAAAGGTATCCAGCCACTCGTATTCTACATCGGCCAGGAAATTGCCACGCTGAATAATTTTGGCCAGATCAGATATTTTCTGTTTATCAAGCTTGCGCTTGTCGTTCACAATGTCAAGATACTTTTTATAATCCACATAAACATGCTGAGGATTCATATCTATCTTCCAGTGGCCGCTTTCCTTAACTATCTGGCAGGATGATAACCTGTCGAGCACGTTTTTCAGTTTAGCTATGTTTACCGAGCGGTTATTACGGGCGCTCTCGGCAGTTTTATCAAACCAAAGTATTTCCTTAAGCTTTTCAGATGTAATACCCCTACCCCAGCGTATGGTATATAATAATATGATGAGAAACAGCTCCTTAGTGAGAGGAGTAAGATTTTTAGTGATGTCAGCACCTTCATTATCAAACAGCTGCAGATCGCCAAAAAGAAATATCGAATTTTTAATGACTTCAGGTTCAGCCGGAATATCATCCATTGCCGTAGTGCTGTTTTCACCGGGTGTTTCGGTAACAGTTGTAACGATGGGTGCTACTGCCTGGTTTAGTACGTTACTACGCTTGCTTCGTTTATACCAAACAACTCCTAAAGCCGCAACCACTACACCTGCTATGATATACCATATATAATCATTTTCTCCGCCGGCTTTGGCCAAAACATCGGTATCACGCGCGGCAATAGGCGGACCGTAAAGCGAATACAGGTTTACACGGGTTTGTCGACCTTTATCATCAAGCAGCAGGGTTACCGCTATAAAGCGTTTGCTTTGCGGGCAGTAAAACAAGTCGGCGTACGAGCTAATATCATGAAAGGTGTAAGGTATGCTGTTACCCAAGTTGGTAAAAGTTGCTTTGTTAAGCGAACCGGATATCAGCTGTAACCTTGAATTATATTTATGTTTTGGGAAAATCAGGGCGTAATAGGAGTCGTTCTTTTGATTGATCACCATTGAATTGGCAAAAACGAAATCCTCACCTTTGATATTCAGCTCGTATATTTTTTTAAATGTTTTCGATTTTACGTCGAAATAGATCAGATCATATAAATTCCGCGGATTCAAAATTTGCTGACCGGTGGTACTACCATACCCACCCAAAATATAAGCGCCACTTTTTGTTGCGCCAAGTGAGGCAAGGTATCGAGGCACCAGGGTTTCACCACCAACTTTTATTTTTTCCCAGCTTTTAGTACTGAGATTATATCGCTGCACATCATTTTTATAGGAAAACTGCCCGTAACCGCCTATCATGTACAATGATGAATCGGCCGGTGAGTAAAATTTATTAATGTGCCAGTAGTTGGTTTCAAACGCCGAGCTGTTATGCTTAATATCCCAGCTTGACGTGTTGAAATTATAAAACGCTACCTGTTTTTGATCGACATTAATATTGAACAGCCTGTTCAGGTCGGTACTGTAATAAGATTGGTTGCCTCTTATTAAAAACTGTTTACCCGATGTATAACCTTGTGATACCGACTTTGAAGAAGGCACCGAATAGCTGATCACCGAATCACTACCGGTAATATAAACCACTTCTTTTTCCGGATCAAACGCCACGCTTACCGCGCCCTTAATGTTAAACGATTGCAGTTGCTGCCAATTGCAATGCAGCTTTTTTATCCATAATGGGTTAACAACTTTTGCGGTGTTGCCGTTTATTTCCTCTTTAGCATCATTCCCGTCTAATTCATCAAGCAACCAGTTGTAAGTAACGCGCTGCCCTTCTTTTATCAAGATATTGCGCAGCTTCATGGGCGGCACATCATTGGTTTTAAAGTCAAGGTAGTCATTAGAACCGAACAACACCTTGAAGCAATTATTATCGCTGAATTTTACCGGCTGGGTAAACGATGAATTACCTACTATAAGGGTAAGCTGTTGTTTGCGCACATCAAACCGGAATGTAAATTTTGTCCAGTCGGTAAGCAGTTTCTTTTCATCAAGATTAAAAGATATTTTAGAAAACTGATCGCCTATAATCAGTCGGAAGTGTTTATTATCTGTTCGCCTGTCATATAGCAGGTCAATGTTTTGCTTGTCGTTATTAATTAATCTTACAATGTAGCCGAAATAGTTTTCGCGGTTGGGAAGAAAGGCAAAATCAAATGACAGCTCAAAGTTATCTTTAAAGCACAAAGGCTTTGCCGGACTAAGATCAAGCCCGGTGCGTTTATCCTGAACTGTTTCGTGCGAGAAAAAACCAAGTCCGTAAGATTGTGCGCAAACAGTCTCTGAAAAAAAACAACTTGAAAGTATCGTATATAAAAAAAGTAAAAATTGCCTCAATCTCATCAGTAAGTTAACGGTTACCAAATAAACCCGCCCTATGGCAGCAAACATGCCAGCAAAACAAGCCCCATGTAAAGTATGCCCGAATTAGATTTATAACAGCAACAAATTTAGCGTAATGTCTGCTATCTTAACAATTTATGTTTACAAAACATGTATTGTTAAAAAGCCAATTATTAAGCCTTATTGCTGTTTTTAAATGTTAAACATACTGTTATCACAATATGCATCGTGCTAAACTAAGTTAAAATTTTATTTGTATTAAAATTGGTTTATGATATGTAATCAAGCTACAAATCAACACTAAGCCATTAATAAATAATTAATAACGCCTTAATGCATTATCACAACCACTGTATTAAGGCACACCTATTCTCTGCAAATAAATACTTAAAAGTTGGTATTTTAATAACCGGTTTATAAACATAGCTTTATCATGCTATTATTAGGTAACCTGCATTATATCCTTACCCACTTGATGCGACGTTTACAATTGTTCTTATTGTTTAGCCTTGGCGTATGTATAAACTGCATTGCTCAGTTAACGCCGCATACACAGCAACGCATCGACAGTTTATTTAGCATTGCACACGAGCCTTTTTTTAAGCAGACAAGGCAATTTAATATATCGCTTTTATGGATAGAACAATTGGCAGTTCAGGATAAACAATTTGCCATGCTGGCTAAAGTGTATATTATTAAAGCAGAATTAAACCTTCACGCCGCCGACACGATTGCTGCCATTACTGAGATAAATAAAGCAGTCGGGTTATTAAGTTATATCGACAATGAAAGTACTGTGAGCAATTCGCAGGCGCTACTGGCGGCATTGTACATCAGGGCAGGCAACAAAAACCGTGGCACAAACCTGTTAAGACAATCGGCATTGGGAGGACGCGACAGGGTGACCTTCTCAGATGAATGGCTATCTACAATACACGCACGCGCACAAGCCAATGCATTGCTTAACGATAATAAAGCGCTGCAGCTTGATTACAACGGCGCTGCAAACATGGCCCGGAAAGCGGGTGCCCAGCCCTTATATAGAGTTAACAACCTATTCGCCGAAAGCTTTCTGCAGGCAGGAGATACTAACAAAGCGTTTGAAGTACTTGATGCGCTTATATCAGACACCGGCTTTACCGCTGCCCAAACAAAACAGCTGTATAGCCGCCTTATTATTTACTCGGTAAAAGCAGGCAGATTTGGCAAACTGACAGAATACTATAGCCGGCTTAAAAAGCTGAACAATATGGTAACCGGCAAAGAGTTACAAAATGAAAGTCTATTGGCCACCGGTTTATACAAAGAATATCTCGGCATCAATAAAGATGCAGAAGCTGCATACATCCAACTTGTTACCGATTACGAGCAACATGGCCCTACACAAACGAACATTGAAGGCATGATCAGGCTGGCTAATTTGTATGTTAAAACGGCGCCATACAGAGCTTCATATTATTTCGACCTATTAAAAAAGGAGCTTACCGGTGGATTGCTGCAGACACCAACCGGTAAGCTTTACCGACAAACTTTAGCGGCATATAAAAGCGGCAACACTTCGCCATTGATAAAGCAAGATACCGCTTATCAGAACCGCTTATCAGTGGCAACACGCGAACTGGAATATCAGTACCAGGTGCTTAAAGAAAAACAGGACAACGCCCTGCTTAAACAGCGGCAGCAACTGCAGGCGATAATCCATGCGAAACAGCGGCAGCAATATGTTTTATATATACTGATACTTGCGCTTATTATTGTAGTAACGGCGGGCATAATATTGTTAATGAACTGGCGCCGCAAACAGGCCCGAAAAACACACGAAGCCGAAAAGCTGCGGCTTGAACATGAGCACAAAGCTATATTGGCAAAAGCGCTTACCAAAGCGCAGGAAGAAGAACGCGCCGCCATAGCCGAAACGTTGCACAGTGAAGTTGCAGCCATGCTGGCCGTGGCGCGGCTTAACCTGTCGGCCGATGAAAGGCAGGCTACACCAGCAAACGGCAAACAAATCAGAGTGGCAGCAGACATACTTGCACGGCTCACACAAACCATCCGCGACATGAGCCATCGGCTTATGCCATTGGGCCTAAAGCAGATGGGGCTTGAAGCGGCCATCAACGAAATTGCTAAAGAGATAAACCAGACTGGTATGGTTGGGGTTGAAACCCTATTTGTGAATGTAAACAGCGCTGCCCTGCCTGATGATATGCAGATTAACATCTACCGCATGGTGCAGGAACTTTTTCAAAACATGCTGAAACACGCCCACGCGCGCCATGCCTTTTTACAGGTAGCGCAGCACACCGACAGCCTAAACATAATTTTTGAGGATGACGGTGTTGGAGTAATATCCGAAGAAAAGCTAACCGGCGCCGGCCTTGTAATGATGCGTAAACGTGCTGAGTATTATGGCGGCAGCCTTACTATTGATACCCGTAACGGTGGGGGATCAACGTTTGTAATCGACCTTAAAATTTAAAGCTATCTATTTAAACGCAGAAGTTTTTGAAGGATGTAAAATTGCCGTATATTGAGGCGCAAAAGCACTACTGATTGGAACCTCTGCGCTTATACATAGTTGATGATCACCAGATACTTATTGACGGGCTATCGGCTTTTTTTAGCACCGTATCCGGTATTGAGATTGTTGGCACGGCTAACAACAGCCAGATATTATTGCAGGAAGTACACCTTCTGCAGCCTGATATTTTACTGCTCGACCTGAACATGCCCAAAATGGATGGCATGGCCACTCTTGACGCTCTGCAAAAAGACCATTCGCGCCTCAAAGTTATCGTCTTGTCAAGCTATCATCAGTCGTATTTTATAAACGATGCACGTAAAAAAGGCGCTAAAGGATACCTGTTAAAAAACGGCTCTAAAACCGAACTGCTTAATGCTATTGAAGCAGTAGCAGGTGATGGCACATGGTTCCCTGAAAGCGGTATAAGCGAAGCCGCAGACGATGCAGAGAAATCGGTATTCACCGACGATTTCAAAAAGAAATACCAGCTTACCCGCCGCGAGATAGAAATCATCAAACTGATTGCCCAAGGCCTTACCAGCAATGAAATTGGCGAAAAACTGTTTATAGCCGAAAATACCGTTACCACCCATCGGCGCAACATACTGCTTAAGCTCGAAGTAAAAAACACCGGATCCCTATTGAACTTCGCCCGCCAGCAAGGCATTATATAACCTTTTCTTTTTCAGCCTTCAACCCTGTAAAATACCGCAAAGTAAGTATTGTTTAATACCTGTGGCAGTTTGTATTTTGTAAGCCGAATCCTAATTAAATACATATGCGCCTTATCCCTTGTAAACTATTGTTTATACTTATTCTTTTATTTGTATCAGCTGGACATTGCCAGGCACAAGACATTCAAATGTTGCGCAAAGGGCTAAATTTTAATGGTTGGGCAAACAGGTACAACACCAGGCTGCAGTTCACACCTGATGGCAAAGGGCTTATTTTTCAGCATGCAATAGATTATTCTACCTACAAGTCGTTCCTTTTTGAATTCGACAAAAAAAGTAAAACAAATAAAGCTGTGTTAGCTGAACCTAATTTTTTGTTGTGTACTGACGAGCAGTTAAAGCTAATGCTGACAAATGTCACTGGTAAAAAGCTTTCACCCGGCCATTATACAACTAACTACACAGCGCTATTGGATGAAAACGGCAAACAAGTAGATTCGATACCTCTTATGTTTAATAACGCTTGTTTTATCAGTAAAACTCTTGTATTTGGCCTTGCTGCTGATTCCATGTATGTTTATGAAAGAAACAAAGGTATAGTTAAGCGAAAGCCACATGTTAAGAATGATTACCTGTATTATGGAAACCTAAGCTACAGCGCTGGAAAAATATATCAAACATGTATGCATAAAGACGGTGGATTTGATCCAACTACACAGTTATTACAAATTATAAATACCGACGATCTTTCGGAAAAACACGTTAAACTTCCAGGGAAATACACAACGTTGCAAATTGAAGCTATGCCCTCAGGCTACTTATGGTTAATGGGTACAGGGGGATCGATTACTGATCAAAAGTCATTTGCATTGTGTTATAATCCTCGTACCGAAAAGATAATCCGGGAGTATCAAATAAATGGTTATATCATTGATTGGATTCCATCCAAAATTGATGAAAAACTGTATGCGTGCAGCAGCACAAGCTGGGTTATTGATAGCTTAGGAGTTCAAAGATTAGAAAATATTATACCCGGTACAAACTACAAAATAGCCAAAAACATCAGCGTACAACCGAATACCGGACTTTTAGCATTTTACTATGGTAACGAAAAAAATTTAATAATTTATAATTCCCTCAATAAAAAAATTGAACAGCAGTTTACTTTTAACAGCGCTTCACCTCTGGCAAATGAAGTCATTGACATGCAATGGCATCCAACAAAACGAATGCTTGCTTTTGGTACTAAATACCAATCAGATTCCATAAGCATTGGGGTTATAAGCTTATCTGAAGTGGCAATTCAAAACAAACCTCCCACAGCTGTAACGCAAGCTACAATCGTACAGCCGCCCGGTATAGTGTTACAAGATACACATAACCTAAGGGCATCGGCCATAGCATTTAACAAGGACGGCAGTTGGATGGTATCAGGCGATTTAACGGGCCGGGTAAACGTTTGGGATGCCAAAAGCAAGCTTATCTACAATAAAATATTCCTCGGAGGAAGTGGTGATAATAAATTTACCTCAAATAGCCGTCTGCAGCTAACCATTCATCCAACACAAAGAAAATTTGCAGTTAACTTTTTTAAAGATTATGTGAGCATACTTGATTTTGACGACAACGAACTGGATAAAATAACCATTGACGGATTTTGCAAACTACTACGTTTTACTACCGATGGCCGGTATTTAATTATGGCAACTTATTCACGGCCGGGCACATTATTAAAGTACGATATTGCACAGAAGAGGATAATAGACACTTATATTAATGCCGAGTTTGGCACGGGCGGTATGTTAGGCGCCAATGTATTTTACGATAATCAGTACTATTATGATACCGAGAATAACAAGCTTCTGAAAATTAATTTGCTTAACGGCAAAATTGAGCTTAAAGTACCGGTTAAAGCAAATCAAAAGATTGTACTGGTTGATGTTTCGCCCGACGAACGCTCGGCAATTATAGTAAGCGAATATATGGAAATGATGTATATTGATATCTCCTCCGGGCAAACTGCAATAATATCAAAAGCTGCCATTAGGCCGATGGGCACATTTGAGCTAAATCCTAATGGCGGAGACCCGATAAACATACCCATGCTTCATATGGTGAAGGTAAAACCTGATAATTCGGGATTTATATTTGCGATAGAAATTGCCACTCCCCGGCAGCGGCTAATGAAACAGGTTGGTTTTATAACCACTCCTTTTAACAGATCAACGCTAAAACTTGGCGAACCCTTTGCTTACCAACAACCGCTAAGAAACAGTCCGGTAGTATCAAACCAAATGCAACCCGGTACCGATTACCTGTGGACGGGTAACGAGGATGGCTCATTATACCTGTGGGATCTGAAGCTTGAAAAGCAGGCGGCCATCTTTGGCGGCGACAGCCGTATGCCCAAACTTATTGAGGCCAATAAATACATGGACGGCCTCACCATGACTGTAAATTCGAGACGATCGTCAATCAACTACGGTCTTCGGCAGGATTTTATGCGTTTCGATTTTGCCACCGCCGAAGCGCTATCATTAACCCGGAGCGGTTATTCTACAGAGTTTATTTATACCCTGCCCGATAAAAATCTGCTGACAAACAGCGCGAACGAATTGGTTACCGTAAACCTGCAATCGAAACAGGAAACGGTTAACAAAAACTTCTTTTCAAAAGATGGTGGTTTAGAATTTTCGGACGTGCATTTACTATATGCAGGAAAGAAAAACCTGTGCTATTACTTTGAAAAAGACCAAACATTACAGTGGTTTGAGAATGGCAAACAGGTAAAGCAGGCGAAATTTCCTGACGATTTTCCGTTGAAAGGCAAGCACCGCTTCGAAATGGATAAATGGTCGTTTAATTCTGATTCATCTGTATTATATGCCAGGTTTTCATATTCACAGTTTGATGATGAAGGCCGTACACAGACCGGTAGCGCCGCATCATTCCATAGTTATAACATGAAAACCAGCGCTATAAAACGGCTAACAGTTCCTGCTGAGCTAAAGACTGCCCACAGGCTTACTATTTCGGGTGATAACGCGCTTTTTGCTATTGACAAGCAGCTATTCCGGTATAATTTTAATAGCCAAAAGCTCGATAGTGTAAATTCAGCTAAACCTGCATTGAGATTTGGCACAGAATATAGCTCTGATGGCCTGTTCAGCAATGACAAGTATGCCGCAGCTGTTTACGAGCATGATACACTGCGGACATTTCATCAGGAATTTATCCGGGCGGTTATCATTAACACACAAACGCTTAAACCGGTTGCTGATTTCCCTTTAAAATATAGCAAAGTAAACAATATAACCTTTAGTCGTGATAATAAGCTAATATATGTACAATACGCCGGTGAGGTTGAAATACGTGCCATACCCAACGGCAGCCTAATGGCTACGCTTGTGATATTACCCGGCAACAAGTTCATCATCTACACGCCCGATAACTACTACTATGCCAGCAGCAAGCTTACCGATATCGGTTTCCGTACAAAAGGGAAAGTGTACAGCGTTGAACAATTTGACCTGAAATACAACCGTCCTGATATTGTACTTAAACGGCTTGGCTATGCTCCTGCTCAGCTTATCGATTTATACCGTAAGGCCTACCTTAAACGCCTGCAGCGCTTGAACTTTACCGAAGAAGGTGTGAACAATGAAAGCGAGCCGCCCACTATCGAACTGCTTAACCGCTCTGCCATACCGGTTAAAACCACAGCCAGCACCGTAACGCTGAAACTCAAATGCACCACCCCGTTGGGTACGCTCGACAAGATAAGCATCAGCGTGAATGATGTGCCTGTTTATGGTATTAAAGGCTTCAGGATTCCGGGTAATAACCTGAGCACCTATACCAACGAAATAGAAGTTAAGCTGATGAGCGGCATTAACCGCATCAGCTATTCGGTATATAACTCTACAGGTTCACAATCACTGAAGGAAAATATCGAAGTAATTCACGAACCCACCACCCCTGTTAAGCCTAAAGTTTACTTTGCAGGCATAGGCGTATCAGCGTATAAAGATACCCGCATGAACCTCAAATATGCCGATAAAGATATTAGGGATATATCAGATATGGTTAAGGCCCGATATCCTGATGCGGATGTCATAAACTTGCTGAACACCGATGCTACGGTAGCTAACATTAAGCTACTTAAGCAAAAATTTATGCAAACAGGCGTTGATGATATTATTATTATATCCGTTTCAGGGCATGGTTTGCTTAATGCTTCAGGCGATTTCTTCTATGCCGCGTATGAGACCAACTTTACCAACCCCGACGTGACCGCCCTTGCCTATAAGGATATTGAATGGCTGCTTGACGGCGTACCGGCGCGCAAAAAACTGGTGATGATAGATGCTTGCCATAGCGGCGAATCGGATAAAATAAATCAATCTGAAACTACAATGCTTGCGGCAAATGTGAAGTCAACACTTACACCAGGTGCAAAAGGATTTGGCAAAACAGTGACCAAACAAACGGGAGTTCAAAATTCATTCTCGCTGATGCAGAACCTGTTTATGGACCTAAACGAAGGCTCGGGTGCTGTCGTAATATCGGCTGCGGCAGGCGACAGCTTTGCGCTTGAATCGCCGCAATGGAACAATGGTGTTTTCACCTACTCGGTTATCAGCGGATTAAAAAACCGTGAAGCTGACAGGGATAATAATAAAACCATCAGCCTGTCTGAACTGCGGCAGTATGTTTACGAAAAGGTTTCCAAAGAAACCGGCGGCAGGCAGCAGCCTACCACCCGTGAAGAAAACCTCGGTTTCGACTGGCAGATATGGTAAAAAATCAATGATTATCCCCAATAAATACTCACTATCAGGTATGGGTTAAACTATTGTGATACTGTACTTTTGAAACCAAAAAACTCATTTCAAATGAAAAAAATAACCTTCCTTTTCGCATTAACCTTATATACTGCAAAGCTTTTCGCTCAAACGCAGTATGCGCTGGTTATCGGCGTTGATAAATATAATCCGCCGGCAGGCACTAAAATAACAGGCAATACACGATCTGATTTTCCCGACCTGCAGGGCTGCCGTAACGACGCCATGTCGATAAAATCCATCATACAAACGCGTTATGGCTTCAAAGCGAACAATATTACCGAACTGTATGACGAGAAAGCCACCCGCGAAGGCATACTAAGCAGCATGAAAGCGCTGCTTGCCAAAGCGCAAAAGGGCAATATCGTATTCATTTATTATGCGGGCCATGGTAGCCAGCAGGTTAATTCGTTATCAAAAGAAGAAGATAAGCGCGATGAGTCAATGGTGCCTTCAGATACCTGGAAAGAGGGCATTGGAGATATACGCGACAAAGAACAGGCAGCCATTTACAACGCTTTTCTTGACAAGGGAGTAAAGCTGACCGTTATACTGGATTGCTGCCATAGCGGCTCCATGTCGCGTGGACCGGTATTTGGTAACGAGCGTAAACGTTATATAGCAGCCAACAATTACGACGCGAAGGATGCCTCAAATCCTGCAGCGCCTGAGTTAAGGGAATCATTTGATTTCCTGCTGATCTCAGCCGCGCAGGACTTTGAGTCGGCAGTAGAGCAGTTGGATGATCAGAATATGCCGCACGGCGCTTTCACCCTGGCGTTGCTTGGCGCTATGCAGCAGCAATCGGTAAACGCTCAGGCTATAAACATATTTAAAAGCGCTCATGCCATACTAAAAGGTAACGGCAAAAAGCAGGAACCGGTTATTGCTGGCTCAAAACACAGGCAAAGCCAAACCCTTTTTGGTTTGGATAAAAGCAAGCTTGAGGATAAAACACTAATACCGGTACGCGGTATTAAAAAAGGCCAGGTAGAGATTTCCGGCGGCTTCGCTGAAGGTTTGTACCGTGAACATGAGCTTACTCTGTTAGGTGATACTAACACTGTAATAAGAGTTGAAACCGTTACGGGCATCAGCACCGCATTATGCTCAGTAAAAAAAGGAAAACTTGAAGGTATAAAGCCGGGCGCCATGTTCGAGGTGTCCAACTGGATATCGTCTGACGCGCCGCTATTGAAGATATACATCCCCGAAACCGCATTTACTGAGGCTGATGTAATGCAACTCGCAAAAATCAACAGCCAGTTAAAATCATCTGGCAAGGCCAAAAAATGGATAAACAACCTGCAGGAGTATGAGCCATCAGTATCGCTGTATTTCAGCGGCAATAAGTTTTTAGCTAATAACGGAACCACTATAGCCGAGCTTAAAGGACGTGACCTTACCGCTGTAACATCCGCAGTTACAAAAAACGATACCGTTTTCTTTAACCTGCCGGCGTCAGCAGCGCTTACTGCGGCTGTTAAGAAATCGCTGGGAACAAATAAAAGTATCAGCGTGGTAACCGATCCAAGTTCGGCGAATTATATCCTGTACGGCACTATTACTGATGATGGCTCGCCTTCATACGGCTTTTTGCGTGCGCAGGTAACCAGCCGCGACAGCCTTGAAGCCATGCCGCTGCAAACTAAAAACTTCAATATTAAAACAGGCGCTGCTAACGTGGCCGACAGCCTGCTGGAATACGCCATGCGCCTTTCAAAAATAAACGGGTGGATGAAGCTTTCGGGACCGTCAGACAGCAAGGGGAACGCTTTCCCGTTCCATCTGGAGGTGATAAACGCCAAGACGAAGCAGAAGATCACCACGGGCATCTACAAAGTTGGCGACGAGGTGAGCGTACATTTGGTAGCCGACGAAAATTATAACAGCATTAACGTCGCGCCAAAATATGTGTATGTGTTCGGTATTGATAAAAACGGCAGCATGTTTTTGTTTTACCCGGGCGAAGGAAACGGCAATGTAGAAAACAAGATACCATCGAGCGATACTACCGACATAGAGCTTTTTGGCTATGACGTAGAAGAGCCTGTTGGTACCGATAACCTTTACCTGCTTGCTACTGCCGACCCTATACAAGGCTACGCTTACCTGTTTAACCAGGAAGGTGTAAGGGACATAAAGCAAGGTTCAAAAGGTGGCGACAACCCGCTTGCCGACCTGCTGAATATGGGTAATACAGCGGGCACACGCAGCTTCAAAAAAACTCCTGCCACCTGGAACATTAAGCGCGTGCCGATTAAAACAACGCATTAAGATATTTTCTCTACCTATTCCTTTATCACATTCCCTGCGGCAAACCGCAGGGAATTTTTGTTTAATATTTTCAATGACGGATTTACTCCCATTAATTCAGATTGATTGCACAAGCAATTCAAATCTATGATACACCAAACCCAAGTTAAACGTATCAGCATGATATCGCTTAAAGTAATTGATGTTGGCGCCGGTTTTGGTTTAACAAAGGCTTAACCCTTGATTTCGCCAACAAAAAAGGCCCCTCAAACGAGGAGCCTTGATATGATAATGCTCAGTTGGTTATCCGTTAATCACCTTGTCGGCAACGTTGGTTAAATTTTCAGGAGCGTCAGGATCGGCTTTGATCTTTTCAGCGTATTGTTTCGCTGTGTCTTTATCTTCTTTATAATAATACAGTACCATTAAGGCGAAATTGCGGTAGTATTCTTTACCTGCATCATCAGCAATCAGCTTATATGCTTTTATCTTGTCAATTAAAGCGGTTGATTGCTCTTCGGGTGCTATACCTTCGGCATTGTCAATTACTATGCTGGCAACATCGTATATTTTAAGGTTAAGCGCCGTACCATCATTCACCAACGATATAAACTCTTTAACACCGTTTTCATTTTTCTTGTTGATAAAAGCATATTTAACTTTTACTTTCCGGGTTTCCAGTTCAGCTTCCTTAGGAATGTATTTGGTAAGCGTTGACTTATAAATATCGAAATCCAATGTTTCGCCTTTTGAAGCCTTGTCAAACGCTAACAAGGTAGCCTTACGCTTAAACTCCGCATCAAAATCCTCATCGGTCCATTGCATTAAGGTTTTAACCTGTGCCTTATTTTTTAGCAGGTAGGCCATTTTCTCGTCAGGTATGGCGCCGCCGTAATCAAATACAAGTGTTAATACATCTTTGCTCAGCCAGTTATGCGCCGGATTATTTACATAATCAGTAATAATCTTTTCAACATCTTTATCTTCCATCTGTTCAGCTTTAGCAGCCCATGCAGCCAGGGCAGAAGCGGAAAGCTGCCCTGCGGCCGCTTTTGCCTTAACTGTATAATACTGTTTGGCCGGATCAACAGCTTCTTTACCCAGCGCAATCAATTCAGGCGCCTCAAGGGCCCCTACCGATTTGTGCAGTAACTTACCGTCGCCGTCAATAAAAAACAGTGTAGGGTAAGCAGTAACCCCAAAGTTTTCGGCGATGGTTGGGCCTTCACCTTTTTCCATATCAATGGCCGCGTTTATAAAGTTGGCGTTGTAATAGGTTGCTACATCGCCATGAGTGAACACATTTCGCTGCAGGTATTTGCAAGGGCCGCACCAGGTGGTATAAGCATCCAAAAACAAAATTTTATGCTCTTTTTTGGCCATGGTCAGTAATTCTTTCCAGGTTTTATTTTCCTGGAAGGTAATGCCTTCAGCAAAGCTGCTGTGGGCAACAAGCATGAGCAGCATAGCACCCAATGCTTGTTTAATAAGTTTAATCAGTTTCATTTTCGTTAAAATATTTTATATAATATTCCGCTTATTGATAAACGTACCCAATACCTGATAATGAGTATTTTATCGGTCCCGCTACTATTTTCCGGGGAAATATTTTTTTACAAGCGGCCCAAATTCGGCCAATTGCCTTGCAAAAGTAAGGTCGCTATCCTCCATAAAGTGATCATAATTTTTATATCCTTTTGCAAATGCCATATCAAGAGTTTGAATAACCTTGACGGCATTTTTTTGGATCGAATATGCGCAGGCAAGATTATAATAGCAATCGGCACTGTTAGGCATTAAATCAATTGATTTGTTAAACGCCCCGATAGCCGGCGCTATCTGTCCTGAATACAAATATGAATAACCCAGACCGGTATAAATCTCTTCGGTTTGTTTAAACTCCAATGCTTTTTTATAATAAGTTATAGCAGGCAAATAATCATTAGCCATTGACCGGTAAATATTGCCTGTGTAGTTATATATCTCAGCCGAGTATTGCGGGTATTGCTTTATCAAATCAGTATAATACAACACTGCTCTTTCAGCACCCTCTTTATAAAAGTATATACCTCCTACCTTGGCAAAATAGTCGGTGGGCGTAGTGGTTAATTTACTTCCCTTAGTAAACTGTACAATTGCCAGGTCATAGTACTTATTTCCTGTCTGTTTATCGCCTTTTTTATCTGACTGATAACCCCTCGAATAATTTACGTTAGCTAAATGCCAATAATAATCTGAGTCGATGCTATCTAACTTAACAGCTTTTTCAAAATACATTGCGGCTTTATCAAGATCTTTTTTGCCATGAAATATCATACCCATCGCATGATAAGGATCAGGATCATTGGGGTCAAGTTGTATGGTCTTCTCATAATATGGAATTGCCTCATCATACATATCCTGCATTCGATACATATGGCCAATGTTGTAATTTGTTGTAAGGTTATCCTTATCCAATTTATAAGCCTTCATATAATATGGAAATGCTTTATTATACTGATTACTTTTGATATACATACTACCCCAACCCTGGTATGCAGGTATATATCCCGAATCAATTTCAATTGCTTTAGCGTAATATTTTTTAGCTAGTACCGTATCTTTCAAACTGGAATATGTATTACCTATGTTTGATTGTATGTAAGCTTGCCCGGGGTCAATCTCAGCAGCTTTTAAGTAATATTGCAGTGCCTTTTTAAGGTCTGTTTTATGATAAGCAATACCCATGTAGTTATAAGCTTCGGCTTCTTCAGGATGCTTTTTAGCCACATCCGTAAATACATCCATTGCTTTAGTTCTATTACCCGTTTTGTTGTAAAAATCACCAAGCAATAAATGCCCGGCTACATCATCAGGGTCTGCCTTGTAAGCTGCTAAATACTCTTTTTCAGCTCCAACAGTATCTTTTTGCAGCAGTAGCTCATCAGCCAGATTGCGGTGCGCCAGCGCAACTTCAGGGTTAGCCTCAACGCCTTTTTGCAGATAAAAAATGGCGCTGTCAGGCTTATTTATCTTAGCAAATAAATAAGCAAGCCTTCTATATGTCCAAGTATTGTTTATATTGCATTTAAGGGATTTTTTTAAGTATGATAAAGCTAATTGTGTATAGTGCTTAGCGGTTGGCTTGCCCAAATCAATCGAATCGATAAAAAGGCTTCCCAAATTGCCATTAGCCGTACTTTCACAGTCGTTAATTTTTAAAGCTTTATAATAATAGTATTTTGCAGAATCAATATGATTTAAAGTATGATGTACACTTCCAAGATTTTGGCTTACAAAGCTGTTAAGTGTATCAAGCGCGAAAGCTTGTGTATAATACTGTAAGGCAAGATTGGTTTTACCATTATCAAAATAATAAAGGCCAAGCCCGTTTACCGGATAAGCCCATTTCGGTGCAAGTTGTATAGCTTTTTTGTAGTAGTATTCACATGAATCATCATCCAAATCTGCCAACAACATTCCCATCATATTATAATTATAAGCCGCATTTTTATCAAGAGCCATTGCTTTACGGGCGTATTTTACACCTTCACGAAGTTTTGTTTTGTTTTCGCTGTTATTAACAGCAGCGGCCTTTAAAAAATAGAGTTTAGGATATACAGCTTCAAGCAATGTCGGTTCATCCTTCAGTAAAGTGGTAGCTTTTTCCATCATTTGCGCTGCTTTACTAAAAGTGGTATTCACTACCATCTTCATCTTGCTTAACTGCCGGGCACCTTCAGGCAATATTCCTTTATCTACTTCACCTCCCTTGATGTTATCTTTTTTCATCCGCTCTTCCAAAGAATGTAATTGTGCAAATCCTTTACCGCTCAGGTAAAGGTTGATTTTTTGCTGGCCAAAGTCGAGCAGTTCGCCAGCTAAATCATACCGGGCATCTTCGGTAATCGTGTTATTGGGCCATTGCTTCAGCATCTGGTCGTAAAATGTTTCTGCGGAGTTTTCACCAATAAGCGTTTCGGCCTTTATAGCCGCTATAAACTTATTATATACCGACAGCAGCACGGTATCAACTTTAGCACCAGCAGCACCGGCTTTACCGCCAGTGGATTTTTTATTTATAGCAAGCATTTCGCCTGTGCCCGAAAGTTTGGATAACTCCTTATTTTTTACCCATGCTTCGTATGAGTTTTTATCTACAACAGATATAACCTCCGAGTATTTTTCAACCGGTTTAAATACAGGCCGCTGTTCTTTTTTAAAGTACAGCATAGCATCCTTGCGTACTTTATTACGCACCCAACTGCTCAACTCTTCAAACTCAACTTTACCGTTGTTGTTAGCCGCCTCGCCTTCTATGTCGGCAGCGCCATACAAGGCATCTATTAAATAATATGTGAACAAGCCATGGCCATTACCCACTTTTGAATGTTCATATGATTCGGTACCTGCTTCAGTTGAAAGCATTTGCAGTTCGCCCGGATAGATGGCATTTGGCTCAACCGCCAGCTCAACAAATTTTTTTAGACCAGCAACGCCTCCGGGGAGTTCATTGCTGCGGCATGCATCAAGTATCAGTATAACTTGTACCCCTTTGCGTAATGGTGGCAATACAAGCCCTTTTTTAAGATAATCCATATTAAGGGCAGTAGCCTTATAGAGGTTAGGATCATTTTGCGGATTACAGTCATACGTCAGCAGAAAGTAGTCATCCTCATAAGCATCACCATGACCTGAAAAATAGATGAAAAGCCGGTCGTTTTCGGTAAGATTTTTTTTCTTTAACCAGCCTTGCGCCTCTGTTAGCCATGGCAGCCACTTTACTTCGGCATTCTCTTTAAAAAAAATATTATCATTCAGTTTAAGACCACCACCCGCCGGCGACATTAAAAAATCCCTGAACAGTTCGGCATCTTCAGCGCCATATTGAAGAGGCTTTATATACGGATAAGGTGTAATTCCGGCTATTATAGCATAAGTATTTCCTTTTACAGATGTATTGGCACCTGTTGTTTTAGCATTTCCAAACCCTTTGATACCTTCTTGTGCCCTGGAAGGTGTGATAAGGTTAGTTATTAGAAAAAAAATGCAAAAGCTTATCTTGAAAATGCGGGTGCAGTAAAGTCTGAAGCGGTTCATGATAAAAGGCAGGTTTAACGATCATCATTTAACTTAAATGGGGATGGTATAAAACAGCACCGGGAAGCGTTTGCTTCCCGGAACTTAGCAGAATTAATTAACTGTTATGGCCACAGGCTCCAGGTATAAACATAACCGGTTTTTGGATAGACAGGCCCCCATGTAAGATAGCTGCCATCATCAAACGATGCCTTAGCATACAGCTTTGTAGTACCGGGTACTGCACAGGTTGTAGTTTGATAGCCCGGCGCAAGAGATACCCTGAACTCGCCGTCAACAAACACATCCAGATAATAGCCGGTATAATTTTTTACAATAATATCACTGTAGCTGGCGCCGCACTCGTCGCCACGTTTAGCAGCCGGCTTACCTTTTACGTTTTTAGGTTTTTTAAGGGCTGCTACTTCTTCAGATTTTTCGGTAGAAGCTTTAGTTTTAATTTCTTGCTTTTTAGCTGATTGCGCCGAAACATTGGTTACGGTAAGCAGCGCAAACGCAGCACTTGCAAATAAGGTTAGAATTGCTTTTTTCATTTTGTTTTGAGGTTTATTATTTTACTAAACTATTTAATTTATACAGCCTGAAGAATACCCACTTGTGAGTATTTTTTGTTTATTATTTTTTTATTAAAAATCGAGGCTATTTCCCGACATCCTCAGGCTATAAGCTTCCCTAACTATCAGCTTCACAGAAACATGCCTCATTATCACGATGTAAAGCTATAGCCTGATTAGCCATAAAAAAATACTTATTCCTGAGTATTTTAAACCTTGCCATATTGTTATACTTTAGGAGCATAGTTTAACCACGCTGTAACGGCAGTATTTCACAGACTTTATTACATGAAAACCAAACTTCTCACAATTGTATTAGGGCTTATTTTAATAACAAAGCCTTTTGCATCACTCGCTCAAAAAGCTTCTCCTGATGTGCTTGAAAATGTACTGAGCGCCGTAGTAACAGTAGGTGTTTTTGAAACGGGCGCTGCAAAAAAATCGCTTGGCTTTAGAGGAAACGCGTCTGAAATGGCATACGCCAAAATGCTCGACCTAAGCGGTGCAAGCGGCTCAGGATCTGGGTTTATCATTACTTATAACGGCAAGCCATATGTAGTTACCAACGCCCATGTTATTGAACAGGCTGCCGATACCGACGGAAGCATTTATGTGTACAGCATAAACCGCTCGAAATATAAAGCAAAAGTTATGGGCGGTGATTCATTTTACGACATTGCCGTGCTTGAGTTTATTGACAAGCCGAGCGAGGAGATAAATACCATCGAGTTCAGGGCTGAACCTGCGCGCGTAGGCGAGCCGGTTTATGCGGTGGGCAATCCGCTGGGCGAATATCCTTATTCTGTTTCTGATGGCATCATCAGCGCTAAAAACCGAGTACGTGGCGGACTGACAGGCAAGTTTGGATTTTTGCAAAGTACCGCAACCGTTATATGGGGCAACAGTGGCGGTCCGCTGGTTGATGTGAATGGAAAGGTAGTAGGTATTAACTCACAAATAGCTTTTGCTAACCAGGGCAACAGCAGCATATGGCAACCGCAAATCAACTTCGCGCTTGAGGCGCAGCTATCAAGCCGCTTGGTAAACGATATTTTAACCAACGACGGACTGATAAGCCGTTCGTATTTCGGCATCGAACTGGTACAGAAGAAGCTGCCTTATCCACCCGGGACACAGCAGTACGCCTATTATTCCCGTATGTATGAAACCGATGATCTGCCCCTGCTTAAAAGCGTTGATGCCGCCGGACCTGCAGCCACATTAAAAGCTTTTGAAGGCGCGCAACTAAAAGCTATAAACGGTGAACCTGTACGTAGCCTTGAAGAAGCTTTAGGCGAATTTGAAAGAATAGCGCCCGGCAAAGAAACCGAGTTTACGCTTATAAAGAGCGGACAGGTAAGCAAAGTTAAAGTAAAAGGCGGCGTACTTAATGAGGATAACTCGGCACGGATTGGTAAAGCGTTTCTTGACCAGGGTGGCTTTACATACAAAAACGCACCCAACCAGTTTTTGGTTTCCACAACTGCGCAACAAAACGGAAGCCAGTTCAGCACTGTGAGCAACAGTGGTGCACAGGTTATTCCTGCCGGAAATTTCCAGGTGGTAGGTATAGGATTGCTTGACGAAGGATATGAATCGGTTTGGCGCGTTGCCAACCTTGCCGACGTTGGTACTGCCGCACGGCTTACAGGCATGACAGGCGTTGTCGATATGGTACTGCTAAGGGCAGGCGCCGATCCGCAAAAGGAACAGAATTATTTTAAAAAGCGCATAGGCTTATCAACAAACGATAAACTGGTACAGCAAACGCTGTGGTACTAATTGCAACCGAACATCATGCTGAAATACTTATTTTATAAAGACACTTTTTTTGCAACCACCGCCGTGTTTGTTGTACTGGGCCTGCTGGCATTTGTACCGCTTAATTTTCACATACTCGATCCGTTTAAAATGGCCATGCGCGATTTTAATTATAATGATCTGGCATGGTCGGAGATGGGCAAAGCAGAAAATCAAGGTATTGACAAAGATATTGTTGTAGTAAATATCGGCGATGCCGCAAGGCCCGAAATTGCAGCCATCTTATCAAAAGTTTGCGCCGGTAAACCAAAAGTTGCAGGTCTTGATGTATTGCTTGAAGCACCTCGCGGGCAGGAAGCTGACAGCTTATTGCAAAGCGTCATAAAAGCTAACAATAATATCGTTTTGGCCAGCCGCCTCACAGGTGAAGAGGATAACGAAGAATATAAGTCCAACCATTTCGCTACCGGAACAACTGCGCAGGGCTTTGCCAATTTCGCAGGTGAAAAGTACGGCGTGATGCGTCATTTTGTGCCTGAGAGGGAGTTTGACGGCCGGAAGGTTGAGTCGTTTGCTTCGGAAATAGTTAAAAAAGCTGATAAAGTTGCTTACAATGAATTAATCGGGCGCGATCATAAGGCTGAGGTGATCAACTACTCCCGCAAAGCCGAAAACTTTTTAGTTATTGACGGCGCCGAACTGCTTAACAACAGCGATATCGAAGTCTTTTCAAATAAAATAGTACTGGTGGGTTATACTTCCAATGATCCGAATAACATATTGGATAAGCACTACACGCCTACGAATAACATAGTAACCGGTCGTGGCGTACCTGATATGAACGGGGTGTTTATCCATGCAAACATTGTGCGGATGATTATCAAAGGTAATTACATTTCACATCCGCCGGCCTGGTTTAACTGGCTGCTGGCATTTGTTCTTTGCTGGCTGCACATGGCTATATTTATTTACTTCTATATCCACAGGCACATCTGGTTTCATTTGGCAGCTAAGGCGGCACAGCTTATACTTACTATATTCTTCATCTACCTTGGCCTGCTGCTGTTTGCTAAAGCCGATATCCAAATAAACATGACGCCTACCCTCGCGGTAGTGCTGCTGGCTGTAGATGTATTATACTTTTACGAAGCTTTTGTAGTGTGGCTTCAAACTAAGACACGGTATAAATCAATATTCCATCATGAAACGCATCACTAAATACCTGGCCATATTTTTTGTTTTGTGGAATACCGCCGCTATGGCGCAAAGCGCCTCGCCCCACTTTCTGGTGTATTATGTAAAGGGGAAAGGCACGCTTAACAAGGCAGGTCAAATATCAGCGTTAAAAAAATCTGACAACCTTTATCAGGCTGATAAAATAACTGTAGCCAAGGGCGGCGAAGTGATGCTGCTGTGCGCACAAAACAGTTTGATAAAAGTAACTGCGGGCAGCTATGCGGTGAAAAATCTGATAAGCAGATGTAAACCTGACGGCGAGGCGTTTACCGCGGCGTACTTCCATTATATATGGCACCAAATGTCGCACCATCATGAAAAAGTAGAGGACAACCCTGAAAAGTTCATGAAAACAGCCGGAGCCGTAGCACGCGGCAAACAACCTGTTGAACTGGCACTGCCTGTTGATACTATTTACTATTCATCAGGAGCGCTCAATATTAACTGGAAAGAGCAAAAACTGTTGTTTAAGCTTTATGCCGACAGCTTGGCGCAGGTTACTGAAAAGACAATCAATCTTGAAAAAACATTGCCTTTTGGCTCTGTTGCTGCAAGGCTTGAACCCGGTTCATACCTGTGGCAATTGTGCCATCCGGATGGTAAAGAATGCGGCAGTTTGAATTACCTTGAAGTTATTGAGAAACAATCGTACAACGAACGGGTAATCAGCATACTCAAACAGGTAATAAAAACCACAGATGCCGAAACCGCCTTTATGTCGGGCTTCTTGCTTGAGCAACACCACTTTTTAGCTGAAGCAACTAAATATTACAAACAGGCCGCCTCACTTGATCCATCAAATAAAATATATACAAATACATATTATCGTTTTTTATGAATCCCCCCTTTCTTAAAGCACAAAGCATAATGCTGATTAGTGCACTATTGCTATCAAGCTGTGCCGCATCAAAATACTCTCCGATGAAAACCAGGGAAAGTATTAGCATGGCACCCAAAAACCAGGAGAATGTAGCTAACTTTGTTGGTGTACTAAAAAAACAGGGCGCCCCTACCCTTGCAAGTCGTGGCAGAGATGGCCGCGGACCGGCTACCGGTTTGGCTACATCACTTATCGGCCTGGGCACATCAGCGCTGAAGCAGATGATCGACAAGCAGAAAAAGAAATATACCGCCGAATGGAAAGACGGATTGAATGACCTTTACTTTTACGATCAGCTTTCAACTCAGGGACCGTTTGACCCGGTTGGCCTGCAGTTCAATGGTTTCAGGCTTGAGCGTAAAATAGTAAACCAGGGCTCGGGACCAGAACTGGCCATGCTGCTTGATGTTGAACTGGCTACCGATACCGCCAACATTTACGAAATGTTTAACAACGCCGTATTTAAACTGAAACTGAAAGATATCCAGATCAATTATGCCAAGGCAAAAATACCGCAGGGCAAAAGCACACTTAATGTAGATATTGAGGTCACCTTCAATACCTCATATGTAAATAACAGCGGCAACCTGTTCAAAAACGTCGAGCTTGGCAAGTTTTTTCTGCGCTTGCGTGACGCTCCTCTCGACAAATCATCACCGGGCTACAAAGAATACTACGCGAAAAAAATCGGTAAACAGCTTGAAGGCTGGAGCTTTTTGGTACCGCGCTCGTACGGTTACCGTTTAAATGAGAGCGGCCAGATGGAAGAATCGTACAGCCAGGGTGCATATTCAATAGCCGTAAAAGTTACCGAAAGCTCGAAAAGCGATTTTGTTACGCAGATGATCATTGACAACTCAAATTCGATGATTGATTCAGGAGCCGATCAGGCTAAAAAAACAGCCAAGCAACTACTTGATAAATAAAATATTTCAAAGGCATTCCACCCAGGGGTGCCTTTTTTCTTTTGACACCTTGATACCTGCTTCGTCACAAATTGGTCAGTTTTTACGAAGAGCTTGTAACCATTGGCTTTACAGAAAGTCTTACAATCAATCGTAACAGTAAAAAAATACTAAAAACACACTGATTTACGTTTTCTGATATTATTTTTGCGGCTGAATATGAGAGCTGGGGTTATATTTATCTTATCACTTTGTTTCCTGTTGCTTAGGGGGTACAATTATACTTATGCCCGTGTGCATCACGATAAGCTTTCTTATTCTCCTGCCCCCGACGTTACCCGCACACAAAAAGTTACTCCCGTAGATATTTCTAAAGCTACTACTGTAAAAAAAAGCAGCAAGTTAAACACCGACAAAGATTTTATCTTCAATATTGAAGACGATGACGATAACTTTGTATTTGCCCGGAAATATGTATTGCTGGCAAACTGGGTTTCTATTCTATCCTGCATTTTTCTTTTAAGTATTCGTCCCGAGCATTTAAAAGAGCGACTACCTTTCGGCAGGTATTTATCAGGTAATTCATCTCCAAAATATATTGTACAGCGCGTTATACGCCTGTGATTTGTAATATGCATCAGCTGCAGGGACTATATTAATATTCCCGCGGATGTGTATTAACATCCTTTTCGTTTCTGTATACCTTTTCGGTTTATAGCGCACAGCTGATGCTACTCTCTCTTCTTCGGAATTTCTATTCCGAACCACCGGATCGTTTTTAATCATTTCTAAAATATAATGAACAGAATAGTAGTGTTTGTTTGCCTGGCGGCAATATGTTATTTGCCAGGCTGTACATCAAAAAAAGAAGAAAAGGAAGAAGCCGCCACGTATGCGGTTACCAACCCTGTGTCTGTAGACACATCCATCACAAAAGAATACGTTTCGCAAATACGCTCGGTGCGCAACATCGAGATCAGAGCGCAGGAAAAAGGCTATCTGCAAAATATTTATGTTGACGAAGGCCAGTATGTAAAAGCCGGCCAGGTTTTGTTCCGGATAATGCCAAAGCTATATGAGGCCGAAGTGGCGAAGTCGCAGGCTGAAGTTAAAGCGGCTGAGATAGAGCTGCAAAACACCAAGGCGCTGGCTGATAAGAACATCGTCTCAAAAAACGAACTGGCTATGGCGCATGCCAAGCTCGATCAGGCAAAAGCAGAGACGAACCTGGCAAAGTTGCATTTATCATTCACCGAAGTAAGGGCACCGTTTGATGGCATAATTGACCGTATTCCGCTGAAACTGGGCAGCCTGGTTGATGAAGGCGAACTGCTGACAAGCCTTTCAGACAACAGCAATGTATATGCTTACTTCAACGTATCTGAACCGGAATACCTCGACTACGAAACAAATGTAAAAGACCGCGGCGACGGCAAAGTACGCCTGCTTTTGGCTAATAATCAGCCACTGAAATACAAAGGCGATGTTGAAACCGTTGAAAGCGAGTTTGACAACGAGACAGGCAATATCGCTTTCAGGGCAAAATTCCCTAACCCCGACAAGCTTTTACGTAACGGCGAAACCGGCAAGGTACAAATGACAGTTCCGCTTAAAAACGCGGTTATAATTCCGCAGAAAGCCACTTATGAGCTGCAGGACAAAATTTATGTTTTTGTGGTTGACAAAGACAACAAGGTACACTCGCGTAACATTGTGGTAAGCCATGAAATGCCCGACCTGTATGTAGTTGGCAGCGGCATTACAGTGAACGACAAGATTCTGCTTGAAGGTGTGCAGAAGGTAAGAGATGATGATAAGATAACCAGCAAGTACCAAAATCCTAAAGAGGTAATGGCCAACCTGCAGTTAAAAACCGAATAGTTATTAAAAAGAGAATTCAATGTTTAGTAAATTTATAAGCAGGCCCGTCCTGTCTATAGTGATATCGCTTATCATCCTCTTTCTGGGGGTGCTGGCTATCACACAGCTGCCGGTAACACAGTTCCCGTCAATATCGCCGCCTAAAGTGAATATTACGGCCGAATATCCGGGCGCTAACGGCGAGCTGATGATCAAAGCGGTGGTAATTCCACTTGAAAGGGCGATAAATGGTGTACCGGGCATGAAATACATGGCATCCGACGCAGGTAACGATGGCGAGGCTACCATTCAGGTTGTATTTAACCTTGGTACCGACCCTAACCAGGCATCGGTAAATATCCAGAACCGTGTGGCATCGGTGGTAAATAAGCTGCCGCCGCTGGTTGTACGTGAAGGTGTTAAGATCACCCGTGAAGAATCAAACATGCTGATGTACATTAACCTGTACAGTAAAGATCCGCATACCGATGAGAAGTTCCTTTTCAACTTTGCCGACATAAACGTACTATCGGAATTAAAACGTGTTGATGGTGTAGGTGTTGCCGACATTTTGGGTAACCGAGAATATGCTATGCGTATATGGCTGAAACCCGACCGTATGCTGGCCTACAAAATATCTGCCGAAGAAGTGCTGAAAGCGCTTGACGAGCAGAGTCTTGAAGCATCGCCGGGAAAAACGGGTGAAAGCTCGGGTAAGCGTTCGCAGGCATTTGAGTATGTACTGAAGTATCCCGGCAGGTTCAGCACTCCGGATGGATACAAGAACATCATCTTAAAATCGAGCCCTAACGGTGAAATACTCCGACTTAAGGATGTTGCCGATATTGAATTTGGCAGCGCATTTTACGACTTGTACTCAAACCTGAACGGCAGGCCGTCGGCAGCTATAGTATTAAAGCAATCGTACGGCAGTAACGCCAGCCAGGTAATTAAGGATGTGAAGGCAAAACTGGCCGAGATCAAAGCAAGCTCATTCCCTAAAGGGATGGATTACGAGATAAGCTACGACGTTTCGAAATTTCTTGACGCTTCGATTGAAAAAGTGATCCACACACTTGTTGAGGCGTTCATACTGGTTGGTTTGGTAGTATTCCTTTTCCTTGGCGATTGGCGTTCAACGCTTATACCGGCCATCGCGGTGCCGGTATCGCTAATCGGTACGTTCATGTTCATGCAATACTTCGGCATCACGCTTAACCTGATCACGCTGTTCGCGCTGGTGCTGGCTATTGGTATTGTGGTGGATAACGCCATCGTAGTGATTGAGGCGGTGCACTCCAAAATGGAAGAGAAACATCTTTCACCATATAGGGCTACTAAAGAGGCGGTGCACGAGATTAGCGGGGCTATCATCGCTATCACGTTTGTAATGGCAGCGGTGTTTATCCCGGTGGCGTTCATGTCGGGACCGGTGGGTATTTTTTACCGGCAGTTCTCCATCACCATGGCGACATCCATTGTTCTGTCGGGTGTTGTGGCGCTTACGCTTACGCCTGCCCTTTGCGCCATGATGCTAAAGAACAACCACGGCAAGCCACGTAAAAAAACGGTTATTGATAAAATACCTGAAGGCTTTAACAGGTGGTTCAACGGCATTTCGGACAGGTACCGGAAGCTGCTTGGCAAAATCGTAAACAGAAGGGTTGTCACCTTTAGTTTGCTGATAGGTTTTTGTTTGGGTACATGGCTGCTGAACAATACACTGCCATCGGGCTTTATCCCGAACGAAGATCAGGGCATGTTCTATGCGGTGATCCAAACACCGCCGGGCTCATCCCTCGAGCGTACCAACCAGGTAGCCGAGCGTCTGCAAAAAATAGCTGAAGGTATAGAAGATGTGCAGTCTGTATCGTCACTGGCAGGTTATGAGATCCTTACCGAAGGTACAGGCGCCAACTCAGGCACCTGTCTGGTTAACCTTAAAAGCTGGGAAGACCGTAAGCATTCGGTTCAGGAAGTAATGAAAGAACTGGAAGAGCGCTCTAAAGATATTACCGGCGCCACTATTGAGTTTTTCCAACCACCCGCAGTACCCGGCTATGGCGCCGCAGGTGGCTTCGAGCTGCGTTTACTGGATAAAGCTGGTACAGGCGATTTCAAGAAGATGGAAGCCGTGAGCCGAGACTTTGTTGCCGAGCTAAGCAAACGGCCTGAGTTGTCGTCGGTGTTTACTTTCTATAGCGCGAGCTTCCCTCAATACATGCTGCGGATAGATAATGATATCGCGCAGCAAAAAGGTGTTACCATTGAAAACGCCATGAACACGCTATCAACACTTGTAGGCAGTAATTATGAAACAAGTTTTATCAGGTTCGGTCGCCAATACAACGTAATGGTGCAGGCGCTGCCGCAATACCGTTCGCAACCTGATGATGTGCTGAAGCTGTATGTGAAAAATGATCGTGATGAAATGGTGCCGTTCTCTTCATTTATGAGGCTTGAGAAAGTTTACGGTCTCTCGGAGATCACAAGGCACAATATGTACAACGCTGCCGAGATCAGCGGCGCGTCGGCACCCGGTTATAGTAGCGGCTCGGCTATTAAAGCAGTGACTGAGGTAGCTAAGAACACCCTGCCGAGAGGTTTTGGTATCGACTGGGCAGGTATCTCAAAAGACGAGGTATCGCGTGGTAACGAGGCTGTTTACATCTTCCTGATCTGCCTTGGTTTCGTTTACCTGATACTTGCCGCGCAGTATGAGAGCTTCCTGCTGCCGTTCACTGTTATCCTTTCGCTGCCTGCCGGTATATTCGGCGCGTTCCTGCTGCTGCAGATACTTGGCCTCGAAAATAACATTTACGCGCAGGTGGCTATGGTAATGCTCATCGGTTTGCTGGGCAAAAACGCCGTACTGATAGTGGAGTTTGCCGTGCAGAAACACAAATCGGGCTACAGTGTACTAAAAGCGGCCATTGAAGGCGCGGCTGTTAGGTTCCGCCCAATTTTGATGACCTCATTCGCTTTTATCGCCGGCCTTATTCCACTGGTGTTTGCCTCAGGGCCTGGTGCTACAGGTAACCGCACCATCGGTTCGGCGGCTGCCGGGGGTATGCTATTGGGTACCATTTTCGGTGTGATCATCGTACCGGGACTGTACTACATATTCGGCAAAATATCCGAGAAATATACCCTTATAAAAGATGAGGAAGAAGAACCGTTAACTGAAGAAATTGATCAATATGTATAGATCCAGCATATATAAATGCCTAATAATGTCGGGTATTGTTCTGATTATGGCGGGCTGTAAAGTGCCTTCCATTGAGCAGCGTGCTGCAAACAGAAACGTACCGGCCACATATAATAACAGTCTTGATACCGCCAATACGGCGGCTATCAACTGGCGAAACTTTTTTACTGACCCTAACCTGATAAACCTGATAGATACCGCACTGAAGAACAATCAGGAACTGGCGGTAACCTTGCAGGAAATAAACATGGCAAGGAACGACATCAGGGCAAGACGCGGCGAGTTAATGCCGACAGTAGGTGCCCGTATTGGTGCAGGAGTTGAAAAGGTGGGCCGCTACACCAGCCAGGGCGCAGGCGACGCCTCTACAGAAATTGAACCGGGCCGGGAAGTACCCGACCCGCTGACCGATTTCACCGCGGCAGTATATGCCAATTGGGAAGTGGATATCTGGAAAAAACTGCACAATGCCAAGAAAGCGGCTATTACAAGGTATCTGTCAACCATTGAAGGTAAAAACTTTGTGCTTACCAACCTGATAGCTGAAGTAGCGAACTCATATTACGAGCTACAGGCTTTGGATAGCCAACTGGCTACTATCAGGCAGAATATCGACTTGCAAAAACGGGCGCTTGAAATTATTAGGGCGCAAAAAGAAGCCGCGAAGGCAACAGAACTGGCCGTACAGAAGTTTCAGGCAGAGGTTTTAAAATCGCAAAGTTTGGAATATGATATTCTTCAGCAGATAAAGGAAACAGAAAACAGGCTTAACCTGTTGCTGGGCCAGTATCCGCGGGAGATCATCCGTAACAAAGGTGAGTTTTTAAGTGTTACGCCTGCTACTGTTGCAAGCGGTATCCCATCGCAACTGCTGGCAAATCGCCCGGACATTAAGAAAGCTGAGCTTGAGCTGGCTGCCGCCAAACTTGATGTTAAAGTAGCCCGTGCCGAATTTTACCCGTCGTTCGGTATCTCTGCAGCATTAGGCTTTCAGGCGTTTAAGCCATCGTACCTGGCGAAGTTTCCTGAGTCGCTGCTGTACTCGCTGGCCGGTGATCTTGCAGGTCCGCTTGTTAACCGTAACGGTATAAAAGCCGAGTATTACAATGCCAACGCGCGCCAGCTACAAGCCATGTTTGATTACGAGCGTACTATCCTGAACGCTTACCTTGAAGTAAATACGCAGTTATCAAACATTGAAAATCTGCAAAAAAGCTACGAGCTGAAAAGCAAACAGGTTGACGCGCTCAACAAGTCGATTGATATTTCAAACGACCTGTTTAAATCGGCACGTGCCGATTACCTGGAAGTACTGATGACCCAGCGCGACGCCCTTGAAGCAAGGCTTGAGCTGATAGAAACCAAAAAAGAACAAATGACAGCCGTAACCAACGTGTACCGCGACCTGGGCGGCGGCTGGAAATAGTCATTAATTAAAAAGGGCATACTTAACGGTATGCCCTTTTTAATTAGATGGAATATAAAATATTATTGCGTATAAGCAGGTTGATTAGTTTTATGCGCTTGCGTAACCCTGAATTTGTCGCCAAACAGAAGCACCGATAATATTTTGTTAGAACCGCATAATAGCCGCAACAACACAGGGAAACTTAATCCGGTAATTAGCCCGACCAATATTTGTAACGGCATATTTGATATCGACAGCTTTGCAAACAGCACCCGGGGAGCAACAGCGCCGAATATATGAAACAGGTATATACTATAAGAATAATCCCCAAGCCATATCAGCTTACTGTTTTGATAGCCGGCATTTATCATCAATAGGCAGGTTGTAGAGCCTACAGCGAAGGTTAAAAGATTTACAATGCGGGTATCTAATTCAGTATTGAAATAATATAACTGACAGCTTAAAGAGCACACAAATATTACAGCAGCTACATTGATAATTTGCTTTTTAATTTCATCCGTTTTAAAAATTACATCATAAAATCTTTTAAAAGATAAGCCCAGAATAAAAAAGGTTAACAAAAAAGGCACCCTGTTTAAGCTGAAATAATTTACTTTATACGGAAATAATACAAAAATCAACAAGCTTATCGCCAGGCAAATCATCGTAGATTTTAAGGTATTGAACACCTTGAAGTTTTCTAAAACGGTGATGATTATAAACACGATCATCATTCCCTGCAGAAACCAGAAATGCGCATATGGGTACACATAGATACGCCATATATCGTCAAGGTTGTGCCTGTGGTTTGTTCCCGGAATGATATACTGCAAAAAGTAAAACATAGTTGCCACAACAACCAGCGGAATTAATAAGCGGTTTACCTTGCCGAACAAAAATTTGGAGTTTGAATTGAATTTATACACCGGCTTGTAAGCATAAACAAAGCCGGAAATAACGGTGAACAATGGCATGCGCATGTATTGAAACATGTAATAAATATACCTCCAAATAGAAGTGTCGGCTACTTTAAGCCCGTTATCGGCACCAGATCCGATCACGTGGCCTAATACCATTAAAATTATAGCAAGCCCCCTTAGCGTCTCTATAGTGAGATCCTTATTAACTTGACCGGTTTTCATAGTGTAGTAGTATTAAAAACATATCTGCAATGACGGGCAATCGTCCAGCTCGATCATTTCAAATAACTCTTAAGCCATAATCAGTCGGCTCGAAACAAGCGCAAATTGTAAAAATCGTTTTTATCATCCCGAGGCATTTTTTCTTTGATACGTAGATGAGAAAAAGTGTGAATGAAAAGAGAAGGAAATTGATACAGATGCCGAAACAAGATAAATGGCATCATAACTGTGCCAGCAGTTAACACATTCGCAATAAAAATTAACAAAATTTTATTAGCGTAATTTCATTTGATGACAACACAACAAAGCCTCTTACTGGAAACTAAGAGGCTTTGAAAGTTTAGCATAAAGGCACATGTTTATCTGATCAGCTTTTATCCAAAACCTTTTCGGCTGTTTCGGCAATCTCAGGCTCAACAATATTCCTTTTAGGAAAATTGAAAAGAAGCGAAGTAAGCACCGGAATAACAAATATGGCAACAGTAAATATTGATACAATAAGATCGGTTTGCTCACCTTCAATGGCGTGCGATACAGGACTTTCAGGGTAAAAGTGGGTAAACAGTGACGATGTCAACTTAATTCCCAAAACACCGATCACTATAAAAGCAACAGTTTCAAGAAAGGTAAACTTCTCCATTAATTTAACAAACGCCTGTGCCACAAAACGCATGGCTAATATCCCTATAAATACGCCTGTGTAAATCAGGAAAAGGTGATCGGTAAACGCTACGGCAGCAAATACGTTATCAATGGAAAAAGCAAGGTCCATCACCTCAACTAAAGCTACGGTTGCCCAAAATGTACCAATTACGCCAACCGTTGACTTATAAAACCAGTTTTGATTTTTGTCAACAGATTCCTCTTTGTCGTCGCCGTCTCCGGCTTTGCCTTTAAAGTAGCTGAAGGCAAGGTAAAGCAGATACAAGCCGCCAAGTGGTTTTAACCACCAGATTTTTACCAGCCATGCAGCAAGCAGCAGGCATATACCTCTGAAAACGTAGGCTCCAATAATGCCATAACGCAGGGCCTTACTCCTTTGCTCTTTAGGCAGATCAAGCACCATGGTAGCCAGTACCGCGGCATTGTCTACCGAAAGCAAACTTTCGATAACTATCAAATTCAGGATGATAAGCAAGCCGGCTTTTATATCCTCGCCCAGCAAAGTGTGTATAAAGTCCATTTTTTATGTATATCAGTTAGATAAAGTGAGGTTTGATGTGTTACAATTTTGCTAAATAATATCGGTATTCAGCATGGTTTTTAAAATATTAGCCTGGGCATCAAACCCGGCTATGTTTTGCAGGAAGTTTATGTTAGATATCTTTTTATAATTTTCGGCAAGCAGTGATTTTACTTCAGCAGGTATGCTGATACGTGTTATAGCGGCACTGGCTTGTAACCGGTCGTTTTTATCCTGTAGTTCCTGTATAATGCGCGCATTGCGAGTTATGTCGGTAGTAAGGTCAATATCGCTTAACTTGCTGATATCACAAAACAGGAAAAGGTTGCGCGACGGATAAAACAGGAAATACATACCATGGTCAATAAACTTATACACCTCAACAACCAGGTTGGCAGAGCTTAGGCCGCAGTAAAACTCCGTACGAAAGTCGTGCTTGCAAAGCTTGCCCATAAGTTTCCGCTCAATTACAGCATATGCGTTGGTGTACACTTCCTCCTGAACATAATCAGTTAGTTCAGCAAGCAAATTGGCAGATATCTGAAAGAAGAAATCTTCAGCATAACGTGCACTGAATGCGTTAATGTTTTTTGCGAAAGGATATTCCTGTAAGTCTTCGCTTAATACCTGATACAGCCTGCGTAAGGATGTATTTATTTTAAGGGCTTGCCGCTGTTTATCATTATTAAACTCGCTTTCCTTGTAATCGCTGTTTTTTATATTGTTTATCAGTTCGGTATTCAGCTGTATCTCGTCAAAAAACAAGCCTACATTGCGCTCGTTTATCTTCTTTATCTTTTTTAAAAGATCAATAACAGACTGCGTAAACTGCAGGTGAAAAAGTTCGAGACTATTTACATCAAGCTCAGGGTTAGTTTCATATAAACGGTGAATAACCTGGGTACGCAAAAAAATTTTGTAAACTATCTCATCCTCAAAAAATGCCGAGAGGAGTTGCAGTTTGCTTATGATCTTATTTGATTCACGTAATATCGGGTTATCATCCATCCTTTAATTCATCAACTAACGTTTGTAACGTTCTTCCGCAGCTCGGTTTCAAGGGTTTGCAGCTCGGTACTTAACACTTTACGGTTTTGCGTACCCTGCTCGTGTATCTGTTTAACCTCGTTAAGCGTTTCTATCAACGATTGGGTAGTACGTTTTAACGTATCTAACGACACAACTGTTTTTTCGTTTTCTTTTGCCACTTCAATACTGTTTTGTTTCAGCATATCAGCGTTCTTTTGAAGGATGGTGTTAGTAGTATCAGATATTTTTTTCTGCATCTCCACATTAGCCTTTTGCCTTTGCAGGGCCACAGCAATGGTAAGCTGATTCTTCCAAACAGGAATAGTAGTGGTTACTATTGATTGTGCCTTTTCAGCTATCGAGGTATTATTGTTTTGCACTACCCGTATCTGCGC
The DNA here is from genome assembly GCF_004005815.1 of Mucilaginibacter limnophilus. Classification (GTDB taxonomy): domain Bacteria; phylum Bacteroidota; class Bacteroidia; order Sphingobacteriales; family Sphingobacteriaceae; genus Mucilaginibacter; species Mucilaginibacter limnophilus. The sequence continues at coordinate 161,978 of NZ_SACK01000006.1, read as the reverse complement.
TAGCGATTGCAGCATAATAAACCTCACAATCTTCATATCAGCCAAACGTTTATCAAGACGGCTGTTAAATTCGCGCAGGTCGGCAATCTCATAGTCGTTATAAGCTGATGGGTTGGCTTCCATTTCGGCAAGCTTATCACCAAGCTCTTTATGTTTTATCTGGCCGGAAATAATAAGCTCTTCCATCTGTTTGATGTACTCAACATTACTGTCAAACATGGTTTGCAGGGCGCTGTTATCTTTAAGGGCGTTTAAACGACCGGCTTTTACCTTGTTGGTTATCTTGTCAACGTTGTTTATAACCAGGTCATACTTCTGAAACAGCTTTTTTGCATCAAAAACCAGCTTTTTCAAAAACGGAATTTTTGACAGGAACGATGTAAACCCGCTTTTTTCAAGCTCATCAACGTCAATATAATTAAGCTCGGTAAGCAACTCGTTTATTAAACCACCTACTTCGCCTGCATTTTGTGTACGTACCGACGAAAGGAACTGGTTACTATACCTTTCCATAGTAGCCTGCACCGCGGCGCCGTAATTCAATATCGAATTTGAATCGGCAGGGTTAAGGTCTTTGCTTAAAGCCGAATATTTTGCTTCGTCTTCGGGTGTTACCTGGGTAAGGTCGACATTACCGTCTTTATCAATAAGCCTTACCGCTGCTGACTGGATAGCAGGAAGATCGGCGTTTGGAGTAGGTTCCATATTGCTGATGAATTTGTTGTTTAAGGTTAGATGCAAAAAGCGCCTGTTTATTACTATAAATATTTTTGTGTTACAGTTTGTACGGTTTCCTGTAGCTTGCGGTCTTTTGTAGGTTCACCAATGGCGTTGAACTTCCATTCGCCGTTGCGTTTGTAAAATACGCCAAGCACCATTGATACGTGGCCGGCAAAACCTCCGCCTGTAATGTTATATTTCGCAAACTCTTCGTTAACACGCTTAGGCGTACCTTCATAAACCCTTATTGATGCAAATGGAATAGTACCAAAGTCCTGCCCACGGAAACTGTTAAGCACGAAGGCTACATAAGTGGTATTTGCAGGCAAAGCGCCAAGATCAACAGTGATCACCTCATTATCAAGCCCGTCATCACCACCCATATCACCGGTTAAATCGTCGCCGCTATGTTTTACCGAACCGTTTTTTGATTTCAGGTTACCGAAGTAAACCACTTCCTGCAACTGTTTGTTATCATCATACAAAGCGCAACTGGCATCAAGGTCAACAGCTTCTTTACTGCTGCCGAAGCCAAAAAGGCCTTTTTTTTCGATAGCGCCCCAGTTTATACCAACACAAATGTTTTGCAGCTTGCTGCCATTGTTTTTTTCAAGGCTTATACGCTGGCCTTTTTCAAGATTAATTGCCATAGTTTCTTCTCTTAATTGTATTTGTTTAAGTAATCCTGTAATCCGCCCTTCATGCCAACGCCTACTGCTTCAAATTTCCATTTGCCATCGCGTTTATATATGCGTCCAAACTCAACAGCTGTTTCAATAGAAAAATCTTCTTCCAGTTCATATTTTAATATATCGGCACCGGTGCTGCTGTCAAAAATACGGATGAACGAATTGCGCACCTGGCCAAAGTTTTGCCTCCGTGTAGCCGCTTCATGTATGGTTACCACAATGCAAATTTCTGTTGCCTGCGGCGATATTTTTGAAAGATCAACTTTTATCTGCTCGTCATCACCATCGCCGGCGCCGGTAAGATTGTCACCGGTATGCTCAACAGCTTCATCAGGAGATTTTGTGTTGTTGTAAAATACAAAGTATTCATCGGCCAGCAATTTTTTATTGTCGCCCATTATAAATACAGAAGCGTCAAGGTCAAATGCCGATCCGGTTGATGATGAATTGGCATCCCAGCCTAAACCTATAGTAAATTTAGGCGCGTCAATAATTTCACGCTGCCCTTTTTGCAAATTAATTGCCATGTTATGCTAAGTTTATTTTGTAAGTAAGTAGTTGATTTTTTATATAATCAAGGTTTGGTTTATAACAGTCCATTGTATGGTAGCCATTGCCAATAGCCATATCATATAATTTGTTTATAAATTCATCCGGTTTGTTTTGCAGAAATATGCAAACACTGTCATGATCGTAGTTTAAAATGTATTTAACTATCCTGGTATTGATGCTGAACTTACTGTTCAGAATATCATCCAGGTCAAAAATACTTTGCACCTGATAATAATTCAAATAATTTTCGATGCTTGGATGGATGTCATGGTTAACCAGTTCGGCAAAGTAAAGCATATAAATTTCATTATCCAGCTTATACTCGTCAACCATTTTCATAATCATACGCTCATGACTGCCGGTGATTTTAATATCATCTAAAAATATCAGGGTTTTACCGGTTAAAAATTCTCTGTCGATGTGAAACGAATCATTGCCGATGAGCCTCAGGCGCTCCGCCGCGTCAAGTTCACCGTAATCTTCTTTATAAGTAATTGTACGATGCACTTTTGTTTCCTGCAGTATAGGCCGGTTATGCTCGGCCAGCCAGCGGTTAAGTGTTGATACAAAATGATTTTTGAGCGTAAAGGTAGCCGTCGGAATAAACGAATATGGACTTGATATCACCACAAACTGCTGTGCAGGCGAGTTGATCAAATGATCTTTAATAAAGCCTTTAGCCAGAGCGGTGCCAAAATCTGCCGCCACATAGCCATCGCCATATTTAAAGCGGCTATAGTGCGCCGGACTAAAGCCGAAATCGTTTGCGTTGGTAATTTTATGAAGTGAATAAGTGGTTGGCATCTTCAATGATAGTAAAAATTGATTTGTTATTTGAATTTATAAGAATGCCTTTTATCCCTGCACCTTCGGCGCCGGCAAGGTCGGCAATCGGGTTATCGCCTATGTGAACAATGCTTTGTAAGTTGATATTGTCATCGTATAGCTTTTGGACTTCGTTAATCATCAATTTAAAAAAGTTAGGATTAGGTTTAGATATACCTGTTTCGTCTGAATACAATTGGAAATCGATAAATTGATCTATACCTATATGCTGCAACACCTTACGCAGTGTTTCGCCCTTAATAAAACCGGTATTGCTTAAGATATTGGTGGTTGCCGCCGTGTATTGTTTTAAATGCAAAAGAACTTCTATGGTTTGATCGCAAAATAAAACCGGCATGTTTTTGAACAGTAAATGCTCCATTTCAGCATAAAGGGCATCTGTGTCTATATTAAAAACCACGTCCGCACTATCATTAATCATGCTGATCACCATGAGGTACATTTCATCAGCATCGATATTTTTTCCGGTTTTTTCGTTAATATGGTTGCACATCAGGTCAACCTGCCTGAATATCTTTACCACTTCATCAAGCGGCTTTTTATTGAAATTAAGGTTATTGTAGAAGTAAAGCGCGCGTTCCTGCTTAAATACCGGGTTCGACCGGATAAGGGTAAGCCACAAATCAAAAGAGTAGTGTGTAAGGCCGGTCATCAGCTAATATAATCGTTAAGTATTAAGCAGCGTTAATGTAAACGATATTTTTCAACTGCCCAAATTAATTTTTTGCAACCCGTATTTATAAAAATTTAATCGTAATGTTAATATACTAATTATGATAGCTAGTAGTAATATAAAAGAAAGAGATGGCATTGATATACGCAGAATTTGAAGGATGAATGTATATAGAGATATCAACGTGTAAAACGTATGTTATTGCTGATAGCCTGCAAATTGTTGAGTGATAAATAAAGTACTAATTTCTTTGGGAAGGTATAAAACAAAAACGTTCGCAAGTGTTTAGAAGCTTGCTAACTTCGCTTATGTGGTGCAGACTATAGTTATAACACATAATTTCTTCTATGATTTAAAAAACTGGCAGATTTAGACCTGAATTGAAAATGGTTCAAATCACGGGAATATTATATTTACAATAAACCAAAACCTGTAAGATAATAAATGAAAAAGATATTGATCATTCTTATTTTATTCAGTGTTTCAACACATGGGCTTTACGCTCAAAGTAAAACAATTAAAGGAAGGGTCATTGATGATAATTTGGAAACTTTGCCATATGTGTCAATTATGATCAATGACACAGTTAACGTGGGCAGAACAGATCTAAATGGTTTTTTTTATATAGAAATACCTGGTTCCGTTAAAAAAATATTATTTAGGGCTGTTGGAATAGAATTAACATCTGTAAAGCTTGCAGATGAATGTGATGAAGTAGAAGTTGTGATGATGTTAAGTGGTACTTATGATTTTATAACTCTCAAGAGGGTTGATAAACTTCGAAGGAAAAGATTTAAGAAACTACCGGAATTACATAAAAGAGCGTTTAAAAAAGGTATATTTAAAACTGACAAAGCTTGTTATACACAAGAGTTTATACCTGATTATAAGAAAAACAAAAGCGATATTAAACGTGAGCGGTCTTAAGTATCTTTTAAAACAAAAGCCCTCAGAAATTAATCTGAGAGCTTTTTAAGTTTTTGAATAAATTGACCACGTGGTCTTTCTTGTGGTATCAGCTGGAATCGAACCAGCGACACAAGGATTTTCAGTCCTTTGCTCTACCAACTGAGCTATGATACCGCCCGATTTGGGATTGCAAATGTAGCTTGTTTTTTGGTTTATGAAAACTTTTTTCGAAAAAAGTTTCAACTATATACAATCAAGCATTTTATAACCCTGATAAACAGAACAATAATTTTCGAATCTTATAAAACCATTCAACATAATCAACCATTAACTAATTTATTATACCTTTATCAAATTACTATGCATGCATAATGATTTCGCAGGTTATTTTCTTAATTATTCTGGCCGCTTCTGTTTATCTATTCGCTAAAAACGCGGGCAAAGTACGCCGCAATATCCTGTTAGGACGGAATGTTGAACGTAGCGGTAATCCGGCTTTGCGCTGGAAAACAATGGCGCTGGTTGCCCTTGGGCAAAGCAAAATGACAAAACGGCCCTTAGCTGCTTTACTTCACCTGTTTGTGTATGCGGGTTTCGTCATCATTAACATTGAGGTGCTGGAAATACTTATCGACGGGCTTTTTGGTTCACACCGGATATTTTCAAAACCCCTGGGAAGTTTATACGGACTGCTTATAGGCAGCTTTGAGATACTCGCCTTGTTGGTACTTACCGGTTGCATAGGTTTTTTAATTCGCAGGAATGTTTTAAAATTAAAACGTTTCCGCGGCGTGGAAATGACCAACTGGCCCCGTAGCGATGCCAATTATATCCTCTTTATTGAAATATGCCTGATGGCGGCATTTTTGACCATGAACGCCGCCGACTATAAGTTACAACTGTTGCATTACGAACATTATGCCGTTGCAGGTAAATTTCCAATAAGTAGCTTATTACTGCCGCTGCTCCCGTCATCGGCTAATGTATTGTTAATTATTGAGCGTGCATGCTGGTGGTTCCATATAGTTGGTATACTGGCATTTTTAAACTACCTGCCTTATTCTAAGCATTTTCACATATTGCTGGCTTTCCCGAATACTTACTATTCCAATCTCAATCCGCAGGGAAAATTCAGCAATATGGCGTCGGTAACAAATGAAGTAAAGGCGATGCTCGATCCTTCCTACATACCTGAAAACCTTGAATCGGGCCGCTTTGGTGTTAAGGACGCTACCGACCTTACCTGGAAAAACCTGCTCGACGCTTATACCTGTACCGAATGCGGCCGCTGCACATCGGTATGCCCTGCCAATCAAACCGGGAAATTGTTGTCGCCACGCAAGATCATGATGGATACGCGCGACCGTATCACCGAAATTGGCAAAGGTATTGACAAGCAAGGCAAGGATTATACAGACGACAAGACACTGCTTGACAGCTATATTACACGCGAAGAATTGTGGGCTTGTACCACCTGCAACGCCTGCGTTGAGGCTTGCCCGGTAAACATTAATCCACTGGAAATAATAACCGGCATGCGCCGCTATATTGTAATGGAAGAATCGGCCGCACCTGCAAGTCTCAACAATATGTTCGGTAATATGGAAAACAACGGCGCACCATGGAGATACAGCAATGCCGACAGGTTTAACTGGGCGGAGAAATAGTGGCAGTTGCGGTAGCAGTTACAGTCAAAAAAATAAATCCGAAATGGAAAATTCGAAATCCGAAATAAAAGCACCTACCATGGCGCAAATGGCCGCTGAAGGCCGCGAGCCCGAAATACTGTTTTGGGTGGGCTGTGCCGGAAGTTTTGATGAGCGCGCACAGCGCATTACCCGCGATATTTGCCGCATATTGCAGCATGTAGGCATCAGCTACGCGGTTTTGGGTACCGAAGAAAGCTGTACCGGTGACCCGGCCAAACGAGCAGGTAACGAGTTTTTGTTCCAGATGCAGGCTTTGAGTAATATTGCGCTCCTTGATGCTTATAACGTAAAAAGGATAGTCACAGGCTGTCCGCATTGCTTCAACACTATTAAAAACGAATATCCTGGTTTAGGTGGTAATTATGAAGTGATACACCACTCCCAACTGATACAGCAGTTGATAAACGAAGGCATGCTGAAGGCCGAGGGTAGCGAAAGTTTTAAAGGCAAGCGCATCACTTACCACGACCCATGTTACCTTGGTCGTGGCAACAATGTGTATGAAGCCCCGCGTAAGGCATTAGAAATACTTGATGCCGACCTGGTGGAAATGAAGCGCTGCCGCAGCAACGGACTATGTTGCGGCGCAGGCGGAGCGCAAATGTTTAAAGAGCCCGAACCCGGCAAAAAAGACATCAACGTTGAACGTATTGAAGATGTGCTTGAAGCAAAAGCTACAGTTGTAGCCGCTGCCTGCCCCTTTTGCATGACAATGCTTCGCGATGGTGTAAAGGCTAAACAAAAAGAACAGGAAATACAGGTGCTGGATATTGCTGAAATAACGGCGAGGGTTAACGGGTTGTAGTTATAATCTGTCATCCCGAATATGTTTCGGGATCCCATGAGACGGTCAAAATCCATTGCATGATAGATGCTGAAACAAGTTCAGCATGACAAAATTAATTAAGAGCTTTTTTCTTAAAATACATCAACACATTCCGCAGACTATCCAGCCGCTCAGGCTCCATATTTTTTACAGGGATATCCAGTACCGCAGCCATGGTATCGACATTGCCCTTGCGGTCGTTATAGGTTTGTACAATGATATCGTCATCAGTAGTGTGGAGCTTCAATGTACCAGCGGTTACTGTGCCCAGGTAATCCATATCATCAAATCGTTGCAGGTGAAAAGAGAAATATTCCTGTTTACCGTTCGCATAAGTTTTACGAAGACGGATAAACGCATCTTCTGTTAATGTAAGTTCCCATTTTTTTAGCTTGCCGGTGGCAGCCGCGTCAAAAGATTGTGTAAAACATCTGTTGCTCCAGCTAAGCATTTCCTGCTCAGCCGCATCGGGGCCAAAAGCATAAGCAAGCGGACTAACGAGCGCTATCGTCAAAAAAATCAGATACTTTTTAAACCGTGGCAGATGTGTTTTTATCATGACAAGAAAAACAGTATCGAAGTTAAGAAAATATTAAATTTGCAACATGCAATTTTCTCAACATTCAAGAGTATGGATTTACCAGTCGGACAGGCAGCTAACTGATGCTGAAACAGCCGAAATTGAGCAATACCTTAACGCGTTTGCCATCGGCTGGACAGCACATAATCATCAGCTGTTGGCCAAAGGCGAGGTACGTTACAACCGTTTCTTGATACTGATTATTGACGAAGCCCAGGCCGGTGCCAGCGGCTGTTCTATTGATAAATCAGTACGCTTTATGAAAGATCTTGAATTGCGCTACGATATTAACCTATTCGACCGCTTTAATTTGGCTTATCGAAGCGGCGACGAGGTACTGTCTGCCCCTCGCGCTGAATTTGAAGAACTGATACAGCAAGGCGTTATCACACCCGACACGATTGTGTTCAACAACCTGGCTAAAGACCTGACCGAACTGGAAACCAAATGGGAAGTACCGTTCAAACAAAGCTGGCATGCGCAGTTGTTTGGGTCATTGGTTGGATAGTCATTTGCTATTAGCATCCACAATTAAGCGTCATTGCGAGGTACGAAGCAATCGCTGAACCTTCTCTTCGGATTACATAACACTTATAGCAATGACGGGTATGTTTTAGATTGATAATCCATATCTTGCAGTATGGAAAAGTACGATACCCGTATAGACGCTTACATTGCCAAATCTGCAGAGTTTGCAAAACCAATACTGAACCACCTGCGTGAACTTATACACAGCGCCTCGCCCAAAATAACCGAAACAGTTAAATGGGGCATGCCATTTTTTGAATATAAAGGACCGGTGTGCCATATAGCCGCTTTCAAACAACACTGCGCATTTGGTTTTTGGAAAGCCGGGCGATTAAAAGATCCGCATAAAGTTTTGCAGGAAGAAGAAGGTAGCGGCGCGGGCAGTTTCGGCAGGATTATAAGCTTATCCGATCTGCCGTCAGATGAGATACTGCTGGAGTACATCCATGAAATGATTGCCCTGAACGAAAGTGGCGTAAAGGAAGCTCCTGTAAAAAAGGCTGCTGCACCTAAAGCAGTTGTTGAAGAACCAGCCTACCTAACAAGCTTACTTGACAAACACCCTGACGCAAAAGCTAACTTTGAAAAGTTCAGTCCGTCGCAAAAAAGGGAATACCTGGAATGGATTGTGGAAGCGAAAACAGATGCTACACGTCAGAAACGGCTGGATACCGCCATTGAATGGATAAGCGAAGGAAAAACAAGGCACTGGAAGTATAAATAATCCCAGTGCCATTATAGGGTTAACCTACAAAGCTCTCTAATAATTTAAAGCCGCTTTGGGTAGTAATTTCAATGTTGTTGATGGTTGCAGGTAGCAGGATGCTCTCACCCATTTTTACAGCCAGTTCGCCGCCTTCATATTTAATGGTGTAAGCTCCTTCAACACAAACGTGTATTATGAACGAGTCGATGCTGCTGTAATCGCGGGTGGTACCTTCGGTAAAATCAAGCACATTGGTAGTGAAGTACTGGCAGGTTACCGCTTCAACCGCTTCGTTTTTAGAGTGCGCGTATTGGGTTTTATATTCCGGATAGAACTTGTAGTCGATAGCCGCAAGTGCTTCTTCAACATGTAGTTCGCGCTTGTTACCTTTATCGTCAACACGGTCGAAATCATAAATACGATAAGTAATGTCTGATGTTTGCTGAATTTCAGCTATCAGCAGGCCCGCGCCAATAGTATGCACACGTCCGGCAGGTAAAAAGTAAATATCACCGGCAGCTACATCCTCGCGGTTCAAAATATCGGTTAAATGGCCGCTGTTAAATTTTTCAAGGTAAACCTGCTCGTTCACTTCCTGATTAAAACCTGTTATCAGTGTCGAACCCGGATCGGCTTCAATAACATACCACATTTCAGTTTTACCGAACGAATTATGGCGTTTTTTTGCCAGTTCGTCATCAGGGTGAACCTGTATCGAAAGGTCTTCGTTAGCATCAATAAACTTCACCAGCAGCGGGAAAGTATTGCCAAAGCGCTCATACACCTTTTCACCTACCAGTTCGCCTTTATATTCTTCAAGCAAATCAGCCAGTGATTTGCCTTCCAGCTCACCGTTTGCCACTACCGAAACGTCCGACTTAACGCCTGATATTTCCCAGGTTTCGCCGCAGTTTGGCAGATCGCCAAAGTCTTTATGCAAGTAAGTTTTCATTTTTTGACCACCCCATATTTTGTCTTTATAGATGGTTTTAAATTTCAGAGGATATAATGCTGACATGGTTATTGTGTGTTTTGCGGCAAATTTATCAGTAAATACCGAAACAGAAAGCGCTAAAACGAAAAAAGCCTGTGTTAATAACACAGGCTTTTACTTGTATTTCAGACAATTATTTACCCAGTTTTGCTTTCAAATTCTCATCGATAGCAGCTAAAAACTCTTCAGTGTACAGGTAATCAACACCGTGCTCAACTTTTGATTTTGATGTGATAGCCAAATCTTTGGTCATTTTGCCGCTTTCAACGGTTTCAACACATACCTGCTCTAAAGTTTTGCAAAAGTTTACCAGTTCTTCGTTACCATCCAGTTTACCACGGAACTCCAAACCACGTGTCCACGCGAAGATTGAAGCGATTGGGTTAGTTGAAGTTGGCTTACCTGCCTGGTGGTCACGATAGTGACGGGTTACTGTACCGTGAGCAGCTTCAGCTTCCATAACGGTGCCATCAGGTGTAACCAAAGTAGATGTCATTAAACCTAATGAGCCGAAACCTTGTGCTACAGTGTCGCTTTGTACGTCACCATCATAGTTTTTACAAGCCCAAACAAAGTTACCGTTCCATTTAAGTGCGGCGGCAACCATGTCGTCAATAAGGCGGTGTTCGTAAGTAATACCTGCTGCTGCAAATTTCTCTTTGTAATCGTTTTGATAGATCTCTTCAAAGATATCTTTAAAACGGCCATCATATTTTTTAAGAATGGTGTTTTTAGTTGACAGGTAAAGCGGCCAACCTTTTAATAACGCCTGATTAAAGCAAGCATGAGCAAAGCCTTTTATTGATTCGTCGGTGTTGTACATGGTTAATGCCACACCATCGCCTTTAAAGTTAAACACCTCGAATGATTGTTCTTCACCACCGTCTTCAGGAGTGAAAGTTACAGTCAACTTACCTTTGCCCTTAGTAACAAAATCGGTAGCGCGATACTGGTCGCCAAAAGCATGACGGCCAATACAGATAGGCGCAGTCCAGTTAGGCACCAAACGCGGAACGTTTGACATTACGATAGGCTCACGGAATACAGTACCATCAAGTATGTTACGGATAGTTCCGTTTGGCGATTTCCACATTTGTTTCAGGCCAAATTCCTTAACACGCGCCTCGTCAGGTGTAATGGTTGCGCATTTAATACCAACGCCGTATTTTAATATGGCGTTAGCGGCATCAACAGTCACCTGGTCGTTGGTTTCATCGCGGTACTCAATACCCAAATCATAATACTTAATATCCAGATCAAGGTAAGGGAATATCAGTTTATCCTTAATGAATTTCCAAATAATGCGGGTCATTTCATCGCCGTCCAGTTCAACTACCGGATTTTCTACTTTTATTTTTGACATAACTACAGTTATTGTATGTTTTTTGTAACGGCACCAAATATATAAAAATGCCCTTATGTAGTTTAATTAAAAACATTTTTAACGCCACAAAACAGTACACATAACTATCCTTTATCGAAACCAGATACCTAAGCCACTGTTTCAGCGTTTATACAACATCTACCACACTACTATCTATGCTAAAAAACTATGTACTTATCTTATTAACTGCCGTAACTTTTACTGCAAAGGCTCAAAACGGCTACAATTTTTCGAGAATTGATTTTGGACTTGCCGGTTCGGCCAATTTTGTTTTTGGCGATGCTGAAACTATTAAAGCGACGCCATCAGGTAGTGTAAGTTTAAACTTTAATCCTGCTTCGCCATTTGTTAATTATATTGCTGAGGTGCAGTTTGGCAGGCTTGCCGGAGGCGATTCTGTAAGAAACGTATCCGGAAGACAATTCAAAAATAATTTTACAGCCTATATTATTCGGGCACAAGTACAAGCAGGAGAATTTATTGATTACTCCCATAGCCCTATGCTCAACGTCCTGAAAAATGTATATCTCTCGGCAGGGGCTGGACTTGTATCAAACAGTATTAGCGAAATTTCACGTACCACTGCAGAAGAAAGAGGCTACCCCTCTCCGGGCAAAAATAACAGCACCGAATTTTTTGTTCCGTTACGTGCCGGTTACGAATTAAAGATATACAACGCTTATAACGAGCCTACTTTAAAGATCGACCTGGCTTACCAATGGAACCTTATGTATGAGGATAACCTGGATGGGATTGACGCAGGCCGGAGGAAAGATATTTGGGGGCAGGTATCACTTGGTGTTAAAATAGCCATAGGTAGCAGTACATCGTACCGTAAGCCTATAACATTTGACTAACTAAATCTATAACTAAAACTTTGGCAGGGTTTTTACTGTTCATTTTAAAAAACACAGACCTATGGAACCAGATAAAACATATCCGGGCTTTAACGAAGAAAGCACCGATAACGACCAAAACGTAAATGATGATTTAGGCACTGATACTGATATTAACAGTGGCGCTTTAAATTACAATGAAAACGAAGATAGCTTTGAGCTGGATGTAGAAAGCAACGATCCAGATTATGATCATCCGGACCCTTATAACACAGCTGCCAAAGGCGGAACCGATTTCGATTCGACCTGGGATGAAGCCAACCCAACTGCAGTTGACGAGTATATTCCGAATGAAAGCCTGGAAACCGACGTGGAAAATTTAGGAATGCATATCGACAGCGGAAAAATTGTTGAAGTTGACCCTGCCGATGAAGCTATTTCGCGTACTCCTGAAGACGACCGTGACGACCTTGATGAAGAGGGTTATCCAAAAAATGATCTGAAAGATTATTCTAAAGGCGATAAAGAGAATTTCTTGTAAGCTATTTTAGCTACACATACTGTCATTTCGAAGAGGTACAAGGAGAAATCTTCTGCGGCATTCAATTAATCGCCCGCTTTCAGAAGATTTCTCATTATCCTTCGAAATGACATTTTTTTGAATACTATTCCAATTCCAAATTCAACCTGTTTTTAAGATCGATGATCTGTGGATTCTTTACAGCCATGTGTTTGAATATCTCTTTAGCGCCGTAAGGTTTTCGGTTCGCTTTTATTTCTTCAATACGGGTAATTATTTCCAGATCGAAATTTTTCAGGCTACTGCGCAGGAAGTTGAGCAGAAAGGGCTTCTCATCCCTAAAAGCGGTTTCCTGTACCTTGGTTTCAACCACAACTTCGTATAAAACAGGGTTCATCATTACCGGCTTGCCTGCAAAAATGGTAGACAATGTGGCCTTACCTTCCTCTTTTGCCTTGGCAGCGTATTGGTTCCAGAGATCCAAAAATTGTTCGGTAGTAAACGATTCTTTATCCGTTCCTTTTAGATATGGGTCGTCTTCATCAACCGCCACATCTTCCATCGTATCAAGGCTGTTAAGCGATGGTATCTTAATAGAACTTGCCCCAGTATGCAGGTTTGGAATAAATACTTTTGGCTTTTCTGCTACGGGTGCGGGTAGCGGAGTTGCTGTCGCCTTTACCGGAGCGGGAGCTGTGCTTTTACTTGTATTATAACTTACAGGCGATTCACTAACTACCGGTATACTTTCTATAACAGGCGCAGGTGGCGTTACTGAGGTATCAGGTTTTTTTTTTAACTCCCCTGCGGGCAGCGAAGTTACCGGCGATGTTGCCGCGTTAAACACAGCGCCCAGATTACACATCTTTAACAGTGCCAGTTCAACCTGTAAACGCTGGTTTTTGCTCAGCTTATAGTTAAGATCGCACTGGTTAGCAATATTCAATGCTGAAAGCAGGAACGACACCGATGCCGCCTGCGACTGCTGCAGATAACGGCTACGTATGCCTTCGCTCACTTCAAGCAGTTTGAGTGTCGAAGCGTCTTTACCCACCAGCAGGTTGCGGAAGTGTTCGCTTAACCCTGATATAAAATGCGCACCGTCAAAACCCTTGCTTAATATCTCGTCAAACAGCAGCAGTGTTTTGGCGGTGTCTTCATTCAGCAGGCAATCGGTAACGCTAAAAAAGTAATCGTAATCAAGTATGTTCAGGTTATTAATTACCGAACTGTAGGTAACATTAGCACCCGAAAAACTGACAATCTGGTCGAACATCGACAGTGCGTCACGCAAACCACCATCCGCTTTTTGGGCGATAATGTGCAGGCCGTCGTCTTCATATTTTACGCTTTCTTTTTTGGCGATAGATGCCAGATGCGAAGCCATGTCTTCAACACGGATACGGTTAAAATCAAATATCTGGCAGCGTGAAAGTATAGTTGGCAGTATCTTATGCTTTTCGGTAGTGGCCAATATAAATATGGCGTAGCTTGGCGGTTCTTCCAATGTTTTCAAAAAAGCGTTGAACGCCGCCTGCGACAGCATGTGCACCTCATCGATAATATATACTTTAAAGCGTACACCCTGCGGCGGTATGCGTACTTGCTCTATCAGGCTGCGTATATCATCAACCGAATTGTTAGAAGCCGCATCAAGCTCATGTATATTAAAGGAATTACCATTTAAAAAGGAACGGCACGAATCGCATGTGCCGCAAGCCTCGCCGTTTGGCTGCAGGTTAAGGCAGTTTATGGTTTTTGCCAGTATGCGCGCGCATGTTGTTTTACCCACTCCACGCGGCCCGCAAAATAAAAATGCCTGTGCAAGCTGATTATTTTTAATGGCGTTCTTCAGCGTGTTGGTAACATGCTGCTGGCCAACAACAGTATCAAAAGTAGCCGGGCGGTATTTACGTGCCGAAACAATAAAATTATCCACAGCTATAAAGATAACTAAAAACTTTGGTAACGGTAAAGTGGTGTTGGTAATTTATGGATGGAGTATTTTTTACTTGGGGTCTTTAGTTAAAGGCCATTATGCCCTGTTAGAATGGGTTGGTGTTTATGTTTTGACTGTGAATGTTCATTTCTTTTGGACAGCCAAAAGAAACGAACCAAAGAAAAACTGCCGGCTGTACCCTGCCCTATTGAAGTTTGTGCTATGGCTTTGCCTGTGCTACCCGGCTATGCTGATGCCGGGATTGTAGGTTATGAAGGGGTTATCAATCCCGTTTTCTTCTGTCATGCTGAGGAACGCATCTATTTGGCAACTCGTTCCCACTTAGCACTTTTAATTCGAAAATTGAACATTCGAAATCTGATATTAAATCTATTTCAACCTTTCCAGCACACCCTTACGCTTTACGAGGTTTTTATAGTCCCACTGTATATCGCGGGCTTCGGTAAGCCACTTGGCTAATTTTTCAACATTTATTTCATCAACAGACGTGTAACGAACTTCGGCTGCTTTAAACTTACCTTCGTCTTGCAAACCGGGCTCGGTAAATGACTGGCCGCTCCAAAACAGCAAGCGTACGCCGTCTTTTAACTTACTATAGCCGGCAACCGGATTTCCATCTAAAAACCAAACAGGATGGGCATGCCATATTTTTGACTCGGCTTCGGGTAAATGATGGTCAATTTCACGCGCCAGCACATCGCATATCTGGCCATCGGTCGGCATTAATGATTCATTATATGCAAGTATTGATTGATCTGCCACGCAGCCAATTTATAAATTATCAACGTGAAAGCAGATCAGATTAATGGAAACAAAATATTATTGTAATTCTTCTTCCGGCAAATGATCGTCATCATCCGGATCTATTTCATCATATTCAGCTTCTTCATAAAGCTCATCCAGATCGTCAAGCCCTTCGGTTTGGTCGTCAAAATCTTCATCCTCTTCATCGGCCCAGTCGCCTTCAATCGGATCATCATCTTCACGAGGCATTACCATGTACATGCCATTGAATTCTATTACGTTTTGGTTAAGATAAGTTGAGAGTTGCATGTTTATAAAACACGCCGGCTGCCCAATATGTTTTTACAAAAATTGAACGCCTGTTATTTCTTTTACCTTATAGTAACCTTTGGCTAATGGCAGGTATGCTTCTACTTCTTTCCAGGTAACTACAATTTTTTTTCCGGCCAGCAAAGCTGTTTTACCCATAAATTTTTCAGAATCAGGGAACTTTTTCAGCCATAAAAAAGACACTTCACTACCTTTTTCGGCAATTACGATGTAGTTAAACCCTTTAGTGTCTATCCGCTTAAACGTACCTACGGTTGATTGAACTTCATTAGATCTGTCGAGCTGTTTCCCGGCCATCAATGTGGCCAATTTTATAAAAGGGGCGCACTTGGCTTTCATCAGGTTAATACCTATACCTAACCCAACCTTATGCATGGCTTCCTGGTCGGTTACGTCAACACCTTTTTCAGCCGCTACTTCAATCATCATATCGGACTTAGTAAGAAATGAGTTCATAAAGGCATCAGTTGCCTCTTGCTTAGTAGTTATTTTACTCAAATCAATTTTTTCCAGTTCCACACATAAAGAATCGAGCAATTTTTGTTCTGCTGGTCCGGGCTTGGTTTGTGCTTTTGCGAATACAGAAAAAGCGAAAATGCAGGTAATAAGTAATAAGGTTTTTTTCATTATGTAATATTTCACCAAATATATCAGGTTTACGTTAATATAAGGTTATACACTGCAAAATAAACCCAGGCGAAACGGATACCGGCCTTGTTAAAAGTAGCGGTGGCGGTTGCAGTAGCAGTACGGTTTAAAAAGGTGACAACATTAATATAAAGCACGCGCTTAAGGCATTGTGGCGTATAAGTGCAGCACGGGACTGGCAGTAAAAAAAGCTTCAGCAATTGCGTTTCAAAAACATTTATCATTTATACGATTACACCTTGCGCTACCCCTCTGCACCCGGCTTAAAAACTTACTTGTATAACTCAAACATTCTGCTTACTTTTGCAGCCCCGTTAGTGCGGGCAAATTATTAAATAACAAAAGTTTAACATGCAACAGTACGAAACCGTAGTAGTTCTTACCCCGTTGCTGTCAGAAGATGTTGCGAAAGAGGCAATTGCCAAATTCACAAAGATCTTAACTGATGGCGGAGCCGAAATTGTCCAGGAGGATAATTGGGGTTTGAAAAAATTAGCGTACCCTATTCAAAAGAAAACAACAGGGTATTATCACTTAACTGAATACAGGGCTCCGGGTGATTTAATTAACAAATTGGAGGTTGAATTCAGACGTGATGAGCGCGTTTTGCGTTTCTTAACTATCGCGTTAGACAAGCACGCTATTGCTTACAACGAGAAAAAACGCAGCGGTGCGTTCAACCAGAAAAAATCTAAAACAGAGGAGGCATAAGCAATGGCAAACGACCAAATTAAATACGTTACTGCCCCTAAAGTAGAGGATAACCGTAAAAAATACTGCCGTTTTAAAAAGAACGGTATTAAGTATATCGATTACAAAGACGCTAACTTTTTATTAAAGTTTGTTAACGATCAGGGTAAAGTATTACCACGTCGTTTAACCGGTACTTCATTAAAGTTCCAGCGTAAAGTGGCTCAGGCTGTTAAGCGTGCTCGCCACATAGGTTTATTACCTTATGTTACCGATTCATTAAAATAATCAGGAGGGAACAAAATGGAAGTTATTTTAAAACAAGACGTAAAAAACCTGGGCGATAAAGACGACGTAGTAAACGTTAAGCCGGGTTATGGCCGTAACTACCTTATCCCGAAAGGTTATGCTATTCTGGCTACCGAATCGGCACGCAAGGTGTTGGCTGAGAACCTGAAACAGGCTCAGTTTAAACAAGAAAAAATCCGTAAAGATGCTGACGCTATTGCCGCTAAACTGGAAGGTGTAAAACTTACCATTGGCGCAAAGGCTGGTGAAACAGGCAAAATCTTCGGTGCTATCAACACTATTCAAATTGCTGATGCACTGAAAAAAGAAGGTTTTGAAGTTGACCGTCGTCGTATCACTTTCGATCAGGAGCCAAAAGTAATTGGCGAATACACCGCTAACATTAACCTGCACAAAGAGGTTAAAGTTAAGGTTCCGTTTGAAGTAGTAGCGGAGTAATCCCTATTTCGGATTTTCGATTTCGAATTTATTTTTCAATTGGTAATTACCAATTGATTTAGAATTTAGATATTAGAATTTTAAAAGGTGTTTGGATATCCAAACACCTTTTTTATGCCATATGATCAAAAGCATTTTTAAGCTGGTTTGGCGATTTGTTAAACTGGCGCTTATATTTTTTGTAGCAGCCAGCATTTTTGGCGTATTGCTGTATCGCTTTGTTAACCCGCCGGTTACCTGGCTTATGATCAGCCGGGGCTTTGAGCGCAAGGCCGATGATAAAGACTGGAAAATTGATAAAGACTGGAAAGACTTTGAAGAAATTTCAGACAACATGAAGCGCGCCGCCGTTGCCGCTGAAGACCAGCGCTTTATGGAACATCACGGGTTCGACTTTAAGGCAATTGAGCGCGCCATAAAAAAGAACATGCATAGCCGCAAGCTTATAGGCGGCAGTACCATCAGTCAGCAAACCGCTAAAAACGTTTTTTTGTGGGAAGGGCGCTCATTTGTGCGCAAAGGTCTGGAAGCATGGTTTACCATGTGGATAGAACTGCTTTGGAGCAAGAAGCGCATTATGGAAGTTTACCTCAATGTAATTGAAATGGGAGATGGTATTTATGGTGCCGAAGCAGCAGCACAAGCTTACTATCATAAATCGGCCGCAAACCTTACCCGCCGCCAGGCGGCCGCTATTGCTTCCATATTTCCAAGTCCGTTACACTGGAGCGCTACAAAGCCGAGCAGGTATGTTCGCCACAGGCAATATTTGATAAGGCAAAATATGCGAAGATTGGGGCCGCTGGATTTTTGATTTGGTCACTGGTCATTAGTCATTAGAGCAAAAAAGAGTTTGAAGAACCACAAATAACCAATAGTTCCGGCATCAGCATGGCCGGGTAGTACAGGGGAAGCCACAGCACAACTTTAAAAGGCCTGGGTGCAGCCGGCAGTTTTTCTTTGGTTACTTTTTGGCTGTCAAAAAAAAGTGACATCCACTGGCGTTGATAAAGCGCCCTTCCACTCATAACGAAGTACTGAAATATGAGAATGCTACGCTCGCAATGACATCTTCTTTCTAAATCGACACTTCCGAATTCCGAATCACCTACACCTCTCCTTCCCTCTTCCGCAAAAACCATTCAGTACTTAACAAAACAAGCACCAAAACAAACACCCATTTTACGTCCACCAGGTCACTATATCGTTTATCTTCATAAACCACAGTTTTGATGTTTTCATTTTTGCGGATGATATCAGCCAGTTGATTAACCTGCGATGGTTGCAACATAACACCGCCGCTTTGCTTGGCAATGGTATTAAGCAGCCTGTGATTCGCGGTACTTTGCCGCACTTCAAGATTAAGCTGCTTTACAGTGAACCTGCCGGCGGCGTTGAATAGCCTTGCGCCCAGCTTTGCACTTGCGCTGTAAGTGTAGTCTCCTGATGGCAGCGCCCCGGCATCAAGACTATAACTTTGAGCCTTACGGGTGAATAGAAAGTTATAGCTTTTGCCCTGCTGGCTTTTGATATCAATCTTTACATCAGGCGTGTTTACCAGTTCAAGGGCATCGTTATATAGCTCGGCGTTTAGCAAAATATTCTCACCTTCATCAAATACAGTTTTTGCAGGATACACTCTAAACTGCTGCCGGTTGGCGTTGGCTGTTAAATATTGTACGCTCTGACTAAAGAGTTCTTCAATAGCGTTATGGTTGCCATAAGTACTGTACTCGGCAAGTTTCCATCGCCATAAACCCTCGCCCGTTAGCGTTGCCGAACGCTTTCCATTTGCATTGCTGAATGCCAGCAACGGGTAAGTGGTGTTTACATTGCCAATACGCTGTTTCAGCAAAGCTGATGTATTTGCTGATACCGTGTAACTACCAAACGGCGCCAGCAGCGGCGGCATACGGGTTAGCTTTTGCCGTGTGGAATCAGTCAAGGTAAATGCCGAAAAAGCATTGTCAGGTTGAGCGAACACTTCTTGCATCTGCGCATCACCCGCGCTTATTTGAACATTGCCCTGGATATTATTAATCGCCTGCACATTACTTTGCGCCCCAATAGTATACCATACCGGCACGCCGCTTTTATGAATAAAACTTTTAAGTGAACCAAACGCGTTTTCTGATAGCTGGAATAATACAATAAGGTTATAATCGGGTAATTTTAGTGTAGACAAATCGGTAACCGAACTTACCTTTACCTCATAATTGCGGTTACTTTCAATGGCATTACGCATCACTGCTATATCGGGATGCACAGTCTGGTACAGCAGCAGCACTTTTTGCCGGGCGTCAAGCACATCTATATAGATATCTTCAGTATTGTTTTGCACCGATAATTCGTTCTTTACCGGCGATATGCTTACCCTGAATTTATGGAGTCCCTTTTTACCTGCGGAAAGCTTAACCGGTATAACCTTCCTGAAATCGTTTCCCGTAATGCCAACCGTTTGACTAAAGAGTGTTGACCCGCTCTCACTAACCGTTAGCCTCAACTGTTCGCTATTGCTTTGATAGGCTTCGGTTAGTACCTCCACCATAAAATCGTTACCGGTAAAGGCGGTTTTATTATAGCTGATATTGCCAATCAGCAAATCTCTTTTAGGTGTGGTATCGCCAAGGGCTATGGTGTAGATATTGGCTTTTATATTTTTGGCTTCATATTGTGGGTCAGCGCCGCGGTTATAAATTCCATCGGTAGCTAACACTACAGCGCCAATATTCCGATTTACAAACCGGTCGTTAAGTTGCTTTAATGCTGATGAAATATCTGTTTGCTTGCCGTTAAAGGCTTTGGCAAGGCCGTTGTGCAGGGAATTATCAAAGCTAAATTCATGTACTTCATAATCGTCTCCAAGCTGAGATTTTATTTTTTGCATCTCATCAAGCACTTTCACTCCCTCTGCTTTGGAAAGGGCCGGGGCTACGCTTTCAGAATTATCTTGTAACACCAGCACCAGCGGTTTTTCGGGTTTATAGTTTACCGATTTCACCAGCGGCGAAATCAGCAGTAATCCTAAAATAAAAACCACAACCGCACGCAGCACGAATAATGTATACCGCAAATGCTTTTCAATATTTACAGGTTGACGGTACATCAGCCAGGCATACAGCAAGCCCGCCAGTACACAAACCGGCAGCCACCAGCCCGAAACACTTCCCCATGTTATTGAAAATAAAAACAGCATATCCGGTTAGCCCAAATATGCTGTTTTTATTTAACAAACTGTCATGCCGAACTTGTTTCGGCATCTCACCTGCTAAGTAATTTCATGCCCTGAGAGATCCCGAATCAAGTTCGGAATGACCCATGGTTCTCCCATTACAACATCCCCCCATCAACCGGAATAACCTGCCCGGTAATATAAGCCGCCATGTCTGAAGCTAAAAAAACACAGGCGTTAGCTACGTCTTCCACCTCGCCGGCACGTTTAAGCGGGATAGCTGCCGCCCATCCTTCAACCACTTTCGGGTCGAGCACGTCGGTCATTTCAGTGCGGATAAAGCCCGGCGCTACCACGTTGGTACGTATGTTACGTGAGCCCAATTCCTTAGCAACCGATTTTGAAAAACCGATGATACCCGCTTTTGAAGCAGCATAGTTCGACTGTCCGGCGTTGCCTTGTACACCTACTACCGAACTCATGTTAATGAACACACCTTTACGGTTTTTCATCATAATTTTTGATGCTGCTTTGGTAACGTTGAATATCGATTTCAGGTTAACGTCAAGCACCTCGTCCCACTGCTCTTCAGTCATGCGCATTAATAGTCCGTCTTTAGTAATCCCGGCGTTGTTCACCACAATATCCAAAGTACCGAAATCAGCGACGATATCAGTTATCAGTTTATCCGCTTCATCAAATTTCGAAGCGTCGCTGCGGTAGCCTTTTACCTGTGTGCCAAAGCTTTGCAGCTCCTGCTCAAGCGCCTGGCCTTTCTCTACCGATGATAAATAGGTAAATGCTACATTAGCACCGTGCTCGGCAAATTTCTCCGCTATTTTACGGCCTATTCCTTTTGATGCGCCGGTTACAAGCGCGGTTTTCCCTTCTAATAATTTCATGGTTGCATGAGTTGTTTTATACGAACAGCGAAGGTAGCAATTAAGATGGATTTCAAAATACCCGCATTTTTTAAGCGCTAAAAATCAGGGCGTTCTGCTTCAAAACAGGCCAAAACATTACCATCCAAAAAATGTTAATAACTTTTGGTGGGAAAAAGTGGTAAAAAGTGGAAGAAGTAATTTACTTTTACGTTACAAAAGTTGCCCTTATACTGTAGATGTCTTTCCTCATTGGTGAATATGATTGCAAGCTGGATGCCAAAGGTCGCATGATGATCCCTGCGGACCTTAAACGGCAGTTGCCCGGTGTTGAAACCGAGGGGCTTGTAATTTTGCGCGGCTTTGAAAAGCAGCTTACCATATACACTAAAGTTGAGTGGGAAAACACAGTAAATGAGCTGAACAAACTTAATCAATACGACAAGATAAACCGCGATTTCCTGCGGTTTTTTATTCGTGGCGCGATGAGTATCTCGGTAGATTCGGTTGGCCGTACCCTGCTGCCAAAAGCGTTGCTTGACTATGCCGGCATTAAAGGCGAGGTTATTTTATCGTGTCAACTGAACAAAATTGAAGTTTGGGAGCCGGGCGCTTACGATACATTAATGAATAGCATGCCCGACAATTTTGCCGAAATGGCCGAGCAGGTTATGGGCAGCGCAGGAAGGAGGGGAAATGAGTAATTACCATACTCCTGTTATGCTGCACGAATGTATCGAGGGGTTGAACATACAGCCTTCCGGCACTTATGTTGATGTAACTTTTGGAGGCGGCGGTCATTCACGTGAGATACTGAAAAATTTAGGTCCTGACGGGCAGCTGCTGGCTTTCGACCAGGATGCCGATGCCCAGCAAAATATACCTGATGATGACCGTTTTACTTTCATCGATCAGAACTTTCGTTACCTGAAGAACTTTTGCCGTCTGCATGGCGCGGTTCCGGTTGACGGCATTCTGGCTGATCTGGGGGTATCATCATACCAGTTCGATCAGGCCGAGCGTGGTTTTTCTATTCGCTTTGATGCCGCACTGGATATGCGCATGAACCAGGCAAGCGAGCTTACCGCAAAACAGGTAGTAAATACGTACGACGAAGCAAGCCTGCACAGGATATTCGGTATTTATGGCGAGATACAAAATGCGAAATCGCTGGCAAAAACCATTGTTACCGCAAGGCTTAACGCACCGCTGAATACCATCTCCGACCTGAAGAATGCCATCAGTAACCTTATTCCACGAGGGAAAGAAAACAAATATCTGGCGCAGGTTTTCCAAGCGCTGCGTATCGAGGTAAACCAGGAGCTTGAGGCTTTAAAGGATTTTCTTGAGCAATCAGCAGATGTACTGGCATCTGGCGGCAGGCTGGTAGTAATGTCGTACCACTCGTTGGAAGACAGGCTGGTAAAGAACTTCATCGCCAAAGGCAAATTCAGCGGCGAGGTGGAGAAAGATTTTTTCGGAAATGATCAAAAACCTTTTGACGCAGTTAGCCGTGGCGCTATCACCGCTTCAGAAGAAGAGATAAAAAATAACAACAGGGCGCGCAGCGCGAAACTTAGAATAGCTGTAAAAAAATGACGAATCGTTTACGTACAGAAATTCAGGAGGAAGAAGCTGAAAAACAGCTGATAGTTGAGGAAATGCCTAAGCAAAAGGAGATTCCCGACAACTTTTTAACGCAGTTTTTAAGCAAGGGCTTCGTAACATCTGAAGAGGCGGCAAACGCACTCCCTTTTGTGCTTTATGTAGCTTTATTATGCATGATCTACATAGCCAACGGACACCTGGCTACCAAAACCATGCGCGACATTGATAAATTAAACAAAGAGGTTAAGGAATTAACCTGGGACTATAAATCGGCAAAGGCCGAGCTGGCTTATAAAAGCACGCTAACTGAAATTGTAAAACGTACTGACACCCTGGGCATACACGCCCCGGTTGAACCACCGCAAAAAATAACTATAAAGGAGGCGCCAGATGGGAATTAGAACCAATATTCTGCTAAGGGTCTACCTTGCTTTCGGGTTGATCCTGTTGTTCGCATTAGCTGTTATTGTACAGCTATGTAATGTGCAGTTTGTACAAGGAAAAAAATGGCGTTCTATGTCCGACAGTCTTTCCGTTCGTTATGTGGATGTTGAGGCGGGGCGTGGAAATATATTTTCGGTTGACGGCAGCCTGCTGGCTACATCGGTACCCGAATATGAGCTGCGTATGGATATGCTTGCCGGCGCTATTGAAGACGACGAGGTATTTTACGGAAAAGTTGATTCGCTGGCAGAAAAAATGTCGGCGTTTTTTGGCGATAAATCAAAAAGACAGTATTCACGCCTGCTTCGCGAAGCACGTAAAGAAAAAGCACGCTATTATTTATTAAAGCGTAAGGTTACCTATCAGCAACTAAAAAAAGTACGCCAGTTCCCTATTTTCAATTTAGGCAGATACCATGGCGGACTTATAGCCGTGCAAAAAAACAAGCGCATTATGCCCTTTCAAACTCTGGCGGCACGTACCATCGGCTATAAAAACGATAACGTAAAAAACCCGGTAGGTTTGGAAGGCGCTTATGCTAATTATATCAACGGCGAAAAAGGCCGCAGGCTGATGCACCGTATTGCGGGCGGTACCTGGATGCCGGTTAATGCTGATGAATATGACATCGCCCCAAAAGAAGGCGCTGATATTATTTCAACTATTGATGTTAACTTTCAGGATGTTGCACAAAGCGCGCTTGAAAAACAACTGATAAAAAGCAATGCCGACCACGGTGCAGTAATCCTGATGGAAGTTGCCACCGGCGAAGTGCGTGCGGTTGCCAACTTTACAAAGATTGAAGAAGGCGTTTACAAGGAGAAGTTTAATTATGCCATAGCAGGCAACCAGGATCCGGGTTCTACGTTTAAGGTAGCCTCGTACATGGCATTGCTTGAAGACCATAAGGTCGACACCAATACTATGGTGAATACTGGTAATTATCCTATTAAAGGACACATTATTAAAGATTCGCACGGTAGCATTGGTCGGGTTACGGTAAAAAGGGCATTTGAAGAATCGTCAAACGCGGCGGTGGCTTACCTGGTGAATACCGCTTATCATGATAACCAGTCACAGTTTACCGATCATTTGTACGACTGGCACTTGAATGAGAAACTTGGCCTGCAAATTCCGGGTGAGGCCCAACCGGTGGTAAAAAACCCTAAAAACCGCAGCTGGAACAAAAATATGACGCTGCCGCAAATGGCATATGGCTATGAAATGCAGCTTACGCCGTTGAAAATGCTGTCGTTTTACAACGCTATAGCGAACAATGGTAAATATGTGTCGCCGATTTTTGTAAGGGAGATTCGCAGGCTGGGTAATACTGTCGAGCGTTTTAACTGCCGGGTTATCAATCCAAAAATTTGCTCGGACGTAACCCTGAAAAAAATGCAGGAAATGCTGGAAGGTGTTGTGAGCGAAGGTACAGGTAAAGGCATTATTTATAACCCTTTATATCCTATAGCAGGTAAAACAGGTACAGCACAAGTGGCCGATGCAAACCGTGGTTATAAAGCAAAAAAACAATATCAGGCATCGTTTTGTGGATATTTTCCGGCCAATAAGCCTAAATACTCACTAATCGTGGTAATTAACGACCCTAAGAATGGTTATTACGGCGCACAGGTGGCAGGCCCGGTATTCAGGGAAATTGCCGATAAGGTTTATTCGGCTGACATGGGCATCAATCAAACCCCGCCAACGCATCTGGTAGGCAATACTACTATGCCTGAGGTTAAACAAGGCAACATGAAAGCATTGAAATATGTGTATGCCAAACTTGGTTTAAAACCGCTTTATGCCTCGGCATCAGGTGCTGATAACGGCATTGATACCAGCAGTGGTATCGCCTTTCAGGAAACAAAATTTAAAAAAGGCGCGGTGCCAAATGTAACCGGCATGAGCCTGAGCGACGCCCTTTATGTAATGGGCAATGCAGGATATAAAGTAATGGCACGCGGAACCGGCATGGTTAAAAAACAGTCGGTTACCGGTGGCAGCATCATACCAAAAGGAGCAAAAATTATACTCGAACTGCAATGAGATACCTGAGTGATATAGTTGAAGGCCTTGCATTTACTGAGCTGCAGGGAAGCGCCGATGTAGAGATTACGGCGGTGGTGTTTGATTCGCGCAAGGTGGTGCCGGGTTCGCTGTTTGTTGCCGTAAGCGGTACGGTGGTTGACGGGCACGACTATATTGAACAGGCAGTAAAACAAGGCGCTATTGCGGTTATCTGTGAAGAACTGCCCGCACACGTTACCGGTGAGGTTGATTTCCTGATGGTGGCTGATTCGGCAGTGGCATTAGGTATTGTTGCCGCTAACTTTTATGATAACCCTTCAGATAAGTTGAAGCTGGTTGGCGTAACCGGCACAAACGGTAAAACTACTATTGCAACATTATTATATCAGTTGTTTCGTGATTTGGGTTATAAATGCGGATTGCTTTCAACTGTCGAGAATCAGATAAACGATAAAGTAATACCATCAACCCATACCACGCCTGATCCGGTAGCGCTAAACAGCTTGCTGAACGACATGGTAGTACAGGGCTGTGATTATTGCTTTATGGAAGTAAGCTCACACGCGGTAGCTCAGCGCCGTATAGAACGGCTGAAGTTTGCAGGCGGCATATTTACCAACTTAACGCACGATCATTTAGACTATCATAAAAC
Source organism: Mucilaginibacter limnophilus (assembly GCF_004005815.1). Taxonomy (GTDB): domain Bacteria; phylum Bacteroidota; class Bacteroidia; order Sphingobacteriales; family Sphingobacteriaceae; genus Mucilaginibacter; species Mucilaginibacter limnophilus. The sequence continues at coordinate 135,599 of NZ_SACK01000006.1, read as the reverse complement.
GTTTGATAGCTACCGTGATGCAAAAAAGGCATTTTTTGACGGCTTACCTAAAAACGGCTTTGCGCTCACCAATGCCGACGATAAGAACGGCAACTTTATGCTGCAGAATACCAAAGCACATCGCAAAAGCTATGCTTTGAAAAGCATGGCCGACTATCGTGCCAAGATCCTGGAAAGCCAGTTCGACGGTTTGTTACTGAACATTGATAGTGAAGAAGTATGGTTCAGGATGGTGGGCACTTTTAACGCCTACAATTTGCTGGCTGTTTACGCTACAGCCATGCTGCTCGATCAGGATAAATCAAAGGTACTTACCAGCCTTAGCAAGCTTTCGGGCGCGGTAGGAAGGTTTGATTATGTAGTGGCACCTAACAAAGTGATCGGCATAGTTGATTATGCGCATACACCGGATGCTGTACAGAATGTACTAAGCACCATTCATGGCATTCGCAAAGGCAGCGAAAAAGTAATAACCGTGTTAGGCTGCGGCGGTGACAGGGATAAAACCAAACGCCCCATTATGGCAAAAGTTGCCTGCGAGTGGAGCGATAAGGTGATCCTTACATCAGATAATCCGCGAAGTGAAGACCCGGCGCAGATCATCGAGGACATGAAAGAGGGTGTCGACCCTGCCTTTAAACGCAATGTACTGGCTATAACAGATCGCAGAGAAGCTATAAAAACGGCTTGTCATTTGGCACAGCCCGGGGATGTTATCCTGCTTGCAGGAAAAGGCCACGAAAAATACCAGGAGATAAATGGTGTAAGAAACCATTTTGATGATATGGAAGAATTGCTTGCACAATTCGGGCAGATGTGAGGATGTGCGGATATGCCGATGTGCAGATTATAGAAAAATGAAAGAATTGATTTGATGATATGAGTACCACACCGAATTTGATAGTCGACTTGACATTTGATTTTGCTTTGAAAATAATTGATTATACTGAATTACTGGAAAGCAAAAGGAAATTCAATATGGCTAACCAACTATTCAAAAGCGGCACATTGGTAGGAGCAAATGTAAGTGAAGCACAAGGAGCAGAGAGCAAGGATGACTTTAGACATAAATGTAAAATAGCATATAAAGAGGCTGAAGAGACTGAATATTGGTTAAAGCTTTGCAAACAGGCAAAAAATTATCCGTATGAAGAAGGCTTACTTGAAAACATACAATCGATAATAAGAGTGTTGGGTAAAATAATTGCATCAACGAAATAAATAGAATAATCATTTTTAATTCGCACATCTGCATATCAGCATATCTGCACATTAAAATGTACAACTAAATTAGGATGTTATACTACCTATTTCAATATCTAAACGAGCATTACCACATACCGGGCGCAGGTGTGTTTCAATACATCACGTTCCGTACGGCTATGTCGGTTATTGTATCGTTGATAATTACTACGGTATATGGCCGCCGTCTTATCGACTACCTGCGTTACAAACAGGTAGGTGAAACCGTGCGCAACCTGGGTTTGGAAGGTCAAATGGCAAAATCAGGTACGCCAACTATGGGTGGTATCATTATCATTGCCGGTATACTTGTCCCTACCCTGCTGTTTGCACGGCTGGAAAATATATACATCATTCTGATGCTGGTTACTACCATATGGCTTGGAGCTATTGGCTTCCTGGATGATTATATTAAGGTATTCAAAAAGAATAAGGAAGGTCTTGCAGGCAAGTTTAAAATAACCGGCCAGGTAGGTTTGGCGTTGATTATTGGTTGGACGATGTATTTCAATGATGACATTATCATCCGCCAGGAAGTAAAGCCACCGGTGGTGTATGATGCACCTGTTGATTTTCATATGCGTGATAATAAGCCGGTTTACACACAGGATATCAAGTCGACCATTACAACTCTGCCCTTCTATAAAAACAATGAGTTTGATTATAGCAAGGTGCTTAAGTTCACAGGTGAAGGATACGAGCAATACGCATTGGTAGTATTCCTGCTTTTTGTAATCATCATTATTACGGGTATATCAAACGGAGCCAATATAACCGACGGTATCGACGGGCTGGCCACCGGTACATCGGCTATTATAGGTATCACACTGGCTATCCTGGCATACGTTTCGGGTAACGTAATTACTGCCGATTATCTGAACATTATGTACATACCCAACTCGGGCGAACTGGTAGTATTTGCAGGGGCGTTTGTTGGTGCATGTGTAGGCTTTTTGTGGTACAACTCGTACCCGGCGCAGGTATTTATGGGCGATACAGGTAGCTTGGCTATAGGCGGTATCATAGCGGTGTTCGCCATTATGATACGTAAAGAACTGATGCTGCCTATACTGTGCGGCATATTCATCGTCGAGAATATCTCGGTGATTATGCAGGTATCATGGTTCAAGTACACAAAAAAGAAATTTGGTGAAGGCCGCAGGGTTTTCCTGATGGCGCCACTGCACCACCATTATCAAAAGAAGGGTTATCACGAGGCGAAAATTGTAACCCGCTTCTGGATCATCTGTATAATGCTGGCGATAGTGGCTGTGATAACATTGAAGTTGAGATAAGATAGTCCATGGACGATAGTATATAGAGTCCGTAGAAAATGAAGAATTAATCGGTGAAATCACTATTAAAATCAGTGAAATCACAAAAAAGAACAATGAACGAGAACACTAACATATCATCTACTCAATCTCCCTCTTCTTTGGAGGGAGGCGTGGTGAGGTTAGCCATCCTTGGCGCGGGCGAAAGCGGCGTGGGTGCGGCATACCTTGCTCTGCAAAAAGGGTATGATGTTTTCGTGTCAGACTTTGGCGCTATTACCGATAAATACAAGCAGCAATTACAACAGTGGGATATACGCTTCGAGGAAAATCAGCATACTGAGGCGGAGATATTGAATGCGGTTGAAGTGATCAAAAGTCCGGGGATACCTGATAAGGCGCCGATCATCAAAAAGCTGAAAGAAAAAGGTATTCCGGTAATATCTGAGATTGAATTTGCCGGCCGCTACACTGATGCGAAAATGATATGCATCACCGGCTCGAACGGTAAAACAACTACGACGACCTTAACTTACCACATCCTGAAAAACGCGGGATTAAACGTAGGGTTAGCGGGTAATATAGGCAACAGCTTTGCTTATCAGGTGGCAACTGAAAAGTTTGATCATTATGTGCTTGAGTTAAGCAGCTTTATGCTTGATGATATGTACAAGTTTAAGGCAGACGTAGGCGTGCTGCTAAACATTACGCCCGATCACCTGGACCGTTATGATTATAAACTGGAGAACTATGCGGCATCAAAATTCCGCATAACACAAAATCAAACAGCGCAGGATATTTTTATCTACTGCGCCGATGATGCCGAAACAATAAAGGGAATGCAGGGCCTTGACATACAGTCGCAGCAACTGCCCTTTACTATAGAGAAGAAACTTACGCCGGGGGCATACCTCGACAGCGACAATATTGTCATCAACACACACAAGGGGAATTTCACAATGTCAATTAAAGAACTGGCTCTGCAAGGCAAGCACAACATCTATAACTCAATGGCTTCGGGTATCGTGGCCAAAGTGCTTGAACTACGTAACGACAGTATCAGGGAGAGTATGGGCAACTTTAAGAACATTGAGCACCGGCTTGAGTTTGTTGCCAAAATTTCAGGCATCAGTTTTATAAACGACTCGAAGGCAACCAATGTAAACTCAACCTGGTATGCGCTTGAAAGCATGACGACGGATGTGGTGCTGATATTAGGCGGTGTTGATAAAGGCAACGATTATGGTATGCTGCGCGACCTGGTAAAGCAAAAAGTAAAGGCTATTGTGTGTTTGGGCAAGGATAACAAACGTATTCACGACGCATTTGAAGATGATGTGGATGTAATTGTGAATACCTTCTCGGCGCAAGAAGCAGCGCAGATAGCCTTCCACTTAGCTGAAAAAGGTGATACAGTGCTATTATCGCCGGCATGCGCAAGTTTTGATCTGTTTAAAAATTACGAAGACAGAGGCAATCAGTTTAAAGAGGCGGTAAGAGAGTTATAAAAATACGACCATGGACTATAGACCATGGTCCATGGTCTAAAACAAACAACAGGGCAAATAACACAACAATTAAATCGGTATGTTGAACGCAATACTTAACAACACCAAAGGTGATCGCTGGATATGGCTGATCGTTATCGTGCTGTCGCTTATTTCGCTGCTGGCTGTGTACAGCTCAACAGGAACTATAGCTTATCAGCATGGTACAGGCGCCGAATCATTTTTGATGAAACACCTGGCTATGGTTGTTGCGGGTATTGCGCTCATGTACATTTCGCACAAGCTGGATTACCGTTATTATGCCGGTATTTCAAAAATATTAATGGCTATAACCATACCATTGCTGCTGTACACCCTGTTATTTGGCAACAACCTGAACGATGCAAGCCGCTGGATAGCCATACCGGGTACAGGTTTAACCTTCCAGACATCCGACTTAGCTAAGCTGGCGCTGATTACTTACCTGGCCCGTACGCTATCGCGTAAGCAGGAAAATATTAAAGACGTTAAAAACTCGTTTATTCCAATTATGGGTTCGGTGTGCGTGGTGTTTATACTTATCGCGCTGGCAAACTTGTCAACCGCGCTGATGCTGTTTGGTGTAAGCATTTTATTGCTGATTATTGGTCGTATCAGTATAAAGCAAATATCGATAGTATGTGTTGCCGGTGCTGTTTTGCTTGCAGGTGTAATGCTTTTAGGCCCTCGTCGTGCAACGTATATCTCACGTATCAACGCGTTTATGCACCCTGAAAAAGTTGATGCCGACAAATCATATCAAAGCGATCACGCTAAAATAGCCATCGCTACCGGTGGCGTGTTAGGTAAAGGCCCGGGTAACAGTACCGAAAGAAATTACCTGCCCCACCCCTATTCAGATTTTATTTACGCTACAATTATTGAAGAATACGGCCTGATAGGCGGATTTGTAATTGTATGCATTTACCTGTTTTTACTGTACAGGTGTATAAAAATTGTAACCAAAGCGCCAAAAGCGTTTGGTGCGTTACTGGCGGCAGGCTTAAGCTTTAGCCTGACCATACAGGCATTTGGTAACATGGCGGTAGCCGTAGGCTTAGGACCGGTAACCGGTATTCCGCTGCCGTTTGTAAGTATGGGTGGTACATCAATATTGTTTACAAGCATTGCCTTCGGCATTATACTATCTGTTAGTAAAGATATTGAAGAGCCGAAAAAAGTTGTGGTTGGCGAAATAAGGGAAGTGGCGGTAGCTTGATTTCGGATTTTGAATTTTTCAATTTCGAAATTAAAAAAGGAATCAGAAAAGGCATTAGAATTTAGGATTTAGAGTTTAGAATTTAACAGAATGGGTAAAAGGATCATCATAAGCGGCGGCGGTACCGGAGGACACATCTTCCCGGCTATTGCTATTGCCAATGCTTTGAAAAAACTCGACCCAAATACCGAGATATTATTTGTAGGCGCTACCGGTCGCATGGAAATGGAGAAAGTGCCTGCAGCCGGGTATAAGATCATAGGCTTGAACATACAGGGCATTCAGCGTGGTTCAATAATCAAAAACCTGATGTTCCCGGTGAAGCTATTGGGTAGTGTACGTACGGCTTTGAAGATCATTAAAGATTTTAAGCCCGATGCGGCAGTAGGTGTAGGTGGTTATGCATCCGGACCATTATTGTACGCAGCATCATTAAAGGGCATACCAACACTTATACAGGAGCAAAACTCGTATGCAGGTATTACCAACAAATGGCTTGGTAAAAAAGCGAAAGCTATATGCGTGGCATTTGATGGTATGGATAAATTCTTCCCTGCTGATAAGATCATTAAAACCGGCAACCCAATTCGTAAAGACTCGGTAAGCATTGCCGGCAAACACATGCAGGCGCTTGAACTGTTCAAGTTTTCTCCGCATAAAAAAACAGTACTGGTAACCGGCGGAAGTCTGGGCGCACGCACGCTTAACCATAGCATTAAAGCCGGCTTGCAAAAGTTTATTGATGCCGATGTGCAGGTAATATGGCAAACAGGTAAATTTTATTATAAAGACATCATCAGTGAGTTAGGTGAAAACTATCATTCAAACATTGCCATACGTGAGTTTTTGAACCGCATGGATCTGGCTTATGCTGCCGCGGATATCATCATTTCGCGCGCGGGTGCGGGTACTATTGCCGAACTGTGCGTAGTAAAAAAACCGGTGATACTGGTGCCTTCGCCAAATGTGGCTGAAGACCATCAAACCAAAAACGCCCTGGCATTGGTGCAGGAAAACGCGGCTAAACTGGTAGCCGACCGTGATGCTGAAGCAAAACTGGTTGATAGAGCAATAGAGTTATTAAACGATAAGGAAAAACAGAAAACATTGAGCACCAACATTGGCAAACTGGCTATGCCCGATGCTGATGAGGTAATTGCAAAAGAAGTTATCCAAATAACAATTAACAATTAAGTAGGCTTCCCGCCGGTTGGCGGGAGCCTTTTTTGAAAAGACGAATGGAACTAAACAACATACAACGCGTTTACCTGATAGGCATAGGCGGCATAGGCATGAGCGGCCTGGCCCGCTATTTCTGTCAGTTAGGGTGTATTGTGTGTGGTTACGATAAAACCCCTACCGACCTTACCGACAGTCTGCATAACGAAGGCATACAAATAACGTTTGAAGACAAGGCCTCCTGCATTCCCATGAGTTTTAATGAGCCGTGCGATGGTACGCTTATTATATACACTCCTGCCATTCCAAAGGATTCGGAGATACTGAACTTTTTCCTGAATAAAGGTTTTGTTCTGTTTAAACGCTCACAGGTATTAGGCATAATCAGCGATAGCAAATACACGCTGGCAGTAGCCGGTACGCATGGTAAAACAACTACCTCGTCGCTTATAGCGCATATATTAAAAGATTCGGGTACCGATTGCTCAGCCTTCCTGGGCGGCATATCGTCAAATTATCAAACCAATGTATTGTTTGGCAAAAACGACATTGTGGTAGTTGAGGCCGACGAGTTTGACCGCTCGTTCCTCACCCTGCACCCTGATATTGCGGTGATCACTTCAATGGATGCCGACCACCTGGATATTTACGGCGACCATAGTCAGCTAACGGAGTCGTTTACCATGTTTGCCTCGCAGATAAAGCCGGGCGGCACATTAATTCGTAAGCAGGGCCTGCCATTAACTGAAGGGCATACTTATTCAATATATGACAAGGCCGATTCCATCGCCTTTAACATCCGTATCGAAAACGGCGATTTTTATTTTGACTTCCGCAACAGCGAAACAATAATTAAAGATATTAAGCTGGGTATAGCCGGTACGCATAATATTGAGAATGCGGTGGCTGCCATTGAGGTTTGCCTGCGTGTGGGTGTTAATGCCGATGCTGTAAAAAGCGCTTTAGAATCGTTCAGAGGAGTGAAACGCCGCTTTGAGTATATTGTTAAAACACCTCAGCATATTTTTATTGATGATTACGCGCATCACCCTGAAGAGCTGAAAGCTGCTATATCGTCAGTAAAAAAGCTGTATCCTGATAAAAAGCTGACCACCATTTTCCAGCCGCACCTTTACACGCGTACGCGTGATTTTGCAGATGGCTTTGCCGAGGCGCTTGACATAAGCGACGTATTGCTGATGCTTGACATTTATCCCGCCCGCGAATTGCCTATACAAGGTGTAGATGCCGAATTGATACTCAGCAAGATGAAAATGTGGAATAAACGCAAATGTGGAAAACAAGAAGCGATTGAAATAGTGGAAAATGAAAAACCTGAGCTACTTTTAACGGTAGGCGCAGGCGATATCGATCAACTGGTGCAACCCCTAAAACAAGTATTAGAAAATGTCTCGTAGAAATGTCTGGAGCCGGATTTTTATTGCTTTTGCCTGGGTGGTTTGCCTGGGCGGACTGGTAACCCTTATGGGCTTTATCGAGGTTAAAAAGAATGAAACTACCTGCACCGGTGTTAAGGTTTACATTCCGGGCGACCAGTATTTTATTGATCAGGAAGAGGTAGAAAATATACTGCAGGTAAGCAGTAACACATTGGTTGGCCGCAAACTGGCTAACATCAACATACATCAGCTCGAGAATACCTTAAAAGCTAACCCATTTGTAGAGTCTGCTAAGGTTTATACCGAAATGGATGGTCTTATCAAAATAGAGATAAGCCAGCGTCAGCCTATACTGCGCGTTATCAACCGGTTCGATCAGGATTTTTATGTTGATCAGCATGGTTTAAAAATGCCGCTGTCAAACAATTTTACCGCCCGGGTGGTTGCTGCCAACGGTTATATAGACGAGCTGTTTGCCAACCGTGTTGACACGCTTCACACCAAAATGGCAATCGCATTGTACACGGCCGCCGATTACATTCGTAAAGATTCACTTTGGAATGCCCAGGTAGCGCAAATCTATGTAAATAAAGATCATGAAATAGAACTGATACCACGCGTGGGCAACCAGCGCATATTGCTTGGCAATGCCGATTCGCTAGATGTGAAGTTTGAAAATCTGGCAGCCTTTTACAAACAAGCGTTGCCAAAAGCCGGCTGGGACAAGTATAAAGCCATCAGTGTAAAATACACAAACCAGGTGATAGGTATCAAAGACGAGAACGATCCAAGCAACACGACAACCAAAACAACTGTTAAGGCCGACTCGATGAAACAGGCCGTGGCAGCTACTATTGATTCAACAATTTCATCAACTATAACAGACTTATTGAAACAAGATACATCTCATATAAAGCAACATTAAAATGGACAAAGGTTTATCACAAGAAAAAAGTTCACCAATCATTGTAGGATTGGATATCGGGACTACAAAAATATGTGCCATAGTTGGCCGCCGCAGTAAGAACGGGAAAATTGAGGTATTAGGCATCGGTAAGGCCGAATCAGCAGGCGTTACCCGCGGCATGGTATCAAATATTGATAAAACCGTTCAGGGTATCACACAGGCCGTTGATGTTGCCGGTACGCAATCAAACGTTGAAATAAGGGTAGTAAACGTTGGTATTGCAGGTCAGCATATTAAAAGCCTGCAGCACCGTGGCTTAATAACCCGCCGCGATTTGCAAACCGAAATTTCACGCAAAGATATCGATAAACTGATTGAGGATATGTACAACCTGGTAATGCCCCCCGGTGAAGAGATTATCCATGTGCTGCCTCAGGAATTTACTGTAGATAACGAGCCGGGGATTAAGGACCCGATCGGTATGGCTGGTGTACGCCTCGAGGCTAACTTCCACATTATTTCCGGCCAGGTTACCGCAATTAAAAACATTGTAAAATGCGTTAACAAAGCGCAGCTTGAAAGCTCAGAGCTTATACTTGAGCCGCTGGCATCGTCTGAGTCGGTATTAAGCGACGAAGAAAAAGAAGCCGGTGTAGTATTGGTTGATATAGGCGGTGGCACTACTGACGTGGCCATCTTCCACGAAGGTATCATCCGCCATACAGCGGTTATTCCGTTTGGCGGCAACAGCGTTACGGAGGATATTCGTGAGGGATGTTCGGTTATGCGCAATATTGCCGAGCAGTTAAAGGTTCGTTTCGGTTCTGCTTTAGCCGATGAGAACAAAGAAAATGAGATAGTATGTGTACCGGGCCTACGTGGCCGCGAACCGAAAGAGATATCGGTTAAAAACCTGGCGTATGTTATACAGGCACGTATGGAAGAAATCGTAGAACATGTTTACTACGAGATCAAATCATCAGGCTACGAGAAAAAGCTGATTGCCGGAATAGTAATAACCGGAGGCGGCGCACAGCTTAAACACCTGCCGCAACTTGTTGAATTTGTAACCGGGCTTGATTGCCGCGTAGGCTACCCTAACGAGCACTTAGCTAAAAATGAAGTACTGCCAAAAGGCATTTATGAAGAGCTGCAAAGCCCAACATTCGCCACAGGTATAGGCTTGCTGATAAAAGGTATTCAAAAAATGGAGTATAACAGCATGCCGGTTTCGGTAACCGAAACGGTGAAACCCGTTAAAGAAAAATACACAGAAGACAAAAAGTTTGGCTTACTGTCGAAAATATTAGAGAGCGGGAAAAAATTTATTAAAGATGACATCAAGGATGAGGACTTTTTGAAATAATTATTCACAACCCATAACTTTTCCACAATATCAACGAATGTGGAAAAACATTGTGGAAAATGTTATAATATTACAATAGCGAAAACTAACTGATCGTCAAAATACATTTATCTGAAAGTAAGGAATATGCAGTTTGAGATGTTAAAAGAAAAGTCGTCTATCATCAAAGTTATTGGTGTTGGCGGTGGCGGCGGCAACGCGGTAAACCATATGTACAGGCAAGGTATTACCGGTGTCGATTTTATTATTTGTAATACCGACGCCCAGGCGCTTGAGTTAAGCCCTATACCCAATAAGGTGCAGTTAGGCGCCAGCCTTACTGAAGGTATGGGTGCGGGTTCAATACCTGAGGTCGGTAAAAATTCGGCCATCGAAAATATTGACGATATAAAGCAAATGCTTGGCCCCAATACCAAAATGCTGTTTATTACCGCAGGTATGGGTGGCGGTACCGGTACAGGCGCCAGCCCTATTATTGCTAAAGCAGCTAAAGAACTGGATATACTTACAGTAGGTATTATAACTACTCCGTTTTCATTTGAAGGCAAACGCCGTAAAATGCAGGCCGAAGAAGGTTTGGAAGAACTTAAAAAGTATGTTGATTCATACCTGGTTATTTCAAATGACAGGCTGCGCCAGATATTCGGTAACCTTACTTTGGGTTCGGCATTTGCGCAAGCGGATAATATTTTGACGACTGCAGCAAAAGGCATCGCCGAGATCATTACTCTGCCGGGCTATATCAACGTTGACTTTAAGGATGTGCGCACCGTAATGAAAGAAAGCGGTGTAGCTATAATGGGCAGCTGCAGCGCCGAAGGTGAAAACCGGGCGCTTAAAGCAGTGGAAGGTGCCTTGGCATCTCCATTGTTAAAAGATAATGAAATTGAAGGCGCGCGTTATATCCTGCTTAACATAAGCTCGGGCGACAAAGAGGTGACCATGGATGAGGTGAGCGTTATTACCGATTACATTCAGGAAGAAGCAGGCCTTGCCGCCGACCTGATTTGGGGTAACTGCCGTGACGAAAATATGGGAGATAAATTATCGGTAACCATTATCGCCACAGGTTTCCAAACCAAAGACGAACGCGAGAAAGAGATCAGTAATAAAAAGGTAATTTCAATGCTGATACCTGAGAATGAGCCACTGGCAAAACCGGTAAACGAGTTTATTACTCCTGTTAAGCCTGATGCCATTGCCGAGCCTTACATGAAAGCCAAGGAAGAGCCAAAGCAGACCGGACTGTTTGATATGTTTGCAAGCTCATCTGCAGAACAACCATCAGGGATCATCAAACATAACCTTGCTCCTGAAGAGCCGGAAGCTACTGAAGAACCTGATACTGCAGGCTTCACCTTTAAACTGACTGAAAGCGTTATGCAGTTTGAAACAGTTGCAACCAAACAACCAGAACCTGAGCCAGAACCCGAACCTGTTGTTGGCGCTGATGACAACAAAACCGAAGAAAGCATGGAAGAGCAACTGCGTAAATCGCGCGAGCGTATTATGCGGTTAAAAGACCTTAGCATGAAGCTTCGCTCGGGTAACCTTCAGGAAATGGAAAATGTACCGGCTTACAAGCGTAAAGAAATCGCCTTGCAGCAAACACCTGCTTCAAACGAAAGCCAGGTATCCCGTTTCTCATTACTTCCTGACGATGAGGGCAAAACCGAGATCAGGAACAACAATTCGTTTTTGCACGATAATGTTGATTAATACAAAAACTCAAACCCAAAACTATATCCCAAAGCCTTTGTATACATCATACAAAGGCTTTTCAGTTTAAAAAAACATATTGGTTACTTCAAAACAATTCCCCTTGGATCTGTTCGATAAAATTCAAAAAAACGTAGGCGGCCCTATAGGTCAGCATCAAAAATGGTCGCACGGTTACTTTTCTTTTCCAAAGCTTGAAGGCGAATTGGCGCCGCACATGTATTTCAACGGCAAAGAACATATTGTTTGGAGCCTGAACAACTATCTTGGGCTTGCCAACCATCCTGAAGTACGCAAGGCCGACGCACAGGCCGCACTTGATTATGGCATGGCCTACCCTATGGGCGCGCGCATGATGTCGGGCAATACTATACATCACGAAGAACTGGAAAACAGTCTGGCTGAATTTGTTGGCAAGCAGTCGGCCTTTTTATTAAACTATGGTTACCAGGGTATGGTGTCTATAATCGATGCACTGGTTGACCGTAATGATGTGATTGTTTATGATGCCGAATCACATGCCTGTATTATTGATGGTGTGCGCCTGCATATTGGCAAACGGTTTGTGTATCAGCACAACGATATTGAAAGCTGCGAAAAACAGCTGCAGCGGGCTACACGCATAACTGAACAAACAGGCGGCGCTATATTGCTAATTACCGAAGGCGTTTTCGGCATGAGCGGCGCACAGGGAAAGTTAACAGAGATAGTAAAACTGAAAGACAAATATACTTTCCGCTTACTGGTTGATGATGCGCATGGCTTCGGCACAATGGGCCAAACCGGCGCCGGCACGCATGAGGCGCAGGATTGTGTTGATGGTATAGATGTTTACTTCGGAACGTTTGCTAAATCAATGGCCGGCATTGGTGCTTTTGTAGCATCAAACAAGCAGATAATTGATTATCTGCGGTATAATATGCGTTCGCAAACCTTTGCCAAAGCCCTTCCAATGCCTATGGTGATAGGTTTGAAAAAACGTTTAGAACTGCTAAAATCAAATCCCGAATTGCGCAAGATGTTATGGCAGGTAGCCACAGCCTTACAAACCGGCTTACAAGAACGCGGCTTTGATACCGGCAACACCAACAGCATGGTAACCCCCGTGCACTTAAAAGGCGACCTGTACGAGGCCACAGCCCTAACCCGCGACCTGCGCGAGAACTATGGCATTTTCTGTTCGATAGTAATATATCCTGTTATTCCGAAAGGGTTGATTATTTTAAGGCTAATTCCTACTGCTGTTCATAGCATGGAGGATGTAAAGGTTACGATTGAGGCTTTCAGTGAAATGGGCGACAAGTTAAAGGCCGGTTTTTATAAAGAAAAAAGCGTTTCGTAACGTTTAATTTTCTTTGTAATTATATGGTAACTTATTTATTACGCTTTACGTTTACATACAAATCATGTAAATACATGATAACGGCCTGAATTGTGGAAAAATACCTTGATAATGAGGCGTTTTTTGTGATTGAAAATTTTTTTTTAATTAAAAACAATTTTAGATTAGCCTTCAGTAAAACAATTAAACTCAACTAATTAAAAAAGGAGTGACCTAAAATGAAAAAATTTGACGAAGTAAAGGAGCTTGTTTCATCATTAGAAGTAGATGCCGACAAATTCTACAACAAAGGCAACAGCGCTGCCGGAACCCGTTTACGTAAAGGTTTGCAAGACCTTAAAAACTTGGCACAAAGCATTCGTCTTGAAGTTCAGGAGACAAAGAACAAAGCTTAAAGATTTTTTTAACTACGACTGACCAATTAAAAAACGCCCGGCTACCTAATTAGCCGGGTTTTTTATTTAATTACTGTTTTATCTTTTTGATTTCGGCAGCAATGGCAGTGGCTGTTTTTTCGCTTACCTGTACCAGCGGCAGGCGAACCGCATCACCGCAAACGCCAAGCTGTTTAAGTGCCGCTTTTACACCGGCCGGGTTACCTTCGGTAAACATCAGGCGGGTGAACTCTACTATTGATAAGTGAGCCTTTTGTGCCGATACATAGTCGCCGTTAAGGCATAGGCGAACCATATCGGAAAACTCTTTAGGAAGAGCGTTACCCACAACCGAGATCACGCCAACAGCGCCAAGCGCTATCATGGGGAGGGTCACAGCATCGTCTCCCGATATTACCAGGAAATCTTCAGGCTTATCTCTCAGCAACTGGTTAAACAGGTCGAAATTACCTGATGCTTCCTTTATGCCGATGATATTTTTGAAATCGTTAGCCAAACGCACGGTAGTTTCGGAATTTACGTTGCTGCCGGTACGACCGGGCACATTATACAGGATTACCGGCAATGGCGATGCCTCGGCAATGGCCTTGTAGTGCTGGTAAATACCCTCTTGCGTAGGTTTATTGTAGTACGGGCTGGCCGAAAGGATAGCCTCGTAACTTTTAGTATCAAACGCTTTTATGCTTTCAACTACCTCGTAGGTATTGTTCGCGGCGATGCCGGCAATTAGCGGCAGCCTACCGTTAACCACTTCGGCAGTAAACTCAAAAATCTTCTTCTTCTCGTCCTTGCTCAACGTAGCGCTTTCGCCGGTTGTACCCAGTGCTACCAGGTATTCAACCCCGCCGCTTATTAAACTTTCAATAAGATTACGCAGACCCTCAAAGTCCACCTGCCCGTCAGCCTGAAACGGGGTTACCATCGCTACCCCTGTCCCGAAGAATTTGTTCATGATTATGTTTAAAAGTCGCTAAGATAGTTTTTAGAATTGAGATGTGAGATATTAGATTTCAGAAATAGCATGCAGGTGTTGACGTCAACAGAGTCAACACCAGTCAACACCATCAACACCCGTCAACACCATCAACACCTGTCAACACCATCAACACCATCAACACCGTCAACACCCGTCAACACCGTCAACACCCGTCAACACTCTTAATAATAAAAGCAATCATCAGGTAAAACCCGCCATTTTTAGGTTAAATTAACTGTTTACAGTGCATTACAACCTGATAAAGCTTGAGTAACAGTGTACTATTTTTTAAATAACTTTTACTTTATGCCTTTACCGAGGCACTTGTATTAACAGGCAAATCAAAATAAAGCCCTTTTTTTACAAACCTGCTAAATCGTTTTAAAAGTTTGGAAATTATTTACAGCCATATGATATTTGGTGTGTAATTCTTACACCAATGTAACTTAACAAAACACTCAAAACCCTAACCGCTATACAGCTAAGGCACTCATTATAAAGCTGTAAAAGCTATCTAAACCAGTCCGCGCCTTAAGGACTATCAACATTTAATTTTTTAAAAAATCATGAACTTTCCAATTGAAAGCCTGTGGTGGGTATTACCCGTCATCGCATTGCTTGTGCTCTACAAATTTGTATTACGCGTGTTCTTCGGTATGGTAATAGTACCCGATGATCGCATCGGCCTTGTAGTTAAAAAATTCACCCTGTCCGGAAAACATCTGCCCGACGGACGCATTATTGCTACCCATGGCGAAGCTGGTATGCAGGCCAAAGCTCTTGCTCCCGGCCTATACTGGCGCATGTGGCCCTGGCAGTACGAAATTGTAATGCAGCCGTTCACCATCATCGAACAAAATAAGCTGGGCTTAATTAAAGCTAAAGACGGCGCTTCGCTTGATACAGGCCGCGTTTTGGGTAAGCCGGTACAATGCGATAAGTTTCAGGATGCTACCGCTTTTTTAGACAATAATGGCCAGAAGGGGCCGCAGGCTGCATTCCTTACCCCTGGTAGTTATCGTATTAATACTTTCTTGTTTGAGGTGATAACCGTACCCATTACCCAGATACAGGAGAATAAGGTGGGCATAGTAACCACGCTTGATGGCGAGCCGCTCGATAAAGGCGAGATAGCCGGTGAATCGGTTGCAGGACACAAAAACTACCAGGACCCGATAGCCTTTATAAACGCGGGCGGCCGCAAAGGCTTGCAGGAAGATGTGATACTTGCCGGTACTTATTACCTTAACCCCTGGTTTGTTATTGTTGAACAAGTTGACATGATCTACATCCCTATCGGTTATGTCGGCGTGGTAAACTCATTCGTCGGTCCGCTGGGTAACGATACCAGCGGTGATAACTTCAAACATGGCAACATTGTTAAACGCAATGAAAAAGGTGTTTGGGAAGACCCGCTCGACCCCGGCAAGCACCCGGTTAACATTTACACTCATGCCGTTGAAGTGGTGCCTACAACCAACATTGTACTTAACTGGGCCGACAGCCGTACCGAAGCGCATGAACTGGACAAGAACCTGTGTACAATCACCGTACGCTCGTCAGACGGGTTTACCTTTAACCTCGATGTGTCGCAAATCATCCACGTACCACGTAATGAAGCGCCAAAGGTGATAGCCCGTTTCGGCAAAATGAAGAACCTGGTATCGCAGGTACTGGAGCCTACCATTGCCAACTATTTCCGTAACTCGGCGCAAAAAAGTGATGTTATCGGCTTCCTGGCCAACCGTATCCAGCGCCAGAACGACGCGAAGGAGCATATTTCAACTGTGCTTGCCGGTTACAATGTTGTGGGTGTTGACACGCTGATAGGCGACATTGTTCCGCCGCCCGCACTAATGAAAACGCTTACCGACCGTAAAATAGCCGAGCAGGAAAAGATGACCTATGAGATACAGTGCCGCGCGCAAATAGAACGTAAAGAGTTTGAAAGCGCCAAAGCTGGTGCCGACATGCAGCCCGAGGTAGTAAAATCAACCCGCCAGGTTGAGATCAATACCCAAATGGCTGCTTCAAAGGTAGCGCAAGCCAAGGGTGAAGCCGAATCAAAAACCATCAACGCCAAAGCTGACGCTGAGGTAAAAACCATTAACGCCAAGGCCGATGCCGAGGTGAAAACGGTAAACGCCAGCGCCGATGCAAATGCTACCGGCATAAATGGCGCCGCCGAAGCGGGCAAAATTAAAGCCATTGGTTTAGCCGAGGCCGAGGTTACCCGCCAGAAAACCGAAGCCATGGGTACCGAGCAGTATGCTATTGTCCGCGTAGCCGAAGCTTTAGCGGCTAACAACATTAAGCTGGTTCCTGAAATACTGGTTAACGGTAAAGACGGCGGTCAGGGTGGTATGATAGACGCGCTGATAGGCAATGAAATGCTGAAAAAGCTGCAGAAGGAGAATGATGAGAAATAATGTGAATATGATGGATAAATCCATCAAAAACAACAGCGATGGGTTTGAAACCCATCGCTATTTGACAAGGATTATTTGTAAAATAGTTATGTTATTTTTTACTTTTAGTCATGCCACATAGCTAATCATAGGGAGGCGCCGCCTCATCTGGTCAACTAAGTGATTATTAAACGATCTAATTATAATAATGCGAAGCATTGGTATTTTAATTTTAGTCGCGTTTTTAGCAGCATCTTACAATCAATTATCATTAAATGAAATTTCATTTAATGATAATTTTGATGATGTTCAAAAAGCACTTATCAAGGTTTCAGCTTTATCAAAAAAACTAACTAAAGATACAACTGGCCTGAATACAAATTATTATTTTGAGAGGGATACACTATTTATCAATAATAAGATAGCGGGTAATGGGCAAGTTACCTATACCGGAAAAATAGACGCACTTAATCATTTTTCTCAACTCGAGAGACAGGAATTTTTAAATTCTGTGAAACTTTTGAATCAAAACTATATTGACGCAGGGTATATCGATTCAGGTACAAATCTTTGGATGTTTATATATCGGTGGGATAAGAAAGCGTCGTCGGATGACATGAGGCTCATTTTAATATTAAATGATGAGGATATATTACTAATCGATCCTTTGTACAAAATTATTGAGCATAAAAAGAATTTATTTCTGATAGCCGGAAAAGAGGCTGACGTCGAATAATCATCTACAACAACATACTATGCCATAACAAATAGCGATGGGTTTGAAACCCATCGCCATTTGTTATTATTTATTATACTGTTCATTACACACTTACCAAATGAAAGCAATCATCATCACCCAACCCGGCGATCCGGAAGTATTAAAGCCTGAAGAACGTCCTACCCCTATCCCCAGCCCTGGTGAAGTGCTGATAAAAGTTTCAGCAGCCGGACTTAACCGTCTTGATATTTACCAGCGCAAGGGCAATTATCCTGCCCCGCAAGGTGCACCGCAGGATATTCCGGGGCTTGAGGTGGCCGGAGTAATATCCGCCACAGGCGAAAATGTAGAAAGATGGAAAGTTGGCGATAAGGTTTGCGCATTGATTGCCGGCGGTGGCTATGCCGAATATTGCGTTGTGCCCGAGGGGCAATGCCTGCCGGTGCCAGATGGCTTTACTTTTGAAGAAGCGGCCTCGTTGCCCGAAACGTATTTTACCATCTGGTATAATGTATACCGGCTGGGTAAGTTAAAAGCCGGGGAAAGTCTGCTGGTGCATGGCGGCAGCAGCGGTATTGGCATATCGGCCATACATATCGCTACTGCGCTGGGCAGTAACGTTTATATTACTGCCGGGACAGATGAAAAATGCGCATTCTGCCTCGAACAAGGCGCCGCGGGTGCCATTAATTACAATACCGAAGATTTTACTGAAAAGATAAAAAGCTTTACAGGCGGCCGTGGAGTTGATGTGATACTGGATATGATAGGCGCCAAATACTTTCCAGGTAACATTGCCTCGCTTGCTGATGATGGACGACTGGTATTTATAAACACCATGCAGGGCCGTGAGGCACAGGTTGATCTGTCAGTAATTATGCGTCGCCGCTTAACAATAACCGGTTCAACCATGCGTTCACGCGAACCTGAGTTCAAAAGTCAGCTGGCATATGAGGTGGAGCAAAACATCTGGCCGTTACTTAACGCCAGAAAAATCAAACCGGTGATTCACCGTGTTTTCGACGCAGCGGATGCCGCCGAAGCACATAAACTGATGGAAAGCAGCACCCATTCGGGTAAAATAATCCTGCGTTTTCAGGCCACGTGAGGTTATTAAAATTCGGTGTGAAAATCTTACCAACACTATTTAAATATTTCGTTATAAATCATAACTTTGCGCCCACAAATAGTATCATCACAAAATTGATACATTGTACATTAAAACTATTTTTAATTATCAGGTTATAATATGCCAAACATTGGAAAAATATCACGGATCATCGGTCCGGTAGTTGACGTAAGCTTTAATGATGAGGCCCATCTTCCTAAAATTTACAATGCGTTAGAGATAACTAAACAGAATGGTCAAAAAATCATTCTTGAAGTTCAACAGCATTTAGGTGAAGACAGGGTACGCGCCATCGCCATGGACTCGACCGACGGTTTATTGCGCGGCATGCCTGTTACCGATTTAGGCACAGCTATTAAAATGCCTATCGGCGACGCCATTAAAGGACGTGTATTCAATGTGGTAGGTGATGCAATTGACGGTATTACCGAACTTGATAAATCAAACGGACGCGCTATCCACAATACTCCGCCAAGGTTTGAAGATCTTTCAACCGAAACTGAGGTATTGTTTACCGGTATCAAAGTAATCGACTTATTGGAGCCTTATGCAAAAGGTGGTAAAATTGGTTTATTTGGCGGTGCGGGCGTAGGTAAAACCGTATTGATCCAGGAACTGATCAACAACATCGCGAAAGCATACTCAGGTTTATCAGTATTCGCGGGTGTAGGTGAGCGTACCCGTGAAGGTAACGACTTACTGCGCGAAATGCTTGAATCGGGCATTATCAAATACGGCGACGAGTTTATGCATTCAATGGAAGAAGGCGGTTGGGACTTGTCAAAAGTTGACGCTGAAGCGATGAAAGATTCTAAAGCGACCTTCGTATTTGGTCAGATGAACGAGCCTCCTGGTGCACGTGCACGTGTGGCGCTTTCAGGTTTAACTATTGCCGAGTATTTCCGCGATGGTGACGAAGAAGGCAAAGGCCGTGATATATTATTCTTTATCGATAACATTTTCCGCTTTACACAAGCTGGTTCTGAAGTATCGGCACTGCTTGGCCGTATGCCATCGGCGGTAGGTTACCAGCCAACACTGGCTACCGAAATGGGTTTGATGCAGGAGCGTATTACTTCAACCAAACGCGGTTCAATTACATCTGTACAGGCGGTTTACGTACCTGCGGATGACTTGACCGACCCGGCACCGGCTACAACCTTCGCCCACTTAGATGCTACTACCGTACTTTCACGTAAAATTGCCGAGTTAGGTATCTACCCTGCGGTTGACCCTCTGGATTCAACCTCACGTATCCTTAGCCCTGCAGTTTTAGGCGACGAGCACTACAACACCGCTCAGCGCGTAAAAGAAACATTGCAACGTTACAAAGAACTTCAAGATATCATCGCCATCCTTGGTATGGACGAACTTAGCGAGGAAGATAAACTGGTTGTATCACGCGCACGCCGTGTTCAGCGTTTCCTTTCGCAGCCGTTCCACGTTGCCGAGCAGTTTACCGGCTTAAAAGGTGTACTGGTTGACATTAAAGAAACCATCAAAGGCTTCAACATGATTATGGATGGTGAAGTTGACGAATACCCCGAAGCAGCATTCAACCTGGTTGGTACCATTGAAGACGCTATTGAAAAAGGTAAAAAACTATTAGCTGAAGCGAACGCGTAAACTCCGGAATCAAGAATTAAGATTCAGGAATCAAGATAAAAACGTCTTGGCTCTTGAATCTTGATTCTAAAATCTACTCAAAATGACTTTAGAAATTCTTACTCCTGATAAAACAGTTTACGAAGGCGAAGCAACTTCGGTTACCTTGCCGGGTACGCTGGGCGCTTTTGAGATACTGAACAACCACGCGCCTATCATTTCAACGCTTAATGATGGTAAGCTTACCATTCGCGGTGGCGGTGCCGGTAAAGAAGAACATTTCTTTATTAAAGGCGGCGTTGTCGAAGCGGCTAACAATAAAGTAACCGTGCTGGCCGAAGGTATAGCATAATCAGCGTAAAAACTATACGAATCCCGGGCCAACAACCCGGGATTTTTTTTGCACTTTAATGACGGTTTCGCCTGATTACGACGAAATTTCGAAGTGTTATTATGCATGCATAGAATCTATACCGAATACCAATTTACACTTTGGTATAAATACAATAAAATTTAATTTTGAGATTTTAAGATAATACAATATTTTATTTTATTAATTTAATTAAATTAGAATAAAATATTTATTTTATTTTTTCTTTGCATCTATTGCTTTCAAAAAAGCATCTCTCTACCTTGAATTATTGTTTCTGCGGAAACTGCTTTAACCTAATTTTACCGGAATTTAATACCATATAATGAGCGCTACTACTGATACTGTTCAGGCTGTTGAATTAAACAAATACAGCAAAACCCTTACGCAAGACCCAACCCAGCCTGCGGCACAGGCCATGCTTTACGGCATTGGCTTAACCGACGAGGATATGAAAAAAGCACAGGTGGGCATTGCCAGTATGGGCTATGATGGTAACACCTGTAACATGCACCTTAACGATCTGGCAAAACTTGTAAAGGAAGGCGTTTGGGATGAACAGTTGGTAGGCCTTATTTTTAACACCATTGGTGTAAGCGACGGCATGAGCAACGGTACCGAAGGTATGCGTTACTCGCTGGTTAGCCGTGATGTAATTGCCGATTCAATTGAGGCCGTTTGCGGCGCACAGTACTATGATGGTTTGATTGCCTTGCCAGGATGCGATAAAAACATGCCTGGCTCATTGATAGCCATGGGCAGGCTTAACCGCCCCTCAATTATGGTATACGGCGGTACCATTAAACCCGGTCACTGGAAAGGTGAAGACCTGAACATAGTATCGGCATTTGAGGCTTTGGGTAAAAAGATAGCCGGCCAGATAGATGATGTCGACTTTATGGGTGTGGTAAAAAATGCCTGCCCAAGCGCGGGTGCTTGTGGTGGTATTTATACAGCAAACACCATGGCCTCGGCTATTGAGGCACTGGGGATGAGCCTTCCTTACTCATCATCAAACCCTGCTTTGAGCGAGGAAAAGAAAGCGGAATGTTTAGCGGCAGGTAAGTACATCAAAATATTATTAGAGAAAGATATTAAGCCAAGCGACATCATGACGCGTGAGGCTTTTGACAATGCCATTGTTACCATTATGGTATTGGGCGGTTCAACAAACGCTGTGCTGCACCTTATTGCCATGGCGAAAAGTGTTGGCGTAAAACTAACGCAGGACGATTTTCAGGAGATAAGCAACCGCATCCCTCTGCTGGCTGATATGAAGCCAAGCGGCAAGTACATGATGGAAGACCTGCACAAAGTAGGCGGTGTACCAGCAGTAATGAAATATCTGCTTAAAAAAGGGTGGCTGCACGGCAATTGCTTAACCGTAACCGGCAAAACTTTGGCAGAAAATCTTGAAGATATCAAAGAAATTAACTTCGAAACGCAAAACGTTTTTCTTCCGGTTGAAAAGGCTATTAAACCAACCGGTCACTTACAAATATTGTATGGCAACCTTGCCGAAGGCGGCAGCGTAGCCAAAATTACAGGTAAAGAGGGTGAGCGCTTTGAAGGCCCTGCCCGCGTTTTCGACGGTGAATTTGAACTGATACACGGCATTACAAGCGGCCGAGTCAAACCCGGTGATGTGGTGGTTATCCGCAACGTGGGCCCTAAAGGCGCGCCGGGTATGCCCGAAATGCTTAAACCAACATCGGCCATTTTTGGCGCGGGCTTGGGCAGTTCGGTAGCATTGATTACCGATGGGCGTTTTAGTGGCGGTACCCACGGGTTTGTGGTAGGCCACATCACCCCCGAGGCGTATGACGGTGGCAATATCGCTTTTGTTAAAGATGAAGACAGAATTGAAATTGACGCGATAAGCCGCAAAATGACCCTCAAAATTTCTGACGAGGAATTAGCGGCGCGCAAAGCTGCCTGGCAAAAACCGGCCCTTAAAGTTAATAAAGGCCTGCTATACAAATACGCCAAAACCGTTTCAACAGCCGCCGATGGTTGTGTTACGGATGAGTTGTAAGCCCTGATGGGGATGTACAGATGCGTGAATATGCAGATGTGCAGATAAAGGAATATAAACGTTAATAAATTCGAAATCGAACATTCGACATTCGAAATAAAATATAATAACATGGAAGTTGCACAACAGGAATTACAGGCTCCGGAAACAAAGAAGGCTACGAGAGAAATATCAGGCTCGGAAGCTGTGCTGGATGCATTTTTAGCTGAGGGTGTTGATACCATTTTCGGTTATCCGGGCGGGGCCATTATGCCTATTTATGATGCCTTGTATGACTATAATGACAAACTGAACCACGTACTTGTCCGCCACGAGCAGGGCGGTATTCATGCCGGTCAGGGTTACGCACGTACATCGGGCAAAGTGGGTGTGGTGTTTGCTACCAGCGGGCCGGGTGCTACTAACCTGGTAACCGGTTTGGCCGACGCGCAAATTGACAGCACACCGCTGGTATGCGTTACCGGACAGGTGTTCGCACACCTATTAGGTACCGATGCCTTCCAGGAGACCGACGTGATAAACATTACCACCCCGGTTACCAAATGGAACTATCAGGTTACCGACGCGAATGAAATTCCGGAGGTATTGGCTAAGGCATTTTATATTGCCCGCAGCGGCAGGCCCGGCCCGGTACTTATTGACATTACCAAAAACGCACAGATACAAAAATTCAACTACGAAGGTTATGTACCCTGCAACCATATACGCAGTTACAGGCCAAAACCTATTGTTCGTAACCAATACATTGAACAGGCTGCCGAACTGATAAATCAGGCTAAAAAACCATTCGTGCTTTGGGGGCAGGGAGTAATATTAGGTAGTGCCGAGCAGGAGTTCAAGGCATTTATTGAGAAAGCGGGCATTCCTTCAGCTTGGACAATCCTTGGCGCGGGCGCTATACCAACCGACCATGAATTGAACGTAGGTATGCTGGGTATGCACGGCAACTACGGTCCAAATGTGTTAACCAACGAATGCGATGTATTGATTGCCATAGGTATGCGTTTTGATGACCGTGTAACCGGCCGTTTAGATAAATATGCCAAACAAGCTCAGGTTATCCACCTGGATATCGATCCTGCCGAGATAGACAAAAACGTAAAAACAACCGTACCTGTTTGGGGCGATTGTAAAGAGACGTTACCGTTGCTTACCGCTTTGGTTGAAGAGAAACAACACACCGAATGGCTGGCCAAATTTAAAGAATTTACCCGCCAGGAAGTAGAGCAGGTTATTCATAACGAGCTTAATCCTACCACCCCTGAAATGACCATGGGTGAAGCTATACGAGTATTAAACGAGCTTACTGATGGCGAAGCTGTTATTGTTACCGACGTTGGTCAGCACCAAATGGTAGCTTGCCGTTATGCCAAGCTGAACAAAACCCGAAGCAACGTTACCAGCGGTGGCCTGGGTACAATGGGCTTCGCGCTTCCGGCCGCTATTGGCGCTAAATTTGGCGCACAGGACCGCCCAGTGGTTGCTATAATCGGCGACGGTGGTTTCCAGATGACCTTGCAGGAACTGGGTACTATCATGCAAACCGGTATAGATGTTAAAATCATCATTCTGAACAATAATTTCCTTGGCATGGTGCGCCAGTGGCAGGAACTGTTTAACGAGCGTCGCTACTCATTCGTGGATATTCAAAGCCCTGATTTTGTGCGTGTGGCCAGCGGCTATGGCATCAGCGGCAAGTCGATATCAGACAGAAGCGAACTTAAAGGCGCGTTACAGGAAATGCTTGAACATAAAGGTTCATTCCTGCTGGAAATAATGGTAACCAAAGAAAACAACGTTTTCCCGATGGTACCACAAGGTTGCAGCGTTGCCGAGATCAGGTTAAAATAATTCACCGGGTAAAACAGACATCATGAGTACTCAGGATATAGAAAAACAGGAATTTAACATCACGGTTTATACCGAAAACCAAATTGGTTTACTAAGCCGTATCGCTATTATATTTACCAGGCGAAAGATTAATATCGATAGCCTGAACACCTCTCCGTCGGAGATTGAAAGCATTCACCGTTTCAACATCGTGATAAACGAAACCGAAGACGTGGTACGCAAGCTTTGCCGCCAGATAGAAAAGCAGGTTGAAGTGCTAAAAGTGTACTACCATACCAATGCTGATGTAATTTGGCAGGAACTGGCGCTGTACAAAGTATCAACTAACGTAATTGCCGAGCAGGTGAGCGTTGAGCGTTTATTACGCGAAAATGGCGCCCGCGCGGTTGTGATACGTAAAGATTATACTGTGTTTGAAACCACCGGTCACCGTGAGGAAACCGACGCGCTGATAAAAATTCTTCAGCCATTCGGACTGATTGAGTTTGTGCGCAGCGCACGTGTAGCTATTATTAAAGACAGCGAGGGTTTCAATTCGAAACTTCGCGAATTTGAAAGACGCGAACCGGGTGAGGATGTGATTGAAAATGAATATCTGAACCAGGGACAAAAGGTGTTTACGATGTAAGACTGTCAGAACTCGAATTTTTGGAATTAAAGAATTAATCGAATAATTCAAATTCTGAGTATTCATAAATTCTTAAAATTCGAGTCCAGATCCTTAATTAAGTAACTAAGAACTAAAAACAATAAAACAAAAGTGATTGCCCTGTAGGCATATCACAAAAACAAACAAAAATCATGGCAAAATTAAATTTCGGCGGCACTGAAGAGAATGTAGTAACCCGCGAGGAGTTCCCTTTATCAAAAGCTCAGGACGTTTTAAAAAACGAAGTTGTGGCAGTAATTGGCTACGGCGTACAAGGTCCGGGCCAGGCGCTTAATCAAAAAGACAATGGCATTAACGTAATTGTTGGTCAGCGTAAAAATTCAAAAACCTGGGATAAAGCTATTGCTGATGGCTTTGTACCGGGCGAAACCCTTTTTGAAATTGAAGAAGCGCTTGAAAAAGGCACCATCATTTGCTACCTGCTTAGCGACGCGGCTCAAATTGAACTTTGGCCAACTGTTAAAAAACACCTTACTCCGGGTAAAGCATTATATTTCTCTCACGGCTTCGGTATCACCTTCAACGAGCAAACCGGCATAGTTCCGCCTGCTGATGTTGACGTGTTCCTGGTTGCGCCTAAAGGTTCTGGTACTTCATTACGTCGTATGTTCTTGCAAGGCCGTGGCTTAAACTCAAGCTACGCTATCTTCCAGGATGCTACAGGCAAAGCACAAGAGCGTGTTGTTGCTTTAGGTATTGCTGTAGGCAGCGGTTACCTGTTCGAAACTGATTTCAAAAAAGAAGTATATAGCGATTTAACCGGCGAGCGTGGTACGCTGATGGGTTGTATCCAGGGTATTTTCGCTGCACAGTACGAAGTATTACGCAGCAAAGGCCACACGCCTTCTGAAGCTTTTAACGAAACTGTTGAAGAGTTAACCCAATCGTTAATGCCATTGGTTGCTGAAAACGGGATGGACTGGATGTACGCAAACTGCTCAACCACCGCACAACGCGGCGCGCTTGACTGGTGGAAAAAATTCCGCGACGCTACTAAACCTGTATTTGAAGAACTTTATGAAAGCGTAGCTACCGGCAAAGAATCACAACGTTCAATCGACTCGAACAGCCAGCCAGACTATCGCGAAAAACTGAACGAAGAACTGAAAGAACTTCGTGAAAGCGAATTATGGCAGGCAGGTAAAACTGTACGCAGCCTTCGCCCTGAAAACCAGGCAGTAGAAGCGTAAATTTTTTTAGTAGCAGTAGCAGTTTAAAGTGGCAGTAAAGTACTGCTACCGCAACTGCTGCTGCTACTTTAACTAAAAGAACAATGGGAAAAACATTATTTGATAAGATTTGGGATGCACACGTGGTGAGCAGTAAGGAAGGATTCCCTGACATCTTATACATTGACACGCATTTTATACACGAGGTTACCAGTCCGCAGGCATTTGACGGGTTGCGCCAGCGTGGTTTGCCGGTTTTCAGGCCGAAACAAACCGTTGCCACTGCCGACCATAACGTACCTACCTGGAACCAGCATCTCCCCATAAAGGAAGAGCTTTCGCGCTATCAGGTGGATATGCTGACTAAGAACTGCGCTGAATTCGGCATCGAGCTATACGGTTTAGGTCACCCTTATCAGGGCATTGTTCACGTAATTGGCCCTGAGTTAGGTGTTACCCGCCCGGGTTGTACTTATGTGTGCGGCGATAGCCATACCTCAACTCATGGCGCTTTTGGCGCTATTGCGTTTGGTATTGGTACATCGCAGGTTGAGCAGGTTTTGGCTACGCAATGTTTGCTGCAATCGCGCCCAAAAAGAATGAAGATTGAAGTTAACGGCCAGCTGCAAAAAGGCGTGGGTGCTAAGGATATTATCCTTTATATCATCTCGCAGATATCTGCCGCGGGCGGTACCGGTTTTGCAGTGGAATATGCCGGTGATGCTATCCGTTCGTTAAGCATGGAAGGCCGCATGACCATCTGTAACATGAGCATTGAAATGGGTGCCCGTTGCGGATTAATTGCTCCTGACGACACGACGATCAACTATGTTAAAGGGCGTGAGTTTGCCCCAAAAGGCGAGGAATGGGATAAAGCCGTTGCCTATTGGAAAACACTTTATAGCGACGAAGATGCACAATTTGATGAAGTGCTAAGCTTCAAAGCAGAAGACATTGAGCCGATGATCACCTACGGAACTAATCCGGGGATGGGCATTGGCGTTACACAGCACATACCGGCTACCGAAGATTTCGAACAGAAAGAACAGGGCTCATACAAAAAAGCGCTCGACTATATGGGTTTACATGACGACGAGCAGCTACTGGGTAAACCTATCGATTATGTATTTATTGGCAGTTGCACCAACTCGCGCATTGAAGATTTGCGTCAGGTGGCGGCCTTTGTAAAAGGCAAGCAAAAAGCCGAAAACGTAACCGTGTGGGTGGTGCCGGGTTCAAAACAAGTTGAAGCGCAAGCAAAAGCCGAAGGGCTTGACAAAATATTCGAGGCAGCAGGTTTTCCGCTGCGCGAACCGGGCTGCAGCGCCTGCCTTGGCATGAACGAGGACAAGATACCTGCAGGTAAGTACTGTGTATCAACCTCAAACAGAAATTTTGAAGGCAGGCAAGGGCCAAACTCACGTACGTTTCTGGCCAGTCCGCTAACCGCTGCAGCTGCAGCAGTTACGGGTAGGGTTACTGATATACGGGAACTTTTAAATGAAGGAGAATTAGTAGGTTGATACTTGAAGTTGCCATATTAAATTTAATTCCGGGTAGTGAGGATGATTTTGTTTTGGCCTTTGCCAAAGCGCAAAGCATTATTTCATCAATGCCGGGATACATCAGCCATAAACTAAAGCGCTGCCTTGAAAATGAAAGCCGCTTTATTTTACTTGTTGAATGGCAAACTTTAGAAGACCATACTGTAGGTTTCAGGCAGTCGGCACAATACCAGGAATGGAAAAGCCTGCTGCATCACTTTTATAACCCGTTTCCTGTAGTTGAACATTATGAAGAAGTGGTTTTTCAATAATGACTAATGACACAATGACCAATGACTAAAATATTCAAACATATACAAACTAGCGTGGTGCCCCTGCCTATCGAGAATATCGATACCGACCAGATAATACCCGCGAGGTTTTTAAAAGCCACTACCCGCGAGGGTTTTGGCAACAACCTGTTTCGCGATTGGCGTTTTGATGAGAACGACAATCCTAAACAGGATTTCGTGCTTAACAACCCAACCTACAGCGGTAAGATATTGGTTGCAGGTAAAAACTTCGGCTGCGGAAGCAGTCGTGAACACGCTGCCTGGGCTATCAGTGATTATGGTTTTGATGCTGTAGTAAGCAGTTTTTTTGCTGATATTTTTAAAGGCAATGCGCTCAATAATGGCTTGCTGCCGGTACAGGTAAGCGATGATTTTTTGAAAAAGATTTTTGACGCGGTATTTGCCGATCACACTGCCGAAGTAGAAATTGACCTGGAAAATCAGTTTATCAAAATCTCCTCGACAGGCGAACAGGAAAGCTTCGAAATAAATCCGTACAAAAAAGCCTGTTTAATAAATGGGTATGACGATATCGATTATATTTTGAGCAACACTGAAAAAATAGTAGAATACGAACAAGCCCCTAACCCCCTAAGGGGGAACCGGAGCGGTTCAGATAAACATTTATAAAAAATATACTTACTTATTCCCCCTTTAGGGGGTTAGGGGGCTTATGAAGAAACACATTTTAGTAATACCCGGCGACGGGATAGGCCAGGAAGTTACCACCTGGGGTAAGGCAGTATTGGAGAAAATCGGTCAGCAGGGCGGGCATGAGTTTACGTTCGACGAGGCGCTGATGGGACACGCGGCTATTGAAGCTACCGGCACTCCCCTGCCCGACGAAACGCTTGAAAAAGCTAAAGCCAGCGATGCTATACTGTTTGGCGCCATAGGCCATATAAAATACGATAACGACCCAACCGCTAAGGTTCGTCCTGAGCAAGGTTTGTTGAAAATACGCAAGGAGCTTGGTTTGTATGCTAATCTTCGTCCTATAATGTTGTTTGACGAGCTATTAGGTGCATCGAGCCTTAAACCGGAAATACTAAAGGGTACTGATATCCTTTTCTTCCGCGAATTGACAGGCGACGTTTACTTCGGCGAAAAAAAACGCAGCGACGACCGCAACACCGCTTCCGACCTGATGATATATCACCGTTATGAAGTTGAGCGTATTGCCCGTAAGGCTTTTGAAGCAGCACAGGCACGTACAAAACGCCTTTGTTCAGTTGATAAAGCAAACGTGCTTGAGGCTTCACGCCTATGGCGCGAAGTGGTACAGGAACTTGCTAAAGAATATCCTGACGTTGAAACCGAGCATATGTTTATTGACAATGCCGCTATGCAACTGGTAAAGAACCCTAAAAAGTTCGACGTGGTATTAACCGCCAATCTTTTTGGCGATATCCTGACTGATGAAGCATCGCAAATAGCAGGTTCAATGGGTATGCTGGCATCGGCATCTGTTGGTGACGGTACTGGTTTTTTTGAGCCCATACATGGTTCAGCGCATGATATTGCCGGGCAGGATAAAGCCAATCCGCTGGCATCAATATTATCTGTTGCATTGATGTTCGAGATAAGCTTCGGACTGAAAGAAGAAGCTGCCCGCATAACATCGGCTATTGACAAAGTATTAAAAGACGGTTACCGTACCGCCGACATTGCCGACGCGGCGACCGATAAGAGCAAGATTTTAGGCACTACTGCTATGGGGCAAAAGGTGCTGGAGTATTTGTAGATGTGCAGATATGGAAATGTGCGGATATACAGATGAAGAAAAATTGGTTTCAGGCCATTGGTGAAATCGAAGAGTAATCAGTGAAATCATTAACTAAAATCAGTGTAATCGGAATAAAATGAAATGGAACGCTGAATTATACGACGAAAAACATGCATTTGTATTTAAGTATGGTGAAAACCTGCTTGAGTTGCTGGATGCCAAGCCGGGTGAGCATATCCTTGACCTGGGCTGTGGTACCGGCTATTTAACCCAGCAGATTCATGAACTTGGCGCGAAGGTAAAAGGCACGGACAGTTCGCCCGAAATGATACGGCAGGCCAGGGTGAATTATCCTGATGTTGATTTCGCGGTTGAAGATGCTACATCATTCACAACGAAAGAACAATATGACGCTGTGTTCAGCAACGCGGTATTACATTGGATAAAGAATACTGATGCCATGATGGATAGCGTGTATAAAAGCCTGAAACCCCGCGGCCGCTTTGTAGCCGAAATGGGCGGCAAAGGCAATGTACAAAAGCTGATTGAAGCTACCAAACAGGTGCTACGCAACCATGGCTATGCCAAACAGGCTGAAACGCAGGTATGGTATTTTCCATCAGTTGCCGAGTATGCTACCAAACTGGAAGCACATGGTTTCAGGGTAACGTTTGCGGCGCATTTCGATCGTAAAACACCTTTGCAGGATGGCGACCAGGGCGTATCAAAATGGATAATGATGTTTGCCCCGCTTTACCTTGCAGGAGTTCCAGAAGAGTTGAAAAAACAAATGCTGGCAGAAGTTACTGCCCTGCTTGAACCGCATTACAACGAAGGTGGCCAATGGTATGCTGATTACAAAAGGCTGCGTTTTGTGGCAGTAAAAGAGATTTGAGTATTGAGATATGAGATGTGAGATAACTTGCACTCATCATAATAAAAGAAAAAAGTTAATTAACAATGTTAGGTTAGATGAGAGAAAAATCTCAAATCTCATATCTAACATCTAAAATCTAAAAATATGTTACACGATCCCAACCGAGTCTACATTTTTGATACCACGCTGCGCGATGGCGAGCAGGTACCGGGTTGCCAGTTAACCCCCCCCGAAAAAATTGAGATAGCACGCGAACTGGAGGCTCTGGGCGTGGATATCATCGAAGCGGGCTTCCCTGTTTCAAGTCCCGGCGATTTTCAAAGCGTTGTTGAAATATCAAAAGCCGTAACACAGCCCACTATTTGCGCACTTACCCGCGCCAACAAAGGCGACATTGACGCAGCTGCTGAATCGCTTAAATATGCCAAACATCCGCGTATCCATACGGGCATAGGCGCTTCAGACACCCACATCAAACTAAAATTTAACAGCACGCGCGAAGAGATACTACAGCGTGGTGTCGATGCGGTTAAATACGCCAAAAAGTTTGTTGAAGACGTGGAGTTTTACGCCGAGGATGCCGGCAGGGCTGATATTGTGTTCCTGGCACAAATGGTTGAAGCAGTTATTGCCGCCGGTGCAACCGTGGTAAATATCCCCGACACCAACGGCTATTGCACGCCCGACCAGTACGGCAGCAAGATCTGTTTCCTGAAAGAGAACGTAAAAAATATCGATAAAGCCATTATTTCGGCACATTGCCATAACGACCTTGGTTTGGCTACCGCCAACTCAATTGCCGGTGTACAAAATGGCGCGCGCCAAATTGAAGGTACAATAAACGGTATTGGCGAGCGTGCTGGCAACACTTCGATAGAAGAGGTGGTGATGATTCTAAAAACGCACCAAAGCCTTGGCCTGCACACCAACATCAACGCTACCAAATTTTACGAGATAAGCCGCATGGTAAGCAGCCAGATGCGTATGCCGGTGCAACCTAACAAAGCCATTGTTGGTGCCAACGCTTTTGCACACAGCTCGGGCATACACCAGGATGGCTTCCTTAAAAACCGTGAGAACTA
Organism: Mucilaginibacter limnophilus; assembly: GCF_004005815.1. Classification (GTDB taxonomy): domain Bacteria; phylum Bacteroidota; class Bacteroidia; order Sphingobacteriales; family Sphingobacteriaceae; genus Mucilaginibacter; species Mucilaginibacter limnophilus. The sequence goes on along the minus strand of NZ_SACK01000006.1, from coordinate 103,577 downwards.
CGAGATCATCCGTCCTGAAGACGTAGGTTTCCCAAGCGCCAGTATCGTGTTGACAGCACGTAGCGGTCGCCATGCTTTGAAATTCCACTTAGAGCGTTTAGGATACCAGTTAAGCAAAGATGAACTTGCTGACGTGTACCATAACTTTTTGACACTGGCTGATAAAAAGCTGGATATAAATGACGATGACCTGCAAAGCCTGATGGCGAACAAGCTGGTAAAGCAATAATAAATGAGTACTGAAACCAAACAACTGCTTGATTTCGCGGCAGCTTACCAGCGCCTTGACGGGGTTGTAAACCATACTCCACTTCAATATAACGCGGGCTTATCTGAAAAATATGAGTGCGAGATTTACCTGAAGCGTGAAGACTTGCAGGTAGTACGCTCGTACAAACTGCGGGGCGCTTATAATATGATAAGCCAACTGAATGATGAGCAGCTGAGCCGTGGCGTAGTATGCGCCAGCGCGGGTAACCATGCGCAGGGCGTGGCCTTTTCGTGTAAAAAGCTGGGCACTAAAGGCGTGATTTTTATGCCGGAGATAACACCAAGGCAAAAGATCAAGCAAACACAAATGTTTGGCAACGGTAATGTAGAGATAGTTCTTACCGGCGATACATTTGACGATTGCCTGCGCGAAGCATTAGCGTATACCGAGGCCAACAAAATGACCTTTATTCCGCCGTTTGATACCTACCCTGTTATTGAAGGACAAGGTACTGTAGGCGTGGAGATATTAAATGAGTTACCTGATGTTGAAGCCGTTATTATGCCTGTTGGCGGCGGCGGACTTGCATCCGGAACAGGAACTTATCTTAAAGAAAATAACCCCGATATATTACTGATTGGCGTTGAACCTGAGGGTGCACCTTCAATGGTTGGCGCATTTAACCATAATGAGCCTGTTACCCTTGATGAGATTGACCGCTTTGTAGATGGCGCCGCTGTAAAACGCGTAGGCCAGCTTACTTACCAGATATGCCGTGAGGTGCTTGACGATATGCTGCTGGTACCCGAGGGCAAAGTATGTACTACCATACTTAAACTTTATAACGAAGATGCCATTGTGGTTGAGCCGGCCGGCGCCCTATCTGTAGCGGTGCTTGACCTGTGTAAAGAACAGATCAAAGGCAAAAAAGTAGTATGTATTATAAGTGGTGGAAACAATGATATCGACCGTATGGCCGAGATCAAAGAAAAATCACTGCTTTACGAAGGATTGAAACACTACTTCATAGTACGCTTTCCGCAACGCCCCGGCGCGTTGAAATTATTCGTTAACAACGTCCTTGGTCCCGGTGACGATATAACCCGCTTTGAGTTCATCAAAAAAACCGCTAAAGAAAACGGACCCGCGCTGGTGGGCATTGAACTAAAATCAGCCGACGACTACCCTGCCCTGCTGCAACGCATGGCCGAACACCGCTTTGATGTAATCGAGATCAACCGTGATCAAACCTTATTTGAATACCTGGTATAAATCATCCGGAATATCTTAAGCCTCTTTAAACCGAGGCTTTTTTAATTTTTTATTTTGATATACGAAATCTATCGTAGATATTTGTACGAAGAAATTCGTAGTAATATCTCTGCGTTCTTTGACATTATGGAATAATTTAAAAAATCTGCGAAAAGGGTGTAACCCTTTAAAATTTTATGCTGTCTTATATATAAATCTTAATAGATAACTAAATAGTAACGCCATGAAAACTCTTAGAACAATTATACCGGTAATAGCGCTCATACTGAGCCTTACCACCGCCTCCGCAGCAACAAGAAACAATGATGACCGCCTAACAAAAAATTACGCTATCAGCACCTATGTTGATGCAATTGCCAATGGCAAGATTGAAGGCCTTGCAGAGGTTATAGATAACAACACCAAGTTTTGCATTATGCAGGGAAAGGTGATGTTAAGTTATAGCAAAACTGAAATGATGAGCTTTTTAGCCAGCTTAAAAAATATAAAACAAAGCTGCAGCGTAACCACAACTGTGGTTGAAGATAATAGCGAAGTAGCTGTAGTAAAAGTTGATATGGCTTATGAAAATTTTGTACGCAGCAACTATGTAACCGTTGCCCGTACCGCCGACGGCTGGAAGATAACTAATGTTTGCTCGGTTTTTAAGTAAATATTGGTGTATTAACAATTGTGGAACAGGCCGTGGTGCGAGACCGCGGCCTGTTTGTTTTTAAACATCTTTACGCGACGCACGTATCATCATACCATAATCCCATCGTTTTACCATGGCATTAACCGTTTGTGCTATGCGTTTATCGCGGGTGGCCTGTGTTTTGGCGCTGTCAATCCATTTAATAAAATAGTTACGGTGCGATTTTGCCAGACTGTTGAAAAACTCATAGGCTTCAGGTTCATATTCAAGGCACTCGGCTAAATCTTCTGGCATCAATACAACAAAGTCGGTGTCTTCTTCCAGGCGTAACTGCAGCATGGCGCCTTCGCCTTTATGTATCCCTTTACGCATATCCGCGTTAAGCGCCAGTATAAACTTGCCTTCGCCCAATGGCATAACGGCTACGCCGGCAATTGGATGCGCATCAAGCAGCCCGCGCACCCTGAACGACCGCCGGTTACCAGGCTTTAGTTGCTGCGCTATATCGGCCGGAATTTCAATATATGTCCACCCGGTTTTTTCACCGTTTGATGCAAATCGCAAAATTATTGTGATAAACTCAATCATAAATGCTTTAAAGGGCAAGGTTTATTACAATCAGCTTCGTTAAAAGGGCAAAGTGTTAAATAAATGTTAAAAATGCTTTTTAAAGTAAAAGTACTGTAACGAATGGAATGTTATCTCTGTCTTATAGATATAAATTAAATAATCACAATAACAAAAACTTAAACATCAATAACAATGAAAACTCTTAAATCACTCCTGTTAGGCTTAGCTTTAATAATAACCGCTAACGTAGTAAAAGCGAACGATAAAGAAGAATTAACTCAGCAACACGCTATTGACACTTACATTGAAGCCGTAACCCATGGCAAACTGGAAGGCCTTAGCAAAGTGCTTGACACCGACGCTAAATTTACTATGATGCGTGGCAGCAAGCAATTAAGCTTCGACAAAAGAGAAATGCTTGAATATTTAAAAGCTACCAAAAGCGTTCAGGACTGCAAAGTAAACACCACAACTGTCGAAAATAATGGCGAAGTTGCTATAGTAAAGGTTGACTTAGAATATGAAGGCTTCACACGTAGCAATTTGGTAACTATTACAAACACCGGTAACGGCTGGAAGATCACCAGCGTACACTCTACTTTTAAATAATTAGTTTTAGTTTATTTACTCTTGTCTTTTTAAAAGAAAACGCCCCATAAGGGGCGTTTTTTATTTTATATATTTTTCAATAACCCGCTGCCATTTATCATACCCTTTAGTATTAAGATGCAACATGTCCTGCTTAAATAATGATGAATCAGGCTGACCGGTTTTCTCATCCAAAATAACCGAAGCTACGTCGATAAAATGTGTACGGCGTTTACCTTTGATAGATTCTTTAATTAGACTATTAGCCGTATTTACTTCGCTGAAAAACTTTGCACGGCTGGGGCTTGGCTTAATGGCTAAAAAATAAAACTCAGTGTGAGGCAGCTTTGTGCTTACCAATTTCCAGAAATTTTCAAAATCTTCAGCAACCTGCTTTCCGCTGCGTCCATCGGCAATGTCGTTTTCACCGGCATACAAAAATATTTTTTCAGGCTGATAAGGGTATACCACATAAGGCGTATAATACTTCACCCATTGCCAAAGCTGCGACCCGCCAAGTCCGCGTTTTATTATTGGTTTACCGACAAAACGCTGCTCAAGATCGCTCCATAAACGGATAGACGAACTACCGATGAACAAAATACCGCCCGGTTTAGGCATGTTCAGGCTGTCAGCATGTTTAAATTCACGTACCTCGTTATCAAACGGAAAGCCTGTTTGGGCTTTAAGCTGTGTAGCTGATACAACAAGAAATAATAACAGGAATAATTTCAGTTTCATAGTTAGTGTGTTAGTCGATCTTCAAAAAACAAAAATGGCAAAAAACTTTGTACGCCGGTAACTTCCCAAACTGGGCCATCAATGCAGTATAACAATACTCGGATTGGCTTACCTTGCATCTTTTCGCACTCAGCCATTACTTGCAGGCATGCGCCACATGATGTTACAGGCTTAACAACTTTAAACTCATCAGTGTGCGCAGTAACGGCCATGGTAATTATCGGGTCTGTGGCATGGTTCGAGCTCCAGTGAAATAAGGCAACACGCTCGGCGCACAAGCCTGATGGGTAAGCTACGTTCTCCTGATTACTTGCGTAGAGTATATTACCGCTTTCTAATTGCAGCGCCGCCCCTACCCTAAAGTGTGAATAAGGGGAATGTGATGTTTCAAAAGATTTTACCGCTTTAAGGCATAGCTGCTTGTCGGCTGTAGTTAATTCATCAATATTTTGGTATTCTTTAAATACAATTTGTATTTGTTTATCTGTCATTTAAAATCAGCCCTTTATGGTAAAAGGGCACACAATATAAGGTTTAAAATATTTCTTCTGTCATAATTTACGGCAATTTACATTTTTCAAAACTCATATAATGCCCATTGGTTGTGATTAAAACGATATTTAAACATAATATAGTATCATGGCAAAAACGGTAGCCGACCAATTGGTAGAAATGCTTGTAAATGCAGGCATAAAACGCATATACGCTGTTACAGGCGATAGTTTAAATGAGGTGAACGACGCTGTGCGGCGCAATGGGAATATCCAGTGGATACACGTAAGGCACGAAGAAGCCGGCGCCTACGCGGCTGCCGCAGAAGCGGAGCTTACCGGGTTTGCCTGCTGCGCAGGCAGCAGCGGCCCGGGCCATGTGCACCTGATAAACGGTTTGTATGATGCCCATCGTGCCGGGGCACCGGTTCTGGCCATTGCTTCAACCATTCCGTCTACCGAATACGGCACCGAATATTTCCAGGAAACCAATACCATAAAACTGTTTGCAGATTGCAGCCACTATAACAACTTAGCTGTAACCGCCAAACAAATGCCGCGCATGCTGCAGGGCGCTATACAGGCGGCATTAAATAAAAAAGGCGTAGCGGTACTTGGCCTTCCGGGTGACCTTGCCGGGCTGGACGCCGAGGAAATCATGACCGCTATGCAAAACTTCCACCCCGAGCCGGTGATACGTCCCTCAGATATTGAATTGCAAAACCTCGCATCGGTACTTTCCCAACATACAAAGATCACTATTTTTTGTGGTATAGGTTGCGCCGGCGCGCACGATGAGGTTGTCGCGTTAGCTCAAAAGCTGCATGCGCCTGTAGCATATTCGTTCCGTGGAAAAATGGACATCCAGTATGATAACCCAAATGAAGTTGGCATGACCGGCCTGCTGGGGCTACCATCTGCTTACCATGCCATGCACGAAGCCGACCTGATTTTATTATTAGGCACCGATTTTCCGTATGCTAATTTTATTCCGGACAAGTGTACCATCGTTCAGATAGACAACAAACCTGAGCGAATTGGCCGCCGCGCAAATGTTGATATCGGTCTGTGCGGAAATGTTAAAGATACGCTACATGTATTACTACCACTGGTTAGTCAGCAAACCGATAGCAGCTTTTTACATGAGCAACTTGAGTTTTACAGCGAAGTAAAAAAGAAACTGGATACGTATGTAAATGATACCGGCGAACCCGGCAACATACATCCTGAATTTGTATCACGCTGCATTGACGAACTGGCCAGCCACGATGCCATTTTCACAGTTGATACCGGTATGAGCTGTGTTTGGGGCGCACGTTATATCAATGCAACCGGTCAGCGTCGTATGCTGGGATCATTCAATCATGGCTCAATGGCAAATGCTATGCCCCATGCTATTGGCGCTGCGCTGGCTTGCCCCGGCAGGCAGGTAATAGCGCTTTGCGGCGACGGCGGCCTTTCTATGCTTTTGGGCGATCTGGCAACAATTGTTCAATACAAACTCCCCGTTAAGGTGATTGTATTTAATAACCGTTCGTTGGGTATGGTTAAGCTTGAAATGGAAGTGGCCGGACTCCCCGATTGGCAAACCGACATGCACAACCCCGACTTCGCGCTGGTAGCACAGGCGATGGGCATGAAAGGCTATACAGTTAACGATGCATCGGGTGTGCGGGCTGCGCTGCAATCGGCCTTTGCATACGAAGGACCGGCGCTTATCAATATCATGACAGACCCTAACGCGCTTGCCATGCCACCAAGAGTAGAATTTGAGCAGGTAAAAGGCATGGCTTTGTCAATGGCCAAGTTGGTATTAAACGGCCGTATGGATGAAGTGCTGGATACTGTTAAGTCGAACTATAAGCATATTAAAGATCTGCTGTAACTAGATCAGTACAGCTTTGGCCCTATCTTGCTTAATAGTTTCGGTTATTTTACGCACGTAGTGTTTCGCGCAAAGGAAAAACTCAATGGCGGCTATCACCAATATGAAGTAGCCAAGTAGTTCTATGCTTTCTTCAGAGACGTTTTTTACCGTGCGGAAATATCTTTCTTCCATTACCTCTTCCCAAAATTTGGTGCGGCCATACAGCCGTGAAAAAATATAGGTAGTGAGAAAGCCTGCCAGCATTAGTCCGAAAGGGAGTGAGTTTACATATAATGAGACCGTTTGCAAAAATCGGGTTCCATTGCGCCACAGGTAATATAACAATACGGCTAACAAAGAAAATACGCCAACTTGCCATGCATTATTGAACACGCGCTCGTCAAGCCATGAATCTTGCTCACGGATGAAGGATGCCAGCGCGAATGAGAATAAGAAAAAAGCAAGGGGCTTTAATTGCTCATACTTAAAAAACACACCTAAATATAGTGCAGCAGAAATTGCCAGGAAGATGCTTTGCAAAAACTCGGTAAATGATGCCTCAGATACTTTTGCTTCATTAATTGTTACTTTGGCGGCAGCGTCCCAGCGGATAACTTCAGCAAGCCCATAAATAAATACGCCGTATATAATAATACGCAAAAGGCCGCTTTTGAGGCCTGAAAGGTCATGTGTCATAGGGGTTGACGATTAAAGTGGCAAGGTACCCATAAGTTAACCTTGCCATAAAGCCGATTTTATATTGTGACTTAAGCATGAACTAAGAAAGATATTTAACCCACCAGTTAGAGTTGTAAGCGCCATTTACTTCAGTAGGCTTGCCGGGCTCGGGCATAAACAGCTGAATACTTTTTTCGACTGCATTAGCTACAAGGTTTTGCGGCGGCGCATACCAGGCATGCGGCGCAAGGTTAAACGTACCCCAATGTATCGGCATCATTATTTTTCCTTTTAGAGCGAGATGCGCATCAGCAGCATGGTACGGCCCCATGTGTATGTCGGGCCAGTAGCGGCCGTATGCCCCTATTTCAAGCATGGTCAGGTCGAACGGCCCGTATGTGTCGCCAATATCCTTAAAGCTTGGCGAAGGACCTGAATCGGCACCGAAAAATATATTGTGTTGCGGGCCTTTTATTACCCATGACGACCAGAGCGTTTGGTTACGGTTAAACATACCACGCCCCGAGAAATGCCTCGCCGGAGTAGCCGTAATTTTCAGATCGCCAACCATGGTGCTTTGCCTCCAATCAAGCTCGGTTACCAGGTTTTTAGCGATGCCCCATTTTACTGGGTATTGCCCTACCCCAAGCGAACATATCACCGGTATATTTTTACCTGCGAAAAACTTGATGGTGTTTTTATCGAGATGGTCATAATGATCGTGCGAAAGGATGATAGCATCCAACGGCGGCAGGTCGATGAGCTTAAGTGAGGGCTTAAAGAAGCGCTTAGGGCCGATGCTTTGTGAAAACGAAACCCTGTCGCTCCATACCGGATCAGTAAGCAGGCGTTTGCCGTCAACCTCTATCAGCAGGCTTGAGTGGCCTATCCAGGTTATGCGCAAGCCGCTTGATGGCTGGTTTTTGTAAACAGATATATCGGTAGTGAACGGCCCCATTGTTTTTTTAGGCACGTTCTCTTCTTTATTGGTAATATATTCTTTAAGTATGGGTAACAGCCGGTTAAAACCTGCTGCGTCTGTTGGGATGATATTGATATATTCTTTTCCTTCTTTTCGGGAACCTTGTATGCTCATATATTATTACAGACGACCGATACGGCTAAACATTTTAATTATTTAAAAAACCTATCGCACGGTTACAAAAAGCAAGCAGATCGGGTGGTAAGCTCTTTTCAAAATACGGATGCTTCCCGCCGAAAACATGGTCGCCGTTACGGATAACCAGTAACTCGGACGCAGGGTTTGCCGCATGCAGTTCCTCCGCATGGCTCAGCGGAACAGTGGTATCAGCGTCACCGTGGGCAATAAGCCACGGACAGGTAATTTCTGTTGCTCGCATGATGATATTTAATCGCTCAGGGCTCTTATCTAAGTCATCGAGCAGCGTTGATTTTACGGGCATTTGCTGACCGGTACGATAGTTTGGAAAATGCATTACGCCCTGTAACTTCCATTGCTTTTCAACCTGACGTGGCCATAGGTTACGGAAGGTAGCAACCGCGGCCATAGTCACCAACTTTTTTACACGTGAATCCTCAGCGGCCTGTATTACGCTGAGGCCGCCGCCCATGCTGTGCCCTACCAGGTACACGCCCTGAACCGGCGTAAACGCCGAGCCGCTGAAAGCAAAATCGATCACATATTTCAGATCGTCGAGTTCGATTGAGAATGTGTTTTCGCTGAAAGCGGTAAGGTCAGTAAATTCGGTTAGCGTTTCGGGCGTTGTGCCGTTGTGCGAGAAGTTGAATTTTAGAAACCTGAAGCCGTTCTCGGCAAATTGACGGGCTACCAGATCGTGCGTGCCCCAATCTTTGAAGCCTTTAAATCCGTGCGCGAAAATTACCAGCGGAGCGTTTCGGGCAGTGTCGTTATATGTAATATCCAGGTAAATGGCGCGGCCTTTAGCACCGGGGGTAACAAAATTTTCCTTTACAATCATGACTGGTAAAGTAACGGTAAATGAGGCGCTTTGTTTATAAGGCACTTGTTTTAAAACGTAACCTCGGTTTCTTCGACATCTTCTTTTTTCACAACGAGCGTACCTGCCCACAAATCACCAATACGCTGATGTTTCTCTGTTTTTGCAACGCAGATCAACGCCGGTAATCCGTATAAGCCTAAATCAATAAAATCACAAATGCGCCTTTTGAAAGCTTGCCCAAAAGATATTTTTTGGCCCTTCAGTCCTACAACTTTTAATTTACAAATATCATGGCCGGGCGTAGTACTATTTATGCTTTCAAGAAGCGGGAAGTAAACAAACCATAGCAATACAGGCACCAGGGCCGGCAAACCATTTACTGTAGCACGCCCGGGTTCAGGGTCATCGTCAAATGCTATTATGTAAATAACACTAAAGACGCTAAAAATAGCGTAGTCTATTAAAGTGGCAATAATACGTGACTTGATGTGCGGCTTAGGGTTTACCTGTTTAAATATCATAAACCTTAAAGATATAAAAACAGCACTATCATTGCAATTTAAACCTAATTGCAGCGGATACCGGCCACGCGGCTAAGGCCTGTGCAGTATAAGCGTAAAGCAGGGATGCAGACACAAAGGACACTGCCATTGCTTTTCAAAAGGAAACAGAGGAATTTAGTTGTTGATCAATATATCCTTAGCCATTACCATTGGCACGCTGATATATTTCTTTTCCATGTAGGCGATCACCTTTTCAAGTACCTCGCGTGATTGCTGATCCATGCCTTGAACTTCATCGACGAACACGCTGTTCAGGGCGGTGCTGCGTATTTCTTTGATTTTTTCGGGCACCTTGCGCATGGCAATTTCAATACGACGCTGTTTTAATTGCATTAAAAACTCGCCAATATTCTGTTCGATGATGGCTTCGGCGTGCACCAGTTCCTGGTAACGTTCCTGAAGGTTCTTTTTGGCTACCTCGTTAAGCGAGTGCACCTCAATAAAGTTTACCGGAAATTGCTCAAGCACTTCGGGCGCGGTATCATTAGGCACTGCCAAATCGACAATGGTTTTACGTCCGGTTTCGCCATTCAGTAACGAAGTGTAAAGCTCGGGCGTAATGATAGGCTGCGTTGCTGATGTACAGGTAATAATGGCATCAAAGCCGCTTTTATAATTCTTAAGATCTTTTAAGCTGTAAAACTCACCGTTAAGATCGGCTGCCAGTAGCTGCGCCTTTTCAACCGTGCGGTTAAATACCACAAAGTTGCTGAACTTATGCTTTTGCAAATACTTGCTGATGTTACGGTTGGTTTCACCTGCACCGATAATCAGGATGCGGGCATTTGAGCAAAGTTTGAGGTCTTTAAGTTTACGGTAGGCAAGCGATACAACTGAGATAGGATTTTTTGAGATGTTGGTGTGGGTATAAACCTCTTTAGCGGTTTTTACCACACAGTTCATCACCAATCGCAGGTAATCGCCGGTAAGGCCTGCTTCGCGGCCGTTTTCGTAGGCTTTGCGCAGCTGCGCAAGTATTTCTTTTTCGCCAACTACCAGGCTTTCTAACGAGCATGAAGTACGCAGCAGATGGTTAAGCGCTTCCTGACCTTCATAAATTGAAGCGGCGTTTAGAAAAGTGCCCATGTAGTGCGAGCACAAACCCATATTTAAAAAACTGATAAACTTTTCAGCAAAAGCCCTGTCAACCTGGTGTGATGTAGCCATCACAAACTCAACACGGTTACAGGTAGCAAGGTAAAACAGCTCAGAAATGCCAAACTGCACTTTCACCTGTTGAAGCTTCTCGGTAAGATCTTCCTGGCAAATAACCAACTTTCCCAACTCCTTCAGCTCGATCTGCTTGTGCGTAAAAGCTATAACCTTTAAATACTTCAACTCAGTTTAAATTTTAACCCAACAAAAATAACTTTATAATAGAGTAGCTATGTCAATACTTTGTCAAACAGAGGTATTTAGAACGATTATAAATAGATTGTTTTAACCTGTTTTTGACCATTAAATTTTCCCTGCTTACAATATCAATTACTCACAAAAATGATAAATAGTTGCCTCCGTACTTACATCTGTAAGTAATAAAAAAAAATTCGCAAACTTAATTAGCACAACATTTATTAAACTACAAAAACAATTACTATCTTTATATCAACTAACAGATTTAATTTACTGTCGGTTAATAGTTAAAGATTAAGTGAGCAGGGATAAAGCGCAAGGCCAATTACCTGCTTTTTTTATATACGGCTTAAAACAAAAAAGCGAAACAGTTGCCTGTTTCGCTTTTTTGTTTTTTATGTTGTTAATTAAAATCCAACTGTTGCGCCTACAGTAAATAAACGCAGGCCTTTTTGTGCCGGGCTATCGTCAAACATATCGTTAAAGTAATACTTAGCAAAGAAGCCTATACCGCCGTAGCCTGCACGCAGGTGCGCTCCATATTGTACCTTGGCCAGGTTATATCCGCCACTGAACTTTTGCGTACCGTTTTCGTCGCTTTTTTGCTTGGTATAACCGTTAATCAGCAAGCCTAAAGTTGGGCCGGCAACTACACTGAAACGGTGGCCATCCTTATCATCATGGCTTCTCCAATAAAAACTAAGCGGTATACGGAAGTAGGTAAATGAGAAATTGTTTTTATCAAAGTCAACAGGACTTTCTTCATATGTTAGCTGCGGCTGAAAACGTTGCAGGGTAACATCTTCACGCAGGCGGAATTTTGTCCACTCGAAACCACCTGATACATAAATTTTAAATGCACTGTTAAAGCGGTAACCCAGTTGCACAAAGTCGAACGCGAAGTTGCTGCTTTTCCATGAGCGGTAGCGCAGGAATTCATTCTCCGGCGATAGTTTAAAGCTGCCGTTATCATTCAGCGTAGCAAAGCCTATATCGATGCGTGAAAGCGTTACACCAAACGACCATCCAGGTGATTTTTTGGCCTCATGGCGAATGGTATCACGATTATTGGCATCCCAGCTAAATTTAAATTTGCGCTTTGTTGTTTTAACTGTATCGGTAGTAACAACAGTATCGGTTTTTGTAATAACAGTTGTGGTTGTTGTGGTAATGGTAGTATCCGTTTGGGCAAATGCACCGGCAGTAAATAAACCGGCTATCACAGTAAAAAATAAGCGTTTCATATATAATTGTGTAAGTGTATTGTAGTTTGTTATTCTTGTTCAGTTGTTATTTTAAGTATTCCAAGGTTTATGCCTGTTAGTTTCTGGTTCTCGTCAAACTCCACCAGTTTATCTTCACGTTTATCAATTTTTGCTACCAGCGAGCTTAATAATCCCCCAAGTCCGCGTGAGCGTTTCTTTTTTTCGGGTTGAACTTGCTGTGTTTCTGCCTTCGACAAATTTGCCTGTGCCATTACTACAGGCTTGTTTTTAAAAGGTTCTGTTTCAGTCTGAATATTTTTTTGACTAAGCGGCACATCATTATCAGGCACCACCGGATTAGGGTTATCAGTTTTTGGCGTTACAGCGGCTATGGCTTGTTGTTGCTGTACTATATGTGGAAGTTCAGTAACTGTTACTTCAGCAGGCTGTTTAACTACAGCTTCGACTTTTTCCACCTTCGGCGATGCTTGTTTTATAACAGCAATTTGCTCTGCTTTTGATTCAGTTTTAACAAGCGGAGCGGCTTCCGGCTGCGGCGCTGCAGGTACGATTTCAACCGCTTTTTTAACAGGCCGGGTTTTTACCTTTGCCATTGCAGTACCTTGTTGTTTAGGCTTATGTTTAGGTATAAATAATATACCTGCGGTTATAAGCACAACAATGGTAGCGGCAATACTCAAGTACTGCACAAGTGGCCTTTTCTTTGTTTCAGGCTGATCAAGACCGGCGGCAATGCCTGCCCATAAATTAGCAGAAGGTTCCACTTCCATATTTTCCAGGTTATCCCTGAAAAGCGCATCCAATTCCTTATCCTGCATATTCATATCTTTTTTTTTCACTATTAGCAATCAAGTCTTTCAATATTGTACGTGCCCTAGACAACTGCGATTTTGAGGCGCCCTCGGTTATGCCTAAAATTTCCGCTATCTCTTTGTGTGAGTAACCTTCAATAGCATACAGGTTAAACACCATGCGGTAACCGGGCGCAAGCTGCTGTATTATGGCCATCAGGTCTTTAGCGTCGAGATTGGCGGCTGCAGCCGCGTTTACCGACGGCTCGTACCCCGACTCATCAATATCAACCACCTGCATCATTTTGTGACGCTTGCGGTAATATTCAATTGAGCAGTGCACCATAATGCGGCGAATCCACCCCTCAAATGAACCTTCTCCCCTGTAGTCGTTCAACTTATTGAACACCCTAATGAACCCGTTCTGCAGCATGTCCTCGGCCTCCATACGGTCGACAGCGTAGCGGAGGCAAACAGCCAGCATTTTTGAAGCGAACTGTTTGTACAGCATTTCGCATGCTTTACGGTCGCCCCCTTTGCAGCGTTTTATCAGATCATCAATTGTAAAGGTTCGTTCCAAAAACATCATTTAAAGGTAAGATGAAAGTTTGGACGGAATGGTTGCAAGGGGTGAGAAAAAAATTATAAATTTATTTTATGAAGATATCGGTTGATACCACCCTACTTGAAGAAGCAATTAAACTAACTGGAATTAAGGATAAAAAGGAATTGATTGAGAAAGCTTTACGGCTACTTATTGCATTCTATGAAGAAAAAAAACGAAATGAGGGTTAATTTATATTATTGGCATTATATCTATTTCCAATGGAACCACCAATTACCATCTGATTCCCTATCTACTGTTTCCTGCGATTCAAAACCGATATGAACATGATTAATTCCTTCCTCGGGATAGTCATTATCCCGCAAGACAAATCTTAATTGCTCATTTAAAATAGTATTTTGTTCAAGTGAAGCTTTCATTTTATCAGACTTAACACATATCCAATACACTAAATGCTTAGGATGAATATCAAATGAACCATAATGGGTTATCCAATAATTTTCAGTACAATATTGCTTAACAAGCTGTTTAATTTGAACTTCAATTGCAAGTACTTTTTGTTTAAGATTAGCCATCCTTATTTGATTTCTCCCTGAAATACTTATAAATCTTCACTGCCGACATAATGATAAGGGCGAATAGCACCAGCCCTATTAAACCGAATATCCAATTCAAAGAGCTTTTTAACACCACAAGGAAAACTATAGCGAATAGAAAAATAGTAGCCACCTCGTTCCAGATGCGCAACTGGGTTGATGTCCACTTGAACACGCCGTTACGCATCTGTTTCATTTTACTTTGGCAGATGTGATGATAGGCCACTAATCCTAAAACAAAAGTAAGTTTAATGTGCATCCAACCTTGCTGTAACCAGGCTGGCATTAAAATGAGCATAGTTATACCCGCTGCAATCGTTATGATCATGGAAGGTACAGAAATAACATACCACAACCGCCGCTCCATTATCTCGAACTGCCTGGACAGGATACTTTTTTCAGGCTCAGGCTTTTGCTGTGCCTCGGTATGGTAAATAAACAAGCGCACAATATAAAACAGCCCCGCCATCCAGCAGACTACAAAAATGATGTGTATGGATTTAATATATAAATAGTAGTCCATGCCCCCTAACCCCCTGAAGGGGGAATAAAAGTTATTATATTAAAAGCGCCCGTCGGTCCCCCTTAGGGGGTTAGGGGGCTTAGTATCTGTATTCCTTCACTACTTCAATAGCGTACTTCACATTATCAAACGGGATATCAGGCATTATGCCGTGGCCCAGATTGAAGATGTAGCCGTCTTCGCCGCGCATGCGGTCGAACAGGCGGTGGATACGCTCTTTAATTACTTTTCTATCAGCATACAAAATATGCGGGTCAAGATTGCCCTGCACGGCAATGCCTTGAGGCAGACGTTTTTTCATATCAAGCAGATCAACATTCCAGTCGATAGAAATAACATCCGGCTTAGCCTCGGCCATTAGCGGCGCGAATACTGAACTGCCTTTACAGAAGGATATCACCGGGATATCCTTACGGTTCAGTTTGCTGATAATTTCGGTAATATATTTATGCGAAAACTCTTTGTAATCATCCCATGCTAAAGCCAGTGCCCAACTGTCAAATATCTGCACGGCGTTTACACCGGCGGCTATTTGCAGGTTCAGGTAATCGGCAGTAACAGTCGCTATTTTTGAAAGCAGTCGGTGCGCCAGTTCAGGTTCGTTATGCAGTAAAAGCTTGGTGCGTTTAAAATCTTTTGACGAACCGCCTTCAACAAGATAACTCATTACGGTAAATGGCGCGCCGGCAAAACCTATCAGCGGGATACTGCCGTTAAGGCGTTGCTGAATTACTTTAATAGCATCGGCTACGTATTGCAGCCTGTCCATCACGTCTGTCTCCAGCGCATCAATATCGGCGGCGTTGCGTACCGGATTGGCAAACCGCGGACCAACACCTTGTTCAAAGCTCAAATCGCCACCCATGGCCTCGCCGGTAACCAAAATGTCTGAAAAAAAAATAGCGCCGTCGATACCCAGCAGGTCAACAGGCAGCATGGTTACATCTGCGGCGATTTCGGGCGTTTTGCACATTTCCAGAAAAGAGTACTTGTTTTTTATCTCCCAGTACTGTGGCATAAAGCGGCCTGCCTGGCGCATCATCCATACCGGCGGGCGTTCTGTGGATTCTGAAAAAGCGGCTTTTATTAATAACGAATCTCTCATATTATGCTCGGCATTACTTATCAATTTTGTCATTTCGACGAGGAACAAGGAGAAATCTTCTGCGACAAGTTCTTTGAGAAGATTTCTCACTATCGTTCGAAATGACATTGATTTAATTATGCCATATTTAGTGTTTTTTTAATTCTTTATGCAGCGTGCTTAATACCTCGCGCATTTTTGCTGTAATACTGTCTTTATGTTTATCGGCCAAACCAAGGTAAGCCTCGGCCTTTTCATAATTGCCGTTACGTATACTGATGTTAGCTACATGTACCAACGCGGCCACATGGTCGTTAACCGATCGTAGCGGATATTGCGCGGCAATTTCATAGTGCCTTTCAGCAGCATCAAACTCACGTTTTTGCAGGTTGATACCTCCCATTATAAACTCGTAAAAGCCGCGGCGCTTCTTGCTTAAATACTCAGGATTGCGTACCTGACGCAGCAGCTTTTCAGCTTTGTCATATTCTTTATGATGAAAATGGCGGGCGGCCAGTACAATGGTACCTTCCTTGAAATATCCCCAAACCAGGAAACCTGTCAGCAGCAATGCTACGGCCGCAAGTTGGTAAGTATGCTGGTATATAAAGAAAGCTGCCAGCGCCAAAAACATCAGCGAAACAAATACACGCGCCTGGTTAGTGAACATTACTAATGGTTATCGGTAAACTTGTAACCCACACCACGAATAGAATGGAAGTAGACCGGGTTTTTCGGATCGGGTTCAAAATATTTACGAAACGTCAGTATAAAGTTATCAATAGTACGGGTTGACGGGTAAACGTCATAATTCCAAACGGTTTCCAATATCTGCTCGCGCGATACAGCCTCGTTACGGCGCTCAATCAATAGCTTCAGCAACATGGTCTCTTTTTTTGTAAGCGGCGTTATAGATTCATCTTCGTTAACCAGTTCGAACGAGTTGAAGTGGATGGTTTTCTCGCCTATTTTGTAGCTGTTAAACTCTTTCAGGTCTTCACCTTTAAGGCCGCGCTTAACCAGGTTATTCACCCTTAAAATCAGTTCTTCAAGGTTGAAGGGTTTGGTCAGATAATCATCAGCCCCTTTTTTAAGACCGGTGATTTTATCCTCGTTGGTGTTCTTTGCAGTAAGGAACATAATGGGCACCTCGCTGTTCTCCAGCCTGATGGTTTCAGCAACCACAAAGCCGTCAATTTCGGGCATCATTACGTCAAGTATCACCAGGTTAAAGCGCTCTTCTTTAAACAGCTGAAGCGCCTTTTTACCATTTTTTGCGGTTGATACTTTGTATCCTTCCAGTTCAAGGTTTAGTTTTATAGCCTCTAACAGATGTTCTTCATCTTCGGCTAACAGAATTCGTTTTTTGTTTTGCATGTGTTTATAATTAATTACCCGAACACAACCTCAAACACACTGCCCGACGGTTTATTATCCCTTACTTTTATGGTTGCTTCGTGTTTATCAAGTACTTGTTTTACTATGTACAACCCCAAGCCTGTACCTTTTGTGTTGCGCGTATCTTCGCTGCCAACACGATAAAACCGTTCAAAAATACGGCTTTTCTCGGCATCGGCTATACCTATGCCATGATCGGCTACTTCAAGGCAAATTTTGCCTTCCTTTTTAAACAGCTTTACGTCTAACGACTGGCAAGGTTTCGAGTATTTTACCGCATTCTCAATCAAATTGGTAACTACAGATGTGAGCGCGAATTTATCTCCCGTGATCTCTATTTTGGGTTCAATCTCAGCGTTAATGATCTGCTGGTTGCAGTCGCATTTACTTATCTGAAGCCTGTTTACAATATTGTCAACCAGGTTTGACAGGTTAAAAGTAGCTTTCGGGAAACTATATGAATGATTTTCAATCTTTGATGCCAGCAGCATGTTCTCTACCATATCGTCTAAGCGCTCAATGTCGTTTAGAGATTTGTCGATAAAATCAAGTACCTGCGCTTTGGTAAGATCACGCTTTTGTATGGTTTGCAGTAATAGTTTTATAGAAGCCAGGGGTGATTTCAGTTCGTGTGTTACCGAAAGCAGGAAATTCTTTTTTTGCTCGTGCAGCTTAAGCTCTTTGTTTAACGATTTGTGCATATAATACGCGCCAAGGAAGAACACCAGCAGGAATATCGACCCTTCGCCCATGATCATTCCAAAGCGTCCGGGTTGTAGTTTAAACAGCATATATCCCCACCACGACAGCTGTGCCAGCGCATAGATGATGATAGCGTAAAATATTACTAATGATCTTTTCATATTCCTTATCCTCTGAAAACCAGATCTAAACTATCAAATATAGCACGTTTTGCCTTTTCAAGATCAACTTTTGTATGGGCCGATGATACAAAGCCAACTTCATAACCCGACGGACCAAGATAAATGCCGCGGTTAAGCAATTCGCGATGCATGATCTTGAATTTTTCCATACTCGCCGGATCAATATCCTCAGCCTTGCGAATATCTTTATCAGTAAACGCAAACCAAAACATTGATCCAATAGTAAACACCTTAAATTTATAGTTGCGTGCTGTTGCAAAACGCTGTATGGCTTCGGCAAACTCTTCGGCCTTGGCATTAAGGTCCCGGTAAAAGCCACTGCGTAAAAGCTCTGTTAACTGTGCAATGCCTGCACCCATAGCAACCGGGTTACCCGAAAGCGTACCTGCCTGATAAACCGGACCAACAGGTGAAATGGTATCCATAATTTGTGTCGAAGCACCATACGCGCCTACCGGCATACCACCGCCGATGATCTTGCCGTAAGTAATAATGTCGGGTTTAATGCCATAGTATCCCGCAGCACCCTCGAAGCCCAAACGGAATCCTGATATCACTTCATCAAATATCAGCAGCGTACCGTTTTGAGCTGATATTTCACGCAGGTATTGCAGATATTCTTTATGCTGAAGCAATAATCCGTTGTTTGCCGGAACAGGCTCGATAATCACAGCGGCTATCTGATCTTTGAATTCTTCAAAAGCTTTTTGCAATGCTTCTTTATCATTCAGGGCGATCACAATGGTTTCATCGGCAAAAGCCTTAGGCACACCTGCCGATGAGGTTTCACCAAAAGTAACCAACCCCGATCCTGCCTTTACCAGCAGCGAATCTGAATGACCATGATAGCAGCCTTCAAACTTTAATATTTTATCACGCTTAGTATAACCGCGCGCCAGCCTGATGGCCGACATCACCGCCTCGGTACCCGAGCTTACAAAGCGTATCTTTTCAATAAATTTATTATGTTTCAGGATGAGTTCGGCCAGTTCATTTTCAAGCGCTGTAGGTGCTCCAAACGAAATGCCGTTCTGTATCACCTCAACAACTTTTTCACGAACCTTAGCGTGATTATGCCCTAAAATAAGCGGTCCCCACGAGCAGCAGAAATCAATAAACTGATTACCATCAGCATCCCAAACATGACAGCCATCGCCTTTTTCAATAAAAAGCGGCGTACCGTAAACCGACTTGAACGCCCTTACCGGTGAGTTTACTCCGCCCGGAAAGTAGGTCTTGGCTTTTTCATATAGCTCAGCCGACTTTTCCCTGCTGATATCAGGTTTACCCGTTGTGTTCACCGGCTCGTTCTCGTCTCCTGAAAATATCTTTTTTATTGAATCGAACATATATGCTGTTGAAATTCTAAATGCTAATTTCTAAATTCTAATGTTTTATTCCTTCGTGATTGCAAGGAACGAAGGAATCTTTGAACTTTTCATGCCGATTTGCATGTGTAGAGATTGCTTCGTTCCTCGCAATGACGATTATTATTCGTATGTTGTTACAACCATTTATTAACCAACACCTCTTTGGCATGGTACGTTAATATCGCCGTTGCCCCTGCACGGCGGATGCTGGTGAGCACCTCGGTTACGGCACGCTGCTCGTTAAGCCAACCTTTTTGCACAGCGGCTTTTAGCATGGCATATTCGCCGCTTACGTTATAAGCAGCTATCGGCAGCTCAGTATTATCTTTCAATAGTTTAATCACGTCCAGATAAGCCAGGGCCGGTTTTACCATTAAGAAGTCGGCACCTTCCGTTTCATCCAGGTTGGCTTCAATTAAGGCTTCGCGCTGGTTGGCAGGGTTCATCTGGTAGGTTTTCTTATCACCAAACTTGGGTGCCGAGTTTAACGCATCCCTAAAAGGTCCATAAAAAGCACTTGCGTATTTAGCCGTGTACGACATGATAGACACATGCTTAAAGCCATTATCGTCTAACACCTGCCTGATGTAGCCTACCCTGCCGTCCATCATGTCTGACGGGGCAATGATATCAGCTCCGCTTTGCGCATGCGCCAGGGCCATTTTGCCCAGTACCTCAAGCGTTTCGTCGTTCAGTATTTCGCCGTTCTCCACGATACCGTCGTGCCCGTCACTGCTGTATGGATCCATCGCCACATCAGTTACTACGCACGCTTCCGGGAAATTGGTTTTAACCGCGCGAATAGCACGCAGGTAAAGACTTTCATCACGGTGACTTTCAGTTGCGTATTTATCTTTAAGTTCTTCGCTGATGTTCGGGAACAAGTCAAATGACTTTAAGCCCAAATTCATGCAGCTTTCTACCTCACGCAGCAAATTATCTATCGAATACCTAAAAATACCGGGCATTGATGATACCTCGGTTTTCTGGTTCTCGCCCTCAATTATAAATAAGGGGAAGATCAGGTTAGCCGCCGAAACATGCGTTTCCTGCACCATCTGCCTAATCACCTCGCTTTTCCTGTTTCTTCTTGGTCGTTGTAGCATAGCTTCTGATCCATAGTCCATAGTCGATGGTCCATGGTAATTCCTGTTTTATAATAATGTTCTATGGTCTATCGACTATTGACCATGGACTAATCTATATCCCAAACACCGCCTCGGCCAGCCCCACTTCGTCTGGCGAGAAAGGAAGCGTATATCTAACACCCATTTCTTCAAATTTCTTTCCTGTTGATTTACCTATGGCCACTACCTTTTGGTTTGGCTCGAGCAGGTTATCAACAAAGTAAGCATCGACGTTTGACGGGCTGGTAAACACCAACACATCGGCAGCCGTGGCTTCCACATCTTCTTCCAATACGGTTTCATAAACGGGCAGGTCGATGATCTTGGTATCAGCTGATAATCCCTGATGTATGCTGCGCATTGGGCTTGCCGCACCCGGGAATGTTACGTTAGTTCCATTAGCCAGTTTAGCAAAATCGGTTGCCACCTCAGTGGTATCATTGCTTTCACCTGTAAACTCTGCAAAATAACCGTGCCTGCGCAGCGCGTCTTCAGAACCTGAGCCCATTACTCCAAATTTTACTTTTTTAGGTAATTGCGGCTTCAAACCGAAGAAATAATCAACCGCGTTACGGCTGGTGAAGAAAATCCAGTCGGTATCGCGCAATATGTACGGATCAAGCTTGGTAATCACCGGCACAGTACGTATCAGCGAACGTGCCTCAATCTCAATATTATGTTTTGCAAGCGCTTTACGGAAATAGCTATTTTCCGATACCTCACGTGAAATGAATACCTTTTGAGGAAATTTTCTATCCTTACCAAATTTAGCAACTACACGCTCGGCAAGTCCTTCTGTGTTGTCAGTCTCAATAAAAAGTCTGTCAGGGAAACCTTCGCCATCGTCTGCTTTGGAGGTAAATACCTGGTATTTATCGTCGTCTTTACGGCAATAGCAGCCTAAAGGCAAATGGCAACCGCCGCCGAAAAGTTTCAATACTTTACGTTCAACAGCCAGTTCGTCGGCCACATCCTGATGGTGCAGCGCCTGTAACGCCTGGTAAAGTTCGGTATCGCTTTCGCGTATTTGTATCGCCAAAACGCCTTGTGCAGGTGCCGGTATAAATTCAGTTGGCGTAAGTTCTTCTACATGGAATTCGCTTAGATCAAGTCCCAGGCGATGCACACCGGCCTTGGCCAGCATAATAGCGTCGTAATCTTCATCACGAAGCTTGCCAACACGGGTGGGTACGTTACCTCGCAGGTCTTCAATCTCAAGGTCAGGGCGCAGAGCCAATAGCTGCGCTTTGCGCCTGTTTGAGGATGTACCCACAATGCCGCCGTATTTAACCGACAGTTTTTGACGCACATCAACACAATCTTTCAAGATCAAAAGCAGTTCAGAAGGATCTTCCCTTTCAGACACGGCGGCGATGATAAGCCCAGGCGGGTTTTCGGTAGGCAGGTCTTTATGCGAATGCACGGCCAGGTCAATGGTACCGGCCAGCAGTTCTTCTTCCAGTTCTTTAGTAAAAAAACCTTTGCCTTCCAGTTTGTCAAAACTCAGGTTGAGTATGCGGTCGCCCTGTGTTTTAATGATCTTCAGTTCGGCGTTAATATTGATAGCGGCCAGACTGTTTTTAACAAAGTTTGCCTGCCATAGCGCTAGTTCGCTTCCGCGAGTACCTATTGTAAGTGTTCTTTCCAAAAGAATTTTATCTGTTTGAAGCGCAAAGTTAATTTTTTACGGGGATGATTTAACTAATTATTAAGGATATGAAAATAGGCTGACGTATTGACTTATTTATGGATGATTAAGCTTTCCCGAATTTTTATTATATTGCGGTATGAGGTATCCCCTGCCCCTTTTTATACTGTTTTTGGCAGTGGCCTGTACAGGTCCGACAAAGCAATTGAATAAAACAGCGCAGCATAATGCCCAAAAATACTTACAAAACTATCTTACTGATTTTTCAAGTTACAAGCCTGTTTCGTTCAGCAAGCTCGACAGTATTATGGAGTCGCACTTAAACAACGAAGAGTATATCCGTCTGGATGATTCTGTTATGGAGATGGAAGCAATTCGTTTCAGGGATATGGGTGAGGATTTCAAGCTATACAAACAGCGCGAAACAACCGGCTGGTACACAAAAAAACAGAATAATTTTAAACATCTTCAAGACAGCATAGCCCGCAAAGTGAAGCCTCGCTTCTCGGGGTATAAGCTTGAACACGAGTTTATGGCTGCCGATACAACAGGCAAAAGCACACTAAACAATTATATTTTTTGTTTCGACGAAGAAGGCAGGTTATTGAAGGTAATAAAATAGTTTAGGCCCTTTTGCTACGCATGGCCTTTACATGTTTCAGGTTTTTGTCTGTAGCAAATATTTTGTATTCTTCGGACTCTACCGGATATATGGCCACTTTACCTTCGGCGTTGCTATGTATGCCCCAGCCATAACGTTTTCCTAATGGCGACGAGCGCAAACAGGGCTGTCCTTTTGAAAAAAACTTTTCCCTTTCATCCGCTTCATCCTTTTTAGTGATGTGATTTTTAGCAGCATATACACCAAATACCACATCGTCTGAAGTATAATGATACGGATGCTCGATCAGCATGTCAAACTGTAAAGCGGCTACGGTTTTATTGTCGCCTTTTTGCTGCGGTATTTCGGCGGCGGTTACGCGGCAATCGTCAGCCACTTCAATAAAGGTATCGTAATAGTTTGTGGTATGCATATTCCTCAAAAATTTAAATCACAACACCAACTGTTCAAACAACTTCTGCAATTTCCCTTCCATTTCGCTGCCGCAAAGGCCCGGATGTACCTTTGATGCTTGTACAACTGTGCTCCTTGAAGCTGTTAGCCATCTGAAACGTGATGCCATATCCAGTTGTGCAATTGCGCCGCCTTGTTTGCTGCCAAGGCATATTTGTTCAAAGGCTTGCAGGTGCTCTTTTATCTCATTGATATCCAGTTCGGGCGATAGCGCGAGCAGGCGGCTTTCGTTCACTTCGTATTTGAATTGAAGAAATTTCTTTTTAGAGCAAAAAAGTATTACGCCCACGTTAATGAACTCCTCGCGCTCTACCCTGGGTACAACGCGTATCACGGCATATTCAAACAGGTCAGGCCCTTGCACGCTGCACCTCCTTTACAAAAACTTCCGACGCGGCTATGCGGCGTGTTAAAAACTGGTAATACACCTCACGGCGTTCTTCAGCATCATCCTCACTTAGCCAGTCGGAAGGTATCAGGTTAACAATCGCTTTAATTACTTCCGGTGTAAGTATCGCTTTAAACTCTTTGTCAACAGTTTCTATTTCGCTTGCGCACGATAGCAGTACGTGGTCTTTTATCTGCACAAACGGACGCATGGCCTGTTCTTCCCAATTATCCCACGAATGGTGAAAATACAATGCCGCACCATGATCTATCAACCATAACTCTTTATGCCAAACCAGCATATTGGTATTGCGGGCTGTGCGGTCGACATTGGTAAGCAAGGCATCCATCCAAACTATTTGTGATGCGGTTTTTTCATCAACCTGTGTAACTACCGGATCAAATGTAATAGCGCCCGAAAGGTAATGCAGTGCCAGGTTCAATCCAACGCTGGCCTTCAGCAGGTCCTGTATTTCTTCATCGGGTTCGGTACGGCCGAAGGCGGTATCAAGGTTGGCAAATACCAGTTCGGGCACTTTAAAGCCCAACTTGCGTGCAACCTCACCGCCAATCAACTCGGCTATCAGGGCTTTTAACCCCTGCCCCGCGCCGCGAAATTTCAGCACATACAAAAAATCATCGTCTGCCTCGGCTATAGCCGGCAGCGAGCCGCCTTCGCGCAGCGGAGTAACGTAGCGCGTAACATTTACGGTTCGTAATTCGGGCTTAAAAATGCTCATTTTATTATACTGCAATAATAAGCATCGGCATTTGCATATCATAACCGTGAGGCTATTGAGCAACAATGTGAAGAACTCAACAAAAAAGTAACAGTTAAGCAACGGTGCAAACTTTCAAAATATGAGGTATTTAAATTTGCACCACATCACAAACACCTATTGAAACGCATCTTATCCCGGGTACTGCACCCGGGATTTGTTAAATGATTATTAACTTTTAATTTAGAGCCGTAATGAAAACCGCCACCTTATTCACCTTATCACTATTATGCTTTGTTTTTGCCGCTAATGCACAAAATCAGGCCGTTAACAGTTCAAAAAACTGCAGAGTGGGCAAAATGCTTGATGCCCCCGAAAAAACTATCGAGAAAAAAATTGTTAAGATCAAAAAAGTCCGGTCGTTGCTGTTCGAGGCAATTACTGTAACCAATGCAAACGCGGGTATTACTGAAAGCGGCCTTAGGATATCGGGCACTACCGGCCGTAATTATGCGCCGCTCATGTCGGCCTATATTGATGCCGTTGAACTGGATGAGTTTATCCAGGCACTCGACAAAATGATGGTTAATACCATTGATGTAGAGGCGCCGCAAAACAACGTTGAATACAAATACCAATCGCACAGCGGCTTTTGGGTAAAAGCATATAATGAAAAGAAACTTTTAAGCAAAACAAAAGCCTGGCATGTAAATGTAAAGCTGGTTGAGGGTCTGCCGCAATCAGAATACCTGTTTGATACCGACGACCTGATTGATTTTAAAAGCGCTGCCGAGCAAGCCAAGTCATTACTTAATTACCAGGTAGTTACCGCAACAAAATAATTACTTTTCAATTGTAAGGATTTATGTAATAAAGCATTAGCTTTGATACATACTTATCAAACAATCATGAAATTATTATCAGCTATCGCGCTGCTGTTTGTTTTTACGGTGGCTTCGGCGCAGGACAAAGGCATGCACTTTGAACATAACCTTACCTGGGCACAAATAAAAGCTAAAGCCAAAGCCGAAAAGAAATACATATTTGTAGATGGCTTTACCACCTGGTGCGGCCCCTGCAAGTACATGGCAAAAGAAATTTTTCCGCTGGAAGAAACAGGAACATTTTTCAACGCCAACTTCATAAATGTAAAAGCACAGCTTGATACTACCGCTAACGACAGCGAAGAAATTAAAAAATGGTACCAGGACGCGCACAACCTGATGGTTGACTACCAGATACGGGCTTTCCCTACCTACCTGTATTTTAACCCTGATGGCGAACTGGTACACCGCGCGCTGGGTTCAACAAACGCGCCGGAGTTTATTAAGTGGGCTAAAAACGCGCTGAATCCGAAAACGCAGTATTACTCTATGAAAAAAGAGTACGCAGCCGGTAAAAAAGATACCGCTTTTCTGCATGCATTGGCATTGGCATCACAACAAGCTTATGATGAGCCTTTTTCATCAGAAGTAGTTAATAAATACATTGCAACACAATCTAATTTATATAGAGCCGATATCATTGGCATGCTTGCATCGGCTACTAACAAAACCACAGATCCGGGCTTTAAAGTATTTACTGAAAATCCTGAAAAGGCCGACGCCTTTTTACGCCCCGGCACAAGCGCCAACATTGTGAAAAGTATAATTGGCAAAGAGGTGCTACCATCATTGATTTACAAAGAAGGCAATACTTACAAAGACAATATCGACTGGGAAAACGTAAAAGCAACGCTTCGTAAACAATATCCTGCATTTGGCGATGAGATAGCACTGCCGGCGCAAATAAATTATTACAAGCAAACCCAGAACTGGCCTAAGTTCAGCGAAACTGTATCAACTTATTTAGCGGGCCTTGGCGCAAAAGCAAATCCAAGTGTATTGAACAACTATGCATGGGCGGTTTTTGAAAATTGCGATGATGTTGCCTGCATGAACAAAGCGCTGGCATGGTCGAAACAAAGTCTTAGCGGCGAAGCTGCAAATGAGCCCGGCTTTATGGATACTTATGCCAACCTGCTGTACAAGCTGGGCAAAAAAGATGAAGCCATAAAAGTTGAGCAGGAAGCAGTGGCTAAAGATCCATCGTTACAGGGCACGCTCGACAAAATGAAACAAGGAAAGCCAACCTGGGATTAAAACTTATTTACTAACCAATATACCAAGGCCGCGCTTAGCGGCCTTTTTGTTTTATGTATATTTGCCGATTGTATGACAGAAAAACCCTTTCTACAAGCCGTAGGCATAAGCAGAGTATTTACAGGAACACACCATGAGGGTGGCGTTAAAGATATCACCTTAAACATAATCCCCGGTAAAATAACCGCTATTATAGGCACCAGCGGCAGCGGTAAAACTACATTGCTGAAGCTGTTGTTCGGTTTGTTATCGCCCGAAAAAGGGAAAGTTTTGTTTGAAGGCGAACGCATTTGGGGACCCGAAGAAAAGCTGATACCCGGTCATGACGCTATGAAAATGGTTACCCAGCATACCGACGATTTAAACCTGTTTGCCAAGGTATGGGATAACATCGCAGTACTGTTGCCAAATACTGACATAGCGACAAAACAGGCACGTACTGAAGAGGTGTTACGCCAACTTAACATGTTGCACCTTGCCGATAAAAGGGTGTTTGATTTAAGCGGCGGTGAAAAACAACGTGTTGCCATTGCCCGTGCAATTGCCACCCGGCCAAGAGTGTTACTGCTTGACGAGCCGTTTAACCAGGTAGACGCTTCTTTTCGTGAAGGATTACAGCAGGATATCAGGCAAATAGTTGCCGACACAGGGCTGACGGTAATTATGGTATCGCATGATCCGGCGGAGGTGCTTTCAATGGCTGATGAACTGATTGTACTGAAAGATGGCAAAGTGCTCGAAACAGGTAGTCCCAAACAGCTGTATCAAAACCCGGCTAACTTATATACGGCGCAACTGCTTACCAATTGCAATGTGTTAAGCAAGGCAGACGCTAAGCTGCTTGGCATACATGCGAAAAAAGAAACGGTGGTGATTTATCCGCATTACATTGATGTAAGCGGCGGCTGGGCGCTTAACCGCTGGGTTGTGAAAAATATATTGTTCAAAGGCTTTTACGAAGAGTTGGTGCTGGATCATGATGGTATCACCGCCAGGGCCTTTAACAAAGAGCAGGGCAAGTTTAAAGCCGGCGACAAGGTAACCCTGAAAGCGTGGGGCTATCTGGAGTATTAACATATCCTGCCTCGATGTGAATAATTCATTGCTTATTTTTTTAGCAAGCATGCCTATATTTACCCATCCATATTTATTTATAGCTACTGATGAGTGACGAGATAAACGGAAACGAAATATCTGCCAACGGCGATGAAAAATTACAAAATGTTATCTCTTTAGATGGCTTGTACGAGAACTGGTTTCTTGATTATGCCTCATATGTAATTCTCGACCGTGCGGTACCGCATATAAACGACGGCCTTAAGCCTGTACAGCGACGCATACTGCACTCGCTGAAAGAAATGGACGACGGACGCTTTAACAAAGCTGCCAACGTAATAGGCCATACTATGAAATATCACCCCCACGGCGATGCTTCTATTGGGGATGCCATGGTGCAGATTGGTCAGAAAAATCTGTTGATTGATACCCAAGGTAACTGGGGGCACCCTATCACCGGCGACTCGGCAGCGGCGCCGCGTTATATTGAGGCACGTTTGTCGAAATTCGCAAACGAGGTGTTATTTAACCCTGACACTACCGACTGGCAGGCAAGTTACGATGGCCGTAATAAAGAGCCCATTACCCTGCCGGTAAAGTTCCCGCTGCTGCTTGCACAGGGTGCCGAAGGTATCGCGGTGGGCTTGGCTACTAAGATATTACCGCACAACTTTATTGAACTGCTTGATGCTTCGATAGAAGTACTGCGTGGTGTAAGGCCAAACCTGATGCCCGACTTTTACACCGGCGGCCTTGCCGATTGCTCAGCCTATAATGAAGGTCAGCGCGGCGGCAAAGTGCGTGTACGGGCAAGGATATCTGAACGTGATAAAAAAACGCTGGTTATTACCGAGATACCTTTCAGCACAACGTCGGGTAGTTTGATTGACAGTATTATCGCCGCTAACGATAAGGGTAAGATCAAGATCAAAAAGATCGAAGACAACACTACCTGGGACCCGGAGATCATTATCCACTTGGCGCCCGGTATTTCGCCTGATGTAACTATTGACGCACTATACGCTTTTACCGATTGCGAGGTATCTATATCGCCTAACACCTGCGTAATTCAGGACGACAAGCCGCGGTTTATGAGCGTGAACGATATGCTTACCGAAAGCACGCATACCACCAAAGACCTGCTGAAACAAGAGCTTGAAATAAAGCTGAAGGAGCTGATGGAGAAAATATTTTTCAGCTCGTTGCTGAAGATATTTATCCAGGAAGGGATGTACAAACATCCTGATTATGAAAGCTCAACAAACTTTGAAGAGGTTGTAAGTGTATTGAACCGTTTGTTCGAGCCTTTCTTCCCACAGTTTTACCGTGAGATACTGCCCGAAGATTATAAAAAGCTGATTGATAAACCAATGAGCAGCATCACCCGTTTTGACGTAAAGAAAACGGATGAGCAAATCAAAAATCTTCAGGATGAAATAAAAGAGGTTAAGCACCACCTTAAACACCTCACAGAGTTTGCTATTGCCTGGTTTGAAAAACTGAAAGACAAGTACGGTAATGACCGCGGCCGAAAAACTGAACTACGCACGTTTGATAAGGTTGAAGCTGCGCAGGTAGCGCTTGCAAACGTTAAACTATACGTTAACCGCGAAGATGGTTTCATCGGTTCCGGACTTAAAAAGGATGATAATGTTGAATTGGTTGGCGAATGTTCAGATATTGATGACATTATCGTTTTCCGTGCCGATGGAAAGTTTGTGGTCACTAAAGTACAGGATAAGGTTTTTGTTGGTAAAGAGATCATTCATGTGGCCGTCTTCAAGAAAAATGATGAACGCACCGTGTACAACATGATCTATAAAGACGGGCAAAGCGGCGTAAGCTATATCAAACGCTTCTCGGTTACCGGCATTACCCGTGATAAAGAGTATGATCTCACCAAAGGCACCAAAGGGTCTAAAGTTCTGTACTTTAGTGCTAACCCTAATGGTGAAGCTGAGATCATCAATATCCAACTGAAGCCACATTCAAA
Source organism: Mucilaginibacter limnophilus (assembly GCF_004005815.1). Taxonomy (GTDB): domain Bacteria; phylum Bacteroidota; class Bacteroidia; order Sphingobacteriales; family Sphingobacteriaceae; genus Mucilaginibacter; species Mucilaginibacter limnophilus. The sequence goes on along the minus strand of NZ_SACK01000006.1, from coordinate 74,083 downwards.
ACTGAAGAAACTTCAGTTCGACGAGAATTTCGCTGAAATAGCCATCAAAGGCCGCGGATCAATGGGCAACATCGTAACCAAATACCCGGTTAAGAAAATCATACTGAAAAGTAAAGGCGTATCAACACTGGCAGGCAGAAAGATCTGGTATGATGATATACTTAAACGCCTGAATGCCGACAGTCGCGGCAAATATCTTGGTGAATTTGACGGCGACGACCGCATACTTACTGTATTGGCAAACGGTGTTTATGAACTTACCAGCTTCGACCTGAACAACCACTTTGACGACAAGATGATCCTGATTGAAAAGTATGATCCGGAAAAAGTGTATTCGGTTGTGCATTTCGAGGGTAAGTCGAAAAACTACATGATAAAACGCTTTGTGTTTGACAATACTGCCATAGGCAAGCAAACCAGCATAATCAGCGAGGAAAGCGGTTCGAAACTCGTGCTTATCTCCGGTTCGGCGCAGCCTGTGGTAAAGGTTGAGCAGTTGAAAGGCAAAGCTGCAGTACCTGAAACTGTCGAGCTAAACCTTACCGACCTGATAGATGTAAAAGGTATGAAGGCTATGGGTAACCGCCTGTCGGCACATGTGGTGCAAAGTGTTGAGCTGATAGCCGAGCACGATGACGCCGAAGATGTACCCGACCCGGCACCCGATAGCGTTGAGGATACCGAAATTACCATAACGCCTGAAGATAAAACTGCTAAAGATGTGCCGCCTGCGGGTGAAGAAGTAGCAGGAGCAGTTGCAGTACAAAAAGCCAAGGAAGAAGTAAAAGAGCAGTCAGAGGATGCAAAAGGCGGTATCAAAGACTCAAACAAAGAGCCATCGGCAGAAAAGCCTGCTAAAAAGGTTGATTTTGAAATTACTAATCCTGACGATATCAAAATAGATGATAAGGGGCAGTCGAGTTTATTTTAACAAGAAAGGCGCTCAAATTGAGCGCCTTTCTTGTTAGTTGTATATCCTTACAGGATCAATATTAACACCAAAATGATAATGATGATAGCGCCTACTGAAAGGTAAACGCCGCCGCCACCCATTGCCTGTGCTTCTTGCTTAAGGCTTTTAAGTTCGGTTTTAAGCTCTTTGCGCTCTTCTTTGGTCATTTGCGATTTGTCCATCGCTTTAATTTCCTCAACGCGCTGTTTAATTTCTTCTACACGAGCCTGCTTTTGCTCTTCGGTCATATTAGCAATGGCCTCTTTGGTGATACCTTTGCTTTTGTCATCATCATTGGTAGCAGCATAGCTGTTAAATACAGCCAGCGTTAACAACACTGTTGTAGCGATTAAATAAATTTTCTTTTTCATAGCATTAAAGTTGTGATTTCTATACACATAATTTCACAAACCTTTAAAATGTTTTAAGAAAATATTAAATTATCGGAATAAACAACTTTTAAACACTTATATAATAAGCGGCTTCAAAAGTATGTCCGTGTTTAAGCGAATGTATTGCTTCCTTTTGTGAAATGTCTGCATTTCCACCTTTAGCATCGGCATAACCTAACCAGGGTTCGATACACAAAAATGGCGCACCTTGCTTTGCCCATATACCCAGGTGTTCAAAATGCGGATATTCAACTGATAGGCTTTCACCATGCTTATCACTTTTAATGGTTACAAGCTTCGATCGGATATTTTTAAAAACCAGCGCGTCGCGGCTAAATAAATCTGCAGACAGACGGAGCTTTTTACCTTCTAATGAAACCGGCGCTGTTTCGCCGGTAAAGTACCCGGCAGATGACAGCAGATTTGTAACCAGCGGTTCTTCGGTTTCAAATTCCAGGTAATAGTCCTCATACTGCTCTCCCGCATGAAACGGCACATTGAAAGCCGGATGGCCTCCTACTGAAAAGTATATGGTTTTATCATCAAGATTGATTACCTTGTACGTAACCCGCAGGGCATTATCTATTAAAGTGTATATGATTTGAAAATCGAACTTGTACGGATATACCTCGAGCGTTTTATTACTGTAAGGAAGCGAAAAAGTAGCTTGCTGGCGGCTGTTCTCATCCAAAATAAATGTGCTGTTGCGGGCAAAACCATGCCTCGGCAATTTATAAGCCTGCCCCTGCACCAACAGTTCGTCGTTAACAAGCCCCCCTACAACCGGAAAAAGAGTTGGCGCATGCCAGGCCCAAACAGAAGCATCGGCCTGCCATAAATGTTCAATACCGGTAGTTTTATTTTGTATCGAGGTAAGTTCGGCACCCTGTTGGCGAATGGTTACACGCAGGTATTCATTTTCAATTACTGTCATATGATAGAATTGTAATATTGGCGTGGTAAAGGTATTATTTGCCCTTAAATATTTTCAACAAATAACTGCCGGAAATGGTTTTTAACGGGGCGTTTTAACCAATGAACGTATCACCGAATCTTTTTGCGCTGGCTTAAGTTTGTAATTGTATTTAAAGAAAGCGTTTTCCCAATCGCCGTACGACACATTAGGCAACACAATATACCGCTTGCCAAACAACGGCGAAAGCTTCGCAGTAGCATTATCCCTCGCTTCAGTGGTGGGATGATTATCATAAAGGCTGTCAAAATCGGCAAGGTTATCACCGCATAACAAAATAATGTTATAGTTTTTTAGAACCTGTTGCCTGCGGCTTTCTTTACTTGACGACGACTGCCTCATTAATAAATGCGCATCGTCAACATTAGGCATATTATATAACTGCAAATTTTTAAGGGTAGCAGTTCGCTCATCTTCATCCCTGTTGGTTATATAAAATATTGTAACGCCTTTAGATGCGGCATATTTAAAAAACGACGGTGCGCCCGGTACGGTATCAGCGATGGCTTTGGCTGTCCATGCTTTCCAGGTGGCTATATCATATTCCTGATTGTTAATACCTCTCAAAGCGTCGTACGGACTGTTATCAAGCACAGTTTCATCAATGTCGGTAACTATAGCCATAGGCAATGCTGAAGGCTGTTTCAATGCTTCGCCGAGACGCAAGTGTGCTGTAATATACGCCTGAAGGCACAAAGCCTTGTATTCGGCGGCGCGCTGTTGCCATAGCGATGCCCACACTTTGCCGTTATTAGCTATTGACAACGTAGTAGTTTTTTGTACTGTTGTGCACGAGATATAGGTTGCACAGCAAATAGTAAATAAGAATATCTTCAGCGTTTTAGTCATACCAAAAAATCCGTTTGCAAATTTATTTAGTTTGGGCAGGATAACAAACGTGAGCCAGATTGAAGATAGAATCTTTTTATACATATTGTACATACATTATGTAAAGAATGTATATTTTGTTAAACTATTTAGAAAATCGATTTTTAATATCACAAATTCATTTTTTATTCATTACTTTGTCGTTAGAACCGTCACCCAGATAATCAATACTATGGCTTTATTTTGAGAAATATACATTTAGTCGCTCAAAAAGTGGAAAGCAATATGTATTAACATATATACCTGAAATTTTAATTACTAACTATATAAAATTGAAAACTCCTCCTAATTACGACAAATATCCTCACGTGGTGGTAGAGGCTGAAAACAAGTCATGCGTTACTGGTTGGAAAGCAATTGCCGAAAAACTTAATGCCAGTATCGCGGCAGGTAAAAAGCTAATTGTTGTTGAAACTTATCAGGGTGTGCTGACTGACGAATTGGTTAGCAACCTGAAAGGGCTTGTTAAGCATGATGTATGGGTTGACGCTGCCAACGCGCTGAAAAGCGAAGAGGAAATACTTGAAATGACTTATCCTGATGTTACCGACGACAGGATATTCGGTTATATGACCCGCCTTGACATCAGCGATTATCAGGATAAAGAAAAACTAACAGCGGTTCAGCAAAAAGTTGACTTGGCTAATGGCGTTGTTATAGTTTATGGCATTGGCGCAAGCCTTGTTGCTCCTGCATATGACATGCTGGTGTATGCTGATATGGCACGTTGGGAAATACAACTGCGTATGCGTAAAAAACTGGTGAACAACATCGGCATCAGTAATAACCAGGAAGAATTTTCAATTCAGTATAAAAGAGGATTTTTTGTTGACTGGCGTGCACTTGACCGCTTAAAGAAAAAGCTGTTTAATAAAATTGATTTTGTACTGGATACCAATGCCGCAGGCAATCCTAAGCTGGTTACCGGTGAAGCTGTGCTTGCCGGTTATAAACAAACCGTTAAACAACCGTTCCGTGTGGTGCCATTTTTTGATCCTGGGCCGTGGGGCGGACAATGGATGAAGGATGTTTGTGACCTTGACCATGATGTGATGAACTTTGCCTGGTGTTTTGACGGCGTTCCGGAAGAGAACAGTCTGTTACTGCGCTTTGGTGACATTGATGTAGAAGTGCCGTCTATAAACGTGGTATTCTACCAAACCAACGAACTGCTTGGTCCTAAGGTACATTCGCGTTTTGGCGATGAGTTCCCTATCCGTTTCGACTTTTTAGATACCATACAAGGCGGCAACCTGAGCTTGCAGGTGCACCCACTTACCGAATACATTCAGGAGAAGTTTGGCATGCATTATACACAGGATGAAAGCTATTACTTCCTTGATGTTGATGAAGCTGCCGAACCTGTAGTTTACCTGGGCTTACAGGAAGGTATCAACCCTGATGAAATGATTGAAGACCTACGTGCGGCCGAGCGTGGCGAAAAGCTGTTTGATGATGAAAAGTTCGTAAAAAAATGGCCGATAAAGAAACACGATCACGTGTCGATTCCTGCCGGTACGGTGCATTGCTCGGGTACGGGCGGCATGGTGCTTGAGATAAGCGCTACGCCTTACATCTTTACTTTTAAACTTTGGGACTGGGGCCGTTTAGGCCTCGACGGCAAACCGCGTCCTATCAACATTGAGCACGGTAAAAATGTAATACAGTGGGATCGGGATGCTGCCTGGGTTGAAAAAAATGCGCTTAACCTTGTTGAACCACTGGCCGAAGGTGAAGGCTGGCGCGAAGAGCGTACCGGCCTTAACGAACTGGAGTTTATTGAAACCCGCAGGCATTGGTTTACCGGCAAAGTAAGCCATAACACCAACGGTGGTGTTAACGTGATCAATCTGGTTGAAGGCCGTGAAGCCATTGTTGAAAGCCCGACCAATGCTTTCGAACCATTTGTAGTACATTACGCCGAAACCTTTATAATACCGGCCGCTGTTGGTGAATATACCATCCGTCCGTATGGTGAATCGGAAGGGAGAGAGTGTGGTACGCTGAAAGCTTACGTTCGAATTTAACTATCAAATTATAACCTAAAATTATGAGTAGAGAAGCAACGTTACAAAAGCCGGTATCTTCCGGATTTGTAATAAAATTAACAATAGTGGCTGCTTTGGGCGGTTTACTGTTTGGTTATGATACCGCTGTTATTGCCGGTGTTATCGGCCTTATTAAAACCAAGTTCCAGTTATCGTCGGCAATGGAAGGCTGGGCAGCTAGCAGCGCTATCTGGGGCTGTATTTTAGGCAGCAGCACCGCCGGTTACTTAAGCGACAAGATGGGCCGTAAAACCGTACTGATATTTACAGCAGTACTGTTTGCAATTTCATCAATAGGCGCGGCATTGCCAACAAACTTAACCATGTTTGTTATTTTCCGCATTATTGGCGGTATTGGTATAGGCGCGGCCTCAATGTTATCACCGCTGTATATCTCAGAAATCGCCCCGGCAAATATCCGTGGTAAACTGGTGAGCGTTTATCAGCTGGCTATTGTAATCGGCATCAACCTGATTTATTTCGTTAACATGAAGATCGCCTCGTTTGGTGAAGAGCAATGGCGTGTTGACACAGGCTGGCGGTGGATGATAGGTTCAGGCTTGCTACCATCAATGTTATTTTTGGTATTGCTATTTTTTGTACCTGAAAGCCCAAGATGGCTGATAAAAAAGAATCGCAGCAGCGAAGCCATGGATACGCTTGAAAGGCTAAACGGTAAAGAAGAAGCGCAGGAAGTAGTAAAAGAGGTAAAAGCAAGTCTTGGCCACGAAGAAGGCACCGTAGGAGAACTATTTAAACCCGGTTTACGCAAAGCCATGATAGTTGGTGTTGTACTGGCGTTATTCTCCCAGATAACCGGCATCAACGCTATTATTTATTACGCCCCTAAAATATTTGAAAGCGCCGGCTCAACTACCGACGCGGCATTAATGCTTACCGTAATTATCGGCTTCATCAATACTGTATTTACGTTTGTAGCTATTAGCTTTATAGACAAGCTTGGACGTAAAACATTATTACTTTGGGGGGTTGCCGGCATGCTGTTTAGCCTTATAGGTACTGCTTATTGCTTCCTTACCGGAGCCGGTGCAATTTACCTTATGGCGTTTATATTTATCTATATAGCATCATTCGCTGCATCATTAGGTCCTATTCCGTGGGTTATCATGTCAGAGATATTTCCAACAAAAACCCGGGGTATAGCCATGTCGTTCGCAACTACGGTACTATGGCTTGGTGTGGTATTAATCACACAGTTCACGCCAATTTTGCTTGATAATACTACATGGGGCGGCACAGATGCCAAAGCAGCAGCGTTTACTTTTATCCTGTTTGGAGTAAATGCGGTTATTCTATGGCTGTTCACCAAAGCAAGAATACCGGAAACCAAGCAAAGAACCCTTGAAGAAATTGAGGCCAGCTGGACAAAATAACAAACCTGATATATTTAAACTAAACAAAAAAGGAAGCTCTAAAAGGCTTCCTTTTTCTATTTTGTCTCAACGAAGTTTTTAATTAATTAACTCCTGTACTAACCGGCACCCTTTTTAGTTCAATGTTGTCCTGTTGTGTTAAAACCAACGGAACTTTTTCGATGGTAACAAAACTCAGGTCAAGACCAAAACCTCTTTCTTCAGACAAGCTCATCTTTTTAAGTTGCACATAAATATCCATAATCAGCTGCTCGTAAAACGAAAGATTATGTGAGCGGGACAGCGTTTTTTCAATCACCACAAAGCGGAAATCGCCAACTATATTATGCTTTCCTAATGATTTATACTTGCTGGTAATGTTTACCTCGCCATTCTTCACAAGCTCTTCAACTACCTTGCGGAACAACACATTAATGCGTTGTTCAACCCTGAAACCAAGCTTGAAATCAATACGGATAAGTTTATTAGGTACCAGAAAGTCTACTTCATACTCACGGGTATAAGGTTCGTCAACTACGTCAACGTGTACCAGCCAGTACACATCAGCCCGCTTGGGTTGTTTTTGAAGTATGGAATAAATGATCTTTGATTCTATCTCAGAATTAAAATTAGCGCTTGTAAGGTACACCAGTTGTGACGAGTACTTCGGCACAGTTTCATCATCGCTAAGTTCTTTCAGTATCTGGAAATAATCTTCAATCTCAATAAACTTAACATACCTGTTTTTAATGCGCCGCGCCGTATGCCACGACCACATTACCATAAACAACAGCAATCCTATCGACAAGGTGAACCAGCCACCATGTATAAATTTAACCAGGTTACCCAACAGGAAAGTGCCCTCAATAAGCAGATACACCACCAGAAAAATGCCTATCAGATATGCAGGCACCTTGCGCCGCTGCAGGAACTTTGACACCAGTATGGTTGTCATCAGCATGGCCACGGTAATACTTAAGCCGTAAGCGGCTTCCATATCCTGCGAATGCTGGAAAATAAGTACCACTATAATACAGCCTACACAAAGTATCCAGTTTATGCTTGGTACATACAGCTGACCTTTTTGATCGCTTGGATAGTTGATACGCACCTTTGGCCATAGGTTTAAACGCACGGCCTCGGCTATCAGCGTAAACGAGCCTGATATAAGCGCCTGGCTGGCAATAATAGCGGCTACCGTTGCCAAACCGATACCAAATATCAGGAACCATGATGGCATGATTTGGTAAAACGGGTTATGCAGATCAAGGTCAATTGTTTGACCTTCACGCTGCATCAGCCATACTGCCTGGCCCAAATAGTTAAGCACAAGGCAGCTTTTTACATAGATCCAGCTCACGCGGATGTTTGAACGGCCACAATGCCCAAGGTCTGAATACAATGCCTCGGCTCCTGTAGTACACAGAAACACAGCGCCCAATATGATAAACGCGCTGCTATGCCCTGAGCCGTTAACCAGCAGATTATATGCATAATAAGGATTTAATGCCTTAATTATCGAGGGCATTTGAATAATAAATGCGATACCCAGTACACCCATCATGGTAAACCAAAGGAACATGATAGGACCAAACGCCTTACCTACCAGCGAAGTACCAAACTGTTGAATAAAAAACAACAGCGCGATAATGCATATCACTATCTGCATGGTTGGCAGGTATGGGTAGCGGGTGTGCAAACCCTCTATTGCTGATGATATGGTGATAGGCGGTGTAATAATACCATCGGCAAGCAACGCGCAGCCCCCTAAAACCGCGGGCACTATCAGCCACTTAGCCTTACGCCGAACCAGCGAGAAAAGTGAAAAAATACCACCCTCACCCTTGTTATCGGCAAGAAGGGTTATCAGTACATACTTTACCGTGGTTTGCAGGGTAAGGGTCCAGAAGATGAGCGAAACACCGCCAAGTGCTAACGACTCGGTTATAGGGTTATCGCCTACTATCGCTTTAAACACATATAGGGGGGATGTACCTATATCGCCGTATATTATTCCCAAACTTATAAGCAGTCCGGGAACCGTAAGTTTTCGAAGGTCTTTATGAGTTGACACTATCTATATATAATGATGGCAAAAGTATAATTTTTTTCCGTTTGCAAACTTAAACCATTAGGAATCGTATAAGTCATTATGTTACAGCAACAATAAAAATGTGTTTTTGTTAAAATTTGTTAAAATTGAAATAAAAAACAGAACTTTTTGAATAGCGATGGTGTAATTTATACATTTGCAGGAATAGGCTGAGTATGAAGCGAAAATTTACTTACTTAAATTTATGGTTACATGTTATCGCACTGGCGATTACCATAAATTTTGCTTTCGCTGCAAATACAGTACAACAAGACACAACAATAGCCATTCGTAAAGCGAAAAACGCCAAAAATTCATATCTAAAAAACGGCCTTCCGTTTGCGTTACCACCACTAAAACCCGGTATAGTTTCTACAACAAAAGTTAATGTGAACCGTCAGGGTCAGGATGAAAAATTGTTGAGCAACGTTCAGGTATATCCTAACCCCGTAACTAACCAGCAGTTGAACGTAAGTTACGAGGTATCGCGTAATACCAACATTACTATCAAAATCGTCGATTTGCTTGGTAACGATATCGCAACCATTTTTTCGCAAAGAGTTGAGTCAGGCGATCAAAAATTCAGTTATAATCTTAACAACAAGCTGAGCCGCGGTTTTTACTTCGTACGTATTATGGCCGGTACCGAATCTACTATCAAAAAGTTGTCGATACTGTAAATCAATCACTGGTCAACAGTCATTCACACAACCACTTTGTAACCTTTCTGCTTCAACGCAAAACTGATTTGATTATTTTTTAGTTTTGGCTTGTATGAAGATAATTGCCATTGGCCGCAACTACGCCGAACACGCTAAGGAACTGAATAACCCTGTACCAACTGTTCCGGTAATATTTATGAAACCGGATACCGCCCTGCTGAAAGAAAATAAGCCTTTTTACCACCCCGATTTTTCAGAAGATATTCATCACGAAATTGAATTGGTGCTTAAAATATCTAAAGAAGGGAAACATATCAGCGAGAAGTTTGCAGGCAATTATTTTGATGAAATTGGGCTTGGCGTAGATTTCACCGCGCGTGATATTCAGCAGCGCCATAAAGAAAAGGGATTGCCATGGGAACTGGCCAAAGCGTTCGACGGCTCGGCGCCTATAAGTACCTTTCTGCCGAAAGCACAATTTTCTGATCTTTACAATATAAACTTCCGGTTGGATATTAACGGCGAAACCCGCCAAAACGGCAATACACAAAATTTGCTATTCTCATTTGAGCGTATCATTGCTTTTGTATCACAGTACATTACGCTTAAAAAAGGCGATCTGATATTTACCGGCACGCCCGAAGGCGTTGGCAGAGTAAAAATTGGCGACCACCTGGAAGGTTACATTGAGGGTCAACAATTGCTTGATTTTTACGTTAAGTAAGGCATGATACAAAAAACCCTTACCACCCTCGTAAGCAGTTTTATTATTTGCAGTTCGGTTTTTTCACAAGATATAATACAAAGCAAGTATTACCCTACCGACATTTTTCGTTACCCGCTTGATCTTCCGCCCAGTACTGCCGGCTCGTTCGGCGAGCTCAGGGCTAACCACTTTCATTCGGGACTCGATTTTAAAACCAACCAACGCATAGGCTACCCGATATATGCCGTAATGGATGGTTATATCTCGCGCCTGCGCATACAGTTTGGCGGCTTCGGCAGGGCGGTGTACATTACCCACCCCAACGGCTATACCAGTGTTTACGGGCACCTCGACAGGTTTAGCCCTGAAATTGAAAAGGTTATACGTGCTTACCAGCTGGAGCACCAAAGCTATGTGGTTGACTTTCCGCTCGACCCATTGCAGATGCGGATATTTAAAGGTCAGGTTTTTGCCTGGTCGGGCAACGCGGGAGCTTCCGCAGGGCCGCACCTGCATTTTGAAATGCGCGATTCAAAAACCGAAGAAACTGTCAACCCGCAGCTTTTTGGTCTTACCATACCTGATAAGGTTCCGCCAACAATACTCTCAATTGCTACGTATCATCTAAACGGCGCGCCGTTCAGCGAGAAAACACCGCACATGTTTCTGCCGGTCACGGGCGCCGGCAATAGTTACCGGCTAAAAAACAACCAGCCTGTACATTTAAGCGGCGAAGTTGGTTTCGGCATAACGGTTCACGATATGAACAGCGTTTCACCAAACCGCAACGGCGTTTATTCTATCGAACTAAAACTTGACGGCAATACCGTTTACACCTACGTTAACGAACGATTCGCGTTCGATCAAACCCGCGCCATAAACTCGCATATCGACTACCCCGCCTTTCTTACCTCAAAACGCTGGATGCAGAAATGCTTCATCCTTCCGGGCAACAACAGCAAGTTATACCCTCAAGCCGTTAACCGCGGACTAATCAACTTTACAGATGATGCCATGCACGATGTGGAGTTTGTGATAAAAGATGTAGCAGGTAATACCTCTACGCTTGCCATCAAAGTGCAATCGTCAAAAACTGATATAAAGCCGTTTCAGCCTGCAGGCACCTTGTTTAAATATGACCAACAGAATGAGTTCAGCGCTGATAATGTGAAAGTGGTTATTGAGCCTGGTAATTTATATGATAACCTCGACTTCAATTACGCAAAACTCCCCGCCAAGCCGGGCACTTATTCAGCTACGTACCGCATACATAATAAGTTTACACCTTTGCATGATGGTTTCGATCTTTGGATAAAGCCTGATAACAGCATTGGTAAACTTGCCAGTAAAGCAGTATTGGTAAGCACAGCAGGCAATGCATACGCCGGGGTATATGAAGACGGTTATGTAAAAGCCGAATGCCGCTTTTTTGGTGATTATTACATTAAAGTAGATACCGTGCCGCCTGTAATTACGCCGGTAAATATCGCCGAAGGCAAGAGCATGAAAGCTTTACCAAGCATCACCATGCGTATGAGCGATAACCTTTCTGGGGTAAAAAGTTATACCGGTACTATAGATGGCAAATGGGTGCTTATTGAACATGACTATAAAACCAAGCTGTTAAGATATTATTTTGATGCAGGATTTAAGCCGGGAAAGCATACTTTTGAACTGATAGTTACCGATAATGTCGACAATGTGTCGAAGTACTCGGCAACATTTTACAGATAAACTTACTATTATGGCAACATTACAGGCAGGCGATAAAGCACCAGGCTTTACCGCTAACGATCAGAACGGCAACTCCGTATCGTTATCAGATTTTAAAGGCAAAACCGTAATTCTATATTTTTATCCTAAGGATGATACCCCGGGCTGTACCGCTGAGGCATGCAGTTTCAGGGATAATTACCAGTCGTTAATTGGCCAAGGCTATGAAGTAATTGGTGTTAGCGTTGACAGTGAAAAATCACACAAAAAATTTGAGAATAAATATAGCCTGCCCTTTACGCTGATTGCCGACGAAAGCAAAGAAATTAATGAAGCATACGGCGTTTGGGTTGAAAAAAACATGTACGGCAAAAAGTATATGGGCACCGCACGTAAAACCTTTATTATTGACGGCGACGGCACAATTATTAAAATAATTGACAAGGTTGATACGGCAAATTCGTCGCAACAGGTACTCGACATTTTAAAATAAATGCCTGTGTATATTATTTATACCTTAATTTAGCGGCGAAAATATAAACCCTGGTTAATGACACAAGACATATCAGAACTGAAGAAAATAGCGTCGCAGGTTAGGCGCGATATTGTAAGGATGGTGCATGCCTGCCAGTCGGGACACCCCGGCGGCTCACTGGGCTGTACCGATTTCCTGGTGGCACTGTACTTCGCCATCATGAAGCATGACCCTAAATTCAATATGGAGGGCAAAGGCGAAGACCTGTTCTTCCTTTCAAACGGACATATTTCTCCTGTTTTTTACAGCGTACTGGCACATGCCGGTTATTTTGATAAAGCTGAGCTGGCTACTTTCCGTAAAATCAACTCACGTTTACAAGGCCACCCTACTACCCACGAAGGTTTGCCGGGCGTACGCATAGCATCGGGCTCATTGGGTCAGGGCATGTCGGTTGCCATTGGCGCCGCTTTAGCTAAAAAGCTGAATGGTGACGACCGTTTGGTGTTCTCGCTGCATGGCGATGGCGAGTTACAGGAAGGCCAGATATGGGAAGCAGCAATGTTTGCGCCGCATAATAAAGTGGATAACCTGATTTGTACTGTTGACTACAACGGCCAGCAGATTGACGGTCCTACCGAAATGGTACTGTCGCTTGGCGACCTGAAAGGCAAATTTGAAGCTTTCGGCTGGGACGTGCTGGAAGGTGACGGTAACGACATGGAAAAAGTTGTAGCTGTGCTGCAGAAAGCAATCAGCCATACAGGTAAAGGCAAACCGGTAGTTATCCTGCTGAAAACAGGCATGGGCTACGGCGTCGACTTTATGATGGGCAGCCACAAATGGCACGGCGTTGCCCCTAATGACGAGCAACTGAACGTTGCTTTAGCACAGCTGGAAGAAACTTTAGGAGACTATTAAGCCGGGCGGGCACACGGCGATTGCCGTTGGCTGCATAACCTTAAAACAATTATAGTACAGGCACATAAACACCATGCGCCTTGCACCATGCAGAAAACAATGAAGAAATACACTTACACTGATAAAAAAGATACACGTTCAGGCTTTGGCGACGGGCTGCTGGAAGCAGGCAAACGCAATCCTGAAGTGGTCGCTTTGTGCGCCGACCTTATCGGTTCACTAAAAATGAACGACTTTATCAAGGCTTTCCCTGAGAGATTTTTCCAGGTGGGGATTGCCGAGGCTAACATGATTGGTATTGCTGCCGGTTTGGCTACTTCGGGTAAAATACCTTTTACAGGCACTTTTGCCAACTTCTCTACCGGACGCGTGTACGATCAGATACGCCAGTCGGTAGCTTACTCTGACAAGAATGTAAAAATATGCGCTTCACACGCGGGTTTAACTTTGGGTGAAGACGGCGCGACACACCAGATACTGGAAGACATCGGCATGATGAAAATGCTGCCGGGTATGACGGTGATCAACCCTTGCGACTATAACCAGACCAAAGCCGCTACTATCGCTATTGCCGAGCATCATGGTCCGGTTTATCTGCGTTTTGGTCGCCCGGTTGTACCAATATTTACTGATCCTGATCAAAAGTTTGAGATCGGCAAAGCATGGATGGTTAACGAAGGCGCTGATGTATCGATCTTCGCTACCGGCCACCTGGTATGGGAAGCCATACAGGCAGGCGAAATATTGGCTGAAGAAGGCATTGATGCCGAGATCATCAACATCCACACCATTAAACCATTGGACGCAGAGGCTGTCTTAAAATCAGTGGCTAAAACAGGTTGCGTGGTTACTGCTGAAGAACATAACCGTCTTGGTGGTTTGGGCGACAGCATAGCGCAATTATTGGCTGTTAATAACCCTACTCCGCAAGAGTTTGTAGCTGTTAACGACAGCTTTGGCGAAAGCGGCACACCTGCCCAATTGATGACCAAATATGGCCTTGATGCTGTAAACATTGTTAAGGCTGTTAAAAAAGTCATCGCCAGAAAAAAACAAAACGCATAGTTCTTTATTTTAAGGTATAAAAGTTTAATACATGGCCGCACAGGCTGAAGATGAGGAAATACTAAGCAAGTTCCGCGACGAAAAAACCAGGAATGAAGCCTTTAACCTGTTACTTAAGAAGTATCAGCAGAAAATCTATTGGCATGTCCGCCGTATGGTTATTGACCATGACGATGCCGACGACCTGGTGCAGGATGTGTTTGTGAAAGTGTGGAAAAACCTTCCAGGTTTCCGTAACGATGCGCAGCTGTACACCTGGATGTACCGCATTGCCACCAACGAATGCATCACCTTTTTGAACCGGAAAAAGATGAAAAACAACGTACCGCTTGATGATGTATCATACGAACTTGCGGATACGCTTGCCGATTCCTCATACTTTAACGGTGATAAGGCGCAACTAAAATTACAGCAGGCAATACTAACGTTGCCCGATAAGCAGCGGCTGGTATTTAACATGAAATACTTTGAAGACATGAAGTATGAGGAGATATCTGAAGTGCTGGGTACCAGTGTGGGTGCGCTTAAGGCGTCGTTTCACCTTGCAGTGAAAAAAATAGAGGCATTTTTACTGTCGTCAAATTAATTTGAAAACTCTTTAAACCTTTACAGAACATTGTAATCTAATGAGGGTATGATGAGCGATATGGAGAACAAAGATTGGCTGAATGAATTTCCGGAACTTAAAAAGGTTAATGCAAATAACCCTTTTACAGTGCCCGACGGCTATTTCCATAACCTTAGCGAACGTATCCTTTCCCTTAATAAATTAAACGCTTTAACCGTAAACAACGGCGGTTTTAACGTGCCTGAAAATTACTTCGACGAATTAAGCGGCAACATTATGAGCCGCATTAATATAGGCGAAGCAATAAATGTAGAAAACACAGGTTTTACCGTTCCCGAAGGTTATTTTAACGAATTAACGGGTAATGTACAAAGCCGCATTACTATTGAAGAGGCCGTGCAACAGGAAACCGCCGGCTTTGAAGTTCCGCAGGGATATTTTGAAGATCTGCAACAGCAAATAACTGCACGTATTGCTGTTGAAAAAGCGTTAAATGTTGAGCCTCAAGAAACATTTGCTGTACCTGCAGGGTATTTTGATAAACTGAATGCCGCGATACTTGACAAAACTGTTAATGCTGATAAAAATGCTGCCGCTGTTGAAAAGGTAAAACGCCAGACAATAGTGCGCAGGTTGTTTAATTCACGGATATACAAATACGCGGTTGCCGCTTGCATAACGGTTGTAATTGGCGTATCGTTTTTGATAGGATCAAACAACAATCCGCCGCAGCATACAGCAACCTATTTGCATACTCAGCTTTCGGATATCCCGGTAAGTGAAATCAAAAACTATGTTGAGCAAAACCTTGACGCGGGTGAAACCCAGGTTATGCTTACCGACCCGAACGTGAGTGACGAAGAAATTTTGGACTATATAGATACTGAACTTTAATAATGGGTAAGCTGGCCAAATTTATATACTTTATAGTATTTGCGCTGGGTGTTAGTTATCAGGCTTTCGCGCAGGTGCCTGCCGGTGCGCAAGGTTTTCGTAATCCGAACGGCGAGAAACAAAACTCGCCCTATGCAAAACTGGCTAACGTTAAAAAAGAATACCTGAGCAAACAGCTTAATCTTACTTCTGATCAGTCAAAAAAATTCTGGCCGCTGTACAGGCAATATCAGCAGCAAATGGTTACCATTCGCCGCTTAAAAAGACGTAATAGCGACGGAGAGGCGGATGCAAACAAAAAAATCAAGAACGATCTTTACTACGATACCGAAATGGTAAACATCCGTAAACGGTATAACGAAGAATTTCTGAAGATCCTTCCGCCTGAAAAGGTAAGCGAACTCTATAAAAGCGAACGTGAATTCAACGACGAGGTGATCAAACAACTTAGCGAGCGTAGCGAGAGGGCAGGTAATTAGTCTTAACCGGAATTTTCTAAATTAAAGGATTAACAGAATTGAATATGCGCATTTGCATATCCTCACGTCTGCACATCGTAAAATCGTACATTTGCACATCTAATAAAATGTACTCATGCCCACTCTTCGCCAGCTTTTTTTAGCCAACAACGCGCAAACCACTAACTTTCCGTTGCTGCTGGAGTTTGAGCGTGCCGAAGGGATTTACATGTATGATGCTGAAGGAAAACCCTATATCGATTTAATATCAGGCATCGGCGTAAGCAACATCGGTCATCGCAACCCCAAAGTGGTTGAAGCCATAAAAAACCAGGTAGATAAATACATGCACCTGATGGTGTATGGTGAATATGTACAAACGCCGCAGGTACGCTTTGCCGAAAAGCTGGTTTCGTTAATGCCTGATAACCTGCAATCGGTGTATTTTGTAAACTCGGGTACCGAAGCGGTTGAAGGAGCATTAAAGCTGGCGAAACGCTATACCGGCCGTACCAAGATCATAGCCTGTCATAACGCCTATCATGGCAGTACACACGGCGCGTTAAGCGTAATGGGTAACGATGAATTTAAACGTGGTTATGGTCCGTTACTGCCGGATATTGATTTTATCAGGTTTGATAACATCAACGATCTTAGCCTCATTACCGAAGAAACTGCCTGCGTTATTATTGAAACCATACAGGGCGAGGCCGGGATACGCGTACCGGAAATTACTTACATGCAGGCGCTGCGTCACAAGTGCAGCCAAACAGGTACTTTGTTGATACTTGACGAAATTCAGGCAGGACTTGGCCGTACAGGCAAACTGTTTGCCTTTGAACATTATGGCATTGTACCTGATATTTTGTTGTTAGCTAAAGCGCTTGGGGGCGGCATGCCTATAGGCGCGTTTATCTCTTCTAACGAAATAATGGGTGCATTAAAAGATAATCCCATACTTGGCCACATAACTACATTCGGTGGTCACCCGGTATGCTGCGCGGCTGGTTTAGCGGCTTTAGAAGCCCTGCTTGCTGAAAAATTAATCGATCAGGTTGCAGAAAAGGAAGCCTTGTTCAAGCAGTTGCTGGTGCATCCGGCAATTAAGCAAGTGCGTGGAAAAGGCCTGATGCTGGCCATAGAACTGGAGAATTTCGACCTGAACAAAAAAATAATCGACCGCTGTATAGAAAACGGTATAATAACCGACTGGTTTTTGCATTGCGATAACGCCATGCGTATTGCTCCTCCTTTAATTATCTCTCTGGAACAAATCAATACAGCGTGCCAAATTATTTTGCAATCGATTGACTATCATCATTGATTTCTGACAAATAGTATTCATTTCATTCATCTTCATTGTAAAAAATTTGCTTTAAAGCGTTTAAACGCGGTTTTTGGTATGCTTTTAGTACAATTTTGTGCATACACGCCAAAAATATAGTTCAAAGTGCTTACAGCTATCTTTTTAGTCGAAAGCTGTCCTGTTTTTTAGTCACTGGCCTGTACACTTTGTATTAATTGCTGTTTAACTAAGAAAATTAACTATAAAAAGTAAGATGAAGATTGCTTATATATCAACCTATCCTCCCCGCGAATGCGGTATTGCTACCTTCAATCAAAATTTAATGCGTGCTATTAACGCCAACTTTCCTGAAAGGAAAAAGCCAGGTGATGGCGGATATGTGGTAGCTCTTAATGATTCTACCGGCCTTGATGAGTATGAGTATCCCGAAGAAGTTAAATATATTATCAGGCAAAACAACCAAAAAGACTATATAAGGGCAGCAAATTATATCAACACCAGCAATGTTGATGCCTGCATACTTGAGCACGAATTTGGTATTTATGGCGGCGAAAGTGGCATTTACATTCTTCCGCTTATAAACAGACTTGAAAAACCGCTAATTTCAATACTGCACACTGTACTTAAGGAACCAAGTTATGTTCAGCGTATCATCATTCGTGAAATTGCCGAACAATCATCAAAAGTAGTGGTAATGAGCCAGAGGGCTGTTGAGTTTCTTACTGAGATATATGATATTCCTGTTGAAAAGATACAAATAATTGAACATGGTGTGCCTGATTTAGAGGCACCTTTAGATAACCCGGTAAAAAGGCTTTCGTCATTTAAAAATCGCCGGGTATTGTTAACCTTCGGCTTATTAAGCCGTAACAAAGGTTTGGAAACCGTTATCAGGGCCTTGCCTAAAATTGTCGAAAAACATCCCGATGTAACTTATGTGATATTGGGTAACACGCATCCGGGCGTTTTAAAACATTCGGGGGAAGAATACCGTGACTCATTGAAAAGCCTGGCAGCACAATTAGGCGTTTCAAATAACCTCGCTTTCATCAACAAGTTTGTAAGCGAGGATGAATTAATAAATTACCTTACCGCATGTGAAATTTACGTTACGCCGTATCTTAACGAAGCACAAATTACCAGTGGTACATTATCATACGCAGTGGGATCAGGCGCGGCGGTGGTATCAACTCCGTACTGGCATGCCGAAGAATTGCTTGCTCATAATCGTGGCAGGTTGTTCGACTTTAAGAATTCGGACATGCTGGCCGACATTGTAAATGAGTTGCTTGATGATGATGATGCACTTAACCAACTTAAGCAGAATGCTTATCAGTATGGCTTACACCTGCGTTACCCGGTAATAGGCGCTGAATTTATAAAAGTTGCTCAAGAGTCGGCAATGTCACATGACTTTAGCGACAAGATACTAAAAAACAGTATAGTTGACCCTGAGATATTACCGAAGTTTAGCCTGGCGCATGTTTTGCGTTTAACTGATGATACCGGCATTGTACAACACGCCAAATACGGCATTCCGAACTTAAAAGAAGGCTACTGTCTTGATGATAACTCGCGTGCTTTAATAATGGCATTGATGGCCTATCAGCGTAACAAAAGCCAGGAAGCTTTTGACCTGCTGCCAGTTTACCTGAGCTATATCCATTACATGCAAACCGACGATGGTAACTTCCGTAACTTCTTGAGTTTCGACAGAAGGTATCTTGATGATATTGGTTCGGAAGACTCATTCGGTCGTACTATTTGGGCGTTGGGACACCTGATTAACTGTGCTGCAAGTAATTCTTACCGTGAGTTTGCGCTTGAATTATTCCAAAAATCATATCCACACTTTAAAAACCTGCGTTACCTGCGTGGTATGGCAAACACCATTATAGGTATAAGTCTTTACCTACAGGCGGTGCCGACAGATGAGGGCATGATGGCTGAACTGATACGCCTTACTCAGCCTTTAATAGATGCTTTTAAAAATACTTCAGATAATGAATGGCACTGGTTTGAAGAGGGCATGACCTACGATAACGCCATTTTGCCACTGGCGCTGCTGCATTCGTGCGAGATCACCGGTAACGAAGAAGCCCGTGAAGTAGCGATGAAATCAATGGAGTTTTTAGATAAGTTGACACTTTCAAACGGCTACTTAAGTCCTGTTGGTAACGATGGCTGGTACTACCGTGGCGGCACCTTCCCTACTTACGATCAGCAGGCTATTGAAACCATGGCTATGGTGCTGATGTACTTCCAGGCTTACAAGATTTTCCGTACGCCCGAATATATCGAGAAGATGTTCCTGAGCTATAAATGGTTCCTGGGTGAAAATACACTGCGTGCTCCGCTGTACGATCATGAAACCAAAGGCTGCTGCGACGGGTTGCTGCCAACAGGCATTAACCGTAACCAGGGTGCCGAAAGTACATTGGCTTACCTGATATCGCACCTTACCGTACTGAAAGCTTTCGAGCTTGAATACGAGTACAATAAAATTGGACATAGCGTGCAAATTTGCTAAATGAAAGTAGCCGTATTAGCTCCCGTTGCCTGGCGCACACCGCCCAGGCATTACGGACCATGGGAACAGGTTGCCTCAAACATTGCCGAAGGGTTGATTAAACTTGGCGTTGATGTAACACTTTTTGCCACCGGCGACTCAATCACGGCAGGCAAGCTGGAAAGTATTTGCGAACAGGGTTACGAGGAGGACCGCAATCAGGACGCTAAAGTGTTGGAATGCCTGCACATCAGTAACCTGATGGAAAAGGCCGGACAGTTTGACCTGATACATAATAACTTTGATTTTTTGCCGCTTACCTATTCGGAGTTAGTAGATACCCCTGTTATTACAACCATACACGGGTTTTCGTCGCAAAAGATTGTCCCGGTGTATAAAAAATATAATTCACGCGGGTATTATGTATCCATAAGTAATTCTGACCGTAGCCCTGAACTTAATTATATAGGAACAGTATATAACGGTCTCGATACAAGAGATTTTGAATTTAATGCTGATCCGGAAGATTACTTATTATACTTCGGCCGCATACATCACCATAAAGGCACAGCCGAATCAATTGAAATAGCCAAACGTACAGGGCGCAAATTGCTGATAGCAGGTATTATTCAGGATGAAAATTACTGGCGTGAAAAGGTAGAGCCGGAACTAAATGACCAGATACAATACATTGGCCATGCCGGGCCTGATAAGCGTAAAGAACTGTTAGGCAAAGCTGCGGCATTATTGCATCCTATAAACTTTGATGAGCCATTCGGCATGAGCGTGGCTGAAGCGATGCTTTGCGGTACGCCCGTTATTGCATTCAACCGAGGGTCGATGCCGGAGTTAATAAAGCATGGAGAAACAGGATATCTTGTAAAAAACATTGAGGAGGCGATAGATGCGGTTAACCAGTTGCCTAATATCAATCGTGCCGACTGCCATAAATGGGCAGCTTCACAGTTTTCATGCGACAAAATGGTAGGCGATTACCTGGCATTGTACAAACAGATATTAAATAGATAACTGTTATTCACTTGCATTCTTTATCTTTCAGCAAATAAAGCCTGAATGCTAAACGCTTATTACATTTTACAGGACAACGAGAAAGTTGGCCCTTTTACCCACGAAGAATTATTTGAAAACGGTATTCACCCTGATACGCTTGTGCTATCGCCAATAGCTAATGACTGGCAGCATGCATCAAGTTTGCCCGAATTGCAAAACTGGTTTGAACGTGAAGGCTTTTACATACCTGGCCCAACGAATATGGCAGGTTTCTGGTGGCGCCTGCTAGCTTATATTATTGATTACGTTTTTCTATATACAGCAAGTGTATTGGTAGCTGTAATAATTGGTGTGATAGGTAGTTTAACTGGTTATACAGAATTTGGTAATGTAACCAACGGTGTAGTTACTATGATTACTGTAGCACTAATGTTATTGTACAATACAACATTCGAGGCTATGCCAACACAAGGCAGTATAGGTAAAATTATATGCAAGCTTGTTGTGGTTAATGTAGCCGGCGAAAAATTATCTTTCGTAAACGCGCTTGGCAGAAACGCCGGAAAGTGGCTATCGAGCCTGTTATGCGGCTTTGGTTTTTTAAGTGTGCTATGGGATAATGAACGCCGGAGTTGGCACGACCATATGGCGAAAGCATATGTTGTAAAGAAAAAATATTAACGGCCCCCTTCATCCTTAAAGGAGCCGTTAACAAATTAATATGCCACTGTAAAGCGTTGTTTTATATGCTTTGGCTGCTCCAATTCGTCAACAATAGCTGTTGACATATCTTCAACAGAAATTATACTGCGGTTGTCGGCATCGAATACAGGCTCGTCAAGACCAACGCGGTATGTGCCTTTGATTATGCCGGCGGTACCATGATGCATTTCAATTGCAGGGCTCAGGAAGGTCCAGTCAAGTTCTGTTTCGTTTTTAAGAATGTCCAGGTAATCACGTGCTGCCAGTGCGCCGGCTTTCCATTCGGCAGGGAACTGTGGTGAATCAACAAGCTGAACGCCCGGCGCCACAAATAAACTGCCTGCACCGCCAACTAAAAAGAATCTTTTTACACCAGCCTTCCTAACACCTTCCTGAATGGCTTGCGCGCCACGTAAAAAGTCGTCATAAATATTGGGATTATCCCATCCTGAATTAAAGGTACTTACCACCACATCGTGCCCTTTTACCGCTTCGGAAACTTCATCAGCGTTATAAGCATCGGCTTTAACCGGATGGATGTTTTCCGCAGCTTTTACCTTTTCTGGATGGCGTGCAATAGCTGTTATTTCATGCCCGCGCTTTTCAAGTTCGTTTACCAAGGCTGTACCCACAAAGCCTGTGGCGCCTATTAATGCTACTTTCATTTGTATATTATTTATGTTGACAAAACTGTAACCTATTTAATTACAGTATTAATTAAAAAATTTACTTTATGGGTTTACAGAAAGCTGCCAGCGTAATAGCCGATAACTTTTTAATCATCGCAGCTTCTACATCGTTGTAAACGATGTCCAGTTCAGCGTTTATTTGTTTACCTACCGGGCAGGCCGGGTTAGGCGTATTCTTTTTTCCTAAAGGAGACGTTTGCCGTACAGCATTGTATATATCACTCAAACGAATTTCCTTCGCAGATTTTGCCAAAGCCGTACCCCCACCCTTACCTTCTTTACTGGTTATCAATCCGTGTTTACGCAGGTTGCTAAGCTCTTTCCTGATAATAGCAGCGTTAACGTTCATGCTTCCGGCAATCAGGTCAGATGTAAGCATTTCATCCTTCATGTAATAATGAAGCGTTAAAATATGTAATGCAGTAGCAAACCTTACGTTGTTCATAACTGTAATAAAAATCATTACAGTACAAACTTACTTATTCTTTGGTTAAACTTCCAAAAAGTTTCAACTGATTTAATTTTGATGACAGTTTTGTGATGGTAATGCTACTGAGCGGCCAGTTTTATTGCACTTGTGCCTACAAGTCCGTTAAGGTTAGCACCCTGCATTACAATAGTATAATTGGTTCTTTTCTTTTTGGTGTAGAATACTATCTCGGCATTGCCGTTGGCATCGGTAACCACATCTGGTTTCCAGTAAACAGTCGGGCGCAGCTCAGTAAGTGTACCCGGCTCGGGAGTATATTTAGGTACATAATATTGCTTTGGCCAGCTAACAGGTACCGGGCGGATAATTGAAAGTGATGGATTGTTCCTGGAAAATAACCCGTTGCCCGACCATGTAGTTATTTCAATGTATGCAGGCCAATCCATTGAAGATGACGCTATAAGTATTTCCGGATCATAACTGCCTACATATTTAGAACTATATCTTGGGTTTTCCAGCAACTCCAATCCTTTAACATCAGAAGCCCTTAGCGCATTCAAGTTAAATGTTAGAAACTGATAGTAATCGCGCTGTACTTCCGGATCATAAAGAAAATCGAGTTCTACACCATCAATTACAAATTTTAATGCCCTGCCATGTAGTCTATATTGAGTAAAGCCTTTTATTTTTTTATATAATAAATCGATAAGTGAAATATCACCGGCTTTAATTATCTCGGCTTCATCCACCAATTGATCGGCTTCACCATTACCGTTAAGGTTATGTGAGTTTTTAACTACTTTTTTTGCTTTGATCACCACTTCCTGCAGCATTTTACCCGAACCCGGATACCGCATATCATTTAGCTGTTTTTGATACTGAATATTTTTTTGATGGTAACTCAACATCGTGCTGTCTGAGTTTACATACCATGGATCAATAAGAGCACCAGTGAATGCAGTGGCCGCAGGAGGTATAAATTTGTCAAGCTCAACATTAACTGCAAATATTTTCCCCTTTTTGTCTTTTGCTTCAACCACAAAAGCCGCTGTATCAAATGGTGGCAGATCAGTAAAAGTGAACTTTCCAAATTTATCGCTTATGGTATCTCGAACCACAATAGGCTTTTTAGTTGAAATGAGCACCACCGGAATATTAGCCTGAGGCTTGTTAAGCCTTACAACTCTACCCGATACTGCAACACTTCGTTCGGCATTGTAGGCTGGTTTGAACTTTGTATTAAAAACATCGTCCCAGTTGTAGCCTGTCCAGCCCTGCGTAAGCAATAAATTGTCAATTGCATTGTTAAAGGCCTCACCTTTTCCGCTAAAATACCAGCCCGGCTGTTCTACATATCCTTTTATTGCGGAGGTAAGATACATGCGGCTATGTATATCAGGCATTATGTTATTTTCCATTTTTACCTGGCTATCGTCAGTTACGGCAATTGAGAAGCTGCCCTGCACAGGCATACCGTATTTGTCGGTAGCTTTTACGGAAAGGCAAACACTATCAGCCGTTCGCGTTTTATCATTTGCTATCATGCTTATATTTATCCGATCGTCATGGTCAATAAACACCATTCGTTCTGCAACGGGCCGTCCTTTTATTGTAAGCAGGGTAAAACGCACTACACCGGTTGGAAAAATTGTTTTTGATATACGTGTGCGCACAAATGCAACACTATCCCTAAAGCGCAGCACTGACCCATAACACATTATTCCCCCGCTTTCGGCCACCAATGCATAAGCGCCATGTTCGGGCAAACCCGCGCTTGCCTGTATGGTTAGCGTAAGCGCGCTATCGGCATAGTTATTTTTTACATTGATTACCATGCCCTCCTGTTTGAACTGCGGAAACTCATATTGCTTCGTGCTGCCGTCAGAAAGTGATATAAAAGCTGAATAACTTTCGCCTCGCAAAGGTGTAAACTGAAACGAGCCCATGCCATTATGCGTTGATGAGAACTTAGCCACCGACTGTTTACGGCTGTCGCGTATCACTCCTTTTATATTTACGCCACGCCCGCTTTCGCTAACCGCTTTAAATCCAACTATAGATGTAAGCCCTGCAACCAGTTGTCCCCCTTCGGGCATAAACTGCACATCGGTATACGCCGGCCTGTCAATATGCAAAGGTATAACCAGTTGCCGTGCGCCACCTTTTTTGTTACGGTCGCGGGCTATTAGCGTAAGCTTCCCTGCATCGGAATTATTTGATAGAATAAATTCAAGATTGACCTTGCCTTCAAGGTCGGTTTGGCGCCTTTCACGAAACCAGGTTTTGCGTCCTTCGGTAAGCGATACCTGCATATCCTGCAGGCGCAGCGGACTACCATCAGCTTCAAGTATCTGTAAGCGGGTTTCAACGCTGTCTTTAACAGCCCTTATTCCAACGTTAACACGTCGGTTGCTTTCATCAGTACTGCTGATGTACAAGCGTTGCTGATAAAAACTTTCAGGGCCAAGGTTTTGCATCCAGTTGGTGTAGGTACGCAGGGTATAGTTGCCCTCGCTTACTATCGTACTATCCAGCACCATTTGCCCCCAGTTTATTCCTGTAAAAACAGGCATGGCCTGCTGCATTACTACCCGGCCAGTATCATTTACCAGTTCGGCATAAACAATACCGCTTTGCTTTGAATATTCCAGCAGGCCGTCAAGTACATAGTTTTTTAGCCAGATGGTGTCAGTATTGCTGTAATATGGTCTGTCGGTATGGGTAAACACCTTTTCAAGGGGCATACGCCTCATGAATGTATCAACGTTGGTGATCAGCTGTTTCGCGGCAGCAATATTTACCGCCTGTTGCGCATTACTATTGAACGGCAAAAATGTAAGTAACAGGCAAATACGAAAAAGCAAGGCACGCATAGGTTAGTGGTTGATTCATGCAAAATAGTGATAATTGAGGTGAAATCGTTTAAATTTCTTCCGAAGATTCGATCTTAACCGGCTCCTTAAACTCACCTTCACTTTTAGCAATCACTATCGTCGCTACACCATTACCTATCAGATTAGTAATGGCCCGCGCTTCAGACATAAAACGATCAACGCCCAGCAAAATAGCTACACTTTCAACAGGAATAACTTTTATAGCCGCCAGGGTTGACGTAAGCACAATAAAACCGCCGCCGGTAACCGCCGCGGCGCCTTTCGATGTCACCATAAGTATGGCCAGTATAGTAAGCTGCTGACCGAATGTAAGCGGAATACTAAATACCTGCGCCAGAAACAATACTGCCATACTGAGATAAATGGTAGTACCGTCCAGGTTAAATGAGTAGCCTGTCGGGATAACCAGCCCTACCACCTGCCTCGAGCAGCCAAACTTTTCCATCTTTTCCATCATGCTGGGTAACGCCGACTCGGACGATGATGTGCCCAGCACCAGCAGTATTTCCTGGCGGATATATTTAAGATATTGCCACAAGCTAAATTTGTATAAGCGGCAAATGATGTTCAGCACAATAAAAATAAACAGAAACATGGTAAGGTAAACCGAACCCATCAGCTTAAGCATTGGATGCAATGCATCAGCGCCATAGGTGCCAACGGTATAGGCCATTCCACCGAACGCCCCTATTGGCGCGAGCCGCATTACCACACGCATAATGTTAAAGAAAACAGATCCAAGTTTTTCAAACGTTAACAGCAGCGATTTACCGGTATCGCCCAATTTACTTAAGCCATAACCAAACAATATGGCGAAAAACAGTATCTGCAAAATATCGCCTTTGGCAAAGGCCTCAAAAATATTATGCGGAATGATGTGCGCGAAGAACTCGCCCCATTTCATTTCTTCGGCTGCTTTTTGATACT
This sequence comes from Mucilaginibacter limnophilus, assembly GCF_004005815.1. Taxonomy (GTDB): domain Bacteria; phylum Bacteroidota; class Bacteroidia; order Sphingobacteriales; family Sphingobacteriaceae; genus Mucilaginibacter; species Mucilaginibacter limnophilus. The sequence goes on along the minus strand of NZ_SACK01000006.1, from coordinate 47,435 downwards.
GTACTACCTTATCAGCGTTAATGCCTTTTTGCACATTGATGCCCTTGCCCGGCTGCAGCCAGTTGGCCACTGCCAAACCTATAATCAGCGCGAAGGTGGTTACTATCTCAAAATACAATAAAGCTTTTCCTCCTACCCGGCCTACCTTTTTCATATCACCCATGTTAGCAATGCCCAATACAATGGTGAAAAAGATAATCGGCGCTATCAGCATGCTGATAAGGTTGATAAACGTTCTGCTGATGATCTGCGCGGCCGGTGCGAAGTCCTTAAAATATAAACCCACAATAACGCCTGCTATAATAGCAACAATTACCTGGAAAGTAAGATTGGTGTACAGTTTACGCATGGATAAACAATTATACGTTTTTAATTAGATATACCGGCCGGCACTTGTAACGGCCACTTTAAACGAGATACTCGAAAACAACAAAACCTACCTGTCAAGTCAACTTAATGGGCTATTAGCTTAACATTACGGCTAAACTTTACTATTTTCGCAGCGCAAAATTTATCAGCTAAGGCATATGGATTATCAATTTAAGGATATTGAGCAAAAGTGGCAGCAGTTTTGGGCCGATAAAAAAACTTTTAAAGCTGAGAACAACTCGGCAAAGCCCAAATACTATGTGTTGGATATGTTCCCTTACCCATCAGGTGCAGGGCTGCACGTTGGCCACCCGCTCGGCTATATAGCAAGTGATATTTTTGCGCGTTACAAACGCCTAAAGGGCTTCAATGTACTTCACCCAATGGGTTATGATTCGTTTGGTCTGCCGGCCGAACAGTATGCCATTCAAACCGGTCAGCATCCTTCAATCACTACCGAAGCCAACATCGCTACATACCGCAGGCAGCTCGACCAGATAGGTTTCTCGTTCGACTGGAGCAGAGAAGTACGCACCAGCAGCCCCGATTACTACAAGTGGACACAGTGGATATTTATGCAGCTGTTCAATTCGTGGTATAATAAATCGGCCGAAAAAGCTGAGAGCATTGAAACTCTTGTACAGCACTTTGAAAAGTCAGGCTCAAAAGGCATCAACGCTGTCGCCGATGAAGATATATTAACTTTTACCGCTGATGAATGGAAGGCGTTTCCGGATGCTGTAAAGCAGGAAGAACTGTTAAAATATCGCCTTACTTATCTGCGTGAAAGCACTGTAAACTGGTGCCCGGCTTTAGGTACTGTTTTGGCGAACGACGAGGTGAAAGACGGCTTTAGCGAGCGCGGCGGTTATCCTGTTGAGCAAAAGAAAATGATGCAATGGAGCATGCGCATCACCGCCTATGCCGAACGCCTGTTACAAGGCCTTGACACTATTGACTGGCCTGAACCACTGAGAGAAATGCAACGCAACTGGATTGGCAAAAGCGTTGGTGCAAGTGTAAAGTTTCCATTAGCTACAGGTGAAGACCGTGGCGAATATATTGAAGTGTTTACCACCCGCGTTGATACCATTTTTGGTGTTACTTTTTTGGTGATCGCTCCCGAGCATGAACTGGTGAACGCGTTAACCACTCCCGAACAGCAGGCTGAAATTGACGCGTACATCGCCCAGACAAAAAAGAAAAGTGAGCTCGACCGTATGGCCGACACCAAAACGGTTTCGGGCGCGTTTACCGGCAGCTACGTGCTTAACCCGTTAAACGGCGAGCGCATACCTATCTGGATAGCCGATTATGTGCTGGCAGGATACGGTACCGGCGCAGTAATGGCCGTACCAAGCGGTGATCAGCGTGATTACCTGTTTGCGAAGCATTTCAATTTGCCGATAGTACCAATCATCGACATACAAAATATCGAAACCGAAGCCGACCCGACTAAAGAAGGGAAATACATCAACTCCGACTTTATAAACGGCTTAAGCTATAAAGAAGCTACCGCTGCTGTTGTTGCCAAACTGGAATCAATTGGCGCGGGCAAGGCTAAGGTTAACTTCAGGATGCGCGACGCTATCTTCGGCCGCCAGCGCTATTGGGGTGAACCGGTTCCTGTTTATTTTAAAGATGGATTGCCCAATTTGATAAGTGAGGCAGAACTGCCATTGTTACTTCCGGAAATTGATAAATATCTGCCAACCGAAACCGGTGAGCCACCATTGGGCAGGGCAACAGGCTGGAAGCATACTGAAGGTGAATATGAATTAAGCACCATGCCGGGTTGGGCTGGCAGCAGCTGGTACTGGTACCGCTATATGGACGCGCATAACGAAGCGGAGTTCGCATCAAAACAAGCCATTGAGTACTGGAAAGACGTTGATCTGTATATTGGCGGCAGTGAGCATGCTACCGGTCACTTATTGTACAGCCGTTTTTGGAACAAGTTTTTGAAGGATATCGGTAAGGTGGTTGAAGAAGAGCCGTTCAAAAAGCTGATCAACCAGGGAATGATACAAGGTCGAAGCAATTTTGTATATCGTTTGATAGATGATGAAGGCCGCGGCACCAACACCTTTGTATCGCATGGACTGATAAAAGATTACAAAACATCACCACTGCACGTGGATGTAAACATTGTAGAAAACGATACACTGAACCTGGAAAAATTCAAAAAGTTCAGGCCCGAGTTTGAAACTGCTGAATTCATACTTGAAGGTGGCAAATACATTTGCGGTGTTGAGGTTGAAAAAATGTCGAAATCGAAGTTCAATGTTGTTAACCCCGACGATATTATTGAGCGTTACGGTGCCGATACCCTGCGGATGTATGAGATGTTCCTTGGTCCGCTTGAGCAAAGTAAGCCCTGGAACACTAACGGTATTGAAGGTGTGTTTAAGTTCTTAAGAAAATTCTGGCGTTTGTTTCACGATGCTGATTGGAACTTCAATGTATCAAACGAAGCACCTACCAAAGCCGAACTTAAATCGCTGCATAAAATAATCCGCAAGGTAGAAGAAGATATAGAGCGTTTCTCATTCAATACGTCGGTATCAAGCTTCATGATAGCCGTTAATGAGCTTACTGATTTGAAATGTAACAAGCGCGCCATTCTGCAGGATCTTACTATCGTGCTATCCGCTTACGCGCCACACATTTGCGAAGAGCTTTGGGCATTGCTTGGTAATCCGGACGGTACATTATCGTACGCGGCATACCCTGTATTTAACCCTGATTACCTGGTTGAGGATGAGTTTGCTTACCCTATCTCGGTAAACGGCAAAACTAAACTGAACCTGAATATTTCGCTTAGTTTAGAACCAAAGCAAATTGAAGAGTTTGTTTTGGCAAATGCCGATGTGCAGAAGTACCTGGAAGGCAAAACACCTAAAAAAGTGATCGTGGTAAAGGGTCGTATTGTTAACCTTGTGGTGTAATAATTACACCTGCTGTAACGAATTCAATACATTGCGATTTTATTACAATTTGTAGCAGTAAGGCTGTAACATTTTAATCAATTTCGCCTCAAATTGTGAAATGATTAAAATGAAACGTTTTTACATACTCTTATTCTTTTGTTTTTCAGTACTTGCTGCTAACGCGCAGATTGGTTTAGGTGGTGGCGGCTCATCAATTGTAGGCCGTATTTCAGGTAAGGTGATCGACTCGCTTACCAAAAAACCACTTGAATATGCTACCGTAAGCATTTACCGCAGCGGCGGTTCGGCGCCTATTACCGGCGTACTTACCGACGAGAAAGGCAACTTCAAACTCGATAATATTAAGCCCGGCGCATACAAGCTGGGTTTTTCATATATCGGTTACCCAACTAAAATTGTCGACCCGGTTACTACCACACTTTCAAAGCCCGATTTAAACATTGGTGACGTGTCGGTAGCGCCAAGTGCGCAGGCACTTAAAGAGGTGCAAGTAACAGCGGCTGCCCCGCTGGTTGAAAACCGCATCGATAAAATTGTTTACAACGCCGAAAAAGACATAACTACCGCAGGCGGTAACGTAAGCGACATATTACGCAAGGTACCTTTAGTAAGCGTTGATATGGACGGTAACGTATCTGTTCGTGGTGACCAGAATATCCGGGTATTGATAAACGGTAAACCATCAGGCGCAATGGCAGCCAGCGTAGCCGACGCCTTGCGCACCATCCCTGCCGATCAGGTAAAATCGGTAGAAGTGATCACCTCACCATCTGCTAAATATGATGCTGAAGGTTCGGCAGGTATCATCAACATCATTACCAAGCAAAAAAACATGTCGGGTGTAAGCGGTTCTGTTAGCGGAGGTGTTGGTACACGTCAAAACAACGGCAACGCCAACATCAACTTCAGCAAAAACAGGTTGAGCTTAAGCCTAAACCTGGGTGGTAACTATACCTGGCCGCAAACATCAAAAACCGATTTCTATCAGCGTATACAAAACCCTGATGCTGAAAGGCCGCAAGACCTTTTGAACGACAACTATGCCGAAAATACTGTTAAGCGTTACGGCACTATGAATTCGGCAAGCCTAAACTACGACATCAATAACTACAATAACATTTCGTCAACTTTCAGGTTTAATCAGGGTGGTTTTAATCTGGATGGAAATTCAGACAACCATCAGATAAACTATCTTAGCGACACTGATGTGCGTTTTCAGGGCATTACAACTTCAAAAACTACTTTTGGTGGCTTTGACTGGAGCGCCGACTACACACACAAGTTTAAAAAAGAAGGCCACGAGTACACCGTATCAGGACAATGGAGCCACAGCTCTATTAAGAACAACTACCTGTACCGTTATTCGGCTGTTAATCCTAATCAGCGTGGCGACAACGACGGTATTAATAATGAATATACTATACAGGCCGACTATACGTTGCCAATATCAAAGCTTTTAAAGTTAGAAGCAGGTGGTAAAGGTATTTTCCGCAGGTTGAGCAGCGATTACAATATTTTTAATGACCCTACTGGTGGTGGTTTAAACGCTGATCCGAACAGCTTTATTTTAGATGCCACAAACTCAAATGATTACAAGTACGACCAGAGCGTTTATGCGGGTTATTCGGTTTTAACATTCAACCTGTCTGACAAGTATTCATTATTAACAGGCTTACGTTACGAGCATACCGCTATTGACGGTGAGCCTATCGGTACACCGCAGGAAGGTTTGGTGCCATTCAGCTCAGATTATAATACCTTTATTCCAAGCTTAACTATACAGCGTAAACTTAGCGCTACGCAAACAGTTAAACTAAGCTACAGCAAACGTATTCAGCGCCCAAGCTTACAGTTTTTGAATCCGTATATTAACAGAAGCAACATTTTCAGCCAGCAGGTTGGTAATCCCGAACTGGAACCCGAAGTATCACAAACTGTTGAGTTGAACTATAACACATTCATTAAATCATCGGTTATCAACTTATCAGTTTATTATAAACACACCAGCGGCCTAATTGAAGGTTTAGCAGAAACTGTTACTGACGAGATCAACGGCAATGAAGTGGATGTTACACGTACAACTTTCCAAAACGTGGGTTCAAATAAATCATGGGGTGCAAGTTTCTTTGGCTCGGTTAATCCGTTTAAGCCGTTAACCATCCGCGGTAGTGTAAACGCGTACACTTACAGCCCGGTTCCACAAGGAAGTAGCGTACAGTTTGCTACAAACACCGGTACTTACGTTATGCTAAACGCCTTCCTGAGCGCGCAGTATGATTTTGGCAAAAATATTATCGCCGAAGCTTTTGTGATTCAAAATTCAGCAAGAAGAAACATACAAGGCAGCAATCCTGCGTTCAGCATGTATGTGCTGGGTATTAAAAAACAGTTCTGGGATAAAAAAGCTTCACTTGGCTTTAACACCGTGCAGCCTTTCCAGGAGCACTTGTCGTTTAACCAGTTCATTAAAACGCCAACGCTTGATCAGTCGAGCAAAACCAAGGTACCTTTCCGTTCATTTGGTTTAACCTTTAGCTACAGCTTTGGAAAAGTGAAGTTCACCAACCCTCAGCAAAAGAAAAAAGGTGTAAATAATGATGACCTTAAACAAGGCGACCAGGGCGGCGGCATGGGCGGCGGCTCAGGCACCGGCGGGGGACGTTAAGAAATATTAAAAAGAGAAACGCCTGCATTAGCAGGCGTTTCTCTTTTTATATGACTCCCCTCTTAAGAGGGGCAGGGGTGTGTTAATAAACTTTACTTGTATATAACACACCCCGTTAATGTTGGTGCTATAAACTACATTGTGCAACCCCTCTCAAGAGGGGAACTTTCGTTGTAAGTGTACATTAAACCTCTCCTTTGGAGAGGGTTTGAGTGAGTTCCTTACGCTAATGCGATAACTTTATCCTTTAGTACCCCAAATATCCTGTCGGTTTTTTGATTGCGGATGGCCACCTTACCCGTAAACCTGCCAAATGAAGGCAATATGCATTGCTTAGCGCCGAAGGCAAAACATGGCAGCGTAATGCGCTGACGGCCGCGGCCTACCATTTCCACTCCCGGGTGGATATGCCCGCATAAAACATATCCTTCAACCTGCTTAAGCTTGGCCGGGGTTAAAGGATGATGCAGCATTAAAAACGGCCCTACAAGCAATTCTTCATGTAATTGAAAATTCAATTCGAGGTAATGGCTGTCGTGAATAATATCATGGTTGCCGCGGATCAGAACCATTTCGATTTTTTTGTGCCGCTCGCGCCACATGGCAAACCAGTCCCAGTCGGCGTTCATATCGCTATGAAAAAGATCACCTAAGAAAATGATCTTTTTCGGCTGATACTCATCAATCAGGTCTGACAATATTGCCAGATCATTCTGTTCCATGTCCCGCGGAACGGCTATACCCGACTTTCGGAAATGTCCTACCTTGCCCAGATGCACATCACCGGCAATTAAGGTTTTTTCCTGCTGCCAGAAAATGGCTTTTTGAGGAAGTAATAAAAGGTCTTGTTCTAAAAAATTAAATGCTAATCCCGCACAAATCGTCATAGGGACACAAAGTTAACTATTTAGCCAAATGTTAAATACTAAATGCTAATTTTATTTGCATTTTAGTATCGTCTCTGCCTACCTTCACCGCATCTATGAACCGAATTATTGAATGTGTACCAAACTTTAGTGAAGGCATTAATGCGGATGTAATTGCTGCCATTGCCAACAGCATAAGCAGTGTTAATAACGTTAAATTGCTAAACGTTGATCCTGGGAGAGACGCCAATCGCACAGTGATCACATTCGCCGGTGAGCCTGAAGGCGTAATTGAGGCAGCTTTTCAGGCAATAAAAACTGCCGGCGAACTGATTGATATGCGTACGCAAAAAGGCGAGCATCCTCGCATGGGTGCTACAGACGTTTGTCCGCTGGTACCGGTAAAAGGTATCACCATGCACGAAGTGGTAACATATGCTAACCGCCTGGCCGAACGTGTGGGTAACGAACTTGGCATACCGGTTTATTTATATGAGTATTCGCAGCCGGATAAAAGCCGAAGCAATTTATCCATCATACGTTCGGGGGAGTATGAAGGCTTTTTTGACAAGATGAAACGACCCGGCTGGCAGCCTGATTTTGGCCCGGCAGAAATGAATGCAAAAAGTGGTGCAACGGTTATAGGCGCGCGCAATTACCTGGTAGCGTATAACATTACGCTCGATACCAAATCGGTTCCGTTGGCGAAAAAGATTGCTTATACCGTACGTGAAAGCGGGTATAAAGACATTCCCGGAATATTGAAAAATGTAAAAGCCATAGGCTGGTACATGGATGAATACAATGCGGCCCAAATATCAATGAATCTTACCAATATCGAGGAAACTCCGGTGCATGTAGTTTTTGAAGAAGTTGCCCGTCAGGCCGTTTTACATGGCACTGAAGTAACAGGAAGTGAACTTATCGGACTTATACCGCTTACCTGCTTACTTGAAGCAGGGATATATTTCAAGCAAAAGCAGGGTCTATTGGCTGATGCCGCAGAGGATGAACTGGTAGAAACAGCTGTGAAAGAATTAGGCCTTGATAGTCTTGGTCCGTTTGATTCGAAACAGCGGGTTATTGAATACCTTTTAATGTAGATGCAAGAATTAAGAGTCAGGAATCAAGATAAAGTATACGATGAAACATCTTAATTCTTGATTCTTAACTCTTAATTTTACTCATCAATTACTTAAACGCTATAGTTTTAAATTCATATCAAATTTTGATATGATGATTGTTTAGCCTAAATTCGGATTGTAACCTGTGATTATATTTAAACCAATGCCCCGGCAATTAACCCCCTTATTGCTTGTTTTGTTTGCGCTTGCCTTTACACAGGTTTCTGCACAGCCAAGGTCGAAGCCTATCCCTGTTACTACTCAATACAACAAGTTTAAACTGTTAGCGGCTAAGGCTAATGTCACCTTTACTACGCCGAAAGGTTTTAATGAGATTCCGGCTTTGGATAACGAGGATTTCACCTTTGATTACGCCATGGAGATAGCCGGAAAAGGATTCGAAGTGTGGTATATGGTACGTTCGCAAAAAGAGAACTGGGCAAGTTACGAGCGTGTTTTTTTGAATGTTAAATCACGGGTAGCAAATCCCGATTCAGTATATGCTGAACTTGGCAAAGCACAGGCTGCAGCGTTTACTGATGGCAGCGATGTCTTTCCCCGTACGCTGCCGCCAAACGTATTAAGCCGTTATAATGCCGATGCCGGCCGTTCATATATGCTTAATTTGATTGATATGCCGGAAACCAGGCATTACCAGTATGCTTTGCTTGTTACTTTGCAAAAATATCATACCGGAACCGTTATGATGGTATGCTTTACCAACCAAAAGGGGCCCGAATTTTACAAGAATGTCGAGCGGGCGGGAAGCAGCATTAAGTTCAAGCCCGAACCTGCTGATGTTGATAAGTTGACAGATTAAGCGGGCGGCTATAATTTCAAATTGTTATTTTTGTTAGTTGAGGTAAACACCTCATATTAGCTGATTTTTATTGATATGGCAGAAACTCCAAATTATAGTGAAGATAGTATCCGGTCGCTCGACTGGAAAGAACATATACGCCTGCGTCCGGGCATGTACATTGGTAAACTGGGCGACGGCTCGGCGCATGACGACGGTATTTACGTACTGCTGAAAGAGATAGTGGATAACTCTATCGACGAGTTTGTAATGGGCAGCGGGCGCACTATTGAAATAAACATAAGTGAGCATAAAGTAGCCGTGCGCGATTATGGCCGTGGTATTCCGCTGGGAAAAGTGATTGATTGCGTATCAAAAATCAATACCGGCGGTAAATATGACAGCAAGGCTTTTCAAAAATCGGTTGGTTTGAACGGTGTGGGTACCAAAGCGGTGAACGCTTTATCAACCTCATTCACCGTACAATCATACCGCGATGGCCGTACCAAAATTGCTGAATTTGCCAAAGGGGAATTGGTGCGAGACGAGCCTGAAAAAGAAACGACGCAGCGCAACGGTACCGCTATAAACTTTATTCCCGACGACAGCATTTTCCGCCATTACCGCTTTATACCCGAGTTTGTTGATAATATGATATGGAACTATGTGTTCCTTAACTCAGGTCTTACTGTCAACTTCAATGGTCAAAAATATTTCTCAGAACGTGGTTTGTATGACTTACTTTCACGCAATACCGATGCCGAAACTATCCGCTACCCTATCATCCACCTCAAAGGTGAAGATATAGAAATTGCCATGACGCATGGCCAGCAATACGGCGAGGAATATTACTCGTTTGTAAACGGACAGAACACTACCCAGGGTGGTACGCACCAGGCTGCCTTCCGCGAAGCGGTGGTAAAAACCATTCGTGAGTTTTATAAAAAAGAGTTTGATGCATCCGATATACGCGCGTCAATAGTTGGCGCTATTTCAATAAAAGTTCAGGAGCCGGTTTTCGAATCACAAACCAAAACCAAGCTGGGTTCATTAAATGTTGGCCCCGATGGCCCATCAGTACGTGGTTTTGTAAATGATTTTGTAAAAAAAGAGCTCGATAATTATCTGCATAAAAACCCTGCAACGGCTGATGCTTTATTAAAGCGCATTATGCAGTCGGAGCGTGAGCGTAAGGATATTGCCGGTATAAAAAAACTGGCAAATGAGCGCGCAAAAAAAGCATCATTACACAACCGCAAACTTCGTGATTGCAAACTGCATTTTGACGATAACCACGAACGCAAGCAGGATACCACTCTATTCATCACCGAGGGTGACTCTGCCAGTGGGTCAATAACGAAATCGCGTGATGTGCTTACCCAAGCTGTATTCAGTTTGAAAGGTAAACCGCTTAACTGTTTCGGACTAACCAAGAAAGTTGTTTATGAGAACGAGGAGTTTAACCTTCTTCAGCATGCGTTAAACATTGAAGACGGCTTGGACGGACTGCGTTACAACAACATCGTAATAGCTACCGATGCCGACGTTGACGGTATGCACATCCGCCTGCTGCTGATGACTTTCTTCCTGCAATTCTTTCCAGACCTGGTAAAAGCTGGACATGTTTCCATACTGCAAACACCATTGTTTAGGGTTCGTAATAAAAAGGAAACCATATATTGCTACAGCGATGAAGAACGTCGCAACGCTATTGCCAAACTTGGTAACAAACCCGAAATCACCCGCTTTAAAGGTTTAGGTGAAATATCCCCGGAAGAATTCGGGTTGTTTATAGGTAAGGATATGCGCCTCGATCCCGTGATATTGAAAGACGCCAACATTAAAGGACTATTGGAATACTTTATGGGTAAGAACACCCCTGCACGCCAGCAGCACATTGTACAAAACCTTCGGGTTGAAAAGGATGACGAAAATATTAACCCGCTGGTAGCAGAAGAAGGCGAACAACTGGCAGTAGCGGTATAATCGCTGCTGCTTTGTACCAATTTTGTTAAAAAGTGTTAATCAATTTTTCAAACTAAATTCTTAGTTTATATTTGTGACATAACCTCACAAATATTATGAAATTGATGATACGCCTTATCACTGTTGTAATTGCATTAACTGCTTTTACCTCCGCGCATGCACAGAAACAAAAACTATTAATAAAAGGCCGGGTAACCGACACTGCCGGCAAAGCCATTGATTATGCTACTGTAGCCTTGTTTAACGCTGCCGACTCAACCATAGCCGGGAATACTGTTACAGGTAATGATGGCACTTTTGAATTGAGCAATTCGCTTAAGGTAGGTCGTTATAAGATTATTATCGCGCAAATGGGCTTAACAAGCCTGATTAAATATGTAACGCTAAGCAAGGAAGCGCCTGTTGCCGACCTTGGTACCATGAAAATGGAGACCAATGTAAAAGAACTAAAAGAAGTTAACGTAACCGCTGAAGCGGCGCCAATCTCAATAAAGAAAGATACTGTTGAATATAACGCAGGTTCGTTTAAAACTCAGCCAAATGATAACGTTGAGGGCTTGCTGAAGAAACTACCCGGTGTTGATGTTGATGCCGACGGTAAGATAAAAGCTGGTGGCAAGGACGTTAAAAAAATATTGGTTGATGGCCGGGAGTTTTTTGGCGGCGACCCGAAAGCGGTTACGAAAAATCTGCCTGCTGACGCGATAAAAAAAGTACAGCTCATTGACGACAAAACTGAAAAGACCAAAAACACCGGTATTGATGATGGTCAGCGAGATAAGGTGATAAACGTCACGCTGAAAGACGATAAAAAGAAAGGCTGGTTCGGCAACATCACCACAACCGGCGGTACTGACGAGCGTTACCTCGGCCAGTTTAACCTTAACCGTTTCGACAATAAAAAACAGATAGCGCTGATATCATTAACCAATAACGTAAACGAAGTTGGCTTTACCTATGAAGACCTAAACGCTTTTACCGGTGGCAACGTGTGGGATGCCTTCTCGAGCGGTGGCGGTGGTAACTTTATATCGATAAACAGCAGTGGCCGTGCTAATATAAATGGTACTTTCAGCGGGGTTGATAATGGATTGATCAATAACCATAATGTGGGCCTCAACTACTCAGACATTCTGGGCAAAAAAGAACAGTTTAAATTCAATGTCAGTGCGTTGGGTTTGATATCATCAAACAAACTTATACAAAATACCAATATCGAGGATTCGCCAAATGACCTGTTCACATCCCAGTTTTCACGTGGTAACAACAGTAACAATACCTACCGGTTTAACTTTAATTTCGATTATAAGCCCGATACGCTTACAAACATTAGGTTTAAGCCTAACTTTTCACTTAATTACCGCAAAAATGAATCAACGTCTGGCTCAGGCACGTCACGATTATCTACCGATACCGCGGTAAATACCATTGATCAGTTTTTAACCGGGAACACTTTTTCGCCTTCGTATGGCGGCTCATTAGGTATCAACCGAAAATTTACCGGTGGAAACGGCTCAATAAACTGGTTTACCAACGGCAATTACTCCTCAACCGATTACGACTATACTAACATTTACAAGGCAGTGTATTTTAGCGGACTGGGAAACAATCAGAACCAACAGGCTTCACAAGGCGCCAATGCTACATTTATCAACAGTACATTGTCATATATACGGCCACTAAGTAAAGCTAAAAAGATAGATTTAACGCTTAGTCAAGGCATGGATTACCGTAAGCAATTGTCTGACCAGGTTACCTATGATTACAATGGCGTTACCGGAAAATATGAGCTGATAAATTCTTTATTATCAGGTGATATTGATAACCGCAATTGGCGTTACACTACAACCGCCGGCATAGCGAAAAACAGCGAGCGCTTTAACATAAACATCAACATGGCCGTTGCAGCTCTTGGTCTTTCAGGAGATTTTACAAGCAATGGCCAGTATAACTCTGTTAAACGTGATGCTTTCGCGCTGGTGCCAAACGCCAGCTTTTCATACCGTAAAAAGAACGGACATAATATTTATTTTAACGTAGGCACTGATGTTAATCTGCCATCAGCAACAGATCTGCAGCCGGTTTTCAATAATACCAATCCATTATACATCAGGCAGGGAAACCCTGACCTGGTTATGTCGCGGTCGTTAAATACTTCACTTAGTTACAACTTCTTCGATATGAAGAACAATACCTACATCAGTTTTTATGGCAGCTTTAACCCTACATGGAATGGCTTTTCAACTGAAAGCAGCGTAGATACAAACGGTATCACCACATCAAGACCTATAAATACCGACGGTAACTTCAGTTCATGGTTTGGTGCCAATTACGGCAAGCCTACAAAAATAAAAGGCCTGCGCTACAGCCTTAATCTTAACGGCGGCGTTAACCGGAACGTAAATATCATCAACGGAAACCAAAATGCCGTGCTGCGCTTCTCTCCTTCTTTAGGTGTAGGTGGAAGCTTTGACCGTGATAACTTTAACATCGATTTGCGTACATATTCATCATACAACAAAGCAACCAACTCATACCAGCACACTGCCGACCAACGCTACTTTAGCTTTTACAACACATTAAAGGCAGGCGTTAAGCCGGGTAAAAACTGGCGTATTTACAGCGATGTTACCCAAAGGCTTTACCGTAGCCAGGAAACGTCTGCTAATACTTCATTTTATATATGGAACGCCGGTATTGAGCGGTATTTACTTCCAAAACAAAACCTGACGCTATCAGTAAACGCATTCGATCTGCTTAATCAAAACGCCGGTGTACAATGGCAGCAAACACCAACCGGACAGCTTATCAATACCGAGAGCAATACAATAAGACGTTATTTTTATGTCAGGCTTATCTACAAGATCACTCGTGTTGGCGAGCAAAAAAACACGCCGGGATTAATAATTATGCGCTAAATCACCAACCATCTTATTTGGATTCAATATAAATAAGTTATATTTGTGCTTCAATAAAGTACGAATGGATCTGTCGCAACTTGAAGTTGGCCAAACGGGCGTAGTAAAAGAATTTACCGATCTGGAAATGTCGGTAAAGCTGATGGAAATGGGTTGTTTACCCGGCGAAACCATCCGTGTTGTACGCGTTGCCCCGCTTGGCGATCCTATAGCCGTTAACGTTTCGGGGTACCAGCTTAGCCTGCGCAAGCTCGAAGCGTCGACCATTATTTTACATAGCACACAAAATTGAAGGCTGATATAAGAGTAGCGCTTACCGGAAATCCTAATACGGGTAAATCAAGCTTGTTTAATATTTTAACAGGCCTGAACCAGAAAATAGGAAATTTCCCGGGCGTTACGGTGGATAAGAAGATAGGTTACAGCACTCTGCCCGACGGCCGCCGTGCCGAGATTATTGACTTACCTGGCACTTATAGCCTGTACCCAAAAAGCAAGGACGAATCGATAGTATTTTCGGTACTGGCCGATAAAGCAAATACGGCGACGCCTGATCTGGTGGTTGTAGTTTTAGATGCTACTAACTTAAAGAGGAACCTGCTGCTTTACACACAAATAGCTGATCTTAAAATCCCGGTTATAGTTGCGCTTAACATGATGGATCTTGCCCGCAAGGCTGGTATTCAAATCAATGTTGATGAGTTTGCAAAAAAACTCGGCGTACCGGTGATACCTATCGCTGCACGAAAGGGCGAAGGTATTGAGCAACTGAAACAAGCCATTGCCTACGCCAATAAAGTGGCGCTGCAGCAGGATACTATCGACGTTACCGCCTTCGCACCTGCGCTGATAGCGCAGATAAGCGAGGAAATTGAAGTTGAGCACCCCTACTATGCTTTACAGCTTGCCCATCAGCACGAGCATTTAAGTTTTTTAACCCCGGCCCAAAGCGACCGTATTGAAAGCCTTGAGCAGGAGCATTCTTTCCACTCACAAAAAGCACAGGCAGCCGAAACCATAGCGCGTTATAACTTCATAAACGACCTGTTGTACGATACGGTTAAAACGCCTGAAACGGCTCATCATGAAACCTTCAGCAATAAAATAGATCATATACTCACCCATCGCGTTTGGGGATTTGTGATTTTCCTGGGCATATTGCTGTTTATATTTCAGTCGATATTCGCCTGGTCGTCATACCCTATGGACCTGATAGAAGCCCTGTTTGTTTGGGCTGAAGAGGGTTTACGCAGCATAATGCCTGCAGGCATACTAACCAGCCTGCTTGTTGACGGTGTACTTGCGGGGCTAAGCGGCGTACTGGTATTTATTCCGCAGATAGCTATACTGTTTGTATTTATTTCGATACTGGAAGATACCGGCTACATGGCGCGTGTTACCTTTATGATGGATAAGCTGATGCGTAAGGTTGGCCTAAGCGGAAAATCGGTAGTGCCGCTAATAGGTGGTTTTGCCTGCGCGGTACCATCAATAATGGGTACACGTACCATTGAGAACTGGAAAGACCGGATGATCACCATAATGGTAACGCCGCTGGTTACCTGTTCGGCAAGATTACCGGTGTATACCCTGCTTATAGCACTTGTTGTGCCTAACCGCAATGTTTGGTGGATATTTAATTTGCAAGGACTTGTGCTTACGGGCATGTACTTGTTCAGTCTTATTTCAGCCATTATTGTAGCCTTTGTTTTCAAATTCATTTTAAAAGCCCGTGAACGTGGCTATTTCATTATGGAACTGCCTGTTTACCGTGCTCCACGCTGGAAAAATGTACTGTTTTCAATGTACGACCGTTCAAAAACTTTCGTGTTGGAAGCAGGAAAAGTAATCATAGCGGTATCAATTATTTTATGGGTGCTGGCATCATATGGCCCGGGAAACAGGTTTGAACAGATCGACCAGAAGTATAGCTCACCTGAGTATACCAAATCGCTTGCGCCCGATGCCTTCAGCAGGATGGTAGCCTCAGAAAAGTTGGAAAACTCATATGCCGGTATGCTTGGTCATGCCATTGAGCCGGTGATAAGGCCTTTGGGGTTCGACTGGAAGATCGGCATAGCACTAATTACCTCGTTTGCCGCGCGCGAAGTGTTTGTAGGCACCATGGCAACCATTTACAGCGTTGAAGGCGATACGGATAATGTGCAATCGCTTAAAGAAAAGATGGACAGTGCCCGTAACCCGCAAACGGGGCAGCCGGTATTTACCGTCGCGGTAGCATTTTCGCTGATGGTGTTCTATGCCTTCGCCATGCAATGCGCCAGCACCGTAGCCGTTGTGTACCGCGAAACCAAAAACTGGAAATGGCCTGTGATACAACTTGCTTACATGACTACTCTTGCCTACGTTGCCAGCTTTATTACTTATACCCTGTTAAAGTAACCTTGTTTTTGTATATTTGGGTAAGAGGTAAGATTGGATAAAGTACAAATTCTGGCGCGTTACATGCCCCCCGAAGCCGCCCCGCTTATTGGCAGGTGGATAGATTACTTTAAATGCGAGTTCAAAATTTCGCGCAGCCGCGACAGCAAGTTTGGCGATTATCGCCCTCCATTCGGTGGAAAGGGCCATCGTATATCGGTTAACTTTAATCTCAACCCCTACGCTTTCCTGGTAACCACGGTGCATGAGTTTGCGCACCTGCATACCTGGAATGAGCATAAGGATAAAGCAAAACCGCACGGCGTTGAGTGGAAAAACAACTTCAAACGCATGATGCAGCCTTTTTTTGATAAGGATGTTTTTCCTGCTGATATTAAAAACGCCATAACAAAATACCTGAATAATCCGGCAGCATCCAGCTGTTCTGACTTGAACTTGTACCGCTCTCTTCGCCGTTATGATCCGCCTAAGGAAGATGTTTTTTCGGTAGAGAAAGTACCTTTTAAAGCATTATTTAAGCTTAAGGACGGTCGTGTTTTCCGCAAGGAAGAAAAGTTGCGCAAACGCTATAAATGTGTAGAGATAGCCACAAGGCGCATTTATTTGTTTAGTCCGGTAGCTGAGGTAGAGTTGGTGGGGGAATGAAATAGTTCTTTATAAAAAGGATGTGACTGGTGCTTATTATTTAACCAAAGCAAAGTACCGTTGTTAAAAATACCAACTCTTGAACGTTGGTTACCTGAATTATCAAAAAGGTAAGCTTTATCAAATAAACTTATATACTTCAACAAGTTGGCTTGACTCTTATCAAATCTGCGTATAATATCATCTTTAACAACGTCATGTCCTAATCTTAAACGCCTTTCTTCTACCCGAATTAAGTTGTCGATAACAGAATTTAAAGCAACATAGTAAAGAATAACGTTATATCCTTTTGCTTTGGCATCCTGAATATCCCGAATTTCGGTATTCCCTGAAAATGTAGTTTCAAAAGCAAAAGTGCATTCTTTATTAATTGCTTCTTTTCTTCTTTGCAATGCAAGTTTTGAAGCCTTTATTTGAAATAAATAACTACCTAATTCTTGCTTCGCTATTTCATCAGGGTTGATTAATGCACCCTTAATTTTGCCCTTGTTAATAAGATATGTTGAAAGAGTTGTTTTGCCTGAACCGTTTGGCCCCGCAATTACTATCAAATCAGGCATTATTGTTCGTTTAACAATTTTAGTTGCTCTTCAAGCAAACGCAAGTCATCAGTCAGTTCTTTTCTGATAAGAAACTTGGCACCATTAGGGTATTCTTTAATAAACAGATTACCGTTCATTGTTTCAGGATAAGCTTCATCTCTGTAATAGATGGGCACACCGGCTTTTAACATTTCCTCAGCACCATAGCCTGCACCTTCGTCAATAATACGCTGCGTTGGGTCTTCTTCGTAAATTTCTTCCAGTGTTATCATCATCACTAAGTTACAAAGTTAATTCCAAACAAAAAATCCCGGCCAATGACCGAGATCTTTATTATGCTAAAATCTGAGACCAGATTACTTTGCCAATTCTTCTGCCATGGCTGCACCAATTTCAGCAGGTGACTCAACCACACGGATACCGCATTCAGCCATAATTTTCATCTTAGCTGCAGCTGTATCATCAGCGCCGCCAACAATAGCACCCGCATGACCCATACGGCGTCCCGGAGGCGCAGTTTGGCCGGCTATAAAGCCAACCACTGGTTTTGTGCCATGTTCTTTAATCCAGCGGGCAGCTTCAGCTTCCATGCCACCGCCAATTTCGCCTATCATAATGATGCCTTCAGTTTCAGGATCGTTCATCAACAGTTCAACCGCTTGTTTGGTTGTTGTACCGATGATAGGGTCGCCGCCGATACCGATAGCTGTTGTAATACCTAAACCTGCTTTTACTACCTGGTCTACCGCTTCATAAGTTAAGGTACCTGATTTTGAAACCACACCTACATTACCTTTTTTGAAGATAAAGCCCGGCATGATACCGATTTTAGCCTCGTCAGCAGTAATAACACCAGGGCAGTTAGGGCCAATTAGTGTTGAATCTTTATCGCTAAGGTATTCTTTCACCGTGATCATATCCTTGGTTGGGATACCTTCAGTGATACAAACAATAACTTTTATGCCTGCTTCCGCAGCTTCCATAATAGCGTCCGCAGCAAAAGCGGGCGGTACAAAAATAATAGAAACATCAGCGCCGGTTTGGTCAACTGCATCTTTTACAGTATTGAAAACAGGCCTTTCAAGGTGCTGCTGCCCGCCTTTACCCGGCGTAACACCACCAACAACCTGCGTACCGTATTCAATCATTTGCGAGGCATGGTAAGTACCCTCGTTACCGGTAAACCCCTGAACTATTACTTTTGAATCTTTATTTACAAGAACACTCATTGGCTATATTTTTAAAGTACGCAAAGCTAAAATTATTTTGTTAAAACAAGCTACGTGGTCACCTAAAACGTTGTTTTTTACAGGATATGGCATTGCGTTTACAGTTCCGGATCGATTATGCCGGCGCCGGCTTCTTCATAAAGCTTTTTATACAGCGGCGTATCTTCGGTTGTAAGCATTACCTCAAGCGTTGGAAAAATAAATGCCTCAAGTAAATGTCCGCCGTGTACTATTCCATCCTGTGTTGCCAGGTTGATATGTGCGTGTACTGCAGGCTTATTGTTATAAACGGCGATATCGCCTACCAGTGAAGTAATTTCTGCCGGTTCGGTTATCGGGATAACCTTAAACATCTTTTTGCCCTTATCATACCATCCTACCCTGGCTGTCATAGCATCGCCGATAGCAGTGAAGCGCGCATTCTTTACATTGTTCTTTTGAGCAAACTCTGTTAAGCCTGATAAAATCTCATCGCCTTTAGCGAAAACGAGTGCGTAGGTTTTTGATGTACCGTTTTGTCCTATCAATTTGACTTTCACACCAGGCGACCTGCCTGTTTCAATCGGTTTTATAGGCGCTACATACTCCTGCGCAAATACCGCCGAGCCTAAAAGCAGCAATGTTATTACGGTGAAAATAATCTGATAAGCGATCTTTTTCATAGGTTGATGTTTGTTAAAATAACCGCTTAATTCTGAAAAAGTTTATAACACCAGGTACACATTAAATGTAACAAAAAATCCCTGCCGGTATGCGGCAGGGATTATATTTCATGAATAATTATATTACTGATACTGGATATAAATAGGCACCGGTTTGTACTTCATCAATTCGGCAGGTGTGAGCATGCGGTTAGGCGCTTTCTTTAAGTCGTTTTTATAGAACAGCTTGAAACCTGTAAACTGTACTGGTTCGCCATAAATGAAATGTCGGTAAGTTCCCAGTTTCAGGTCGGGTTCGCCCCATCCGTCCATATCCATAACCACCTGTACTTCGGGGCGTGTTTTTATGTTTTGATAGTTGGTCACCATTTTACGGGTAAAACGGTGTACTATTAATATTTTGGTTGGTAAATTATGTTTTTTAACCAAATCGGCCATGTAACCGCTTACATAGTTGATATCAGCAGCATCATAAGTACCAATTTTTTTCCCCGGTTTGGTGCCGTCTTTCATTGAGAACTCAGGATCCATACCGATGTGTACGTTAGGCATAGCGATATATTTTTCAAGCAGCGGCAATTCGTCCTTTATAGTACTTAGTGCCACCTGGATATCAAGAAACACTATCGCGTCGATCTTTTTAGCCAGATACAATACGGTATCAATTTGTTTAAATGGCATTCGGTAACGGTACTTGCCATCTTTGCCACCATCGCCCTGGGCCACTACACATATATAATGCAAGGCGGGCTGTACAGGCGTTTTAGGATCGGCTTTCTCCCAGTTTTTAACCTCGGCTTTTAGCTTGGCCAGCATCTGATCAGGTGGCAATTCACCCAGTATACCCATTCTTTTTGAGAACAGGTTACCATAAAATGCCACCACACGCTTAAATGGCAAAATAGCCCCGGGGCCGGGATATACGGTATTCTTTACAGGCCATTTTCCGGTTGTATCACCGTTAGCCAAACGCTTCATCAGCGAATCGTATTGGGCGGTATCAATTGGCTTATAGGCCGACTCTTTAACGGCGGTATCACCTTCAGCAGCTTCAGTACCTGAAGCGGTTTTAGCGCCCGGTTTGCCGGCTTTTCCGGTTTGCGTGCAGTTAGTAAATAAAACAAGTGATAAAAGAGATGGAATTAGTAAGGATAGAAATTTTGTTGTTCTCATGCAGAAACGGGCAGTTGTAATTAGTTTGTTACCGTTGTAAATATAATGGAATGAACCGTGTGTTAATCTTTTATTTTATAAAACTTTCCAAACACACCTAAAGGAAGTTTAGTACCTGCAGTAGCCTGCAAATAAAGCTCGCCGGTTTCAAGGTTTTGTACTTTAGGGAATGAGCTCCTTATAAGATTTTCAACAATTACTGATGAGAATCCAAGAGAATAAGTGTTTAAAATCAGAAAATGCTCTTCAGGATCGAGTAGTTGCACAACATCACGCATCATCTCGTTTATGTGATCTTCCAGTTTCCACTTTTCACCGTTAGGGCCGTGGCCGTAAGCCGGCGGGTCGAGGATGATACCGTTGTACTTTTTGCCGCGCTTTAGCTCACGTTTAACAAATTTCAGCGCGTCCTCAACTACCCAGCGTATATCTTTAAGCCCAGATATCTCCTGATTTTCATTCGCCCAGGTTACCACCTGCTTTATCGAATCCACGTGCGTGGTTTCGGCGCCGGCAGCATTAGCAATAAGTGATGCGCCGCCGGTATAGGCAAACAGGTTAAGTACTTTCGGGTTAGGCGTTTTAAATTTCCGCACAGTGCTGCTGATGTAATCCCAGTTAACGGCCTGCTCGGGAAAAATGCCCACATGCTTAAATGAAGTAAGCCCAAGGCGGAATTTTATCGCAGCCTCGTTGTTCCTGTATTCAACGTGCCACCTGTCGGGTGTTTTAGGATTTTTTTTCAGCCATTCGCCTGATGTTGCCGAGCGGCCCTTGAATTTGATATGATATTGTTTTTGCCACTCGCTTTCGGGTAAGGTCTTGCTCCACACAGCCTGCGGCTCGGGGCGAATCAATATAACATTCCCAAAACGTTCCAGCTTCTCAAAGTCGCCGCAATCAATCAGCTCGTAATCTTTCCAGTGCGTGGGGGTGAGTAGTTGGATCATTTTTTATTAGTGATTAGAGATCAGAAACCAGTGCTTAGTTAACAATTTGCAAACTTAACAATTCAGATTTAGTGATAACGGGTTTTCCGAAACTAATCTCAAATCTCTAATTAACTAATCTCTAAAACTTACAACCTATCTTTTGCCGCCTGCATAAACTTGCTGGCAAATACAAAGTCGTTAAGCTCTTTATTATCGGTATGTGCTATCTCGTGGTTTGATCCTTCCCACCATTTCTGCCCCTGATGCAAAAATACGATGTGCTCACCAATACCCATTACTGAGTTCATATCGTGGGTTACCACAACAGTGGTAATGTTGTATTCATCGGTCAGCTCGTTTATCAGTTCATCTATAAGGATGGATGTTTTTGGGTCGAGGCCCGAGTTTGGCTCATCAACAAACAAATACTTGGGCTGCATAGCAATAGCGCGGGCAATGCCAACACGTTTTTTCATACCGCCCGAGAGTTCTGCAGGGAACAATTTGTTTTTACCTTTCAGGTTTACCCGCTCAAGGCAGAAGTTTGCACGATCAAGTTTTTCCGCTTTTGTTTGATTGGTAAACAGGTTCATCGGGAACATGATATTTTCCTCAACCGTCATACTGTCAAACAGGGCTGAGTTTTGAAAAAGCATACCTATTTCTGTACGAATAGGCACACGCTCTTCAAAGTTCATTTCAGTGAAGTTTTCACCATTGAAAAATACCTGCCCTTTGGTTGGTTCGTGCAGGCCTACTATACATTTCAACAAGGTAGTTTTACCGGAGCCTGAGCCACCTATGATCAGATTGTTTTTCCCGGCTTCAAATTTTACGCTGATGCCTTTAAGCACCTCGTTATCACCGAATGTTTTATATATGTCCTTTACTTCGATCATAGCATCAAACGGGTTATAACAAGGTCGGCAAATAATATCATAACACAGCTATATACTACACCGGACGTTGATGACTGGCCTACTTCCAATGCGCCTCCCGAGGTATAAAAGCCCTGATACGCACAGATAGAAGTGATCAAAAACCCAAAAGTTATCGCCTTAACCATAGCCACCCTTACCGTAAGCGGGATAAAACCCTCACGTAAACCTATTACGTAGTCGGCCGGAGAGATGTCGCCCGAAACAACGCAGGCTATGTAACCGCCGGAAATACCCAGTACAATTGATAATACTACCAATATAGGTACCATTGTCATCCCGGCAATAATTTTTGGCGCAATGAGGTAGCCGGGAGCATTAACGCCCATAATTTCAAGGGCGTCAATTTGTTCGGTTACGCGCATGGTACCTATTTGCGAGGCAATGCTTGAGCCAATACGTCCTGCAAGCACAAGCGCTGATATGGTTGGGCTAAATTCAAGAATGGTTGAATCGCGGGCAATTGTACCTGCCACTGATTGAGGAACCAACGGCCCGCTTAACTGAAACGCAACCTGGATAGTAGTAGCTGCGCCGATAAACACTGATATAATGGCAATAATAGCCAGCGAGCCGATACCTATTGATACCATTTCGCGCATTACCTCGCTCCAGTAAACACTGAACTTTTCAGGCTTTTTAAAACTTAATCGAAGTAAGAGTATATATTTCCCTAAGCTGTAAAACATTAGCAAACGTGTAAAACCGGTTAAAAATACATTTTTTACCTTTTAATAGTGTTAAACAGGCCAAACCAATGATTTTGTTACCGAATGCAAATCAATAATAAACAAAACGCATAAATTGTTTGTGAGCAAAGTGTGCATATCTGTTCAAATGCCATTCATTCCTGCTCAAAACATTTGCCCGCATATTAATTCAACCCAAAAACATTTAAAAAAAACCGCCTGTATTTTACCTAAGTATTTGATTGTCAAACAAGACAGTTTAAAAAATTTCTATACTAAATATAGCCTTGTGCTATTTATCGCATTTTTGACATACCATAATAAACCCGTGCTGCTGTATTGTAGCATACACCACTTTTTAAATCGTATTCAAAAAAAAGTTTATATAAAACCAAACTATGCGTAAACCTCAACTATTAATTTTTTTAGGACTATTACTTTGTGCTATGGCCGGAAAGGCGCAAACCATAACGTCGCCAAATAAGAACATCGTTTTAAAGTTCGCGCTTAATGACAAGGGCACCCCTACATATGAGCTTACTTACAAAAACAAGCCCGTTATTAAAACCAGCAAATTAGGCCTCGAAACTAAAGATGTGCCTTCGTTTATAGAAGGTTTTACTATAAGTGATACCAGGCAATCGACTTTCGATGAAACCTGGAGCCCGGTAATGGGTGAGCAAAAAAATATCCGCAACCACTATAACGAACTGCTGGTTACGCTTACACAAAAAGCGGTTGATAACCGTATGCTGAACATCCGTTTCAGAGTGTTTGACGATGGTTTGGGTTTCCGTTATGAGTTTCCATCACAAAAAAACCTGAACTACTTTATTATTAAAGAAGAACATACGCAGTTTGCCATGGCCGGCGATCATAAGGCTTTCTGGCTGCCGGGCGATTTCGATACGCAGGAATATAACACGACAACGTCAAACCTGTCAGAAATTCGCGGTAAAATGAAAGCGGCCGTTACGCCAAATGTTTCGCAAACCACCTTCTCGCCAACAGGTGTACAAACACCGCTGATGATGAAAAGCAAAGACGGCTTGTACATTAACCTGCACGAGGCGGCGCTTGTTGATTATTCATGTATGTCGCTTAACCTTGACGACAAGAATATGGTGTTCGAATCATTTTTAACACCAGACGCTATTGGTGATAAAGGCTATATGCAGGCGCCTACGCAGTCGCCATGGCGTACCGTTATTGTAAGCGATAAAGCGGGCGATATTTTAACTTCAAAACTGGTTTATAACCTTAACGAGCCTACCAAATACAAAGATGTATCGTGGATTAAACCGGTAAAATACATTGGCGTATGGTGGGAAATGATCACGGGCAAAAGTACATGGGCCTATACCGATGCTGAGAATATTCAGTTGGGTGTAACCGACTATTCAAAACTGAAACCAAACGGCAAACACGGCGCTACTACCGAGCATGTGAAAGAATATATTGACTTTGCTGCCAAAAACGGCTTCGACGCGGTATTAGTTGAAGGTTGGAACGTGGGCTGGGAAGACTGGTTTGGTAAAACCAAAGACTACGTATTTGATTTTGTAACCCCATATCCTGATTTTGATGTAAAAGAGCTTCACCGCTATGCGGAATCAAAAGGCGTGAAGATTATTATGCACCACGAAACATCAGGCTCGGTACGTAACTATGAGCGTCACTTAGATACTGCTTACAAGTTTATGGTTGAAAATGGCTACAACGCCGTTAAAAGTGGCTATGTGGGTAACATGATACCACGCGGCGAGCATCACTATGGACAGTGGCTGGTAAATCATTATTTGTATGCCGTTACACAGGCTGCCAAATACAAAATTATGGTGAACGCGCACGAGGCTATCCGTCCTACTGGTTTAAATCGTACTTACCCTAACCTGATGGCTAATGAAGCCGCCCGTGGTATGGAGTATGAGTCGTTTGGTGGTAACAATCCCGACCATTTAACCATACTGCCGTTTACCCGCCAGATAGGTGGCCCGATGGATTATACCCCGGGTATATTCCAAACCAAAATCAGCGCATATAACCCGCAAAACACTTCGTTTGTACACACTACTCTTACCAAACAGCTTGCACTATACGTAACCATGTACAGTCCGCTGCAAATGGCTGCCGACCTGCCAGAAACTTATAACAAGTTTATGGACGCGTTCCAGTTTATAAAGGATGTAGCTGTGGATTGGGACGATACCTGGGTTATTGAAGCTGAGCCTGGCGATTACATCACTATGGCGCGCAAAGCAAAAGGCAAAAACGAATGGTACGTAGGCGCCATTACTGATGAGAATCCGCGTACGGCTACTATTAAGTTTGACTATCTGCCGAAAGGCAAAAACTATATTGCTACCATTTATGCCGATGGCAAAGATGCCAGCTATGATAAAAACCCGCAAAGCTATACTATACGCACCATGAAGGTGAACAGCAAAACTGTATTGAAACAGTGGCTGGCATCAAGTGGTGGCGCGGCGATAAGTATAAAAGAAGATACTAAGAACTAAGTTTTAGGTTTGATAATTGGTTGCGGCCGTGGATAGGGGTATCCATGGCCGCTTTTTTATTAATAAGGATTTATTGTGGCATTCATTCCGGCCGGTAATACAAAAAGATTCTTATCCAATGGTACTTTTTTTATTTCAGTGGCGACAGACTCGAGGCTTAGCTGGGGGTTATCCAGTATAATTTTTAACGGTACGGCATTGGTACGATTTAAAAACTCATACCAGTTACCGTATTTATGCTTTTCAAATAATTTGCTGTCAAGCGGCAGCTTTGAACTGAAGTAGTATTTCTGAATGCCGCTTTTGCATGTTAATATCAGTTCATCGCATTTATAACCCAATACCTCAGTAACCCCTTTATTGAGCTGAACATTTTGAATTTCATCAGTATTAACATCAGCGTAATTAAACAGCGCATCATTTGAAGTAGCGATTTTTGTATAAAGCTTGTTGTCAGCTTTGTTATAGATCTGCCATTGCATAAAAGTTCCGTTTATTTCCGACTTATACTCGCCGCCCTTAGTATACCATTTTTGAGTATCGCCCATCATGGCGGTCATCATGCTGTCTGATAAGTTATCTGTTTTGCTTTTGTAACTGTTCTTATAAACGATATAACCTTCAAACGACTGCGCATAAGTAACTATACAGGCAATAATAAAGGCTAATGTGATGAGGGTACGTTTCATGCTGCTTTGAATTGAGTTCCTAAATATAAGCTGTTAATTTCTCATGATAAAACTATTTACCTCATCTTCTGTACCTGTAAACGGCCCCGAGATGCCCGACTTTAACCCTGCCATTGCCGATGCGAAAAGCCCGGCCTCGGTAACCGGAACGCCCTTTACACGCTTGTACAGATAACCCGCCATATAAGTATCTCCGCAACCGGTTGCATCTCTAAATACATCTGGCTTGAATACAGGGATGGTATGAAACTCTCCATCGGCATAAATAAGTGACCCCTCGCTACCAAGGGTAACCACCACTTCTTTCACGCCCATGCCTGCAAGCAGCACTGCACCAACTTGTATATCTTCCTGGCCGGTTAGTACAGCAAGTTCGTGTTCATTTACTTTTAGTGTGTGCACAAAAGGTAAAAGTTCGCGCTTATGCTGCCAGTCGGTAGCCAGTACCTGCGTATCCTCTACTCTTCTTAATAAACCCTGCACATCGAGCGATATCTTGCCTTGTGATGCAAGCGCCTCTATTAAGTCCGGCGCAAAGTCATCGGCCAGTAAAGGTCCTAAGTGAAACACTTTTGCATTAATACTTTTTAACTGTTCGGCATCAAAAGTATCTGCCTTTTGTAACACGCGTTGCGTGCGATTATTAGAATCCTCGGCATAACTGTTTTCAAAATAAACAGTACCGCTGCCGGGTAATGCCTGTACTTTGATGCCAATGCCTTGCAATTGCTCAACATATACCATCTCTGTTTGCGCTACAGAAGTTACCAGTCCGTAATTAACCGGCAGATGCTGCATAGCCTGCGAAAAATAAAACGCCGTACCGCCGGGCATATATACCGTCGACTGCGGGTTGATCACTTTATCCTGCGTAATGTGGCCGATACAGCAGATATCAAATACACTTTCGTTCATTTAATGTTAAGTAAACCTTAAAGGTAATTTCTTTTAACAATAACCGGCATAGTTATCATATTTGGGTTAATTTTAAACAGAACTATCCGATAATTATCAACACATCACATACATGAAAAATGCTCTTATAACCGGCGCCACCAAAGGCATGGGCCGTGCCATCACCATAGCTTTAGCAAAACAGGGAATAAACGTTGCCATTTGCTCCCGCAACGCCCATGAACTGGAAGCCTTTAAAGCCGAATTACATGAAATTGCTCCTCAAATTAAGGTAGTAACCGCTGTTGCCGACTGCAGTATCAAAGCCGAGCTAATAAATTTTGCCGAATTCACCGAGAAAAACATGGGTTTCGTCGGAATTATAGTGAATAATGTGGGTATGTACAGGCACCTTCCCATACTTGAAGATGATGAAAATTCATTCGAAAAACAGGTGAATACAAACCTGATGCCTGCCTATGAACTGTACCGTTTCTTCGGTAAAAAGATGGTTTCTGCCGGTGAAGGGCATATCTTCAATATATGCTCAGTAGCCTCGCTTCAGCCCATAGCTGTGGCAGGTGTGTATAGCGTAACAAAGTATGCGCTGTTAGGTCTTAATAAGGTAATGAAACTTGAAATGGAACCACACGGAGTAAAAGTAACAGCCATCATCCCCGGATCGACATATACCGATTCGTGGAAAGGGATGGAAGTTGACCC
This sequence comes from Mucilaginibacter limnophilus, assembly GCF_004005815.1. Taxonomy (GTDB): domain Bacteria; phylum Bacteroidota; class Bacteroidia; order Sphingobacteriales; family Sphingobacteriaceae; genus Mucilaginibacter; species Mucilaginibacter limnophilus. The sequence continues at coordinate 19,719 of NZ_SACK01000006.1, read as the reverse complement.
CAACCAGATGGTATTACCCGAAGACATTGCCGAGGCCATTACAATGATATTAAACATGAGTGTAGGCGCAAATGTCGATGAGATGATCATCAAACCGGCAGGCGGCCAATTGTAAAAAATTAAAACTGACAGAAAATGGAAAAGAAACTTTATCGCGACGAGCAACGCAAAAAAATAGGCGGTGTATGCGCAGGTGTAGCCGAGTACTTCGGCGTTGATGTATCAATTGTAAGGGTAATATTTTTAGCCGCCTTTATTTTTAAAGGGGCTGGTTTAGTGCTCTACGGCATATTATGGATAGTGCTTCCTAAAAAACCTTTTTACTTTAACAATCCTGAAGTAGATTACAGGGTACCGCCAATGGATCCGTTCAATCCATTTAAAAGTACCAGCGAGCCAAACTTTACCATGCCTAACTATGGCAAGCCTGCAGAACCATTCGGACAGGTTCCTGCTAAAAAACCTTCAAAAGCGGGTGTGATTGTGGGCACAATATTGATAATAGGCGGTTTCGCTTTCCTGCTTGAAAACTTTAACCTGATACCTGATATAGACTTTGATATAATGTGGCCGATGATACTGGTGGGCGCAGGTATAGCCTTCATCATGTCGGGCGCAAAACGTAAGCCATGGGATAAACAACAGTGGGATAATACAACAACCACCGCACCTGCAGACGAGCAGCCCATAGCCGAAGAGCCAAAATCAGAAGATAACAAAAACGATAACCCTACAACTATATAATCATCATGAGAAACGATAAATGGATAACAGGCTTAGTGCTTGTTTTAATTGGAGCAGCCTTTTTGCTGAACAACTTAGGGTATATAGATTTTCACTGGGGTAATGTATTTCGCTTATGGCCCGTGTTCCTGGTAATGGCAGGTGTAAGCATGGTGCTGGCTAACCAGCGCGAAGCATGGGCAACAGTAGTAAAGGCACTGGTAATTGTGGGTGGTTTCGCTATCATCCTGTTTGCTGATCTGGGCAACCGTAGTTTCTTCTGGATGCCACGTGATTTTCATTATCAGTATGATGATGATGACGACGATGATGACGAAGTTACCGACAGCAAAGGCGTGGTTAAAGTACAGGGCAACAGCGAATACAAACAAGTTTTTGCCCCGGGCACTAAGGTAGCATTGTTAAACATTTCGGGCGGCGGTACAGCATATGAGCTGAAAGACACTACCGCCAACCTGTTTGCCGCGTCAACTAAAGAATTTACAGGCCGTTATGACCTTACTAATAAACAAACCGACTCGTTAAGCGTGATCGACTTTAAAATGCGAGACCGCCATGGCAAGTTCCGTTTCAACTGGGATGATAACGACAAGAACAAAAGCAATACAGCCGAATTAAAGCTTAGCACTATCCCGGTGTGGGACATAAATATGAACACCGGCGCGTCAAGCGTCGAGTTTGACCTTACCAAATTCAAGCTGAAATCATTCAAACTGAATGGCGGCGCTGCATCAATTGATTTGAAAGTTGGCCAGCCATTAGCCGAAACACGCATAGAAGTATCAACAGGCGCGTCGGAAGTAAACATTAACGTTCCGCAAAATGCAGCCTGCAGTATTACCACACAATCGGGCCTTTCATCAGTAGATGTAAACGGCTTTACAAAAGTTGGCGACAACCATTATGAAACACCCGGTTTCGCAGCAGCAAAAAATAAGATCTACATTAAAATGAGCGGTGGTATATCCGACTTCAATGTAAATAAATATTAGTTTTTAGTTTATAATAGTTTTGGTCAGTTGAATGCCGGTTTCGTTTACGAGCCGGCATTTTTTTATCTGAAGTAGCGTTTGGTATGAAGAACTCGATAAACAACAATCCGATTACCATTCTCACGATAATGTATTCCATATGGAAAGCGATAAAGAGGCGCTATGCGAATGCCCCTATATCTAACCTGAAATAATTGTGGTTCCTGCTCTATAAAATCAGTTGTATAAAAGAACTCTTCAAAGAAATCATCAGTAATAGCACGTGATATCTTATTGTAATAGTCTTGAATATCCTCTAAATCCCTTTCAGCCTCAACTGTAAATATTAGCTGATAAGTCATTTTTTCCGGAAACGTTCTTTTATAACATCCGCAGATACGTATTGGGCTTCATCATTAACTTCCTGCTCCAGCATTCTATCCATCATTGACTTATAGTCTTCGGTAAGTTCCAGGCTGGCATGGTGTAAGTGCAGCATGTTTTCGTATTCACTTATCGGAACTATCACTGCGGTACGTTCGCCTTTATCGTTAGTGATGAATTGAGTAGCCATATTCAAATTTAACAATTTTATGTCAACTGCATACCAACACATATTTTGTATTTTTGCATAAAATTAATTCTATCCACTGCATGAATGCTGATGCTGTTAAGGTGCTGCCGGGCCGTTACTGTAATTCGTTAACTGAATATTCGCGATTTATTACCCGCGAGGTAAAAATTGGCGATGTGCCTTTGGGCGGCAATAACCCTATACGCATACAGAGCATGACGACAACCGACACCATGGATACCATTGGCACAGTCGAACAGTCGATACGCATGATAGAGGCCGGCTGCGAGTATGTGCGCATAACAGCGCCAAGCATTAAAGAAGCGCAAAACCTTGCAGAGATAAAAAAACAGCTGCGCATGCGCGGATATAACACGCCGCTGGTAGCCGACATACACTTCACCCCCAACGCTGCTGAGGTAGCCGCCCGGATAGTGGAAAAAGTGCGTGTTAACCCGGGTAACTATGCTGACAAAAAACGTTTCGACCAGATAGATTATACCGATGCTGAATACCGTGCCGAGCTTGAGCGCATCTATCAAAAATTTGCACCGCTGGTAAAAGTTTGCCAGGAGTATGGCACCGCTATGCGTATCGGTACTAATCACGGCTCACTGTCCGACCGTATTATGAGCCGTTACGGCGATACGCCGCATGGCATGGTGGAGTCGGCAATGGAGTTTATCCGCATGTGCGAAAACCTGGGTTACTACAACCTGGTTGTCAGCATGAAATCGAGCAACCCGCAGGTTATGGTGCAGGCTTACCGTTTACTGGTTGAAACCATGGTTGCCGAGGGCATGAACTACCCGCTGCACCTTGGGGTAACCGAGGCAGGCGATGGTGAGGACGGGCGTATAAAATCGGCCGTAGGCATAGGTACATTGCTGGAAGATGGCCTTGGCGATACCGTACGTGTTTCACTAACCGAAGAACCCGAAGCCGAAGCGCCGGTAGCTATGGCGCTGGTGCAAAGGTATAGTGCAAGGAGCGAGGCACAGGAAGCTACAGAAAAGACTATTGACCATGGACCATGGACCATGGACCATAGCCACTCACCATATGAATACAAAAAACGCGATACTTACGAGGCCAATGCTTTTATAGGCGGGCATATGGTACCGCGTGTGGTGATCGACCTGTCGCAGTCTAATCTGAAAGACCCATCGATACTAAATGATGCCGGTTACCTGTATTCGCCTGTACTGGATAAATATAATATGGCCGAGCAGTCAGTTGACTTTGTGTACTTTGGCGATAATTTACCTTCGTTTACGCTGCCGGGCAACCTAAAGCAACTTTACAATTACGATACATGGCTGAAACTGGCTAACAAAACACTGTCCCATCCGCTGTTTACCCTGCAGCAATATATTGCCGCAGATGCCAACCGCTCATCAGCTTTAAACCTGGTGCGCATAAAGGCAAACGATATTGAAAGAGATGAATTCGCCGCCTTGCCATTCGACCATTCGCTGGTGTTTGTGCTGGAAACAGATGAACTGCATGGCATGGCCGATCAGCGTTCATTTTTCTTTAAACTGAATGAGTTTGGGCTGGATGTGCCGGTGATAGTGAAAAGGAGTTATGCGTTTGAAGAAGTCCATAGACCATGGACCATGGACCATGAACAAATAACCAACCTACAATTATTCTCTGCTACTGATCTTGGGGCTTTATTGGTTGACGGTTTTGGCGATGGTATTTGGATAGACGCTCCGGGCATGCCGGTAAATATCATTACCTCAACCGCTTTCGGCATTTTGCAGGCGACACGTTCGCGGATATCTAAAACCGAATACATCTCGTGCCCAAGCTGCGGGCGCACGTTGTTCGACCTGATGATTACTACACAAATGATCCGTAGCCGCACCAGTCATTTAAAAGGTTTAAAAATTGGTATAATGGGCTGTATAGTTAACGGGCCGGGCGAAATGGCCGATGCCGATTACGGTTACGTAGGTTCGGGTACCGACAAGATTACCCTTTACCGTGGCAAAGAGGTGGTGAAAAAGAATGTACATGCCGATAACGCGCTCGACGAGTTGATTTGCATTATAAAAGAAGACGGCAACTGGATTGAGCCGTCGCAAAACTGATAGCTTAACTTTTTACATGTTTAATAACCTGCACTTGTTTATAACCAAAGTGCGGGCAATCGCATTTCTTTTTGAATATTCCGCATGATGAAAGGGTAACAACTAAACAGGCGGAAATTATATATACAGTATTCTTCATTCTCTCAGGGCTCAGCTTTATATGTTTTACGTAAAAACGTCCGTAAAGTTTTTAGAAGCTCAATAAGCAGCTTGCATCAATTTCCGTTTGTTAAAATAATACCCTGCGGCAAGAGCAATCAGTTTAACAACGTAAAACACGAAGAACAGTAACCTTGCCTGCTCATTTACAATTATTCCCATTATAAAAATGCCCATTGGCGCAACCTGGGCAGCAACTAAGCTTGATATGCCGTTTGGCGAATAACTGATCATCCATCCGATAATTAAGAACAGTACTAATGACACCAATATAACAATGCCTGCACGTGTGTTATCATCACCCGGAAAAGCATGACTGAACTGGATAGGTGTTTGGGCGATCAACCCGATTATTAAGGCGCGTTTCCAGTTGATGTTTTTATTAAACACTTTAAATGAGGTTATCTCGCTCGAAAAATACCTCAATGTTGCAAATGCTGTTATAGCTATTAACGGAAAATAAAACCCGAACATCAGGAAACTCAGGCTGCGGCGCTCTTCGGTATATTCCCCGCCATCTGAAGCCATATAGTTGGCAAATAATACATAGCTGAAAAACGCTGCCCATAAACCTGCCACCACAGCAACTATGGCATATATCGAAGCATATTTGGTTAACGAACTGGTGAACCGGCTGATAATTGAACCGCTACGCGCGATGGCAAAAATGAACAACACTACCAGAACTATTGAAATAGCGTAATATGACCCTGTTATAAACTGACTTTCGTTAGCTGTTTTCAACTTATCTGACAAGGCACCACTATAAAGCAAAGGCAATACAATAAAAATGGCCTGTAGTATCAGCAAACTTACAGCGCCCCAAAGCAGCAGCATCCAATTACGGTTAAGGCCGAAATCGCTGTTTACCTTTTTAAATTCCTCATGCAGCGCCTCGGGTTTGCCCACACGATTGGTTGCAACCATCCAGGCTTCCTGATCGCTTAGGCCCAGTGCCTGCATTTCATTGTAAACATTAGTTAAATGAAGTGATAATTCATCAATATCCTCAGAGGTAAGCGCGGTATTGGCGAAGCTTTCTTTCCAGCGGTTAATACGCATTTTTAACTCAAGCTGGTTGTTGATGGTGCCCATAATGTATTTAATAAGGTGGTTAAAAATTCCCAGTTCTTTTTTTCCTGCTTCAGCTGATCTTTGCCTTTTTCGGTGATGCGGTAATACCGCCTGCGCTTATCGTTCTCCGCTATCCGCCATTCAGATGTTATCAGCTCCTTTTCTTCAAGCTTACGAAGTATGGGGTACAAAGTACCGTCTGAAAACTGAAGTTTTCCGCCCGAAGCCGCTTTTACTTCCTTTATCAGTTCATACCCATAACTTTCACCACGCTTCAATACCGAAAGTATAAGCGGAATTGACGAAGCTGCCAGCAATTCTTTTGATACAGTAGCCATAATTGGTTTATAACATACATAGAAATTCTATGTATCAGTAAAACGCAGGTATATCACGCTTTATTGTATCAATCGGAAATAGATTAGTAAGTCTTTTTTATAGAAGAAGTAATTGCTATTAAACTAAAAACACCCATGCAAGTGCCTACAGTGTCAGCAAACAGGTCGCTCCAGTCGCCGCTGCGCCAAGTAAAAATATATTCCTGCAGTATTTCAATAATGCCGCCGTATAAAATTATGGCTGCTGCAATTAAAATGATTTTGCCAACCGGTATATAAGCAAGATTATACTTCCGCAGGAAACCGCTGCAGTAAAGCACAGTCATTACAAAAAACAATCCGCAGTGGGTAAACTTATCAAAGCCGGCAAAAAATAACGGCGAGCCGCCAACTTTGCCCAGGCTGATGTTGCAAATAATTAAAATAAAAATGGCCCACAACGCAGCGGGCCAAAAGTATCGTAAAGTAGTGTTCATTTATTCGCCTACAAGCGCTTTATATTCATCTGCCGACATCAGGTCATCAATATCAGCTACATTCTCAGGGGTTATCTTTACTATCCAGCCTTCGCCATAAGGGTCGGTATTTACTAATTCGGGCTGGCTGTCAAGCGCGGGATTTACTTCAAGCACGGTACCTGCTACAGGTATAAACAGGTCCGACACGGTTTTAACGGCTTCAATTGTACCAAAAACGCTCTCTTTAGCAACCTCGCTGCCAACGGTGGTAATGTCTACATAAACAATGTCGCCAAGCTCACGCTGTGCAAATTCGGTAATGCCTATCACAGCATCGCTGCCGTCAACTTTTATCCACTCGTGGTCTTTGGTATATTTTAATTCAGCCGGAAATTCCATATCAGTTAATTTTTATGTGCTCAAAAATAAAGAAAACTTTTACTAATCTGTTTGTTTACAAAAGCAATTTTCTCACTCATACTTATCTTAAAAGTCATATCACTAAAAGTTGTACTAACAACGGTGTCAAACTTTATATAAAATATTGTGTTTAATCAGGATAAAACAAAATCACAAAATACCATGAAAAAACTACAGATTATGGCCGTTACAGCATTTGCAGCAATTGCACTATATGCATGCGGCGGTTCGGGCACTAAAGACACTGTTGAAACTGCTGACAGCGTAAATGAAGCTACAGACAGCTCGACAGCAGCTAACGCCGACACAGCGGGTGCTGCAGCTATTGAAGATTATGATTCAAAATTTGCTGTTGACGCGGCAAACGGCGGTATGGCCGAAGTTGCTTTGGGTAATCTTGCTGAGCAAAAAGCAACCAATGCTGATGTAAAAGCATTTGCTGCTCAAATGGTAAAAGACCACTCTAAAGCAAATACCGAACTTACCGCATGGGCTACTGCAAACAACGTTACTTTACCAGCTGCTCCGGGTGAAGAGAACCAAAAGATTGCTGCTGACCTTGGTAAAAAAATGGGTGCTGACTTTGACAAAAGCTATGTTGACCAAATGGTTACCGACCACGACAAAACCGTATCTATGTTTGAGGATGCCGCCAAAAACGCTAAAAATGCCGACCTTAAAGCTTGGGCTGCTAAAACACTTCCTGTTTTAAAGGCGCATCAGGCTCACATCAAAACTATTAAGGATAAAATGAAATAAGCCACTGCTTATTCAAATTATTTATACAGGGGAAACAATTTGTTTCCCCTGTTTTTTTATGGCATAAATTGTAATATTGCAGTATGGCAGCACCTATTACCGCCGGACTAATGGCGTTCGGCATGTCGGGCAGGGTATTTCATGCACCGTTTCTTCATACCAGTCCTGATTTCAGGCTGAAAGCGGTTGTTGAGCGCAGCCAGAAAAAGGCAAATGATATCTACCCTGATGTTATAAGTTATAACAGTGTTGATGAACTGCTTGCCGATGATGAGATAGAACTGGTAGTGGTTAATACTGCCAGCTATACACACTACGAGTTAGCTAAACAGGCGCTTAACGCGGGCAAGCATGTACTGCTTGAAAAACCTGCAGCAGCCACAAGCGCCGAGGTTAAGGAACTGTTTGACCTTGCACGGCAAAAAGGCCTGCACCTGATGGTGTACCAAAACCGGCGCTGGGATAGTGGTTTTCTTTCTGTTAAAGAAATTGTAGAAAGCGGCCGTCTGGGCGATTTGATCGAGGTACATTTCCGTTTCGACAGGTATAAACCGGTGATAGGGCCAAAAGCGTTTAAAGAAATGGCTTCTTACCCGGCAAATGGTACCGCTTATGATTTAGGGCCACACCTTATAGATAATGCCATTGCTTTATTCGGTAATCCTGTAAGCTCCCATAAAACCTTGGGTTCGTACCGTGAAGGTTCGCAAGTGGCTGATTACTTTCACCTGCACATGATTTACCCCAATCAGTTAAATGTTTATTTAACGGCCGGGTTGCTTATAGGCGAAGCTTTACCTGCGTTTGTGTTACATGGCAAGCTGGGAAGTTTTATAAAGAACCGTACCGACGTGCAGGAAGATCAGTTGATTGCCGGTATGATGCCAACCGATGAAGCATACGGCATTGAACCCGCAAACAGCGAGGGCAGGCTGATAACCTATGATGAAAATCAGCAGAAAACAGTGGAGTATATTACATCAAAAAAAGGCGATTACCGCCACTTGTTTGAGGCTGTTAATAATACCATTCGTAATGGCGCGTTATTCCCGGTAACAGAAGAACATATAACCTGGCAAATAGAAATGCTGGAACAATAGATATATGAAAAAGATATTAGCATCACTTTTAATTATAGCGACAGTTGGTTGCTCACAAGCAAAAAACAGCGACAAAAATATTGAGATAAATATTGTTAACGCTGATAGCGCGGCTATGGAACAAGCGTATAAACAGCAGGTTGATAATAAATATGTAACGAAAGAAGAAAGTGAGCCGCAGCCTGATATTGAAAATTTGCCGCCATTTAAACTGCTTACTGTTGACAACAAGGTGGTTACTCAAAGTGATCTGAAAAAGAATAAATCGGTTTTAATCATTTACTTCTCTCCTGATTGCAGCCATTGCACTAAGTTTATGCATGATCTTGAACCTGAATTTAAGAATCTGAAGGACGTACAAATAGTTATGGCGACATGGATACGTGTAGAGGCGTTAAAGCCTTTTTGCGACACATTTAAGCTGCAGAAATACCCAAACTTTATTGTTGGCACCGAAGGCAACTATACTTACTTGCTACAGCAATACTTTCGGGTTAAAGAGACACCTTACATAGCTGTATATAATCATGCAGGCAAGCTGGTTAAAGCATACCCTAAGGCGCCTACCGTTGCCGAACTGATGTCATCTATCAGGAAAGCTTAAGATTACTGCTGCTGTTGTTGCTGCTGCATCTGTATCATTTCCATGTAACGCTGGTAACTGTTCTTACTGAATTCGGTCACCTGATCGGCTATGGGCACTTCAATTATCTGGTGGGGGTTGTTAAAACTTTCTTCGTCAACCATTACGGATACCGTTAACTTGTGATTTGAAGAGCCCTTATAAACGCCCTTCACCGGCGAACAGTCTGAAAAATTACGCCCTACAGCCAGGCGCACATGTGTTTCGTTTGCTATACAATTGTTGGTAGGATCTATTCCCAGCCAGCCATAATCCGGAATGTAGGCCTCAACCCAGGCATGGGTAGCGCCTTCGCCACGCATACCGTTGCTGTTGGTGCAAATGTATCCGCTTACATATCGTGCCGGTATCTGTACAATACGCAGCATTTCCGTCATGATATGGGCAAAATCCTGGCAAACGCCGGCCCGCAGTTTCCATATCTCATCAAGTGTGGTATCTACAGTGGTTACTCCCTTTATGTATTCAAAGTTATCAAACACATACTGGCAAAAGCGTAAAACAATCTGGTAGGGTGTATCGTCGCTTTTTCGCTCATTTTCTACTACAACTTTCAGTTCATCAAGCCCTTCAAAATATTCCTGCTTTAAAAAATCGATGTACGGCACCATATGCTGCAGGCGTTTCAAGTCTTCCCACTGATGCGATGGGAAAATATCATTTACCGGTAGTACCCTGTGCCGGGTATTTACCACTACGTTTGAGCTTATCATCAGCACATTATGGCGGTCGCTGTAAGTAAAGCTGCCTACCTTGTTGCCGAAATAATCGGTGTGGATATCAACCACCGGGTTACCTGTTATCACTACCTCCTGGCGCACTACTTCCTGGTAATCATCTTCAATAGGATAAAGAATGATCTGGTTGGCGCTGTCGCGCACCTGGCCCGCATATATATATTTGGTGATATGTTGTATCTGAAATTCAGGCATAATGTTAAATTTAAGAATTTGCGAAATAGTATTCGTTCAGCGCGTTGCCTATCCCGTATAGTTCGCTGCGTATTTGTGTTAGAAACAGGTGAAGCCCTTCCTGCCTTATACTGCGTACCGAACTGTATTTTATGCGGCTTTGCAACCTGCCTATCTGGAAAGACATTTCCCGGTAATTTTCCAGGTTATTGTCATTCTTCAGCCTGTCAAAATAACGTTGTATATTATTAACTGAATAAATAACCGACCGCGGAAAATCCACATTCAGCACCACCTGTTCCAGTACATTTTCAGCTTCAAAGCCTTCACGATATGTTTTCAGGTAAAGTTCGTATCCTCCTAACGAAAGCAACAGATGTTTCCAGTAACTGGTATCAGTTAATAAGTCAGGATTGTCGCTTATCGACCCAAACTTCATATCCAATATATCCACCGATTGTATAGCCCGTTCAAGGTATTTACCAATATTCATAAACGCACGCCCTTCGCCACGCTCCATGGTAATTTCAACCGTGCCATAATACAGCATCACCTGTTTTATCAGTACATCCAGTGCACTTATGGGGTCTTCGCGCTGTAATAAACGCTCAAGCTTATTATCTTTTACCGTATGATAATACTCGTTAAGGCATTGCCAAAGGTCTTTGGTGATATGTTCCTGAACGCTGCGCGCATTCTCGCGGGCCAGAGTAATGATATTTAAAATACTGTTAGAGTTGGTTTTACCCGTAACCATATACTTCAGTACAGCACGGCTGTCGTTCTCCAATTTTTGGGCTTCATCATCACCCAAGCCGGCAAAAATACGTATAACGGGTTCCCAGGTAAATTCCTGTATGGTGTCCTGCGATGAGGCATAATTGATTTTCAGCATGCGCAAAATACCGTCGCTGCGCTCGATATAACGGCTTAACCAATAAAAACTTGCTGCTACCCTACTTAACATATAGCCCCCTAACCCCCTGAAGGGGGAATGTATTCAATATTCCTATCATATATATATAATCCTTTTTACTCCCCCTTTAGGGGGTTGGGGGGTTAAGCACCCACGTATCCTTGCTTCCCCCGCCTTGCGAACTGTTTACCACCAGTGAGCCTTCTTTCAGCGCCACACGGGTTAATCCACCCGGTACTATCTCTATACCACCCGGACCGTACAGCGCATACGGCCTAAGGTCGATGCGGCGTGGTTGTAACGATCCCTGCATATAACATGGCGCCGCCGAAAGGTTGATGGTTGGCTGGGCAATGAAGTCGCGCGGGTTTTTCAATATCTCACGTTTGTAATCTTCAATTTCCTGCTCCTGCGCCGCGTGGCCCATCAGCATACCATAACCACCACTGCCGTTGGTACGCTTTACCACCATTTTGTTGATACTGGAGAATACTTCCTCGCGCTCATCGGCATTACCCAATTGATACGTCGGTACATTTTTGAGTATAGGCTCTTCATTCAGGTAATACTTTATCATCTGCGGCACATAAGCGTAAACAGCCTTATCATCGGCAACACCATTACCGATGGCATTCACGATGGCAACGTTACCTTTTCTATACGCACCCATTATACCGGCTACACCCAGCATGCTCGCCGGATTGAAGACCAACGGATCAAGAAAATCATCGTCAACCCGGCGGTAAATCACATCTACCTGCTGCAGGCCGGTAGTAGTTTTCATATAAACTTTATGGTTATTCACCACCAGATCCCGGCCCTCAACCAGTTCAACACCCATTAGCCGCGCAAGCGTGGTATGTTCAAAGTACGCCGAGTTGTAAATACCCGGACTTAACAGTACAATGGTTGGGTTATGTATTTGCCTTGGCGATAGCGCCAGCAGGTTTTTGTATAAAATAGTTGGATATTCGGTTACGCTGCGTACACCACACTGCGGCAGCAGATCAGGAAACAAACGCTTGGTTATTTCACGGTTTTCCAGCATATAGCTCACACCTGATGGCGTGCGCAGGTTGTCTTCAAGTACATAAAAAGTACCGTCATGGTCGCGTATCAGGTCGATACCCGAAATATGGATATAAATATCATGCGGTACCTGCAGGTTGTACATTTCACGCAGAAAATGCGGGCACGAGTAAATGATATCTATGGGAATTATACCATCTTTTATAATGAACTGGTTGCTATAAACGTCTTTTAAAAAAAGATTAAGCGCAGTTAATCGCTGTTTAATACCTTTTTCTACAAAGGCCCATTCGGCAGCGGTAATAATACGGGGAATAATATCAAACGGAAATATCTTTTCAATACCCTCGCCGCTATTGTAAACCGTAAAGGTTATACCCTGGCTCATGAACAGGCGCTTGGCTAATTCTTCTTTTTTGTTCAGATCATCGGCTGATTCACGCGAAACATATTCGATCACCTTTTGATAATGATCACGAATAGTGCTGTTTTCACCATACATCTCATCCCAAACACCATTTATTGGGGAATATTTTTCAAAATAAGCCGGTTCTTCCATAAAATTACTGCCTCGATACTATATTTTTTTGTACGTCTTATTTTAACAATTGTAATTTAACAACATATTACAGTAAAAAACAAGTTAAATTTCAATATTTATAAATTTATTAAAAAAAATGCAACGAATTTTATTTGTTAGGCACTTTTAAATAGAATTTTAATAATCCTATTAAACACAAAAAGGCCGGATTGATATGTCAATCCGGCCTTTTATCCAAATAGTAAATGACAATTAATTTTGTGCTACGATTTTATAATTCAATGTAAGATTTGTAGCGCCGCTTACAAAAATTGTGTAAACCTTACCGGCCTGTATCTCTGTAGGCATAGTTAAAGCAACATTAGCCGTTCCTGCCGAATAAAGCACGAATGTAGTATTTGGGTCGACGGTTTGATATGATGTTGACGCTTTATAGGCAAGGTCAGTTGCCAAACGGCTGCTTGCGCCTAATACACCAAGATCGACAGCCGAAGCAGCATTGCTTACATGCACAAAGCGCACTTTAGCTTTGCCTGACGGCGGATTGCTCATGTCATCCTCGGTAACCAGATTGGATGAAGCATCCGCAGTACCGGTATAATATACAGTGTAATATTTACCTGCATCAAGCTTTAAATTGAAATTAGTTTTAACATCGCTGCCTGCCCTGAACTGTGCCTTGCGGTCGCCCTCTTTGGTTGAAAGGTAACCCGAAGCTTCGTTATAGGCTACTGCTGATCCCTCTAACGCTTGGTTATCCAGGTAAAGGTTAATATCGCCTGAGCCCTGTACCGCGTTTACCACTTTAATACGTGCCTGTGCGTCTACTTTTTCATCGTCATCCTTACTGCATGAAGTAAACGCTATTGTAGTGAATAATAATGCAAATAGTGATAGGTGTTTAAGTTTTCCGGTTTGTGCAAAAAATTTCATAATTCTTCAATAATTAATTAAACAAAAACTAATAGATGTGACTATCCAGGTTTTGATGAAACTTTACAGGCAAACCGCATTCCAAACAAGAATATTACTGTTTAGCAGAAGATTAAGACATTGTACAATGTTAATACTTGTATAGAAATCTGTGCAAGTGTGAAATTTAATTACACAAAAAAAGCCGCTTAACTAAGCGGCTTAATATTGATCAACGACGGCTGATTACTCAACTCCTTCGTGTGCTTTTTCTTCTTTAAAGAATTTAGCGTTGAAGAAATCATTGTTCATACGGCCAATGTTCATCAGCGTGATTTCTTTAGGGCATTCGGCCTCACAGGCGCCGGTGTTGGTACAGTTACCAAAACCTTCTTTGTCCATTTGCGCTACCATTGACTGTACACGGCTCCAGCGCTCGGTTTGCCCTTGTGGTAACAATGCAAATTGTGTGATCTTAGCGCCTACGAATAACATTGCCGAAGCATTTTTACAAGCAGCAACGCAGGCACCGCATTGGATACATGTAGCTGAGTTGAACGCCTCATCAGCAATTACTTTAGGAATAGGTATCTCGTTTGCATCAGGTACACCACCGGTGTTGATTGACACATAACCACCGGCCTGCTGAATACGGTCGAACGCCGAGCGGTCAACTGCAAGGTCTTTTACAACCGGGAAAGCAGCCGCGCGCCATGGCTCAATGGTAATGGTTTGCCCGTCGTGAAAGCTGCGCATATGCAGCTGACAAGTGGTAATAGCGCGTTTTGGTCCGTGCGGACGACCATTTATGTACAACGAGCACATACCGCAAATACCCTCACGGCAATCGTGGTCAAAATATATAGGTTCTTCACCTTTAAGGGTAAGGCTTTCGTTCACCACGTCGAGCATTTCAAGGAAAGACATGTCCGGCGAAATGTTCTCGGCTTTATAGGTAACCATTTTACCCGGTGTTTTTGCATCTTTCTGGCGCCATACTTTCAGCGTCAGGTTCATATTTCCGTTACTCATTTTCTTTAGATATGAGATGTTAGATATTAGATTTGAGACTTATTGCTTTAGCTTTTGCTGAAATGCATAATTCATTTTTTGCAATTCAGTTATTTGTTGCAACAGATCTTCTTTCAAATTATCTGATAATAAATTCAGTTTATTGGATATCACCAGTTGTGTTTGCAATTCATAAGATGAACCATTTGCTATTCCTAAAAAATTACAAAATTCTTTATTGGAGTTTCTGCCTGCTCCTTCTGCAATATTTGAAGGAATGGAAACCGCGGCTCTGCGAGATTGGCTTGTTAATCCAAATCGTTCATCGGCAGGAAAAGTAGCTGTAGCTTTATAAACTTCAACAGCTAAATCAATAGCCTTATTCCATATTTTTAGTTCAGTCAGATTATGCATAGCTTTTATAGTTTAGCTGATACTAATTTAAGACATGAGCTTATCTCATATCTCAAATCTAATATCTCACATCTTATTTATAGCTCCTCTGCGTCAATTTAACGTTTTCAAATATCAGCTCTTCTTTATGCAACTCTTCTTCAATGTTCTCGCCTTTAAATTCCCAGGCAGCGGCAAACGCAAAGTTCTCGTCGTCACGTAGCGCTTCACCTTCCTCTGTTTGCGATTCAACCCTGAAGTGGCCGCCGCATGATTCCCTGCGCATCAGCGCGTCAGTAACCATTAGCTCGCCCAGCTCGATAAAGTCGGCAACGCGGCCTGCTCTTTCCAAAGAAGCATTGATCTCTTCGTTCTCGCCGGTTACAATGGCGTTTTTCCAGAAATCAGCCTTAAGATCCTTTATCAGCTGTTTAGCTTTTGTTAAACCTTCTTCGGTACGCGCCATACCGCAGTACTCCCACATAATGTGGCCAAGGTCGCGGTGGTATTCGTTAACGGTTTTGGTACCTTTTAACGAAAGCAGCTTTTTTACGTTAGCCAGAACATCCTGTTTAGTTTGCTCAAAAGCCGGGTGATTTTTATCTATAGGTTTCGGACCAACTGTCGCCAGGTAATCGCCAAGGGTGTAAGGAATAACAAAGTAACCATCGGCCAAACCCTGCATCAGCGCCGAAGCACCCAAGCGGTTAGCGCCGTGATCGCTGAAGTTACACTCGCCCAAAGCATATAAGCCCGGTACTGTAGTGCTCAGGTTATAATCAACCCAAAGGCCACCCATTGTATAGTGTACGGCAGGATAGATACGCATTGGCTGCGAATACGGGTCCTCGTCGGTTATCTGATAGTACATATCAAACAGGTTACCGTATTTAGCGGCAACAGTTTCTTTACCTAAACGCTGTATCGCGTCGGCAAAGTCAAGGAATACCGCAAAGCCCGAACCACCAACACCTTTACCTTCGTCAACCGCTTCTTTAGCGTTACGTGAAGCTACGTCACGCGGTACAAGGTTACCGAAAGCAGGATATTTTCTTTCCAGGAAGTAATCGCGATCCTCTTCCTTAATTTGATTAGCTTTTAAAGTGCCTTTACGCAATTGCTCGGCTACTTCAACAGTTTTTGGCGCCCATACACGGCCATCGTTACGCAACGATTCAGACATCAGCGTAAGTTTCGACTGGTGATCACCGGTTACCGGGATACAGGTAGGGTGAATTTGCGTATAGCAAGGGTTACCAAAGTAAGCACCACGCTTGTGGGCACGCCATGCAGCGGTTACGTTTGAACCGATAGCGTTTGTTGACAGGTAAAACACGTTGCTGTAACCACCGGTACACAGCAGAACCGCGTGACCTGAATGGGTATCAATTTCGCCGGTTTTTAAGTTACGGGTAACAATACCTTTGGCGTGGCCATCAATCACAACCACATCAAGCATTTCATGACGGGTGTAAAGTTTCACCTTACCATGATGTATCTGGCGGTTAAGCGCCGAGTAAGCGCCCAACAATAACTGCTGCCCTGTTTGGCCGCGTGCGTAGAAGGTACGTGATACCTGCGCGCCACCAAATGAACGGTTATCTAATAAACCGCCGTATTCGCGGGCAAAAGGTACACCCTGAGCAACACACTGGTCAATGATGTTAACCGACACTTCAGCCAAACGGTAAACGTTTGCTTCACGTGCACGGTAGTCGCCACCTTTAATGGTATCGTAAAACAAACGGTAAACGCTGTCACCGTCGTTCTGGTAGTTTTTTGCTGCGTTTATACCTCCCTGCGCGGCAATTGAGTGCGCGCGGCGGGGACTATCCTGAAAGCAAAACGCTTTAACATTATAACCAAGCTCGGCAAGCGTAGCCGCCGCCGAAGCGCCTGCAAGGCCGGTACCTACCACAATAATATCGTATTTACGCTTATTGGCAGGGTTAACCAGCTTGAGGTTAAATTTATGCTTGCTCCATTTTTCGGCCAAGGGGCCCTGGGGAATCTTAGCATCTAAAGTCATGCTCTTTATATTTAGTGAGTGGCTGATCAATTTAACCTGATCAACTTAATCCAACTTAAGTCTATCTAAAAAAATAATATACAACCGGCATAGCGGCAAAGCCTACCGGAATAATAACCGCGAACAGCCATGTACCTATAAAGTAGATGATAGGTTTGTATTTACGGTGTATCCAGCCCATTGTATGGAACGCGCTTTGAAAACCATGCAGCAGGTGTAGCGACAAGGTTACCATAGCTATTACATAGAACAGCACATACCACCACTGCTTAAATGCTACCTCAACGGTTTGGTTAAGGTCCTTAGCAATCATGGTTTCAACACTGCCTTCGTTATATACGGCGTATTCATAATCACCCGGAGGCAGGTCGCGTGCCGATATTTGCTCACCCGTTACCAGGTTGGTTTTGTATTCTTTAAACGGAATGGTGTAAGCGCCTTTTGCCGACCAGTCGTCTTTATGGTACTTAAACCAGAAATCTTTCATGTGGATTACAATGAAAAGAAATAAGATTGAGCCAAGTATGCCCATGTTTTTTGCCGACCATGCCTGAGGCGAATCATTGCCTGAAACATAACTGATGGGGCGGGCCCTACGGTTCCTGATGGTTAACACTATCGCATAAATGGTGTGCAGCAGAATAGTGAGGTACAGGATGTAAGAAATAACCCTGATAGGCGGAAAATGCGTCATGAAGTTGGCATAGGCATTAAAAGCCTGCCCGTTGTCATGCTTAAATAAAGCTAGGTTACCGCTAAGGTGAACTATCAGGAAGGTACACAAAAACAAGCCTGTTAAAGCCATTATCAGCTTCTTGCCCAGCGACGAGTTAAAGGTTTGTTTAAATTCACTCATTACAAAATAGATTATTCGGCAAAAGTATTTATTAAATGCCAAAACCATGTAAATGGTTGTAATAATATAAAGGGCAAATATTTATTTAGAAACAATCTAAGCAGCATAGCTTCATTTGGTGTTAACATTGATAATATTATATTAGCCCGAACGTAAATCTTATACATGAAATACTTATATATTGTTATTACAGCACTGATATTTACCAGTTGCAATAAACCTGATCGTATTGAAATTGATGGTACCGCCCCTGCTATAAAAAATGGTGTTTTTGGCGTTGCCGATGTACTTGGCAAACCTGTTTACGGTGTAAATATGGAGAATGGCTCTTTTAAAATATCAGAGCAACTGGAATACCCCGGCTTTTACCAGATAAAAGTAAGCAACATGCTTGACACTAAACAAAAGCATGTACCTTATGAAGTGTACCTTGAAAACGGCAAATACACCTTCGAAATAAATAAAGACATTACCAGATACCCTAAGATAGTAACCGAGTCAAAAACGCAAAACGAGCTGTCGGCATATTATACGCTGCGCGATGAAATGCTGGCTGGTGTACAACAGAAGATAAAGGATGAAACTGCCTTTTTTAAAAGCGACGCAGGCAAAAACTTAGGCGGTTTAGATTATGTAAACCGGGTTGATAAATTTAAAGCGCTGCAGCAAAAAGAGAAGGATATTGAGGCATCAGTTATTGAAAAATTTGTTGAGAAATATCCTGAAAGCACCGTTGCCGCGCACCTGTTATATAATCTTGATTATAAGAGCGACCCTGCCCGTTATTATGCCGTTTACACAAAAATGAGTGAAGCGGCGAAAAACACCGAAGAAGGTAAAACGCTTGGCGAGAAACTTGGCGGTCTATCAAAACTGGTTGAAGGGCAAGCCGCCCCGGCTATTTATGGCAAAACACCTGATGGCAAGGCGTTCGACCCGAAATCAGTCGGCAATAAAAAAATCATTCTGGTAGATTTCTGGCGCGCGGGTAATCAGGTTAGCCGTACCAATCATTTACTGATTAAAGACAAGGTATTCTTCCAGGTAAACAATAAAAAAGATTTCGGGGTTATTAGCATTAACCTGGATGATAATAGCGACTGGTGGACCAAAGCCGTTGTGGAAGATAAAATGAACTGGCCGCAATACTCAGACCTGAAAGGCAACGAATCAAAAAACGCCGAAGCATGGGGTATACAGCGCATTCCTACCTATTACCTTGTTGATGGCAACTGGGAAATTATTAAACGCGATGTCGCTTTTGATGATGTTTCGTACGAAGTAACGGAGTATTTGGAGAAGTAATGTTGGATGTGCGGGTATGTGAATGTGCGGATGTGTGGATGTGCAGATGTGCGGATATGTGCAATTTTACATGTGTAAATGTGCAGATATACAGTAAAAAACAGACAGTCGTGCTGAACTTGTTTCAGCATCTCTCATGCAAAGTAATTGCCCTGAGAGATCCCGAGACAAACTCGGGATGACAGCTACGCTATAAATTCCTGTGAACGCAACTGCAATCTCCGAAAGAGCCTGAAGAACCCAACGTACAGCTAACAATTCCGGCATCAGCTGGGCCGGGTAGCACAGGCAAGGCCTTTGCACTAACTTAAACAGGGCCAGGTGCAGCCGGCAGGTTTTCTTTTGGTTACTTTCCCTTAGACTTGTTATTTTGTTAAAGAAGTAGTAACCAAAAGCAGCAGGATGTTCTTATGTTACTTTTAAGGCGTGCCTGCCTATCAAAAGATTGAAGACCCTGCTGCTTGCTGAACTTGTTTT
>NZ_SACK01000005.1 GCF_004005815.1 Mucilaginibacter limnophilus | reverse complement strand
TATCGGCGGTGTCCACCTCTTCCCATTCCGAACAGAGAAGTTAAGCCCGCCAGAGCCGATGGTACTGCGGTAAAACGTGGGAGAGTAGGTCGGTGCCAACTTTTACAAAGCCCTCTTGAGTAATCAACGAGGGCTTTTTTGCGTTTATGAATGGGGGATGGTGCGGAAATTATTTTAACTTCCAATTAAAACCAATCACTCTGCTCATGGTTTCTTGTAGACATAAACTACACTACCATGAAAAACGATGATAAAATATCCCGTCGCCAAGTAATTGGCGGATTAGGCGCAGGCATCGCCGCCATGACGGTAGCACCTGTGCTTGGCGCCACAGGCGTATTACCATCAGCATATGATGGCCCGGCCGACCTTGAAGATCCTACCAAGAAATATCCTAAACCACCGTTCCAAAGCCAGTCGCAGCCGTGGCCGGGGTTGGCAAGCAAGATGAACCCGCGGCCTGACCATGGTGAAACAAGCTACAAAGGTTCGGGCAGGTTAAAGGGCCGTAAGGCGCTTATTACGGGCGGCGACTCAGGCATGGGGCGCGCTGCGGCTATCGCCTTCGCGCGCGAGGGTGCTGATGTTGCCATCAACTACTTTCCTACCGAAGAACCTGATGCACGAGAAGTAATTGAGCTGATAAAAGCCGAAGGCCGCAAGGCGGTAGCCATTCCCGGCGACCTGCGCGACGAATCTTTTTGCCAAAAACTGGTTGCCGAAGCCGTACGACAGTTAGGCGGGCTTGACATATTGGTAAACAACGCCGCACGTCAGCAAACCAAACCTTCTATACTGGATATCACTACCGAAGATTTCGACGCGACGATGAAGACCAACATTTACGCGCCTTTCTGGATAACCAAAGCGGCATTGCCGCACCTGAAACCCGGATCGGCGATTATTGGTACTACATCTGAACAGGCTATGGACCCATCACCCGAGCTTTATGACTATGCACAAACTAAAGCGGCTACAACAAACTATGTACGCTCGCTGGCTAAACAGCTTGCGCCGAAAGGCATCCGAGTGAACGGCGTAGCGCCAGGCCCCATTTGGACGCCACTACAGGTAAGCGGCGGCGCTACGCAGGAGAAGCTGCAAAAATTTGGCGGTGATACACCAATGGGCCGCCCCGGGCAGCCCGTTGAGCTGGCTTCGATATACGTTCAGCTTGCCGCCAGCGATGCCAGCTACGCAACCGGACAGATTTACGGCGCTATGGGCGGCGGCGGTCAGCCATAATAAATATATATCATAAACAGCAAAGCCCCGATACCGGGGCTTTGCTGTTTTTATATGGAAACGTGAATTTATACAGTCAGCGCGACAAAAACTGCCCCGGTTTCTTCCTTGTTCTGGGCGGTTTCAAAGGCTTTGTTAATGTCGTCGAGAGAGAAGCTGTGGGTGATTAGCTTTTTGGCGTTCAGCTTGCCGTTGGCCACCAGGTCGAGGCACATTTGCATTTCGGGGTATATGCCCCAATACGAATAGCTGGCGCTTGGTATCAGCTTTATCTCGCTCATTTGTATGCGCTGCCATTCCAGCGGAATAGAAATCTCCCCCTTATCAAAGCCGCCTACAATAATCACCTTACCGCCCCGCCGGCAAAAGGTTGTAGCCTGCGGAAGCGTTTCGGGCATTGAAGGGCCGCCTGCGCATTCAAACACGATATCGGCGCCGCGGTTATTGGTGAATTCCATTACTCGCTTCAACGCGTCTTCATTTTTAATGTTTACCACTTCATCGGCGCCCAGCTCTTTGGCTATTCTCAGCGAGTTATCAACCGTATCGGTAATCAGCACGTCGGCGCCCGAAATTTTTGCCAGCTGCAGCTGACCCAGCCCTATCGGCCCGGCGCCAATTACAACCACCTTATCATTTAATTTGATACCACTTAATTGTATGGCGTGCATACATACCGAAAATGTATCCAACACGGTTGCTTCTTCAAAACTTACATGATCGGGCAGTTTGTAGAACTTTTTCGACGGACCGGCCAGGTAGGCGGCAAACGCCTGCGACACCGTTTTCATACGCACGGGGTACAGGTTGGGGCACAGGTTATACTGTTGTACGTTGCACCAGTCGCAGGTATCGTCGCCAAGCACGGTTTCAATTACCACACGGTCGCCGGGCTTAACGTTGGTAACGGCCTCGCCAACTTCCACCACTTCGCCGGCCAGTTCATGCCCCATTATTTTGTGTACAAGCTCGGGCTCGTCCTTTTTCCAGTGGCGCAAGTCGGTACCGCAAATGCCCGATACCCGCACACGCGCCAGCACCCAGTCGGGCTTTTCAACCTTTGGGGCTTCTACGTCCTGAATCTCAAATTCGCCATTCTCAGTTTTTAGTGCAGCTTTCATATAGGTTTGGTTATTACTTAAAGTATTTACTTATTAATTAAGTAAAAGCCGCTTTATTTGTTTTTGTAAAATTAAAGTAGTGTAATGCCTGGTTGTTTATTATGCTGATACACTGATTTTTCCGTATCATTATGCATGCAATTTCGTGCCGCTTACTGCTTGCTTGTATTGTTCTTCCTGTCGTGCGGCGGCGGTACTAACATGACAGTTAAACAACCGCCGGTAACTGCCGACACCACCGCAAAGCCCGGAGAGCCGCTGCCTTTCCCGTACAACACGCCCGAAGCTACCCGCGTTAACACCGGCCAAACCACGCCGGCACAGCTTATAACCTACGCGCAAACGCTGCAGGGCATACCTTATAAATACGGCTCCATCAACCCTAATGAGGGTTTCGACTGCTCGGGCTTTATCACCTATGTGTTCAACCATTTCGGCATAGCGGTGCCCCGCACATCTGAAGATTTTACTAATGTGCACCACGAAATACCATTGCGCAACGCCAAACCCGGCGACCTGATCCTGTTCACCGGTACCGATAGCACCATACGCACCGTTGGCCACATGGGCATTATCGTAACAGCGCCCGGGCAACCAACACAGTTCATCCACTCCACCTCGGGCAAAAACGACGGTGTAACCATAACGCCGCTCAACGCTTATTATATGGGCAGGTATGTAAAAACAGTGCGTGTATTTCCGCAGAACGAGCGGTAAGGTTGCGCGGCGGTAATTAGTTGCAGGGGCAGTTGCAGTAGCAGATTATGGTTTGTAATCCAGTATACAGGCAGAAGAATAAAAAGCAATTATAAATGAGCAGTTTCTTGTATGCGATTTTGCGGGCAAATCCGGTATCCGAAGGTTATTCTTTTCGAATGGCGGTTCAATGGTGGCAAATTATAGCCATTATTGCTGTAGTTGTTTTGCTGATTTATTTAATAAGAAGATGGCGCAGATCAAAGATGAGTTAGTGATTAAACCACTCATAATTAATCAATGACTATTGACTAATCACTAATGACCCTTTTGGGCGTTACCCTCCGGGTCAGGCTTTTCGTTTATACGCCCTCAGGCCTTAGGCGCGAAGCTGGTATCCACTGCAATCCTTAACGCGGAATAATTGTACTTGAGTAATGCAATTTCAATGCAATTGTTTAACTTTATTGATAACCTTAATCACAACCTAAAATGAGCAAAGAAACTACTGTTAAAGCTAAACTGAAAGTTATAAAAGAGAGTAAGAATGAACCTCTTTTGTTTCCTTATCTACAACAACTTTTTATTAAAATGGGTTATTCTGATGTTCAAATAACCCATGGAAGCAATGAGTATGGTAAAGACTTAGTCTTCAAAGATTACGATCCACGTAAAAAAATTGAGCGGCTTACGGCGGTAATTGTTAAAAACAAAGATTCAGGACAGCAAGATTTTGAAGAAGATGGAGAGATTTTACGTCAAATTAGATTATGTTTTAAGCATCCTCATATAAATGAAAAAGGTAAAGAGGAGAATATATCCGAAGTTTTAGTTGTAATTAATGGAGTAGTTTCTCCACAAGCTAAATCAGTATTGCATCATACCATCGAAGATTTTTTATTATCAAATGTTGAAATTTGGAATTATCAAAGATTAAACAGCGAAATTGAAAGCTTGATAAAAGAAGAGTTTTTAAGTGATTACGAAATTGCATTTAACAATTTTAGAAACGGTCAAATAAAGCATTTATCTAAAGTTGATAATACTAAAGAATTATTCCATGGCTTGTCCATTAATGATATCAACGATATATACGTTAGCGTAAAGACCTCTTATCAGAAATTTAAAGAGAAAAAAGAAACATATATAAAATATGATGGTGATCAAAAAGATGTTAAAAGAAATGAAGAACTCGATGATTCACTTGCGATAATCAGAGAACACAAAGACTTTTTTATATACGGATTACCCACTTCAGGGAAAACATTGCTTCTTAAACGAATAGGGATAAATGCTTTAAATGAAAACTTAGAAAAACCTATTGCTGTCTTTTCATGGGAATTTTCAAATATCAATGTTAACGAAAACTTATATGAAGCATTAAAGGCTCAATATAGCAATTTAGCTAATGAGGAAATTGATTTCAGTAAGTACTCAAAGATTATGCTTTTGTTTGACGGCTTGGATGAAATAAAAGATACTACTAATAGAATAATAGTATTAATAAATATTCTCACGTTAAAACTTAGGCTGCAAAGAGAAAATGACGAACTGAAAAAAGATAAAAAAGAAAAGTTAAATGACCTTCAAGCATCGAGTGCCTTATTAGCTTTAAATATAAATAATTTAAGGCTTTTAAATGAAATCATTGAATTAGATTCGTTTACAAAAAAACTTCCTGTACAAATAATAATTACTTCAAGAGATCAAAGTCTAATCCAAGAGTTTGGAATACTCAAGAGTTTTGAAAAGATTGAATTGCTACCTTTTGATATTGGCCAAGCATTTAAACTTGTAAAAAAGTTAATTCCAAACAATACCGGGAAATCAAACTATTTCATTAAAGCACTAAAAGATGGGTTACTTACTAATAAATTAGTTAGAACTCCCTTGGCTTTAACATTAATGGCTATTTTGTATAAAGAAGATCAAATTGACTTATCAGAACTTCCTGCCAATATCACAGAGCTCTATAATAAATTTACTGATTACTACTTGGAAAGATGGGATTCCAGCAAAGGATTGAGTTCTCAGTATAAATATGAAGAAGCCAAACAAATAATGGCAATTATAGCATCACATTTGCATTGTAACGGGATCAAATCCATTTCAGAAAAGGATTTGAAAATTTTTCTGCAAAAAGTAAAGTCAGAATATGATTTTAAAGATTTAAGCGATGTGCAACAATTTATTGATTCTTTAAAAGACAGACAGGGTCTTATCCAATTTGATGAACAACTAAACGAATTTTATTTTTACCATTTAACCTTTCAAGAATATTTCACGAGTGTAGCTTTTGATGATTCAAACGAGAAATTATTAAAAGATAGTTTTTTCACTGATTGGTGGGAAAATACAATGGTATTCTATTGCGGAAAACAACCCAAAAGAGATGTGTTTATTAAAGAACTCTATAATAATAATATTCCTAATGATCATGTACAGGCTTATAAATACTTTACTTTGATTTCAAGATGTCTTCAAGCAAATCACCTTATATCAAGACAACTTAAGCAAAAGATAATTGAAAAGGTGTTGTATAACTTTGATTTATTTTATAAAAAGTTATTAGAAAAAGATTCTCAGCAGGAAGCTGGAATTACATACTATTTGACAACTATTGACTTTACAATACAAATACGAGAGATATTTACAAATAACTTAAATACTAAACATCTAAATATTGAAGATTTAAGTGAAATATATTTCAAAATCAAAGATGATCCATCATATAGCGATATGACCAAATATTGTTTAGCTTATTTATTGTCAAGTAGAATGAAAGATCCCATGTACTTAGTTGACTTCCAGTCAGACGAAAGCTTAAACGTAAGGTGGTCAAGGATTGTGTTTGTAGATCTGAAAGTTCATAAATTGGATAAAGAATTGGAAACTAAGGTTTTAGCTAAGCTTCAAAAAAGGCAAGGAAAGAATAAAGATTACATAAAAAAACAATTAAAAGATAGCGCAATTAAGCACTTAAAAACAAGTTGAGAATACATATGCGTTAAGGATTGCAGTGGATACCGGCCTGCGCATAAGGCCTGAGGGCGTATGAACGGAAAGCCTGACCCGGAGGGGAACGCCCAATTAGTCATTAGTCAAAGGTCATTAGTCATTGGTTTGCTGCTTTATTGTAACAGCATTTATCGCCGTCAAAGCGAGGTTAATCAGAATACATGAAATTCTTTCCATAATCTACAATCTTCAACTGCTTAACTGTTGAACTACCGTTAAGTAAAGAATGGCCGGTACTTAAATCACCGACTAACAATTTGCAAATACCATCAGAAACCAACGGCTAGTCGTCCACCGCTTTCTGCCGTTTCAGTACCCTGAATACCGTAGTATGGTGAATGTTGAGTTCGCGGGCTATTTCGCGCAGCGATTTTCCTTCGGTATGCAGTGTTTGCACTTCGGTTTGCAGCTGCCCGGTTGGTAAAATAGCGTAGGGCATCAGGTGTTCGGCTTCGGTGGCGTAATTTTCAAATTTATATTGCAAAAAGCCGTTTTCATAAGCAATGCTCATTACGCAAATGTTGTCGTCGCCATATACAATGCTGTTGCTGCGCTGCTTTATCTGCTTCAGGTAGCGCAGGTTGGGCGCGGCGTAACTTTGACCGATGGCGAAAGCGCTGTCGGCAAAGTTGATAAGCATTTTGCTGCCCTGCAGGTCGTTTACCGTTAGGGGATGCCGCGGGTTGCGCTTAGGCGTGTGGGCCAGCACCAGTACCGACAGGTTGTGCAGGCTTTTCAGCTCTTTAAGGGTTTTCATCAGTTCGAGCGCGCTGCTGGCATACTGCGTGCCGGTGCTGATGTACGTAATATTATCGATGATAAGCACCTGGGGTTGCGTTTCTTTGATAGCCTCTTTCAGTGAAAACTTAACAAACTCGTTGTAGTTTTTGTGCTTTATCGCGTCGGGAAGCGCAATGTGGTTGAGTTCGGCGCGGAAAAAGTTCTCTGAAAAAATATGGCTTCCCCAATGCGGGCTGAGGTATCGGCTTTCGAACTGTTTAGCACTTTGTTCAAAGTCAACGTACAATACCCGGGTGCAGGTAGGGGCGCTGTTTTGAAACGGGCCGATGCCGTATTCGCCGGTTATGCTGTCGGCAATTTGTACGGCTAAAATGCTTTTACCGGCATTGGTGTCGGCAAACATAATGCACAGTTCGTCCTGCTGAAAAAATTTATCGAAGAGGGCTTTGGGCTGAGGTTTGCCGTATTCCTGCTGCATCCAGTAGTTGGCGGGTTTAACGTTAAGCAGCGTCGGCGCGCTTTGGAAGGTACGGTTAAGCTTGGCGGCTTCTTCCCTGCGTTTATTTATTTCGGCCGCTTCGGCATAGATCATCTGGATCTCAAAAGGTTTTTCGAACATAGTAAAATGGGATTTGTAGAAAGAAGAGACCCAAATTTACGAAGCCCTGTTTATTAAAGTGGTGCCACTGTTTTGACAGTGTTGCAGGGTGTTGCAGGTGTTGCATGTGTTGATAGGTGTTGCAGGTGTTGCAGGTGTTGCATGTGTTGATTTGTATATATACTGTTGCATCAACACCTGCACGTTAACGGCTGAGCCCGGTGTCGGCGCCTTCGCCCAGCAGCTTGTCGATGCGGCGATTCCATTCGGCCTGCGCGGAATGGTTGCGTCCGTGGGCGGTCTCGCTGTCGTAGGCGGTTTGCATGGCGTGCATGTCGCGGTACGAGTCGAGGTACTGCATACCGATGAAAGCTTCCCAGGTGTCGGGGGTTAGTCCGGCGTTCAGCACCTTTTGCTGAAACTGCCGCGCGATGATGCGTGTAATGTCGAAGTGGCGCTGCTCGTGGTTGAGGGCGTAGCTGGTTTGTCCGCCGCCGCTTACCCACGATGCGCTCTTGGCCAGGTAAACCTTCATGGAAAGTTTCACCCTTATGGCGCCGTTCACCACCTCGTGCTGCTCGTCGTACCCAAAGGCCGGGATCACCATGGCCGCGTACGGCCCCGAGGGTGGCGTAGTGGCCCGGAAGTCATCCCACACAAGCGGGCGTTTGGGCGAGTAGTACACGGTGTCGTTCTCGTTGGGTTCGGCGTAGTCGGTAAACTTAAAGGTTACCTTCTGCGCCAGCTTGATGTTGGTGCCGGTGTTGGCCTTCATCCAGTTGTTAAAGTAGGTGATGCCATTTTTGAGACAGTCGCGCAGCTGCGTGGCGGCAAGGGCGCTGTTGCTAACCGGCCTGATGTAGTGCAGCCCGCCGCGGTAGTCGACAAGACGCTCAAAGCCGTAATCCTTCTGCAGCCCGAACGACAGCACAAGCTTCACCTGCCCATCAACACGGTTTCCGGGAAGGGATGTCTCGGTAAGCTTAAATTCCTTTATGCTGACGATGACCGGCCGTTGGGAGGCGTCTTTATCGAGGTTGCGGGAGATGTATCCTCTCACAGCCGATAGCGTCCCGCCTTGCAAGTCGGCCGACTGCACGGCTGTTTTCTTATCAGCAGATAATGTCACTACCTGCGCCACGGGGCTTTTGGCCGGGCGGTCGTCGGTAACGGCGGCAATGTAATAGCCATGCGGTTTAAACGGCAATGGCTCGTCCGGCAGGACAATGAAATTGTCTGCTTTAAAAGCTGCCAGGCCGGTAATAAAAAATAGTATGGAAATGTAGTAGATAACCCGCTTCTTCATGCTCACATACCCTAAACGTTTGTAGTTGATTGATAGTATGTTGAGTAGTTGTCAGATTGCTTTTTGGTGACACAGATTGAACTGAACAAAATAAACAGCACAATATCGGCTTTCAGGTTTTATTTATGTAACACCTAAAGAAGATCTGAGAGAAGAAAACATCTGTGTTATGGACAAGTTTCAATTTATTGGTATCGGGCTGGCTATTTTAACCGGCATATTTGGCGTATCAAAATTATATCACTTGCGGTTCAGTCCGGGAGGCAGCAAACTGTCTGAAGCTGAATCAGACTGCTTGATAATAGGCATAGCTAATTTGCTTTTCAGTTTGATAGCAATTAGCTGTATATTTTTAAAATGGTGGTAGGGCGTAACAATTGATTGTGTTTTTTATCATATTATAAACAAACACCAATACAATGCGCTACTTTCTTTGCATCATATTACCGCCGCTGGCCGTTTTTACAACCGGCCGTATAGGCGCCTTTATATTAAGCATCATCCTTACCCTGTTCTTCTGGATACCGGGTGTGATACATGCTATACTTGTTACCAACGACTATTACGCCGCCAAAAGGCACAGGCAACTGGTAAGGGTAATGCGGCACAGCAGGTAAGCTACTGCGCCGCATACTTAATTATTCTTTACCGAAAGTTACACCTTGCCAATCGTCGGTACGAAATGGCGATGCAGGCAGTGCAGCTTCATTATATAAATTACAATCAGGATTGTTTGCCCAGCCGTATCTTACAGCAACAGGTTGCGATACCTGATTGCTTGACACGATTACTTTATTACCTTCTATTTTAGCGTCTGCCCAATAGAATTTTTTATCAGCATCTGCTACGGTGAAGCCTGTTAGCTTGCCGCCTTTTACGTTAAGACCATCAGCATTGCTGAAGGCTATCTCAACAGTGTTTCCCTTTATTTTGAAAGATTGATATACCGGACCGGAGTATTCAACCTTTTCATCGTAGGTTTTAGCGCGGGCTATTAGTGCCAGCCTGTGCCCAACGTCCTGCTTGTTAGCCGGGTGAATGTTGCCTCCGTCGCCAATGTCAATGGTAACGGCCATGCCGGTATTGGGTAGCGAAAGCGTTTTTGACTGTGCTTCGCGAAGTTCGGCCCAAGTTGATTCGGCCGGTTGTTTATCCTTCGGCATAAAGTTGGCCAGTTGCACATAGTAGAACGGGAAATTGCCTTGCTTCCACTTTTCGCGCCAGTCGGTTATTAGCAGCGGGAACAAGGTACGATATTGGTATGCCCTGTCGGCGTTGCTTTCGCCCTGGTACCATATCGCACCTTTAATGGTATAGTTGATTAGTGGATTCACCATCGCGTTGTACAACAATGTTGGGCGGTTAGGCCCATCAGGCTTATAAGGCATTGGCGGAAGCTGATTAAGCGTATTTATTACCCGGTAGCTCCAGCCTCCTTTCAGGCTAATCGGTTCAACATTTTCATTAGCGGGAGCAATTGTAAGTGGGCCATCGCCAAGTCCGCCGAAACCGCCGTTATCAACCACACGTATGGCAATGGTGTTTTCACCTGCCTTTACCAGCTTGCCGGGGATTGTATAGCTGCGCTTGATCAGGAAAAGTTCGGTATGGCCAACTTCGGTACCGTTAAACCAGGTAACGTCGGCATCGTCAACTGGGCCAAGGTTTAGCACCAGGTCTTTACCAGCCCAGGCTGCAGGTATGTTGATTTTTTTGCGGTAAGCTACAACGCCATCAAACGTGTTTAAACCCTTTACAGCTTCCCAATAACCCGGTAAGGCCATTGTTTTCCAATCAGCATCGTTAAAATCAGTACTTATCCAAGGCAAAGTGCCGTTAGTGTACAGAGAATCCTTTCCACTTAATTTATTTATCCAGCTGCGCAAATCCTTATTATATTGCTCATTCAGTTTTTCCTGCGTAAGTCCTTGTTCCATCGCTTGTACAGATGGGGCAAAGGCAGGCATTTTTTTTAATGATTGACCGCTTGTCCAGGCTTCAGCTACTGTACCACCCCAAGTAGTGTTAATCAGGCCGATAGGAATATGGTATTGTTTGTACAGGTCGCGTGCAAAAAAATATGCTACGGCCGAAAACTGGCTTACAGTTTCAGGTGAACAAACGCGCCATTCGCCGCGTGTTTTTAGTTCGGTAAGGGGTTGCATGCTCATGGTATTTTCAACCTTCAGCATCCGTATCTGCGGATAATCGGCTGCAGCAACTTCTTCACGCAGGTTTAAAATGTCACCATACATACCTGTCGGCGTCATTTCCATGTTTGATTGCCCCGAACAAATCCACACTTCCCCTATAAGCACATTTTCAAGTGTGATTGCTTCACCATCGTTAAACGTAATATTGTGAGGACCGCCGTATTGCGGAGTGGCTACTTTAACTTTCCAGCTACCATCAGCGCCGGCAGTGGTACTGTAAGTTTTTTTATTCCATGAGGTGGTGATCTTTACAGTTTTTCCGGCATCAGCTTTTCCCCACAAGTTAACCTGTGCTTTTTGCTGCAGTACCATATTGTCTGTAAAGCATCCGGGTAAAACTACTTTAGCTAAAGCAGGGATAGTAAATGCTGAAAATTGCAATGCAAGAATAGTAGTGCGATAAAAGTGGTTCATCAATTAATTGGCTTGAGCCGTAAAAATATAGTTTTATTTTTTGCCAGTGATGGGTATTGCGGAATTATGGGGAAAAAATTCCAAAAATATATACAATCATTTCCCATTAGAAGCAGCGTTGTGTGAACAAAATGAACAGATATGATTTTATCGTACAACTTTATAGAATATTAATTGAATTAACCTTTGGTTTAATAAATTAATAATTTAATCATTGGTAAATTAATGTGAATTAAAGTTACATTATCTGTTGATTTTACGAAAATTAGTATAGTTTGCCGAACAGCGTCCTAAAATTTACTATACAGGTTGATTCGGTTTGGCATCGGGTAGTTGGAATTGCGTTTGTCATAATCTGAGTATGAAAAAAATAATACTTAGCGCTTTACTGATAACAGTTTTTGCAAGTTGCAAAAAGTTGAATGATGTTTTGCCTGCATCAGATATATCAAATCCACAAACAGGAGCTGTTATACCAACGGCAGAAGAGGGCAAATTGCTGGCATCGTTAAAAGTAACACCAGTAGTTGAAAATGCACAGCAGCAAATAGTGAAAGCAAGTGTAAGCGGCACAACGCTTAACTTAGCTTATGCTGAAAAAGTGCACTTGATTATTGATAAAGACCGCTACACAAAATCATGGTATATTGTGTTTGATGAGGACTTTAAGAACACGCAGCTGAACGGACTCGATTACAAAATGAAAATGCAGTGGGGAGATACCGTGCTTAACTGGAAGCCTTATAATTTACATCAGATTGATAAAACTGTTACCGATACCACTATTGGTGGTGTCAAGGTAGTAAACGTTAAGTTTGAGCGCACCTTTAACTTCTTTAAGCAATATGCCACTGCGCAGGAAGCTAACAACAAGCTCGAAGAAATAGCGGGTAAAAAAGAACAGGTTAAGTTTCTTACCCGTTATCAGCCTGACACTGATACAACACGTTTTTACGTCAACACAGCAAACCTGGTTTACACAAAATAGCTTCAATATATATAATACCTTCATAAGGCCGGTTGTAGTAACCGGCCTTTTTTGTGCTTTGTTAAGTTGCAGATAACATTATTATCATTATTTTCACCTGTCCGGTTTGACCCCCGGGCTATCGTCCTGCAAATGTTAAAAAGTATCCCCGCTAAAATATTGCTGGCAATATTGCTGCCCCTGATGTGTTTTGCGGATATTAAAACCGATAGCTTACTTAATCGCTTAAAGAAAATTACACCCCGCAAAGGCTCAGACACCGCCAGAGTGAACCTGATAAACCAAATAGCCGATGCCTACCGGTATACCAATGCTGATAGTTCTGTTGCCTTTGCAAAAAAAGCGATACAACTGGCCGGAAAATCCAAATATTTTAAAGGAGAAGCCAATGGCTTATATATGCTTGGTTCAACCTATTATGTGATGGGGAATTATTTCGCCTCATTAGAAGCTGCGTCACAATTAGCGACGATTAGTGACAGGGCTGGTTATAAGCTGGGTATTGCTAATGCTTATCACCTTCGGGGGTTGGTTTTTTTATCACAGGACGAGTTTGACGATGCCATTGTTGACTTCGAAAAATCACTAAAAGAAGCATTGCAGCTAAATAATAAACGAAAGCTGACCATGCTGTACTTCAATATCGGCATTTGTTACGATGAAATGAAAAAGCCCGAAAAAGCCTTTGAATATCTTAATAAAGGTATGCAGGTAAGCAAGGAAATTGGCGACGAACATATGGTGTCAATGACAAATAATCGGCTTGGAGAAGTTTTTTTCAAAATAGGCCAGTATAAAGAAGCTATACTTTTTCATCAAAAAGTACTTAAAGCCGAATATCAGGATAACTGGGAAAATGCTTTTGCTTATTCGGGGCTGGCGCAGGCACAATATGCTTTGAAACAGTATGAACAAGCAATTATTAATGCTCAAAAAAGCGTTGTGTTGGCACGTAAAACAAGTAGTTTGTGGGATGAGGTTCGGGCGCTTAAAATATTGGCAAAGGCACATGCTGCTAAGGGTAATTATAAGGCAGCATATGATAGCAATGTCTTAATGAACAAGCTTGACGATAGCCTGAACAATGAAAGTCGTCAGCAGAAAATAAATTATCTGCAGCTAAAACAGCAGCGCAGTGATAACCTGAGGTTGGTAAAGGATAACGAGGTGCACGAGCAGAAAAGTAAGTTTAACCGCCTGCTTATTGGCGGAATAGGCTTGCTGGCAGCATGCATCAGCATATTTGCCGTAGTAATTACGCGTAGTAATATGAATAAAACGTCTCTCAACAAAAAACTTGAGCGGCGCAATAAGGCCATAGCGCTGCAAAAGGATGAAATATATCATCAAAACGAAAGGCTTGATCAGCTTAATCAAACCAAAAACCAGTTGTTTTCAGTAATCAGTCATGATTTACGAGGGCCTTTTGCTTCGATGATACAAACTATAGAGTTTATACGCTCGGGTGATGTAGAGGATGATGAAAAGGAACTTATACTCGAAAGGTTTTATCAGCAGGTCGGCCATATTGCGGGGATGGTTAACAATCTGCTGCTTTGGGCAAACAGTCAGCTAACAGGTATAAAAAGTGAGGCGACCAAGATAGATGTTAAGACTCTGGTACAGGAAACTATAGCTGTTTCTGAATTTCTTGCAACAGATAAAAATATCAATTTAATACACGATAACGACGCTGTAACGCCTGCCTTTGCAGATCCTGATCACGTGCGGATCATTGTGCAGAATATTATCGGAAACGCCATTAAGTTCACCCCCAAAGGAGGAACCATAACTATAGATTATCCTTCAAATGAAAAATACTGCGTAATCCGCATTAAGGATACCGGTGTTGGTATAACACCTGAGAAAATGCATAAACTGTTTAAAATTGTAGGTAAGGGCATAAGCGGATACGGCACTAATAACGAGGTTGGCGCGGGCATAGGCTTGCTTCTTATTAAACAATTTGTTGACGTAAATAAGGGTGAGATTAAAATACACAGTGAACCGGGTGCAGGCACCGAAGTGCTTGTTTGCCTGCCTAAGTTTGAAGTCAATAAACAGCCTGAATCAAATAATTTCGCCCATTCAGCATAAAGCTGTCTCCCGCTTTTTTCCCTTTTAATTGTAAACCTACCGGAGATGCCAATGAAACTGCAAAATATGCTTCATTATTAATGCTAAGTGTTCCGGCGCTTATGGAGATGTAAAACTTTCCGTTGCTGGTAATTACTACACTTCCTGCGTCGGCTGCCTCTTTTGTTTGTGAAAGTGGGATATTGTTTAAAGCTACCTTTAACTTATTAGCCTCGTTTAGTTGGGCTTTGTTCCGATCGCTTTCTAATTGTGCCATGGCGCGGCCGGTTTCATATTTATCGCCGGCGCTGCTTTTGGTTTCTTCATTAGCGGCCTGCTGTGCGGCGTCAATAGCCTCCTGCGCGGCGGTTAGGCGGCTTTGTACATACTGCTGGCAGGCATTATAAAGCTGCTGCTTTAATTCATCAATATTCATGTTGGCAATAGTACAAAAAAATAAGAGCCCCCTTGCACTCGCTGCCCGGGGACTCTCAACCTAAACCTTATCACATATGTAAGAATTAAACTTACATAGCATTATAACGCACGTAGATGCGAAATAATATGCTAACGTAATCAAAACATTTTAATGCACTGCATTACAGCAAATTATTTTTAAAAATTCTACTGTGCTGAAAGTTTTTTAACGTTTTTTTTACTCAGTTTACCCTTATGTTAACAGCTTGTGTAAACAACTTTTTAGCTTACAACTGCTGTGTTTAAACTTGTATTAATTACGCTTTTCAACCCGATCATAAAACCCGCCAAATGAGTTAATGCGTACTGCCTCTTCTTTAAAAAAGTCGCCGGGAAAACCAAGCGGAATAACGCTTGTTTCATCAAGCCTGCGAAGATGTTCTTCATTTAATACCAAATCAACTGACTGCAGATTGTCTTCCAGCTGACTAAGTTTTGTAGCGCCTACAATTGGTATGGATGAAAAGCCCTGCTGACGCGTCCACTGGAGGGCAACGTGTCCTGGTGAAACGCCAAGTTCATCAGCAATGGCTACCACTTCTTTAGTGATGCGCATACTGTTATCGTTAAGGCGGTTGCTTTCCGGTTTTATGCGCCCTTTATCGCCGCGAAGGTACTTGCCGGTAAGCGCTCCGCCCGCCAGAGGCGCCCACGGCGTAACCGTCATACCAAAATGCTTAGCCATCGGTATGAGCTCACGCTCGGGTGTGCGCTGTAAAAGGCTGTATTCAACTTGTAAAGCAATAAACTGGCTCCAGCCCATCAGTTCGGCAAGGGTGTTGCCTTTGGCTACTACCCATGCAGGTGTGTCGCTTATTGCGGCATAGTTTACTTTACCCTGGCGTATCAAATCGTCGAGCCCGCGCAGTACTTCGTCAATAGGGGTGATATCATCCCAAATGTGCAGATACAGCACGTCAATAAAATCAGTTTGCAGGCGCTTAAGGCTTTCTTCAACACTGCGCATCATATTTTTGCGGTTATTACCCGATGCGTTAGGGTTTGTACGGTTGTCAAGCAGTGTGTATTTTGTAGCCAGTACGAAAAAGTCACGGTCGTCATTACTGATGTATTCGCCAATAATCTTCTCGCTGGTACCAAGCTTATAAATGTTGGCTGTGTCAATAAAATTGCCACCAGCATTAGCAAAGGCATCCATTATTTCAAAGCTTGTCCGTTTGTCGGCCCCCCAGTTGGCTTCGGTGCCAAAGCCCATGGTTCCCAAGCACAGTTCAGATACTTTCAGGCCCGACCGCCCTAATAGTTTATATTTCATAGTGTAGCATTTGTTAAGGTAAAACATATAAACGGCGATGCCGTTTTACCAATGTACTCAAAGTTATAAATGCCGTTATGAAAATTGTACCTGTAATAAAAAATATCACCTTTGATGACCTTTATAATGTGCTGCGAAGCGAGCTGAACCCCATATTTCAACAGCGCAGGCTGCAGGATATCATCTTAGATGTTATAAAAGAAGGGGATACTATAAAAATACTACAGCCGAAACTATATGAAGATTACTTATATAAGCTGATATGGAAAGGCAATACCCTTGAAGTACACGAAAGTGAGCATTATGTCGACGACATCAACGCGCTTACCATTGGCGGTATTTTAGATGAATTGTTTATAGAGCACCTGGGCGCTACCGCGCCGCAGATATAAGAGAATTTAACCGTTTATCCAGCTGAATTTATACTCCAGCATCGGGTTTTTCATCCTATCGGCTACACGAAGTAAGCGCTCAGGAAGTTTCATAATATAATCACGGGCTTTTTCAGCTTCCTCGTTAAGGCCTGATACGCTTTCAATATGCCAATCTTCTATAAGTTCTTTCAGAATGTCGACGTAGTCAACAGCGGTATAAATGCCTAACCTTTGCGCTGCATCAGTAAAGTGACCAAAGGTTTGACCAATTTTAAGGCCTACTTCGCGCAGAAAATGAGCCGGCATCACGATCTTCTTACGCATCATATCTTCAAAGGCAAGCATGGCTTCGCTGGCGTCAACTTCAAAAATCTTTTCAATAAAGTATTTGTAAGCTTTAGCATGACGAGCCTCGTCAGACGCAATTACACCGCACATTTTTGATAACAGGGTATCGCCGTATTTTTTTGCCTGTGATGCTACCCTGCGGTGCGATACGTTGGTTGCCAGTTCCTGGAAGGATGTGTAAATAAAGTTACGGTATGGATCAGTTCCGGTGCCAATATCAAAACCATCAGCAATTAAATACTGCGTTGATATTTCCATCATACGCATATTCACCCGGCCTGACAGATACAAGTATTTGTTAAGCAGGTCGCCATGGCGGTTTTCTTCGGCAGTCCAATAGCGGGTCCATTTCATCCAGCCACCTTCTTCGTCTTTTGAAACGCCTTCAACCATGGTTAGCCATGATTCGTAAGTAGGCAGGGCTTCCTCAGTAATGGTATCCCCAATCAGTACAGCAATCAAATCGTATGATAAACCTTCAGCGCTTTCCTGTAATTCTTTTATCTCATTAAAGAAAGTATCTCTTGAAGAGTCCGGCAAAAAATCAGCCGGCTGCCAGATGGTGTCAATCGGCTTCAAAAAATCATGCATCTTTTCAAGCATGTATTTTTCAATATGCGTCATAACTTCCCGTCTTTTTTCTTCAAAGAATTTCATAGTATTTTTTAAAATGCAAAGGTAATCATTTGTGCTTTACTTATAATATCAAATTAAGGGTTTATGACCAATGTCACCTTTAGGCTTTTTCAATTTAACCCCTATATATAATAATTGTTCACATAAAAATTCCACATTATAGTTTATGCGCAGGAAAAATATTCCGCACAATATGGAAATGGCACCCCACTTAAATTTAGAAGGGTTTGGTTCATAAAAAATATTTACAAACAGTTTTTAAGTGTTTTGCTTGTGTAATTATTCGTAATGCCAGCCGAAAGCTTATTTATAAAAGCTTATTTAATCACTAAAAACATTGTAAGCATTAAACTTCATGGAAGTTATGATCATGCTTTTAGCATAACTTAACATTTGGTTTACTTTTTGCAAATGAGGATGTGAAATCAGCAGTGTTAATAAAATTAGCTTACCCTTTGTTTTAAAAAAATTAATTTTATTGCACCACTCTGTCGTTTGTACTATATAATTTAAACTAAACCGATTACTTCATAACCCAACATACGAAGAATGTTTATTCAAATTAGTAAGGAAGAATTTCTTAAAGAAACTTTAAAAAAAGGGTGGTACCAAACCAATAACATCATATGGACAACCATTTTCCTTTATCCTTTGTTTAGTATTATTGATTTTATTTATGCAAACGAGATATGGGTGAATTTCCTTATCGTGCGTATTACTTCGGCCTTTGTTATTTATATATTATATACCTACTTCCAAAAGCATAAACAAAACTACCGCCTGCTGCTGCATGCCAGCATGTTAATTTTATCGGTAACTATGGCTGTTTTGTGCAATCTGGTACCGGTTGAGGCATTGAACATATATTTCGTGCTTTATGGTATGGTGATCCTGTTTTTTAACCTGCAGGTATTTTGGGAAGCTATCAACTCTATTCTACAATCGTTACTGGCTATTTTGCTGCTGGCAATATTTTTCAATGCTTTAAGCGAAAATAGCCTTGATATTGTAATTGCCAATGGTGGTACGCTTTTTTTCATCATTCTGTTTATTTCGTGCCTTATACCGCATGCTCGTTATAAGGTAATGACACGTGAAGTACGTTCACAGATACTGATCGAGAAATCAAACGAGCAGCTTAAAGATCAGTACCGCGACATCAATGAAAAAAACAACATCATTGATATGCAGTATGAGCAGTTACGCAAGCTTGACGAGCAGAAGAACAGCTTCATTAATATTGCCGGCCACGATTTGAAAAACCTTATCGGCTCAATTATCATGAGCAATAACATGGTGAAGGATGAAGATTACCGCTTGAGTAACGATCAGAAAGAATTTGTGGGCTACATAACTGAATCGGCCGAGAAAATGCAGTATCTGCTTAACAAGCTGATGGATGTTAAGGAGATCTCATCGCCCGAGATCAAATTTAACATGGAAATATTTGACGCCAATGCCGAAGTTCAGTATGTGTTTAAAGGCTTGGTTGAAGTAGCTCAAATGAAGAATATTCATTTAATTGACAATATTTTAAAGCTTCCGTTGAATGTTAAGCTCGATAAAGTATTCACTGGTCAGGTGTTCCAGAACCTGTTATCAAATGCTATTAAATTTTCACAAACCAATAACAATATAAAAGTAGTTACCAGCCTTCAGCGCCAGCGTTTTGTGCTGGAGATTATTGATGAAGGTATTGCCATTGGCCAGGAAGAGCTGGATATGATGTTCAATAAGCTGAAAACGCTTAATGATGTATCAGACGCTAAAGAAAGCCGCCTTGGTTTGGGCTTGTCTATCGCCAAACTGATGACCCAGGAAATGGGCGGCGAGCTTACCTACCGCAGCGACGAGAACGGTAATTACTTCAGAGTAGAATTTCACGTTATAAACTAATATTTACGAAACCCAATGAACAGACTGTTTACCTTATTAGTGCTTGTACTATTAACGAAGGCGTCATTTGCACAAACCAGCAGCATTGTGTCCTTCAGGTCAATGGGGCACAGCGATAATGCTATTATGGGCATGAGCGGCGCTACCTCATATTATTTGAGGATAAGCCCTTTAGTTCAGCTTAATGGCAGTAAGCTTGTACTTTATTTTGAACCTTCACAGGCCCTGATAAAAGAAAGCTCATTTATCAATATCCTGATAAATAATCAGGCTACTTATAGTGCGCGCCTAACCCGGGATTCACTGCAAAAGATCACTATTAATCTTTCGAATGCCGATTTGTCGCCTGATAAGTTTTTGAAGGTGCAGATAAAAACCTTGCTTACCATAAGCAATGATAAGTGCCGTGATTTGGATAACCCGGCTATGTGGGTTAAAATAAAAGGTAATTCATATCTGTCGTTAATAAAAACGAATAAGAATTTTTTTAATAACGTAAATATCAGCAACTCATTTGAGTCGAAACGTGCAATTGTATATCCTAAGAATCCAAGCCTGCAGGATCTTAAAGCTGTGGCCTGGGCATATGCCAGATTAAAACGTACATCGAGCCGTGAAATTTACGTGTATGAAGCAGGCACCTTGCCCGATAGTATAAAAAACTACATTGTAGTTGGTGCTATGGGGTCGTTAAGCAGTGATGAACGTAACCTTATTAAGGTTAACCCGCAAGGTAATCAGGGTTTATTATATCTGCATAAATCGATATCAACTACAGTTGATACGGTTACCAACCTGGTTGATGTGAAGGGTAAGCTTGTTCCGGTACGCTCGGTAGTAACCAATATTGATCCGAAAGAGGTGCTGTTTGTTTCAGGTGGAGATAACACGGGTTTTGATAAAGCCATCACGTCATTGGGTAATATGAATATCCTCAATTCAACGTATGGTGATTACCTGGTTATCGACAAGGCTGAAAACCACTTTTTTGCTAATCTTGACGAAAGTCGTTCAAAACTTACGCTAAAGCAAATAGGTGGCAGCAGCAGTTTCCTTTCAGGTATCGGATCATTAAAAACTTCGTATAACTTTAAAAACAGTGATTTTAGCTTTACGCCAAAAGAAGTCGAAATACGTTTTGTAGGTATTTACAGCGCGCTTAACCCTGGCGATAGAGGCTTCTTTAATATCTATTTGAATGGTTTGCTCATCAGCAGCGAAAGGCTGGGCGCATCAGGTAAGTTAAATACTGCTGTAACTATTAACCGTTATCAGCACCATAAATACAATACTTTGGAAGCCGAATTCAGGTTTTATCCAAGCAGCGGAAATTG
Source organism: Mucilaginibacter limnophilus (assembly GCF_004005815.1). Classification (GTDB taxonomy): domain Bacteria; phylum Bacteroidota; class Bacteroidia; order Sphingobacteriales; family Sphingobacteriaceae; genus Mucilaginibacter; species Mucilaginibacter limnophilus. The sequence goes on along the minus strand of NZ_SACK01000005.1, from coordinate 281,234 downwards.
CGCTAACAGTTTTACCAATTTCTTTTGTGAAATAGATGTTGATAAATCATACCTGGCATCAAAAAATCCGTTTATCACCAGCGACTTGAGCTTCTATCAATATCCTGAGGCATTTAACAGCGGTACTACTAAGCTTATTGTAAGTCGTGATTATGCCAAACACGCTGCAGCCGCATTAGGTGAGATTATTTATGAGCTTAACAACAACATTAACGCAAATAACTTCCCTGAAATAGTTTATTCAGACCAGATTCAGGGCGGAGATTTGAAACAGAATAACATCATTGCATTGCTGTCATACAATGATCCGTTAATGAATGAGTTTCCTGACGCACCTATAAAGTTTAATCAAAAGTTCAGGCTATACAACGCCGATAATAACAAGGTGGTTTACTCACTTTCGGATAGCGTATCAAATGGTTTGGCGCAGATATTTTACGGACGAAGCAATAATGCCACGCTGGTATTAACTGCTACCGGCGCTCATCCGGCGAAAGCGTTCCTGTCAGTATCACGCTCTATTACCGAACAGCTTTCAACATTATCAAGCAACGTTTGTATATCTGATATTAACAACAATAAATATCTGTTTAATATCAATAAATCAAGCGAGAACCTTGAGTATGTAGATACCAAGAGCGGCTTAGCCAAATTCTGGGATAACTACAATCTGTATATCTTGCTTGGTATTCTGGTGCTGATACTGGTATCGTTCCTGTATGTGCGTTCACGTGTACAAAGCTCGCAAGACCTGTTTAACGACTAATTACATTAAACTATCACCGTGTGCCGCAAGCGCATGGTGGTAGTCAATAAAATATACCGGGATAAATGAGCGTTTCCATTCCTGAACTTTTAATAAGCGACGGCTTTATTACACACGGCGACAGGCAGCGCATTGATGAGATATGCGTTAACTTAGGGCAGTCGTTTATAAAAGTGGCGCTTAACTTTGGTTTTATTTCGCGTAAAAATTACGAGCGTTCACTAACAAACGCCGGTTATGTTTTTGAGGAGATAAGGGAACAAGAGTACGATGGTGATATACTGTCACAAATAGAGCTAAAGTTTTCTAATGATCATCTTGCTTTGCCCTTAAGGGCCGAAAACGGTAAGATGGTTACGCTTATGGCCGACCCAAGCAACGAGCTGTTCAAGGATTTTATCAAGTTCACGTATGATATGGAACCCGAGATCATCCTCGCGTCCGATCTTGACATTACCTGGATGAGCCATCGCCTGCTTGGTGAGCGTTACGTTAAGTCGGCGGTATTTGAGCTGCTTAACCGCGATGCAAAAGCATCGGCACTGGTAACCTTTACTATGCCTCAACTGATCTTCATTTTTGTAATGATCGGGTTGATCACATCAGGCTTGGTGCTCGATTTTAAGAACACCTCCATCATCCTGAATGTAATTGTAAGCACCTTCTTCCTGGTGGCTATTACTTTTAAGCTGTTTTTGGCTTTGGTGGGTTCAAGGTTTGAACTGCACCAGGCGGTAACCAATCAGGATGTGCGCGAGGTTGTGGACGACGATTTGCCTGCCTATACCATTCACTTGCCGGTGTACAAGGAAGACAAGCTGATTAAAAAATTGGTTTGGAACCTGCAAAGCCTTGACTATCCACGTGAAAAACTGGATATCAAGTTACTGATAGAAGAGGACGACGACAAAACGCTGAACGCAGTGCGCAACCTTGACTTCCCTGCGGTGTTTGAGGTAATTGTGGTGCCGTTCCACATGCCTAAAACCAAGCCTAAAGCATGTAACTATGGTTTGCACTTTTCACGAGGAAAGTACCTTACCATTTATGATGCGGAAGATATTCCGGATACCGATCAGCTAAAAAAAGTAGCGGCTTTGTTTGATAAGCTGCCATCAAACTATATATGCGTACAAAGCGCGCTGAACTACTTCAACCGTAATGAGAATTTTCTTACACGTATGTTTACGCTTGAGTACTCGTACTGGTTTGATTATATGCTGCCGGGCCTTGATACCTTGGATATTCCGATCCCGCTTGGTGGTACAAGCAACCACTTTAAAACCGAGAACCTGATAGGTCTCGGCGCGTGGGATCCGTTCAATGTAACTGAAGATGCCGACCTTGGTGTTCGCGCTTATGAAAAAGGCTATAAAGTGGCCATTATCAACTCAACCACTTACGAAGAAGCCAATAACGAACCTTTTAACTGGATACGCCAGCGCTCACGATGGATAAAAGGTTATATGCAAACTTACCTTGTGCACATGCGTAACCCTGTCGATTTGTATCGCCGTATTGGTTTAAAGGGTGTGCTGGGATTCAGCTTCTTTATAGGTGCAACACCATTTACGTTTTTGGTTTACCCGTTTTTGCTGCTGGTGTTTATCTGCTACATGGTGTTTGATCTGTCAACCATACGTACGCTGTTTCCTGACTGGGTATTGTTCATGTCGATATTCAATCTGATAGTTGGTAATATCCTGATGATCTATGTAAACATGATGGCGGTATTCAAGCGCCGCTTTTATGATTTGATTTTATTCTCAATTGCCAACCCTGTGTACTGGCTAATGCATTCTATTGCATCATACAAAGCGCTGTACCAGCTGGTAGTAAAACCATTTTATTGGGAAAAAACCAATCACGGCCTTAGTAAAACGCATAACCCGGTTAATGTTGTATCATGAGGAAAAGATCAACATACATAATTCTGATAACTATTGTACTGGCTATATATTACCTGGTGTCGGGCATTTATCTGAACAGGCTTGGCTATTTCAATTCTGAAACACTTTTCTATATCGAAAAAGCGCGGATAATATTTGATGGCGTAGGCAATCGCCTTAAAGTAATGGGTCTTACCGCGCCTATTTTGCCCTTTTATGCCACGTTTATATTCACCTCTATTGATTATGTGCTGGCGCCGGTAATAGCATCGGCAATTGGTACCGCGCTATTGTTTAACCTAATGGTAAATACTTTGCTGCGCGATTCAAAAGATGATTTTTACCTGGCTATCCTGCTGGCAATCTTCCTGTTTCATCCGGGGATGTTATATACAGCCATATCAGGAAAAGGTATTTATTTGATTTTGATATTCTTTTACCTGTTCTTTTTAAACCTGTTTAAGTTTTACCGGTCGAGCACAACGTTCCATATTTCGGTTGCCAGTATATGTTTAGTAATACTTACTTTTTGCGAGTATAAGTTCATCTGGCTTACGTTATTCTTTATCCCGCTTGTGTTATCGATCACTATAAACAGTTTAAACCTGAGTGAGCGGGAATCAATATTCAGGCTGTTCCTCAGCTTTAATAGTCCTTCGCTGCGCCGTAAACTGGTTAACAAAACATTCGCATTGTACATGCTTATTTTCATATTGCCTGTTATTTCGGTAGTGTGTTACAAGCTGCTTAACCTGATACATGCCAACGATCTTAACTACTTTATTGAAAGCCCTTACGCCAGTTGGAGTGTGTTTGTTGATAATTTGAACTACAACATCTCAACTTCTACTTTCAGCCAGAAAGTGCCTGATATGTCTGTCCTGTTATCAGCAAAAATACTGTTGTATTGCCCCTTGATATTACTGGCGTTATACCTGTTCAAAGAGCATACTTATCAGATATTAACCATTTTAACGCCGTTCGCGCTGCTTGAGTTTTTAAGGGTAAAATATGAACGATCATACCTGTCTCATGAGTTTTATTTGATATTTGTGATATTGGCGTTATTATGTATCATCTTAAAGGCGCAAAATTTTTCCAATCAAAAGCTTTTCAAAATCATGTTATCTTCAGGAGTAGTTATCCAATTATTTACTGGTTACTATGCCCTTAAACATTCGCAGGTTGAGGATGAGCGCGACTTTATGAGCATATTACTAAAGCCTGAAGTTAGCACACAGCAGGATGACAACCGCGATCTGGCCAACTACATAAACAGTCTGCCTGATGATTCGCGGGTAATGATTGATGATGCCATAGCTTACCCGATAGTGGCATTTATACATAATACCAAAAAGCTTATTATGCCTTATCAGGAGAAGTATTTAACAGCCGTTGAAGCGCCACGCGATGCTGTTGATTATATGCTGGTAGCAACTACAAAAAATCCTGTTTCGGGATATACGCAGTTAAACCCACTTTACCTTGAAACTGTAAAAGCGAACGACGCGAGCGTAAGCCTTAAGCGGATATACGAGGATGATCACTGGATGCTTTACCGTATCGACTGATTAATGCATTTATTAATTCCCATGATTATTTTCCATCAAAAATTCTTTCTGGTAGCTTAACGGGCTTTTCCCGGTGATGGATTTGAAAAACTTATGAAAACTGGCGAAGTTGTTAAAGCCGCTTTCGTAGCATATCTGCTTTACGTTTATGCGATTTTCAATGAGTAGCTTACAGGCATTACCAACCCGTATTTCGTTAATGAATTGCGTGTAGGTTTTACGCGTTTTAGATTTAAAGTATCTGCAAAACGAATTCGGGCTAACGTTTGCCACTTCGGCTATTTCGTTAAGCTTGATCTGGCTTTTGTAGTTAGCTAACGAATATTCATAAATAGCGTTGATCTTATCTTTATCAGTATCTTCAAAATTGTGATGAAATACCATTGACGATAAATGATTGTACTTGCTGTGTTGTCCAATAGCTGCAAGCGCTTCCATCAAAAGAATAATCCTATTTAGTCCTTCTGCATGTAACAACGAGTTTAGTATGCCGGCAATATGGCTTTTTACTTTGCCTTTTACTTGGATGCCGCGTTTGGCATTTTCAAGCGTGCTTTTTAGCAGGGTAGTTTCAGGCAGGTTAAGAAACATATCACCCCAAAAATCAGCATTAAAATGCACCACTATCACATCAGCGGTAGCTGTTACATTGTCCTTAAAATACACATCGTCAAAACGCCAGTAATGCGGCAGGTATGAACCAACCAACACCACATCGCCTGATTGGAAGTGCTGTACACTGTCGCCTATGAACTGCGTGCCGGCTCCCTCTTTAAAATAAATCAGTTCAACTTCAGGATGATAATGCCAGTGATTATTAACATACGGAACCGTATCACGACGTACGCTGAACGACTGAGAGACATTAGGAATAACTTTTAGTAATTGGGGTTTCATCAAAAAAGTATAACCGTATTATCAAATGTAAATTAATTCAGGCTTATTTACAAGATATTTACTTTAATGGTATCAGTTGTGTCAATAGCGTTGAATTGAAGCTGTTATAGGCTAATTGCGCTGAACGATTAGTATATTCAATAAAATATAAGCCGGTGAAAATTTCTTTTTTTTGATAGTTGCTTTATCTGCCTTAGTCAACCAAATGCAGGTATAATAAGCAGTTCGTTATAAGCCACATAATGTCAAACACAAAGCATACTTTTTTACAAATACACCAGCGGGATAATGTGCTGGTAGCGCTTGATGATCTTGCAAAAGGTACAACCATTGACTTCAATGGTGCTCAGTTCAATTTGCAAACCGACGTGCCGTCAAAACACAAATTCACCATCAGTGCTTTGCGCACCGGCGAAGAAATATTTATGTATGGCGTGCTGGTAGGCGTGGCTGCGCAGGATATTGAACAGGGCAGTATGATAACCGTGGATAATGTACACCATGCGGCTGATGATTTTAAACTGGGTGAGCGCAAAACCGAATGGCACAAGCCGGATGTAACCAATTTTGCAAACAGGTCGTTTTTAGGGTACCACAGGGCGGATGGCTCAGTAGGTACAGCTAACTATTGGATAGTTGTACCGCTTGTTTTTTGCGAAAACCGAAATGTAGATGTACTAAAGGAAGCGCTGATAGGTAAGCTTGGCTTTAAAAAAGCGAAAACCTATGAAAATGAAGTTGACGAATTGATCAGCCTGTATAAAAACGGTAAATCGGTTGAAGAGATATTAAATGTGGAACTGCAGCAGTCATCGGTGGTAGCCTCAAACAAAGTATTCGAAAATGTTGATGGCATTAAATTCCTGAACCATGACATGGGCTGCGGTGGTACACGTATGGATTCGGACGCTTTATGCGGACTGATTGCGGGGTATATAACACACCCTAACGTAGGCGGTGCAACCATCCTTAGTTTAGGTTGCCAGCATGCGCAGGTTAGTATATTGGAGAACGAGATAAAAAAACGTGATCCAAATTTCAATAAGCCGCTTGTAGTACTTGAACAGCAGAAAATAGGCACCGAGAGCCGGTTGCTGCAAATGGCGCTAAAACAAACTTTCGCCGGACTAATTGATATAAACCGGAATGAACGCCGACCTGCACCGATATCAAAACTGTGTATAGGCTTGGAATGCGGTGGATCTGATGGTTTTTCGGGCATATCGGCCAACCCGGCGTTGGGCTATCTGTCGGATGTACTGGTAGCGCTTGGCGGCAGCGTAATTTTAGCTGAATTTCCGGAGCTGTGTGGCGTTGAACAGGAAATGAGCGACCGTTGTGTTGATGAGAATACAGCTTTGCGGTTTATGCAGTTGATGCGTGATTACAACGCACGCGCCGAGGCCGACGGGTCGGGCTTTTACGCAAACCCTTCGCCGGGAAACATAAGGGATGGACTAATCACCGACGCCATTAAATCAGCCGGAGCAGCTAAAAAAGGCGGCACTTCCCCGGTTACTGATGTGCTCGATTATCCCGAAAAAGTAACCAAGACCGGACTTAACCTGCTTTGTACCCCCGGCAGTGATGTAGAAAGCACTACTGCCGAGGTAGCGTCGGGTGCTAATATTGTGTTGTTTACAACAGGGCTGGGCACACCAACCGGAAATCCGGTTACTCCGGTAATAAAACTTTCAACCAATACAAGTCTTTATAACCGTATGCCTGATATCATCGATATTAACTGCGGTACCATTATAGAAGGACAGGAAACCATACAGCAAGCAGGTGAACGAATACTGAACTATGTTATCGATGTGGCAAGCGGTGTGGTGCAGCCTAAATCGGTACTGCTTGGTCAGGATGATTTTATACCGTGGAAGCGAGGCGTTTCTTTATAGATATTAACTATGTATAAAATAGATTCGCATCAGCACTTTTGGCAATACAATCCGGTAAAAGACAGTTGGATAACCGATGAGATGGCTGTCCTGAAAAATAATTTTTTACCTGCTGATCTTAAGCCTGAGCTCGAAAGTCATGGTTTTGAAGGGTGCGTTACTGTACAGGCTGGGCAAACCGAAGACGAAAGTTTATTTTTAGTTGAACTTACCGAGCAAAACTCCTTTATAAAAGGTGTAGTAGGATGGGTTGACCTGGTTGCGGAAAACGTTGAAGAGCGGCTGAATTATTTTTCACAGTATGAAAAATTAAAAGGTTTCAGGCATATATTACAAGGCGAAACAAACAGGGCGTATATGCTGCAGCCTGAGTTTAAACACGGAATTGCTAAACTCAAACAGTTTGATTTTACATATGATATTTTAATTAATAATGACCAATTAATTTATATAAGTGAATTTGTCGACTTGTTTCCTGATCAGCTTTTTGTGATTGACCACCTGGCTAAACCAAACATTAAAGCAAAGGAAATAGAAGAGTGGAAAAAGTATATCATCGAAATAGCCAAACGGCCGAATGTTTACTGTAAGGTATCGGGCATGGTAACTGAAGCCGATTGGGCTAACTGGCAGCCTGCCGACCTGCACCCTTACCTGGATGTGGTTTTTGAGGCGTTTAGTGCGAAGCGTGTAATGTACGGGTCCGACTGGCCGGTATGCCTGCTTGCGGCGACATACAGTCAGTGGTATGAAACAATAGATGACTATTGCTCACGATTGTCGGAAAGTGAACAGGAATTGTTTTGGTCGGGTAACGCTATATCATTTTATAACCTGAAAAATTAAAGATGGATCTGCATTTAAAAGATAAAGTAATAATAGTAACAGGTGGAGCCAAGGGCATTGGTGCTGCTATAGTTAAATTGCTGGCAAGCGAAGGCGCTATACCGGTTATAGTAGGCCGCAACGAAGCGGATAACATCAAGCACATGGAAACGGTTATTGCCGAAGGCGGACAATGCTTTCAGGTGGTTGCTGAGCTAAGCGACCCGGGTAGCAGTGAACAGGCGGTAAATAAGGTGATTGGTCAATACGGAAAGATAGACGGATTAGTAAACAATGCAGGGGTAAACGATGGCATTGGTTTGGAAAAAGGCAGCTACACAGGTTTTATGGAAAGCCTGCATAAAAACGTAGTGCATTATTACCTGATGGCTCAATGCGCTTTGCCTCATCTCAAAATATCAGGTGGCAGTATAGTTAACATATCATCAAAAACAGCGGTGACAGGGCAGGGAGGCACATCAGGTTATGCCGCTGCTAATGGCGCCCGCAATGCGCTCACCCGCGAATGGGCAGTGGAACTTTTACCTTATAATATACGTGTGAATGCAATAATAGTAGCAGAGTGCTGGACGCCACTGTACGAAAGTTGGATAAAAACATTGCCAAACCCTGAAGCCAAACTTGCTGATATAACTTCTAAGATTCCATTAGGCCAACGCATGACGGAAGCTGATGAGATAGCAAATACAGTAGCGTTTTTATTGTCTGATCGTTCTGCGCATACAACGGGTCAGTTACTTTATGTGGATGGCGGTTATGTGCACCTTGACAGGGCGATCTCGTAAGCCGCTTTTTTTTACTGCATATCAAATATCTTGTTCATCAATACCCACTTCACACCATCGGGCGCTGTTGGTAGCGGCTGCTGAAGTTTCAGCATTAATGTTTCCCATTCCTGCACTTTTAGATTGGCAGCATCCATAGCGGCTTTTTTATCAAAGCTGAAAGAATCATCAGTGTCCATAATCATAAACAGCCGGGTTTCCCAACGGTATATCTCCATAGAGGTTATGCCTGAACCTTTTATACTGTCAATTATTTCAGGCCATACTTTTTGATGCCAGGCTTCATATTCAGCAATTAATGCAGGATCATTCTTCAGGTCGAGGGTTAGGCAATACCGAGTCATTTGTAAATTGACGTTTTTAAAAATGAAGCCGTAAAATACAAATACTGCGGTAAAAATGTTTGAGTTGTTTAAGGTGATTTCAATACAAATATTCAACCTGAACAATGTGAATAAATGAGGAAAAGCTGCACAAAGTGAATGCAAACTATGCTATATAATGCTGCGTAGATAGGTCATAATACCTAAATACACATACTTATGAGCATTTCTACCCTTATCAAAAGGCACATCCCAATCCTGCTGTGTCTGCTCTTGTTTACATCAATCAAAAGTTATGCCCAACGTATTTATGCTAATGAACAGGACAATGGCCGTTCGGGCTTAGTATGCGTTAACTGTGTTGTAAACGACGCTTCGAATGCCGCTGACGGCAATCCGCAAACGCGTTCTCAAATAAACGTTGTTGTAGGCGTTGGTGCGCAAACGTGGCAGGAAGTAATTTTTAGTGGCCCGGTAAAACCGGCAGCTAATACACCTGTCCGTCTTAAACTTGGTACTGGCGATAACCTTGCCGACCTTACAGTTCTCGGGTCGGTTTCCATCAGGGCCTACAACGGCGATAGCCCTGTTGGCCCGTCGTACAGCTTAGGTACGTTAGTTACCGCTGCCAGCAACAACAACCAGGTTGATGTAGGCATAACGCCGGCTCAAACTTACGACCGTGTGCGGATAACCCTTAACGGCGGGCTTGTTGGCGCATTAAGCAGCCTGTATGTTTATGAAGCATATTTTAATGGCCCCGGTCCGGTGGCGTGTAATACAGCTATTGATGAGTTGCATGGTATATCGCCGGCACTGCTCAATTTAGGTGTTGACATTGGCGGCGTTCAAAACCCGCTTAATGCTATCGACGGTAACATTAATACAGCCTCAAGGCTAAATGCCGGCGTGGCAGCTGTTGGTGCATATGCGCAGCAAACAGTGATTTTCCGGTCACCATCAGTAGTTGGCGACTCAGTAAGGCTGACATTCGCTATTCCGCAGGCTTTGCTGGATGCAAATGTTACATCACGTATAGAAGTATCTACAGCCCGGGGAAATTTCAGTAATAACGACACCCGGTCTTTAACCTCATCATTATTAACGGTACGCCTGCTCGATCTTGAAGGAACAAGAAGGCGCGTTACAGTAGCATTTGCGCCTGCAAGCGTTTTCGACAGGGTGCAGGTGCGCCTTGGCGGTGGTATCGCCAATGTGCTTACATCACTTGATTTGTATGAAGTGCAGCGGCTGATAGCCCGTCCGGTGATCAGCTATAATAACGCCGCAATTACAACCGGTAATGTACAGGCCTGCGCCGGAAGCTCGGTTACGTTAACAGCTTCATCAACAGTGCCCAATACCACCTTTACCTGGTATGATGCGGCAACGGGTGGCAATGTGGTATCAACCGCGGCAACGTATACCACCCCGGTTTTAAACGCCAGTACAACATTATACGTTGCAGCGAGCCGTCCGGGTTGCACTGATCAATCAGAACGTACACCAATCACCATAACTATAAATAATGTTCCGGCGGCGCCTGCGGTAAGCAACCCGACAGTTTCGGTTTGTCCGGGGCAGCAGGCCACATTTACAGTTCAAAATACTCCTGGTATAACCATTCGCTGGTACACTGCCGCAACAGGCGGTACACCGGTATTTACAGGAAATACTTTTACAACCGGCGCCCTGACAGCAAATACAAATTATTATGCCGAAGCAGTGGCCGGTGGTACTTGCGTAAGCACTACACGCACAGAGGTGACAGCTCAGGTTAGTCCACTTCCGGCAACGCCATCATTAACCGACGCTTCGGTAACCATTTGCGAAGGTGAAGTAGCTTCACTTTCGGTAGCATCACCTGTTGCTGGTGTTGTGTACAGATGGTACACTGCCCCTACAGGCGGTACACCGGTGTTTACGGGCAGCACTTTTACAACTCCCATATTAACGGCTAACAGAACCTATTATGTTGAAGCTGAAAACACTACCGGCTGTACCAGTGCTGCGCGTGCTACTGCTACGGTAACGGTAAATCCGCTGCCGGACGATCCTGAACTTGCAGCTAACAGCTTAACTGTTGATGCAGGCCAAACCGCTACCATTAACGTAAGCAATGCACAAACAGGTATCACTTACAACTGGTACACCTCGGCTAATGCCGGTACTGCGGTACACACAGGCAACAGTTATACCACACCTGCTTTATATACCAACACAACTTATTATGTTGAGGCAGTGAACGCTGCAGGTTGCGCGTCAGAAAACCGTACGGCGGTTAATATCAGCGTAACCATTAACTATAATTCGCCGTGTACTTTTGCCAACGAGCAATCAAGCAATATTAACGGCTTATGTATAGGTTGCGGCGTAACCAACCGTAACCTGGCCATTGACGCCGACACCACAACCTCATCACGCATAACAGTTGTGGCAGGATTACTTGGCGGCTTTGCTGAGCAGGAACTTCGCTTCCAGCAGCCGGGCTTGGCAGGTGATACTGTAAGGTTTGTGATACAAACGCCTGTTGGTTTGGCAGATGCCAATATTGCCGGAAGAATTGAGATCGCCTTATATAATGGTGCTACCGAAGTAGTACGTTATTCAGCTGATGACGCTTTGGTAAAAGTGCGTCTGCTTGGCGGAAATAACCGCTATGCCATAATGGTACCTGCAACTGGTAACTACGACAGGGCTACCATCAGGTTAAACTCCGGCGTGGCAAGCCTGCTATCCTCAGTAAACGTATATTATGCTGTACAGCAATTCCCTGCACCGGTGTTCAACAATGCCTCGCCTGAAATTTGCGAAGGCAGCACCGCGCAGATCAACATTACATCACCTTCAACAGGAAGTACATTTACCTGGTACGATGCACCAACCGGCGGTAATGTAGTTTATACCGGTACAAACTTTACCACTCCTGCGCTTACCGAAACTACTACTTATTATGTAGAAAACAGCCGTAACGGTTGTTCGGGAAGTCAGCGTTTCCCTATTCAGGTATTGGTAAATGATCCGCCTGCCGCGCCTGTAGTTACACCGGCAAGCGCTGCTATTTTCAGCGGGCAGACAGCCACCTTTACCGCATCGGCAGGAAACAAAACAACCATACGCTGGTATGACGCCGCTACAGGCGGTACGTTAGTACATACAGGCAACAGCTTTACTACTCCGGCGCTTTCGGCCAATAAAACTTATTATGCCGAATCGTCAATAGGCGATTGCATTAACCCAACCCGTACACCTGCTCCTGTAACTGTTACCGCGGTAACCATACCTGATGTGGCCGTAACTCCGGCAACTCAAGATGTAAATCCGGGCGAATCAGCTACGCTAACCGCTTCGTCAACTACTCCGGGTACTGTATTTAACTGGTACACCACTGCTACCGGCGGTACCAGCATTTTCACCGGCCCGGTATTTAATACTCCGGCTATGTTTGACGACGAAACATATTATGCCGAAGCAGTTGTAACCGCTACAGGCGCACGTTCAGCTACAAGGGCATCAGGCGCAGTAACAGTTAATGAACTTGCAGAAAACCCAGTGCCATGCGACGCTGCCATGAGCCAGACAACCGATATTAACGGATTGGTTTGCCTGGGCTGTAGTATAGCCAATGCTGGTGGCGCCATTGACGGCGACCGCAATACATTCTCAAGAATCAATGTTCCGGTAGGGCTTGCAAATGCCTATGCGCAACAAACATTACGTTTCCCGAACACTGGTCGTGCAGGCGATAGCGTAATTGTCGACCTTGGTATATCGGGCGCATTGGCTAACGTAAATGTGTTATCACAAATCGCGATAGCAACCTATAATGGCAATACTTATAATAACGACCGCTTTACCATTAACGGATCATTAATAAGCATCCGCCTGCTTGATGGTACCAGCCGTTTCAGGGTGGCTTTTGCTCCGCAAGCGAATTTCGACCGTGTGGAGATCAGGCTGAACTCGACACTTGCCGGAGTATTCAACGCATTGAATATTTATGCGGCATCACAATCAGTCGCTGCTCCTCAGGTAGCTTCTTCAACTGTAACTACTTGCCAGGGCTCGCAGGCAACACTAACTGCTAATGTTCCTGATAATGTAACCGTTCGCTGGTACACCAGCCCAACAGGCGGTACCCCGGTATTAACCGGCAGCACGTTTAACACACCTGTGCTAAATACCAATACCACTTATTATGCCGAAGCAAGCCGCACATCAAGCAATTGTGCTCAAACAGTGCGCACTCCGGTAAATGTTACGGTAACGCCTGCACCTGCCGCGCCGGTGGTTACTACGCCAACTGTAACCGTATGCTTGGGCGAACCTGCAACCTTTACAGCACAGGCAGTACCCGGCGTAACTTTCAGATGGTACGAAACAGCTACAGGCGGTACTCCGATATTTACAGGTGCAAGCTTTACCACACCCGATTTGACAGAAACCACCTCATATTATGTTGAAGCAACCGCAGGTACTTGCGGAAGCTCGGCACGTACACAAGTAACCGCTAATGTTGCTACTACCCCGTTGGTTCCGCAAGTATCGCAAACACCTGTGGCAACCTGTTCGGGTTCATCAGCGGTGTTATCTGCAACATCAACCCAGCAGGGTGTAACCTTCAGGTGGTACACCACACCAACCGGCGGTACACCTGTGTTTACCGGCGCGCAGTTCACTACTCCTGAACTTACTGCCGATGCAACTTACTATGTTGAGGCGATGCTGGGCAACTGTACAAGCGCAACCCGCGCTGTTGCAGAAGTAGATGTAAATCCTACTCCGGCTAACCCAACTGTAACGGTTAATCCAGCCGGTGGTCAGGTAGCGGCAGGACAAACTGCTACAATTACAGCAACATCAACCACAGCAGGCGCAACCTTCAGGTGGTACACCACTCCAACAGGCGGTACCGCAATACATACCGGTGCAACGTTTACTACACCTGCACTGTCATCAACCACAACATATTATGTTGAGGCGAGGCTGGCATCAACCGGTTGTACCAGCGCGAGCAGAACACCGGTTACAATTACTGTCAATCCTGTATTTTCTACCGATTGTGATTTTGCTAATACGCAAACTACAGACGTTAATGGCGGCCTTGCTTGTATAGGCTGCAGCGTTACCGGTGATGATAACTCGGTTAACAGCGATACAACCGATTTTGCACGATTGAACTTACCGGTAGCGGTATTGGGTTCATACGTATCTCAAACATTAAGGTTTCCTAACGGAGGCATTGTTGGCGATACAGTAACTTTGAAGATACGCATACCGGTTGCTTTGATATCAGCCAGCGTGCTCGATCGTATCCAGATTGCCTCATATAATGGCGCTACCTACAACGGCGACCGTACTAACCTTAGCAGCAACCTTATCCGCCTGCAACTGCTTGGCGGGGGCGAAACTGCTTATGTACAGTTTGCTCCGGTTGCAGCCTTTGACAGGATTGAAATCCGCCTGAACAGCGTTGTCCTTGGCACATTCAACACACTGGATATCTTCTATGCAAGCAACCAGGTTGAACAACCGCAGGTTGATGCTACTACAGTAAATATTTGCTCAGGCAGCAACGCTACATTCACCGTAAGCAATCCGCGTGCGGGTGTTGTGTACAGGTGGTTTGATACCCCTACAGGAGGTACGCCACTGTTTACCGGCACCAGCTTCATTACAGATGAGCTTACCGCGACTACTACTTTCTACGTAGAAAGCATGCGCGATGCCAACGATTGCCCTAACCCGAACCGTGTCGCGGTAACTGCAAATGTTACCGAAACACCAAATGTGCCAACGCTGTCGCAAAACAGTGCTACCGTTTGCTCGGGCGAGAGTGTAACCTTCACTGTCAGCAACGCGAATGGTGGTACTGTACGCTGGTACACCAGTGCAAATGGCGGTACTCCGGTATTTATAGGGGCGAGCTATACTGTATCGCCGGTTAGCAATGCTACTTACTATGCCGAAATATCAAATGGTACATGTACAAGTCCAAGCCGTGCAACTGCTACGGTAACGGTTAACCCGCGTCCGGCAAGGCCAAACGTACAGGCAGCTAATGTTCAGATATGTTCGGGCAGCACAGCCGTATTACGTGTGCAAACACCACAAACAGGTGTTACTTACACCTGGTACACCGCTGCAACAGGTGGCACAGTAGCCGGCACCGGTGCTGAATTTACTACCGACCCGCTTACCGCAAGCACCAGCTACTTTGTTGAAGCATCAAATACAACTACAAGTTGTATAAATAACAGCGGTCGCCGCAGGGTGGATGTAACAGTAACTGCTACTCCGGCCGCGCCAACGCTAAGCGCTACCTCAACCACCGTATGTAACGGCGGTGATGTAACTATCAGCGTGACCAGTCCGGCTGCAGGTATTACCTACAGGTGGTATACTGATGCAACAGCCGGCACACCGGTATTTACCGGATCAACCTTTACTGTTGATAATGTAACCGCTGATGCTACTTATTATGTTGAAGCCGTAACCGGCGGAGATTGCGCAAGCAGTACCCGTACGCAAACTACCATTACTGTACAGCCGGTACCTGATGCACCTGATGTTGAACTGGCAGGCGGCGGTACCAGCGTTTGCGAAGGTTCATCAGCTACGCTTAATATTATTAATCCTCAATCGGGGTTAACTTACCGCTGGTATAGCGCGGCAACCAATGGCACGCTGCTATTCACCGGTACAAGTTATACTACCGGCCAGATAACCTCATCAACAACCTTCTATGTAGAAGCAATGGGTAACACAGGCGGTTGTACAAGCAGCACACGTGCGTCGATAACCGTAAATGCCACTGAGTCGCCGGCTACACCGGTAATTACAGCTGCTGATGTGGAAGTATGTACCGGAAGCACTGCTACGCTATCTGTCGCTTCTCCTGTTGCAGGCGTAACCTATAACTGGTATGCTGATGCAGGCCGCACGAACTTATTGGGCAGCGGCAATACCTTTGAAACTCCGGTTATCAATACCAGTACAACCTTTTATGTAGAAGCGATGGCCGGTGAGTGTGTGAGCAACACTACAGCAATCGTTGATGTAAGCGTATCAACACCGCCATCAGCACCTGTGGTGGCCGACGCTAACCCAACAATATGCAGTGATGAGCCGCTGACATTAACCGTAACCAATCCTGATCCTGAACTTACCTACCGCTGGTACTCAAATGCCACTGGTGGTACAGCATTATCTACCGGAATAACCTATACAGTTACCATTAATGCTGATGCAACCTACTATGTAGAAGCAGTTAACGCAACTGGCTGTACTTCAACAACCCGCACAGCGGTTACTGTAACGGTTAACCCAACGCCACAAGCGCCTGAGCTTAGCACTCAGGGTATGACTATCTGCCCGGGCAGCACCGCTACTTTATCGGTAACCGCGCAGACAGGCGTAACTGTTAACTGGTACGACGCCGCTACAGGTGGTAGCCTGGTTGCAACAGGCAACAGCTTTACTACGCCGGTACTCAATACAGGCGCTACGTATTACGCCGAAGCGGTATCTGACGACGGAGGCTGTGCCTCGACCGTACGCACAGCGGCAGTAGTATCCATACTGCAGCCGCTTGAAGCACCTTCGGTAACCGTAGGCGGTACTACAACCACCTCGGTAACCTTTACCTGGAACAATGTTACAGGCGCGGTTAGCTACCAGATAAGTACCGATAATGGACAAACCTTTACCGATGCAGGCAGCGGCACCAGCTACACTGTATCAAACATGCAGCCTAACACCGAAGTATCCTTAATTGTGCGTGCCGTTGGTAATGCCGATTGCCAGATGAGTGCAAACTCTAATACAGCTACAGGCTCGTCAACAGCAAACGGTGTAATATTCGTTCCGAACGCCTTTACACCAAACGGCGACGGCAATAATGACGTGCTGTATGTGTACTCTTCAAGCATCCAGTCGCTCAATTTCTATGTGTACGACCAGTGGGGCGAACTGGTGTTCCGCTCAAATAACCAGGCTAACGGATGGGACGGTACATACAAAGGAAACCGTATGCCGGTAGGCGTATATGTGTACTACATGGAGGCCACAACAACCGATGGCCAAAAAGTTAACAAAAAAGGATCTATCACTCTACTACGATGAAAAAACTAACTCTAATAATGGCTGTGCTGCTCCAGATGGGAGCGGCCGGCCGCTTACAGGCGCAAATAGACCCGCATTTTTCGCAATACTATGCTTATCCGCTATGGCTTAATCCCGCTTTAACAGGCGTTATTAACGGCGATACCCGTGTAAACGGCAACTTTAAAAATCAATGGGGAAATATTGATAATGGTTATAAAACAGGTGCTTTGTCTGTCGACCATCGCCCTACCGATAGAGCCTCAATCGGCCTGAATATCCTTAATCAGGCAGCAGGCAGCGCGGGCTACAATTACTTTTCAGCTTATGGATCGTTCGCTTATTCAATCACCGTATCATCAGACGGAAATAAAAAGCTGAATTTCGGATTACAGGCAGGGGTGATCAATCGCAGCTTTGACGCAAGCCGCCTTCAGTTAGGTAGCCAGTATGATCCGCTGCTGGGCTATAATCCTAACATGCCAAGTATGGAAACTTATGCCAGCAGTAACGCAACCATATTTGATTCGGGTGCAGGTGTGTTCTACTATGATGGCGATCCTTCAAATAACGCTAACTTTTTTGGTGGTGTTAGTGTAATGCACCTTGTGCGTGGCCGCGACCCGTTTGCATTTGAAGGTATCAATTCAACATTACCCATGCGCTACAATGTGCATGCGGGTGTGCGTATAAAAGCAGGTGAATCGTTCGACCTGATACCTCACGCTATCTATGTAAGGCAGAATAAAAGCGAAATCAAAGCCTTTGGCGCATATTCCGAGATAAAAATGATGAATGATAACGGTTTGATTTTAGGTGCTATGTACCGCGTTAATGATGCTGCTATAGCCAATATCGGTTACCACGTTAACAGCTTTATCATCGGCGCCAGCTACGATTTCAATACCTCGGCGCTTAATCAGGCAACCAATAGCAGGGGAGGTATCGAATTGTCGTTAAGCTATGTATTTCGTAAACGCATACAAGGCCCTGAGCCAATTTGTCCGCGACTTTAAACTTTACAGGTATGAAAAAATTAATATTTACGCTATACTTATTAGCCCTGCTTATACCTGCTTTTGCGCAGTTTAGCGGAGATGATACAAAAACACTTGGCGACAGGGCTTTTAAAAATAAGGATTACTATGAGGCGGCTTATTATTATAAAAAAGCGGCTACCGGGATGAATCTTACCGACGATAAAGCCATACCTTTTCAATCGTCGCCAAAAGCAGAGAAATCACGTAAGGATGATGATAAGGCGTATATCAGTTATCAATTGGCCGATTCCTATCGTCTTTACGAAAATTATATCGAAGCCGAACCATGGTATGCCCGGGTGTTAAATGAAGGTTATGAATCAAAGTATCCCCTTGCAAGGCTATGGCATGGCGTGTGTCTGCGTGCTACCCAGCACTTTGACGATGCTATAAAAGAATTACAGCAGTTCACGTCAAGCTACAAAGGCGAAAGCAGATACCTGGAAATAGCTAACAAAGAAATAGCTAACTGTAATTTTGCCAAGCAGCAATACCAATACCCTGTTCTGGTTGACGCCGCTAAAAAACAGAGCAACTGGAATTCTGACGGATCAGATTATTCGGTAATAAAGAAAGATGGCAACTACTGGTTTACCTCATCACGCTTTGCAAAGGATGACAAGAAGCATATCAACCGGATTTATTCAGCAGGTAACGGCACAACCAAACCGCAGATCATCATTTTTAATAATGATAAAGATAGTAACATTTCTGAGCTGGAGTATGGTACTCCCTCGTTAAATCCGGGAGGTAACCGCATGTATTTTACCCGCTGGTATAAAGAGGGCAGTAAAATAACGCATGCCATTTACGTCGCAGATTGGGTAAACAACGCCTGGAGTACTCCTAAAAAACTTAATGCCAACGTTAATGCCGAAGGTTTTAATACTATACAGCCTTTTGTTACGGCTGATGGCAAACAGCTGTATTATGTATCAAACAAACCCGGCGGACAAGGTGGCGATGATGTCTGGGTGAGTGATTTAAGCAGTGATGGAAATCCTATAAATTCACGTAACCTGGGTGCTGCTATAAACACAGAGTTTAATGAGCAGGGGCCTTACTTCGACATAAAAAATCAGCGGCTTGTTTACAGTTCAAAAGGTTTTTTAGGATTAGGGGGATATGATTTGTTTGAAAGCTGGAATAAAAACGGCAAATGGACCACACCAAAAAACATGGGTTATCCGGTTAATTCAGCAAAAGACGATCTGTATTATATGCCTGATGATGAAAAAGGGGAGAAGTTCTTTATCAGTTCAGACAGGGAATCAGATTGTTGTTTAAACATCCTTGAGGCTTATAACAAGCAATATATTTTTTCAGGAATTGTAACAGATTGTGACAACCAAAAACCTTTGGCCAACGTAAAAGTAACTTTCATAGATTCACTATCTAAAGAGGTGCTGAAAGAGATAACAACAGATGCGAGTGCAAGGTATGCGTTCAACGTAACTACCCGGCGTCCGTATAACTTAAAATTGGAAAAGAAAGGATACTTTACCAAAGTTGTACCGGTGCCGTCATCAGGTAATATGCGCGGTGATACGCTGTTTAATCCTGACATCTGTTTACAGGCCTTTGAGGTGGATAAGCCGATAGTGATACAAAATGTATTGTACGATTTTGATAAGGCTACGCTTAGGCCCGAATCAAAAACGCTGCTTAACGGGCTTGTAGCCATCATGAATGATAACCCGAAAATACGGGTGGAACTTGCTGCCCATACAGATTCAAAGGGTAGCGATGCCTATAACATGAAGCTGTCGCAAGAAAGGGCAAAAGCATGCGTTGATTATATAATATCAAAAGGAATAAGCAACAGCCGTATTTATGCTAAAGGCTACGGTGAAACAAGGCCGATAGCGCCGAACACGTTGAAGAACGGTAAGGATAACCCGGCCGGTCGTCAGCTTAACAGGCGTACAGAATTTAAAGTAGTTAAGATAGAAGAATAAGATCTTTTAAGACCTTTCTATATTGTTTGAAATATAGGGTTTAGTGTGGCTGCCATAATAGTTATGGCAGCTTTTTTTATTTATTTGTCATTACGCCGTTTTGAAGTACATTTTTCGTAATCCCAACGCAACTTTTACCAACAGTATCAAGGCGGGCACTTCAACAAGCGGGCCAATTACTCCGGCGAATGCTTGCCCCGAATTAATGCCAAAAACTCCTATTGCGACGGCAATGGCCAGTTCGAAATTATTGCCTGCAGCAGTAAAAGCAATTGCGGTATTTTGTGAATAATCTGCACCAAGCCATTTTCCTGCAAAAAAGCTTACTAAGAACATAATTGCGAAGTAAAGGAGTAGTGGGACCGCTATGCGGAAAACATCAAGTGGTAATTGTACAATTAATTCGCCTTTAACACTAAACATTATCAAAATAGTAAACAATAGTGCTGTCAACGTTATTGGAGATATGGCAGGTACAAATTTGGTTTGAAACCATTTTTGGCCTTTTAGTTTGATAAGAGTATATCGGCTAATAATCCCCAGCGCGAAAGGTACACCAAGATACAAGCCTGCACTCTTGGCAATTTCATTAATAGAAATACTTACATTGATTCCTTTTAATCCAAATATTGGTGGAAGTACAGTAATAAAAATATATGCATATATGCTGTACAGCAATACCTGGAATATACTGTTGAGGGCTATAAGGCCTGCAGCATATTCACGGTTACCTTCTGCAAGTTCATTCCACACAACTACCATGGCTATACATCGGGCAAGGCCAATTAATATTAGCCCTGTCATGTATTCAGGATAGTCGTGTAAAAAAGTAATAGCAAGTAAAAACATCAATAACGGTCCAATTACCCAATTTAGGATTAAGGAAACGCTTAACACTTTTATGTTGGAGAATATTTTGCCCAGCGTTTCGTACCTTACTTTAGCCAGTGGCGGGTACATCATCAGTATTAACCCAATGGCAAGCGGAGCATTGGTTGTGCCATTGGAAAACGAATTTATAAAGCCTACCGACGACGGCATAAAATATCCCATGGCAATCCCGGCAGCCATGGATAAAAATATCCAAAGCGTAAGGTAGCGGTCAAGAAAACTGAGCTTTTTCTTTTTGGCAGCAGGCACACAATTATTTACAGTCATTATAAGTGTTTGCTAATAAATTCCGCAGAAAATATTTTTATCATCTCCCTAACCTTTCTGAACTCATCCATTATCTCTTCCTCGCAGCCGGTGGCCTTGGCCGGATCAGGAAAATTGTAGTGTGTCCGTTCTGCACTGGATGGAAAATAAGGACAACGTTCTTTAGCATTGTCGCATACGGTGATGATATAGTCAAAAGGTATGTTGACATATTCATCAATATTATTTGACGTATGTGCCGATATATCTACCTCATCCTCAGCCATTACTTTAATAGCCCGTGGATTTACTCCATGCGTCTCTACACCGGCACTGTAAATATTAGCCTGCCCATCGGCATACAATCTTAAATAACCTTCAGCCATTTGGCTGCGGCAACTGTTGCCGGTACATAACACCAGTATGTTTTTCATATTAGCAGCAGCCTCCGCCTGGGGTACAAGTATTACCAGAAAGACTGACTAATTCAATTTTTTGTTTTTCGGCGGGTATGCCACAATTGCCATCCCTGTCAATAGCCTTACATTGTACAGTATCCGGACGAAGATCAATTATCAGATCATCGCCAATTTGCGTGATGCTATTCGGATGCATTTGCCTTGCTTCATAGGCGGAATTGCCAAACTCAACCTTAACAACAGCCAGTGGGTTAAGCGATAGTTTGCTTTCTACCAGATTGAAAATTGATAGTGCTTTCTTAACCTTCATGGGCTTTAATTGCTGCCTGTTTTCGGGCTCATAAAGCTGCACAATCACTTCTGTCCAGGCGTTCATAACGCCGCCGCAATCAACCGACGTTATCGGAGCCTGCTTTACTTCGGTAATGTGGTATGAAGCATCAACAAACTTGCCATCGTCATACTGAAATTGCAGATCAAGGTCAGGCTGTGCTTCCAATGCGGCCTTAAAATCTGTCCAATTAGTTTTAAGTTTTTCCATTATTTATATATTGCAATATTGCGATTAATTATTCTAAATTTTTTTAGCAGCAATTACTGTTAATACCGCTGTATGTTTTAAAGAAGCCGGTGAGTTGCTTTTCCAGCTTTGCCCAAGCTTTTGGCTCAATGCAATAGCAAATGCTGACACCTTCAATAGTGCCCTGTATCAGTCCTGCACTTTTCAATTCTTTTAAATGTTGTGAAATCGTGGCTTGCGCTAAACCAAGCTCTTCCACTAAGTCTCCGCATATGCAGGCATTCGCGCTGATGATATGCTGCAAAATAGCGATACGTGCAGGATGAGCCAACGCTTTTAACATCACAGCAAGATGATTTTGCTCATCAGTAAATATTTCTGTTTTGGTAATGCCCATGTCAATCGCAATATTACGATTAATTGTATAATAATCAAATTTTTCTAAACTTTTTCTAAACTTAAAGATAACCCAAAGCCCTTGCACATTATAAACTTATTGTGCACTTTTGCACTGCTTATAGAGAAAGACGGAGGGATTAGACCCTGCGAAGTCTTAGCAACCTGTGCTTACAAGGTGCTACATTCTACTTAACAGCTAACTGAGCGGTTAAGACAGATAAGCGAAAGTCAAATAAACACCCGACTTTTCGACATAAGCTTTATCAGTGTGCAGTTTTTAGTTGGCAGCTTGCAGTTATTTGCATGTTTACAATTTAAGCTAACCGCGCACTGGCAACCGCTAACTGAACAATGGATATCAGAAAAGAACTTGAGAAACGCATATTAGTGATTGACGGCGCAATGGGTACCATGATACAGCGATACCAGTTGAGCGAGGCCGATTTTCGCGGTGAGCGTTTCCGTGACCATTTGCATGACCTCAAGGGTAATAACGACCTGCTGAATATCACGCGCCCCGACGTGATCAAGGCCATACATGCCGAGTACCTGGATGCCGGGGCAGATATTATCGAGACGAATACTTTCAGCACGCAGCGCATTTCATTGGCCGACTACCACATGGAAGATCTGGCCTACGAACTAAGCTACGAGGGCGCGCGTCTTGCCCGCGAGGTGGCCGGCGAATACAACAAAAAAACACCTGAAAAGCCACGCTTTGTGGCCGGTGCGGTTGGTCCGACAAACCGTACGGCGTCAATATCCCCTGATGTAAACGATCCGGGTTATCGAGCCGTGAACTTTGACGATTTGGCCGAAGCCTACTACGAGCAGGTACGCGGACTGGTTGACGGCGGCTCGGACCTGCTGCTGGTTGAAACCATATTCGATACACTAAACGCCAAAGCGGCGTTGTTTGCCATACAGCGCTACGCCGAAGAAAGCGGCAAGCACCTGCCAATAATGATATCAGGCACTATAACAGATGCTTCGGGGCGTACGCTTTCAGGGCAAACAGTTGAGGCGTTCTGGAACTCGATACGCCATGCCAACTTGCTTTCGGTTGGTTTGAATTGTGCTTTGGGGGCTAAGGAGATGCGTCCGTACCTGGAAGAACTTTCTGAAAAAGCAGATGTATTCATCTCAGCCTACCCTAACGCGGGTTTGCCGAATGAATTTGGCGCATATGATGAAACACCACACGAAACAGCCCACCAGGTTGATGATTTTATTCGTGCCGGGCTGGTGAACATTGTCGGCGGCTGCTGCGGCACCACCCCCGACCATATAAAATGTATTGCCGAAAAAGCGGCCCGTTTCGAGCCGCGTAAAATACCACAAATTGAACCTTACCTGCGCCTTAGCGGCCTGGAAGCGGTTACGCTTACCCCCGAAACCAACTTTGTGAACGTGGGCGAGCGCACCAATATCACCGGGTCGCCGAAGTTTTCTAAACTGATACTGGCTGAAGATTATGAGGCCGCGCTTACCGTTGCCCGTCAGCAGGTGGAAGGCGGCGCGCAGGTGATCGACATCAACATGGACGAGGGCATGATTGACTCAGAAGCCGTGATGGTGAAATTCCTGAACCTGGTTGCTTCTGAACCTGATATTGCCAAGTTGCCCATCATGATCGACTCGTCGAAATGGACGGTGATTGAGGCAGGATTAAAGTGCCTGCAAGGCAAGGGTATTGTTAACTCGATATCCCTTAAAGAAGGCGAAGAAAAATTTAAAGAATACGCACGTAAGGTGTTAAGCTACGGCGCGGCCGTTGTGGTAATGGCTTTTGACGAAACCGGTCAGGCCGACTCATTGGAACGCCGTATTGAGATATGTAAACGATCGTACGATATATTGGTGAATGAAGTGGGTTTTCCGCCGCAGGATATCATTTTCGACCCTAATATATTAACCGTAGCCACCGGGTTGGAAGAACACAACAATTATGCTGTCGACTTTATTGAGGCTACGCGATGGATAAAGCAAAATCTGCCGCATGCCAAAGTGAGTGGTGGGGTAAGTAATATTTCGTTCTCATTCCGCGGTAATAATGTGGTGCGCGAGGCTATGCACTCGGCGTTTTTATACCATGCTATTAAAGCCGGGTTGGATATGGGCATTGTAAACGCCGGTATGCTTGAGGTGTACGAGGAGATACCTAAAGATCTGCTGGTACTGGTTGAGGATGTACTGCTAAACCGCCGTCCCGACGCTACTGAGCGCCTGGTGGAGTTTGCCGATACCATAAAAAGCAAGGGCAAAGAGATTATTAAAGATGAAGAATGGCGTAAAGACCCGGTAGAAAAGCGCCTGTCGCATGCGCTGGTAAAGGGTATTATTGAATACCTTGATGCTGATGTTGAAGAAGCAAGGCAGCAATATGCCCGTCCGTTGGAGGTGATTGAAGGGCCGCTGATGGATGGCATGAACATCGTAGGCGACCTATTTGGCGCCGGCAAAATGTTTTTGCCGCAGGTGGTAAAATCGGCTCGCGTAATGAAAAAGGCCGTAGCTTACCTGTTGCCTTTTATAGAAGCGGAGAAAGCGCAAAATGCCGATGGTGCATCGCGCTCAAACGCAGGTAAGGTGCTTATGGCAACTGTAAAGGGCGATGTACACGACATTGGCAAAAATATAGTAGGCGTAGTGCTGGCTTGTAATAACTTCGAGATTATCGACCTTGGGGTAATGGTGCCCGCGCAACGCATTATTGAGGAAGCCAAGAAACAGCAGGTAGATATTATCGGCCTGAGCGGATTGATAACGCCTTCGCTTGACGAGATGGTGCATTTTGCTAAAGAGATGGAGCGCGAAGGTTTTACTATTCCACTGATATTGGGTGGGGCAACAACCTCACGCATACATGCCGCGGTTAAGGTGGCGCCAAACTATTCAGGGCCAACCATACACGTGCTTGATGCTTCACGAAGCGTAACCGTTTGCAGCAACTTAATGAATCGTGAACAGCGCGATGAGTACACAGCCGGT
Organism: Mucilaginibacter limnophilus; assembly: GCF_004005815.1. GTDB lineage: Bacteria > Bacteroidota > Bacteroidia > Sphingobacteriales > Sphingobacteriaceae > Mucilaginibacter > Mucilaginibacter limnophilus. The sequence goes on along the minus strand of NZ_SACK01000005.1, from coordinate 255,689 downwards.
ATTCGTGCCGAATATGATAAAGCCCGCGAAGCGCACCTGAACAAACGTAACGACAAGCGCTTTGTAAGCATTGTTGACGCGCGGGGGCTAAAATGCCAGATAAACCTGAACGGGTCGATACCAAACAAGCCGACATTTACCGGCACAAAAGTTTTTGAATCCTTCCCGCTGGAAGAACTGGTTCCGTATATCGACTGGACACCATTTTTTCATACCTGGGAACTCCGAGGCAGCTACCCTAAAATATTTGATGATAAGTTTGTTGGCGACGAAGCCAAAAAACTATTCGACGACGCTCAGGTGTTGCTGAAAAAGATAATTGACGAAAAGCTATTGCATGCTAACGGTGTTATCGGTTTTTGGCCGGCAAACAGTGTAGGAGATGATATTGAATTGTATACCGACGAAACGCGGCAAACCATTATTACTCGAATCCATACTTTACGCCAGCAGGCCGAAAAGGCGCAGGGCGAGCCGTATTATGCACTTGCCGACTTTATTGCGCCAAAAGAAAGCGGCGTAGCCGACTACTGGGGTGGCTTTGCCGTAACCGCCGGATTGGGCTGCGACGAATTAGTGGCCGAGTTTGAAAAAGACCACGATGATTACAACAGCATTATGGCCAAAGCCATTGCCGACCGTCTTGCTGAAGCATTCGCCGAAAAAATGCACGAACTGGTACGTAAACAATACTGGGGCTATGCCAAGGACGAAGACTTGAACAATAACGAACTGATAAAGGAGGAATATCAGGGTATCCGCCCGGCACCGGGTTATCCTGCCTGCCCTGACCATACCGAAAAAACTACGTTGTTTGAACTGCTGAAAGCCGAAGACAACGCCCATATGCACCTTACCGAAAGCCTTGCCATGACACCCGCAGCATCAGTAAGCGGGTTTTACTTTGCACATCCGCAGGCAAGATATTTCGGGCTGGGTAAAATTAGTAAAGACCAGGTAGAAGACTACGCCCGCCGCAAAGGTATGACCGTAGAAGAAACCGAAAAATGGCTGGGCCCTAATTTGAACTATTGAGCCCCCCAGCCCCCTGAAGGGGGAGTAAGGATTAACTGAAAATTTAAACCATATAAAGAAAATTCCCCCTTTAGGGGGTTAGGGGAAATGAAAATCACCGATCATATAAAAAACGCCAACGGCAAAACACTTTTTTCGTTTGAATTGATACCGCCTTTAAAAGGACAAAGCATACAGGGTATTTATAACGCTATCGACCCGTTGATGGAATTTAAACCGCCGTTTATTGATGTTACTTCGCTGCGCGAAGATTATATCTATAAACAACATGATAATGGCCTTCTGGAGAAGCTTAGTTACCGTAAACGCCCGGGCACCATTGCTATTTGCGCCGCTATTATGAATAAGTATGGTGTTGATACAGTACCACATTTATTATGCGGTGGCTTTACCAAGGATGAAACCGAGAACGCGCTTATCGACCTGAATTTTCTTGGTATTGAGAACGTGCTGGTACTGCGAGGCGATGCGCGCCGTGGCGACGCCACCTTTGTGCCAACCACAGGCGGCCATTGTTATGCCACTGATTTGCTGCAACAAGTGGTGAATATGAACAATGGCAAATACCTGCATGAGGACTACGACGGAATAGAAAAAACTAATTTCTGCATTGGGGTTGCCGGTTATCCGGAAAAACATTTTGAGGCACCTAATTTGAAAAGCGATTTCAACTATCTTAAACAAAAGGTAGATATGGGTGCCGAGTTCATCGTAACCCAGATGTTTTTTGATAACCAGAAATATTTCGACTTTGTACGTAAATGCAGGGAGAACGATATCAATGTACCTATCATTCCGGGTTTGAAGCCTATTACTGCGTCAAAACAATTGGTAAGCCTGTCAAAAACATTCTTTATTGACATGCCTGAAGATCTTTGCGACGCGGTGAATGCCTGCAAAACTGAAAAAGACGTTAAAGAAATTGGTATTGAATGGATGATAAATCAATGCAAAGAATTAGTTAACTTCGGCGTGCCGGTTTTGCACTTTTATACTATGAGTAACCCTGGCCCGACAAGAAGAATCGCAGAAGCTATATTTTAATTTCATTATCAACCTAAACCTAAATGAAACGCTTTTATTTGATACTGGCGGTAGTATTTCTGCCTTTTATTACAAATGCCCAGTCAAACTATCAGGAGGGCTACATTATAAAAAACAACGGAGATAGTATACAAGGGCAGATTAACGTGCGCGACTGGCTTTACAACCCACAAAGTATTGAATTTAAACAAGCCGGCGAGGTAACAAATACAGTTAGCCTTTCAGCTAATGATATAAAAAAATTTTCAGCAGGGACAGATATAACTTATATAAGTTATACAGGTAAAATTTCAAAAAATAAAAATGTATACCCCGGGTTAGACACTGGCCTTGACAGTGTTTCAATTATAAATACTTATTTTCTTAAACAGCTCGTTTCGGCGCCGCTTGTAAGTTTGTACTTACTTAACGTTGAAGATAAAACTACTTTTTTTTATAAAGAAGCTAATAGTCAGCTTATAGAACTTAAATACTATCAATATTATACCGCGTCAAACAAAAGCGCCATAGAAAAAACCACTCCATATATCTATCAGCTAATTTACCTGGCTAAAAAGTATGGGGGTAATAAAGCGTCCGGAAATACTTCAATACAAAGAATTGCTTACAGCCAAAAAGAATTAACAAAATATTTCGAAAAACTAAACGGTGTTATAGCTGCAAAAACAAAGCAATCCAAATCACAGTTTTTTGCAGGTGTTGGATTAAATTTTAACCAGGTTACCCCAACACCTTTTAATTCTTCCACACTTACTACAGGATTAAGGTTCAATGATAACAAAATCAATAGTATCTCACCTAAATTAAGTTTAGGTTACAATACGGCAATTATACCAAACACCGGCCGCTATATTTTTCGAAGCGAATTATCATTTACTTATTTGAAAGCTGAAGTAAAAGGGCAGCATTTCACTCCTCAGGGTAAAGAGATTAAACATGTTTATCAACTTAATCAATATACAGCAACATTGTCTCCACAATTTATTATAAATCTTTACAACACTAAAAAATTCAAATATTTTATAAGTGGCGGTCTTAATGGTAATTTTTCTATCTATCCAAAAAAACAATTGGTATTTGATGATGGGTCGGTGCTTGAAAATGCCGAATATCCGGTGAGCGCCAAAGCGATATGGTTAAGTTTTCCTTTCCAAACAGGTGCGGTATTCAATAAACGAATAGAAGTTTCGGCCGGCTATACAGTATCAAGCACATTTGCAAGTTCCTACAATGTATCACTCAGAAACCCTGCAATTTTCGCAGGAGTAAAATACTTTTTCGGAAGAAATAATTTATAGATGAAGGTGGCGGTATGTCTCTTAATATCCCATTCTATCCTACAATAAAGTAAAAAGGCGAACGCTGAGGCTTCCGTATGCAACAAAGTTGCTTAACAAGTTAAGTACATTATGGATTAACATACCACTTACGAAAAGCATGGTTATCAATAATACTTAGAAGTATTTGCGGGCTCCGATAACTGATCAGTACAGCGGTAACTATTAAGCTTTCTTTAAATGATGTTTTTAACTATCAGATGCTGACATTGAGAATAGCCAGTTGATGTTTTAATTCGCTTGCCGATGTAAAATGCACGGCATTCATACCTAATGCTTCGGCTGCCACAATATTACGATGGTTATCATCTATAAATAAGGCTTCTTCGGATTTTATGTTATACCTGTCAAGCAATATCTGATAAAACTCAGGAAACGGTTTGCGGGTGCGTTCAACGCCTGATATCACTATGCCATCAAACCAATCCAAGAAATCATACTTTGCTTTGGCAATCTCAAAAGTTTCGGCGCTCCAATTGGTGAGTGCGTAAATTTTGTACTTGCCGCTGTCTTTCAGTTGTTTAAAAATTTCAACAGTATCATCAATAGCGCCACCCAGCATTTCTTCCCAACGGCCATAAAAGGCACGGATATTTTCGGCATGGTCCGGAAATTTGGTCACCAGAAAATCGGCGCCTTCCTGCAGGCTGCGACCTGCATCCTGCTCCTCGTTCCATTCGGGCGTGCATATGGTTGACAGGAAGGTTTGCATTTCCTGCTCATCGGCAAATATTTTACGGTAAAGATATTGCGGGTTCCAGTCAATTAAAACAGCTCCAAGATCGAATATTATGGTATTTATCATAGGGTGAGGGCGCGGCGTGTGGTACAAGGCGTTATCTGTATAACATATTTTGTTATTTGCACATCTGCATATCCACTCATCCGCATATCAAAATCTATTTCTGCCTGAACCACACTTGTATTGGTGCGCCTGAGAACTCAAAGTTTTCGCGGAGCTTGTTTTCGATAAAGCGATAGTAAGGCTCTTTAACATATTGCGGCAGGTTGCAAAAAAAGGCAAACATTGGCGATGTCCCGTTTATCTGCGTAGCATATTTTATCTTAACATATTTACCTTTTATTGATGGCGGCGGAAAGCTTTCAATAATCGGCAGCATGGCATCATTAAGCTTTGAGGTAGATATTTTACGCGACCGGTTTTCGTAAACCTTATTTGCCGTTTCGATAACTTTAAGAACCCGTTGCTTTTCGGTAACAGATGTAAATACGATAGGCACATCAGTAAACGGCGCTATTTTTTGCTTTATCTGGTCTTCAAAAACTTTAACAGTTTTGCTGTTTTTTTCAATCAAATCCCATTTGTTCACCACTATCACAATACCTTTTTTATTCTTTTCGGCAAGGTGAAATATATTAATATCCTGCGATTCGAGGCCTTCTACAGCATCAATCATCAGTATCACCACATCAGCCTCTTCAAGCGCTTTAATGGTACGCATAACCGAATAAAACTCTATGTTTTCCTTTACCTTGGTTTTTTTACGCAGACCGGCGGTATCAATCAGCATAAAATCGTGCCCGTACTGGTTGTAACGTATATGTATCGAATCGCGCGTGGTGCCGGCTATAGGGGTAACAATATTACGCTGCTGACCTATCAGAGCGTTTATAATTGACGATTTACCCACGTTGGGCCTACCAACAATGGCATATTTAGGCAATGTATTTTCTTCAAGCTCGGTATCTTCAAAATGTTTTACCACCTCATCAAGTAACTCACCGGTACCAGAGCCCGACATAGATGAAATATTATAAATTTCACCAAGCCCAAGGCTGTAAAATATGGTAGCATCGCTTTGCAGCATAGTGTTGTCTACCTTGTTTACCACCACAAGTACAGGTTTGTTGCCCCGGCGTAACAGGGCGGCTATTTCATCATCCAAATCGGTTATACCGGTAGTAACATCAACCATAAATAATATTACTGATGCTTCTTCAATGGCAATTACCACTTGTTCACGTATGGCGGCTTCAAAAACATCCTCGCTGTTGGCAACATAGCCACCGGTATCAATAACGGTGAAGGGTTTATTAATCCACTCGGCCATGCCATAATGCCTGTCGCGGGTTACGCCGCTAAAATCGTCAACTATGGCTTTGCGGGTTTCGGTTAGCCGGTTATACAGGGTTGATTTACCCACGTTGGGCCTGCCTACTATTGCTACTATGTTACTCATTGCTTTTATTTTAGAGTCAGGAATCAAGATGCAGGAATTAAGATAAGCTCATTCTGCACAAAGTTCCGTCACTTTTTTATTTTGAAAGAAGCTGTCTTAATTCCTGCTTCTTAATTCTTGATTCTATTTTTTACTCATAACCAAACTTTTTAAGGTAGTTTTTTTTGCTACGCCAGTCGGGTATTACTTTAACAAACATCTCCAAAAATATTTTACGCTGAAAAAATTCTTCCATATCCAACCGGGCATATTTGCCAACAATTTTCAGCATCTCACCGTTTTTGCCTATCAGGATATTTTTTTGCGAATCACGCTCAACAATTATTTCTGCGCTTATGCGGTGCAGCGTGTCTCCTTCCTGAAAAGCGGTAACAATAACCTCGGTACTGTACGGAATTTCTTTTTTATACTGTTTGAATATCTGCGCGCGTATCATCTCTGAGGCGAAAAAACGGTCGTTACGATCGGTAAGCGCTTCCTTATCGTAATAAGGCGGATGTTCAGGCAGGTTTTCTACTATGAAATCGATAAAACCTTTTACATCATGCATATGCAAAGCTGATATGGCAAACACGGCTTTCGGATTTAGCTTTTGTTTCCAGTACTCCACCTTTTGCAGTACGGTTGCTTCGTCGCTTTGGTCAATCTTGTTTATCAATACAACAAGCGGCGCTAACGAACCTTCCAGTTTTTCAAGCACCTCGTTCTCGTCATGCTTTTCGTTTATATCTGTTATCAGTAAAATTAGGTCGGCATCTACAATTGAGCCTTCAACCTGATGCATCATGCTTTCGTGCAGGGCATAATGAGGCTTTATGATACCTGGCGTGTCTGAAAAAACGATCTGGTAATCCTCATCATTCACTATACCAAGTATACGATGACGTGTAGTTTGTGCCTTGGGGGTAATGATAGACATTTTTTCGCCTACAAGCTGGTTCATCAGGGTCGACTTACCTGCGTTGGGTTTTCCAATGATACTAACAAAACCTGCCCTGTGACTCATAAAAAAAATATTTAAAATATTATTTGGACTGCAAAGAAACGAATTATATCTTTGCAGTCCAATTTAAAGGCAACACAAAATGCTTTTTTGCTAATTGGAACGCCTTTCCGGGGTTATGACGGAAAGAGACAACATATAAAATATAGTGCGGGATGGAGCAGTTGGTAGCTCGTCGGGCTCATAACCCGAAGGTCGTAGGTTCGAGTCCTGCTCCCGCTACCTGAAAAAAGGAAAGCCTCAAATTGATAAGATTTGGGGCTTTTCTGTTTTGGAAGCGTACCGAAGTAAGTTTGAAATTTGGTATCATTCAAAAAAACCAGTCGGTATCCTAAAATCCTTCGCAATTGTCTGTATCAATAAGTAACACCGAGCTCTGATAGTTGAATTTTAATTTAAGGAATATGTTAAAGCGCTAATATTTGGATCCGCTTAGCGTGAAAATAATGAATGAGGTATGATAATCTTGCAGAAAGGCTCTTTGTTAAGATTTCATTAATCTTTTATTATACCCGAAAAATATCCTTGCATGACTTTGCAATCGATTGCGAACGCCATACGCCCGTTTTCTTGGCTGCAATATAACAATTATCAACCTAATTGAAACCTATTAATGAAAAGTAAGCACAAGTTCCTTGTCGCAATCACAATGGCCGGTATACATACAAGCCATGCGAATGCGCAAAATTTATCATCCGACAATAATCGCGGTATTATCCAAACTTCATTCCCATCGTTACTTGTGGTACCTGAAGCACGGGCCGGTGCTATGGGCGAAGCAGGAGTTGCTACCATACCCGACGCTAATTCCGGAATTTATAATGCCGCGAAATTTGCATTTGTTGATAAACCAACGTCTTTTTCCCTATCATATTCCCCATGGTTAAAAAACCTGTCTTCTGGAATGAGTATATCATGCTTGTCGGCTTATCATCATATAAATGATCAATATACCATAGCAGCTTCTTTGCGCTATCTCTCAATTGGAAACATTGATCTTACAGATGATAATGGTGCCGTTACAGGAAATTACCGACCTAATGAATTCGCGTTTGATGCGACTATCGCTAAAAAGTATGGTGACAACTTTTCGTTAGCTGCAACAGCCCGATATATAAGGGCAAGCGCTTTAAGCAGTGTCGGTCAAAACGATACACGGTCACCAAATGCTTTCGCTATTGATGCGTCGGCTTATCTGAAAAACAAGGGCGCCTTATTCGGTGCCGCCGGGGAAACCACTTATGGGTTAAGTATCGCCAACATTGGTACAAAGGTACGATACAGCGATAATGGCGGGCGATATTTCTTGCCTGCAAACCTGCGGTTAGGTGCTGCTTCGGCATTTTCTATTAATGAAAAAAATAAATTTACTGTCGCGCTTGATCTAAACAAGCTTTTGGTACCCAGCCCTTCATCATCACCAAACGGTAACGACTTACTTATCCCGTCAGACAAGTCAGTACCTTCCGCTATTTTTAGTTCATTCAGCGACGCACCTGGTGGGTTTTCTGAGGAGCTTAAAGAAGTTGCTTTCAATTTTGGTACAGAATATCTTTTTAATAATCAGTTAGCGCTGCGTGCCGGGTATGTTTACGAAAATCCTGCGAAAGGTATTCGCCGCTATCTTACCTTGGGCGCCGGCTATGCCTACCAGGATTTTACTTTTGATTTCGCCTACCTGGCAGCCAATCAGCAAACCAGCCCGCTGGCCAATACCCTGCGTTTTACGCTTACCTATAACCTGTCAAAAAACTAATTACCTGAACCTCTGCACAACCAAATCATGAGAGAAAGAAATTTACAACATCAAGGTCTACATTTTATTGCTTTTTTATTATTGCTGCTGTTGGGATTTACACATACAACTTTTTCGCAGGACTGGAAACTTATTCAGCCATTATATCCAACCACCGGTACTTTTGTGTCACGCTTTTCGGTAGCCGACTATGGTGCAACAGGTGACGGTGTTACGGATGTAACCACTATTTTTCAGGAGAGGTTAAACGCGCTTGGCGCACTTGGTGGTGGTACCCTGTTTGTACCATCAGGCAAGTATGTTATTAAAGGCACACTTTTAATCCCTAAAGGGATTACCTTACGTGGAGAATGGCAAAAACCAACAAAAGGTCAAGCCATAAACGGAACGATCTTAATGGCTTATACAGGCAGGGGGGATGAAAACGCAACTCCGTTTATTACAATGGAAACCTCGGCTGCTGTTATGGACCTCTCGATATGGTACCCCGAACAGACGGCGGATAACATCACCCCGTATTCGCCTGCTATAGTTTTTGGCCGCCCGAACTATTTTGGTAACGAATACTGTAATGCTAAGAATATTACATTGGTTAACGCCTACAGCGGTGTGGTGTTTTCCAGGCTTAATGGCGGCACTTGCCCGGTTATTAACGGTGTGTATGGCACGCCGCTGTCAAGAGGTATTGAAATAGATAATATTGTAGATGTCGGGCGTATCGACTGGGTAGACTTTTCACCGGCTTACTGGGCAGGTTCCGGACTTCCGGGTTCTCCGGCATCTGGCAGTGCTTACGCAAACTGGATCTATCAGAACGGCACCGGCATAGTTATGCGCCGTAATGATTGGTCATACGCAAACTATGTAACCGTTGACGGTTACAATAAAGGCTTCCATGCAGCGCCCTCTATACCAAGCCCCGGTGCCACGCCTAACGGACATAACGCCTACATGACATTCAAAAACTGTAAAACGGGTATTTACATGGAAGTAGATAACAGCGTGGGCATAATGTTTACCAAAGTAAAAATGGAGAACTGTGAAACGGGTATTTGGGCCGGACCTAAAACATCAGGTGCCATACAGTTTCACTCGGCAGCTATTGATGCTAACGACTATGCCATAAAAATTGAAGCAGGCTCAACCACTCGCTTTATGATGCAGCAGAGTACGGTAACACGCGGTAAAGTAGCCGCGCTTGGCTCAACTTTCAATGTATCCAATAATGATTTCAATAACAGCGCCCCGCAAATTACTGTCGGCACCGATGCAAGGTCAATTATTACAGGCAATCGTTTTAAAAACACGGCTAAGATAGAAAATAAGTCAACATTTCAATCTGTTATTGATCATGCACCCATAGGTAGTGTTAAATTATTACCCGAGTTTCCGGAGATGGTGCAGGAAACTCACAAACCAGCACGGCAGGTACTTTACTTAGTTACCGATGCCCCTTACAATGCTAAGGCTGATGGCACAACTGATAATACCACGGCGATACAAACGGCAATTAATGCTGCAGGCGGGGCAGGCGGCGGTATTGTGTTTCTTCCACCCGGCAAATATAAGGTGCTGGGTAATTTAAGCGTGCCTGCAGGTGTTGAATTGAAAGGCTCGTCAGACGTAAGTACTACGCCCACAGGTCCCGGAAGTATCATTGAGGTATATGCCGGAAAAGGCAATGCTTCAGGCACCCCATTCCTTAAACTAGCCGCTAACAGCGGCATCCGGGGCATCACATTTAACTACCCGGAACAAATGGCCAATCTGGTTCCTGATTTTCCGGCCTATCCGTACCTGATTCAGGTTACGGGGGCTAATGTGTACATTATTAACGTTGGCATCCGTGCCACATATAATGGCATCGATATGTTTACGTACAAGTGCGATAATCATTATATCGATTACCTTGCTGGGCATGCTTTTAACAACGCCATAAAAGTTGGCGGTGGTACAGCAAACGGTAAAATACTTAACCTTCAGTTCAATACCATCGCTTACGGCGCAGGTTCTGAATCGAAATTCGGCAGCTGGCCTAATTCACCGGTCGGTGACAATTCTGCTATTTATAATTACCAGTTTGACAAACTGAACTTCCTCGAGTTAGGCGATACGAAGAACGAGATACTGTATAATGACTTTATCTATGGCGCTTACAAAGGCTTAACATTGGCCGATGATAACGGGAAAGGTCCATCAGGTTTAAGTATGGGCCTCGGGCTTGACGGTGTTCGTAAATCATTCAACATAAACAATATCAGCGACGAAGGCTATGATCTTATTAATACGCAGGTGGTGTCTATTGGAGATTCCACTACCAGGTATATTTCTACAGGATCGAATTTCAAATCACAGGTAACAATGTACAGTTCTGATTACTGGGGAAATCCCGGTCGTGGTATAAATATGGAAAGTGGTACATTAAATTTTCAAATGGCCAATTTTCAGCAACCAGGACAAAAAGATTTCGCTCAGATTAAAAATGGGGCAAAGCTGAATATTGAAAATTCAGCTATATGGCCTGTTAAACTGGGCGCGACTGGATCGGAAAAAAGAATAGCCGCACGCGGTTCAGTCATTGATCCTACCGGCATCCAGGAAGCGGCCGCAGCATTATGGGAAAATAACCTTACCAACTCATGGGTATTGTTGCCGGGCGGCGACCTGGACAGACGTGACTGGACGGCTACTGCGTCGGTAAATGACCAGAGCGCACGTAATATGCTAGATAGCGCAAGCAACCGCTGGCAAACCGGCGGCTCGCAAACCAATGGCCAGTATGTTATCGTAGATATGAAAACAGTAAATACCGTAACTAAGATAATACTGGATGCATCAGGTAGCCCCGGTGATGCGCCGGAAGGTTTCGAAGTATATGTATCTATTGATGGAACTAACTGGGGGCAGGCGGTGGCTTCAGGCTCGGGCGGCGGCGGCGATTTAACGCTGATTCCCATCGACTCAAAAAAAGCGCGCTATATCAAAGTCGTTCAAACAAAATCAAGAAGCAACTGGTGGACTATAAATGAGTTCAGGGTATTCGGTAAGGTTGATGTATCTACAATAGCAATTACCCCTGCAACCGTAACGCTGGAGTTGAACGCAACAAAGCAACTAACCGCCACGCTTACGCCAGCTAAGGCAACTAATAAGAAAGTAACCTGGAGTTCAAACAATACGTCTATTGCCACCGTTAGCGAAACCGGCGTGGTTACTGCCAAAGCAGGCGGTAAGGCCACAATAACGGCACGGTCTGAAGATGAGGATAAGACAGCTACCATGCAGGTTACCGTTAATGGTCCGGTAAGTGTTACGGGTGTAACCCTTAATTATGCCACCGCAACACTATCGGTTGGCATGACACAGCAGTTAGCAGCTACCATAGCACCGGCCAACGCAACCGATAAAAAGGTTACCTGGCGTTCAGACAATGAAGCTGTTGCTACCGTTAATGCCAACGGTTTAGTCACAGCTATAAGTACAGGTTCAGCAACGATAATGGTTACTACTGCCAACGGCGCTAAAACCGCCACAAGCTTAATTACTGTTACCCCGGCGGTAAATGTCGCGGATGTCGTGATTTCACCCCGTGATTTTGAACTCATTCGTGGCAATACGCAACAGATGACTATTGCTATAACGCCCAATAATGCGACGAATAAAGCGGTGAGCTACACGACCGGCAATGCTGCCGTTGCTACTGTTAGTGCAAGCGGACTGGTTACGGCAGTTGGCAATGGTACAACCACTATCACTGTTACTACAGCCGATGGAGCGAAAACTGCTACCACTACGATAACCGTTAATCCTGTTAATGTAACCAGTATAGCCATTAGCCCGGGCCAGGTTCGAATTGAAATAGGTAGTACGCAACAATTAACAACTACAATATTGCCTGCTGATGCCGATAACAAGGGTGTCACCTGGAGTTCCAGCAACGATCGGGTAGCCACCGTAAGTGCAAATGGTTTGCTTACGGGTGTCTCAGCAGGCGCTGCAATTGTTACAGCTACAACTAATGATGGAAATATAAATGCAGTAAGCTTCATATCAGTTATACCATCTCTGCCCGACCATGACACACCGCAAGATGTTGTAACTTATCCCAACCCGGTTACTGATGGACAAGTAAAACTAAAGTTCTCAGAAGCTGTAAACGGTGATTATATTATCCGCTTAACAAATATGGCAGGCCAGGTACTTAACAGGTCCACCATCCAGGTAACAAATGGCGCAGGTGTTTATCTTTTAACACACCGCGTTGTACCGGGCATCTATAATTTAGAGTTAACTGGTTCAAATACCAAAAAGTTTGTGAAACAGATTATTGTAAGATAGGTAATCGAAGAATTTATTAAAAATCAGTGGGCATGTTTTTAATTTCTTTGAAAGAACGTGTAAAACGCATTGCTCATTAATGTTTTATTAATTCAAAATTAGTCATACAGGTATAGTTTCGTAATCAATAAACCAATATAAATCATCCATTTTAGGCAAACGCAACTCATTGTATTGCTTCCTAACTTATCGCATCAACTATGAAGACCGAGAATATTTGCGGACGTGTTCGTTTTTGTATTAATAATACCAGTTTATAATTATGGAGAAAGATAAGGTCGCCTCTGTAGTAGCTAAGCTCGTTAAAGAATTAAAAGTTCCTCTTACACGTCTTTCTATCGAAAATGAATTGCTTATACATCCAGACTATCCCAGCTTATTTGCCATAAGCGAGGTATTAAGTAATTGGAAAATTGCGAATGCCGCCTATAAAATACCTTTTGAGCAGTTAGGTGAAGTGCCCTGTCCTTATATAGCATGCTATCACGATGGCAGCTTTGTAGTAGTAACATCTTTCAACGAAAAGCAGCTAACGATTTCAGATCATAGCCGCAACGGCTATATCATACCTGCTGAAGCGTTTAAGGGATTTTATTCGGAAGCTATACTGGCAGCCGAAGCTGAGGCAGAATGCGGAGAAACAGACTATAAAGTTAATCGCCGTAAAGAGAATGCTGATGCGCTTCGTACTCCCTTTATATTATTGGGCCTGGTATTTATCATGAGTGCATTGCTGCTGAACACAGGGTATTTTTATGTTATTAATTTACCGGTAGTCTGGCTTACACTATGTAAAACGGCAGGGATAGCTGTTACAACTATACTGCTGATACAAAGTATCGATGACAACAACCCCTTTATACAAAAACTATGTACAGGTAAAAACAATGATTGTAATGCTATATTATCATCAAAGGCTGCAAAAATCACCCAAGAACTCAGTTGGTCCGAAATTGGTTTTTTTTATTTTGCCGGTACTTGGCTAGCGATACTGTTTAATAGCAGAGATACGCATATAATGTATGTTTTAGCAATACTTAACTTGCTGTGCTTGCCTTACACATTTTATTCGGTTTACTACCAAAGCAGGATAGCAAAGCAGTGGTGTGTATTTTGTCTTTCTGTGCAAGCTTTATTTTGGCTCGAGTTTATTGGCTTCTTACCTTACATTACGGGGCGTGTTGTATTTCCTTCCTTAGCCGGATGGCTCAACTTAGCTGCGTGCTTCATAGTACCTGTTGTTTTGTGGGTATTTGTCAAACCGTTTTTAAAATATTCTAAACAGGTTCTCCCGCTCAAACAACAATTACAGCGCTTTAAATACAATGTTGAATTTTTTAATAAAGAGCTTAATGATAAGCCTAAGTATGCTCTGCTTGATCATAAGCATTCTATCATACTTGGTAATCCCGAAGCTGAGCATGTTATTACCATAGTATCAAACCCACTTTGCCAGCCATGTTCAAAAGCACATAAAATATTGGATGAATGGCTTGAACATCGCGATGACATTAAATTACAGGTGGTTTTTGCAGCTTCAGTTGCGCAAACAGATAAAGCTAAGATCACCGGCCATTTTATGGCTATGAGCTACCAGCACAATTCTCTATTTATGAAAACAGCACTAAATGATTGGTACAATCGTAAAATTATTGATTATCATTCACTTGTAAGTTACTATCCTGTTACTGAAGACCCGGGTATTGATATGGTGATGGAAATACAAAAACAATGGTGTGATAACATTGAGATAAAAGGTACACCTACCATATTTATCAACGGGCGTCAGCTTCCGCATCCATATCAACCCGAAGACATCAAATATTTTATATAAAGTATCTGTGCAAAAAAATTGTTTGGCCAACAATGAAGTTGCCTGTCTTAGATAAAACAGGAAGGGAAAACTGAACCCGTTAACAGAGGTAAAAGTAATTAAAATCTAAATGAAAAAACTGAATTTGAAAATGCAAGGCATCGGTGAAATGCTTAGCAAAGAACAAATGAAGAACGTCACCGGCGGTTATGGGTGTTCTTCAAGCGATGGAAACATCTGTTACACATACTTTCCATCAGGCCCTTCGGCGACCGGAATATGTGCAGCTAACCCGTCCGGAGGTTGTTCGTGTAGAGTATGGAAAGATGGTACATATTACTATTTGCCCCCCGGCTCAGCATGCGGATATCCAATATAAGTAGCGTAACAACCAAGCTTTACTTTACTCGAAGCTATGGTGTACAAGCTAATAATATAAAGCCCCATTGGGGCTTTATATTATCGTAAAAATCTCCATCAATTTGTAACGCATTATGTCCATTTAACGCACCATAACCATTGAAGTTCCCCGGCTACAAACAACAAGACCAGAAAGATTGCGGGCCCACTTGTCTACGGATGGTGGCCAAATATTATGGCCGCAGTTATGCCATTCAAAAGCTGCGGGATCTTTGCTATATCAACACCGGCGGAGTGTCATTACTTGGCATTAGCGAGGCAGCGGAAAAACTTGGGTTTCGTACCATTGGTGTTAAGCTCACTTTACCACAATTAAGTGAAGCACAACTGCCATGCATACTACATTGGAAACAAAACCACTTTGTAGTGCTTTATAAAATAAAAAGTAATAAGTATTACGTAGCAGATCCATCCCGGGGAATAGTTGTTTATACTGATAAGGAGTTTACAAGAAGCTGGTATGGCCATAAGGAGCTACATGACGGCATATCTCTTTTAATAGCGCCTACTCCTAAATTTTACGAGGAAGAGGGCGACAAAGAGAAAAAAGTAAAATGGGGTACAGTGCTGCGATATTTATATACGTATCGCTTACTGTTTGTACAACTGTTTTTTGGTTTGTTAACAGGAACGCTACTATCACTTGTGGCGCCTTTTCTTACGCAATCAATGGTTGATACGGGCATCAATACCCGGAATATAAATTTTGTTTACTTGATATTAATTGCCCAGGTAATGCTGTTTTTGGGCAGTACTGTTGTTGATTTTATACGTTCGTGGATCTTACTGCACATTACCTCCCGTGTTAACATATCCATACTAACCGATTTTTTAATTAAGCTCATGAAACTGCCTTTGAGCTTTTTTGAAACTAAAACCACAGGCGATATCATGCAGCGTATGAATGATCAAAACACCATTCAATCGTTTTTAACGGGTAGTACGCTTAATACCTTGTTTTCAATGATGAACCTGTTGATTTTTACCGTTATACTGATGTATTACAGCCCGCTGATATTTATGATAGCTGTTATAGGCACACTATTATATTCAGGTT
Organism: Mucilaginibacter limnophilus; assembly: GCF_004005815.1. Classification (GTDB taxonomy): domain Bacteria; phylum Bacteroidota; class Bacteroidia; order Sphingobacteriales; family Sphingobacteriaceae; genus Mucilaginibacter; species Mucilaginibacter limnophilus. The sequence continues at coordinate 239,685 of NZ_SACK01000005.1, read as the reverse complement.
GGATCTTACTTTTTTTAAAGTATCGCCGTGAGCTTAATTACAAACAGTTTGATCTGTCATCCGGAAACCAAACTACAGTAGTAGAGCTGGTCACCGGTATGCAGGAGATCAAGCTTAACAATTATGAAAGGCAGAAACGCTGGCATTGGGAAACCATACAGGCAAGTCTGTTCAAGTTCAGCGTTAAAGGTTTGGCGCTTAGCCAGTATCAGCAAGCCGGCTCGATGTTCATCAGCCAGGCACAAAACATACTTATCACATTTATAAGTGTTAAGTCAGTAATTGACGGGCAGATAACACTTGGTGGCATGATGGCGATTCAATATATAGTAGGGCAGGTAACCAGTCCGATAAGTCATATGCTGGGTTTTATACAAAGCTATCAGGATGCTAAAATCAGCCTCGAACGTCTTAACGAGATTCATGAGCTGCAAGACGAGGAACCGATGGAAAAGCACTTTATTAACGAGCTTCCGGTAGATAAAGGCATCACAATAAACAACCTTACTTTCAGGTATCCAGGCGCCGGAAATGATACTGTTTTGAAAGATGTCAATCTCACCATTCCCGATGGCAAAACCACCGCAATTGTGGGCATGAGCGGCAGTGGAAAAACCACTATTATTAAGCTATTGCTTCGCTTTTTCGAGCCGGAAGCAGGGGAAATAAAAATCGGATCAACCAGGCTTAACCATATAAGCTTTAAAGCATGGCGCGCCAGTTGCGGCATAGTTATGCAGGATGGCTTCATATTTTCAGACACTATAGCGGCTAATATTACTGTAGGCGACGAATTTCCGAACCCGGTAAAGCTGCAGCATGCCATTCGTATAGCCAATCTTGATGAATTTATTAATGATTTGCCTTTAGGCCTTAAAACTATCATTGGACCAACAGGCAACGGCATGAGCCAGGGGCAAAAGCAGCGCCTTTTTATTGCACGTGCGGTTTACAAGGATCCGCAGTACCTGTTTTTTGATGAAGCGACAAATGCGCTCGACGCCAATAATGAAAGGATCATTATGGATAACCTGAAGGAGTTTTGCGTAGGACGGACAGTGGTAATTATAGCACACAGGCTAAGCACTGTAAGCAATGCAGATAATATCATTTTGCTTGACAAGGGTAAAATAATGGAACAGGGTACCCATGCCTGGCTTACAAGTTTACGTGGAGAATATTATAGTTTAGTTAAAAACCAATTGGAATTAGGTGCATGACCACTAAAAAATATATGCTGACAAAGAGCGAGGATACCGAACAAATACATACCGAAGAGATACAAGACATTATTTCGAAACCGCCGTCGTGGCTGCTACGTTGGGGCATCAGCAGTTTTTTTGCCGTCTTGCTATTAATAGTAAGCATTTCGGCATTGGTGAAGTATCCTGATCTTGTAAAAGCAAAGCTGCGTATAAGCGCGATTAACCCGCCTGCAGCGATTACTGCGACGGCGCCAGGTAAACTTATAAAATTGCTGGTACATAACGGCCAGCACGTTATGATCAACCAACCTTTGGCATCTGTTGAAAGCCCGGTCGGTAGGTATATACTTATCGCTATAAATGCCGGACAAGTGTGGTTTAACGGCATAGTTGAAGAGAACAAACTGCTGGCAAGTGGCCAGCCTGTATTCTTTTTATGTAGCAATAACGAAAAGTTTTTCGGTGAAGTTTATATACCTCCATACAGCATGGGTAAAGTAAAAGTTGGACAACAGGTGCTGGTAAAGCTGCAAAGCTACGCCTATGAAGAATATGGTATGATTACAGGCAACGTATCGTACATATCAGAAATTCCCGCAAAAGACGGATCGTTTATAGCAAAAATAGATTTCGGTTCCAATAAGTTTTCCAGGTTACATAAACCCGTGCAGTTAAAGTATGGCATGCAGGCAGATGCCGAAATTGTAACTGATGACACAAGCATACTAAAAAGAGTATTAAGCAACTTATTTAAGATATTTATTAATTAACTCATGCTTAAAATATCATTTTGTACGGTTTGCATGAATCGTTTGCAGCATTTAAAAGAAACATTGCAAGCCAATATCGAGGCAAATCAGGATTATGCAAATCTCGAATTTGTATTACTTGATTACAATTCAACCGATGGAGTTGAAGATTATATCCGTAACCACATGTCATATTATATCAAAAGTGGTAAGCTTGTTTATTACAAAACAACATCGCACCTATATTTTAATCGCAGTCATTCGCGCAATGTGGCCTTTCGTTTGGCCACCGGTGATGTGCTTTGCAATATTGATGCAGATAACTTTACAGGCATTGGTTTTGCGGCCTATGTAAATGAAGCCTTCAGCAAGGCAAATGATATTTTTCTTTCAGTATTTAATAATAATCTATTAAATAAAAGCGATGTGCTTGGTCGCATTTGTGTACGCAAGGCCGATTTTTATAAGGTGACCGGTTATGACGAAAGGATGGTGAATTATGGGTTTGAAGACTATGACCTAGTAAACAGACTTGAGCTATACGGGTTAACAAAAACACCGATAACAGGCAATCCCGGTTTTTTCAACGTGATTGAGCATGAGCGAAATACCCGACTTGAAAACGAATACCTTACTAATAAGCTTAATGATGTACTGATTAGCTACCTGTCTCCGTCAAGCTCAGAGGTACTGCTGCTGTTGACCGACAATACCTATAAACGCGGTGTAGTGATAGATAATAAAAGCCTCAGACTTGCAGGTGCAGTTATCGACGAAGCTCAGCAGGAGTATCAATATTCGATACTTGGTGATGAATGGGCCCAAGGGCTATGGAGCGGAGACAGCGAACATATTGATTTATATAGTACCAGTGATACTGTGCAAACACTGTTTTATGAGACCGCTGGCGGGTATTATACGTTAAGCGATATGCCAAAAAAATTATTTTATCAGGTAAGCAGCCACGATTTAATTGAGCAAGTGATTATGTTTTGCAGCCAGGTAACTAATCGCATATACATGTGGAAAAACAAGCTAAACAAAACGTATGCGGTAAATAGCGTATTTGGCAATGATACCGTGTATAAAAACTTGAATTTTAATAATCCGATTTATACACATCAAATCTAACAGGTTGAAAAAGCTTGAATCCGGAATGCTATTGCTGAACTATCTTACTCCAAACAGTACTGATTGTATTTTGATTTGTAACGACAGCATGTTCAGGCAAGTACTTTTAACAAGTGAAGGGTTATCTCATCCGGACACTTTATTTGTACACAGTTATAATAACGGCACTTATGAGCAATTGTCAGATGGCATTGAAATAAGTGTTAATGAAGGGTTCAAACAGCATTTGATCTATACCAGTGCAGGATATTATGTTATAAAAGATGGTAATAAGAGAATTTATTATTACGTCCAATCAAACGCTAAGCTTAAAAACCGCGTGTTATCATTGCTTGGCGAACAGGAAATATAAAACACATCATCCATAATTAATAGTAATCAAAATGATAGCCTCAATTTTTTACAACCAGGTAGCGTGGCACAATTTGCTCTGCGGTTTTATACGTCCCTACATACAGCAAAATCAAAACAACATATCGCATTGGCGAGTAAGTTTAAGCACCTACCGCGGCGAGCATATTACTGTTGAGATTAATCCCGCTAATGAGCATTTTGCTCTAAAGGAAGACTTCTGTAAAAAAGCCGAGGCTTTCCTTGAAAATTTTCCTTCACCTATGAAGGCTGTTAAATACCCGTTGGATGGTTTGTTTATGGATTACCCAAACAATACCATTGAATATGATATTGAGGAACCTCATTTAACTATAAATGATAGTTTGCACGCTGTCAAACAGCAGCTCTCTGAGATCATATTGTACGCGCTTGCAGATCAGGAAATCGATATAGAAAGCATTTTTACGCTTATTGTTTACCTGCAGTTTGGCATTATAAAGGCCGGCTTTACAAACACCAGAACCGCCCGGGTAAATACCTTGAAACTGGTGCTTCACTTAACCACACATGATAATGGCGACAGCAATGATAAACAGCGTGAGGACGAAACACAGCAATTCGTGGCGTTATTTGACTACAACAAGGAAATTTTCGTGGAGATAATTGAAGATATATGGACAAAAGAAAATTACGAAACAGGGCTTCACTGGATGGCACAATGGGAGAATGCATGTAAAACATATCTGCAAACCAACGAATTCCATGTAGCCTTCATGCTCCTTAGCCAGGCAGCTTACCAGCAGACAGGTTTAAACGGCGATAAAATTTTGCTAAATGCATCAAAACAGATACTTAAAATATTCAATCAGGTAACAAAAAAAATGGATGGCATCATCCGCATTGCTTAGGTTATGATGATACCACGTATTATACATCAAACCTGGAAAAATACAAATGTAGATGCCCATTTGGCTGTTTTGGCTGAAACCTGGCGGGAAAAACACCCGGGATGGGAATACAGACTTTGGACGGATGATATGAACAGGGCATTTATTGCAGAAAACTACCCGGAATTTTTGATCACCTATGATAACTATCCATATAACATTCAGCGGGTTGATGCTGTGCGTTACTTTATACTATATAAAATAGGCGGAGTTTTCATCGATCTTGATTTTGAATGCCTTCAAAACATCTCATCGTTGCTAATTAACAAAACGTGCGTGATGGGGCTGGAACCTAATGAACATTGTAAACGCTTTGATCAGGAGAAAATCGTTTGTAACGCCTTTATGGCTTGTACACCCGGAAACCTGTTTTTTGAAACTATATGCACAACACTTAAGGAACAAGGTTGGTTTGCAGATACGGATATGGCCAAATGGATGCAAATATTGGCAACTACAGGTCCTTTCAAATTAACCCGCATCTTTGACGGTTATCCGCATAAAAGCCATATTGAGTTAGTACCCTCTAATGCTCTATACCCACTTGGTATCAATGAAATCCGTGCGTTGTTTAATGAAACATTAGAAGTTGATGAAGCTTTACAAAAAAAAATAAGCGACGCATATGCGATACATTATTTTTTAGGCTCATGGCTTTCCTAATAACCTGAAACCCGAATATGTACTATTACCCATATTTTAAATGAGAATTGGCATTATATCACATCCAGCATACTGGACCACCGGATTCGGTATCACCTGCCGTAAAATTGCGACCAGTTTGAGCAAAAATGGACACCAGGTGTATTGTGCCGGCTTTTCATTCGGCATCGTATCATCAGAAGCGGCTGATAAGGAAAACTTCAATTTCACCATATGGAGCGGTAATAAGGAAGCAACCGAGCTGGATGCTGTTGGCAATTTTGTAAAAGAAATTGAACCCGATATCATTATTTTAAATTTCGATATCGGCGCAGTTGAGTATTTTTTGAATTTGCTTAAACTTAACGTTGTTAAGCAAAAAATCTTTGCCCACACCGTATTGGATGGTTTCCCCGCTGCTGAAAAATACATAAATGCGCTAAAAGAAATTGAAGGCGTGATAGTTCCTACACAGGCGACAAAAAAATACCTTAAATCAGCCGGGGTAAAAAACGTATTCTACGCGCCGCATGGAGTTGATACGGACGATTTTTTTCCAATTGATAAAAGCACTATTCGAGAAAAACTCGGCCTGAATTTAAAAAGCGACTTTATTATTGGTGTGTTTGCCAAAAACGATGAACGCAAGCAAATACCCAAAGTACTGCTTGCCCTGCATCACTTGGTTTATAATCTGAGGCAAAAAAATATTTATCTGTATATCCACAGCGAAACACGTCGCATAGTAGGTACTGGCTGGGATCTGGAATCTATTACTGGTTATTTAAAGCTGAACAAGCATGTTCTTTTCACAGAGAAAAGCTTTAAACCGCAGATAGGTGTAGAACTGGGAAATACTATATCATCAAAGGATATACCCAATAAGCCGTTAACCTACCTTGAAAGGATCAACATGTGCGATGTTATTGTAAATGTGCCGTTTTCGGGCGGATTTGAACTTTGTACTGTTGAATCACAAGCCTGTGGTGTACCCTTAATAACCATTAATGACGGCGGCAATATTAAAGAAGTAGCAGGTGACGGCGCTTTACTGATAGAACCGAAACTGAAAAATATTTGGATAAACGGGGCCTTTATATACTACGTTGACGAAGTTGAAATAGCCGAAAAACTAATGCTTTTGCGATATGATAAAACGCTGCGGGAAGCATTAAAAGCCAAGGGCCTTAATAATATAAAGCGCTATACATGGCAGCTCCTGGAAAAGGTTATTGAAAAGGCATGCACCGCAACAAATAAAACTGCTGTGTCAAACCCTGATTAAATTAACATTATGAATTTTCTGGTTTGCGATTTAAGCGCAGTTGCCAATCCTGAGCTTATTACTGCTAATGACCGTTTGATGTCATATGAGGATGTTAATGGCGACGCTAACTGGAATTCGTCAGTGCATGCGCCCATCAGCTGGCATAGTTACGCTGCGGCCATGAACGGTCGCATTGTCAGTGTACCCAAAGACAATTGGCGTGAACAAATAGCTTGGGCAGATACTGTACTGGCCCTCTGGAACTACGATCCCGGGATAGCTATGCAGATCATACAAGATATAAAAAAACAGGGCAAACTGGTTATAGGCGCATTTCATGAAAATGGCGACACGCTGCAAATGCACGCGAGAAACGTGAGCTGGCTTATCGATTTTAAAAATTGCGCAAATGCTTGCGATGCTATCCTTACCTATCCCCGGCATAAAATTTACCAGCATTTTTACCGTACGTTAAGTATCACAACTGAATTTCTGGAATGGCCTCAGCCATATTACACTCTGAAAAGGAAAGACTATATCATCGCATCTGAACTTCGGCAGGGAATATTTATTGGCCCCAGGAAAAAAAACCATGAAATTGAACGCCGCAACTGGATATATAATATCGCAATGGCAAAAGACTTAATTGGTAAACCATTTGGACTGTATCCTGAGATTTTCAACAAGATAACAACCATTAATGACACTGATTTTTCAAATGAAAGTTTAAAAGCCGAACTGGAAACATTATTGGACGGCTGCTATGTGGAAGTAATAAAGCCATTGAAATATGACGATTATTTAAGGACGATAGCAACGCACCAGATAACGATAAATATGGACGCCAGCGATACACAGGGACAAGTTGATGCCGACTCTATGTTTGTAGGCGTACCACTCTATCAACCCTCGGGCTTTGATTTCCGAACGGATTTCGGGGATCTTTACTACAGCTGCATTCAATCGGGCCAAACACCTGAACAGGCTACGGAAACCATTATGACCCGGATGTGCACTTTCGAGAATACACGAAAGCTAATCACCAACTGGTATGCGCGCGCAAACGCGAAACCGATAACCTTATAAGTTTATGAACAACCTAAAAGATTTTTACATCAAGCACCTGGAGCAAAGCTTTGCAAACGCCGAAGTCGGCAAATCCAAGATTACAGAAGACATACTGGAAATGTATGGAATGACAGGGCATAAAACAAGGCACTTTTATAACAACCTTCTCGACATTGATGATAGCCGTTACTTAGAGGTTGGTACCTGGGCTGGCAGTTCTGTTTGCGCAGCTATGTATGGTAATCGAAGTGATGTTGTGTGTATTGATAACTGGTCAGAGTTTGGTGGAGAAGAAGTAAAGGATATATTTCTGGAGTATTTTGATGAATATAAAGGCGAAAACAAGGCTACGTTTATAGAAGATGACTGCTTTAACGTAAATTTAGACAGCCAAAAAAAATTCAATATTTATCTTTATGATGGAGGGCATGCTTATGAAGAACATTACAAGGCTGTGTTCCAATTTCTTGATCACCTTGATGACCTGTTTATCCTCATCATTGACGATTGGAACTGGGCTAAGGTAAGAAACGGTACAAGGGATGCAATAAAAGATTCAGGCCTTCAAGTTTTATGGGAAAGGGAAATCATCCTTACAAAAAACGACGAACATACTCCGCCCGACGAGGCTAAGGTGAACTGGTGGAATGGCATTGCCGTGTTCCTGATAAGAAACATTAGCAAAACATGAAAGTGTTGCACAAGTACAGTGCCATCAGGAATTAAAAGGAAATTGGTGGAAAAAAGTTGGAGATACAGTTACTTTATATTAAAGTCTTTGAAATTTTAATGCACAACCTGTAATGGATGGAATTGTGCGATGAAACACAAGAATATTATTGAACATTGTTTAATAGTCGTTATAACTTAATTTAAAATAAGCTATAGTAATTTTGTTACAAAGGGAAACGCTGGAGTTAAAACGTCCAATATAATCAGCCTTTCGTATAACTGCTAAAACTTGGATTTTGCGTTTTTGCTCTTGGTATACCTGATCAAGTCAAAGCCTCTTAGATAAATCTGAGAGGCTTTGACTTATCTGATAACTTGCTGTTGTTAATTGAAATTACAATACATGATCCGCAAAAACTGCCATTATAATTATTGCGTAGTTCGATAACAGTTTTTTGAACTATAACGCATTAAAGGAAGTACGGTGCAAGAAATATTAATTCAGCTATAATTATAATTGGAGATTATTACTAAACGCACCAGAAAGCGGAATAACCTGCGACCCCAAATGCAACTGGTGCCGTTCGGCACGTTGTATTTTCGGGCGATTTACTATATATGAGCGGTGTACTCGTACAAATTGTTCGGGCGGCAGCAGCGCAAGTGCGTCGGTCATAGTAAGGCGGGATAATATGGCGCGGTCGTCATCCAACACAAAACGCATGTAATTGCCGGCGCTTTCCAGGTACAGAATCTCTTCAAATAACAGGCGCACTTGCTCGTAACCCGAACGGATAAAAATATGGTCGGCTGTTATTGGCTCCTGTTGATGCCTCAATTGGTCGTGCGCTTTATGACAGGCCTTTAAAAATCGCGGGAAAGCAAATGGCTTCAGCAGATAGTCAACAGCGTCAAACTCGTAGCTTTGCACAGCGTGTTCGGCATAAGCGGTGGTAAATATCACCATAGGTTTTTGCCGCAGACTTTGCATCAGTTCCATACCGGTAATATGGGGCATTTTAATATCCAGAAAAAGCAGCTGCACATTGTTCTTTGCCAGGTAATCTATCGCCTCAAACGGATTCGTAAAATAGCCATCCATCTGCAAAAAAGGCACCTTTCCCGCGTGCGATCGTATCACTTCAAGGGCAAAGGGTTCATCGTCAATAGCTATGGCGTTTAACATTACAGGTATTTTTCAATCTGGCGGTAAAGTTCAGCGCCGTCACTTGGGCGTTTGGCCAAAGTTTCAACCAGCTTACCATCTTTGTCAAATATAAAATATGTAGGGTAATAATTTTGCTTGTCCTTTTGGCCGGGTAGCAATTCATCCCAAAATGAGGATACCTGGTTGTTGTTTTTACGCAGGTGATAACCCGTCATGCCATTCGTCGCTATAAATTCGCGCCAGCGCTTGTCCTGGGTATCGTCGTCCATATCAAGGTATACAAACACAACGTCCTTATTTTTAAAATACTGTTTCAGCGCCAAATTATATTTAATTTCCGCCTTACATGGCCCGCACCAGGTGCCCCATACATCAAGATACACCACTTTGCCTTTAAGCGATGATATCACTTGGTTAATAGATGTTATATTCTCAAACCCGTCAATAATCTGAATATCACCTTTACTTTGGTTTGCAGCCAATGCAGTGCGCAGGTTATTCACCATGCTTGTTAGCTCAGGCAGATATTTACTACGTGGAAAATATTTATTCATCTCCTCCATTAGCGGTAGCGTATAGGTTATGTCTTTTTCATAACATTGAACTACTATGGCCTGCGCCAGCCACGCTTCGGCTACAAGTTTCTCGTAAGTGTTGTGTATGGGCAGCCAATTCAAAAATATTTTTCCTTTTTCGTTTATCACCTTATTCGCATCATCGAACGTAAGATTGTAATATTTAAGTACGGATGTTTTACCCGCGGCCTTGTCGGCTTCAATTTGCAAATATGTCTCGCCTTCCATACGCGCCCCGTTAGCATTGGCCATCTGATAAAACATTGGCCCGGCCGGAAAAACTTCAGGTGTAATGGAAATATCTTTGTAAATCGTCAACAAAAATTCGGCAAGGGTTTTCCTGTTTTTACCAGATGAGCGGCCAAAGTGCACTAACTGTACTATGGCTTCGGATTTTACTTCCTGTGCAATAAGCGCTTTTGTAGCCGATGGTAACTTCGCGGCGTTTATTTCGGCAATCTTTTCATCGCGGATAGCGAACCATGGCTTTATTACCAGTTTCTGCTGTTCTTCGTTGCTGTATTTTGCAAAGGGATTATCTTTCCCGAAACCTTTGCCAAAAAATGGTATTTGATCCATTTTTAGTTTATACAGTAGCCGGTTCTCTGCGGCGGCGCTCCCTTTAAAATGGCTCAATACAGTATCTCTTAAATTGATGCGGAAGGATACCGCTTTACCGGGTGTAAGCAGCAACGTGCTTTTTACACCATGATATTCAAGCGTAGCGAATTTTTGTTCAGACACATCGATCAGCTTATTAAAATTCCCTTCATTATCAACACCAATGTTGATGTTATTTTCGCGATAATAACCGTATACGAACGGTATATTAATAGTAATAGAATCGGTCCCGGCCGCGCCAGGTACGCTCCCGCTGAGCCTGAACTGGGCCATACAGTTAAACGCGGCTATTAAGACAAGGCAAAATATTATCAGTTTTTTCATGTTAATTTTATGGTTAGGTGGATAAAAAATTCTTTGGTGGTTTCGCGTATCACCAGTTCGTGCCGCTGCGGATAAAGGTGCTGCAAACGTTGTTTTACATTTTCCAGCCCTATGCCTGAGCGTTCACGCTCAGGGTCGGTAGACGAATACACGTGGACGCTGTTGTACACATCAAGCTGCAATTTATCATTGCTAAGGCTTACGCTGATGTTGATCCATGATCGTTCGCGAAGGCTGATGCCGTGCTTGTATGCGTTCTCTACAAAAGGTATCAGCAGCATGGGCGCTACCTGGTAGTAGCCTTCAACGTCGGGTATGGCAACATCGATACTGATATCGGGCGATGTGGAGATACGCAGATTTTGCAGATCGATATAATTTTTCAGGTAATCGAGCTCGCGGCTAAGCGCTATATTGTCCTGTGTATTTTCGTGCAGCATAAAACGCATCATGTCGCCCAGTTTCTGAATGCCTTCGCCTGTTTTTTCGGCCTGTTCACTCAACGCGGTACCATACAGTGTATTAAGGGCATTGAACAGGAAATGCGGGTTAATTTGCGACCGTAGAAATTGCAGATTGGCCGTTGAAGTACTCAGTCCGCTGCGCAAATCACTTAATTCGGTTTCACGGCGTTTACGATGCGTATATACAGCTAATGACAGCGGAACAATCAGCAATTGCTGCCCTAGCCAAAATGCCATAAACATAGCCGGCCAGTTATTGCCGCCGTTAGTGCCCTTGAAAGTAAAAATGGCTATAAGCGGAGCGCTAATTAATAAAGAAACAATGAACAGTTGCGTCCAGAGTAGCGGGTTTTTTAATTTGCTTTTAAGTAACCAGTGCACTAAAACCGCATGATTAATGAAAGCCCCCGGTACTATCAGCAAAAAGAAAAAGCCAACCGCGTCGGTTACATGAAACAACACTGCCGGTACCAGTAACAGCAGCCAGAAGAATACGAAACAAAATATATCGTTGTAAATGAGTTTTTTATCTCGCGAAAGATTGGATTGATGATTAGTTTGATACCAAGCAACTACGCGTTTAATCACTTGGTATGCTGCCAGCAATCCGAAAATATTGATAGTTGTCTTAAACTGTTCGAATATCGCCGTCATTACAACGGTGCTGTTGTAAGGCTCTTTATACCAGCTGATAAATACCAGCGCTATCCATACCGCAATAAAAACCGGCAGAACGGTTAATATCGCGTTGCCAATTTTCCTCTCGTTAATTAAACGGTTTGGCAAACCTGTGGCTGCATATAAAAACGACAGGTACAAGCACAAATACCAGCAAACTTCAGGTATAAAATAATTGCTAAGAATGTCAAAATACAGGCCATGCGAGCGAAATTCGGCTCCAAAATTACCGGCAAAATCGGGCTGACTGTAATAAAGTATAGTGGTGTTGATAGGCTGATAAACACATATCAGCATTAGCATTGTCGCGATAAAAATTTCGACGTGTTTAAGTTTCCTGCTGCAAGCTTACGCCTGCTTTGCCTGCTTATAAAATAAATGTGACATAAGTGCTGAAAAATGTGACGAATATTAATTAAGAATAAGAGCATCGCATGTTAGAGGGCTGCTTGGTTTGTAGCGTTTATAAAGTCAGAATTTTTCTTTGTAACAAGTTGACCTGCCTACACACACGACGAGATAAGGTAAAGAAAACACAAGTAATTTGTGATAATATCAAAACACCTTAGTATTGTGACTTAGAAACCAAAACCTACAATGAAATATACCAACCGGACAAGGTCCTACAACAGGGATAGGCACCCAACATATTTTCTATGTTGCTCTGTACAGCACACTTATATAGTATTTAATTAAAACTCAATTTTATATAAACCGTTACCGGCTAGATAAAGCGTTTTGCCGTCCTTTGAAATTGCCATGCGTTTGTTCTCTGCCTCTTCTGCAATTGCCGTAACGTAGTTATTTCTAATACGCAGCACGAAACCTGTATTCCCTACGGTGTTCGATCCGGTGTTATATTCACCTGTCTTTAAATAGATTGTTTTGGCGTCTTTCGATATTCTTATACCCGCAGTGGTTCGATAGCCAACGCTATCTATATGGCCCTCAAGAGGGAAAGGGAGGTGATTACTTGCACCTATACCGTAAACATCTTGCAAAATATAATCGAATGACTGGGCAGCGACGGTAAAAACGTACATTTTTGCAAAATAAAAGTCGTTAAAGGCTGACAGGCCGGCCATCCAAAGCTGACCCGGCGTTCCGCCAACATCAAAGGTAGTAAAAAAGGCGCCTTCCGTTGTACCTTCGTCTGGCGAAACCAAACCAACCTGGCCGTTTTTGGTGATTTTTAGCGTTGATACCAGACCCGGGTTAAAAAGACGCTGTACTCCAACGATCAGGGACTGATCAGTCTCGTCAACCGCAACAGGATATTCACCGAAGGTTTCAGCTGTAAAGTCCTGCAAGGGGGCTTGTCCAACAGTATATTCTTTAATCAGTCGTCCAGCTTTTATAACTTTTATGCCGGTTGATGCCCGTAGATAAAAAGTAAAATCCTTTGATATAGCCAAATAAGTAGGATTAAAGTTGTTGTAAACCAATGCCGGCCAGTTTAAGTCAACAAGGTTTGTGCCAACCAGGCGTTTTAATTTGCCGTTTTCAAGCAAAAAAACTTTATCATCATAGCAGATATGAATATCGGTAAATGTATGCTGCGCAGGAGTAAATATTGCTTGAGGTACATATAGCGCGCTATCCGTAGGTGTTAAAGTTTCTTCATCCGAAGGTTGTGGCGAATCCTGCAACTTTTTACAGGAAAAACTGATTATTACAATGGCCAGAACTATCAGCCTGATTGTAACGGTGTTTAATCTTTTCATACCTATTTGTTTAATTGGCTTGCGAAACTTCATGCAAGTTCAAACAAAACGAACTTTGTTGAAGTAGTTTAAATGCGATTGTATAATTAAACGTGAATAACTGTAAAATACACGCGTCGTCTTGCACTGTATATAAGCATATTGCAAATAGTATAGTTCTTATCAGTTAACGTAATACCAAAGGATCTGCTACATTACAGGGTTATTTAGAGTGCATCTTTATCATAATTATCATCCGAGTGCAAGAGTATTGTTAGGAACAGTTGATGTTTGGATTGACATATTAAAATCAGGCACGAGCACCGCCAAAAGCGAATTTTTTGCGTTAACCTGTTTGCCTGAGTTGTTCTTTCATGGAAGAAATCCGTAAAAATCGTTATACAATAATTTAAATTTGTATTAAATCATGCTTAAACAAATCGGGGATAACATAATTAGTTATACATAATATAGCACTTTTTAAAAAAATTAGTTAAATAAAATATCGTTTAGTTACCCTTTTACTTGCCATATATAAAAAAACTTAGGTAAGGTGCTGCAAAGAAATTTTTAGTTCGTTTATTTGCAGCACTTTTTTTAATACATTTTGATATTTAGTGCTTATAGATAATGATGAATAAAAAAAGAGTACTGTTTTATTTGCTGGACGGTGCTCATAGCGAAGTAATGCCTGAATTAATTTCAGCAGGCATGTTGCCTAATATAAGCCGCATAATTAATGAGGGTACCTACCGAAATGCTACAAGCTGTTTTCCTTCAACAACAGGCCCGGCTTATCTTCCGTTTTTAACCGGGCATTTTCCCGGCACAATGGGTATAACAGGTATACGTTGGTTTGATAAAAAAGAATTTAAGAGAACCCGATGGAACAAAATGGCCATGCGTTCATACTGTGGTCCTGAAGCTGCATGGTTTAATACCGATATGCCCTCTGATAAACCAACGTTATTTGAATTGCTTGGCGAATCATACAATTTGTTTAATATGATTACCCGTAATGTACCTGATGAGCGTGATTTAGGAAAGAAGGGAAAGGGGCCAATGTATATGAAAGCTCACTTTAGGCTCAAACATCATCCTGTAGACATTGAGGGGCATCGTAGAATAATGGCCTTATTAAACTCAGGTAAAGATTTTGATTTCCTTTTTGCTGTATTTCCAAGTGTTGACTGGGATTCTCATTATCATGATATACGTGATAAGCGAACTTTTGAGGCATATAAAATAGCTGATAATAGTATAGGCGAAGTAAGGGCTTTATTAGAGGAAAAAGGTTGGTGGGATGATACCTTATTTATATTAACTTCAGACCATGGGCTTACCCCAACACATACCCATTTGGACTTAGGTGATTGGATGACAAATCATGGGCTTAAGTCGGTATATTATCCTGTAATATGGAAACAAAAGCCGAAATCGGCAGTAATGATTTCCGGTAACTCGTTCGGTAGTATCCATTTGCTTAATCATGAAGGTGATCATGTTTTAAGGGATAATGAGATTCAAAATATTATGGGAACACAGCGGTTACAAGAACTTGTTGCCGAACCTGCAGTAGATTTTGTTGTATATCGTGGCGATGAGGAACAATCATATATAGTACAAAACGAGCAAGGCAGGGCTATTGTAAGTGTTAATGAAGATGTTTTTAGCTATCAAATATTAACAGCAGATCCGCTTAAGCTTGGTAAAGATATAAAGGTAAACGGACACAGAGCCGCACTTGAAGCTACGTTTAATTCTGAATACCCTGATTCACTATTTCAAATTTATCAGTTATTTCAGAGCCGCAGAGCAGGCGATATTGTTGTAAGTGCAAACATAGGTTATGATCTACGGGATTTTTGGGAATACCCCGAACATAAAGGCTCTCATGGATCTCTTAATAAATCCCACATGCTTGTGCCGTTAATATATAATCAAAAAAACTGGAACGAATTCCCGGCCCGAACTGCAGATATTTATAATACAATTTTAAAGTGGAAAGGGATACATCCTGAGTACTCAGAGGGTGAACCGTTATTCTAACGTACAATTATATTTTATGATAGAAAACCAATCAGGCGAAGATCAACAAGATGCAATTGCTGAAAATAAGAAAGATGTTAAGGCGATATTTGACAGAAAAACAATAATAAAGGGAGCTTTTTGGTTTGCCCTGATAACAGTTATAACTATTGCCGGTATATTTTTTTATAATAATACCGGCGATACAATAAAAGCCTTATCCCATATCTCTTACGGCTACATTCTGATCTGTATAATTATGCTGTTTGTTGATCTCATGTTAGGTAGTTGGCGTAATCATATTTATATACGTAAATTAAGTCCGCAAGTATCTCATTGGGTTAGTTTTAGGGCAAACGTAGCCAATATGTTTATGGGTGCGGTTACACCAGCTCACGGTGGTGCAGGTCCTGCACAAATTTATGTGTACACAAGTAATGGCGTAACATTTATTGATGCATTTGCTGTAAGTTTAATTAACATGGGTGCAACCCTGATATTTATGCCACTGGCCGGTTTTGTAGCTATCATGTTAATGGATACAAGTGCTGTAAGCGGCATAATACCTGCTATGCTTAAGTATGGCTTTAGCTTTTTTCTTCTTTTTTTGATAGCTTTTTTGCTGGCGTTCTGGAAGCCGGTGTGGATTGGCAAACTAATTAAGCAGTTAGCTAATTTTATAGCAATTTTGTTTCCTAAACGTAAACAGAAGCTTGAAAACTGGGCAGAGCGGTCTTATTTAAACATTGCTAAATATCAACAAACTTGCAGTGTAATTATTAAACAAAATCCTTATTTATTTCCACTAAGTATTTTAATTACCACTGTACTATATTTAAACAAGTACTGCTTACAATATGTAATATTGTTAGGCTTAGGTGTACATTCTGATTTAATACAGGTTATAAGCATACAAGTGCTTATACAGTTTATGATATATTTTGCCCCAAGCCCTGGTGGAAGCGGCTTTGCCGAAGTAGGTATATCAATTCTGTTCAGCAAAATTGTTCCGAAAACTTTGATACCTGTATTTACACTTCTTCAACGATCATTTTTGTTGTTTTTTCCTGCGCTTATTGGGGCATATGTGGTTATTAGCTTATTAAAAAAGCACACAACTCAAACTGAGTAATTATCATTGACAATTTATTGATAGTCAATTAATTTTATATATTGCGGGAAATCTATAAAAGGTTTCCTTTATCATGTTTAAACAGTATTTACATTGGCTTTTTACCCGGGTTTTAACGCTTGTTATAATAAGTTTTTGTATAGTATGTAAAGCTATTTGCCAAGACACATCATTTCCGCAAGGGTTTGCTCATAATGATTATCTTCATAAAAGACCTTTAAATGAAGCGTTGGAAAACGGATTTACCCATATTGAGGCCGATGTTCATTTACTTAATGGAAAACTAATAATAGCCCACTACTTTCCATATTTCAAAAGCCAACGTACGCTTGAAAAGGTATACCTTAAGCCTCTTGCAGCATATTTACTTAGAGATTCTCAAAAAGTTGCCCATGCCGGCGCATCCTCAATAGTGCTCATGATTGACATTAAAACTAATGCCGCAAAAACTTATGAAGCTTTAAAGCCTGTATTAAAGAAATATGAAAATATTTTAACAAGTTATCATTCGGGCGTTATAAAGCTTGCACCTGTTACAATAGTGCTTTCAGGGCATAAACCACTAAATATTATATTAAATGAAGATTCAAGATTAGTATTTGCAGATATTGAGTTAGATAAAATAGAAAAGTTCGAAAATCAGCCAAATGTTTTTTTAATGGCCAGCTGCAAATATTCTAAATTTTTAAGCTGGAGGGGAAACGGGCCTGTTCCTGTAACTGAAGATATAAAACTAAGGGAGTATATTAAGATGGCTCATGAGAGAAATGAAAAAGTACGTTTGTATGCTGCACCTGAAAACCAAAAAGTTTGGAGTTATTTACTTTCTATAGGAGTAGATCTGATAAACGCTGATAACCTGGTTAACCTGCGAAAATTTTTATTCCATAATCAGTTTCAATTTGCATTGAACCGAAATGAACGATAAACCTCTGGAGGCTTTATTTCACTTTTTCAAATGTGCTGACTTCTTTTGAACTCTGTAGGGGTTATACCATATTTAGCCTTAAAAACCGTTGAAAAGTAATTGGGTGTCGCAAATCCTACCATGTAAGTAACTTCTGCAATGGTGTAGTTTTCATTAATTAGCAAGTACTTAGCCTTTTTAAGGCGACGTTTTAAAATGTAATCGGTAATGCTGCAGTTTAACAGGGCTTTTACTTTGCGATATAACTGAACACGGGATATGCCTATCAGCTTGCAAATATCATCAACGCTGAAGTTTTCGTTAGATAGATTTTGCTCAACAATGCCTGCAAAGTCGTTTAGAAACTTTTTATCCAGCGAATTTGACATCGGAACTTTTCCTTGTGTACTTATATCGCTTGAATAATGATCTTTTAGCAACGCCCTGTTCTTCAGTAAGTTTTTAGCTGTTGCCAGTAGGTAATCATAATTAAAAGGCTTGGCAATGTATGCGTCAGCCATGCTTTCAATACCGTGTATTTGTTGTTCAATACTGCCTTTAGCAGTTAGCAGAATAATGGGAATATGTGATGTACGGATATCTGATTTTAAGCGTCTGGTAAGCTCGGTACCTATAATACCGGGTATCACCACGTCCGAAATGATAATGTCGGGCACCAGTTCATAAGCGCTGTCAAGGCCGGCGGTGCCACTACTGGCAGTATATACTTCATATTGTTCGCTTAGTTTGGCGCTCAGGTAGTTTAGCAGGTCGATATTATCTTCAATAATCAATACCGATTGTTCTTTCAGTTCACGCAGCGCGTCGGTATTCTGTATTTCTGTCGTCTCATCCAAATCGGTAGTGTAAACTTTTGACCGTTCGTATAATTCCGCTTTATTGAGAGGTTCCCTTTTTATTTCATCTTCAGCGAAATGTTCAGCGCCGGTTTTCAAAGTCAGGGTGAAAGTTGTGCCTTCCCACTTTTTGCTTGATACTTTTAAATCGCCATGGTGCAGCAACATCAATTCTTTTGACAGTGAAAGTCCCAACCCCGAACCTTTGGTGGAATTGGTGTCAGCCTGATAAAAATGTTCGAAAACATGCAGCACTTCATCGTCCGTCATACCAATGCCGTTATCCTGAAAATCAACATACACATATTCATCGTCCTGCCTGATAAACACATGTATCTTACCATTTGGCCCGGTAAATTTCAATGCATTTGCCAGTAGGTTAAATACTACTTTGTCCAGCATATTGGCATCAAACCAAACGTCAATGTTTTGCGCGTCTGTATGGATTAACCGCAGGTCGATATTGCGTTTTTTAGCGCTGTGCTGAAAACTGTCAATTATATCTTTAACAAACTCAACCAGGTTATTTGGCGAGGCGTTCACCTGCATTTTTTCGTATTCTATCTTGCGGTATTCTATCAACTGGTTCACCAGTCGCAGCAAACGGAATGCATTTTTATGTATCAGGTTCAAGTTTTTACCCGCAACCGAACGAATTTTATCATTATTCAGCAAATCTTCCAGCGGCGATAGTATCAGCGTAAGCGGCGTACGGAACTCGTGGGATATATTGGTAAAAAAGTTCAGCTTAGCTTCAGTTGCCATTTCGGCCTTTGCCGACATTTCTATCAGCTTGTTACGTTGGCTTAAAATCTCGTCGTTCTTGGCTTCAAGGCTTTTATTAATCTTACGGTTTTCTAATAGAGAATACGAAGCCAGTCCGCCAAAAATTATGGCCAGTACCAGTGTTATAACCGTGATGTTTAATACCGTTTGCTGGCTTTTAAATAGTGTTTCCTGCTCGGTAAGTAAAGCTTGCTGGCGCTCGATATCTTTTTGCTGGCTGCTTACTTTTGCCCACTGCAGTTTCATCAGCTGCACGTTTGATGAATCGATAACCAGCGATTGCAGGTTATTTTCTTTTGAGAACGACTCTTTATTCAATATCCGAAAGGCGGTTACAATAGCTTCTTTACCGCCGGTCGGGTACAACATACTTGCATTAAGCACACCTGAGCCTACCATTTGTAAACCGCCACCATTACCGGGCAGCGCGTCAATACCTACTACCTTAATGCTGTGATTTAATCTGAGGCGATTTATAACACTACGCGCGCCCGCTGCCATCACGTCATTATGGGCAAATACCATATCGACGTTGTTAAGGGATGCGGCCGATTTAAGCAGTTGATTTTCGGCAGTACCTTTTAGCCAGTTGCCGTATAACTGCGAGGTTACTTTAACATCTTTAAACCGCTTAATGCCATCGGCAAAACCACGCTGACGTTCTATAGCAGGTGATGATCCGGGCAAACCCATTATTTCAACGATGTTGCCTTTGCCTTTTAAAACATTACCGGCATACTCACCGGCCATTTTGCCAATCTCGTAATTGTCAGCGCCTACATAGGCGGTGTACAGGTTTGATGATGTTTTACGATCAATAACCACTACCGGGATACCTTTATTATAAGTCTGCTCAACAATAGGGGTAAGGGGCATGGCCTCGTTAGGTGAAATAATTAGGATGTCAACACCGTCGTTAAGCATCTTTTTTACCTGTTCTATCTGTGTTTTGCTGCTTCCGTTAGCATCAGCATAAACTAAAGTGGCATTAGGATGAAGCGAGAGCTCCATTTTAATCTCTTCCATCATGGTTTTTCGCCACAGGTCGCTACCTACACATTGCGAAAAGCCGATAACATACTCAGGATCGTGTTTTTTACCACCACAGCCGCTTAACATGGATATGGCAAGCGTAAAAAGCAGTGGTTTTGCAAACACGTAACGCTGCGTAGTATAATTAAACACCTTTTTTAATACAGAAGATACAGAGCGCATTAATAACAGGATAATTGGTTATAACAGCCTTAAAGAATGGCAAAGATTAAAGATATATAAAAATGTACGCTTGCTCCAAATAGCGGCTTGGTAACATAGTGTACTAAGTAACTGCCGATGTATCAAAACTGTAAAATATGGTTACAAAATTGTAAATGTGTTTAAATAAAGCAGGGGGGTAAAAAATTAAATTACTGTAATTCAAATAGTTATTATTAAACTGTAATTTATAATCATTTGGTACGATTATTATATTCCGCCGCCGCATATCACTCTACCTTGCAGCCATTAATTCCAATTATACTTTAACATTTTATGGGAAAACATTCTGTACTGGCCTGGTCAATGGTCGTAGCGCTTGGGGGCTTTTTGTTCGGTTTTGATACCGCGGTTATCTCCGGCGCCGAAAAATCTATTCAACAATTCTGGCATCTTTCAGTATTTGAGCATGGCCTTACCATATCTATCGCGCTTATAGGTACTGTTATCGGTTCGCTGTTTGGCTCACGCCCATCTGATAGCTTCGGGCGTAAAAACACTTTGTATTTTGTAGCAGTAGCCTACCTGTTATCATCATTGGGTACCGCGCTTGCAGGCGACTGGTCAGTTTTCCTGGTGTTTCGTTTTCTTGGGGGGCTTGGCGTAGGCGCATCATCGGTAACTGCGCCTATCTATATATCAGAAGTTTCACCTGCCGACCGACGCGGCAGCCTTGTCGGTTTATTCCAGTTCAACGTAGTGCTGGGCATACTTGTATCCTTCCTGTCAAATTACCTGATCAGTCAGCTTGGCGATTCATCATGGCGCTTAATGCTGGGTGTCCAGGCTGTACCATCGGTGATTTTTTTAGTGCTGATCTATTTCATACCGGAAAGCCCGCGCTGGCTTATCCTTAAAAAGGGTGCTACGGATAAAGCGCTATCTATCCTCAGGGTTATCAATCCGCTGAATTGCGACGATGAGTTAAAAGCTATCCAGAATTCGGCACGTAACGCTGAAGTTAAAACAGAAAGCACCGGCATTTTCAGCGGTAAATACAAAACCCCGGTGATGCTGGCGGTATTGTTCGCCTTCTTTAATCAGGTATCGGGTATTAACGCCATAATTTACTATGCTCCGCGCATTTTTGAAATGGCAGGCCTTGGCGCACATTCATCATTGCTGTCAACAGTAGGGGTGGGATTGATTAACTTTATTTTTACTCTGATCGCTATTAATTTTATTGATAAGGTTGGCCGCCGTGTGCTGATGTTTATCGGGTCAGTAGGCTTGATCTCTTCGCTGTTTTTGGTGGCATATACTTTTTACACGGGTCAGTTCAACGGCTTTTCAATACCTATTTACATGATGATATTCATCGCCTTTTTCGCCTTTTCACAAGGGGCAGTTATCTGGGTGTTTATATCGGAGATATTTCCGAATGAAGTACGCGCAAAAGGACAAACGTTAGGTAGTTCAACACACTGGGTAATGGCCGCATTAATAGCCTTCTGCTTCCCGTACCTGGCAGAGCGGCTGGGAGGCGCTACCACCTTTGCCTTCTTCGGCGCCATGATGATACTGCAACTAATATTTGTTTGGCGTATGATGCCCGAAACCAAAGGTAAATCACTTGAGCAAATAGGATCGAACTTAATAATGCATTGATATGGGAAACGGATACAATAACAATTCGGTAGTTTGTTTTGGCGAAATACTTTGGGATGTGTTGCCAACCGAGCGTAAGCCAGGAGGCGCGCCTATGAACGTGGCTTATCATCTGCATAAACTGGGCATTAACAGTTCAATTATAAGCGCTATAGGTAACGATAAACCCGGCGCCGACCTGATAGACTTTCTTGGCAGCATAGGCTTGTCGGCAAATTTTGTGCAGGTAACCGAGGCGCAGGCCACCAGCGAAGTGCTTGCCCGCATAAATGATAACCACGAAGTATCATATGAAATAGTTTACCCGGTAGCGTGGGATAAATTAGGCTGGTACAAAGAGTACGAAACACTGGTAAAAAACTCAGGTGCTTTTGTATTCGGCAGCCTTGGCTCGCGCGATGCGGTAAGCCGTAAAACACTTTTTAAAATGCTTGATTATGCAAGTTATCGTGTGTTTGATGTGAACCTGCGTGCACCGCATTATACTACTGAGTTGATTACCGCCCTGCTTGAACGCTCAAATCTGGTAAAGTTGAATATGGGCGAGCTGATGATGATTGCCAGCTGGTATAATGCCGATTGTGATACCGAAGCCGAGGCTATCGCCACATTATTTGGCCGTTTCAGCATCAGCGAAGTATTGATAACCAAAGGCAGCAAAGGGGCATCATACTATACTGCCAGTTACAGGTACGATTATCCTGCTTATAGTATCAACGTAGCAGACACAATAGGCAGCGGCGATGCTTTTCTGGCGGCATTTTTAGCCATGAAACTGCGCAACGAATCAATGGAAACCACGCTTGACTATGCTGTGGCCATGGGCGCATTCATAACATCGCAGTCGGGAGCGTGCCCTGCTTACTCAGTGTTTGACTTTGACAGATTTATATGGCAAAAGAAATATACCGAAAAAAGAAATTACCGTAGCGGTAGCCTGCTTGCAGGTTAAGTATTCCTTATAGATTGATTGAACCAAATTATTACCACTTAAAACTAAAAATTATGAAAAAAACGAATAGTTTGCAGCCGTCATAAACAGGGCTGTATAACAAAACCAATTGTAACCATGAGGCTTCTCCAATGCCTCAGCCTAAATGTTTATTTTTTAACTTTTTTAAAAGGAAATGAAATTGAAGTATTTTTTACTCATTCTTTCTATGTCTTGTTTTTTCCAGATAACAAGCGCACAGAACAAAACTACCGTATCCGGAAAAGTGACCGACGCTAAGGGCGAAAGCCTTGTAGGCATTAGCGTACTGCTAAAGGGTACCGCAACTGCATCGGCTACCGATGTGAACGGGCAATACAGCCTGCCTGTACAAGGCGACAATGCGGTGCTGGTTTTCTCATATCTGGGCTTTACAACACAAGAGATTGCTGTTAATGGCCGTACCAAGATTGATATAACCTTAACCGATGACGTAAAAACCCTTGAACAGGTAGTTGTTACCGGTTACCAAAGTCAGCGTAAAAAAGATCTAACCGGCGCTGTTACGGTTGTAGATGTTGACGAGGCAAGAAAACAAGCCGTTGCAAACCCCATAAAAGCTTTACAGGGGCAGGTGCCGGGTATGTACATCACCAGTAGTGGTTCGCCAAGTGCACCTGTAACTGTGCGTATAAGAGGTATAGGTACGCTTAACGATAATGATCCGCTTTACATTATTGACGGTGTGCCTACTAAGGCAGGTATGCATGAGCTAAACCCAGCTGATATAGAATCAATGCAGGTGCTTAAAGATGCCTCTGCTGCAAGCAGCTATGGCGCACGTGCCGCAAATGGTGTAATTGTAATTACTACCAAACATGCAAAAGGTAATGGTACCGCTGTAAACGTTAATGCTTATACAGCGCTTTCAAGTTATCTTAATAAAATAGAAATGCTTGATGCCGAGCAATACGGCAAGGTACTTTGGCAGGCAAGCGTAAACAGTGGTTTCGACCCAAATACAAACAGTATACAATACCGGTATGACTGGAATGTTGACCCGGTTACAAATCAGCCGGTTTTAAGTAAGGTGTATGTCCCTGAATACCTGGATGCAGCACACACTATCAAGTCGGCCAATACAAACTGGTTTGACGAAATATCACGGTTAGGTGTTGTGCAAAACTACGATGCGCAGGTATCAAACGCCACGCCAAACGGTAATTACTTATTCTCATTGGGTTATTTTGACAATAAGGGCATCATCAAAACAACCGGTTTTAATCGTCTGTCTGTTCGTATGAACAGCGATTATAAATTGTTCGACGGCAAATTTACCATAGGAGAGAACCTTAGCCTTACTAAAACCAAAGAGGTACAGGCTGATATTATCAACGCGGCATTGCAGGCTGTGCCGCTTATCCCGGTACACACAGCTGATGGCATAGGTTGGGGCGGCCCCGTAGCGGGTATGAACGACAGGCAAAACCCTGTACGTGTGCTTGAAGATAACAAACAGAACGGCTATAATTATATGCGCCTGTTTGGTAACTTCTTTGCTGAACTAAAAATTATTAACGGTTTAACTTTCCGCTCAAATTTTGGTATTGATTATGGCAACTACAATGCCCGTAACTGGCAAAAAAAGTATGTAAGCGGTTACCTGGTTAACGATGTAAATAAGGTGATTAACTCGCAAAATCATGTAGTTAATACAACCTGGACCAATACTTTAGATTACCAGCTGGTAAAAAATAACCACAGGTTAAATGTAACTGCCGGTACCGAGTACGTTACCTCAAATACAAATTTCTTCAATGCTTCCCGCGAAGATTATGTTTTGGAAGATCCTGATTATATGTACCTGGATGCCGGAACAGGTATTAAAGATAATAGCGGCTACGGCGCAAAAAATGTATTGTTTTCATATTTAGCAAAAGCGAATTACTCATACCTTGATAGATATCTTATATCAGGAACCTTAAGGTATGATGGCTCGTCGCGCTTCGGGCAAAATAATAAATTTGGTTTATTTCCGGCTTTTTCTTTGGGATGGCGTGTTAGTGAAGAGCCTTTCTTCAAAAAAATCACCTCTGTATTTGATGACCTGAAATTGCGTTATGGCTTTGGTATAACCGGTAACGAGCAGATTGCTAACAATGCTATTTATAACATTTATCTTTCAAACTATAACATTACTTCGTATGATATAAATGGGAATAAAAGCGGTGTGTTGCCATCCGGTTTTTACCTTACCCAAAACGCTAATCCCGACCTTAAATGGGAATCGACAAAAATGTCAAACATTGGTTTAGACTACTCGCTGTTTAATCAGAAAATTTATGGCAGCATTGATTATTATATCAAAGAAACGTCAGACATCCTGATACTTCCGCCATATATCGGCGTGTTGGGTGAAGGTGGTAACCGTTGGGTTAATGGCGCATCAATGCAAAACAAAGGTTTTGAGTTTATGGCTGGCTACCGTACCTCGATTAATAACGACTGGCGTTTAGAACTTGTAGGCAATATCGCAACGGTTAAAAATAAAGTAACCAAGCTGCCAAACGAAGTGATTAACGCTTATGGCGGCGACGGTAGGGGGCAAAATATATTGGGCCGTCCATTCGGATCATACTTTGGTTATGTGGCCGATGGTTTGTTCCGCACACAAGCCGAAGTTGACGCTCATGCCGACCAACCAGGTAAAGGCCTTGGCCGTATCCGCTACCGCGATTTGGATAACAACGGTGTAATAAACGATTACGACCGTACCTGGATAGGCGTACCTATACCGAACTTTACCTATGGATTCAACGCAAATATTACTTACAAAAATTTTGATCTGTCGTTCCTGCTGCAAGGTGTAGGTTCTGTCGAGGTAGATAATCAGGCTAAACGCTTTACCGATTTTTGGAGTGCAGTTGAATCATCATCTAACAAAGGCACACGCCTGCTAGATGCATGGAGTCCCAGCAATCCTAATTCAAACATTCCGGCGCCTGCACTTACCGATGCTAACTTTGAAGCACGCTTTTCAACCTACTTTATTGAAAACGGTATGTACCTGAAATTACGTAACGCGCAGTTAGGCTACACTTTCGGACAGAATGCTTTAAGAAAAGTAAGATTGAAATCGGTAAGGGTATACGTTGGCGGAGATAACCTGGCCATACTGCTGAAATCAAAATCATTCACCGGGCTTGATCCGGAAAGCGCAGCCTTTGGCTATCCAAACCCGACAGTATTTACCGGTGGTGTTAATGTGAGGTTTTAACCAATTTAAATGAACTGAAATGAAAAGATATTTATTAACAGCGATAATAGGAGCAGCGATATTGTTTGGATCATGCCGCAAGGCGCTTGATGTTGGTCCGCGCGGATCGCTTAACGAAGATCAGGTAGCCACCCCCGAGCAGGCAGAGGGTTTTGTAATTGCAGCCTATTCACAACTGGGCAATGATGAAATAAACCGGGCTTTCAGTATGTATCAGTATGGTAACGTTCGTGCCGATGACGCTTACAAAGGAGGGGGTGGTATAAATGATGGTGACGTATTTCATGCTATGGAAACATTTGTTACTTCAAGGCCCGATCAATGGAACTATGATGGTATCTGGTTCAATATTTATATAGGTATACGACGGGCAAATGAAGGTTTACGCATTATGAACAAGTTTACCGAGACTGAGTTCCCGCTTGTTGAAACCCGTAAAGCCGAGCTGCGCTTTCTGCGTGGCTACTGGTACCTGATGCTCGAGAACCTGTTTAAGCAGATACCTTACATTGATGAAAATGTACCTGCCGAAGAATACAAATTTGTGCTGAATAATGAGTTTACACGGGATGAGATACTGGAAAAGATAGCTGCTGATTTTGAATATGCCGCAGCAACTCTGCCGGCTACACAGCCGCAAATAGGGCGTGCAAATAAATATGCGGCTTATGCTTTCCTTGCAAAAACAAGGTTATTTCAGGCCTATAAGCAGGATGACAAGCATGCCGTTACCAGTATTGATGCCAGTTTACTGCAAAAAGTTGTTGATGCCGCCGACAATGCCCTGAACTCAAGCTACAAACTTCAGCCTGATTTTGCCAATAACTTTTTACCCGGAAGCTTCGAAAATGGTGAAGAAGCCTTTATGTCGGTACAATTTTCAACCAATGATGGTGCCGGACGTGGCCGTCTTAATTTTGGCGACATGCTTACAGCGCCTCAGGGGCTTGGCTGCTGTGATTTCCAAAAACCGTCGCAAACCCTTGTAAACGCCTTCAGAACCACCACCGACGGTGTGCCGTTGTTTGACTCGTATAATGATCAAAACGTAGATTTTTCAGTAAACACTGTCGATCCGCGCCTCGATCATACCATATCACGCCCGGGTGTGCCTTGGAAGTATGAGCCTGTGCACATGGTTACTGAAGCATGGAGCCGCAACATACCAATCTATGGTGTATATAACTCAATGAAAGAGAACGTATCGCCCGATTGTGATTGCTTTGTAAACGTGGCTCCTTTCTTCGGTAATACTAAAACACGCATACTTATCCGGTATGCCGATGTAATGCTGTTTAAGGCTGAAGCTTTGATAGAACTTGGCCGTCAAACCGAAGCCTTGCCGCTTATTAATGAAATACGTGCTCGTGCTGCAAACAGTACTGCTAAGTTAAAAATGGTAAACGGTCAGCCTATATCAAAATATAACGTTAAACAATATGTGCCGGGTGTAAACATTACATGGGATCAGGATAATGCCCGCAAAGCACTACGTTTTGAGCGCAGGCTGGAAATGGCGCTTGAAGGTGAACGCTTTTTCGATCTGATGCGCTGGGGGATAGCAGACCAGGTGATGAACCAGTTTTTTGAGGACGAAAGAGGAACACGTACAATTTATCAGGGGGCACATTTTACTAAGGGTCGCGATGAGTTTTTGCCTGTACCGCAAAACCAGATATTCTGGAGTGAAGGGCGCTATGTGCAAAATCCGGGTTATTAATTATACCTAAACATTAATAAGATGACAATATATATAAAACACTATAAAGCTTTTTCGCTGCTGATGGCGCTGGCGCTGCTGTGGTCATCGTGCAAAAAAGACAAAAACACAGCTTTTGATGTAAATGCCGATGTTACGCTTAAATCATACAGCATTAATAATATACAAGGCGAAATAGATGAGAAAACGGGTGCCATTACTGTATCAATGCCTTTTGGTACTGATGTTACCGCTTTAACTGGCGTTATGCAGTTACCCGGCGGTGCTAATGTATCACCTGCATCTGGTACCGAGCTTAACTTTACAGGTCCGGTTAAATACAGTGTTACAAACGGCAATTTGTACAAAGATTATACAGTAACGGTGAAAATTATTCCGCCGCTTTCATCATTTAGCATAAATGGTGTAAACGGCAGTATTAACCAGGAAAACAAAAGTATAACGGTGATACTACCTGACGGTACCGATCTTACAAGTTTGTCCCCTGAAATATCACTGGTAAATGGCGCCACTGTTTCACCTAACAACGGCGCCGCTCAGGATTTTTCGCAACCCGTTGAATATACCGTTACCATGGGCGGCTTAAGCGTTGCTTATCATGTAACCGTTATCAGCAATTCCACAAATGAATATGCTTATCTGGGACTTGCGGCAACACGTTCAGCAATAACTGATCCGGATGAAAAGGCTGCTGCCGACTGGTTCTTTACAAATTATCCTAATGCAGATTATGTATCATTCCAAAGCATTGAAACCGGTCGCAGTTTGTCAAGCTACAAAGTAATATGGTGGCATTTTGATGCCGCACAGAATTTGCCAGCCGCCGCACTTACGCAAAATGTTACCAATAAGCTTAAAGATTTCAGAGCCAATGGAGGCAACCTGTTACTAACTACATACGCCGCTCGGTATGTTGAAGCACTGGGTATAGTGCCTGAAGGCAGAGGGCCAAACAATGCATTTGGCGATTTTGAAGATGAAAAAGGGAATGGTGGTGGTTTCGTTGAAGCCAATGCTGATTGGGGCATCTCATTCAAAGGGCATGAAAACCATCCGATATTCCAGGGCGTGGATACTTATGAGCCGGGTAAAGCATGGCTGCTGCAAAAAGGTACCTTCAGGGCAAACCATACCTCATGGTGGTTCCTGCCCGAGTGGGGAGGTTACGGCAACGGTGCAACATGGCGCGAGCAAACAGGTGGTATCAACCTGGCATCTGAAGCATGGGACGATAATCTTGACGGACGCGTGGGCTTAGCCGAATGGAAAACCGGTAATGATGCCAATGTGGTGATCATAGCTTTCGGCGCATACGACTGGTATAGCGAACCGAAAAATGGCGGCGGAAGCAACGGCTATATCAGCAATATTCAAAAGATTACTAAGAACGCGATTGACTATTTAAGGGATAATTAAAACACCGGCACCGGCCTGTTAGCGCCGGTGCTTTAAAAATATTTTGATACAATGAGTTTTAAAGAATTTTTACTGGCAGGGGGTATCGCGCTGACATTGTTTAGCTGTAGCAAAGACAAAAGCAATGTGGCGGTAGAGCCGTTTCAGGATGAAACGTTTAACATCTTCCCGAAGCCAACCGCGCCGCAATCGGCGGGTTCTACAGGTTACACAGGCTGGATTGGCGACGTTATGCCGCATTATGCCGAAGGTAAGTTTCAGCTTTTCTTTTTACATGATGCTACCGACGCCGTCAAGCAAAGTAGCCCGGGCCAGCACCCCATACACCGTTTTACTACTGAAGATGCGCTGAACTTTACTTATGAGGGTGAAGCTATTCCGTATGGCAATGCGAATACACAAGATCAGCTTGTGGGCACAGGCTCAATGGTAAAAGCGGGTAATACGTACTATTTTTATTATACAGGATTTAATAGCAACACAAGCTGGCTGCAAAACAACAACACCGGCTGGACCAGCGCAAATACTCGTGAAGCGGTTATGTATGCTACCAGTACCGACCTGAAAACATGGACAAAGAAACAAGACTTTATTTTGAGGGCACCTGCCGGATACACAGCTAATGAGTTTCGTGATCCGTATGTGTTTTATAACGATGAGTTTAATGAGTACTGGATGCTGATGAGCGCGCAGCAGGGAGGCAAAGGTGTAATATTGGTGTTTACCAGTGACGATCCGGCTACAGACAACTGGCAGGTGCGCGGAAACCTTAATGTAGAGGGTAATTACCTCATGATGGAGTGTTCGGACATATTTAAAATGGGCAACAAATATTACATGTTATTCGCTGAAGACTGGACAGGCACCCCTGGAACGCACTACCGTGTATCAAACTCTAGTAATGGACCATGGGTTAAACCAACAGGTGGTACTGATATGTTTGACGGGCACCAGTTTTATGCCGGTCGGGTAGCAACCAATGGTGCCGATTTTTACACCTTTGGATGGGCGCATCGCCGTAATCCTGTAAATGATAATGGTACACGTAACTGGGGCGGTAATTTGATCAGTCATCAACTGGTACAGTTAAGCGGCGACAGGCTTGGAGTGAAAAGCCCGGACGCTGTTCAAAGCTATTTTACCAAAGAAGCTGATTTGACTGTTGCAGGACAAACCGGTACAGTTGATAAATCAGGTTCCAGTTACGCTATCGACGGTTCGACATCGGCTTCGATGTTTAAATTCGGTGAAATAAAAGGTACTGCTAAAATTGCCGGTAATATTAGTTTAAGCAACCTTACCGGCACAGCCTCTATCGGTTTCAATGCATCAGCTAACAATACAGGAACATATATTATAAAGTTTGACCCGGCTAACAACCGCATCGCTGCATGGAATTATGGTACAGAAGTTACCCGCGTTCCATTCAACTTCGAGGCCGGAAAAAGCTATAGCTTCAGCATTGTAATCGATAATTCAGTCGCCGTATTATATGTAAATGATGAAGTAGCTTTAACCAACCGGGTTTATAGTTTGCAGAATCATATGTGGAGCTTTGGTGCCGAAAATACCAAAGTTACCTTAGGTAATTTAAAGCTGCTTACACACTAACCAGGGATATGAAAAATCGGGTTTATTTTATAGTTGGTTGTATGCTGTTTATGGCTGCGGCAATGGTTGAGCGGGTTGCTGCGCAAAATCAAGCCGTGGCTATAACACAGCAAAAATACTTTCCGCAATATCATTTCAGGCCTTTACAAGGATGGATAGGTGACCCGGACGGATTGGTTTATACCGATAGCACTTTCCATCTGTTTTGGTGGGGGCATGCTACCTCAAAAGACCTTGTGCACTGGCAGGAGCAGCCACACCCAATGAAGGGCGACGATGGTTCGTTCTCATATTTCAGCGGCTCTGTAGCGGTTGATCATGATAACACCAGCGGCTTTGGGCATAAAAGCATGATAGCCGTTTTTACGCGTCATTTTGCAGGTGATAGTTTGCCCGAAACACAGGTGCTTTCAATAAGTACCGATGGGGGGCAGGTGTTCAACTATTACAAAGACAACCCGGTGTTGGATATTAAAAAGATATTCTTTCGTGATCCGCAGGTGTTTTGGTATGAACCTGCAAAATTATGGAAAATGGTTGTCACAGTGCCTGATATCCAGCAGATACATATCTACGAATCAAAAGACCTGAAAAGCTGGACTTTCTGCAGCAAGTTTGAAGGCCTTGGCGCTAAAAACTCATTTTGGGAATGCCCTGATTTATTCGAGCTACCTGTCATCGGCACAAAACAAAAGAAATGGGTACTGCTTATAGGTCGCGGGCCCAACCGGGTTCAATATTTTGTCGGAAATTTTGATGGTAAAAAGTTTACACCGGATACTAAAACAGCCGAATATCTGAAGACCGGTAAAGGTTTGCATGCAACGCTATTTGAAAACTTCGAGAACGGCTTAACCAAATGGAAGGTTGAAGGGAACGCTTTTGCAATTAATACATCAGAAGCGGTAGATAATTTGGGTAGCGGTTATGCAGGTACATCCACCAAAGCATCATCAACAGGGAAACTCATTTCACCTAAATTCACTATAAAAAATAACGCTATCAACTTTTTACTGGCAGGGGGAAAGCATCGTGACAGTACCTGTATTAACCTTGTGGTTAATAGCAAAGTGGTACGTGCCACTACCGGCGATAACACTAAAGTATTCAAATGGAACGGCTGGGATGTTCGCGACCTTAAAGGTAAAAAAGCGCATATAGAGATTGTTGACAAAAACGGCGGCGCCAATAACGCCTTTATTGCGGTTGATCATGTCATCTTCTCAGATAAACTGATGAATCAGCAGTTGGAGCATACCACATGGCTGGATTATGGCCCCGATTATTATGCCACCCGCACCTGGCGCAACTACGATAAAAACCGCTCGTTTGGTGATACGGTTTTTGCTATCAGTTGGATGGGTAATTGGGATTATGCCGGAAAGATACCATCAACATGGGGCAAAGGCTTTGAGTCGGTACCACGAATTATGGCCTTGAAACAAACGGAAGCCGGTTATCGTGTGGTTCAGCAGCCAATTTCTGCTTTAAAGCAGTTTCGCAGTAAGCCATACCAGGTTGAAAGACTGAAAGTTTCAGGCACAAAAAAGTTAGGTTTTCAGCCTGAAAGGAATAGTTATGAGCTTGAAGCAGAGTTAAAGCCAACTGCTAACTCTGTATTCGGATTAAATTTACTTGTTGGCGATGGTCGTAAACTGGTCTTGAGGTATGATCCGACAATTTCACAGATTACTTTAGACAGAACAAATTGTACAGATCACACCAGTGACGCTGAATTTACAAAGCTATTTGCCAAAAAGTACAGCGCGCCATTAAGCCTGCAAAACGGTATATTGAAGCTGCATATTTTTGTAGATCAATCGTCAATAGAAATATTTACCAACGATGGCGAAGTAGTGCTTAGTGCGGTAACCTATCCGTCCGAAAATCAAACCGGGATAGAGCTGTTCGTGGAAAATGGCGAAACCATGCTTAACAAGCTAACCGCCTGGGGACTAAATTCAATCTGGAAATAATGAACTTAATTACTATACCGATTATGAGAAACACAAAGATATTATCAGTACTGTTTGCCTCGGTTATTGTGGCGGCCTGTAGTACAAGCAAGAAATCGATAGCACAAAGCAATTCACCTGCCGAGAAACACCGTCCTCAGTTCCATTTTACGCCAAAAGCACACTGGATGAACGATCCGAACGGGATGGTGTATCTTAATGGTACTTACCACCTGTTTTTTCAGCATAACCCGGGTGGTACCACCTGGGGGCCAATGCACTGGGGCCATGCAGTTAGCAAAGACCTGATGCACTGGCAGGAACGGCCTATTGCACTGTATCCCGATAGCTTAGGTACTATATTCTCGGGCAGTGCGGTGGTTGATAAGGATAACACCGCCGGCTTTGGCAAGAACGCCATTGTAGCCATATTTACGCATCACAACAAGGCAATTGAGGACGCTAAGACAGGCCTGCACCAAAACCAAAGCATAGCGTATAGTACTGATGAGGGCAGAAACTGGACGAAGTATAAAGACAACCCGGTACTGCCTAACCCTGGCATATGGGATTTTCGTGATCCTAAAGTGCAATGGTTTGAGTCCGGAAAAAAATGGGTGATGACACTGGCTACTAAAGACAGGATAACTTTCTACTCGTCTCCTGACTTGAAGAAGTGGACAAAAGAAAGCGAATTCGGCGAAAAGCTGGGCGCTCATGGCGGTGTGTGGGAGTGTCCAGATCTGATAACGCTTGATTACAATGGGCAAAAGAAATGGGTGCTGTTTATCAGCATTAATCCGGGCGGGCCAAACGGCGGCTCGGCAACGCAGTATTTTATAGGCAACTTTGATGGCAAAACTTTTACACCCGAAAATACAGCTACACGCTGGGTTGATTATGGTCCGGACAACTACGCTGGCGTAACCTGGTCAAACACCGGTAATCGCAAAATATTTTTAGGCTGGATGAGTAATTGGGACTATGCCGAAAAAGTGCCAACGCAAAGCTGGCGCAGTGCTAATACCATTCCACGTGAGTTAATGCTGGTTGACGAAAATGGTATGCCATATCTTGCATCGGTACCTGTTAAAGAGCTTGATGCTATCACTTCAAAAGCTACTACGCTAAACAATATCACTGTAAAAGGTGATTACGATTTAAGTGAAAAAGTTTCGCCATTGGGCAGTAAATACGTGCTCGATATTACAACAGCCGCCGACGACAGCTTTTCGCTTAACCTTACCAATGCCAAAGGAGAAGAAGTGGTGATTGGTTACGATAAGGCCAGCAACGCTTTCTATGTTGATCGAAACAAATCAGGCGACCTGAGCTTCTCGCAGAACTTCGCACGGAAAATCACAGCGCCTCGCGTAGCTGCAAGTAACCAGGTATCGTTAAAACTGGTTATTGATGTGGCATCAGCCGAAGTTTTTGCCGATGGCGGCCGAACAGTGTTGACCACAATATTTTTCCCCACAGAAATCCTGAACCAATTACATATTAAGTCTGCTAATTTAGTTATTCAAAAGCTCCAATACTCCGGGATTAATTCCATCCATTAATAACTAACCAAATACCAAAAATTATGAGACTATCCAATGTAAAACCTGGCATAGTGGCTTTGCTATGCCTTGCAGCCTATGGCTGTAAACAGGAAAAAAGCCTTGTTCCATCTACTCAAAAGAGCAACAAAGATCCAAATTTGCGTACCGACCTGGTGTGTACGCAACAAACCGAGCAAACAGATTACAGCATTTTTAAGATGACGGCCGACGGTTACCGCGTAGGTGATATGGCGCCCTATTATGATGCCGCGACAGGAAATACGGTGGTTTACTTCCTGAAAGACATTTGGGACGACCCGACCAACACGCGCCACCCGATGTATGCGTTTACCACTAATAACTTTTACAGCTACTCAGCAACCGGACAAATTATCGGTTCAAGTTCGGCTACCTGTGCGCAGGATAATGCAGTAGGAGCAGGAAGTGTGGTAAAAAGCGGCTCAACGTATTATTTCTTCTATTCAGGAAGGAACAACAACTATGTATCGTGCGGCAGTAAACTGGAAGGTGTTGTACGCGCGTCGTCAACCAGCCTGACATCAGCCTTCACAAAAAACACCGGCTTTACCACCATTACGGTACCAACAGGATTGGGATATGATGAAAACGATAACTTCCGCGATCCGTATGTTTTCCTTGACGGTTCTACCTGGAACATGCTGCTGACGGCACGCAAAAATGTATCGGGCACATGGCGGGGTGTTATAGTAAGATACACCTCAACAGACCTTAACACCTGGACGCACCAGGGCGTGTTGTATGATGGCGACTCTACCAACTATTTCAATATGGAGTGCCCGCAAATGATAAAGCTTGGCAGTACTTACTATTTGATCTACTCCGACCAGATAAACAAGTACATGTACTACCGCAAATCGTCATCATTAACCGGTCCGTGGAGCGCGCCGGCAGGCTACAGCCGCTTTGAGGGTAAAGGTTTCTTCGCGGGTAAGGTAATTACTGATCAGTACGGCGATAATTACATCTTCGGCTGGACCAACATCTTATCAGGCCATACCGATGCCGGCTCATGGGTGTGGGGTGGCAATATGGTAGTGCATAAGCTGTACCAACTGGCTAATGGCGATTTAGCTGTAACAATACCTCATACTTTACAAAACTGGATGAACACCAACACGCATACTGTTGTGAAAGACAGTCAGTGGGGCAATGTAACCAACACTATCCCGGGTACCCATTCATACCGCATTGTCAGTCCGGCGCCGTTGGATGTAGCTAACGTGATATTTCAGCCTATTACCCGTGACCGGTATAAGATCAGCACTACTATGCGGTACACCAGCTCGAGCAAGGATTTTGGATTTATGATAGGCGCCTGTGATGGTTATAATGATTTTTATAGTTTGCGATTTGTACCTTCGCAAAACAGGTTCAGTTTTGACAAAACCCAGCATGGTTCTATAACCACATCAACAACGCCCACCAACGATGTACCGCTGAACCTTTCACCCAATACCGATTACTTTGTTGAGATAGTGGTGGAAAACTCAATGGTAGTGGTTTATATCAATAACACCGTCGCGTTTTCAAACCGTATTTATAAAGCAACGGGCACAAACTGGGGCATATTTACTGATAATAGCGATGTTACCTTTAGTAATATCACTGTTAAATATCCGTAATTAATTTTTAATTAGTTCTTAATATAATTAAAGCCCTTTGAAATACCAAAGGGCTTTTTTGTATTGTATTGCTGATTAATGTTTGATATGGTATAATGCTTGCATCATTGCAATATAATTCATATCCTTAGATTTGTTTACAATGGTTAACCCAATGACAACGACGGAACGGAAAGTAGCGCTTGCAATTGAACTTGGCCGCGCGATGCATGACCTGAAAAATCATGTCAGACAGGTTATTCAAGACAAACTAAAAGCTTGTGATACAAATATTACGTTTGAGATGCTGGAGATTATGTGGATGTTATGGGATCGGGATGGCGTTAATCAGCAAGAGATTGCTGATAAAACTTTACGTGATAAATCAAGCATGACGTACCTTATTGATAATTTGGTAAAACGAGGAATGGTTAAACGTGTAGAAGATAAAAAGGACAGACGCAATAAACTTATTTTTTTAACCGGTGAAGCAGTTAAATTAAAAGATCAATTGTGCCCTTGGTTAACAGAAGTATATACCCAAGCTACTACCGATTCGAAAATTGATGATTTGCAAGCCAGTATTGAGCAACTTAAACGAATGATTTCAAATTTAAGACAAGATAACACCTCAAGTCATTAACAACAAATTAACTATTACGCATATTTTCATAGCTTTGTAAAATAGTTTGATATTAAACTATTAGTGCTCAAACTTTCTGACTTTTGCTGCATGAAAGATTCTGAGCGGAGACATGCTGCACGATTTTATACAGTAGTACTCTTTATTATTTGCATTATAGTTAGCATTATACCAGCAGCTGCACAAAATACGGTTATCCACGGTACTATCAGGGATGCTAAAACAAAAGAAACCTTACCATATGTAACTGTTGCCGTTGTTGGCAGTACACAAGGTGTACGTACTGATAATAATGGCAAGTACACATTAAATATTACCGGAACGTTTACGCAAATTCAGGTTTCCTATGTGGGTTACGCGCCGGTTACCAAAAACATTTTGCCGGGTCGTGAACAAACCATAGATATTACCTTACGTACAGATACCAGAGTGCTGCAGGAAATAGTGGTTAAGGGTGGCAAAAAGAAAAAGTACACCAATAAGAACAATCCTGCTGTTGAACTTATCAGAAAGGTTATTGCACATAAAGCGCAAAACCGGATGGAAAGCTATGATTATGTGCAATACCGGCAATACGAAAAGATGTTCTTTTCGTTAAGCAACCTGTCTGAAAAATTTAAGAATAAAAGGATTTTCAAAAATTACCAGTTCTTGTTTCAGGAGCAAGACTCAACCGCTATAGGTGGTAAAAACCTGCTGCCTATGTATATGGAAGAAAAATTATCTGACAATTATTACCGGAAAGATCCGCACGCACAAAAGCAGGTTATAGTGGCGCAAAAACAGGTAAAATACGATGAAAATTTTATAGATAATGACGGGCTAAGCACATATTTTAACCGGATGTACCAGGACATTGATATTTATGATAATAATATATCAATGCTGAGCAACCAGATTTTAAGCCCGATTGCTGATGCAGCGCCCACTTTTTATAAGTTTTTTATTACAGACACAATTAGAGATCAGCAGCCGCAATTGGTAGAGCTGAGTTTTACTCCCCGCAATACAACCGATCAATTATTTGAAGGGAGTATATATATTACGCTCGACGGTAATTACGCTGTAGAAAATGCAGTGCTTTCAGTTAATAAAAACATTAACCTGAACTTTGTGCGGAATATGCAGGCAACATTAAGCTTTGGAAAAAGCGCCGACAGCAGGTATCATTTAAGTGCAAGCGACCTAAAGATTGATTTCGGCATTAATAAGAACAAAGGCGGCGGCATTTTTGGTGAACGTACGGTTACTTTTTCTGATTTTAAGATCAATCAAGCCCAGCCAAAAACTACATATGAGGGACCATCAGTTGTTACAGTACCTAATGCCGATGAAAAAAGTGAGGCTTATTGGCAATCAAACCGCCTGGATACATTAACCGCTGCGCAGCGTGATATCTACAAAAATATCGACAGCTTGCAAACCATTCCGGCTTTTAGGCGCACAATGGATATCATAACCCTTGCAGTGGCCGGCTATAAAAATCTCGGCCCGTTTGAGGTTGGTCCGGTAAATACTTTCTACAGCTTTAATCCGGTTGAGGGGTTCCGCCTGCGTTTAGGAGGACGAACTACCACCGATTTAAGCAAGCGCTATTATTTTGAAACCTACGGCGCTTATGGTTTTAAGGACGAAAAATTTAAATACTTTTTAAGCGGAACCTATTCCATTAATAACAAATCTATTTACAAGTTTCCGCAGCACTATATTCGCGCCAGCTTTCAGCACGATACCAAGATACCCGGACAAGAACTGCAGTTTGTACAGGAAGATAATTTTCTTTTATCATTTAAACGCGGTGATAACGACATGTGGCTTTACAACGATATTTTCAGGTTAGACTATGTGCACGAGTTTCCAAGTCATTTTTCGTACCGCCTCGGGTTTAAAAAATGGAACCAAAATGCGGCAGGCGGGCTTTATTTTATAAACAACATTAAGGGTGAATCAAACACGGTGAATACTATCCGTACAACGGAGTTATCCGCCGAACTTAGATACGCACCACATGAAAAATTTTACCAAGGTAAATTATACCGCACACCCATACCTGATAAGTATCCGATATTTACATTACGTTATACACAAGGTTTAAATGACTTTTTAGGAGGCGATTACGGTTATGGTAATTTGACAGCCAACGTAAGCAAGCGTTTTTATTTGTCGCAGTTTGGTTATACGGATATAACTGTTGAAGGTAACCGTATTTTTGGGCAAGTGCCGTTTCCACTACTTGATATTCACCGCGCTAACCAAAGTTATGCGTTTCAGTTTCAGTCATATAACTTAATGAATTTCCTTGAATTTGTTAGCGATCAATATGGCAGCATTAATATCGACCATAGTTTTAACGGCTTCATCTTTAATAAAATACCATTGCTAAAAAGATTGAAATGGAGGGAAGTAGTTAACTTTAAAGGGTTATGGGGTAACTTACGTGATGAGAACAATCCTGCCTATCACCCTGATCTGCTTGCATTTCCCGTTAATGAAGATGGAACGCCCGTAACTTATACCTTAAATGGCAGACCATATATGGAAGGCAGTATAGGCATATCTAATATTTTTAAATTATTAAGGGTTGACCTGGTGAAACGCTTTAGTTATTTAGATAACCCCGATGTATCAAAGCTGGGGGTAAGGTTCTACGTAAAGTTTGACTTTTA
Organism: Mucilaginibacter limnophilus; assembly: GCF_004005815.1. Taxonomy (GTDB): domain Bacteria; phylum Bacteroidota; class Bacteroidia; order Sphingobacteriales; family Sphingobacteriaceae; genus Mucilaginibacter; species Mucilaginibacter limnophilus. The sequence goes on along the minus strand of NZ_SACK01000005.1, from coordinate 200,157 downwards.
AACGATGGCATACACAATAATAAAGGCAGTTATAATAATTACTATTCTCAGCCTGATAACGTCACACACTTTTGCGCAAACTGATTGGAAGTTAAAAACAGAAGAAGATGGTATAAAAGTGTACCTCGCACCTGTATCAGGCTCAAGGGTTAAAGCGGTTAAAGTAGAATGTGAATACAATGCCGGACCGGCAGCGTTGGTTGCTGTGTTGATGGATGTTAAAAACTGTACCGAATGGGTGTATCATACTAAATCATGTGTATTGGTTAAACAGGTATCGCCTTCAGAACTATATTATTATTCAAAAATAAGTTTGCCGTGGCCGGTAGAGAACCGTGACTTTGTGGGGCATCTTACAGTTTCGCACGATTTAAAAACACATGTGATTACAGTAGATGGTCCGGCAGTGCCTGGTTTTGTGCCCGAGAAAAAAAGTATTGTACGAATTGCAAACTCAAAGGGCCGATGGACAATTACACCTACGGGTAAAAACCATATCAGGGTTGAGTACGTTTTGCAGGTTGATCCTGGAGGTAATCTGCCGGCCTGGTTGGTTAACATGTTTGCCGCAGAAGGGCCGATCCAAAGTTTTAAAAATTTAAAACTACAAGTTGAAAAACCTCAATATCAAAATGCACAGCTGCCTTCAAATTTAAAGTAGGCTTCAGGTAAATGATACGTACAAGCAACGCATTAACATTTTGCTGATGTACCAGTAATTTCGAAATTTGGTGTAGCTTGACTAGTTATCGCTATGCCCGATATTCAATTTCTATTAAACATTAATGATGCTATTGTGCAGGCACCCATGCTTGGTATTACTACACCTGCCATGGTAGCGGCTGCTTCAAACGCTGGTATTTTAGGATCGTTGCCGGTTGGCGGTTTATCACCTGAACGTACATTGGAGCTTATTAAGGAAACAAAAGCGTTAACCGATAAGGCTTTTGCCGTAAATCTGTTCGCGCATCTGCCTGCTGATAACGTGTATGATAAGCAAGTGCAGGCGATGCAAAATTTCCTTGACAAGATATGCGCAGAATTTAGTATCCCTTACAAAAGTCAGGATAGCAGTAAATTCAAGTTTTATTATTATGAAGACCTTATCCAGGTGTTACTTGATGAAAATATTCCGGTGGTAAGCTTTACATTCGGGCAGTTAAAAAACAGTGTAATTGCAACATTTAAAGAAAAAGGTACTTTATTAATAGGAACCGCTACCAGCATTGCAGAAGCGAAGGCATTGGCTAATTCTGGCATTGATATAATAACTGTGCAAGGTATAGAGGCTGGTGGGCATCGCGGCACTTTTTTGCAAGAACAACCTTTGCCTCAAATTAGCTTATTTGCACTTTTGCCGCAAATAGCTGATGAGGTTAAAGTACCACTACTAGCTGCAGGCGGTATTTACAATAAACGGACTATAAAGGCTGCCCTCGCCCTTGGTGCTTCAGGTGTACAGGTAGGCAGTTTATTTATTACTGCTGATGAAAGTGCCGCCAGCGAGGCTTATAAAACCGAGATTTTAAATGCAAAAGACACATCTACAGCGCTTACCACGGCTTTTTCGGGGCGGTGGGCGCGGGGTATAGAGAATGAGTTTATGCGGCGTATGTTAAATACCGGCCTTGATATACCTTATTACACCATACAAAACCAGCTTATGGCTCCCATAAGAACTTATGCGCAAAAAAATAACATAAAAGACTTTATCGCGCTATGGGCCGGGCAGTCGGCCGGAAAAAGCAGAAGAGGATCAACAACAGATATAGTATCTTATTTGATAAGCGAATTTAAAGCTGCTATAAATTAGTATTACAGCCCTTTGATATCCAAAGCCTTGATCTGCACTTTATAGTTTGCTGGTAGTATAGCTTCCTTTAATAAGCCATCAAGATTAATTTTTCTGCATAGCTTATATACACATATAATTGGTTTAAAAATTCCGCTTTCTTTCAAATCCAACAGCTTTTTAACTCTGGCAGGTGATAACAAGGCTTGTACCTGCATTAAAATTACATATCGGAAAAAGCCGAGGTGCTTTTTGTATTGCTTATATAAATCAACTGTACAATCACTTTTTATCAGATTATCATTTAAGTGGCTTTCCCGCATCACAGCCCATTCGGAGTAATTTTCAGGTAAGCCGGGTATATTCATGCCTTCCCCAACCTTTGAAAATACACGAAATATCTCAGCCCTTTGCGCGTCACTAAGTTTTTCTTCAAGCAACTCATACGACCGTATTGAATAATCAATCAGCATAAACAATACATCACGGTATGCCCATGCAGGTATGCTATCGCCTCGTTTTTCCTCAACGCCTTTATGTATGGCGGTTATCTGGCTTATCGCTTTCATGGCTGTTTCCTGTTCCGAAAAAACAATCATCCGGGCATAGTTTACAGTTGAAAACAGCCGCCCTAACGGATCAGCCGGAAGTTTCCCGGTAAAGTACAGCCAGTCGACAGCCTTGTTCAAAGCAAACTCGGCCGACGCCCCGGCGAAAATGAACAGCACCGTATCGGCTCTTCCCCAAATCTTTCTTACAATCGAATGTTTATCCACAAAATATCCGGTGTTACTCATCATTATTTTCCTTTATATCTTTTAACCTCAACACAACTGATACATATAACTCCCAAAGTATAAGCTACGATATCAGTCCATGCAAATGAGCTTCCGAGTATTACCCGGGCCAGTGTTAATTTTTCTAATCCTATCCAACGTATAAAGTGCAAGTATTGCAGCGTTTCTACTAAGTATGCAAAAATGAGCACACCTATTACCGCAGGCAGCCAAGGTATATTTATAAAGCTTTTTACGGTGCAATAAATAAAGATCACTACCAAAAAGTCTCCGAAATAAGGCCTGATAAAACTGTCATTTACAAACGCAGCTATTATTATTTCTGTTATTAAAAGCGCCACAGCCAATAAAAAATATTGTTTGTTGAATCGAAACGTAGCTTTATTGTTCATTTAGAAAGTGCTTTGTATTGCAAAGCTAATTATTCCTTGTTTATAATCAAAATTTAATAAAAGCAAAAAGCCTCTCAAATTTGAGAAGCCTTTAATTAACTGATAGGGTTTAACGAAATTAGAATCAATCCTGCAGAACTGGTTTTAGTGTTTTTATATCCGGCTTAATAACTGCGGTGCGTTGACGTGGCTTTTTGTTCCGTTTGCCCCACCATACCAAAAAGCCCGTTATGGGTAAACTCGCACCAATTAACGAAGCAAAAAATGCAAGTACCTTACCTGGCAGCCCCAGTATGGCGCCTATGTGTATATCAAAATTCATTTTACGCAGTTTTTGCCCGAAACCGGCTTTTTCATAGGGTACGGAATAAGGGTCTTTACGGTTGAGTGGTTTCAGGGTAAACTGGTCAAACGTATAACTGCGGCTGTTATAGAACTGACCGGCGGTAGGGTATACGGTAATATTTATTGCAGCATTAGAAGCGGTATCAGGAAAGGTATAGTAAAAGCCCATAGCTTTTGGGTTTTCTGACAATACCTTTTTCCAAACGCTCTCTATGGCAAGCTTAGGGTCAATCGCGTTAGCTTTTTGCAAACTGTCCGACTGCAGCCTTCTGAATTCGCCCGGCTTTTCGCCACCTGATGTAACCCAGTACAGTCCGTCGCCAAACCATTTTACACCGAACACCATCCCGGTAATAGCAATAGCGAGCAGGAAAAGCATGGCATAAAAGCCAAGCACATTGTGCAGATCGAGATTAACGCGTTTGAACGATGCACCCAATTTTATCTTAAAGCTTTTGTCACGGGTTGATTTATTCCACTTTTTGGGATACCACCATATCAAACCGGTTATCAGCAAGACGATAAAGATCAGCGTAGCGTAGTCAACAATAGGGCGGCCAATATCATAAGGCAGCCATAAGGCCCTGTGCCCGTCAAGTATAAATCGGAAAAAGTCGAAGTCGCCGCGTTTGCTTTCCTCTTTTTTGATGATCTTACCTGAGTATGGATTGATCATCAACTGTACACCACCTCTGCGACCACCGCCACGAACGAACTTGCCAGGTTTACGCAAACCAAGATAAATAGCTTCGCCCTGATGATAGGTGGCGTATGAGGGTATAAGTTCAGGATAGTTGGTCCGCGCAATGTTAGTAAGCGCAGCAGGTGAAAGTACGGGCTTATTTTGATGAGTTACATGCAGTTCAGGCTCAAGCCAGGCGGTTATTTCCTCATTAAAAACCCAGATGCATCCGGTAAGGCATACAACAAACACAATGATGCCTGAAAACAAACCGAGCCAAAGGTGCAGCCAGTTGTTGATGCGTTTGAACCGCGAATCTTTAGATCTTTTTGGTGTAGTTGTAACCGGTTTCATTGTGTTTGTACTTATATAATAAAAGATATGATTAGTCGAGGTGCTGAATAGCGGTAATTACGCCGCCTTCTACTTTTAAGCCTTTTGTAGCAGTTGCCGTAGAAGCATCAATTTTATAAACCCAACTGCTGGCATCGGTAAGGTTTACCCCAACGTAAGCGGTTTTTCCGTCTTTTGGTGTGTAGTTATTGGTGGTAAGACCGGCAATAGTGGCTTTTGCAGGCAGACCAGTAACCGGTTTATAAGTTTTATCAACCACGTTAACAATACCTACATTGCTACCAACTGTATAGGCGCCTTTTTCAGTTTTGGTGGTTGCGTTAACAATAAAAGTATTATTGCCCACATATAACCAGTTGGTGATGTTCATGCCGCCGGTTGCTTCTTCAAAATTGAAAAAATAGCTTTGGTCGAACTCGGTTGTACCCGCTTTGATGCGTGTAATAGCTGATGGCTTGGTTGAGTTAAATGTGCCATCTTTCACAGCAACTGACGACGAAAAAGCATAAACGTCATTGTTTTCAGTTACAGCCAAACCATCAGTGAAGTAGCGACCGATGAAACTGGTACGGTCGTCAGTGATTATTTTGTTTAAAGACATATCGGCGTAGTTGAAAACCGCAATCCAGGCATTGTTCGGATGGTTAGTGGCAAAAGTCCTGTCGATAATGCTGAAATAAGGCGCGTAAACTTTGTCGCCAACTTGTTTTAGCCAGCTAAAGTGTGCAAGTTCGCCAGTGCCGGTAAGTTCGAGTGTATTAGTTGAGCCTTCAGAAGTAATAAGCAGGCTATTAGTGTTTACTTTGTACCAAAGAGAGTTTGGGGTAGCTACGTTTCTTGATATTTTAAATAATAGCAAGTCATCATTAACCGGGGCAAAAGCCTGTACGGTTTCAGTTTGGAAGTTGGTAAGTTTGTTCAATTTACCATCTACAATGTTGTATGCAGTAACAGCACCCGGATTACCCTGCCCGTAAAGCATACTGAAGAATTTATTGTTGTGGGTTACATAATAACGGTAAGTACCATCCTGCTCAACACCGTTACCGGCAGTTGAAATACGGCCCGTGTCAAGGCTGCTTGCTGTAAGTAAATAATCGGCAACACCTGTTGAAGCTGTAGGGGTTACAGTAACAATAAAGTTTCCCGGATCTTCGGGTACCGCTTCGCTATTTTCCTTTTTTGCACATGAGGCTAAAGCAACGGCTACTACTGCTGCCGCTAGAGTAAATTTAATTTTCATACGATTAATTATTTGTTTTGTTAATAAAATATCTGAGATTGAGGTAGAAACCGCGTCCTGGCTTTTGTAAGCTGAAATTATCGTACAATAACTCATTGGTGATATTGCGGCCTTCTAGTGATATATTGTACCGTCCATCAGCCATGCTGTAAACCACGTTAACATCATGGCTTAACTGCATAGGTACAACCTTTTTTGTATCAGTACTTGGTGTACCGCGGCTTGGCCAATACAGCCAAAAGGCATGTACATAAAGCAAGTTATACCCAAAAGTTAATTTGTTTTTAGTTCCACCAATTCCCTTAAGAGTTACTGCTACGTCGGTATTGCCAAAGAAGTAAGGTATATTTGGCATCTGGTCCCCGTACAAGTCACTCTTAGTGGTATAATATTGTCCGGTAGAGGGGTTTACTTCATAAAGCTGCAGGTTTTGCAGGTATTGATAAGTTAATGTTGTACCTGCATTTAACCAGTTTTTGTAAGAGTACCTTATTTCACCATCAACCCCAACGGTATTCACACCATCGCGATTGTCAGGTATCAATTTAGTTTGATTTTGATTTAAGCGGGAATAAACAAAGTTGTCTGATTTACGATAAGTAAAAGTGGCGTTTGCCATGAACTTATTGTCACTGTTAATAGCAAATGCATAAGCTGCACCGGCATTAAGGTTTTGTGATTTTTCAGGCTTCAGGTTAGGGTTGCCTTCAGAATTGATCACATCACCAAATATCTCGTCGGCCTCGGGCATTCTGTTGGTAAGCTCGTACGATGCTTTTAACTGGAAATCTTTTGTTAAAAAGTAGGTTCCTGCTATACCGTAGCCAAACTTATTCATGGTTGAAGTAGTATTTCTGTCACTGGTAACGGTGTTCTGATAAATGTATTTACCAAAAACTGAAGCGCTCCATACACTTTCTATATTATAAGAGTATCCTAATCCAAGTACATTCTTCTGAGTTTTTTTTGGGGCATCATCCTGTTCAATTTTCAGCTCGTCTGTGCCTTTACGATTAAATGTGGTAAATACGTCGCTTAACGCTATCGATTGATTCTCGGCAATACGGTAATTGAGCATGGTATTTACTATACCATTATTGTTTTTGTATTTATATAAACTGCGTGATCGCTCACCGCCTCCTGTGCCTCCTGGCTTGGAGTTACCGTACCAATCAAACCGCGCATCAACCGTATCAATGTTTTGCTCGGTACCAAAGTTGTAATTGGCATTTAAGGTAACGTCAAGATTTTTTAACAGATTGTCTTTTTTATATTTTAACGAGGGCATAACAATGTTACCCCTGCGGTGCCAGGCGCCAAAAACGCTTTCCATACGTGCACCTGTTTGAATTTCCTGATAATTTTTGCCAAGCGTAACGCCTAATAGCAGCTTATCAGCAAAGCTTTTATCAACTACGCCTACATTGGCTATCAGAGTTTCGTTATGATATTTGTCGTGAAAACGCGGTACAAAAACAAATTTACCACCATTGGCACCGGTATATATGTCGGCTGCACCAACATATACTTTATAATTATTGTCTGAATAATTTTGAAATGCATTTAGCTGAAACGTAAAACCACTTTTGCTGGTGGCAGCGGCGTTAATTACGCTGCGGTGAGTGTTGAATGAGCCGTAAGAGTATGATGCATCGATATAATTACGATAACGATTACCGGTTATTATATTGATTGCACCGCCCAGCGCGTCAGAACCTAACCATATAGGCACTACACCCTTATAAACTTCCACCCGCTCAGCTATATTAATAGGTATGTTATTAATTTGAAAAGATGATCCAAAGTTATCCATAGGAATACCGTCGATAAAAAAACGGACACGACTACCTGAAAAACCGTTTAATGAAAGGTTGAAGTTAGAACCTACGCCGCCTGATTCTCTAACCCGCACACCTGATACACGGTCAAGCGCGTCGGCAAGGTTAAGCGTAGTGTTATAGAGTTTTTTGGCATCAACTGCGGTAATGTTATACGCCTGGCGGTTGCTTTCCTGTGCGGCTGTAAGGCCGGTAACCATAACGGTTTCCATGGTAACCAGGTCGTCATCAAGTGTTATTGTCAGTTCGGTTTCTTTACCGGCGATGTCGATATGGCGGGTTTGGGTTTTGTAGCCAACCAGGCTGATAGAAAGTGTGTAGCTGCCGGGCTTAATGTGCTTGATAACAAATAGTCCGGCTTCATTTGTAATGGCTCCGAGTGAGGTGTTAAGAATTTTGGCAGTGGCGGCGGGCACTGGTTCGCCCGCACTGTTTTTGATGCGCCCTTTTAATGATGATAAGGTTTGCGCGCTGGTAAAAATGCTATAGGTACACAGTAATACCAATAGCAAAATTTTGTTACTTTGCATTGCTTTTTAATTGACACGTTGAAAGGCCCCGGTTTCCCGGGACGAGCCGTACAGTTCCCGCTGTGCGGCTCTACTTTTTGTTTCCCACGGCAAATATATATTTATTTAGACTGATTACAAATAACAATATGCGTTTTTATCGTTTTTATACGGAGAAGCATATCATTGCATATAAATTATCAGCTAACCTGGTGAAGTAATGCGATTTATTGCAGATGTAAATTATTTTAATAATTACATTTGATGAAAGCATTTGCCCATGAGCCAGATAAAAAAAGAAGACGTTAAACAGGAAGTTTTCGACCTGTATGATGATTACGCGCATAACCGTGTCGACCGCCGGTCGTTCATCGAAAAACTATCCCTTTACGCTGTAGGCGGATTAACAGTGCCCGCGCTTATGAGCTTCCTGATGCCCGATTACAAAAATAATGTTCAGGTTCCGCCAGATGATACGCGGCTCGATTCGGGTTTTATAACTTATTCGTCACCCAAAGGCGGTGGAAGTATCAAGGGCCTGCTTTCAAAGCCGAAGGATGCTAAAGGCAAACTTGGCGGTATCATTGTAGTGCATGAGAACCGTGGACTTAACCCTTACATCGAGGATGTGGCACGCAGGGCAGCACTGGCCGGCTTTATTACTTTAGCACCTGATGCATTAACACCATTGGGCGGTTATCCAGGCAATGATGATGAAGGACGGACTATGCAGGCCAAACGCACGCAAAGTGAAATGCTTGAAGATTTTATAGCCGCATACGAATACCTGAAACAGCATAAAAATTGCAATGGTAAGGTAGGCGTGGTTGGCTTTTGTTTCGGAGGCGCTATAGCTAACCAGATGGCTGTCCGTTTGCCCGATCTGGCGGCGGCTGTGCCTTTCTATGGCAGTCAGCCCGCTGCTGAGGATGTGCCTAAAATAAAAGCGCCGCTGATGCTGCATTATGCTTCGTTAGACACCAGGATAACTGAAGGTTGGCCGGCTTACGAAGCTGCCTTGAAACAAAACGGTAAAAAATACGAGGCGTTTATTTATGAAAATGCTAATCATGGTTTTCATAACGATACCACACCGCGTTATGATAAAGCTGCTGCCGAACTTGCCTGGAAACGAACAATAGATTTCTTTAAAGCGCGTTTAGCATAAGCCGTTACGTTTGATTATAAAAAAAGGTCCATGCATTTGCACGGACCTTTTTTATGATCATTAAGATAATTTCTACCAGAAAATACTGTACAGTGCTACAAGCGCAGCTACAATAATTAATGCACCTGCTGTAAATGCACGGTTGGTTTTAAACATTGAAGATTCAATTTCCAAGCCGTTTGTTTTTACACCTTTTGCAATATCTATTTTTGATATAACGTACATGCCAATTACACAGATGATGAATACAAAACCCATCCTGTCAAGAAATGGTATCTCATAAACACCTTTATCATTTGCTTTCGAAAACCCAAATGGTGCTAACCATGAAAGATTAACCCACAGAGGCAAAAACTTAAACAGTACTGAAAACGCAAAACCACCTATGGTTGAAAATAACGCTGCATTTGAGGTTGCTTTTTTCCAGAAGAAGCCTAAAATGAACATGGCGAAAATACCTGGTGATACAAAGCCGGTGTATTCTTGTATGTACTGGAAGCCTGATTTACCTTCACCCATCAACGGATCGCCGAGGAAGAGCGAAAGTATTACTCCTAAAAACATGGCAACTACTACCGATATTTTACCCAGCGAAACCAACTGCTTATCAGTAGCAGCTGGATTAATAGCCTTTTTGTAAATATCTAATGTGAATATAGTAGCGATACTGTTAGCCTTACCTGCCAGTGATGCTACTATAGCAGCTGTTAAAGCCGCGAACGAAAGGCCTTTCAGACCTGAGGGAAGTAGATTAAGCAATGAGGGATATGCTTTGTTAGGATCAACAACGCCTTTTGCTGTAAGCATTTCCTCTTGAAACATACCTTTTTGGTAAAGGTAATAAGCGGCGATGCCAGGCAACACAACAATAACCGGCATAAGTAATTTCAAAAACGCCGCGAACAGTATACCGCCGCGTGCGGTTTTTAAATTAGCGCCTAACGCCCTTTGCGTAATGTACTGATTACATCCCCAGTAATTAAGGTTAGTGATCCACATACCACCTATAAGCACAGTTAAACCAGGAAGATCCATATAGTGCTTATTGTCTTTTTGAAATATCATGTGGAAGTGATCGTTCACTTCCTTATGCAACACTTTTAAGCTGCCTGTAATACCTTCTACCCCTGCTTGCTGGCTTATCAAATCAAGTGCAAGATAAGTAGCCACCAAACCGCCCAGTATCAAAACAAATACCTGTATAACGTCTGTATAGCCAATTACCTTCATACCACCAAGAGTTATGATGATCGCAAATACAGCCAAAAATCCTATACATAGATATATGTTATAATCAGTGATAGCATTTAGTGCAAGTGCGCCCAGGTATAATATGGACATCAGGTTAACTACGATGTACAACATCAGCCAGAAAATAGCCATGATCATGGCTACTGTGCCATTATACCGCTCGTGCAGAAACTGTGGCATGGTAAATATTTTGTTCCGCAGATAAACCGGTATAAAGAATACCGCTACCACAATCAGGGTGGCCGCTGCCATCCACTCATAAGTAGAAATAGCAAGTCCCATGGTAAAGCCGGAACTGCTCATGCCTATAAACTGCTCGGCAGAAATGTTTGAGGCGATAAGAGATGCGCCGATAGCCCACCATGTCAACGATCCCTCAGCCAAAAAATAATCTTTTGATGTAGCGTCAGCGTTGTGTTTACGCTTGTACACCCAATACCCGTACGCCGCGACGATTATGAAATATATCACAAATACGCCGTAATCACCCAGTGAAAGTGTTTTCATTTAAAAAATTAGGTTTAATATGTCTTTTTGACAATTATAGGTTTTAGTTCTTGGTTTATCAATATGTAATTGATAACTTTTTTGCAATATATAACTTTAGCTATAAACTCAAGTGTTAAAGTTACACAAGCGAATAAAATTGTGACAGATGCTTAGGCTTAAAGTAAAGAAAGCGGCGTTAAGCCGCTTTCTTTATGAAGTATAATATTACAATATAAACTTAGTGCTCAGGAAACTGGAATCGTTGTCGTTCACAATTTCATTGATGATCTGTTTATTGGTATCATTCATTTTAGTTGCTACCAACGAGCGGATAGAGAACGAACGCAGCGCGTCATGAACCGATAGTGTACCTTCCGCGCTGTCTTTGCGGCCGGTAAAAGGAAACACGTCCGGTCCGCGCTGGCATTGCGCATTGATGTTAACGCGGCTTACCAGGCTCACAAACGGATCAATAAGCGATGAGATCTCTTTAGCATCGTTGCTGAAGATACTTACCTGTTGACCGTGCGGAGAATCGATCTGATAGTCGATCGGCTCATCGATAGAATCAAACGGTACAACCGGGATAACCGGACCAAACTGCTCTTCGCGGTATACTTTCATTTTATCGTTTACCGGGTATAAAACCGCAGGATAAACAAATGATTCAGAGATAGTACCGCCGTTTTCATTGATCACACTTGCGCCGTTAGCTTTCGCATCCTCAATTACTTCTTTCAGGTAATCAGGTTTGTGTGGCTCAGGCAGCGGGGTAAGTTTAACGTCTTTATCCCATGGCAAGCCTACTTTCAGCTTTTCAATACCTTCGGCCATCAGTTTTAAAAACTCATCGGCTACGTCTTTGTGTACGTAGATAATCTTGATAGCGGTACAACGCTGGCCATTGAACGACAATGAACCTAAAAGGCACTCGCTAACGGCAAGCTTAACATCAGCATTTTTGGTGATGATAGCCGCGTTTTTGGCATCCAAACTTAAAACAGCCCTTAAGCGGTTAACTTTAGGGTGACGTTTTTTCAAATCGTTTGCCACCTTGCTTGAACCGATGAAGGCCAGCACATTGATCTTGCCGGTTGCCATAAGTCCTGGTGTTACTACCGCGCCACGGCCATAAACTGTGTTCACCACACCTTTAGGGAACGACTCCTGGAAGGCTTTCAGTAAAGGGTAGTGCAATAACGTACCATGTTTAGGTGGTTTAAACAATATGGTATTGCCCATTATCAGGGCAGGTATAAGCGTAGTAAAAGTTTCGTTAAGCGGATAGTTGAACGGCCCCATACACAACACCACGCCAAGCGGTGAGCGACGCACTTGTGCAACAACGCCTTCTTCAATTTCAAAGCGAGACGACTGACGATCTATATCCTTAAGCGCTTCAATAGTGGCAATCATGTATTCAACCGTACGGTCAAACTCTTTTGCCGAGTCACCGTATGATTTGCCAATTTCCCACATAATCAGTTTAACAATCAGCGCGCGCTGCTCCTGCATTTTATTAATGAACTTTTCAAGGCTCTTTATGCGGTTGTCAACGCTCATGGTAGGCCATTCGCCCCTTCCGTTATCGTAAGCAGCTTCGGCCGCGGCAAGCGCGTCCATAGCTTCAGCTTCGGTGCAAAGCGGGTAGGTGCCAATAAGCTTTCGCTTTAATCCTTCACTTGTTGGAATGCAAACCGGCGAATAAACTTCGCTAACCGGCCCGTCCCATTTCCGCATTTCACCATTGCACAAATACTCGCGCTGGTGTATTTCCTCAATCCTGAATTCCTCCGGTATCCGGTCTTCTTCAACAAAGAGTGATCTGATCTGGTCTTGAAAACTCATGGTTATGTATTGTTTTTTGTCTGTGTTAAGATCTTTGCAATTTAAATCGTGCCGATCATGGGGTCAGTATAATACATGCCTTTCTAAGCGAAAAGCTGCGCAAAGTAAAAATTAAATTTATAACATCAATAACCTGATTGTGAAATTATGAGTAATGTTTGAATTTTTTTGCAATCGATTGCAGTAAAATGACTTATTGTTTTTTTAACACTAAGTGCTTGAACGCATAGTTGTTATATAAATGTGTTGTTGTCGGAAGGCAATTATTGCCCTCAATCCCTTGATTGCTACCTAAATTATGTTTAAAAACTTTATTTTTTTAGTACGATAATGGTAGTAAATAGCGCAATTTAACTCAAGCTTTGAGTAATCAATTATACTATCATGTCAGCAAAAAAATTAACCGCTCAGCAAATCACTGACTATCATAAGGATGGTTATGTTATTATAAAAGGCTTTTTTAATAAGGACGAAGTTGACCGCATGTACACCACCGCGCTTGAAGATGATGCTATGGCGAAGAATGCTGTTGACTTAAACGATCAAACCGGTAAAAAAACGAGATTGTCATTATGGTTTACGCCCGGAAATGATGTGTTTGGGTATATGACTCGCAGCGAGCGGATGGTAAATGCGGTAGCGGAATTATTGAACGACGACAGCGCCGTATGCCATTTTCATTCAAAACTGATGCAAAAGGAGCCGAAAGTTGGCGGCGCCTGGGAATGGCACCAGGATTATGGTTATTGGTATAAAAATCAGTTCATGTTTCCCGACAGGCTTATTAGCGTGATGATAGCGCTTACACCTGCCAATAAAGAGAATGGTTGCCTTCAGGTAATAAAAGGTTCGCATAAAATAGGGCGTGTAAACCATGGCTTTTCGGGTGAACAGGTAGGCGCCGATATGGTGATGGTTGAAAATGCTTTAAAAACCATGCCCCTTGTTTACTCGGAACTTGAACCAGGCGACGCGTTGTTTTTTCATCCTAACTTGCTGCACCGCTCGGAAGCTAACTTGTCTGATTATCCGCGCTGGTCGATTATTTCATGCTATTGCTCAAATTCAAATCTGGCTTATAACGAGCGTGCTACATCATGGCAGGTGCCTATTGATACTGTGCCTGATGAGGCTGTGCTGGAGTGGGAAGCAGCTTCATTGTCAGAAGCGGATTTTATGACAAAAGAACAGGACCCGGCCCTTAAGCAAAGCTGATTCTAATAAATAAACTATACTAATTTAAACTTGCAACGGCCTTGTCAAAAGCAGGGTCGTTGCTGTTTAAGGTACGGAAGTATGCAGTATCACCCCATTTAAAACGGGCTGCGTTGGCCTTAAGTAACGCTTTGATGAGGGGCTTTGAAATTGCTAATTCTTTGTAATCGATTGTTTTTAATGTTTGTGCAGCATACAACATAAAATCGTTTAAGGTAGCGTCGTTAACACTGTAATTGTTCAGGAAGGTTTCCTGACGATCATAACCTTTTAATACAGGCTGCATTTTATCAAGCACATAAGCGGTGAACAATTGCTTTTCGGCAAGTGCACTAACCAGTACAGAGTTTTCAGTTGTATCAGCCGGAACAAAAATATCAGGCATAATGCCGCCTCCGCCAAATACTTTTTTACCTGATGTGGTATGATATGGCGACATCTTTTTGAAAGCGCTGTCTGCTAAATTATTTTCTGCAGAAAATAACTCTCCTTTGCGCATGCGCTCAGCCAGTTCGTTACGATAACTTTCAACGCCCTGGCTGTACGATTTTTGTATGGAACGACCTGATGGTGTATAGTATCGTGCTACGGTAAGGTTTACCGCCGAACTATCCCTGAATTGAAACTGCTGCTGTACCAATCCTTTTCCAAACGAGCGGCGGCCTACAATAACCGCACGGTCAAGATCCTGCAAGGCGCCGGCCAATATCTCGCTTGCTGAAGCGGAATGTTCATCAATAAGTATAGCCAGTTTACCGTTTTCAAAGTTGCCCGAGTCGGTAGCAAAGTAATCGGTGCGTGGTTCGTGCACACCTTTGGTATAAACAATCAGCTTGTTTTTTGGCAGAAACTCATCGGCAAGTGCTGTGGCTGTGTTTAAATATCCGCCGCCATTTCCGCGCAGATCGAGCACCAGCTTTTTCATGCCCTGTGCTTTAAGAGCTTTTAAGGCCTTTTGAAAATCAGCATCAGTAGTAGCTGCAAATTTGCTTATTTTAATATAGCCTACATCGTCTGATGCAATGTACGCAGCATCAAGACTGCTTAAAGGCACTCTTCCTTGTTTAAGTACAAGTTGTTTTGGAGCTCTACTTCCCGGCATCAGTACCAACAATTGCAGCGGGATGCTTTTATCGGTGCGCAAAACTTTAGCTATTCCATCATCTGTTAAACCTGTGCCCGAGAATTTTTTATCGTTTACGCTGATGATTTTAGTGCCGCCAACAAGCCCTGCTTTAGCTGCCGGTCCGCCAGGATAAACCTGAGTCACAATAAAGGTGTCGCGCAATAAATGATATTCTATCCCCAAACCGGTGAAACCGCCTTCAAGCCGTTCGTTAACAGAAGTTGCTTGCCTTGGCGGAAGGTACAGAGAGTGGGGGTCAAGTTTTTGAAGTAGTTCGTTAATGGTTTCGCCTTCAATGCTGTCAACGTCAATAGAATCAACGTAGTTGTTTTGTACCAGTTGCAGCACCTGCGACATTTTGTCGCTTCGGCCGGTTAAACTGAACGGCTGCCCTGTAAGATCATCTTTACTGATGAAAATACCCAGCGCCACCCCTAAAAATACCAGCAGGGCCGACCTGAAAACTATAGAAGCCGTTCTTTTCATAAATGCTGCACACAAATATAATCTATTGACAATATCCCGATTATCATGTGTATATACTATTTGATGTTTTTTACCGATTTTTGTTTCAGCTAATTTCAAATAAATGGATGCTACTACCGAGCAAAGCTCAAACTATAACAACCTGGAGCAGATGAGCGTTAAAGAACTGCTGCAGAATATTAACCGCGAAGACAAAACAGTGCCCGACGCGGTTGAAAAAGCTTTGCCGCAAATAGAGGCGCTGGCTACTATAACCGCCAAAAAAATGCGCAATGGCGGTCGGTTATTTTACATAGGAGCAGGCACCAGCGGCCGTTTGGGCGTGGTTGACGCATCAGAATGCCCACCTACTTATGGTGTGCCGTTTGATATGGTAGTTGGCATTATTGCCGGTGGCGATGGCGCCATACGCAAAGCTGTTGAATTTGCCGAGGATGACCGTGAGCAGGCATGGAAAGATTTGCAAGCCTGGAACATCAATGATAAAGACGTTTTGGTAGGCATCGCGGCTTCGGGCAGAACGCCTTATGTTATTGGCGGGCTGGAAAAAGCTAATGAAAACGGTGTTATTACCGGCTGTATAGTTTGTAATAGCGGTAGCGCTGTAGCCGCAGTTGCCAAGTATCCCGTTGAAGTTATCACCGGGCCTGAATTTGTAACCGGCTCAACACGAATGAAGGCAGGTACAGCGCAAAAGCTGGTATTGAATATGCTTACCACTACCGTAATGATACAATTGGGGCATGTAAAGGGTAATAAAATGGTGGATATGCAGTTAACCAATAATAAACTGGTTGACCGCGGCACCCGCATGATAATGGCCGAAACCGGTTTGCCAGAAAATGAAGCGGCCGTTTTATTAAAGCAATACGGCAGCGTGCGCAAGGCAGTAGAAGCAGCTTTTATGAAACAGTAGTTTGTGAAAATAAGAAAATGCTTTAGTAGCAGTGGCAGTTGCGGTAGCAGTTTCTATCTGTTAGAATTTAGTTTTTAGCATTTAGAATTTATAATACGATTAGAGTTTAGTATTTAGATTTTAGAGTTTAAAAAGAGAATGCACGAAATAGAGCCATATTACCGCTGGCGCGATGATTATATAGCATCAGAAGACGAGCATTCGCCTTTTTATGCAACCCAGTATAGTGAGTTTGAATTTGATAAGCAGATATATAATTATTTGCTGCATCCGCAGTGGGATACCTTTGGTTCGAACACGCTGTACCTGAAGGTGTTGTTTGTTGATTACGACAGGCATTACAGCATCATTGAGTTGATTGGTGAATGGAATGACGCCATTAACAATGATATTATGTTGCTTAAGCGCGAACTGATTGAATTGATGATGGATGAGGGAGTAAATAAATTTGTGCTGATAGGGGAGAATGTATTGAACTTCCACTCGTCAGACGATTGTTATTATGAGGAGTGGTTTCAGGATGTTGAGGACGGCTGGATAGCAGGCATAAACTTCAGAGAGCATGTGATAGAGGAGTTCCGCAGAAATAACATTGATTATTATATCAATTTCGGCGGCGAACTTGATGAACTTACCTGGCGGGGATTAAAACCAGTACAAGTATTTAAAAAGGTTGAAGAGCAGCTGACTCGCAGGTTGAATTAATGCTTTGCCATGCTGAACCTATTTTAGCATCTCACATGCAAAGCAAGTTTGTCCTGAGGATTCCGAAGCCAGTTCGGGATGACTTATAATCGCTTGTTTTGTAGCCTGACAATACTTATCCTTGTATAGATTTATCGAATTAAAAAATGGAAAATAACACACACGATTA
This sequence comes from Mucilaginibacter limnophilus, assembly GCF_004005815.1. Lineage (GTDB taxonomy): Bacteria > Bacteroidota > Bacteroidia > Sphingobacteriales > Sphingobacteriaceae > Mucilaginibacter > Mucilaginibacter limnophilus. The sequence continues at coordinate 182,832 of NZ_SACK01000005.1, read as the reverse complement.
CGTTTACGACCCGAACGTAATACAAATAGAAGACGCCGATGCGTCTCGCAGGTTTATTGCCAATGTATTTATGTGGATGTTTGTCGCGCTTGGTATATCAGCGGGGCTGGCATGGTGGTTTGGGCATAACGATGTTTTATTTAGCTATTTGATTGATGTCCAAACAAATAGTCGTACTGGTTTAGGAACTATCGTAATGTTTTCTCCTTTAGCATTCATTCTTGTAATGTCATTTGGTGTAAACAGGCTGTCGTACCCGGTACTTATGATACTTTTTGTAGCATACGCATCATTTATGGGTATCAGCTTAAGTTTTATTTTCAGAGCTTATCCACCTGAACTTATTACCGGAGTATTTATCACTACATCAGTGGTTTTTGGAGTGATGGCAATAGCCGGTTACACAACGCATCAGGATTTAACAAAGTTTGGCGCGATATTAACTATGTTGCTTGTAGGCATCATAGTAGCCTCAATAGTTAACTTTTTTATGAAGAGTAGCGGCCTTAGTCAAATCATTAGTTACGTTGGCGTAGCCGTGTTTGTAGGCCTTACGGCGTATGATGTTCAAAAGCTAAAACGCATCGGTGCAGGCCTTGAGTATGGAGAAGCATCAACTAAAAAGATGGCCATTATGGGTGCGTTAACACTATATCTTGATTTTATCAATCTGTTTTTGATGCTGCTGCGCGTGTTTGGTGGCCGCAGAAATTAAGATTATTGGTATTAAAAAGAAAGCCGCTTTAACTAAGCGGCTTTTTTGTTGCTGTGATCTACAGGCAAGTTATCATTGTGCCAATTGCTTATCTATTTGCTGGCTAATATCAGCCTCTAAGTTGTCGTTATACCCGTTTGAGCTTAATAGTATCTTTCCTGTACTATCAACTAAATAAAAACCGGGAGTGCCAACGGTTTTTAATGCCCTTTTCTGTCTTTTTTCTGCTATATAAATTGGGAAGGCCAGGTTATTGCTTTGACGGTATTTTGTAATTTGTTGTGCGGTATCATCACAATAAATACCAAATATTAACACTCCGTTCTTTGCATACTTATTTTGCAGCCGATTTAACATAGGGTTTGCCAAGGTATTGGCGGGACAGGCTGTGGCGCCAAGTTCAATCAACATAACTTTGTTTTTAAACTCCTGTGCCATGACATTTTTGCCGTCTAAGCTAATAACCTTTAGTTCCGGGATTTGCTCGCCATTAGAAAGCATTGCTGTGATTTGTAAAGCAAACCCTTGCTTTTTAAATCTAACTTCTTCCTGGCTAATGCTTTTATTTATAACGTAATTAGAAAAAATATTTTCCTGGTACATTTGCACCCGACCTAAATTGTAACCACCTTTCTCAGCATCGCCTTCCGCTGTTTGCTTTATTTTAAGTGGGAGTAGTGTGTGCTTGTCAATAAGCAATTGGTAATGAGTGTAATTATGGCTGTTGATAATAATCGTATCAGAAATTTTTACCAAAAAGTTATAACAGATAGCATCATTTACTATGCTGTCTTCTTGCTGAACAATAGGCTTTTTGCTATTAATCAAAGTATTTAACACCTCTTTGGCACTTTTCCATTCGCACCAAACTTTGTCAGGCTTAATCAAGTCTGCCGAATATAAACTATCGGCAAGTTAAATGGTGTATAGGGAGTCGCCGTTATAGACTTCTCTAAACTTGGGAGTACCTTCAAAGGTATTGCTGTAGCTATTCATAGCCGTAATTGTCCCTTGGTTATCAAACAATAAAGCAGTTTGCCTTACGCCCCGTGCTGTATCGCCCGTACTAAACGGGTTTTTGCTGATATACCTGTTTTGGTATCGAACGCTTTTTAACGCGTTCATTTTTTGTAATGATTGCTTCAGTATCTGAAGGGGTTGGGCTTGCAGATTATAAAATACAGTAAAGCAGAAAATAAAAAGTAATGAGTTGGTTTTGAGCATCTTTAACTGATTGGTTTGCCAAATGTGCTATCTTAAAGGCATTTAGTGTGTTTATATTGGATCTTTAACATTTTTTAAGAATTGTAAATGTTAAGCAGAGGCGGTTTGTTGCCTGAAAATATTGTTGAGAACTAATGCAATCACTACAACACTAATGCATCCAACTGCATTCAGCCACAAGTAAGCTACAGCTTGAAAGTAACCTAATACGCATACGATAATTTCTGATAATATCGCGGCAGCAAAAACTGCGTTGCTTTTGATGCGCTTTAAGTAAAATGCTACCACAAAAATACCCAGCATAGTACCGTATATATAGGAGCCAAGCTGGTTTACCGCTTCAAGTAAATTGCCCAGTCTGTTTGCATATAAGGCCATGCCAATACTTGCCATGCCCCATATAACCGTTGCCCAGCGTGAGGCGTTCAGATACCCTTTATCAGATGCATCAGGATTAATAACTCGTTTATAAATATCAATTACACTTGTTGAGGCAAGTGAGTTAAGCGCACTGGCTGTTGACCCCATTGAAGCCAGGAACACAATTGCTATAAGCAGCCCGATTAGTCCGATTGGCAGGTTTTGAGTAACAAAACTTAGAAACACGTAATTGGTATCGTTGCCGTCAGCCTTTGGGTTGGTCTTTTTCATTACCGCTATGGCATTGTTGCGTGTATCGTGTACTCGTTTATCGGCGGCTTTAAGTTCTGCCTGGGCAGTAGATATGCGTTGTTCGTCCTTATTGTCTAAGGCTGTTAATAAGCTTTCGGCTTTTGCTTTACGTTGCTCAAAGGCCACAGAATATTGTTTTTCTGCTGCCTGATACTCATTTGCATACTTTCCTTTTTTTACCTGAGCTACTTCATATTGATTAAAGAAAACAGGCGGTTTGTTAAACTGATAGAAAGCAAATACCAGCACACCAATCATCAATATCAAAAACTGCATTGGTATCTTAATCAGTCCGTTCATAATAAGGCCCATGCGGCTTTGCGCTACCGAACTGCCAGTTAAATAACGACCGACCTGGCTTTGATCGGTACCAAAATAACTCAACTGCAAAAAGAAACCACCGATGATACCGCTCCAAACATTGTAACTGTTATCAGGGTCGAACTTCCAGTCGATAACATTCATACGGCCAAGCTTACCGCCAATTTTCAGCGCATTGATAAAACCGGTATTGTCGGGTAGGAGTTTTACCACCATCACCCCGGCAAAAAACATTCCTAAAAAGATGATACTCATTTGCAGCAGCTGCGTGTACGATACCGCTTTTGTACCACCGTAAACCGTATAAATAATCACCAGCGTACCAATAAAAAGAGTAGTGTAAGTAGTGTTTACATTCAATATAGTTGACAGGATAATGGAAGGAGCATAAATAGTAATCCCGGTTGAAAGTCCGCGCTGTATCAAAAAAAGAAAAGCTGTAAGTGCACGGGTTTTTAAGTCGAAACGCTGTTCCAGAAACTCGTAAGCGGTATAAACTTTAAGACGGTGAAAAATGGGTACAAAGGTAATGCACAACACAATCATGGCCAGCGGCAGCCCGAAATAAAATTGTACAAAGCGCATCCCATCGCTGTAGGCCTGCCCGGGAGCTGAAAGAAAAGTAATGGCGCTGGCCTGCGTGGCCATAACCGAAAGACCTACATGATACCAGGGTAACGAGCGGTTGCCTACCAGAAACTGGTCGATATTTTTATTGCTGCCGCTTTTCCATATGCCGTAAATAACAATGGCAAGTACGGTTACAACAAGTACTATCCAGTCTGTAAGGCTCATTCAAAATATTTAGTGACGAGCCAAAATACAGAAATAAGAAAAACCAGCCAAACACCCACAAGGATGTACAACCGGTTCCAGTTATGTATAAAAGAAGGTAATTCGTTTTTTGGATTAGACGTTTTCACGGCCTTTAACCAGCACATTCACAAAAAATGCTGCGGTAAGTAAGCCTAAAACACCACCAACAGGTATGTAAATTAAACCACGGTCGACAATGGCGCCTACAAACATGCCGCAAACCAGTGCTACCAGGTAATAAACGTAATCGTATTTGCGGGCTTCTTCCTCTTTTTTATGCGAATGGTGATGATGTGACATAATAATGCTTTTGTTGCCTGCAAAAATAAGGTTTAATATTTTGCTGACAACAGCTAAATTATCATTTAATGAAAAGAATGTGTTACTTGCAGTGCCAGTCATCGCACCATGGCGGCGATGAAGTGCCGTCACCATGATTTACTTTATAACAAGTGCGTTCTTCAATATTGCCGTAATTATCACAACTTGAGTTAACCCTGGCTTCAGTCCATTCTTCACGTACGCCTTTTGTGCCGGGTTCTGCTAATTTTTTATCAATAAGTTTGTTTGTTTCTGATGCCGGTCTGCTGTGTGCATCTTTCAGAATTTCACTGATTTCTTTTATCAATTCCATTTTATATAATTTAGGGTTGATTATAATTGCTTATTACCTAAATTAAGTGGAATGGCTATTCGCCACTATATTAAATAACGCATCGTGCTTTATATGTATAATGTTGTGATATAGTTAATTTTTTACCGGTTTGCTTAAAAGATTTATAAACAACCTGTAAGCCCCGGGTACACCGGCAGGCAGCTCCCTGAAAAATGCCAGAGAAGTATAAACAAAGCGCCCTTTGCCGTAATCAGTAACTAAAAGCGAACCTTTATCGGGAGACATTCCAGTATCATTCATCAATAAGGGCGTGTTATAAGTTGCATCAATACCCGATGCAAAGTATAGTCCGCGTTCCTGTATCCAGCCTTCAAAATCAGCCTGGGTAATTTTGTTAGGATAATTTAAAACAGGATTAGCCGGATCAGCAAAGGTTACCTTGGCATCTTCTTCGGTTACACGTTGATTAACCACGCTGAAAGGGTAGGGGCCGATATTATCAATTAGTATGTGCCCGGCGGTGTTGTATTGCACTACCAGGTTGCCACCGTTTTTAACATATTCAAGCAGTCTTGGCTGCATAATGGCCATGCGCTCGTTTACATTGTAAGCACGAACACCTACCACAATAGCATCGTAAACCGAAAGATCGCTGTTTGTAACCGCGTCTTCATCCAAAATATTCACTGTATAACCTACCTGACGTAATGATTCAGCAACCTTATCGCCTGCGCCGTTTATGTATCCGATATTTTTGCCGTTGGTTTTTAAATCAAGGTTCACCATTTTGGCCTGTGCGGGCGGGAACAGCGTAATATTCGGAATATGCTCATAACGTATTTGCTTATAGCCAAGGCTCCATTTTTGCCCGTCAACATCTACTTGTGCCTCAAGCGTAGCTACGGTTGGGTTACTGTTTGCCGGGGTGATGGTGAACGCCACAGTCCATTCGTCGCCTTTATTCTTTCCGCTAAAATCAATTTTTTCAGGAATTACCTTCCAACCTGAAACAGGTTTTATGCTAATGCTGCCCGCTTTATTGGTAAAGGCTTTCAGCTTAACATGTACGGTTTGCGGCTGCCCGCTTTTAAACAAGTAAACAGGATTTTCAATATTCGCGGTAACAGGAGGTGTTATTTCAACAGGCTGATAAACTTCGCCGCGTACAGGGTCGGTAAATTTGTATACGATGGGGCGCTGATAGCTGATTTTTTTATTATTTATCTTAAAAGTAAAACTCGTTTTTGTATAGTCGGGGTTTTCAGAGTTTCCGGCTAATGTATCATTAGCTAAGGTGTACATTCCAATGCCACGCGGAGATGCCAGCCAGTATGGTTGGGTTATGTTATAATTAAGGCTTGAGGTATTTTGTGTTGAAGTTGCCAATACGTTTCTAGTAAAAACATGCCCATGAGCACTGGCAATGTACTCACCAGGACTAATTTCGGCAGATTGGACCTTAAAATCATTCCTTTTTATAATTTGCGAACTTACATTCATACTATCACCCACCACATAACTCGGCTGTTCAGCATAACTTTCAAACCATAACCCCGCGCAGGCGGCAATCAAATCTTTTACCTGTTTGGTTTTTTGCTCACGCCAGTAGGTGTCATCCACTTTTTCTATTTTGTCAAGAAGGGTAACCAGTGCCGATACCGATTTTTCGGGATGCTGCGCGTCAAATGCTTTTTGTAAAAATAGGATATCATTGCTGATACCTGCGCTGCCTGTTACACGTGCCCAGGTGGTTTTCACCCCGTCAAGCAAGCTATTTTGCGGAACGTCACCTTTGATTGTTTTAAAAAATTCAAACCATTCGCCGCGTTGTTTTGCCGCGCCAAACCCTTGCGATTTATGGTTCGAGCGGCTTTCGGCGGCTATTTCACCATAACTTTTGCCAAGTAATGTATTGTAACCGCCTACATCAAGCCTGAACTGATCAGATGACGTAGTGTTGGTGCCGCCAAAGTTAAACGTGTTCCACAGCAGGCGTTTGGCCTGCCATACCTGCACATATTTTAAATGTTCAGGGAAGCGCTTTGGGTCGGCAGCGGCGGTAAATGCCTCCTGCGCCAGTATGGCTGATGAGGTGTGGTGCCCGTGCCCGCCTTCGCCTGTTGTTGGAAAGCGACATATCATTACATCGGGCCTAAATTTGCGTATCACCCAAACCACATCGCCTAATATTTTTTCCTTATCCCATATTTTCAGGGTTTCTTCAGGACTTTTTGAAAAGCCGAAATCGTTAGCGCGCGTAAAAAACTGTTCAGCGCCGTCAACCCGGCGGGCAGCTAAAAGTTCTTGGGTACGTATAAGTCCTAACTGCTCACTTTGTTCGTTCCCTATTAGGTTTTGCCCGCCGTCACCGCGGGTTAACGACAAATAGCCCGTGCGGTAGTGCATTCCTTTTGCCAGCCAGGCCAGCAAACGGGTATTCTCATCGTCGGGGTGGGCCGCTATATATAAAACGCTGCCCAAAACATTCAATCCGTCAAGGTTTTGTTGTATGGTTACGGCATCGGCCGGAGGCGCCGTTTGCGCAAATAGAGTTAGTATTTGAAATAGAAAAAGGGTAGTTAAAAAAGGCCGTTTCATATTCTGTAAAAATATATAAAAGATTGAGCGCACATAATCGTCTGTACTAATAAAGCGCAAACATTGTTGTTAAATTATTATTAATTAATCGATTGATTGATTTTTTATAATTGATTATCAATATGTTATGTTTTAATGACAATAAGTTAACATTAATTAATCAATCGATTAATTAACTTTGTGCTGTAAAAATTATGGAAAAGGATAAATCAGATAAGAAGGATCACATACTCGACGTAGCTGAAAAAGTATTTTCAGATCTGGGGTATGACGCTGCTTCAACCCGTACCATATCAGGCGAAGCAGGGGTGAATATGGCCATGTTGAACTACTACTTTGGATCCAAAGAAGGATTGTTCCTGGCGGTATTCGAGCGTAAAATAGAAATGTTCCGCAGTATGTTACAGAACCTGGGTAACGATGCAAGCATGAATGCATGGGATAAACTGGATGCGTTTATTGAAGCATTTATTAATAAGGTAGTTGTAAACAGCTGTTTTGCCAAGCTAATTAACCGTGAGATGTCACTTAACCGCCGCGACGGATTGATGGATAAGATAGGCGACATACTGCTAACAAATGTGCTTGAAGTAAAGAAGATTATTGATGACGGAAAAGCAAGCGGGCAGTTCAGGCAGGAAGCCGATACCGAGATGGCGGTTGCAACAATTTTTGGCACAAAGAATTACATCACCAACACCTCATTGGTGGCATCAAAAATGTTAGGAAACGATGTAAATGACGCAGCCTATATGGAGAATGAATTAAAGCCCCGTATCAAAAAATATTTGAAAGAATTATTAAAAGCGTACTTACTAAAATAATGACAACATATAATAACACAACCAATCCGCACTTTTTACACCGGGAGCTGTCTATATACGCCCTGGTGGCTTTTCTTGTTGCTATGCTGCTTGCCTTTACGGCCAGCGCGCAGGAAAGGGTGATGACACTTGACGAAGCCATAAAACTTGGCGTTGAAAACAGCAAAGCATTAAAATTATCAAACACCCGCATTGAACGTGCCGTTGCCCAGTATAACCAGGCAAAAGACGAATCGCTGCCAACTGGTAGCGCAAGCTTTGGTTACAGCCGTGCACAAATCCCGGCTAACCGTTTAGAGTTTGGCGAAGAAAGTTTCTCTTTGCCAAAAAGTGCCAATGCTTATCTGGGCACTTTATCATTAAGCCAGGTAATTTTCGCAGGTAATAAACTAAAGTATGCCCGCGAATCAACCGAACTGCTTACGCAGATAGCTCGCCTGGACGAGGTGAACGATAAAGATCAGATCGTTTACAATATCATCAGCTCATATTATAACCTGTACAAAGTGTTACAGGGTCAAAAAGTAGTGCAGCAAAACATTGCCACTATTGATCAGCAAATTAAACAGTCGCAACGCTTTTTTGAGCAGGGTATTGTAACCAAAAATGATGTACTGCAATTCCAGTTGCAACGCTCGAACGTTGAGTTAAATGGCATCGACCTTGAAAACAACCGTAAGATTGTTAATTATAATTTGAACATACTTTTAGGATTACCTGAAACCACTCAGTTAAGAATTGAACAGGTAGCAGGCGCCGAGCAGCCAATGGGTATGCTGAACAGCTATATTGATACCGCGCTGGCGAACCGTCCCGAATTACAGCAGGCTGATTTGCAGGCGCAGGTGGCCGACAAGAACATCAGCAGTGTAAAAGCTAATACGCTTCCAAATCTTGCCGCTGCTGCAAGCGCTTACTATGTAGGTGTGGCTGCTAACCCGCTGCCAAAATCAGGTAGCTACATTACGCCAATATCTATTGGCTTAACTGCATCATGGAACTTTGGCGCGCTGTGGACAAATAAGCATAAAGTAGCTGAAGCCAAAATTCAGCGTACTGAAGCCGACATTAACAAAAGTATCACTGTCGACAGGATTAAGAACGAGGTGAACCAAAACTATCAAACCTACATTTCGGCGCTTGAGAAAATAAGGCTGCTGCAAACATCTATCGCGCAAGCGGGCGAAAACAATAAAATATTGGAATCAAAATACCGCAGCAACATTGCTTCGGCTGTTGACCGTGCAGATGCGCAGACATTGTTGTATCAGGCGCAGATCAACCTTGAACTTGCTAAAGCTGACGCCGGACTTGCATACTATACTTTATTAAAATCAACCGGAAAACTAAACAAGTAATAAACACACTCACTATATATTAAAATGGCACAGAATACAGAATCATCAGAACCAAAAAAGAAATCGAAAGTAATACCTATCATTTTAGGGGTTATCCTGCTTGCAGGTGTTATTTTCGGTATAAAAGAATACATTTATTATAGCGGTCATGAGGATACAGATAACGCTCAGATTGACGCGGATATTAGTCCGGTAGTAGCACGCGTAGGCGGTTATGTAGATAGCATTTTATTTGAAGAAAACACCCACGTTACCAAAGGCCAGCTGCTTGTTAAAATTGACGACCGTGACCTTAAGGTAAAAGTTGAACAGGCACAGGCCGCACAATCGGGCGCTACAGCGGGTATCGACGTTGGTCAGCAACAGATATACACTAACCAGGCTAATTCAGCTACTGCAAAAGCTAATGTAGCATCAGCTGCCGCAAAATTAGAGCAGGTACGTAAAGATTACGACCGTTATGCCAACCTGGTTAAGGACGGTTCAATCACCCGTCAGCAGTTTGATCAGGCTAAAACCGAATTACAGGTAGCACAAGCAAATTATCGTGCTGCACAGGATCAGTATAAAGCCGCTGTGGAGCAGGTAGGTACTACCCGCAGCCAGTTAAAGGTTACCAATACCGGCGTTACCCAACGTCAGGCTGATGTTGACTTTGCAAAACTGCAGTTAACTTATGCATCAATAAAAGCGCCTGCAAGTGGTATGGTTGCTAAAAAGAACGTACAGGTGGGCCAATTGGTACAGCCGGGACAAACCTTGTTTGCTATTGTTAACGATAACAGCCTGTATGTAACCGCCAACTTTAAAGAAACACAGCTGAACGACATTCGTAACGGGCAGCATGTAAAAATTGAGGTTGACGCTTATCCGGATTTAGAATTGGAAGGTTCAGTTTACAATTTTTCGCCTGCCACAGGTGCAAAATTTTCTCTGCTACCTCCGGATAATGCTACCGGTAACTTTGTGAAAGTAGTACAACGCATACCTGTTAAAATCAAAATAAACGGAACTCCAGAACAATTAGCGAAACTACGCCCCGGCATGAGCGTAGATGTTTCGGTAGATATAAAAAATTAAATAATGGCTGAGACTGGCTTTAAAAAATGGATAATTACCATCACGGTAATTATGGCATCGCTGCTTGAGCTTATTGATACCACTATTGTAAACGTATCGCTGCCTGACATTATGGGTAACCTTGGCGCTACGCTTGAGGATATTGCATGGGTGGTAACAGGCTATGCGGTAGCAAATGTTATTATATTGCCCATGTCGGGTTGGCTGGGTGATAAATTCGGCCGGAAGAATTATTTTTTGGCCTCAATAGTTGTGTTTACTATAGCATCATTTTTATGCGGTAATGCCACTACACTCGAAGAGCTTGTAGCTTTCAGGATTTTACAAGGCCTTGCCGGTGGTGGCTTGATATCCACTGCACAGGCTATATTGATAGAGACCTGGCCGCGCGAACAAATAGGTACGGCAACGGCTTTGTTTGGTCTTGGTGCCGTAGTTGGCCCTACTGTAGGCCCAACAATAGGTGGTTATATAACCAACCACTATGCATGGCCATGGATATTTTACGTTAATATTCCTGTAGGCGCGCTGGCATTCTTTCTTACTTACACATTTGTTAAAGAAACGCCCAAAATTACAGGCAAGCCTGTCGACTGGTGGGGGATATTACTGCTTGCTGTTTCGGTAGGCTCGCTGCAAACTATACTTGAAAAAGGTGAAAGCGAAGATTGGTTTGCTACTCCGTATATCACCGTGTTAACAGCAACAGCTATTATTGGTGCCATATTATTTGTATGGCGTGAATTAAATACTGATCACCCTGTGGTTAACTTTAGCATTCTACGACATCGAAGCTTCGCAGTGGGTATGTTTACCTCATTTATCTTGGGTTTCGGTTTATATGGGTCGGTATTCGTGTTCCCGGTATTTTGTCAGAACCTGTTGGGTTTTACCGCCCAACAAACCGGTGAGTTGTTGTTTCCTGGTGGTTTATGTACTATTATGATGATGCCTTTTATCGGGAAGATGCTGAATAGAGGTATACCTGCACAGTTTATGGCAACAGCCGGTATGTTCCTGTTCTTTGTGTTTACCTGGATGTTGAGCAATTCGACACTTGAAACCGGCGAGAGAGATGTGATGATACCATTGCTGATACGCGGTGTTGGTATGGCGCTTTTGTTTGTGCCTTTAACCACCCTGGCTATGGCCGATCTTAAGGGACCTGAAATAGGACAGGGTTCTGGTTTGAACAACATGATGCGCCAATTAGGTGGCTCATTTGGTATTGCGGCGTTAACTACATTAATACACGTTAGGCAGGGTTATCACCGAAATGAATTATTGACGAATATTAACGTTTATGATCCTGAACTGTTACAGCGTTTAAATATGTACACCCAAGCTTTTGTAGCCAAAGGCAAATCGATAATGGATGCCACACAAATGGCATACAGGGCAATTGAGGGTACGGTAGTTAAGCAAACATTGTTGTTAACTTATGATGACGCGTATTGGGTTTCAGGACTGATCATGTTGTTCTCGATACCGCTGCTTTACCTGCAGCCTTTCCGTAAGAACATGAAAGCGGTTACTGACGCGCATTAGCCCCCTAACCCCCTAAAGGGGAATAAGATTCATAATATTGATTTTAAAATAATGAACGCCGAATAATGAAGTAAAGATCAATTCATCATTCGGCGTTTAACATTCAGTGTTTGTAATTCCCCCTTCAGGGGGGTAGGGGGCAAACAAAAGCCGTTTCGATACTGAGTATGAAACGGCTTCCCCAAAAAATTAACAATTAAATTAATTTCCACCCCAGCAGCACAGTTCAAGAAATATATTATGAAACCGAGGTTTGTTTAATCTTGCTATAAAATTAATTTTTTTTGCACGATAAATACAAATTTAATTTTTGAACTTATAGTTCATAAAAAACGGCCTTTACAATATTGTAAAGGCCGTTTTTATTTAAAGCGCATATTATAGTAATTTTAAAAGATTACCTTACCGGTTGCAGTTACCAGCGAGGCGATGCGTACGGCATCAAAAATACGCTCTTCGGTAGTACCAAGTTTAATCAGCGAATCTTCGTGAGCATTAACGCACATCTCGCAACCGTTTACTGCCGATACAGCTAAGCTAAGCAGTTCAAAAAATTCTTTACCCGTTACAGGCTTCATCATTATCTGCATACGGATACGTGCAGGTATCTGGCCGTATTTTTCTTTTTGAGTAAAGTGCCTGAAACGATAAAACACGTTGTTTGATGCCAGCAATGAAGCGCAGCCAACAGCTTCAGCAATTTCTGCAGCAGTTGCGCCTTGCTCTTCAGCATAGCGGGTATAGTAATCGGTAAGTGGTTTATTTACGTTGTTTACAGCGATGCTTAAACCAACCAATGCGCACTCTTTAGCGCTTAAATGTTCTGATGTTAAGGTGCTGGTAAAGTTAAGTTTTAAATCGCGCAGGTAACGTGATTCGCCTTTTTCTAACAAAGTAAGGCTTTCGTTACGGTATGCGGCGTCAATACCTGCAAATTGCAGTATTTCGCCTATTATTTCGGTGCTTTCGCTCATGTTATTTAATTTTAAGGGTACAAAAAATCCCCGCACTATCCTAAATGTAAATGCGGGGATATATTATAAGATCAGTGTTATACAGTTAAAGTTTCCTGTCCTTTTTCCCAGTTGCAAGGGCAAAGTTCGTCAGTTTGTAAACCGTCAAGCACACGCAGTACTTCTTTTACGTTACGGCCAACGTTCAGGTCGTTTACTGATACCCAGCGAACGATACCGGTTGGATCGATAATGAAAGTAGCCCGATAAGCGATCTTTTCGTTTGGCTCTAAAATGCCCAGGTCTTCAGCCAGTGATTTAGAAGTATCAGCAAGCATTGGGAATTTAAGGTCACGAAGGTCATCATGGTGAGTTCTCCATGCAGCGTGAACAAACTCAGAGTCGGTTGAAGCACCGATCAGGCGGGTGTCACGGTCACGGAATTCTCCGTAGTTTTTGTTAAATTCAGCAATTTCAGTAGGGCAAACAAAAGTAAAATCTTTTGGCCACCAGAAAATAACTGTCCATACGTTATCGTCGTTAGTTAAAAAGTCTGAAGTGATAGTTTCAAACTCTTTACCTTTTTCAAGGCTAACAACAGCTGTTTTAGAAAATGAAGGGAATTTCTGTCCTATAGTGATCATAGTATAATTGTTTTTTTATTTGCTGCAAAGGTATCTAAAACTATACCACCAACCTAATTCGAATAATTTATGGGTTATAGTTTTTGTTTATAAAGTATTTTTGGAATATAATTATTTACTATCAGAATACATTGCCTTTGCAAGTACCGCTTCATTAAGGCGAACATACTCATCATCGTCTGATGACTTGGCCAAACCAACCCCTTCCTGCGCAGCAGTAATAGCTTCCTGCTTTCTTCCTAACTTAAGCAATACACGGGCTTTCCATAGCTTAAACCATGGTGCTTTTGGCTCAGCTTTTTCAGCTTCCTGTGCCCAGGCTAAGGCTTTATTTAAATCATGGTTATTTTCATAGTAATACTGAATGGCATTGAAGTATGGCTTTTTAGGACCTTTCATTAGCTGATCAATATTGGCTACAATCTGGGCGTCGTCATTAGTGCCCATTTTTATTGCTACCGCAGTATAGTCCCAAAGCAGGTAAAAATCGCAGGTTTTGGTTGTAACGTTTGCAAAAGCGATTGTAAATGTTTCGCGTTTTTCCTTCAGGTTGATTGACGGAACTTTAAAGCGGATAAAGTCGTCAGACTGCTTGTAGGTATAAGCACCCCATTGTTTTGGCGTATTGTTTAAAATAATAGTCCATTCTTTTTCACCGGGAATAGTGAACAATGCATATGTACCCGCCGGTACTTTGTTGCCCTCAACAGTGGTTTCTTCACTAAAAGTAATTGTTGTGGCCCAGTTAGCGCCGGTACGCCATACTTCTCCATATGGCTGTATGCCGCCAAAAATCTTGCGGTCGCGTACGTTAGGTCGCGAATAGGTTACAGTTATTTTTCCTAATCCGAAATCCTGAATAAGGGTTTGTGTTGAGCTGGCTTCGGGAATACGAGGTTGTTGTTGCTGGGCAAAGGTTTTGGTGTTAAAACACGCAATTAAAAAAAGCGCGAATAAATATACCCTGAAATTTTTCATGTGTGGTTATTGAGTTATAAAGTTGCTTTGTAAAGTAACCAGTAAACGCTGGAAAGGCGAAGTTAGGTATAACAAATGAAAAGTATATGAATGGGCAACCTGTAAAAATAAAAAGCCCCCCAGACTTGCTCCGGGGGACTTTCAACCTAAACCTTATCACAATTAAACCGGTAAGTTTACCAGTTCGTGTAATGTATTACAATATCCATACCAAAATTTTGAAATGCACCGAATTATTTATTAGACTCATCAGAAGACCGATATCTGTCCTGTTTTACGCCATGTGGTTGTTGATAGGACAAAATGGCATTTAAAACTGGTGTGATGATTTCCTGGTCTGACAAATCGCTATTAATAAAAGCAAGTACAAGCCGACCTGTTTGTGGAATAAATAACACGGGTTGGGAAGCTAAAATTGAAGTGTCAATAATTTTGTACAGGTGTACAGATAATTATACCGCTTTAACTGCCTTCTTACGGCGAAGCCATGCATCAGAAAGATATAATCCAAGCACTACATCAAAAAATAAGAAAATTTCAAATGCAGGTCCTGAAAATAATCCGGCGGTATCAGGCATTTTATATTCGGGCAGCTTAAAGTTAACTGCTTGCCCGGCCGACCAATCAACCTGACTAAGCGCAAAGATTATCAAAGCAACAATCGACATTATAAAGAATGCGGCTATACCCTTAAATATGCGGGTATCAATTGTTGTTTTAAGCGGTTTAAGCGCAACTTCGGCACGTATCTGCTCCATCACATTATAGGTGAAAGCCATAGGTGGCTCGTCAAGCTCCATTGCCGAAAACTCGGCATTAAGCGCAAGAAGCTCCTTATACTTACGGCGGTATATCTCATCACGCTCAATAAGCAAGCTGATGGCCTGCTGCTCGTCGGCGTTGCAGTTGCCATCAATATAATTCCAAAGTTTTTCTTCTATGCTGCTCATATCAGTTCTTTTGCTTCATGTTTTAAACTGCGCTCCAGCTTTTCTTTTAAACGCTGGCGCGCCCTGAATAGTTTAACCTTCACGGTATTCGCCTCAATACCCAGCGCTTGTGCAATCTCGTCTAACGACTGTTCGCCTTTATAAAACAAAGTTATAATTGTGGCGTCGTCGGGCAATAGCTGCTCAATTGCCTTGTTCAGGTAGTACGACCGTGATTTGTTTTCCACATTATCGGCGTCATACCCCGAAGGCTTATTTTCAATTTGTATAAAGGTCGCTTCGTCGTCTATCGAGTCGGTATCCAATCGTTTCTTTCGCAAATGGGTCATGGCCGTGGTATAAACTATACTGTACAGCCACGTGCTGAATTTCGACTGCGCCTGATATCCTGACAACGACCTGTACGCTTTTACAAAACAATCCTGCGCAACTTCTTCAGCATCCTCCCGGCTTTTGGTAAAGCGCAGCGCCAGCGTAAATATAAAACGCTGATGCCGCCGCACCAGATCGGCATAGGCCGACTGGTTACCCGCCAGGGTTTGCTCAATTAATTCGATATCCGTAAGCTTGCTCTGCATGTATTAACAATAGCTATGACGCCGGGCGGATAATTCAGGTTACAGTGTTTTTAAAAATAATGAATATTAATAGACGGGTATAACGCATCCCTGATTTGTTTGGGATATACATGTCTGTCTGCCTGCTTAGTAAATGTAATTTTAAAATTTTTTCAAATCAGGTGTAACCTCATTAAAAAACATGTGGTCATAGCCTACAAATACACCGCATTTACGGTGCTTTTGAAACAAAATTTATCAACTTTATAAAATAGAATTATGGATCCTTCATTAGGCGTAACACTGGTATTTTTAGGTTTTCTGGCCCTTATATTTGGCGCAGTTTACCTGCGTAACAAAGAAAGAATGGCAATGATTGAGCGTGGCATGGACCCGCGCGGCGGCCAAAAGCCAACTCCGTCACCTTATGTATATCTTAAATGGGCAATGCTTTTAATAGGTTCGGGTGTCGGCTTATTGTTTGCAAGCGTTTTTACCCGTACTATATTGGTAGGCAACGAAGCCGAAAACACCGGCATCTACTTCGCGTTGATATTTATTTTTGGTGGTATCGGTTTGCTGATATCACACCTGATAGAGAAAAAAGAGCTGCACAAATTGGATTAATTGCATGGTTTGGGTACATGCTTGCCGCCTGCTAAGCAGGCGGCTTTTTTATTTCAGATTATATCTATCGCGAAGTATATTAAGATGATGGCGCTCATGCCCGGCTGTGGCATAAACCAAAGCGCGTACTGAAATTTCATACCCGCTGGCAATTCCTGTACGTAGCGACTGTTCGTCGCTTATCGACCTGAACATATACAAATTGGCATCACGCAGTATTTTAAACTCGTCTGCTATATCCTGTATGTTGCGGGTGTTGTAGGTACTGTAATACATATACACTTCCTGGTCGAAACCCGGCAGGTCCTGCTGCTCGCGCGAAAAAACAAAGGCACGAAATGCAAACACACGTTCGGTATCAATCATGTGGCCAAGTACTTCTTTCAACGTCCATTTACCTTCAGCGTACGCAAAAGCAGCTTGCTGTTCGGTAAGCTGATGAAAAAGACTGTAGGTATAATCGCGCTGCTGCTCAAGCACCGATATGATATTTTCATCATCATTTATCAGGCTGATGTAATTAGCCGGTAATGGCCCGTATTCGTTAGGCTGTGGTTTGCTGATCATTTGTTATAGCTTTTAATATAATTCTGAAAGTAGTGCCTTTACCTACTTCTGAGTCTTTCACAAAAATGTGTCCGTTATGGTAGTTTTCTACCATACGCTTGGTAAGGGAAAGGCCTAATCCCCAACCGCGTTTCCGCGTTGTATAACCGGGCTGAAAAACGGTGTCAAATTTCGAGCGTGGTATTCCTTTGCCGGTATCACTTACATCAATAAACACCTGCTTTTTGCTTTCGCCAATCTCAATCCTGATGATACCTTTCCCTTCAATGGCGTTCACTGCATTTTTAAGCAGGTTTTCCAGCACCCAGTCAAATAATGGGATATTCAAACCAGCTTTTACAACTTTATTGCCGCCCATTTCAAAAGTAATACGGTCGCTTACGCGCACACTGAAATAATCGAGAAAATCTTTTACCACATCGTAAACTACATGATGGTCAAGTATGGGGCGTGAACCAATCTTTGAAAATCTGTCGGCCACAATCTCAAGCCTCTTTACATCATTTTCCATTTCGGCTATCAGCGGGTCTTTCTCTGCATTAAACTTTTCTTTCATCAACTCTATCCATGCCATAAGCGAGGATATTGGCGTTCCCAGTTGGTGTGCAGTTTCTTTTGCAAGGCCCACCCAAACCTGGTTTTGCTCTGATTTTCGTGACGAACTGAAAGCTGTATAAGCCGTTAACAGAAATATAGCAATAACGGAAAGCTGTATGTAAGGGAAGTATTTTAATTGCGTTAACAGCGCCGAATCTTTATAATATACCAGCCATTGCGAACCAAGTACAGTAAGTCTTATAGGCTGGTGCTGTTCCTTCATTTCATTAAGCTCGCTACGAAAATAAGCAGTGTCATATTTGATGTTCTTATTTTCTTCAGCCTCAAGCTTAATAAAGGTTTTAGTGGTATCAAGGCCTTTTTTGTACTTAAACTCACCTTTATCATCAACTACCAAAGCCGGTACTGTCAGGCTATCGCGTACCGCGAAAACATAATTCAGGAAATCATTATCATCTGAAGCGAAAACCTGTTTCATGCTAAGCGCCCAAACTTGAGCCCGGGTACGCTCACTATCTGCAATATTTTTCACCAGGTATTTGGTGTATAGTAACGACCCGCTGGCAATCACCACCGCGAAGGCAAGTAAAAAGTATTTCCAACGGCGTTTCTGTTGATACGGGTTCATATAAGGTGTCCAAAGTACGTATTTTGACATGAAAGGCAAAGAGATTAAAGAAGTAGCAGTGGCGGGAGCAGTTGCAGTATATTTAGATATATAATTAAAGGGAGTAAAGTCTTTGAGACTAAGGTTTATTCATGTCTTGTTTTAAGTAAGCTAACTGCAACTTCTTAATCGCCACTAAATCAAAGCCGCGTCATTTAAAACCGCTCACTTAATCAACTGTTCACTAAATCACTCTTTAAATTTATCTTTGCGCGCTATGGCTGATAAAAAAGTGAGGGTGCGTTTTGCGCCGAGTCCAACAGGTGGACTGCATTTAGGCGGTGTACGTACGGTTTTGTTTAACTACCTGTTTGCAAAAAAACACGGCGGCGATTTCGTGCTGCGTATCGAGGATACCGACCAGAACCGCTATGTTGAAGGTGCTGAGCAATATATTTTGGATTGCTTAAACTGGTGCGGACTGATACCGGATGAAAGTCCGGTAGTAGGTGGACACTTTGCGCCATATCGCCAAAGCGAACGCAAGGCTATCTATCGCGAATACGCCGAAAAACTGGTTGCCCAGGGGCATGCCTACTATGCTTTTGATACACCTGAAGAGCTGGAGCAAAAACGTAAGGATGTTCCTAACTTTCAGTATGGGCATGGGCACAGGTACGATATGCGCAATTCGCTTAATTTGCCGCTGCACGAAGTAGAAGAACTGCTGCATGACGGTACGCCGCACGTTATCCGCATAAAAATGCCTGAAGATGACAGCATCAGCTTTCATGATATGATACGCGGTTATGTAAGCTTTGAAACCAACCAGGTTGACGATAAGGTTCTGCTAAAGGCCGACGGTATGCCAACCTATCACTTAGCCGTAGTGGTTGACGATTATTTAATGAAGATAACCCACGCTTTCAGGGGTGAAGAGTGGTTGCCATCGGCCCCTGTGCACCTGCTGTTATGGGAGTATCTGGGTTGGAAGGATGAGATGCCGCAATGGGCGCATCTTCCGCTGATATTGAAACCTGATGGGCATGGCAAACTAAGTAAACGCGACGGCGCACGCCTTGGCTTCCCTGTTTATGCCATGAACTGGACCGACCCAAAAACCGGCGAGCTAACACCGGGGTTCCGCGAACTGGGCTTTTTGCCCGAAGCATTTTTGAACCTGCTGGCCATGCTTGGCTGGAATGATGGTACCGACCAGGAAATTTTTACACTTGACGAACTGGTTGAGCGCTTTAGCCTGGAAAGGGTGAGCAAAGCCGGAGCGAAATTCGATTTTGAAAAAGCTAAATGGTTCAACGCCGAATGGATAAAAAAATTAAGCGCTGAAGATCTGAAAGATAAAGTAGCTACCCTATTTACCGAAAAGGGAATTTCAGTTGATAACGACGAAAAGTTTTTAACGGTAATCGGTTTAATAAAAGACCGCTGTGTGTTGCTTGCAGATTTTTACACACAGGGCGCTTACTTTTTTGAACAGCCGAAAGAGTACGATCTTAACGCCGTAAAACCTAAATGGACAGACGCCAAAACAGCGTTTTTTAATGAGGTTTCAGAAAAATTCTCAGCAAACGAAACCTGGGAAGCGCATGACCTTGAGGCTCAATTCAAAGCATTTACCGAAGAAAAAGGCTTTAAAATTGGTGATGTAATGCTGCCATTCCGAATTATGTTAGTTGGTGGCAAGTTTGGTCCGCATGTGTTTGATATTGCCGCTTTGCTGGGTAAGGATGAAACTATAAAGAGGATTGAGAAGGCGTTGAAAGAGTTTAATGGGTAATTACTCCAACCGTCATGCTGACTTGTTTCAGCATCCCTCATGCTATATAAATTATTCACTTAATAGCGATGGGTTTAAAACCTATCGCTATTTGTTATAAAATAAAATAACTTTAAAGTTTTAGAGTTTACTTGATTAGAATTTAGAACTTTATAACAATATGATTCTTCAGGCCGAGCACCTTGTAAAAAAATATAAGCAACGTACCGTTGTTAACGATGTTTCATTTAACGTAGCGCAAGGCGAAATTGTGGGTTTGCTTGGGCCGAACGGTGCCGGTAAAACCACATCGTTCTACATGATTGTAGGGCTGATAAAACCAAATGAAGGCCGTATAGTTCTCGATGACAAGGAAATAACCGGCGACCCGATGTACCGTCGTGCTCAAAAAGGCATTGGTTACCTGGCGCAGGAAGCATCTGTATTTCGCAAGCTTTCTGTTGAAGATAATATTAAAGCCGTGTTGGAGATGGGCCCTATGAGCAAAGAGGCACAGCGCGATAAACTGGAAGAACTTATCGACGAGTTTAGTCTGCATAAAGTACGTAAAAACCGTGGCGACCTGCTGTCGGGTGGTGAGCGCCGCCGTACTGAAATTGCCCGTGCGCTTGCCGCCGAACCTAATTTTATACTGCTTGATGAACCCTTTGCCGGCGTTGACCCAATTGCTGTTGAAGAGATACAGGCAATGGTGTATAAACTGAAACACCGCAACATCGGTATCCTGATTACAGACCATAATGTACAGGAAACGCTGTCAATTACCGATCGGGCTTACCTGCTTTTTGAAGGAAAAATCCTTGAATCGGGCGTGCCTGAAGTATTGGCTGAAAATGAAATGGTAAGAAAAGTGTATCTTGGTGCGAACTTTGTGCTTAAGCGCAAAAGTTTTGCTTTATAAACCAAGACTCAATACATGACCCTTATAAATTCTGTTGTTTCCTGGTTCATGAAAAAGCGCATTCACCAGATTGAGCTTTTTATGAAGTACCCTAACGAGGTGCAGGAAGAGTGGTTTGAAAACCTGATTATGGGTGCCGAAAATACCGAATGGGGTAGGCTGCATCATTATAAAAGCATTGAAAATCTTGACCAGTACCGCGAACGTGTACCTATACAAAATTATGATTCGCTGAAGCCGTATATTGAGCGCATGCTTAAAGGTGAGCAAAATATCCTTTGGCCTTCTGAAATACGCTGGTTTGCAAAGTCGTCCGGTACTACAAGTGACCGTAGCAAGTTTATTCCGGTAAGCGAGGAAGCATTAGAGGAATGTCACTTTAAAGGGGGTAAAGATGCGCTTACTATATATTTCAATAACCGCC
Organism: Mucilaginibacter limnophilus; assembly: GCF_004005815.1. Taxonomy (GTDB): domain Bacteria; phylum Bacteroidota; class Bacteroidia; order Sphingobacteriales; family Sphingobacteriaceae; genus Mucilaginibacter; species Mucilaginibacter limnophilus. The sequence continues at coordinate 161,496 of NZ_SACK01000005.1, read as the reverse complement.
CTAATGCGCAACTGTTCACCGGTAAATCATTAACCATTGGTGGCAGTAGTCAAATAAGCCAACTTAGCCCGGATACTTCTTTTGGTGACCTGTCGGCAGTGATTATGAAAAACCTGCCTTTCTGGGCTGAGTTTCATCGCACGCCCGATTTGGAAACCACCCTTCTTGAAAACTTTGAAGAAAAAATTGAAAAAATAGCCCGTATAACCCGTGATGTTAATGTAACCGGCATAGGCGGCGTACCTACCTGGAACATTGTACTGTTTAACCGCATACTTGAAATCACCGGTAAAAGCAACCTGCTGGAAATATGGCCGAACCTTGAGTTTTGTTTCCATGGCGGGGTGAGTTTTACACCATATCGCGAACAGTTCAAAAAGTTTATTCCTACAGATAACATGTATTATCTGGAAAACTACAACGCGTCTGAAGGGTATTTTGGCATACAGGACAGGGAAGAACCCGGCGAAATGCTGCTGATGCTCGATTATGGCATCTTTTATGAATTTTTACCGGTAGAGAATTTGCATGACGATAATCCTAAAACACTAACGCTTGATGAGGTGGAATTAGGCAAAAATTATGCGCTTATCATCAGCACCAATGCCGGCCTGTGGCGATATATGATAGGTGATACTATTCGTTTTACTTCGCTGTCGCCATATCGTATACAAATTACAGGGCGTACTAAACATTACATTAACGCTGTTGGCGAAGAAGTGATTATTGACAATGCCGAACAAGCGCTTGAAGAAGCCTGTAAGCATACCGGCGCCGTAATACGTGATTACACAGCCGCACCCATTTATTTCAATAATAATAAAAGCGGTGCGCACGAATGGCTGATAGAGTTTGTAAAAGCCCCGGGCGAGTTTGAGCGTTTTGTAGATATATTGGACGAAACGCTGCGTAAAATAAACTCGGATTACGATGCCAAGCGTTTTAAAGACATGGCCCTGCGTCGTCCTTTAGTAAGGCGTGCACCCGAAGACACATTCTTTAACTGGCTGAAAGAAAAAGGCAAGCTTGGCGGGCAAAACAAAGTGCCCCGTCTGGCTAACGATCGTGAGTATATGGATGCTATTTTAAAAGTGATTGAGCCGGTAAAAAGTTAAACTTACATCGCCATATGATGCCCGGGGCGAGGGTCTTCGGGTAGTATCTCCATTTCCGGTGATCCGCAATAATCGGCATACCATTGTATGGCGCCAACTACGTCAAGTGCATCTTCGGCGTTGATATCAATGGTTTCAAACAAATACAGTTTGCTTTCTATATAACCATATAGCTGTATTTCATTATTATCAGGCACATAATTGTCATTGTTAAGGCAGATTACCCTAACCTTAAGGTTGGTATCCCTTGAGTGGATAATATCCCTGCAAGGGTCATTAGGGTCGGTAGCTAACAAATACACATTGTGATCCATAATATTCTGTTAACAACAGTTATGCAGTATGGTTTCGGAATTTTCAACGAACATTACACTGATAAAGTTTCCTGGAGCATCTCAGCAGAAATCAGCAACCCATCAATAATATACCTGGCCTGCATGTAATATCCTTCGCGGGCTGCTAATCTTTCGGTAATAAAATCAACCAGTTCGTCACCTTTTTTGCCTTGTAGTACCGGGCGCTCTGTTTTGCTGTTTTCAAGCCGGTGGGCTAAAGTTTTAGGCGAATGTTTAATGTACAGTGTTTTGCCATTGGTGTTCATCCACGCCATATTGTCGAAAAAACAAGGCAACCCACCGCCGGTTGACACAATGGTGTTCTCAGCATATGGCGTTGTTTTCAAAATATCTGATTCCAGTTTACGAAACGCCTCCTCGCCAAACGACGAAAAATATTCAGCAATGCTCATACCTGCTTTTTCTTCAAGCGCATGGTCCAGATCAATAAAAGCGGAGTTGGTATGTGCAGCAAGTTTTTTGCCCCAGGTGGTTTTGCCGCAGCCCATAAAGCCTATCAAAAATACCAGTCCTAATCCCTTTTTTTCTGTGTCGATGTCGCTCATGTGTTGTTATCAGAAAGCTTTTACCCGTGGATCTACCCAAGCATACAGGATATCCGTCAGGATATTGATCAGCACAAAAATAAACGCTATAAATAATATTGAGCCCATTATGACTGGAAAATCTGACATTTCGAGCGCGTCAACCGTAGCCTTGCCTAAGCCATTGTAACCGAATACATACTCTACAAAAAACGACCCGGCAAGCAGTGAAGCAAACCAGTTAGCTATAGCGGTAATTACAGGGTTCAGCGCATTCTTTAATGCATGGCGATAGATAATAGCATTTTTACTTAGCCCTTTTGCTTTGGCTGTGCGAATGTAATCTTGCCCGAGCACATCAAGCATAGCATTTCTCGTAAGCTGTACAATAATAGCCAGCGGCCTCAGGCCAAGAGTAATTGCGGGTAATATTAAATTTTTTAAAGTAAGCACTTCTCCTTTAAACGGATCATAATTATACAAACCGCCCGACATGTTCAGCCCGGTATACTTGTTCAATACAAAGCCAAACAGCCAGGCTATAATAATGCCTGCGAAAAATGAAGGTGCAGATATGCCAAGTGTTGATAAGCTGACACACAGCCTGTCAATCCAGGTGTTTTGATTCACCGCACACAACACCCCTAAAAATATCCCCAGCACTATAGCCAGCAGCATAGCCGCTGTAGCCAGTATCAACGTATTGGGTAATACATTAATTAACATGGCTGAAACATCTTGACGGGTTTGATAAGAGCGGCGAAGGTAAGGCCATTTCAAGACCAATACATTATTGCCCCAAACCGGAATAAGCTTAACATAGCCGTAACGCTGTTGCTCGGCAGTACTGTTTACATGCACGCCAACCGGAGAAAGATCATTAATATAGTAAATAAACTGTACAGGAACGGGTTTATCAAGCCCAAACTCCTTACGCACAGCTTCCAGCGATTGTACATCAGCGCGCTGACCCTGAGTCATTCGCGCTGGGTCGACAGGTAATATATTGAATAGAAAAAATACCACCACTACAATACCCAGCATTACTGCCAAGGCATAGCCGGCTTTGCGGATGATGTAGCGTATCATAATTAATGCTGAAAATATTGTTTTACCAACTCGTCATACGTCGGCATATTGTGATAATGCCATTTGTTTATAACGGTACCATTTTTAAGTAGCATTACTCCCGGATTTGCACGAACCATACTCTTCAGAGGTACCGCATCTGCAAAAAAGGTCTCGAGGTAAACAAGCTTATGTGCCGAGGTAAATTTCATTACATCCTGTGCTGAGTTTGAAGTAAGCAGCACAGTACGCGCGTTATAATTTTCAGCCAGATTCAAGGCCAATGTATTTAGCTTGATCATAGCATCAACGTCAGTTTCTTTAAGGTTGTATGCTACAATCACCACATTATAAAAAGGGTTTGATAGAAGTTCCTGCGTATAGTCGTTACCCTGCATATCATTTATATTCAAGTCGACTATTTTAGGCGTAAATCCTTTTTTAACCAGGCGACTTTCCGGATCGCCTACTACTTCCCAGTTATTGTCTTTCCAGATGCCAGTTTTCATGTACTCCTTGTCGGTCATCACCTTCGTTTCGCCGGTCTTTTTATTTTTCAGATTGTAGGTCTGCTCATACTCATCAGGCTTGGCACCGGGTGGCACTTTCATCGATTCAGGAATGTTTGCGCCTATCTTATATGGCAGAAAATCAATCACCGGTAAAAAGTTGTATGTGTATAAGCCAGCGCCTATGGCTAAAACGGTTGCTATGCCAATGGCAATGTCACCGCCTTTTTTAGTGAATACAGGTCTGATTTTGTTTCTGTTGAAGAACAACACCAGGGTAAGCAGTAACAATACAAGATCTTTACTAAACGACTGCCAGGGTGTAAGCGGAATAGCGTCGCCAAAGCAGCCGCAGGTTTGTACCACTTTAAAATAAGCTGAGTAAAAAGTAAGGAAGGCGAAAAATATGATCAGCAGCAGCAAGCCCCAAACTACGGTTTTAGCGCGCGCGCCTATTAGCAAGGCAAAACCCAATATCATTTCCAGCGCACAAAGTATAATGGCTATGGCAACGGCAAGGCTATCCAAAAAAGTAATATGAAATACCTCGAAATATTCTATCAGTTTGTACGAAAAGCCAAGCGGGTCATTTGCTTTTATAAGGCCCGAAAAAATGAACAACAGGCCTACAAATATCCGGCAAAGCCAAACCAGTGCGTTTTTCATTTTACTCCTAATTTTATCAGTGCGAACACCGAATAGTTCAGCATATCCTGGTAGTTGGCTTTTACTCCTTCAGATGCCAGCGTTTCACCTTTATTGTCCTCTATTTGTTTAACCCGCAGCAATTTCATTAATATCAGATCGGTTAACGAGCTGATGCGCATATCGCGCCAGGCTTCACCATAATCATGGTTTTTGGCAAACATCAGGTCACGGGTCTCGTTCACTTTTTGGTCGAACAATACACTCACCTCTTCAGCAGGCAGGTCGGTAGGCGTATCAGGTGCGCAGTCAAGCTGCATCATGGCAATAACGCAATAATTTACAATGCCAATGTATTCGCCGGTAATATCTTCGCCAACCTTTGAAACCTTTTTTTCTTCAAGCGTGCGGATGCGCTGCGCTTTGATGAATATCTGGTCGGTAATGCTTTCAATACGCAAAATGCGCCAGGCGGTACCGTAATCACGGGTCTTTTTTATAAAAAGATTTTTGCAGACATTAATTACTGCATTGTATTCTTCTGCGGTGTTCACCAGCTTGTCGGTACGATAGGTAAATGATGGAGAGCAGAGTGACCGTTTTTCTCTTTTTGCGCCTAAAAGGTAGTCCACCAACAGCACACTAAGTGCTATTGCAAATATATAAAGTAACTTTACATCCACTAATTCAAGAATGACAGCAAAAACATTTTTTCAGAAAAAGACAAGCCTAAACGCGGGGGGGAAACTCATTGACTTAAGTACCCCAAAGGTAATGGGCATTATTAACCTTACACCCGATTCTTTCTATACCGACAGCCGTAAGCCTGCCGTTGACGATGCGCTTCAACAGGCTGAAAAAATGCTGATTGATGGTGCTACTTTCCTTGATTTGGGTGCTTATTCTTCACGCCCTGGAGCTGATGATATCAGCATGCAGGAAGAAACCGATCGTTTATTGCCTGCTGTTGAGGCTATAGCCAATGCATTTCCCGAAGCGATTTTGTCTATTGATACCTTCCGGGCAAGCGTAGCCGAAAACGCTATTAGCGCAGGAGCGCATATTATCAACGATATCTCAGGCGGGCAACTTGATGAAAACATGTTTACTACTGTGGCGCGTTTACAGGTGCCTTATATCCTTATGCATATGAAAGGCAATCCACAAACGATGAACAAGCTTGCCGAATATGATGATGTTTTTAATGAAGTGCTTGACTATTTCGTCGCAAAATATCACCAGCTAAAACAGCTGGGCGTACATGATGTGATTATTGATCCTGGTTTTGGCTTTGCTAAAAAAGCTGAGCATAGTTATACACTGATGAACAGGCTGCAGGATTTTGATATACTTGAATTGCCGGTATTAGTTGGCGTATCGCGCAAGCGAATGATATATGGCTTGCTTGACATCAAACCTGAAGACGCCTTGAATGCCACCACCGCATTAAATACTATTGCTTTATTTAAAGGAGCAAATATTTTGCGTGTGCACGATGTAAAAGAAGCGGTTGAAGCGGTTAAGATATGGCAAGCCTGTAATGCCTGATGTTAATAACAGTTCTCCGGTATTTCAAATACAAATGTCGATCCCTTGCCAATTTCGCTTTCTACCCACAAGCGACCTTTATGGCGGTCTATAATCTCGTGGCAGATATATAGTCCGATACCAAGACCAGACATGTGTGCCGCCAAATTTTCTACCCGGTAAAACCTTGAGAAAATGCGTTCGTGCTGCTGTTTCTCAATACCGATACCAAAATCCTGCACCGAAACGCGAATCTTCTCATTTGCCTTTTCAGCCTTGATGATCACCTTATTGGCTCCGGGCGAATACTTTACGGCGTTTGATATCAGGTTGATGATCACCTGTTCGATACGCTGCTGATCGGCAGTAACCAATATGTTATCGGCAGTATGCAGTTCAATATGATGCGAAGGATATGTTGACTGCATCATTTCGGTAACGTCCCTTAGCAGTAATGATGCGTCGAAGCCTGTAAACGAAAAAGGCAGTTTACCTGTTTGTATTTTTGAAACGTCCAGCAAATCGGATATCAATGCCGACAGTTTATTTACCTGCTGCAGCGTTTTTGTGATGAACGATTTGTTACGGTCGCCATCACTCATGTGTTTGTTTATTAGCTGCAGGTAACCGCTTATACTGGTTATTGGCGTTTTTAGCTCGTGACTGGCAAGGCCTATAAATTCATCTTTTTTTGCATTTAACACCTGTATTTCTTCATATAAACGGGCATTATCAAGTGCGGCTGCAGCCTGTGATGCTACACCGGCAATAAGTTCTTCATGCTCGGCAGTAAATACGCCAGATTCAGGATGCCCGAAAAATAACCCACCTATTACGCTGCCTGATTTTGATGATACCGGAACAGCCAGGTAGCTTACTACAGGTAAATGCCCTTTAGGCATGCCATAGTGAGGAGCACTTTTGCCGTATTTAGGATCTTTAGTAATGTCATCAACACGCACAATCTTTTCCCCGCTAAATGTTGAGTGAAAAATAGCCGTATTTCTTGGCATGCCAAACTTGTCGAATGCTTCGCGTGGAGCGCCGGAAAGCGAATACAGCATGTATGATTCACCTTGCGAATTCATTTCATTATAAAAGAAAGCTCCGAAAGCAGCGCCTGTTAACTGGGTTGTGGCCTCGGTAACCTTGTCAAGAATACTTTTTATATCAAGGCTTTCAGAAACCATTTTGCCAACCGAATTTAATATCTCGAGGTTATCGGCATATTGCTGTAGCTGCGATTCGGCGTTTTTTTGCTTGCTGATATCTCTTGCTATTTTTGATGCGCCAATGATATTTCCTTTGCTGTCGAGAACGGGCGAAACAGATAATGAAATGGGTATGCGAGTGCCGTTTTTTGCTACCCGTATGGTTTCAAAGTGGTCAACCCGGTTGCCTTTTGAAATATTACCTATAATAATATCCTCTTCATGCAACCGCTCAGGCGGAATAAGCAATGAAATATGTTTTCCCAGCGCCTCTTCTCTTGTATAACCGAACATACGCTCGGCCGCCTTGTTCCAGCTGGTTATAATACCATTAAGCGTTTTACTGATAATGGTATCGTCAGATGTATCCACAATGGCCGCAAGTGTGGCCCTGTTTTCATCGGCAATCAGTTTGTCAGATATACTGCGGGCTATTTTTGACGCGCCCACTACCTGTCCGCGGTTGTTGCGTATAGGCGAAACGGTGAGCGATATCTGTATCTCATGTCCGTTCTTATGTACGCGTATGGTTTCGAAGTGATCAACCTTTTTATTGTTGCTTACACTACTGATGATATGCTTTTCTTCATCAAGGCGTTCGGTTGGTATAAGCGTGGTAATTGGTTTGCCTATTATTTCTTCTTCAGTATAGCCAAAAAGTTTCTCGGCGGCATGGTTCCAGCTCGTAATTGTTCCATCAAGGGTTTTGCTGATAATGGCGTCGTCAGATGATTCAATGATTGCTGCAAGCATAGCCTGTCTTGTTTCAAGCTGCTTTTGTTCGGTAATATCAATTATAGTATTGCTTGCACCCGTAAGCTTTCCATCAGCATTAAAAAAAGGAGTCACGTATATTGATACTTCGCGTAAACTGCTGTCAGACAATTGCAGTGTAAGTTCAAGCCCTTCAATCGGTTCTCCGCTTTCCAGCGCTGTAACTAAAAGATGGTTTAAATCTATTACGTCGCCACCCGGAATGGGTGATATTTTAAGCAGATCATACCAAACATCTGTGCCTGTAGCCGGATCCTTTGTAAAATATTGCCTTGCTTGTTGGTTGAAGTAAGTTATACGGCCATAGCTGTCGCATAAGCATATTGCCACATGTCCGGTCGCGTCGGCTGCGTTTGTAATACCGGCTGGCTTGGTAGTGCTTTCTTCAGATTTTATAACAGGATCAAGAGGCAATTCGGACATATAGTATCAGTAAACCAGTAACCATTTGGTAGCATTTTAGTTTTCCAGTTAATAAAAAGGGATGATCAATAGTATTAGTATTCAAATATAGCTATATGTTTTATATCTCCTATGCTTTAACAGCGGTGTGTAAATGTAAATAATAGGATATATACTAAACTAAAAGTATAACTAAATATTATCGGCAATCTTTATATTATGCCTCTTGCGGGTAAAAATAATTTCTTATTGCTTAAATAGTTTAAAATTTATAAAACTTACAACATGTAATGGTGTTGAATAATTATTGTGAATTTAAAATTTTAATAGATACTTAATTTATTTTATGAAAGCAGCAGTTTTTCACAAACCCGGCGATATCACCGTTGATACGGTTGACGATCCAAGGATTGAAGACCCGGGAGACGTTATCTTAAGAGTTACCTCAACCGCTATCTGCGGATCAGACCTGCATATCCTCAGCGGAGGGGTGCCGCAGGCAAGTGATATGATTATGGGTCATGAGTTTATGGGCATTGTAGAGGAAGTAGGAGCAAACGTTAAAAATCTTAAAAAAGGCGACCGTGTGGTAGTGCCGTTTCCTATAGCATGCGGGCATTGCTTTTTCTGCACGCATGGCGCTTCGCCCGCTTGTGAAAATTCAAACTATAAACACTATGGGCCTGATGGCGATTTGGCCGATAAAAAAGGTGCGGCGCTGTTTGGTTATACTGACTTGTATGGCGGTTACTCGGGCGGACAGGCTGAGTATGTACGCGTGCCTTATGCCGATATAAGCCCGAGGGTAGTACCTGATCATATGACCGATGAGCAGGTGCTTTTTCTGACAGATATCTTTCCTACGGGATGGTCGGCTATTGACTGGGCGCAGCTTAAAGGCGGCGAAACTGTAGCTATATTCGGTTCAGGGCCGGTTGGCCTGATGGCGCAAAAGGCCGCCTGGCTAAACGGTGCAGGCCGTGTTATCGCTATTGATGTGCTTGATTATCGCCTCGAAAAAGCAAAAGCCGTTAACAAAGTAGAAACGCTTAATCCGCACAAGGTGGATGTGGTAGAGGCAATACGCGAAATGACTGCCGGCCGTGGCGCTGACGTATGTGTTGACGCGGTGGGTTTTGAACCTGAAAGAGGAATAATGGACCGTGTTAAATCGGCGGTAAACTTTGAAGTAGGCAGTATGAAAGTGCTTGACATGTGCTTCAAAGCAGTGCGCCGCAACGGTACAGTTACTATTATGGGTGTATATGGTTCGCCGTATGATAACTTCCCGATGCACAGGATTTTTGATAAGGGATTAACCATTCGTCAGGGCCAGGCGCCTGTATTGAATTATATCGATCATTTAATTGACCTGGTGCGTGATGGAAAAGTTGTGCTTGATGATATCATTACGCATACCCTGCCTCTAAGTGAAGCCTCGAAGGGATATGAAATATTCCAGAAAAAGAAAGACGACTGCGTTAAAGTGGTGCTAAAACCGGGAGCATAAAAACTCATTTATAAATCAAAAAACATTTAAATATCTATGGAAAATAATCAAAAATATGCCCTTATTACCGGTGGTTCGGCTGGTATAGGGTTTGAACTGGCAAAACTGTTTGCTGCCGATAAATACAACCTGGTGCTTGTCGCGCTGGAAGAACAGGAACTTGCCAATGCCGCAGCGCAACTAAGGCAACAGGGCGTTGAAGTTATCACTATGGCGAAAGACCTGTTCGATCGTCAAAACGCTTATGCCGTATATGATGAAGTAAAGGCTAAAGGTATCCAGATAGACGTACTGGTAAATGATGCCGGACAGGGAGCTTACGGTTTATTTAAGGATAACGATATTGAACGTGAACTGCTTATCATCGACCTTAATATAGCCTCGCTTGTAATATTAACCAAACTATTTGTACAGGATATGGTTGCACGCAATGAAGGTAAGATACTCAACCTTGCCTCTATTGCCAGCCAAACACCGGGACCTTGGCAAGCAGTTTACCACGCTACTAAAGCGTTCGTGTTGTCGTTTAGCGAGGGTATCCGTTATGAGTTAAAAGATCATAACATCAGCGTTACCGCGCTGCAGCCTGGCGCTACCGATACCGACTTCTTTGCCAAAGCAGATATGCTTGACGCGAAGATTGTTCAGGACAAGAGCAGCCTGTCAGACCCTGCCGATGTAGCTAAAGATGGTTACGAAGCGCTAATGGCCGGTACCGATAAAGTGGTATCAGGCTTTAAAAATAAAGCTATGATGGCCATGAGCAACGTTACACCTGAAACAACTTTAGCAGGTATGATGGACCAGATCCAAAAGCCTGTTGATAAGGACAAAGAGTAAGATACCAGTAATATTTTGCAATAAAGGGGCTCTTCGGCACAACCGAAGGGCCTTTTTTGCGTTATGTTATTACATTTATAGCGTGTGCAAACATGCTTCTATTGCCTGCGTCCAATTTTAATAGGTGATATTAAGCAGGTTACTTATATTTACAAGCCGTTTACTAAAACAAACAGATATAAATGATCCTCCTTGTTGACGACAAGTCAGAGAATTTAATAGCATTACGAAAAACATTAGAAAGCCGTGGTTTTGAAATTGACACGGCACTTTCGGGTGAAGAAGCGCTTAAAAAAGTACTGAAAACCGACTATCAACTTATTATTCTTGATGTGCAGATGCCCGGTATGGATGGCTTTGAAGTAGCCGAGGCTATCAGTGGCTTCAGTAAAACACGGGATATTCCAATTATATTTCTTTCGGCTGTTAACGTCAGCAAAAAGTTCATCACAAAAGGCTATGAAGCAGGGGGTAGGGATTATCTTGTTAAGCCTTTTGATACAGATATCCTGGTGCTTAAGATTCGTACATTTATTAAGCTTCATGAACAAACTACCGAGCTGAATACTATTCAGCAGTCGTTATTAAAAGAAATAGCCCAGCGTAAGCAAGCTGAAAGCAAAAAAGATGAGTTTATAGGCATTGCCAGCCACGAACTGAATACACCGCTTACTTCGGTAAAAGGTTATTTGCAATTAGCCGAAAGGCAGCTTGAAAAAGATCAGGTTGATCAGGCAAAAATGTTTATTGGGCGTTCAAAAGCACAAGTGGAAAAGCTAAATCATCTGGTGTCAGACCTGCTTAATGCTACCCGGATAGAAACCGGTAAGCTTAACTATAAATATACTGAGTTTGAGCTTGAACCCTTTATAGGTCACGCTGTTGATAGTGTGCTGCAGTCGTACCCTGATGTGCAAATCAATACTGATGTAAACGGCTCCGTTAAAATTTATGGAGATGAAACGCGGCTTGAACAGGTGCTGGTGAACTTCCTGACAAATGCTGTGAAATACGCTCCTGAAAGTAATAATGTATGGCTAACTGCCCGTTTATTGCCCGGTGATCTTGTTGAAGTACGCGTTCGTGATGAAGGTATCGGCATCCCAAAAGAAAAACAGCCCTACATCTTTGATAAATTTTATCGTGTAGAAGATAATCATAACCAGTTTCAGGGACTTGGCATGGGCTTATACATCTGTTCTGAAATCATCAAACATCATGGCGGCGAATACGGCCTTGAAAGTGAGCCGGGTAGCGGGTCAACCTTTTACTTCAGGATTCCGCTAAAAGCAGTTCAATAATTTTTCTTTTATTTAAATAAATGAAACAAACACTTACGAGAAATTTGCAGATAGGTTTTGGCTTTACGCTCCTTCTGCTTATTATCAGCTCTGTTTTATCGTATGTAAGCATACAAAACTTGCTAACCAGTTCAGACATGGTTGACCATAGTAACCAGGTGGTAGCCCAACTGGAATCCATCATGTCGACCATGAAAGATGCCGAAACCGGTCAGCGTGGGTTCTTGTTAACCGGGAAAGACGAATTTCTTGAACCTTATAAAGGAGCTTACGGCAAAGCGCTTACTACTACAAACAAAGTGCTTGGCATGACAACCGATAACCCGCGTCAACAAGCCAATGTCAATAAGATTAAAAACATTCTTTTAAAACGCCTTGATATTTTACAGGATATCCTTGATCAACGGCAAAAAGGTTTAGCCCTTACTGTTGAAGAGTTGCGTAAAGGGCGGATAGCTATGGATGAGCTGCGCCAGGCTATAAGTACTGCTGAAACAGAAGAAAGAAGCCTGCTTGCTGCTCGTGTTGAAAAGCTGCAATCGTTTACGGGGCTTACACCGCTCATTATCATTTTTGCAGCCATCCTTTCTGTGGTCGTGTCGGTTTTCTCATACTTAAAAGTTACCGCAGATATGAGTGAGCGCATGCGTTTGCAGCGTGTGCTTGAAATCAAAGAAGAGGAAGTTAGCAGGCGTTTGGAGATCATTCGAAATATCGCCGGGAAAATTGCCGCCGGCGATTATGGCATACGGGTTGATGACCATGAGAAGGATGATCTGGGAAGCTTGGCGCTGGCGTTGAACCGTATGGCCGAGTCGCTGCAAACGTCGTTTACCAAACTTACCGATAACGAATGGCTGCAAACGGGTATTAGCAAGCTAAATGAAGAAATGATTGGCGAAAAGGATGTACCTGTTCTTGCAGCAGATATCCTCAAGTTCTTAATGGAATACACCCGCAGCCAGGTAGGTGCTTTGTATACCCGAAACAACGGTACTTTAACACTTGAAAGCAGTTTTGGTGTAACAGATATACCAGCCTTCGTAAAAGTTGGTGAGGGTATTGCAGGGCAGGCAGCCGCCAACGACCAGGAAATATGGCTGAAAGATATTGCCGAAGATCAATTAGTAATAAACCATGTCGGTGGTGGGATCAAAACAAAAAACATCCTTGCCATTCCTATTCATCATGAAAAACAGGTTAAAGGTGTAATAGAACTGGCAACAATATATGAGTATCCGCCACGCAAGCTTGATTTTCTGCATAACGTATCGGGTAATATAGGTTTATCATTAAATGCGGCTGAAAACCGTAAGAAATTACAAGAGTTGCTCGAAGAAACTCAAGCGCAGTCGGAAGAATTACAGGCGCAGCACAGCGAGCTTGAAAATGTAAACACCGAACTTGAGGCACATACGCAAAAGCTTCAGGCATCAGAAGAAGAATTGCGTGTGCAACAGGAAGAACTGCAGCAGGCTAACAACGAGTTGCAGGAGCGTAACAGCATCATTCAGGAGCGTAACCTTGAGATTCAGAAAAAAGCTGAAGAGCTTGAACAAAGCACAAGGTATAAATCGGAGTTTATGGCCAACATGTCCCATGAATTGCGTACGCCGCTGAATTCTATCCTGTTATTATCAAGATACCTGTCTGAAAACAATGAGAATAACCTGAATGAAGAACAGATAGAATCAGCCAACGTAATTTTGAATTCAGGCAACGGCTTGCTGAAGCTGATTGATGAGTTGCTTGACCTTTCAAAAATTGAGGCCGGTAAAATGGAGCTTGAATATCAGCGTGTGCAGGTTAATGATCTGCTATCAGGACTGCAGGCCATGTTTGTTCCGGTTGCCCGAGAGAAAAACCTGGCTTTCGTTATCAATAATGAACTTGGTGCCGCGGCCGAGCTGGAAATTGACAGGATGCGCTTGGAGCAAATCCTGAAAAATTTAATTGCTAACGCGTTGAAGTTTACTTCAACCGGGCAGATCAGCGTTTCACTGCGTCCATCAGAACAACATCCGGGATTTGTTGATTTTTCGGTTACTGATACCGGTATAGGCATTCCGAAGGAAAAACAGCACCTGGTGTTCGACGCGTTTCAACAGGCTGACGGCTCCACTAAACGCAAATTTGGTGGTACTGGGCTTGGTCTTTCAATCAGTCGCCAGTTGGCACGTTTGCTTGGCGGTGACATCAGCCTGGTAAGTGAGCCCGAAAAAGGAAGTACGTTCACGGTTACCATACCTGCGGATAGAACAGTCAGCCTTGATCTGCCTGTAAATCAGTTGCCCGAAGTTGAAACGCCTGTAAATATTCAATCAACACCGACTGCTAATAAATTCCTGGTGCCGGTTATCCCGGAAGATATCCCGGACGACAGGGAAGGGCTACTGGATACTGATAAAACGGTGCTGATTGTTGAGGATGATACTGCATTTGCAAAATCGCTACTGAAGTTTACACGTCAGCGTGGTTATAAAGGTATTGTAGCCGTGCGCGGTGATCAGGCGCTTGAACTCGCGCAGCATTACCGCCCTGTAGCTATATTGCTCGATATACAACTCCCTGTAAAAGATGGCTGGGAAGTTATGGAAGAGTTGAAGACTGACCCTGCCACCCGTCATATTCCGGTGCATATTATGTCGTCGCTTGATGCACGTAAGGAAAGCCGTATGAAAGGGGCTATCAACTTTATCAATAAGCCTATCGCTATCGAGCAAATGAAGCAGATATTCCACAGGCTGGAAGAAGCGCTTAGCAAAGGGCCAAAAAAAGTATTGATAGTTGAAGAGAATAATAAGCACGCTGAGGCCTTAGCTTTCTTCCTCGAAACTTTCAATGTGTCGTCGGCAGTGTCGGGCAATGTATCTGATAGCATAAAAACACTTCAGGAAAAAGAGGTAGAATGTGTTATTATGGATATGGGTATCCCCGGGCAAAATGCATATGAAACGCTTGAAACAGTAAAGAAAAGCCCGGGACTGGAAGATTTGCCGATCATTGTATTTACAGGTAAAAACCTTTCAGCGGGTGAAGAGCAGCGCATCAGGCAGTATGCCGATACCATTGTGGTAAAAACGGCTCACTCTTACCAGCGTATTCTGGATGAAGTGGCGCTTTTTCTGCACTTGGTTGAAGAAAACCGTAAAGGCGGTGGCGCACTCGAAAAGGACAAAAAACTGATGGCTCTAAATGAAGTGCTTGAAGGAAAAACCGTACTAATAGCCGACGATGATGTCAGAAACATATTCTCGCTTACACGTTCACTTGAAAAGTACGGTATGAAGGTGATATCAGCTACCGATGGTAAAGAGGCATTGCAGCAACTTGAGCAGCATAAAGAGACCAATGTTGTGCTAATGGATATGATGATGCCTGAAATGGATGGTTACGAAAGTACCACGCGCATAAGGCAGCATCCCGACTTTAAGCACATTCCGGTTATTGCCGTTACGGCTAAAGCCATGCTGGGCGACCGTGAGAAATGTATCAGTGCGGGCGCTTCAGATTATATTTCAAAGCCGGTTGATATCGATCAGCTTATTTCATTGTTAAGGGTTTGGCTATACCAAAAATAGAAACTATGCCGGCTAAAAAAATACTTGTTATAGATGACGACGCACGTAATGTGTTTGCGCTGAACCTGGTGCTAAAATCAAAAGGCTATACACTGGTTTCAGCTTCCGACGGACCAACAGGCATTCGTATGGCTGAACAGGACGCTGATATAGCACTGGTGTTACTGGATATGATGATGCCCGAAATGGATGGTTATGAAGTAATTTCAATCATTAGGTCGAAACCTGCTATAGCGAAGCTGCCATTGATAGCTGTAACTGCACAGGCCATGGCCGGCGACCGGGAAAAATGCCTTGAGGCTGGCGCTGATGATTATATTTCAAAACCTGTGAACGTTGATCAGCTGATTGTGATACTGGATAAATACCTGTAACCGGATGGAGAAAGTAGTAACAGATCAGCAGATAGAAATATTGCTGAATGATCTGCTGGAGAAATACGGGTACGATTTTACCGGTTACACCAGAGCCTCGCTTAAACGCCGTATAAACCGGCTTTTTTCGTTAGACAAGTTTCCCAGTTTTGCTGAGTTTCGTTTCCGGTTGCGTACAGATGAGCGCTATTTTGCAAGGTTTATAGAGGAGATCACCGTGAACGTTACCGAGATGTTCAGGGACGCAGGTTTCTTCAAAACTTTAAAAGAAGAGGTATTGCCGGTGCTGGCAACTTATCCTTTTATCAGGATATGGCATGCGGGCTGCTCAACAGGTGAGGAAGTGTACTCCACCGCGATTTTCCTCAAAGAGGCAAATTTATTGCACAAGTCATTATTATATGCTACCGATCTAAATCCGGCAGTAGTGAGTCGCGCGGCAAAAGGCATGTTTCCGCTGCATCATCTGAAACAATACTCGCAAAACTATCATCAGGCAGGCGGTACGGCCGAATTTAGCAGCTACTACACAGCCGCTTATGATCACGTAATTTTTAGTGAAGAATTGCGAAGCCGTATGGTTTTTTCAACACATAACCTCGTTTCCGAGAGTTCTTTTAACCAGTTTCAGTTGGTAATGTGCCGCAATGTGCTTATTTATTTTGATAAAGAACTTCAAGGCAAAGTTTTTGCTCTTATTGACGAAAGCCTTGACCCGCTCGGTTTTCTCGCGCTCGGAAGCAAGGAAAGTATGAAAATGTTTCCTATTGTTTCGCGCTACCGGCAGGTAGGCAAAGAGAAGATATGGAGGAAAGTTACTTAGAACAACGTTGCGTTATAATTGGGGGCTCCGCCGGTAGTTTGCAGGTTGTACAGCATATACTAAATAAGCTTAAGCCGGGATTTCAATTGCCGGTAATTATTGTATTGCACCGAAAAACCGATCATACCTCCGGCTTAACGGATGTATTTAATTATAGAAGCACGCTGCCGGTTAAAGAAGCTGAAGATAAAGAGATAATTAATCCTGGTACAGCATACGTTGCGCCGGCAGATTATCATTTATTGATTGAAAAAGATCTTTCTTTCTCTCTTGACGGTTCCGAAAAAGTGCATTACTCACGGCCAAGCATCGATGTAAGTTTTGATGCTGCGTCTGAAGCTTTCGGAGCAGGATTGATTGGTGTTTTATTATCAGGAGCTAATGCCGACGGTACAAAAGGCCTGGAGATTATACGTGCTAAGGGTGGAATAAGCATTGTCCAGAACCCGGCAAGCGCACAAGTGCCCTTTATGCCCAAACATGCCATTGAAAGCGGCGTAGCGGGTTTGGTAATGACGGCTGAGGAAATAAGCGAATATCTGAATTTGCTTTAAAGCCAGAAACTACACGTTGTCATCTAAACTGGTTACTTTTCCTATAATGATGATAGATGGATAAGTTAGCTGATGCTGCTCAGCTAAAGCCGGCATATCCTTAATTGCCCCCTTAACCGATCGCTGATGCGGCAGTGACGCATGCTGAATAATTGCCGCCGGGGTGTCGCCTTTATTATATTGTGTATAAATTCTGGCGATCTCAGGTAATTGTTTCATGCCCATATAAATAGCCACAGTAGCATTACTTTGCATGGCCAGTTGCAGATCGCCCGATAAAGTACCGTCCTTTTTAGTCCCGGTTAACATCCAAACACTTTCACTTACTGCGCGGTGTGTTAAAGGAATATCATTTAAACCCGATGCCTGCATACTGGTAATTCCCGGCACGTAGGTTGTTTTTATACCAAGCTGCCGTGCAAACACTACTTCCTCATAACCACGTCCGAAAATAAACGGGTCGCCGCCTTTTAATCTTACAATCATCCCACCCTTTTTTGAGTAATGCTCAATTAATTCATGTATTTCTTCCTGTGAAGTATATTTTGTATAAGGTTTTTTACCTACGTACACGTGTTCGCAATCAGGTTTTGTATAATTCAACAACTCTTGGTTAGCCAAATTATCATAAAGGACAACATTTGCCTTTTGCAGAATGTTGAATCCTTTTAAAGTGATTAACTCTGGATCGCCTGGCCCTGCTCCAAGTATTACTAATTCAGCATTTCCCTCATTAACTGTCATCTTTAATAATAATTCTTTTAAATATTTACTTAAATTCCTATTAATATTACATAAGATATAAAAATTAGTCAAAATTTTAATTTTTAATCTGATAAATATTGTATGAATAATAAAAATAGTGAAAATAATTGCCTTTAATATTGATTTTTATAATTCATATTTCTATTATTGTGTAAGACATCTCTTTCAAGGTCGCAAAAATTGAGAGTAATGTTATTTTAAAATTGCTTTAACAATAAATTACCGTATGAAACCAACTATTGTAGTGGTAGGTAATGGCATGGTTGGTTATAAGTTTTGTGAAAAGCTTGTGGCCAGGTCAAACGCTTACCGTATTGTTGTTTTTGGTGAAGAGCCCCGCCGGGCTTACGACCGTGTGCATCTCAGCGAATATTTCGCAGGTAAATCAGCAGAAGATCTTTCCATGTCTTCCTCTTCCTGGTATGCTGATAATGGCATTGAACTTCATTTAAGTGATCCTGTTCAGGAGATCAATCTTGAGGTTAAAGCTATTCATTCTTTAAGCGGTAAAATTATTAATTATGATTATCTCGTGCTGGCCACCGGGTCGGGGGCTTTTGTACCTGATATTCCTGGCATAGAAAAACAGGGTGTTTTTGTTTACCGCACTATTGATGACCTCGATAAGATCAAAGAATACGCTGTAAATGCAAAAAGCGGTGTAGTAATGGGTGGCGGCTTACTTGGGCTTGAGGCGGCTAAAGCGCTTATTGATTTGGGGATTAATAACGCTGATGTAGTTGAATTTGCCCCGCGACTTATGCCAAGGCAAATTGATACTGCCGGAAGTGCCATGCTGCAATCAAAGCTTAGCCAGTTGGGTTTAAGTATCCACCTTAATAAAATTACATCTTCTATTGAAGGTGACGGGTGTGTAACCGGCTTGCGTTTCAACGATGATTCGCTGCTTGAAACGGATATGCTGGTGATATCGGCAGGTATCCGTCCGCGTGATGAACTGGCGCGGCTGGCCGGCCTGCAGGTAGGTACACGCGGTGGCATTGTGGTAAATGAAAAAATGCAAACCAGCGATCCTGCGGTTTTTGCCATTGGTGAGTGCGCGCTGTATGAGGGCATGATATACGGATTGGTTGCTCCTGGTTATGAAATGGCTGAAGTGGTAGTGTCGCAATTAACCGCAAACGATAAAACCTTCAATGGCTTTGACATGAGCACCAAGCTTAAACTAATAGGTGTTGATGTGGCCAGTTTTGGTGATGCTTTTATAAGCGAGCCCGATTGCCGTACGCTGGTTTTTGAGGATACGCATAAGGGTGTTTACAAACGGATAAACATCAGTAATGATGGTAAATATTTGTTAGGTGGCATTTTGATAGGTGACGCGGCGGCTTATAATATGCTGCTGCAAACGGTAAACAATAAAATTGTGTTACCGCCTGATCCTGAAGACCTGATACTTGGTGCCCGGGGTGCCGAGCAAAGCGGCGGTGCAGGTGTAATGAACCTGCCTGATGAGGCGCTTATCTGCTCGTGCGAGGCCGTTAGCAAAGGTAGTATCTGCAGCGCGGTAAACAATGGGGCTGTTAATCTTGATGCATTAAAAAAATGTACCGGCGCGGGTACGGGTTGCGGCGGTTGCGTGCCAATGGTAAAAGACCTGATAGCCGGTACCCTTAAAGCTAATGGCCAGTATGTTAAAAATGTAATATGCGAGCACTTTGATTATTCACGGCAGGAGTTGTTCGATCTGATAAAGGTTAATAAGCTAAAAAATTATGATCTGGTGCTGGATCACCATGGCAAAGGTGATGGCTGCGAAGTTTGCAAGCCGCTTGTTGCCAGTATTCTTTCCAGCTTATGGAATGACTTGATTGTAAAACAGGATACCATTCAGGACAGCAATGACCGTTATCTGGCAAATATTCAGAAAGGGGGCACTTACTCGGTTGTGCCGCGTATACCGGGTGGTGAAATTACCCCTGAAAAACTAATTGTAATAGGGCAGGTAGCTCAAAAATATAACCTGTACACCAAAATAACCGGCGGACAACGTATCGATATGTTCGGCGCACATGTAAATGATCTGCCGGATATATGGGGAGAATTGATAAATGCCGGTTTTGAAAGCGGGCACGCTTATGGCAAATCATTGCGGACTGTGAAAAGTTGTGTAGGCAGCACCTGGTGCCGGTTTGGTTTGCATGACAGTGTATCGTTCGCGATAGAAATTGAAGAGCGTTACAAAGGTGTCCGTTCGCCGCATAAACTGAAAGGTGGTGTAAGTGGATGTATCCGCGAGTGCGCTGAAGCGCAGGGTAAAGACTTTGGTATTATAGCTACCGAAAAAGGCTGGAACTTATATGTGTGTGGCAATGGCGGCTCGAAACCGCAGCATGCCCAGTTGCTTGCAGCTGATATCGACAGCAAAACCTGTATCCGGTACCTCGACCGCTTTCTGATGTTCTATATTAAAACTGCCGACCCGCTTACACGCACGGCAACATGGCTGAATAAACTTGATGGCGGCATGGCATACCTGAAAAATGTTATTGTAAACGATAGCTTAGGTATAGGCGATCAGTTGGAAGAGGAAATGCAGCTGCTGGTTGATAGCTTCCACTGCGAATGGAAAGAGGTGGTGAACAACCCTGAGTTGCGCAAGCGCTTCGCGCACTTTGTAAATGCTCCGCATGAAAAAGATCCAACGGTAAAATTAGAAACCATGCGCGAGCAGGTAAAGGCCGCGTGGTAATTAATTAACTATTAAGCTTAATAAAAATGGAAGTTTTAGAAGATGTACAATGGGTGCTGGCTTGTTATACAGATGATGTACCCGAAAATGGCGGCGCTTGTGTAAAGCATGGCAGCGAACAGATTGCGGTTTATAATTTCAGCCGCCGTGGCGAGTGGTATGCTACACAAAACCTTTGCCCGCATAAGCAGCAAATGGTGCTGTCGCGCGGAATGATCGGCAGTGCCGGTGAAGCCTGTGAGCCAAAAGTGGCTTGTCCGTTCCATAAAAAAACATTCTCTCTTTTATCCGGCGAATGTTTATCGGGAGAGGATTATCAGATCAAAACCTATCCTGTAAGGGTTATAGACGGTAAAGTTTATATTGGAATAGTTTAATTGGTTGACGGGATAAGCGTGGCCAACGCGTCATGGTTGGTTATGGTAATGCTTTTCCCCAAAACACTTACAAGACCATCCGTTGCCAGTTCGTTAACTACCCTGAAAACCGTTTCGTAAGTAGTGCCTGCATATGAGGCAAGGTCCTGCCGGCTTAAACGTATATTGATAAAGCCTTCCTGGGTTATGCCAAATTGCTTATGAAGTTTCAGCAACGCATCGGCAACCCTTCCTTTTACCGGCATGTGTGCTAGGTCGCGCATGCGCCGCTCAGATACCCTTAATTCATTGGCGAAAAAATTAACCAGCTGAAAAGTGAGTTCGTTGTTCACACGAAGTGTGCTTTCGAAAAAGCCCATATCAACATAGCAAATAATAGAATCTTCTATAGCGGTTGCCGATATTGGGTAAGTTAGGTTTTCGCCCAATCCGCGGTGGCCAAGTATAGCTCCGTTAGTAGCAAAACGTAGAATCAGTTCCTTCTCTTCGTCCCATTGTTTTGATACCTTAATATTTCCCTGATAAACGAAGTAAATTCCTGTAACAGCGTCTCCTTCTTTAAATAATTTCTCGCCGCGCTTTAGTTTTATGTTAATTTTTGCATATTGTATTGCATGATGCCAGCCATTAATGCAGTTTTTGCACATAAAACAAGAATTTACATCGCAAATTGCTTTATTTTTTTTCATGGAATAACAAAAAAGGAAGTTTTTTAC
Organism: Mucilaginibacter limnophilus; assembly: GCF_004005815.1. GTDB lineage: Bacteria > Bacteroidota > Bacteroidia > Sphingobacteriales > Sphingobacteriaceae > Mucilaginibacter > Mucilaginibacter limnophilus. Next base: position 139,811 of record NZ_SACK01000005.1, on the reverse strand, counting down.
TAAAATATTCAGTGAATGTTTAATAACGAAACATTATATACTGATTTGTATAAATTTATAATTTAATTTTTTTAAAAATAATGATAAAAGTATGAATAATAGCAATGTTATAGGCTAACATGTCAATTTTTTAATTGCAAAAATCATAATTATATTAAAAAATTGCATGTAATAATTATAAAAATCCGAAAAGTTGTGATTTTTGTAAGGAAAAAATAAAGTTTTGTTTTAAAAATTATGTCTGTTTTATTATTTAAGCTATATTTACTAAAACAAGAAGATGAAAATATGCATAAATGACTTATGCAGAATGAAAAGAAGAGTTTAAAATAAAAAAGCCCTGTCGGAAGGTCGCAGTTCCGGACAGGGTTATAAGTTTTCAATTGCTTTAACAAATAAAAAACCTTAACAAATGTACAAAAATGTATTAAAACAATACAGGTTTGTTCTTTCAGGGTTAGCGCTTGGTTGTGTCCCGTTTTATGCTAATGCGCAAATTACCATAAGCGGTCAGCTAAGGCCCAGGGCAGAGTTGCGGGATGGTTATGGAACGCTTAAACCCTTGAACAACAAAGCTGCAGCTTTCGTATCGCAGCGAACGCGGCTCACCTTTAATTACAAATCCAGCCGCCTGATTTTTCAAACATTATTACAGGATGTGCGGCTTTGGGGGCAGGATGCCTCTACCATAACCGTTGCCGATGGCAGCCGCCTTAGCGTGCACGAGGCCTGGGGCGAACTGATCCTTTCGAATAAGAAAGATACTTCTTTCAAAAATTCATTAGTTGATTATTTCGCTGTAAAAATTGGCCGGCAGGAGGTTGTATATGATGACGAACGCCTGCTTGGCAATCTCGACTGGATGCAACAAGGCCGGCGCCACGACGCGCTTGTTTTTAAACTACTCCAGCATGGCTGGCAGGCCGATCTGGGCGTTGCTTTTAATCAGAATACCGACGCTGTAAATTATAACGGGACCTATTATACACCGGCAAATGTACCGGTAACGATAAAAGATAGTAATGGTAATTTGGTAAACACGCCCTCGGGTATGATTCCGTTGGTTGGCAGTAATGGTAACAGCGCGAAAAACGGTACGCTAACCACATTAAACCCGCCGGGAACTAATGGATTAAATCAAAATTACAAAGCTTTGCAATATCTGTATCTGGCTAAAATGTTCAATAAAACAAAGATATCAGGGCTATTTCTTACAGATCAGTTTGGTAAATATGCGCTTGATTCGGTAAAGAATACAGCCGGTGCCGATGTGGGCTATGTTTATGGTTACCGATTTAATCAACCCGGCTTTAACCTGCGTTATACCACGGGCTTGTATATCAACCCGGTATTCGGTGACAAAAATCAATGGGTACTCAACGCTGGATACTATTATCAAGGCGGCCATGATAAAGACGGGAAAAAGTTAAACGCTTATACTTTTGCGCTCTCAGCGATGTATAACCCCGGTCGGATAAGTTATACTGCAGGTTGGGATTATCTTTCAGGCAATGATGCTTTTTCTACTTCGAAAACGAATCACCGTTTTGATCCGCTGTATGGCACGCCGCATAAATTCTGGGGACTAATGGATTACTTTTATGCTGGCAGCGGCTCTCCTGCGGGTGGTTTAAGTGACCCATTTGTAAAAGTAAAATACGCTTTACCAAAACTTAATACTGAACTGGCCGGACATTACTTTATGCTGGCTAATGATCAAAGGGATATTAATGGCGCTGCCGTAAGCAAACACTTGGGTACTGAACTCGACCTCACCGTTGGATACAAACTAAACAAATTTACTACCGGCACTTTGGGCGTATCGTACATGGCGGCTACCGGCAGTATGGAATACGCCAAAAACATTACGCCCGGCACAGCGTCCCTGCACCCGGCGTGGGCTTATCTGCAACTGAATATCAACCCCGACTTCCTCATTAAATAAAACATTCAATATGGAAAATCAGCTTATCAAACTCAATATATTTTCTATCAAAGGCGTTCAAATGCGCACATTTCACATTACCTGGTTAATGTTCTTTGTCTGTTTTTTTGGCTGGTTCGGCCTGGCGCCGCTTATGCCTACCATCCGTACTGAGCTTAATCTTGATAAATCACAGATCGGTAATATCATCATCGCGTCTGTTGGTTCGACCATTATCGCCCGGCTTATTATTGGCAGGCTGTGTGATTTGTGGGGGCCGCGTATAACAGCGGTACGGCTGCTGCTTGTCGGTTCACTGCCTGTGTTTCTGGTAGGACTGGCACATGATTATACTACCTTTCTGCTATTCCGTATGGCTATTGGTGTTATCGGTGCATCGTTCGTTATTACCCAGTTCCACACCTCAATGATGTTCGCTCCGTCAATAAAAGGTACCGCCAATGCGGTTACAGGCGGCTGGGGTAACCTGGGGGGCGGCGTAACCAATATGGTAATGCCGTTAATATTCGCCGCTATAGTTGGCTTTGGTTATACCCCCGCCGAGGCATGGCGTTATGCCATGATTGTTCCAGGAGTGATGATGCTGTTGATTGCCTTGTTATACTATAAATACACTACCGACACGCCTAACGGTAATTATAATGAAATAGGCTACACGGCCAAATCAAATAAAACCGACTGGAGCGTATTATCCGACTGGCGCATATGGGCGCTTACCATGGCTTACGCAATGTGCTTCGGCATGGAAGTGACATTTGACAATGTGGCCTCGCTGCACTTTGTTGATTCGTTCCACCTGTCACAAAGTTCGGCTGGTTTTTGGGCGGGCATATTCGGGTTCATGAACATTTTTGCCCGTGCTTTGGGTGGCATCGTCTCTGACGAGGTAGGCAAAAGCTACGGCATGCGGGGCAAGGGCTTGTTATTGGCCGGTGTTCTGTTACTCGAAGGCGCGGGGCTGCTCATGTTCGCCCGTTCGGGGACTTTACCTGTCGCTATTATTTCTATGCTGACGTTTGCGCTGTTCCTTAAAATGTCTAACGGAGCAACTTATGGTATTGTGCCTTTTATCAATCAAAAAAATGTAGGGCTTGTAAGCGGTATTGTAGGAGCAGGCGGAAACCTTGGCGGTATGCTCTTTGGCTTTTTGTTTAAATCAAGCACTATCACTTATGCCGATGCCTTTACTTATATCGGTTATATGGTGATTGCAGTGTCTGTCATCGTATTTATTACCCGTTTTAAAAAAGAACCTGCTTCTGTTCTGCAAACTACGTCACCAGTGGGTGTAGCCTGATTATTATGTATTAAACATCTATGCAATCACCCGGAAAACATAATGAATCATACACATCTACCTGCTGCTATTGCGGGGTAGGGTGTGGTGTGATAGTGAAGAAGGAAAAGAACGGCACCATCAGCGTGGCGGGCAACAAGGATTATCCGGTGAACAAGGGTATGCTTTGCAGTAAAGGCCTGAACCTGCATTATACCGTGAACGATAAAAGCGACCGGCTGCTTTATCCGCAAATGCGGTACAACAAAAACATGCCCATGAAAAGGGTAAACTGGGATGAAGCGCTCGAGCGCACTGCCGCCGTTTTTAAAACCTTTATTGAGAAATACGGTCCGGACTCGGTAGCGTTTTATGCTTCAGGGCAATGCCTTACAGAAGAATATTATGTGGTAAACAAGCTGATGAAGGGCTTTATCGGCAGCAATAATATCGATACCAATTCGCGCCTGTGCATGAGCAGCGCAGTTGCTGCTTATAAAATGTCGTTGGGTGAAGACAGTGTGCCGGTTTGTTATGATGATATAGAGCTTGCTGATTGTTTTTATGTTACGGGTGCTAATCCCGCCTGGTGCCATCCCATTTTATGGAGAAGGGTAGAGGCGCATAAGGCTGCTAATCCGAACGTTAAGATCATTGTTGTTGATCCCCGTGCTACCGATACCTGCAGTGTTGCCGACCTGCACCTGCGGGTCAATCCGGGAACGGACATCACGCTTAACCATGCTATTGGCCGTTTGCTGATCGAGAACGGTGATATTGATATCGATTTCATCCGAAACCATGCCGAAGGCTTTGCGCAATACAGTGAACTTGTCTTTAAACGTACACTCACTGAAGCCGCGCTTATATGCGGCGTTAGCGAACATGATATAAGGCTGGCGGCAAAATATATTGGCGAAGCGAAAGGTTTTATTTCCATGTGGACAATGGGGCTTAATCAAAGCTCGGTGGGTGTGAATAAAAACTTAAGCCTGATCAACCTTAACCTGATAACCGGGCATATCGGTAAACCCGGTTCCGGGCCATTATCGTTAACGGGGCAGCCAAACGCTATGGGCGGGCGTGAGGTTGGAGGATTGGCAAACCTGTTGCCCGCTCACCGTGATCTAAAAAATTCGCTGCACCGTGAAGAAGTGCAAAAATTTTGGAACAGCAAGCCAATAAACCCACAACCGGGGTTAACGGCTACCGAAATGTTCGAGGCGCTGGAAGGCGGCCGGTTAAAGGCCATCTGGATTATGTGTACTAATCCGCTCACCAGTTTGCCAAATGTGCGGCTGGCGGAACAGGCGCTCAAAAAAGCAAAGTTTGTGGTGGTACAGGAGATAAGCAGCAAACCCGAAACCCTGGCATACGCCGATGTGATATTACCAGCCGCTGCTTGGGCCGAAAAAGAAGGCACCATGACTAACTCGGAGCGGCGTATCAGTTATCTCAATAAAGTAATCGATCCACCGGGTGAGGCGCTGCCCGACGCTGAGATAATATGCCGCTTCGCCCAAAAAATGGGTTATAGAGGTTTCGATTATAAAAATGCCGCTGAAATTTATGCCGAGCACGTAAAACTTACTGCAAAAACAAATATCGATGCTACCGGTGTTAGTTATGAATTGCTTAAAGAGCAGCAATCGGTACAATGGCCTTTCAAAAAAAGACTTCGCCCTGCAGGGACACCACGCTTGTTCGCCGATAAGCAATTCTATACACCACATGGCAAAGCTATCATCCATGCTGTGCCCGACGCGCTGAACAGTGAGCAGCCTGACGATAATTATCCGTTTATCCTGACCACCGGCCGTGTTCGCGACCAGTGGCACACCATGAGCAAAACTGGCAAGGTAAGCAAGCTAAATCAGCATACAAAGCAGTCGTTTATAGAGATAAACCCGCACGATGCCATACTGCTGCAACTTAACGAAGGTGATGTTGTTGTAGTAAAGTCGCGCCGTGGTGAAGTAAGGCTTAAGACGAATATCACATCTTCAGTTAAACAGGGTGTTGTTTTTATACCGATGCATTGGGGCAAAATATTAGGCAACGATTTGCACCGGGTGAATAACTTAACAAACGATGCGCTTGACCCGATTTCAAAAGAGCCAGACTTTAAATATTGCGCGGTTAGCGTTCAAAAATATGAAAAGCCTTTTCAGCGTATTGTGGTGATAGGGGCAGGCGCAGGTGCGTATGGTTTTGTAAAGTCGTACAGAGAATTAAACCCGCGCGACCGTATCACTATCTTCAGTAAAGAAGATTTTCCTTTTTATAACCGGGTGATGTTGCCCGATTACATTAGCGGCGAACAGCAGTGGGAACAGCTGGTAAAAATGAAGGATGAAGAAGAGCCTTTTTACAAGATAAATTTACTGCGGGGGGTAAGCGTTGAAAAAGTAGACCGGCAAAAGAAACAGGTAACCGATTCAAGGGGCGGTGTAACGCCTTATGATGTATTGATTATGGCGACAGGCAGCCAGGCTTCTGTACCACGCAATGTACCGGCTTTGCCGGGCATATTTACCATGCGCAGCCGTATTGATGCAGATAATTTTAAACGCCATGTACCTAAGAACGGGCATGTATTGATAGTAGGCGGTGGTTTGCTGGGTTTGGAAATGTCAGCTTCGCTACGTGAAATAGGGGCAAAAGTGACTATTGTACAGCGTATTTCTCGATTTTTAAACCGTCAACTCGATGACTTGGGCAGTCAGTTGCTTCATGAGGAAATGGTTGACCAGGGGTGCGATATTTATTATAACGATGAGGTGCAGCTGTATTATGGGCGCTCAAAATTAACCGGCGTTGGCCTGGCCAGTGGACGGAAAATCAACTGCGACGCTATGATAATAGCCATTGGAACCACACCCAATCTTGAACTTGCACGCGATTGCGGCTTGGAGTGCAAGCGTGGAGTTGTAGTGAATGAGCGCCTGCAAACCAGCGATCCGGATGTTTTTGCAATTGGTGAAATAGCAGAGTTTGAAGGGGTATTATATGGCATTACAGCCGCTGCCGAGCAGCAGGCAGCCGTTGTAGCAGGGTACCTTAACGGAGACATTGCCAGTTATTATAAAGGCAGTATCTTCATGAATATCATCAAGATACATGGGTTTGACTTATGCAGCATTGGCCTGCCGGAATGTCCCGACGACCCTGAATACGAAGAAGTGGTATTTATAGATAAGTCGAAGCGCTATTACAAAAAATGCATTATTCATCAGGACAGATTGGTTGGTACAATACTGATAGGTGACAAGAGTGAATTTTTGGAGTTCAAAGAACTAATTGCTAACAAAACCGAGCTAAGCGAAAAGCGCCTGCAGTTATTGCGAAGCGGGGGCAAGGCAAATCCGGTTTTGGGTAAGCTGGTATGCAGCTGCAATAATGTGGGCAGCCAAAATATAATCAACAAGATCAACGAAGGGTGTGATAATATAAAAGATTTGTGCACTGCAACAGGGGCGGGAACCGGCTGCGGATCGTGCCGGCCTGAAGTAAAGCGTCTGCTTGAGGAAGAGTTGAAAAGAATTAACGCGTAATTATGTCGCAATTCACTATTAAAATAAACTTTCCGGGGGGCTTTGTTTCGGCCGGCGACTTGTATGAGATACTGGTAATAGCCGCCGAAGCAGGCGCTGAAAACATCAGGTTTGGAAACCGGCAGCAGGTGTACTTTAGTATAGATGCTAACCGATTGAGTGATATGGAGACCGAAATGCTGGCCACGGGCATAAGGTATGAAGTAGATACCGACGAGTATCCGAATATTGTTAGCTCATATGTATGCGATTACATTTTTAGTCAGGAAAGCTGGCTTAAAGAAGGTGTTTACCGCGATATTTTCGATTTGTTCAATTTTCAGCCTAAGCTGAAGATTAACATTATTGACAGGCACCAAACCTTTGTGCCCTTTTTTAGCGGTAACTTCAACTTTATCAGTTCTAACGTGAGCAACTACTGGTATTGGTATATTCGTTTCCCAAAAACAAGTCAATTTTACTGCTGGCCAGCGTTAATCTATTCCGAAGATATTCCCGTTGTAAGTAAAGTGGCTGAAGGACTGATTATGCAGCAGTGTGGCTTATTTTATGATCAGCAAGAGACGAATGAGCAATTGTTCCATTCAATGCTTTCAAAAAAACTGGAAATTACAACCCATCCCATTACCGAACCGCTGCAATTGCCCGATTTTTTTCTGCCCTATTATGAAGGCTTTAATAAATACGCCAACAAATATTGGCTTGGTATTTATCGCCGGACCGAGTTGTTCCCGATAGACTTTTTGAAAGATGTATGCAGCTTGTGCATACGTACTCGTATTGGACAATTATACACCACACCATGGAAATCGGTATTGATTAAAGATATCCAATCGGCAAACCGTGCCGAGTGGGGCGTAATACTTGACAGGTATCACCTTAACATCAGGCACGCTTCAAACGAACTGAACTGGCAGCTTGAAGATATTTGTGCTGAAGGATTAATGCTTAAACAACAACTGGTGCGTGATTTTGAGGATGCCGATCTGCGTACCTTCCGACTGACGTTTGCGATAAAAACACGCCCGAAAACAGGCCTGATGGCTTCGGTGGTTATGAGGAAGCAGGCACCGGGAATATTTGAGATATTGCACACTGTTAATTTTAACCCAAACTCAAAGGAATACATCAGTTACAAAAAAAACGTAAAAGCAGATAGTTTAGCCGCTGAACTGATGGAGCTTTGTAATGGTTACCATACACTTTCAGCAGATAATTTTAATAATACACCCGCAAAAGTTGAGAAGGTTGAAGAAAGTACCGATGTTTACCACGAGCTTTACGAGTGCCGGCATTGTAAAACAATTTATGACAGCACCTACGGTGACAGCTTTAATGATATAGCGCCGGGTATAAAATTTGAATTGCTGGCTGATACGTATGTATGCCCGGTTTGTGAAGCCGGTAAAACAAGCTTTGAGTTGATAATAAATGGATAAATTAGAAATAGCATTTGCCCTTTTTGACGAATACAACAAAAAAGATCCGTCCGTATTTGTGTATGACGGTCAGGAATATCCGCAGGAATATTTTTTTGCGCTGAAGTTACATGAGTGGGTACTGAAGCTTGATCCGCAGGCGAATGAGGAATTATTACTTGCTTCGCGATGCCAGCATATTGGTAGATGGGAAAGTCCGCGGGAAAGTTACCCGCCGGGACGGGAAGCATACCTGAGTTGGCGCAAAAACCTTGCACTTCATCATGCTGACGTTGCATCAACATTATTGAGGGAAGCAGGATATGGCGATCAGGAAGTTGAGCGTGTGCGAGAAATTTTGCTGAAGAAGCGTATTAAGCTTGACCCGGATGTGCAAACTATTGAAAACGCGCTTTGCTTGGTGTTTCTTCAATATCAGTATGAAGTCTTTAGGAAACGTTATGAAGATGATCCTGAAAAGATGGTAAATATTTTACATCGTTCGTTATTAAAAATGGATACTCAAGGGCACGCTTTTGCACTTCAGCTTAATTATAGTGAAGAGGGATTAAAGCTGGTTAATGAGGCTGTCGCGTTAATCACAAAGAAATCTTAAAACATTAACAGTTGATGTTTTAAAATCCTTTTCTACATTTACCGGCAATGAGAAAATTACTTTTTACTGTCTGTCTTTCGCTGAGCATTCAGCGGTATGCTGCCGCTCAAACCCTCGAAAAAATGCTATGGTTTAACGAGCCTGAAAAATGGGAAATAAAAAACAACGCGTTGATAATGCAGGTAACGCCTAAAAGCGATTACTGGCGAATATCACATTATGGCTTTACAGTTGACGATGCGCCTTTTTATTTCACAACATACGGCGGCGAGTTCGAGGCAAAGGTAAAGTTAACAGGCGCTTACAAAGCACGGTTTGACCAGATGGGGCTGATGATACGTACCGATCATAAAAACTATATTAAAACCGGTGTTGAGTTTGTTGACGGCAAGTTTAATGTAAGCACTGTTGTTACCCATGATAAAAGCGACTGGAGTGTTACTACATTAGAGAAAGTTCCGCCGTTTATATGGATAAAAGTGGTAAGACGGCTTGATGCGCTTGAAATATTCTATTCTCTTGATGATAAAACGTATATCATGACACGTAACGCGCCGCTTCAGGATAACGCGCCGGTTATGGTAGGTTTAATGGCAGCATCACCAGACGGTGAAGGCTTCCGTGCAACATTTGAAAACTTTACAGTAAAACACTTGCCCGATCAGCGTCGGCTTGAATGGCTGAAAAATCACCAATAAAAATTGCTGAAAAGCATAGCAGATGTTTTTATTCTGATAAAGTATTCTCAACTTGCAGAAACTAACCATCTGCATTATGTCATACGAAGAACTTCAAATAACAAATAACGAGGCCATCCATCAATTTCAATTGGGTGTTGAAGGCCATACCGCTTTTATTGATTACCTGCATAAAAACGATAAATATTACCTGGTGCATACCGGCGTACCGCCCGAACTTGAAGGTAAAGGTGTAGCATCGGCGCTGGTTGAAAAGGCGTTAGCCTATCTTGAAGAACACAATGCCAAAATTGTACCTATGTGCACTTATGTACAGATGTTCCTGAAGCGCCATCCCGAATGGAACCGTATGGTAGCTTAGTTATCAATATATTTTTTATAAGTTGCCCGGTATCCTAACAGATATGCTATCGGCGACAATATGCCAAAAACAATCTTTTGTGTAACATAAGAGGGTTTTACGGTTCGGAAAATGTCTGAATACTTGCTGAGTGTTAAAGCTACCTGCAATATATTGGGCATACCGTTTTTATTTACTTTACCATCAGCAGCAAGTCCCCAGGTGGTTTCAAACATCTATTCGGTATCCATTGCAGGGCGCACTTGCCAGTTTACTACCGCTTTGGCAGTGCTCACATTCCACATGGCATGCGGTTGATTTGCGGGAATGTGCAAGCTGTCCCCCGATCTTAATGTACGTCTTTCGCTTCCTATCTTTACCTGTAGTTCCCCTTCAAGCACTTTAAAATCTTCGTGTTGATAAGGGTGATAATGTTCTATTGGTTGCTGCGAACCTGCTTTAAAAGTACTTTCCATTTCAAGCAGTTGTCCGCTTGTATCTTTAGTAGTTTGTATGAATTTTATATTTTGCCCGGTTACCGGGTTAATAAGTAATTTTCCCTTACAAGCCATTGTGATGTTAAGTTGATTAACATCAATGACGAATATTAACAAGCAAACATTACAAAGGTTAATTCAACTTATAGTTTTCAGCAGGAATATTGGCTATACGTGAACTCATTACTAACCGGGTTATCAGCACACCAATAACTATCGCTACCACAATCTGCAGTTTTGATAATAAGTTAAATACATTGGCATTAAATTCTGATTGCTTGATGATATCTTTTCCTACGTTCGACTGAATGTTTATCAGTTGATCCAGTACCTTTAGACTGCCCTTATGAGCTTGTTTCAGTTCATTATCATAAACCAGTCTTGCAGCTGAGGCTTCGCCGCTTTTTATCAAACCAAGGGCAGTTGCCTCGGCGTGATTATAAGTAGAGTAACTATGTTTAAAGTTGGCAATAGAAGCGGTTTCACCTTTCACCAGATACGTGTTTTCAAAGTCTGATAATAAGCCGGATATTTTATTATGGATTGCTTTAAGCTGGTTAACTGTATTAACATCAACATTATTCTTGCCAAGCATATCATTAAGCAAAGCCATTTTATTATGTAAATGATGGCTTATGTAATATACATCAGCGGCAGGTATCAGTCTGTCGTTGTAAATGGTGTTAACCGAGCGGTTCATGCTATTAAGGTTTTTGCTGCCGAGTATGCCGGTTAGCAACACAAAAAACATCACGCAAAAAAGCAGCATAGCCACTTTCATTTTTTGCTGAATGAAAAGAGTCCATTTCATAGCTATACAATTGAACAGGCGAATGCCTGATGGTTTATACAATATAACTATTTATCAGGAAATAAAGTGTTTAAATTTGAACGATTAGCCATTAAGATGCTGCCAGATGATATCGTGTACATCAGGAGCTTCAATAGTTTTATCTATCTTTCCGGATGTAATAAGTACAGGTTTGTATTGGTCATCAACGCCTATACGGCCATGAGAACCTTTTATTAGAGTCGCATCAAGCGGAATAACATCCATTACATAGCGCAGACCGGCTTTTTTACGCAGCAGCTTATATCCAGCACGGGCTTTTGATGTCATAAACATTTCAACCGGATCGTATCCCGGTTTTTTGTGTATATCGACAACACGCGCATAATCGGGCGCTACGGCGTCATCCAGCCAGAAATAGTAGGTAAACCAGCTATCCTTATCAGCCATTACAACAATGTCGCCGGCACGCTCATGATCGATATGATATGCTTTCTGTGCTTCACGGTCAAGCACCAGTTCAACACCTTTGGTGTTTTGCAGCAAGGTCTTAACCTTTTCAGTAACCGATGGGTCGTTTATATAGATATGCGCTATCTGGTGATCGGCAACGGCGAATGCTTTTGAGGCGCCGGCATCAAGCAGTTCAAGTCCGCGTTCTACACGTATGCCCAGTAAACCTTCCTTGCGTAATAATCGGTTAAGGTGAATGGGATTATTTACAGGAGAAATGCCGTATTCGGATAGGAGGATGATCTTTGCTCCTTTCTTTTCATAATAAGTAACCAGTTCTTTAACAAGATCATCTATCTCTTTTAATTCTGTACCAATTTTTGAAGTATCAGGGCCAAATTTCTGCAGGCAGTAATCCAGGTGTGGCAGATAGATCAGCGTTAATGTAGGATCGTGCTTATCATCGGTAAACATCGACGCGTCAGCAATCCATTTGCTTGATTTAATGTTTGCGCCGGGTCCCCAAAATTGAAACAACGGGAATGTACCCAGCTTTGCCTGCAATTCATCACGCAGTTCTGCGGGGTATGAATAACAATCGGGCATTTTACGGCCATCAGCCAAATAATTGGGTCGCGGTGTTACTGAAAAATCGGTAGTAGAATACATGTTATACCACCAGAACATCATTGCCGAGGTAAACGATGGGTCTTCCTTCTTCGCCTTGTCCCATATTTTTTCGCCCTGAACAAGCTTGTTCGATTGCTTCCAAAACTTTACTTCGCTATCAATACGGTCGTACCAGCCATTGCCCACAATACCGTTATCAGCAGGCCACTTACCGGTTACATAAGCCGACTGCACCGAAGTAGTTACTGCAGGCAGTAGCGGCTCAATAGTAGTAATGTTGTTTTGGGCGATATATTTCTGCAAAAACGGCGTATGCTCACCAATTACAGATTTCGAAAGGCCGACAATATCAATAACTACCGTTTTTTTCATAGCGATATCAGTTTGTTAGTTCGTTTTTTACCCATGCCAGTTCGCGGGAGATTGATTGCGCTATAGGCAATTTATCTTCATTAGGTAATACGCCCCAGGTGTACGTTTCCACTTCTAGATGGGATGTAAAAGTGTTGCTCTTTTGTATGGAGAGTACTTCTACAATATCGGATTGAGTTGACTGCAACAGACCGAAGTTTTCCAGAAAAACCGGTACGTGGAAATGGGCACGCCATTCTTCAGCTTCGTCAACAGCCGATAAAGCATCAGGCAAGTCGGAGTAGCGTAACAGTTCGCCATCTACTTTAGCAATTACCTGGTGCAGATATATTGGCTCGTTAAACTTTGCGAATTCATTTAATACAGCCTCACTGTTATCATTACTAAAAGTGGCTTTTAGCGCAGCACTTACCTGTATTTTGCCAACTTTAATGCCTTTTTGCTGAAGCTCGTTTAACACTTCAGCATATCGTTCATAACCTATTGCAAAATGGCATACGTCAAAACACAGAGTTATATGTTGCTTAATTAACTCTTCGGCTTCTGCAATGGTTAATTTTAATTTTTCGGTAAAATGGATAATGCCCCGCGGTAACAAATCCTGTTCAAACCAGTCGATAAACTCTCGTCCGGTTTCCAGTATGCCATCAGGTTCCGGCTCAATATCAAGGTGCATGTAAATGCCGGTTTGCTTATTCAAGAGGTACAATTCTTCAGCAACAGCTAAAATATGCTTGGTAGCCGTGACTTTTGCTTCAGCAAGTTTTTCTTCAGTATCAAACCAATGTCGGTAGCTTAGCGGTGAGGTAGAAATGCCGCCTTCCATGCCTTCGGGCAGCAGCGCCGCCAATATGTGGAATAATCTTATGGTGTAAGCCAGCCGGTCATCAGTAGTCCAATCTGGCGCGTGCACCTGGTCTTTAACCACAGTATGATGAAAACCGCCGTACGGAAAACCGTTCATGGTAAACACATAAGCATTATTCTTTTGTAGCCATTGTTTGAATTCGGCCATGTTATCACCAAGCAAAATCTCTACACTGGCGATATTCGACAGGCGCAAACCAATGCCCATTGGCGCGTCAGGCGATAGCTCTTTTTTTATTTCCGGAAAGTTTTGTTTCAATGCAGCGAAGTGACTCGACCAGTCTTCCCCGGCGTGTATGTTGGTGCAATAAGTTAAATGCCCGGCTGAAAGTTTCATGGATAATAATTTTTATTGCACCTGTTGATGCTGCAGATTATGCAGCAATTTCCCGGCCTGTTTTAACAATTCTACGTCTACCTCGTGCACTTCCTCACCAACACCTATGGCGGTTAGCAGCATTATGGTTAGTTGTCCTCCAAGATGCTCCCTAAACTCTTCAAAACCGGTTAGTATCGGGCTGTCATCACGGTGCACCTCAAGCAATGGATGAATGATATCAAAACCAAGGTTTTGAAGCAATTTTATAACACGGTTACTATCATTTACCGATAGCCTGCCCGAAAGCTGAGAATAAACGGTATCAAGAGCGATGCCCATGGCCACAGCTTCACCGTGGCGGACTTCAAAATTGCTCAGGTACTCTAACTTATGTGCGCTCCAGTGACCGAAATCAAGGGGTCTGGAAGAACCACTTTCAAACGGGTCTTTCGACGCGATGTGCTCTATATGCAGTTGTGCGCATCGCCATACCAGGTAATTCATGGTTGGCATATCACGCTGAACCAGTAGCGCCGCATTATTTTCAAGCCAGGTGAAAAACTCAGCATCCTTTATCAGGGCTACTTTTATTGCTTCAGAAATCCCTGAACGCCAGTCACGGTCGCTAAGAGTAAGCAGAAAACTATCGTCATTAAATACAACTACAGGCGGCGCAAAGGTTCCTAAAAAGTTCTTCTTGCCGAAGTAGTTAATACCGTTTTTCACGCCAATTCCTGAGTCGTTTTGCGACAGCACGGTTGTTGGAATACGGATATGTTTGATACCACGGTGCGACACCGCGGCGGCATAACCAACCATGTCAAGCACTGATCCGCCGCCGATGGCGGCAATGTACGAATGCCTGTCTATACCATAAGTATTCACCGCTTCAACAACCTGTTCAAAGTAAATAGGATCGTTTTTCACGCCTTCACCACCCGGAACGATAAGTATATCAGGTATAAGCTGTATACCGGGATGCGCATAAAAATAATCTTTTAGCTGAGTATTTAGTTCAGGGTGCGCTTCAGCAACCCCACTGTCAACAACAAAAAATATCTTACGCTGTACTTCGGCCGTGTTATTTTTCAGCAAAAAATCGCTGAAGAGGGTATTCGCTGTATCAAACAGCCCTGTGGTGAAGTAAACGTTATATTCAAATTTAATCGTAAACGATTGATGTAAATGCTCCATGTAAAACACAATCCGGGTTATATGCTAAACATATAACGCTTTAAATAATAATTAAGTAACTGCAAATATTTTTGACAGCCATAATGATAACGGCAGCAAACAGGCAATTATCAATGCAATATACAACGTACTGAAAGTTGCCGCCCATGCAGCGTCCATCAGTATCAAAGAAATTACACCGGCCTTTACCGCCGCACCAATGTTTTTACCTACGGGATCAATAATCGCCTTTGACAGCGGTTTCATGATCATCCATAAAAACGGCAGCAAAAATACCAGCGCCCACCACCTGTGGTTAACAAATATAAAATACAGGATAATTCCAGTAACTATTCCGTATAAGCCTGCAGCAATGTACAGGTTGGTTTTGTTGCCGCCATGTACCTCACCACGGCTTATCATGGTTATTGAAAATATATAAACGACCGGCACAACAGCTAAAAGGTACCAATGCTGTAAGGCACCGGGTATTACGCTTATTCCAAGCAATAAGTTTAACCCGCGACACAAGCCCATATTAAGCGGACCAAAAAACGCATGATGCTTGCTGATTTTGTTATACAGTAAGGCAAAAAACGTAATGACCATTGCTAAAGCCGCGGCCTCAAAGCTGCAAAACGAAGCGATAAAAACGCCCAAAAACAACAGTAGCGTACCCAGCCGTGCAGCAGCTCCTAAGGTGATGATGCCACTCGGTATGGCGCGTTCAGGACGTTCAACCTTGTCCAGCTCGGCATCAAAAACATCGTTAAATACTATACCGCCGGCATACAGGCAAGCTGTACTTATACATAACAAACCTGCAACAGGCCAGTAAGTACCGGCGGCAAACCCGTCTGTAAAAGCACCGGCGATAGCAGCACCTGCCAGTACATCAGCCACCGAAGTGACGATGTTTGCAGGGCGCATTAAACGCAGGTAGTGTATAGCTTTGCCCACGTTTAGCTGATGATAATTGAAGATTTATCAATACGTGGCTGCTGACCGCCGCGCAACACAGTGTTGCCTTCAAACTTAGCGCTTTGATCAACAGACACCGCAAAATCAGCCTCATCTATCTGTCCGCTTTGGCTGAAAGCTGTAATGGCGTTGCTATAAGTAACCAGCTCGATATCTTTCTCACTTATGCCATTCAGCTTCATCAAAGCAGCTGTTTTAGGCACTGCTAATGGATCACTTATACCCCAGTCGGCAGCCGAGTTGATCATGATGCGCTCGGAGCCGTATTGTTTTACTATTTCAACCATGCGTTGGTTGCCCATTTTTGTAAATGGATAGATAGTAAATGCCGCCCAAAAACCACGATCAAGTACTTCTTTAACCGTTTCCTCATTGTTGTGATCAATAATCACCATGTATGGGTCGAGTCCATGTTCAATGGCTATATCCATGCTGCGTTGGGTGCCCCGTTTCTTATCGCGGTGCGGTGTGTGTATCTGCACGGGTAAACCGGCTTCTTTAGCCAATTCAAGCTGTGCGCGATAATATTTATCTTCGGCGGCGGTCTGGTCGTCAAAACCAATTTCGCCTATGCCTACCACACCATCTTTATAAATAAATAGCGGCAGCACTTCCATTACCTGTTCAGCCAAAGCTTCATTGTTAGCTTCGCGAGAATTCAGGCCTATGGTACAGTAATGCTTTATGCCGAATTGCGATGAGCGGAATCGTTCCCAACCAACCAGGCTGCTATAATAATCTTTAAAGCTGTCGACACCTGTACGCGGCTGCCCAAGCCAGAAAGCGGGCTCTATCAAAGCTACCACACCGGCATCAGCCATAGCCTGATAGTCATCAGTGGTGCGCGATGTCATGTGCACGTGCGGGTCAAAAAACTTCATTCCCTTAACGGCACTAATATCAAACGCTTCGGGTTTCCCGGCAGGTACCTGCCTGTCTTCTATGTTAAGGCTGCAACACATATCTTTTTCAATAATTTAAATAGCACCGGCGCTTTCCCAATGCCCTTGTTTCATTTCGTTTAACAGGCCGGCTTCAGTAAACTTTGCTGCAATATCCCAAAGCGCGGGATCAACTGTGCGGCCTGCCGCCCAGCGTTCTTTAGCAAAATCAATAAGAATACATACCAGTTCAGGATTATTACGTTCGTCGAGCCCGGTAATCAAATGCATTTGTTTATCGGTAAACAACGCTTTCATGATCAACTGGTTCCATGCGCCTTCATCCAGGCGTTCTGCCGGATAAGGATTACGATACATAATCGCTTCCAGCACCAAACCTATATTACTTCGGATGCCCTCAGCGCAACGCTTTACCCAAAGTTCGGGATAAGGCAACACCGGCAAAGCCGAATATAAAGCCACCAGTTCTTTCATCTCTCCTGTAGTGAACAGGTTCTCTATCTGCCTGAAATATTTTCCTTTATCTATATCCGGCTGAATAAGTAACCATACACGGCATAGCCTGTCAGTCGCCCAATTATCAATTGTAAAGCCTGGCCGGATGGTATTTAATATATCTTTTTGCTCGGCAGAGATATCAATAACCGCCTTGCCGGTTTTACGCGGCATCATAGCAAAGGCACCATAAAAAGCGGTGGTATTATTTGTATCCACCTGTTTGAACCATGCCCATGCCACGGGGGAGATACTCCCTTCAATTACTTCAGCAAGTACTGCGTTTAATGCTTCAATATTGTATCCAAACCCATTCATGGCGCAATAAAGTAATTAATAAGCAATGCGCCGGCAATGATAAGCAAGCCAAAAAACTCTCGTGTTTTTTCTATGTAAGGCTTGGTAGCCTGCATGCTTTCAACTATGCTCGGCTTATTGTATTTGGTAATCCAGTCGCGTACGCCATCTTTTGCAAAGAATAAAATAACAGCATAAATAAGATAAAATGATATCAGGAATATATACACTATTGGATAATACATGCCGAAAGCGGCCAGTCCGCAACACGCCGCGGCGCTTACATAAATCGGCACCCACAACCACGAATCATTGTCATTAAGGTTTACATAGGCAAAGCCTAAAAACGATATCAGAAAAAGTATATTAAGGGCAATAAGCATAGTTAAATTGATCAGCAGACGACGATGTTATCGATTGCGACTTACGAAATTATGCATAATTACGTCTGCAAAAAGTAATAATTCATAAAAGTTACAAATGTCACATTTTTAGATCCGGCTTTTAAAAAAAGTTGATCCGAGCATAACTATAGCCAAGTTTAATTACATATAAATTTACTGCCGTAATTAATTGCTTTTGTTATTTGTCAAAGCCTTATATTGTAACTATTTTGTCGCTGCAAAAACGTTTAAGCGTTTGCAGCCAATTAAACCAACTATAATGAAAGTTTTCTTTTCCAGCATACTTATTGTATTCGCCCTGTTAGGTTGTAGTAAAACAACCGTTCTACCTTCACCGGAAATAAACACTCCCCCAATTGAGCAGGATACAGTTAACGCGAGCGCTTTTTCCGTCTCCAATGTTTTTGGCGATAACATGGTAATACAACGCGATAAGCCATTCTCCATTTGGGGTAGAACTTCTGCCGGACGTACTGTTACTGTTAAGACAAGCTGGAGCGGTTCAATATTTACAACCGTTGCGCAAACTGACGGTACTTGGAAAATAACATTGCCTGCTACCGGCGCTATAAATGTGCCTCAAACCATTGTCAGCAGTGTAAACGGCATTAAGCCGGATACCCTGAGCAACGTTTTGATTGGCGATGTTTGGATCTGCTCCGGTCAGTCGAACATGGATATGCCGGTTGATTCGGTTAGTCCGTGGTTTGGTTATGAAGGGGTAATAAATTATCAGGCCGAAATTGCATCTGCCAACTTTCCGGAGATAAGGCTTACAAATGTCGACGACTGGTTTAGCACTCAGCCTCAGGAAAATATTCGTACTGCTGCTAAATGGCAGATGTGCAACCCTCAAACTGTGAAAAATCATAGTGCTGTGTCATATTTTTTCGGGCGGATGCTTTATACGCGATTAAAAGTTCCCGTCGGACTAATTGTATCGAGTGTGGGTGGTACGGATTGCGAGTCGTGGACTGACAAAGAAACCTTACAAGCCGATCCTACTTTGAATTCGTTTTATAACGGCAAAAACAGATCGTCGCAATTATACAACGGCATGATATATCCGTTGCGAAATATGGCTGTTAAAGGCTTTATATGGTATCAGGGAGAAAATAACCGGCATAACATCCCGGCAAGTAATTATACTTTACTTACCTCATCAATGATACAAGGGTGGCGTAAAGCGTTCAACCAACCCGAATTGCCTTTTTATTATGTGCAGGTTGCACCATATGCTGAAGATTTTTTTACATCGAACCCATGGGGCGGCGACCCCGTTTTGTATGATTATTCAATATTCCGCGAAGCGCAGGAAAAGATACGGCATGTAACACCTAATACGGGTATGGCTTTTACCACTGATGTTGGCGAAGCGTTTAGAATACACCCCAAAGATAAGCGCCCGGTAGGAGAACGCCTGGCTTATATCGCCCTTAACCAAACATATTCGCAAAGTGATGTTGTTTGGAACGGGCCGCGTTATGCCTCGCACACCATTAATGGTAATATTATAAGCATCAGTTTTGTGCCTGGTACAGCCCAAGGACTTACAACTAAAGATAACAAGCCGCTTGCACAGTTATTTTTTGTGGCAGGTACCGATAAGATATTCCGTAAAGGTAATGCCACAATAAGTGGAGACAAGGTGCTTGTTAGCATACCGGCAGGTACTCCGCTACCGGTACAAGCCATACGGTACGCGTTTACAAACATTGGCATTACTAACTTGCAAAACAGTGCCGGGTTGCCTGCAGAGATGTTCAGGACGGACAATTGGGAATGACAAGTTAATTTAATTGGTTAACCTACAAAGCTTTGTAAAATAAATTAAAATATTTTTTGAACAAATAACTAAGGTTTCTATATTTGCAGTCCCAAAACGATGGGAGCATAGCTCAGCTGGTTCAGAGCATCTGCCTTACAAGCAGAGGGTCACAGGTTCGAATCCTGTTGCTCCCACACAAATAAAGCCCTTCAGAGAGATCCGAGGGGCTTTTTGTTTGTAAGCCAGGCCTCGATAGCCGTTAAACTACCTGAGATGTTCGCGCATTGTTCGCACATTGCTTGTGCAGCGGAGTAACCAAAAATTTCAAAATGGTTACCTACAAAATCATGTTAGTACAGCAGTTGACCATAAATCTCCAGTTATGGTTTACTTCAAGATTCTTTTGAATGACAAAAGAGAAAATCAGATTTAATTTACCCTGTAACCGTAAGGGTAACGTTCAACAGGAAAAACACATCATTCAACACCGGAGTGAGAGTTCATGCCAAACAGTGGGATGATGCAGCTCTACGGGTTCGCTCTACGCATCCGAATTCCCAGGTGTTTAATAAAACTATTACAGATTTTACAGCAAGATACAGAATTTAGCATTAAATCTTGTTGCTAATAACGAGTTCTCATTCGACGAACTTAAAAACAGCTGAATGGAAGTAGCGCAAAGCTTCAGACTAATAATACAACCTACTTCGCTGATTTTGCAAACCTGCTAGTTGAGGAAATGCTACAGATTAATCAAACTGGAAACGCTATAGTATATCGTACAACGATCAACCGTTTTACAGCATTTGCCTCAAATCTGAGACTTAGGTTTAACGACATTGATTATAAGTTACTGGATGGGTTCAAAAGGCATTTGTTGAAGGAAGGAATTAAGCCCAACACAATAAGCAATTACTTTCGGACTCTAAGTGCGATTTATAACAAAGCGATAAAGGCAAAATTAGCGGATAGAAGTAAATATCCGTCTTTAGATATTGTGTTCAAACAAGAACGTACAGGCTTTTCATCTGCATGGCAGTATTATTAAGCATTAAGTGCTTGGGCTGCCAGGATCTCACCGTTCAGCCCAAGCGCTTTTTTAAATCACTTCATATTTATTGATCTTACCTTATCAATATTGTTTTCTCAAGTCGGCTGTTTCGCCATCTTTATATTCCGAAAAAAGATGAAGTGTGAAACTGTATTAAATCTATGCGTTCTAAAAAGAGTTAATTGACAGTTATCACTTTTGAGCCGAGGTAAAATGCCTGATTTTTGTAAATCCCATCTTCTTCACGACTGACAAATAAATAATATGCCTGTCGTTAAATTTAACATCGTCATTAGTCTTAATCAACTCGATTAACTCTCTTAGGGCAATAAATTTTAACTTGCTATGATTGAAGTTCACAAATTTCGTTTTCTTGGTAACATTGCTTCGAAGTACAGGGTACAAATTGTCTTTTAAGCACGGGCAGTATATGTGGTAAAAGACCTGAGACCTGGCTGCTGTGTCAGCGCTGATCATCCGATCAGCCACTGGTATCGCATCTAAATCTAAAAAATAATACACAGTGTCAGCCACCGGCTTCGATATTGTTGGTTGCTGACAAAAAGCATGCACGCCTGTTAATAGTACCACTAAAAGACTTACGATTTTTTTCATAATAATTTAATTACAGCCTCCAGGCCTAATGAAGACAAATATTCCAAGGCGCAAATCAACAAGTTGATAAACCAATTGCGGCATACCGGAGCCCAATTCACTTATCTAGAATACGAGGGCGACCATGAGGCTTACCGTAAAGATCACCGAAAACCGGCATTTTTTTTAAAAAAAATGTACAAAAATATCGTAAATAACAAAGCCTTGTAGCTTATAGCAAATCGGTCACTCATAATAATTCAGCACCTTATTGTATTACTACGTTTTATATTAAGGGGTTATAAACCATGTTTTTCAAGTGAAGTGTAGGTGTGATTTAAATTCCAGATTAAAGCGTTATTTAGATATTCATTTGCACATTTTACCTTTTAAAGGATGTAGGTAGAGATGGTTTTCCCTCCTCCTCAATTTCTAAAAACCTATTTTTTCGAAAAATAAAAATACAAATCATATCAAGGGAGTTTAACCCCTTCTTCAGTAGGAGTGTAATTGACAAATTTATCTTTAATCCAGACACTTAAATCCAACTCCATCCTTTATAAGGGAAAATAGTCAAAGTGTCGGAAAGCACTATAGTTGATACATTTTCTAAATACATAGTATAATAAATTATACTGCTAGAAATAAACTGTGCACTTAAGGCTGATCGGAGCTCTTTACCTTTTAAATGCTGTTAGTAAGACTCAACCCTAATCTCAACAAGAATTCAAACTCACACCGCAAAACGTAGAAAACACAAAACTCAATTGTTCCTCTTTCATAAAAAAGGACAATTGTATAACCTTTTCTGTCCACTTTTTTTGAGTTCTCAATCCTAAAGTTTCTTTCCCGGTATAAAGTACGAAAAGTTAAAAACAGGAATTGAAGAAAATCCAATAATAGGCTATTCAAGATAATTGTATATTTAAATACATTAACCGGAATATAATTAATGCGCACGATCTTTAAATCTACACTTATTGCCAACCTCTGCTATTTGACCTTTTTTATCACTCATGTGAGCGGTGAACCACACCTTAGGGAAAGTGATTTAAATAGATCAATATACCTGTATAGTGATCCAATTGCACAGGTTGAAAAGTTCGATGCGTTCTTTAAAAAGTTCAATGCCAATACTAGTTTTCAGCTTGCCAGAATCATGTTTCCCCTTAAAATAGTAACGGTAGATGACGCAGATAAGCAATATGTTAAGTATATCAACAAGCCGGAGTGGAGACTTGTAAATTTGCTTGAAATCAAGGATATTATAATATCTAAACAGAATATGGGTAAAGGAAGAATAACTATTCTACTTGAAATTAAAGATACAGGTGTGCACACAGCATACACGTTTGAAAATAAAAATGGTAAATGGTATTTGTTCCTTGTTACAGATAAATCTACATAACACAATTAAATAGCGCACTTGGTATGGGTTACGAAGAAGGTGTATATTGGAAATTTGACGAGCTGGTTAAGAATCTGATCATTCTATCATCAACTGCAGAACGACAAAAAGAACTCATGGGGCATGGTTGTGTTGCTGATGAAATGGCTGAGGATTTTCACAGCTACTTTACTTTGAGCAAGCAAGAATACCTTGATGCAGGCTTAATTAATCAACAGCAATTTGATAGATTGAACGAGCTTGACCAATTACTGGATAATTATAGCGGAGACCAAAACCCTGACTTTTGGGATGACCAACAGCTCTCTTCTAACGAAGACTGGAAAGTATTGCGAAAAATTGCCAGAGATATACTTGAACTTTTGGGTAAAAGTGATTTAGAGATCAGTTATGAACGAAAGGAAGAGTATGTGCAAAATGAACAGGTTAAGCGTTTGATTACACAGTACACCAAATTCTTATTGGTAAAGAAAAAATAATTGAGTCAAAGGGCTATCACCAAACTTAATCGAATGATGCCAGCGACACTTAAATTCAACACCATCCTTTATAAGGGAAAAATAGTCAAAGTGTCGGAAGTTCAATTAAGGTGATTGGCATTTTAATATTTTACATTAGCTTGATGAGACCTTTATCATATATATGTATTACGATGTTTTGCTTGTTATCTTGTACAACTTGAACCATTTAAAGTATATTCAAAAGACACAACATTTTCATACAGAATATAGCTTATAATAAGGTTAATTATCGAAAAATTATCAGCCACCAGTAATTAAAACTGAATTTTCAGTTAATTGCTTATGGCTGTTTTGTAATTAGGGTATGCGTTCAAGAAATATTAAAGACGTATATGAAATTGTATTTTAGATATTGAATTTTGGCCTTATACCAACTATTTATGATATTTAGCTTTTCCGCAACACCCGATTTTGACTTTTTGACGCAATTTTCACATCATATTGGCACGCCGGTACATGATGGACTAATGCTTATTCCGGGTGATTTAGGACAAGGTTACATACGCAAATTGTCGTTCGGCCAAGAATTTAAGATTACACTGCACCAGTACACGCTTCATGAAGACCTCATTATAAAGCGCAATGCGTCGGGACTTGGTAATGAACTGATCACTATTTTCTTTTACAGCAACGAACAAGCACTTGGTATTGCCTTTAATAATACTCCGCCGGTGCTTTTTTCTCAGCGGGATGATTCGGCAATACAGGTTACCTCGAACGACCTGAGTTCAACCATACGCTTTCCCGCCGGCCACCATATTCATTATGTAGTTATCGCCATTTCGCCGGTTTATCTAGCGGCTTTATTAGCTATTGAAAATCCTAATTCGGTTATCAAGACCATTAGCAGCAACGGTAGTTCTTTTCTTTTTTTTGAAAGTATGACCGCAGAAACCAAGCTATTGTTAAAAAATATGACAGCTGTAAACATGAACGACAGCCTGAGTCATTTTTATATGCAAATTAAAGTACAGGAACTATTGTATTTGCTTTTTCATCAATTGGCCTCACGGGAAAACAGCACGCATCAAAGCATTAATAATGCGGATGCTGAACGGTTACTTCATATCCGCAAGGAGGTACTAAGCGACCTTAGCGTGCCGCCGGTACTTAGCGAGCTGGCACATATTGCGGCCATGAGTGAGACCAAACTAAAAGGGCTTTTTAAGCAAACTTTTGGCGATACCATCTACAATTATTATCAGAAAGCCCGTATGGAAGAAGCGGCCTTCCTGCTAAAACAAGGAAAGCGATCTGTTGCCGAGGTTGGTTACGAATTGGGCTTTACAAACCTCAGTCATTTCAGTCGGCTCTTTGAAAAACATTATGGCCTTACTCCTAAACGCTTTTCTTCTGTCGGATAGGACTGATTTTGCGACTTCTTGCGCTATTATCAGCTGTTGATTAGGCGCAACTTTGCTATGTCAATCAAAACATAGCAAAATGAAAAAGTTATTCCAGCCGTATAATAACGGCACACTGCAATTAAAAAATCATATCGTGATGGCCCCCATGACCCGTAGCCGGGCACTGGGCAATGTTCCCAATGAACTTATGGCCACCTATTACAAACAACGTTCAGGCGCCGGGTTAATTATCACTGAAGGCACTTCACCCAGCCCAGAAGGTTTAGGTTATCCGCGCATACCTGGCATCTTTACACAAGGCCAGGTTCAAGGATGGAAACTTGTTACTAATGCGGTACACGAAGGTGGCTCCAAAATATTTCTGCAATTAATGCACACCGGCAGGATAGCTCATATCTCTAATCTTCCTGAAGGACATAAGGTGGTGGGATTATCCAACATTAAAGCAATAGGCGAGATTTACACCGATACCGGTATGCAGGAATATTCATTACCTGTTGCTCTGGATGAAAAAGGCATCACACGTGTAATACAAGATCATGTTGATGCAGCAAAAAACGCAATAGCCGCCGGCTTTGACGGTATAGAACTGCATGGCGCCCATGGTTACCTGCTTGAACAATCCTTAAATCCGCACGTAAATAATCGGACTGATAATTACGGTGGAACAATAGTAAATCGTAGCCGGTTAACATTGGAGATCGCCAATAAGGTTGCCGAAACCATTGGTGCAAACAAGATCGGCATACGTATTTCGCCATTCCTGACATCTAACGACATGCCTGCATATAATGAAACCGAAGTACACGAAACCTATGTTTATTTGGCTACTGAATTAAATCGCCTGGGTATTGCTTACCTGCACATTTCCGACAACCCGGGTATACCTGAAAAGACACATCAAAGTATCCGTACAGCCTTTTCTAATACCATCATCTATTGTAATGGGCTAACCGCAGAAACCGCAGAAACAAAACTACAATCAGGCTCAGCAGATTTGGTAGCGTTTGGCAGAAGTTTTTTAGCTAACCCTGACTTTATAAGGAGGATAGAAAAAAATGTCCCCCTCAATGAGCCGGATTATAATACACTTTATACTCCCGGCGAGCAAGGTTATACTGACTATCCTGAATTCAATTAATTACTTATTATTAAAACATATAAGATGAAAATCACAACAACAGGCTCATTAGGAAATGTAGCCAAACCATTAGTAAAAAAGTTAATCGCTGCAGGCCATAAGGTAACCGTAATAACCACCAAGTCCGAACGTAGAGAAGAGATTGAAGCGCTGGGCGCAACAGCAGCAGTAGGTTCAATTAGTGACACTGCATTTTTAACCAGAGCATTTAAAAATGCAGACGCGGTGTACACCATGATGCCGCCATCAATGGGCGCAACAAATCTGATACAAAATATTGCAAATGCAGGGCAAGCTTATGCACAGGCAATTAAAAATGCAGGTGTGCGTAGGGTGGTAATGCTGAGCAGCGTTGGTGCAGATGCACCTAAAGGGACCGGCCCGGTACAAGGGGTACATCAGGTAGAGCAAATATTGAGGCAATTGGATGGGGTTAATGTCACCATTGTGAGGTCAGGGTTTTTCTACGTTAATTTTTTAAGAGATATTCCATCAATCAAGAGCCGGGGCATTTTCGGCAACAATTACAGCGGCGATTACCGGTTAGCCCTTACACATCCTGGAGACCTTTCGTCAGCAATTGCGGAAGAGTTGCAGGCTCAAGGAAATGGCTTCGAGGTGAAGTACATTGTAAGTGATGTATCAACCGGAAATGAAATCGCGGCTTTATTTGGCGAGGCAATAAGTAAGCCGGAGTTAGCCTGGACAAATATTCCGGATGAACAGCTTAAACAAGGTATGCTATCTGCCGGCCTACCGCCTGAATTGGTTGGGCTGATCGTGGAAATGGGGCAAGGTGTAAGGGCAGGCATCATTACCGAAGATTTTTTTAAGAAAGGCGCAAAAGTAACCGGCAAAACCAAACTGGAAGAATTTGCAAAAGAGTTTCAAATAGCTTATTCAAGTTAACAGCTATGAAAGGTAATTTTTAAAACTAACCGCCGGGGTGCTGGAAACCATCAACATTCCAATCGGGGTTGCATTGAATATATTCAGCCAAAGTAATAAGGGGAATTTTTAACTGACTTTCAAAGTATGCTGGAACAAGCGATGCGAATAAGTAAAAACCATCTGGGGGCCGTTGCCGATGCATAGGGCGGTAAAATATTTTACTTCGATAGTATAAATATGATTTAACCCCTTGCCTCTACAAAAAAGGTCTTGCAATTGCAAGGCCTTCTTTATTTAATTGACTTTAGTAATGATGATCACGAAACGAAGTCACAATTTTCAGAAAATTTTCGCTTCCTTAATATATGGTTGATCAATAATTTAAGTGTTAAGCTTAAGCTTTAACATTATTTTAATGGCTGCTAAACATCTCAAGCATTATAGCTAATGAATGTTCTGAGTGCATTTTTTCGCCATTTTCAAGTGATTCCTGCGCTGCTATTGCTGCCCGCTTACGCATTTCAACTTCATATGCGGCAATGGCCTCTTGCAATGTTTGATGTGTTCCATCCGTCAAGCATTCACTTAATTTAAGTGCATCAAGCATTGCCATGTTTGCGCCTTCACCCGCAAAGGGAGGCATTACATGCGCGGCATCACCAATCATTGTCAGGTTAGGTAAAGCTGTCCATGTTTGATTTAACGGCATACAATATATCGGACGTGGAATAAATGGTGCTCCGGCATTTTTAAACAGTTCATACCAAATGGTGCTCCATTCAGAATATTCTTGTTTAAACCAAGCCAATATTTGTGATTTATCGGCATAGTTGAGTTCGTTAGTTGCCGACCACTCTTCACCAGCTTTAAAGCTTGCATAAAAGCCGAGATCACCGTTGCCTTTTTGACCCATCAGTAGGTTTTTTTGATTGCCAAATGCCATGATCTTTCCGCCTTTTATTAAGGCATCAATACTTGGTGCTGACTTTTTTGAATTATATACATTGCCCTCAAGCATTGTAATGCCTGAATAAAAAGGTTTGATATCAGTAATGTATGGGCGGATTTTTGAATTCGCGCCATCAGCAGCTATAACAATATCTGCATAGGCAGAAAACCCGTTCTTAAAATGTAGCAGCCAACCCTCACCTTGTTTTTCCATCGAAATAAAGTGGCTATCCCACACAACAGTACCGGATTTCAGCGATTTTAGTAATATCTTTCTTAGTGTGCCGCGATCTATTTCGGGCCGAAAATATTCGTGACCAAAATTTTCCTCGGGTTTGTCATGATCGCTAAAAAATATTTCAGCATGTTCATTCATAATTAGCTTCTTATCAGCGCCGGGAAGAAAATTTTTTCTGAATTCATCTAACAGATTAGCTTTACGTAAAGCTGCTAATCCTGATCCTTCATGCATATCAAGAGGGGAACCCTGCACGCGGGCGTCTTTATTAAAATCCCTTTCGTATAACTTTACATTAACGCCTTTAAGCTGCAAAAGCCTGGCTAATGTTAAGCCGCCCGGGCCGCCGCCTACTATTGCTACTTGTTTATCTGTTAATAACATACCGTATAATATTTAAATACGGTACAAAACTATTTGTGCTTCAATACGGATAATAGTAAAAATCGGTCATTCGTATTTTTAACCAGTTCTTTGGGTACTACGCCCGAAAACTTTTTTACGGCTTTTATAAAATGCGCCTGATCTGTAAAGTTCAATTCAGGGAAAAGTTTTCCATGGGCCAAGTGTTCCAATGATGCCCTGAAGCGGAGGATATTACAATAGGCTTTTAGTGAAAGTCCGTACTGCTGATTAAAATACCGGTTGATCTGTCTGCTGCTCCATGCTGACTTTTCAGCAAGTTCGGCTACGCTCATTTCGCCGTTTGATGAATAGATCAGTTCAAAAAGCTTTTGCTTTCTTCTATCTGTTTCTTTCGGAAGTAGTGATGTAATAGTTTTAACGGCCTTCCGGTAAAATGAATCAAAATTATTAAGGTCATCAGCATTGAAATTCCAAAAATCATCAGGAAGGTTTTTAGCACTGTTGATGATATCTGCAATAGGTTCTTTTAGGATATACTCTACTGCTATGGGTTTAAAGCTGATTACAAAAGCAAGTGTATGAGGAGGGACAAATCTTTGTTCAGGAAGTGTTTCCAGCCCAATCAATAATACTTGTGAAGATTGTGACGCCGGTTTCCAGAAAAACAGATCGATACGCCCGTCGGGTATTACCACAACCTCTTTCTCGGTTTCCAGTTGATTGTGAAACATGCCGATGCTTTCTACATAGTCGGCAATTGTTTTATCCGGTTCAATAAATTTCAGCCTAAAGCCATTGTCCATTGTCTTATATCTATGAGGCTTAAATTAGATACTCAAATGCTTATAATCAAAAAAGCCGCGTAAAGCGGCTTTCTATAAGTAAGTTTTGATTTATTCTTCAACTACCTCGCTGTTCGGACTTGCCGGCTCGGGTTCTTCTGTTTTAAAATAACGTTTTTGAAATATCAGTATCAATATAACACCAACCGATATGGCCGCGTCGGCAAGGTTAAATACTGGCCTGAAGAATATAAATTCTTCGCCTGCCCATATCGGGAACCATTGCGGAAAGTGGCCTTGTAAAAGCGGAAAGTAGAACATGTCCACCACACGGCCGTGAAAGATTGGCGCATATTTAAATATTACGCCATAAAACGTCGAGTCGATAATATTACCTACAGCGCCGGCTAAAATAAGCGCTACGTTCATGATAAGACCGCGGTGGTATTTGTGCCTTATCAGATGAACCAAACCCCAGCCAATAGCAATTACAGCGACTATACGGAATAGCGTTAAAGCCAGTTTACCCAGTTCGCCGCCCAGTTCCATGCCGAAAGCCATGCCATTATTTTCGGTATAGTGAAGCATGCCATATTTGCCTAAAAACCTTATTTCTTCCTGGGGCAACATGTTGGTACGCACCCATATCTTAATGATCTGGTCGACCAGGATAATAAACGCCGCTACAAGGAACGGCTTAACGTACGAAGCCTTCATTTATTAGTTTTGGCGCATTTTGGCTTCCATGCTCAGCGTAGTATGCGGAACAGCGCGTAAACGCTCTTTTTGTATCAGTTTACCGGTTTCACGGCAAACGCCATAGGTTTTGTTTTCAATACGCACCAAAGCGGCGTCAAGCTGCTCAATAAACTTTTTCTGCCTTGCAGCCAGCTGATTGATCTGCTCTTTTTCTAAAGTAGCCGATCCGTCTTCCAAAGTTTTATATGTACCTGCAGTATCGTCGGTACCATTTGCGTTTGGCGAGCTTAATGATGAAGCCAGCGCGTTCAGTTCTTCTTTAGCTGTGCGCAGTTTTTCAAGTATGATCTCTTTAAATTCCTGCAGCTCCGCGTCAGAATATCTTGTTTTTACAGTTTCGTTTGCCATTATACTTTTCTTATAGATATCAATAGTTCAGTGTCGTCTATTACCACTTTTTCGCCTTCCGTTAATGCGCTGTCAAACACTACATTGTCGGCTAAAATTTCGGCGCAAATATAGGATAAATTATTTTCTATAGCTTTTACGATTAGTTGACTATCAGTTTTATAGCTAACGCTGATCTTGTCAGTTACCTCAAAGCCTTTGTCTTTACGGATATTTTGTACGCGGTTGATAAACTCACGTGATAATCCTTCCTGTTTTAACTCTTCGGTAACGGTAACATCTAAAGCCACGGTTAGTTTGCCTAAATTTGCAACTTGCCATCCCGGAACGTCCTCGGCTATAATTTCAACGTCGGATATTACTACCTCAAAACGTGAATCGCCTATTTCAAATACCGTACTGCCTGTTTCCTCTAACTGGCTAAGCACCTGCTGGTCCATATTGGTTATTGCCTCGGCAACAGCCTTCATGTTTTTGCCGGCTTTTGGTCCCAATGCCTTAAAGTTTGGTTTCACTTTTTTCTTGATGAAACCGGCAGCGTCTGTAATGTACTCAATATTTTTGATATTCGTTTCAGACAGTATCAATTCCTTCACCAGTTCAACCTGATGTTCAAAGTCTTTGTTCAATACCGGTAACAATATCTTGCTTAATGGCTGACGCACATTGATGCTCACTTTTTTACGAAGCGACAGCACCAGCGACGATATATCCTGTGCCAGTTGCATACGCTCTTCAAGCGATTTGTCAACCAAATCAGTATGGTATTCAGGGAAGAAGCTCAGGTGTACAGATTCAAACTCCTCTTTATTGGTAACGCTGTTTAAATCTTTATACAAACGCTCTGCAAAGAAAGGCGCTACCGGTGATATCAGTTTCGACAGGGTTACCAGGCAGGTATAAAGCGTTTGGTAGGCCGAAAGTTTATCTTCTGAGTTCTCTGATTTCCAGAAACGGCGGCGGCCTAAACGGATATACCAATTGCTGAAATGCTCGTCAACAAACTCCTGTATTGCACGTGTAGCTTTTGTTGGCTCAAAATCCGCATAAAACTCATCAACTTCTTTGGTTAATGTATTTAATAAAGATATGATCCAGCGGTCAAGCTCAGGACGGTTCTCAATTGCTATTTCTGCCTCGCTGTAAGTGAACCTATCGATATTGGCATACAGCGCGAAAAACGAGTAAGTATTATATAGTGTACCGAAGAATTTACGGCGCACCTCGTCCAGCCCTTCAATATTAAATTTTAGGTTATCCCATGGCGAGGCGTTGCTGATCATGTACCAGCGGGTAGCATCGGCACTGTATTGCTCAATGGTTTCGAACGGATCGGTAGCATTGCCCAAACGTTTCGACATTTTGTTGCCGTTCTTATCAAGCACCAAGCCGTTTGATACCACGTTTTTAAACGATATACCGCCGTTGCCAATGGCTTCGTTTATTGATTTTATCTCGTCGCTGGTTTCGCTAAGCAAAACAGCTATTGCATGCAGGGTAAAGAACCATCCGCGTGTTTGGTCAACACCTTCGGCAATAAAATCTGCCGGATAGGCATTTTTAAATTCTTCCTTGTTTTCAAACGGAAAATGCCATTGCGCGTAAGGCATGGCGCCGCTGTCAAACCAAACGTCAATCAGGTCGGGTTCGCGTAGCATGCGGTTGCCACTAGTTGATGTCAGTATCACATCATCCACATATGGGCGGTGTAAATCGTCAATATCAAAACCGGCAGGCATGTGTCCCGCGGCTATCGATATTTCTATTTCTTTTTTCAGGTCAGCAATAGAGCCTATGCATTTCTCTTCGCTGCCGTTCTCCTCGCGCCATATAGGCAGCGGAGTGCCCCAATAGCGTGAACGCGACAGGTTCCAGTCAACCAAATTTTCCAGCCAGTTACCAAAACGACCGGTACCGGTTGCTTCAGGTTTCCAGTTAATGGTTTTGTTAAGAGCTACCAGCTTGTCTTTTACAGCGGTGGTTTTTATAAACCAGCTATCAAGCGGGTAGTATAATATCGGCTCATCGGTACGCCACGAGTGCGGGTAACTGTGCTCATATTTACGTACATCAAACGCTTTGTTATCCTCTTTCAGTTTGATAGCGATAAGCACATCGGTAGGTTTAAAACCTGCTGCTTCACGTTCCTCTTTGGTGTAGTATTCTTCTTTTACGTAAAGTCCCGCAAAATCGGTAACCTCATCAACAAAGCGGCCTTGCTTGTTTACCAAAGGCACATCTTTGCCGGCTTCGTCTTTCACCATTACGGCCGTTACACCGCTTTCTTTGGCAACCCTAAAGTCGTCCGCGCCAAAAGTAGGCGCAATGTGTACTATACCGGTACCATCTTCGGTAGTCACAAAATCGCCTGCAATTACACGGAAACCATTTTGCTCCAAATCGGCATTGGTTACGTATGGCAGTAGCTGGTGGTATTTTATGCCAACCAATTGTGCGCCTTTAAACTCCCCGGCAACTGTCCATGGTATCAGTTTATCGCCGCCTTTGTAATCAGTAAATGAAATATTTTCTGCTTCAGCCTTAAAATGTTTTTTAACAAGGTCTTTAGCCAAAACTACACTTACAGGAGTATAGGTATATTGATTAAAAGTGTTTATTTGTACGTAATCAACGTTTTCTCCAACGGCTAACGCGCTGTTTGATGGCAGTGTCCAGGGGGTAGTCGTCCAGGCGAGTATGGTTAGGTCGCCGGTAGCGTTGGCAAACAATTGTTGAGCAACCTCATGCTGCTGCTCTTTTTTTACATGGAACTGTGCAATAATAGTAGTATCCTTCACCATTTTATAGGTGCCCGGCTGGTTCAGCTCGTGCGAACTAAGCCCCGTGCCCGATTTTGGTGAATATGGCTGTATGGTATATCCTTTATATAAAAAGCCTTTCTGATAAAGTTGTTTCAGTATCCACCAAAGGCTTTCTATGTATTCGTTCTCATAAGTAATGTACGGGTTTTCAAGGTCGACCCAGTAACCCATTTTTTCGGTAAGGTCGTTCCATACATCAGTATAGCGCATCACCTCGCTGCGGCAGGCATCGTTATAATCTTTTACAGAAATCTTTTTGCCGATGTCGTCTTTAGTAATACCCAGCGATTTTTCAACCGCCAGTTCAATAGGCAGTCCGTGGGTATCCCAGCCGCCTTTACGTTTAACGCGGTAACCTTTTAATGTTTTATAACGGCAAAAAATATCCTTAATAGCGCGCGCCATTACGTGGTGTATGCCGGGCATGCCATTGGCGCTTGGCGGCCCTTCGTAAAAAGTGTACGGGTTACTTGCCGGACGGCTTGTAATACTTTTTTCAAAAATGTTGTTCTGTTTCCAGAACTCCAGTACCTCTTTGCCTGTTTTAGATAAATTTAACTGCTTATATTCGTTGTACATCAGTGTATTCCGCCTCAATTTTTAGAGTTCGCAAAAATACGGATTTTTACTTTAGAATGGGTATGTTAAGGCATTAAAATGCACCTCAAAAGCCAGCAAGACACATGAAGAAGATACTTCGCAGTTTCGGTTACGCGTTCAAAGGCGTACGATATGCTTACACAACACAGCTTAATTTTAAGGTTCATGCTGCAGGGGTTGTAATTGCGGTAGCATGTGGTATATGGTTGCATGTGAGCGTTTACGGCTGCTAATTGCTATAATGCTGGTTATAACTGCCGAAATGATAAATACCGCTATGGAGATACTTACTGACCTGGTTTCCCCTGAATGGAATGAAAAAGCAGGCCGTGTAAAAGACCTAAGCGCCGGCGCGGTTGTAATTGCCGCTATTTTTGCATTAATAACGGGTTGTATCTTATTTTTACCCAGGATATACCAGTTACTTACCCATGGTGCATAAAACCCGCGGAATTATATTTAAAACTACCGACTATAGCGAAAGCAGCGTAATTGTACAGGTATTCACCGAAAAGTTTGGTATGCAATCGTATATTATAAACGGAGTGAAAAAGCCGAAGGCCAAAATACCGCGTAATATGCTGCAGCCGCTGCATTTGGTTGATATGGTAGTGTATCATAAAAACGCCGGATCGGTACAGCGCATATCTGAGTTGAAAAATTCGCCTGTATTGCAAACTATTCCTTATGATGTGATAAAAAGCTGCATCGCTATATTTTTGAATGAGGTGCTGTACAAAGCGGTGCGGCAGCAATCGGCTGATGAACAATTGTTTGATTTTGTATTTAACGCGATTGAATGGCTCGATCATCAAAACGACGGCCTGGCAAATTTTCACCTATTGTTTTTACTTCAGCTAACGCGATACCTTGGTTTTTATCCTGATAAAGCCGGCGCTAAAGACGCAGCCTATTTTGATATGAAAAATGGTGTGTTCAGCAATTATAAGCCCGATGGGGTGTTGTACCTGTCGCCGCCACACACTCAAAATTTAATTAAACTGCTGCAAAGTGGTTTTGGCGCTTCTGCACAAATCAGGCTATCAAACGACGAGCGCCGGTACATGATCAATAAACTGCTTGAGTATTACGCGCTGCACATTGAGGGATTTGGCAGTATTCGCTCACACGAGGTGCTTGAAGATGTTTTGAATTAATGGCAGCGCGGAAATCACCGCGCTACCGTGAGCCATTATACCTGGTGGCCTAATATCTGTTTTTTAATATAGTCAATAGTTGATGGCGGTATAGGTGCACCCTCTGTTTGCGTGATACTTCCATCGTTATTTATAACCAGCTCGGCATGTAAAGTTTTATCAATGGTTACATGCAGCTTATTCTGTTCTTTCTCTACGTAGCAGGTAAGTTCCCTTTCAGAATAGGAAATCGTAAATTCATATTTGCCGTCTTTTTCGGCTGGTGTGATATCAGTCATAACGTTGTTGTTTTTAGGCATAACACGTGAAACAAAAGTTATGTTTAAAATTCAGGGAGAATTATTGTATATAGATGGTATTAAACAAAAAAAGAGAAAGCGTCTGCCTTCTCTTTTCTATATTAACTGACCTCATAAAATTTATCATAAAGAACGACTTGTTTTAGGACGATAAATTGTACTCTGCAAATATATATTCCCACTTTTAAAAAAACTAATTTTTTAACCTATTTTAACATAAAATTTAATAAAAATTATTTGAAATCACTGTTTTTGGTTAAAAATTTATTGAAACGGGAATTTTGTAGTGTTTTTGAGTCGTTTTTTTGATGATTTGCTAAAATTCGGTGTCGAAACTTTTAAATAGTCATTGATATTTTTAAAAAAGCAAGTCATTTTAAGGTGAAATACATTCACATTATTTCACAACTTACCTCTCTCATGTGTTCAATGCAAATTCAATATAAAAGATAAATCTTAACTAAAATTTAATAATGGTTAAATAAAATGTCGCTATTGTTAAATTTTAAAAACAAATTGACAAGTGGTTGAGTAATTAATAGGTAATTATTATTGATCAAAATGATATGACCTATGAAAGCGATAATTTCAACACGCATGCACGCCTGGCTTGATTACATTGGCGGCATACTCATCACTTTTTCACCATGGATATTCGGCTTTGCCGATTTAGGCGGCGCACCTGTTTTTATACCGGTTTGTATAGGAGCTATGCAGCTAACAATGGCAATATTCAGCAAACATGAGCTTGGGTTATTTAAAGTATTCCCTATGCAACTGCATTTGGTGATTGACATGTTTGCCGGATTTATACTGATTGTATTGCCGTTTGTATATGGCTTTTACCATATGGTATACCTGCCGCATGTTTTACTGGGCGCTTTGTCATTCTTCGCCGGGTTGCTCACAAGGCATTCACCTGCATACGGACTGGAAATGACAGACCCGCGAGGCTTTAACCGTTAATTTTCACATCTAAAACTAAATACATCTATGAAAAAAGTATTGTTAATAACATGCATGTGCGCCGGTATGGCATTTGCATCATGCGGAGGAAATAAGACAGAGGGTACCACGGACAGCACGCCAATGGATACCTCAAACATGGGTAGCGATACAGCAACTGATGTGCCGCAAACCGGGACAGGTACGGATACATCAGGTGTTGGCGCCGGACGAGGTGCTGCTGGTGATTCAGCAAGTGCCGACAGCGCCCAGCAATAACAAATAATGGAGCCGACTCTAAAAGTAGAGACGGCTCCATTATTTGTTATTGATTATTTTCGTGCAGCAATTCGTGATGAAGACATACCACACCAGAGCTAAAAACATGCGTTTGTAAAAGCTTTAACAGCTGTTTTTCTTTTAAGTCCCTGAATACAGGAATACCTTCGCCCAGCAATACCGGATTAACAAAAAGCCAGCAGTCATCAATCAGGTTTTCTGCAAAAAGGGCGTGCGCTGTTGTGGGGCTTCCAAATAACAAAATTTCCCCTGTTGTCTCATTCTTTAATTTACGAATGGCAGTAGCGTAGTCCTTTCCAATTACAGTAGTATTTTTGAGCGCTGTTTCGTCTAATGTGTTTGACAACACCACCTTACGCGCGCTCGCGTACCAAGCGGCATGTTCCCTGTCATGTTTACTTGCCCCGGGCTGGTCGGCTGCTGTTGGCCAGTAGCTTTCCATCATTTCAAAAGTGACTCGGCCATATAATGCGGTATTGGTTTTCGTAATTCTTTTCCCTATATAATCAAAAATCTCCTCATCTACGTGTACCCAGTTTAATTCGCCTTGCGTACCGGCAGCAAAACCATCAAGCGAGGAATGCATAAACAAAACAATATTTCCCATATCGGTTATAATTTGGACTCAACGTACTTTTTGAAATTATTCATGATAGCCTGCCATCCGGCCTGCTGCATTTCAACAGGGTTTTGCGTTTCAGCATCAAATTGCTCTACAATTATAGTTTGATTGCCTTCTTCTGTAAAAAATATCTGCACTTGGCGGCCATCTGCCATATGATATTCAATGTATTCATGATCTTTTACCAGGTCATAAATACCCTCAAAATCAAACCCCATACTTCCATCCTTTGCTTCCATACGTGAAGAAAACTTGCCGCCTGTACGCAGGTCGTTTTCTGCCTTAGGTGTATACCAATCTTCAGAAGCACTATTCCATTTGGTAATGTGCTCTGGTTCTGACCAATATTGCCCGGCTTTGGCTACAGGTACATTAACTGTAGTTTGCACAGTGATAACAGTTGCTTTATTTTCCATTTGACGTTATTTTTATGATCAATTGTTTGTAATGTAAATTTGAGAAATATGCGATAAATCAGGATTGGGTAAAACAGACAAATAGCGGGGCATTTACGACCAATTTACTTTGACGGGAGTGTTAAGACGAAATAATAAAGGCCGCTTTAGTTATTTAAGCGGCCCCTATACTTTTATTACAGGTAGGTTAAACACCTAAATCCTGCATAATTGTATTGATTTTTGCATCAAGCTGCGCGTCGGTTTCATTATAAGATTCTTTGCTTTCAAGTTTGCCGTTAACGCTGCAATAAAATTTGATCTTGGGTTCGGTACCTGAAGGGCGCGCCGAAATAATGCTGCCATCCTCAGTAATAAATTGCAATACGTCTGAAACAGGTAGTTCAATAGGTTTAGTAGTATTGCTGTTTAGGTCAGTTTCTACGCTTTTCTCGTAATCTTTTAGGGTAACTACCTTTGAGCCGCCAAGTGTTGCAGGCGGATTGGTACGGAACCTTTCCATCATGGCCTTTATCTCTTCAGCACCGCTTTTTCCTTTTTTAGTGATAGAGATCAGTTTTTCTTTATAAAAGCCATACTGGATGTAAGTTTCTAATAACGCTTCAAACAGGCTGCTGCCTTTATCTTTATAGTAAGCGGTCATTTCGGCAATAAACGCCGCTGAAACTACCGCATCTTTATCACGAACAAACTCGCCAACTAAGTAACCGTAGCTTTCTTCGCCGCCGCCAATAAAGGTTTGTTTGCCTTCAAACTCTGTCATTAGCTCACCTATATATTTAAAGCCGGTAAGCGTGTTATAGTAAGTAACATTTTTTGCTTTGGCAATGGCTTCAATAAGGTTCGAAGTAACGATAGTTTTAACAATGTACTCTTTACCGGTAAGCTTGCCACTTTCTTCCCAAGCCGATAGCAAGTAATTGATGAGCATACTGCCAGTTTGGTTACCGTTGAATAGAATAAATTCGCCATCGGTGTTTTTTACAGCAATACCTACACGGTCGGCGTCAGGGTCGGTGGCTAATACCAAATCAGCATCGGTTTCCTGCGCCTTTTTAAGGGCAAGGGTTAATGCTTCTTTCTCTTCAGGATTCGGATAAACCACTGTAGGGAAGTTGCCATCAGGTGTCGATTGTTCATCAACCAGTATCACGTTTTCAAAACCAAACAGTTCGAGCGCTTTTGGTACAAGGGTAATACCGGTTCCGTGTATAGGCGAATAAACTATTTTCAGGTCTTTTTGACGCTGGATAGCATCTTTTGATACCGAAAGTGTAACGATCTTATTTAAATACTGTTGATCAATCTCCTCACCTATAAGTTCAACGTTTTCTTCAACGCGGTCAAATTTTACTTCGTCAATGCTTTTTATGGCTGCTACTTCATCCATTACAGCCTTATCATGCGGGGCAACAAACTGTCCGCCGTCGGCGCCGTAAGCTTTATAACCGTTGTATTCTTTCGGGTTATGCGATGCGGTAAGCATTACACCGCTTTTGCATCCTAACTGGCGTATGGCAAACGAAAGCTCAGGTGTAGGACGAAGCGCTTTAAAGAAATATACATGAATACCATTTGCTGAAAAAACGTCCGCAGTAATACTTGCAAACAGGTCTGAATTATTACGGCTGTCATGCGCTATAGCTACTTTTATCTTTTCGCCCGGGTAGGTTTTTTTAAGATAATTTGCCAAACCCTGAGTTGCCGAACCAATAGTATACTTATTAACGCGGTTCGAGCCCGGGCCCATGGTGCCGCGTAAACCGCCGGTGCCAAACTCAAGGTCTTTATAAAACGAATCGGTTAACTCGGTATAGGCTTTGTCATCAAGTAGTTTTTGTATTTCCTGTTTTACCTGATCGTCATAATTGCCATTGAGCCAAACATTAACTTTTTCGAGAATTGAAGGATCTATTTCTTGCATGATGTTGATTTGATTGTGTTCAATATTAAACAAATTTCTCTTAAATAGTTATCACATTTATGTTATTAATTAGGCATTATTTGCTAATATCCAATCATTACTTAACCCCATGTTTGTAACATGGTTGTGGCAGGTGCATAAGTGTATAGTTAAATAACAGTTATATGTATATTGCGTTTGTTTTCATTTCATTCCATGTGTTATGAAACACGCGGCAATCGATTGTAATCGAAGTCTTAAACCATTTATTACCAGTATGAAACCGAAAAAAAGTGAAGGTCAGCCTTCTTCCCGAAGAAGTATGATAAAAAAAATCGCAGCCACATCAGCAGCCGCTTTTTTAAGCGAGAGCCTGTTTGCCAATATTTCAACAGCCGAAGCATTGCTTGATGACAAGCTAAAAGGCCGTATCAATCACTCGGTATGCAGATGGTGTTATTCGGGTATTTCACTTGATGACCTGTGCATTGCTGCGAAGAAGATCGGGCTTACAGCAATTGATCTGATAGCACCTGCGGAGTTTCCTATTCTGCAAAAGCATGGCCTGAAATGCGCCATTGCCGAAGGTGCAGGCAAGGGCATTGGCGAAGGATTTAATAATCCGGCCTTGCACGATGAATTAGTAAAAAGCTACGAGGAAGTGATACCAAAAGTTGCAGCAGCCGGTTATAAACAGATCATTTGTTTCTCAGGCAACCGCAACGGACTTCCTGATGACCAGGGTATAAAAAACTGCGCCATCGGTTTAAAAAGATTGATACCAACCGCCGAAAAGTATAAAGTAACTTTAGTAATGGAGTTACTGAACAGCAAGGTTAATCATCCTGATTATCAATGCGATCATACCGAATGGGGAGTAGCGCTATGCAAAGAGATAGGTTCAGAGTGGTTTAAGTTGTTGTATGATATTTATCACATGCAGATTATGGAAGGCGACGTAATTGCTACGATCCGTAAGCACCATAAATATATATCGCACTATCACACAGGAGGGGTACCGGGCCGTAACGAGATAGACGAAACACAGGAGCTTTACTACCCAGCAATTATGCAGGCAATATTGGATACCGGTTACAAAGGCTATGTAGCTCAGGAGTTTATTCCAAAACGCCCTGATAAAATAGCATCGCTTAAGCAAGGCGTTACTATTTGTGATGTTTAATTTTAATGCAACTAACACCAATAATCGCAAATGAGGACTGAATTATACCGTAAATTCTTTTATTTACTATTAATAACAGCCGGCATATCCGTAATTTTTTATGCCTGTAAAACAGTAAAGCCGCAAACGGCAGCAGTTAAAACACCACGGGTACTGGTATTCAGCAAAACAAAAGGCTGGTACCATGGCTCGATACCAAGTGGTATAGCTGCACTGCAAAAGCTTGGTAGGGAAAATAACTTTATAGTAGATACTACCAAGAATGCCGCTTATTTCAACGATGACAGCCTGAAAAATTACAGCGCTGTAATTTTCATGAGTACTACCATGAATGTGCTTAATAGCAAGCAACAGGTAGCTTTTGAACGTTATATAGAAGCAGGCGGCGGCTACGTGGGTGTACATGCCGCGGCAGATACAGAATACGACTGGCCATGGTATAACAAACTGGTGGGCGCATATTTTAGCAGCCACCCAAATTATCCTAATGTGCGTAAGGCTACAATAGACGTTATCGATACAACGCATATCTCAACTAAAGGCTTACCAAAAAGGTGGGAACGTACCGACGAATGGTACAATTACCGTAACATACAGCCCGACCTGAAGGTATTGGCTACACTTGATGAAGATACTTATGAAGGCGGTACTAACGGCAACGTACATCCGATAGCCTGGTATCATGAGTATGATGGCGGTCGTGCATTTTACACTGGTGGTGGCCATACCGACGAAAGCTTTAGCGAGCCATTATTTTTACAGCATTTACTGGGCGGTATACGCTATGCAATTGGTTCAAATGTCGGCCTTGATTATTCAAAGTCGTATGCGGTTGAAAAACCGGAAGATAACCGCTTTACTAAAACCGTACTGTCAAATGACCTTAACGAACCGATGGAACTTTCTGTAGCGCCTGACGGCCGTGTGTTTTTTATTGAACGGGCAGGAAATTTCTATGTGTACGATCCATCAACCCAAAAAACTACTTTGGTGTACAAATTTCCGGTTAAGGCGGTTGATAAATACTTGAACGGTTTATTGGGAATGAGCATTGACCCTGATTTTGCTACAAATAACTTTCTTTACTTTTTTAATACTGCCGAAGCCGGCGGTAAATACAAGCAGCATATATCGCGGTTTGTTATAAGCAAAGACAATCAGCTCGACCTGAAATCAGAAAAAGTTATCATCGAAATACCTATTGACCTGGAGGTTAGTGCCCATACCGGCGGCTCAATATCATGGGACAAGTATAAAAACATGTATATCTCTACGGGTGATAATACTGTTCCTTTTGAGTCGGAAGGTTATGCCCCGATAGACAGGCGTCCTGACAGATTGACCTTTGATGCTGAGCGCTCAGCAGGTAATACTAATGATCTTCGCGGCAAAATACTTCGTATACATCCTGAAGCCAATGGTACTTACACTATTCCGGACGGGAACCTTTTTGCTAAAGGCACTGCGAACACACGCCCCGAAATTTACGTAATGGGCTGCCGTAACCCTTACCGCATGTCGGTTGATACGGCTACTTCTTACGTGTACTGGGGTGAGGTTGGTCCTGACGCGGGTACGGATGGAGCCCAGGGCCCGAGTGGGTACGATGAATTTAATCAGGCTAAAAAGCCGGGGAACTATGGCTGGCCATACTTTGTAGGCGATAGCAAACCTTATAAAGAATTCGACTTTGCAACAAGAACGATAGGCAACAATTTTGATCCTGCAGGCCCGGCAAATTTATCGCCATACAGTACAGGGTTGAAAAAGCTTCCGCCTGTGCAAAAGCCAATGGTTTGGTATCCTTATGCCATGTCGGCAGAGTTTCCATTTCTTGGACAGGGGGGCAGGTGCGCAATGGGTGGCCCGGTTTATCATTATAACGCTAACCTGCCATCGGCATCAAAACTGCCTGCTTATTATGACAAGGCGCTTTTTGTGTACGATTGGATGCGTAACTGGGTATATGCCCTGCGCCTGGATGAAAACTACAACTACAAACGCATGGAACCGTTTATGGAAACAAACGGCGATTTCAGAAGGCCGGTTGATATTGAGATCGGTCCGGATGGGGTAATGTACATGCTGGAATATGGTACTGTGTACGGTATTGATAATGTTGATGCCCGTTTAGTACGGATTGATTACAACGGTGGCAACCGCGCGCCAATAGCCAGGATAAATGCCCAGGACACTATCGGTATAGCGCCATATAAATCAGCGTTTTATCAAAATAGTTTCGATTATGACGACGAGGACAAACTAACTTATGAGTGGCGTATCAATAACGAGGTGTCATCTGCGGAGCAAAACTTTACCCATACTTTTGATAAGAATGGTGTTTATCACGTTACCCTGAAAGTTACCGATGAGGCAGGTAAAAGCAGTATTGATTCGGTACGGGTAGTGGTAGGAAACACCCGTCCGC
This sequence comes from Mucilaginibacter limnophilus, assembly GCF_004005815.1. GTDB lineage: Bacteria > Bacteroidota > Bacteroidia > Sphingobacteriales > Sphingobacteriaceae > Mucilaginibacter > Mucilaginibacter limnophilus. Next base: position 96,927 of record NZ_SACK01000005.1, on the reverse strand, counting down.
AAATAGCCATCACTACAACCGAAAATGGTACCTTCTTTTCACCCAAAGCACGAAAGCTAAATTACAAGGTAGATGTAAAGGATGCGGAGGATAAAGCTGTTGACAAAAAGCAGCTTGCCATTATGCTTAATTACATCGCCAAGGTTGAAAGTAACAAAGCGCTTATAGGCCACCAAAACATTACGCCTACCTATAATTATGGTAAAGAGCTAATTGCTAACAGCGATTGCAAGGCCTGTCACCAAATTAATGCCATGTCGGTAGGGCCGGCTTTTATGGCGGTATCTAAAAAATACGCAGGTAAAAAAGAGGAGATTAATCGCCTGGCCGATAAGATCATTAAAGGTGGCGGTGGTGTATGGGGCGAACATGCCATGAGCGCGCACCCGCAGTTAACCAAGCAAAACGCTACCGAAATGGTGAATTACATTTTGTCGTTGAGTACCAAACGTAATGATGTGATATTACCGCAGCAAGGTGTAGCTACGCTGGATAAACATGCCGGCAACCCTGATGAAGGCAGGTATATCATATCGGCTACCTATACTGATAAGGGAGGTGTTAACGCACCTGCGCTTACCGGAACAAGCAGTTTAATATTGCGCCCGGTAAAAGTGCATGCCGAAGATGCCGACGTTTACAGCAGTGTAAATATGCAGGATGGTGTTGTAGGATTAACCGGCAACAGGTCGTACTTTGTGCTCAAAAATGTCGATTTAAAAAATATAAGCGAATTAACCTGCCGTTACGCGTCACGAAGCGAAAATGGTACTCTGGAAGTGCATATTGATGCACTAAAAGGTCCGCTGGTAAGCAGCCTGAACTTCACTGCTACAGGCGGCTTTGATAAATTCGCCGAAATAACCGCGCCGGTAAATATCCCGCAAGACCGGCACGACCTGTATTTTGTTTACCCTAAAAAGAACAGCCTCAATAAAAACCTTGTGGTTATTGACTGGGTGAAGTTTGGCTTGCAATAATTGAATTAAGTACTAAAAGCCGGAACGGATGTACTTCTGTTCCGGCTTTGTTTTTTATAAGGTTTACCATTTAACCACTACCTTACCTACAGTGCGGCCGCTTTCTATCTGCTGGTGAGCCTTAGCTATCTCACTAAAGTTAAATACTTGTGATACATGTGCTTTCAATACACCGCTTTCAAGTAGTTTGGCTATTTTATTCATGTCTTCACCGTTTGAACTTACCAGAAAGAAATAACCGTTTATACCTAAAGCTTTTGCTTTTTCGGTTACGGTTTCATTTAATCCGGAAGGGATACTGATCAATGTGCCGCCTTTTTTTATTAAAGGTAACGAGCGGTCGATATTATCACCACCTACAGCATCCAGGCAAAAATCTACATCGTGTACCTTTTCTTCCAGTTCATTGCCGTGGTAATCTGCATGCTCATCAGCGCCCAGGCTAAGCACAAAATTTTTGTTTTTAGGCGAGGATGTGCCAATAACATAAGCGCCCACATTTTTGGCTAACTGAACGGCGAAATGACCAACGCCACCGGCAGCGGCGTGTATCAGTACTTTATCGCCCGGCTTAACCTTAGCCTTTTGGTATATCGCCTGGTAAGCAGTTAACGCGGCTAATGTTGCTGCAGCAGCTTCTTCAAAACTGATATTGGCCGGCTTGAGCGCAAACTGATCGGCAGGAGCCGCTACATACTCTGCATATGCTTTACCATGGCCTGGAAAGTTTACCATGCCAAATACCTCATCGCCTTCTTTAAAATTGCTTACACCGGTACCAACTTTAGTAACAACGCCGGCAATATCCCAACCTATTATTAATGGTTGGATATCTTTTAAACGACCATAAACGCCTTTACCCGCTCGTGTTTTTACATCAACAGGGTTTATGCTAACTGCCTTAATCTGCACTAAAATCTCGCTTTCAGAAATTTCGGGTATTGGCAGTTCTTCAATCATTAAATTACCCGTATCGCCGGGTGTATGTAATTCAATAGCTTTCATTGTGAATTTTTTTTTGTCAAAAATATACTTATAAATAGATGTAAGTGTTGTAAATGTTTGCCATAATGCGGTATTTTAGTGCTATGACAAGAGAGCACTTGTACGAGCCATATTCGGTAAGCTTTGAAACGCTCGATACTTTTCCAAAACGGGAGCATCGGCATACATTTTTTGAACTGGTTCACATCATTGAAGGTACGGGCAGGCAATGCATCAATAAACATACGTTTGATTACATCGCGGGCCACATGTTTTTGCTAACGCCGCAGGACTGCCATATGTTTGAAATTGAAACAACTACGCGATTCTTTTTTCTGAGGTTTAATAACATCTATATCCGGTCGGAGAACCTGCAAACCGAATCTATACGTCACCTTGAATATATCTTACAAAATGCCAGTCACGAACCGGGCTGCATTTTAAGAAATCAAACAGATAAAACATTGGTTAAACCGGTTGTTGACGCTTTGCTGCGTGAAACATCCGGCCGTGATTTGTTCGATAAAGAGATTACCCGTCAACTAGTTAATACACTTATTGTAGTAGTAGCCCGTAACATCGCCAAATACCTGCCACAACATATTGATATGGCAAGCGATAAAAAGATAGTTAATATACTAAACTATCTGCAGCAGCATATCTATCAGCCTGAAATGCTCCGTGCGGAAAATGTGAGCAAGCATTTCGGCTTATCCGAACATTATTTGGGTAAGTTTTTCAAAAAACATGTCGGACAAACGCTGCAATCATACATTAACACCTGCCGGATATCGTTAATTGAACATCGCCTTAAGCATAGCGACAAGCGTATGAACGAGATTGTCAGCGAATTGGGCTTTACCGACGAAAGCCATCTTAATAAATTTTTTCGCAGCCATAAAGGCATTAGTCCGAAGGCATATCGAGATAGTTTTAAAAACGCAGCATAATTTAAATCAGCACTTGTCTGTTTTAAATGTATTACATAATCTTGTGAAAATTTAATTAACTGTAAATGAGACGGATTTTGGCCGGATGCAAATTTTTACAAAAAAGTATGTGTGTGCCGGCGGGATACAGGCTCTTTGTGGTTAACCATTATTAGTACCGTATTTATTTTATTGTGCTGAAACTTTCGTACCGATGCAGTATTACGCGTTTATCGCCGCCCTGAAACGGCTAAAGCGTTATGCATTTCTATGTTTTTTTTAAACGACCTTACATTAACTATGAAACTTTTTACCACCTGCTTACTGTCAACTTTATTATGCGTCGGTGCTTACGCACAAACTGACGTTAACACTAACCCGGTTGACCTTGTTAATCCGCTAATGGGTACCGATTCGGAACCTGCGCTTTCAAATGGTAATACTTACCCGGCGGTGGCTGTGCCATGGGGAATGAATTTCTGGACAGCACAAACCGGAGCTATGGGCGACGGTTGGGCTTATACTTATAATGGTAAAAAAATAAGGGGCTTTAAGCAAACACACCAGCCATCACCATGGATGAATGATTATGGTCAGTTTTCGATAATGCCCATCACCGGCAGCATTAAAGTTGACCAAAACAGCCGTGCAAGCTGGTTTTCGCACAAAGCTGAGGTAGCAAAACCATATTATTACAGCGTTTACCTTGCCGATCATGATGTAACTACCGAGATTACACCTACCGAGCGCGGCGCCCAGTTCAGGTTTACCTATCCGGAAACAGACAGCGCTTATATTGTAGTGGATGCATTCGACAAGGGGTCATATATCAAGGTAATACCTGCAGAAGGTAAAATAATAGGCTATTCAACACGATACTCACGCGGGCCGCTGAAAAACTTCAAGAACTACTTTGTTATTTATGCTGATAAGCAGATTACGCTTTCGCAAACCTACAGCGGTAATCAATTGCAAAACGGACTTGAGTTTACCGGTGACCATGCCCTTGCGGTTATCGGATTCAAAACAAAAAAGGGTGAAAAGGTAAACCTGAAAGTAGCTTCATCATTTATCAGTGTTGAGCAAGCGGAATTGAATCTGAAAAGAGAACTTTCTGCCGACAGTTTCGACGTTACCTGCCAGAAAGCAAAAACAATATGGAACAATACGCTTGGCCGTATAAAGGTTGAAAGCGATGATATTGATCAGCTGCGTACATTTTACTCATGCTACTACCGTATGGTGTTCTTCCCGAACAAGTTGTATGAGTTTGATGCAAATAACAAAATAGTACACTACAGTCCTTACACAGGTGAAACCCTGCCAGGATACATGTTTGCAGGCACCGGTTTTTGGGATACCTTCAGGGCGCTTTATCCGTTCCTTAATCTGGTTTACCCGTCGATAAATAAAGAAATGCAGGAAGGGCTTATCAACGACTATAAAGAAGGCGGCTGGCTGCCCGAATGGTCGAGCCCGGGTTATGCCGATATCATGATCGGTAATAATTCAGCTTCTGTGGTGGCAGATGCCTATATAAAAAGTCTGCGAGGATATGATATTAACAAATTGTACGAAGCGCTGATACATGGCGCTAACAACGAAGGCCCTATGCAGGCGGTAGGCAGGGCCGGGGTAAAATATTACAACAAGCTTGGTTATGTTCCTTACGATGTTGATATAAAAGAAAATGCCGCCCGTACGCTGGAGTACGCATATGATGACTTTGCCATATACCAACTGGCTAAAGCATTGAACCGTCCGAAAAGTGAGATAGAGCTATACCGCAAACGTAGCCAGAACTACCGTAACCTGTTTGATAAAAGCATCGGCTTTATGCGTGGTAAAAATCAGGACGGCAAATTTCAGTCGCCGTTTAATCCATACAAATGGGGCGACGCCTTTACCGAAGGGAACAGCTGGCATTATACCTGGAGCGTTTTTCATGATATCAAAGGCCTGATAAACTTGTATGGCGGCAACAATAACTTTGTTACCAAGCTTGATTCGGTATTTACCCTGCCGCCAATTTTTGATTACAGCTATTATGGCAGCGTAATACATGAAATACGCGAAATGCAGATAGTGAACATGGGCCAATATGCGCACGGTAACCAGCCTATACAGCACATGACCTACCTGTACAACTATGCCGGCCAACCGTGGAAAACACAGTATCATGTACGTGATATCATGACCAAGCTTTACAAAGCAACGCCTGATGGCTACTGCGGTGATGAGGATAACGGGCAAACATCAGCATGGTATGTATTCTCGGCAATGGGCTTTTATCCGGTGTGCCCGGCAACTGATGAGTATGTAATTGGGTCGCCATTATTTAAAAAAGTAACAGTTTCGTTAGAGAACGGAAAAACCATAGTTATCAACGCAGCCAACAATTCGGCAGATAACGTGTATATAAGCAATATCAATTTTAATGGTAAAGCCCATAATGGTAATTGGTTTAACCATTCAGCCTTATTAAAAGGTAGTGTAATAGATTTTAATATGTCGGCGCAGCCAAATACAAAAAGGGGCATACAGCCTCAGGACGCGCCATTTTCATTGTCGAAATAATATAATAGCAGGTATTAAAGGCGCAATATTGTGTGTTTAATTAAATATATATTATATAATTTTACTTGAGCTGATTATGCCATCTACCCAATTATCAGACCAGGAACTGTGGGAAGCCATTGTAAATGACGACCATGCAGCATTCACTATGCTGTTTGACAGGTATTGGTCAAAAGTTTACACAACGGCTTACCACTACCTGAAAGACAGGGAAGCCAGTACTGAGATTGCTCATGATATTTTCCTGAGCATATGGCTCAAGCGTGATCATCTTGAGATTGATTGTTTTGAAGCTTATCTGCGTACGGCTTCAAGATATCATGTATATAAATATATCAAGGCGCATAAAAATACTCCTGTAGAATATGTTGAAGATTGCGCCAGTTACAGCACAAACCGCGCTTACAATACCGGCGAAACAAATATCCGCTACCTTGAGTTGGAAAGCCGTCTTGATGATTACCTGAAAATTTTACCTAAGCGCTGCCGCGATATTTTTATACTTAGCCGCAGGCAGCAATTATCAAACGACCAGATAGCCGGTTTGCTTGGCATTTCAAAAAGAACGGTAGAGAACCAGCTTACACATGCGCTGCATCATATTCGCGCGTCACTCAAAGACATGTCGGCCATTATTGTACTAATAATGGTGCTCATTAAAAGTTAATTCAACAACCGCATTCCTGATAATTTTAAGTAAAAGTAAATTTTTATGTGTGTGCCTTGCTTTTTAAGGCTCTTACTGATATAAACCTCCCGTAAACCCCTTGCATGGATAAAGACAGATACATATCGCTTTATGAAAAATGGCTTGCCGGCGAATGCTCTGAACAGGAGAAAGAGCAATTGCTGCACTACCGCGATAATTTCGGTTATAAAGAATATCCCTGGGAAGAAGGTATGGGCGATCCGCACGAGATAAAGGCACAAATACACTACATGCTGCAAAGAAGCACCCGCAGGAGCGGTTATGGACTTTTGGGTGCCATTATAAAATGGTCGGTTGCTGCATCAATAGTTGTAGGTTTGTTAACGGTACTCTACAAATTTAGTCAGGGCCCGATTCAGGATGAACAAAATAAGATTGTTGTTAAGAAAAACCTTGTTAAGCCGGGCACAAACAAGGCTACCCTAACATTGGCAGATGGAACAGTAATAGCGCTTGACAATAGCGCCCGCGGCTTAATTACCAATCATGACGGAATTAACGTGCAGCAGCGGGTAAAAGGGCAGCTGATATATGAAACAGCTGCCAATACCGATGATAATGCTTCTGTATTGAATACCATATCAACACCATTTGGCGGCCAGTATCAGATCATTTTACAGGACGGTACAAAAGTATGGCTTAATGCCGCATCCTCATTGAAGTTTCCTGCCGTTTTTAACGGTAACGACCGCCAGGTTGAAATAACCGGTGAAGTATATTTTGAAGTTGCCAAAAATCCTGCTAAACCTTTCCGGGTAAAGTTCAACGGAAATACCATTACTGTTTTAGGTACTCACTTTGATGTTATGGCTTATCCTGACGAGGCTGGAAGTAAAGTTACATTGGTTGAAGGCGCCGTAAACCTTGCTAATACCACAGGTACCACGCAGCTTAAACCGGGCATGCAGGCAATGATTCAAAATCATAACAGTACCATTACTACCCATAATGTTGACGTTGAAGAAGCGATAGCCTGGAAAAAGGGTTATTTTCTGTTTAATAATGAAAATATACAAAGCATTATGCGCAAAATTTCAAGGTGGTACAATGTTGATATCAGCTACGAAGGCAATATGCGCGGTAAAGAATTTTCAGGAAGTGTATCAAGGTTTAAAAATGTAAACGAAGTGCTTGATATGCTTGAACTAACAGAAAGCATTCGTTTTAAAATTGAAGGAAGGAGGATAAAAGTTATGCCGTGAATTTACGCTACTAAATTCGGGGTGTAAAGATATCCGGAGGCGTTGCAGCGCCCCCGGAAGAATGTCGGGGCACCCATGGATATCAGCTCATTTTACTAACTACCAATTTGTAAAACCCAAACAATCAAATGTATGCAATTATACCTAAATTTTAAATGGGGGCAGAAACTCTGTATCCCGTTAAAATTCTTACTGGCTATGAAAATTACTTTTGTTATTTTATTAGTAACCTTTATGCAGGTTAGTGCGGCAAGCTTTGCGCAAAAAATAACACTGTCAGAAAAGAACGCGCCTTTTGAAAAGATATTAAATGAAATAAGAAGGCAAAGCGGATACAACTTTTTATACAACACGCCCTTATTGGCCGAAGCTAAACCGGTAACTATTAAGGTTACCGATGTTGAGCTTAATGAAGTTTTAAAGTTGGCCTTTAAAGGCCAGCCGTTAGATTATACCGTAAAAAACAACACCATTGTTATAAAGCATAAAACTGAAGCTCCGGCACCTGTTGTAACAAAACAGGAGCAGGCAGTAACCGTAAAAGGCCGTGTGGTTGATGAGCAAAATTTGCCTTTACCTGGTGTAAGTGTTTTGATAAAAGGCACAAGCAACGGTACCACAACCGATGTTAACGGTAATTTCAGCATTGATGTACCAACCGGCACCGAAACACTTGTTTTCAGGTTTGTGGGTTATACTACCAAAGAAGTTCCAGTAAATAATCAAACAACGCTTAATGTACAACTAACTGCCCAGGCACAGGCGCTTAACGAGGTTGTGGTTGTTGGTTACGGTACACAGTCAAGAGTTACTGTTACAGGTGCGGTTTCTCAAATCAAAAATGACGAGATAGTAACTACTAAAAACGAAAACATACAAAATGCCATAACCGGTAAAATAGCCGGTGTGCGTGTTGTGCAGGGTACATCAGAACCGGGTACTTTTAACAATACCTTTGATATACGTGGCCTTGGTAATCCGTTGGTGGTTATTGATGGTGTGCCGCGTGATAACATTACACGTTTAGATCCTAACGATGTTGAAACCATTTCTGTATTGAAAGACGCGTCGGCAGCTGTGTATGGTGTGCGTGCTGCAAACGGTGTTGTGCTGGTTACCACAAAAAGAGGTAAAAAAGGCACTACAGAGTTTAACTATACAGGTAACGTTACGTGGCAGGTACCTTCAGGATTACCACAAGGACAGGATGCTATCGCTTACATGACATTGCGTAATGAAGCCGCAAAACATAATATCGACCCGCGCGATATTCCGTTTTCTGATGCATCTTTTGAACCGTACCTTAATGGTACAAGAACCAGTACCGATTGGTATTCGCCTGTTATAAAAGATGCTGCCTTACAGCAGCAGCACAACCTAAGTGCACAGGGTGGTAATGATGCGATAAATTACTTTGTAAGCCTTGGTTACACCAGCCAGGATGGTTTTCTTCGTACAGGAGACCTTAACTATAAACGTTATAACCTGCGCTCAAACATCACCAGCAAGGTAACAAAAGACCTTACGCTTGATTTCAATATCAACGGGATTCTGGATGTAAAAAATCAGCCGTATAACGATGCCTGGTGGATAATCAGGTCATTCTGGAGGCAAAATCCACTTGATAACATTTATGCTAATAACAATCCTGACTACCTGTTTAATCCATCGGTTGACGGTACTAACCCTATAGCCTTAGCAAGCGCTGATGTTACCGGTTATAAAAAGTTTACCAACAGGTGGTTCCAGTCGTCTATCGGTTTAACATACAATATGCCTTTCATCCCTGGCTTAAAGGCTAAAGGCTTATTCAGTTATGATTATAACACTGCTGAAGGTGATGTATATCGTAAAGCATATACGCAGTACACTTACAATTCAGCTACTGACTTTTATGAACCGCATTCGCAAGGTTCGCCAAGCCAGGTTTACCGTGATTACTATTCAAGGCCGATGATGTTAACGCAATTATCGTTAAACTACGACCGCGTTTTTGCAAAAGACCACAGTATAACAGCATTATTGTTACTGGAAAGCACAAACCGCCAAAGCAATAACTTCAACGCACAACGTGATCTTTCATTACCGGTACCATATCTTTTTGCCGGTAATAGCGAGGGGCAGATAGGTTCAATGGCGTCGCTTATTAGGGATTTATACAATTTTAATACAAACGGTTTAGTAGGTAGGGTAAACTATGCTTATAAAGGCAAGTATTTGGCCGAGTTTAGTTTCAGAAATGATGGTTCATCAATTAACTCACCTTTATCTCAATACGGTTTTTTCCCAGGAGGGTCAATAGGCTGGCGATTATCCGAAGAAGGCTTCTTCAAAAATAATCAGGCACTTTCTTTTATCGAAAATCTGAAATTGCGTGCATCGTATGGTTTATTAGGTGACGATACTGGCCAGGCATATCAGTGGATAACCGGGTTTACCTACCCCGCTGCAGGTGAATACAACCGCAGGCCGGGCGGTTATGTTTTTGATGGTAATTATGTAAACGCTATTGAAAATGCAGGTTTAAGTAACATGTATTACACTTGGTGGAAATCAAAAATGTTTAACGTAGGTATTGACTTTGAAGCATGGCGCGGCCTGTTTGGCTTTACTCTTGATTATTTCAGGCGTGAGCGTACAGGTATGGATGCAACACGTGCGTTAAGTTTACCAGATGTTGTAGGTGTTGCATTACCTATTGAAAACCTGAACAGCGATTTAGCTCGTGGTTTTGATCTTGAAATAAACCACCGTAATAAAATTGGTGCATTCAACTATTTTGTGAAGGGCATCCTGTCATATACCCGCATTAAAAATCTTTATAGAGAGCGTGCAAAAGAAGGTAACTCATACTTAAACTGGCGTAACAATGACAATCAAAGATACAGCAACATATTTTGGGGTTATGGTTCGGCAGGGCAATACCAAAACTATGGTTCAATAGCCAATAGCCCGGTAGCCATCGGCCCGAACACTGTAGTAGGTGATTATGCTTACCAGGATTGGAACGGCGACGGTATCATCAGCGATCTGGATTACCATCCGATTGGTTACACCGGCGCGCCGCTTATGAACTTCGGTTTAACGCTGGGCGGTTCATATAAAGGGTTCGACTTTAATGTATTGTTACAAGGCGCTACAATGGCCAATGTATCATACATTGAGCAATTACGTGAAGCGCAATGGGGTGGCGGCAGCGGCTTGTCGCAATTTACTGACAGGTGGCACCCGGCCGATCCGAACGCATATCCTTATGACCCAAACACCGTGTGGATACCAGGGCATTTTGCCTACACCGGTTCTACACCTGATGTTAACTCTGAATTTAACCTGCAGGACGCTACTTACCTAAGGCTTAAGAGCGCTGAGATAGGTTATACATTTCCAACAAAGTGGATGTCAACTATCGGTATTAAAGGCGCCCGTTTATATGTTAACGGCTATAACCTGCTTACTTTATCCGACATAAAGTATGTGGATCCTGAGCACCCTTCAGATACCTATGGTTATATATACCCGCTTAACAAAACATACTCAATTGGTTTGAATGTTAAATTTTAATCCGAAGGAATCATGAAACTAAAAAAATATATACTGTTTGCGGTGTTAACTATTTGTTTTACGGCTTGCCGGAAACTTGACCTGCCGCCGCCAAACGTAGTGCAAGACCCAGACGTTTTTACAACCGAACCGGGTATACGTGCTTACATGGCACGTGTTTATAGTGGTTTACCTGTTGAAGATTTCAGGTATTCGCCGCGCGGAATGAACGATTTCTGGCTGGTTAACCCTATGCCTGCAAATACAGGCGAAGCGTTAAGCCGTGACCTGAACGGTGCTACCTCTGAGAACTTTGAATATTTCCAGATGGCATATCCTCAAATTCGTGATATCAATTACTTTATACAAACGCTACCGCAGTATGCAAATAACTATACCGAAGACCAGGTTAAGAACTGGCTTGGTGAGGCGCATTTTTTACGCGCCTTTACTTACTACGCGCTGGTAAAACGCTATGGAGGCGTTCCACTTGTTGATAGAGTGCTTAACTATCCTGATGAAACAATTGAAGATCTTCAGTTACCACGTGAATCAGAAGAAGCTATCTGGGATTTCATTGCAACTGACCTTGACTTCGCTATTGAAAATATGGGTGAAGAAAACCAGGTTGGCCGTGCTAACAAGTGGGTAGCAGCCGCCTTAAAATCACGCGCTATGTTGCATGCCGGTTCAATAGCTAAATACAACCAGGTAAGTTTGTTTGATGGTCAGAAACGCGTATGCGGTGTGCCTGCAGCAAAGGCAAATACCTATTTTAAAGCTGCATATGATGCTGCAAAAATGCTTGATGGCAAATATTCATTGTATAAAGAAAGCTGGTCGGCTACTGATAAAGAAGCGCAGTATCAAAACTTTGTCGACCTGTTTTTTGATGAGGATAGCCCGGAAAACATTTTTGTGCGTCAATATCACTACCCTGAGTCGGCGCATGGTTATGACGCTTATAACGTTCCGCGCCAGTTAATGGGTGCTAACGGTTACTCGGCCGAGGTAAATCCTACGCTTAACTTTGTAGAACTGTTTGACGGCTTCCCTAAAAATGCAAACGGCACTATTAAAACGCTTGACAATAATGGCGACTATGTGTTATATGATAATACTATGGAAATTTTTGCCGATGCCGAGCCAAGGCTTAGGGCATCAGTAGTATTACCGGGCGATATCATGAAAGGCCAAAGCATTGAGATACGCCGTGGCATTTATACCGGTGCTGTTGCCGGTGGTATAAGCAAGCTTGTTCCTGAAAGCTCCACGTCTCCATATCCAACAACTAATATTGTATCGGCATCAAATCTTGCCGAAAACCTGGCAAACCCATACACTCTTCCTAATGGTGATAAAATGACACCTGCAGGTTTAAGCGGTTATTTTACAGCCGACGGTACAGGTGCGGTATCAGGTTTTTCTGTTCGTAAATACATTGACCCGGACAGGGCAACTGCCGATGTGCTTGAAAACCGATCAGACCAAACCTGGATCGAAATCCGTTACGCTGAGGTATTGCTTAATCTGGCAGAAGCCGCTTATGAGCTTGATGCAGCCGGTCAAAATGATAACAACTATCTGCAGGACGCCTTCACAGCTATAAACCAGATACGCGAAAGGGCGGGTGCTACACTGCTGGCTACTGCTGCCGATTTAAACAATGTTGACATTGTGCGTAACGAGCGCCGGAAGGAGCTTGCGTTTGAAAATAAGATATGGTGGGATTTAAAACGCTGGAGAATTCTTGATAAAGAACAAAACGGAACAGTTTACCGTGTACTGATGCCGTTTTATGCTGCTCAGGCTGGGAAATACTTCCTTGATGCAAGGCTTGATCAGCGTAACAGCCGCTATACCTTTGATGTTAGGTGGTATTATCAGCAAATACCTAACTCAGTTATTTCGAGAGATCCTAAAATCATTCAAAATCCGGGTTATTAATTAAGATGATGAATATGAAAAAATTAATATATGCAGGATTAGCTTTGGCTTTATTTGCTGTAACATCCTGCTCAAAAGACTATGACAATTATCCTGAGCCTGAAGAAACCCTAACGGGCAGTGTAGTTGATTCAGAAACCGGTGAAGGGATACAAACCGAAGCCGGTGGTAATGGTACACGCATACGTTTAGATGAATTAAGCTACAGCGATAATCCGACACCGTATTACTTTTACTCGATGCAGGACGGTACTTTTAACAATAACAAAATATTTAAAGGACATTATCGCGTATCGGTAGAGGGGCCGTTTGTGCCACTCCTGCAAACTGATGCTTCAGGAAACGTTACTGTTGATAATCGTAAAGAACTTGACATAAACGGTACAACAAATGTGCAGTTTGAAGTTGAGCCTTTTTTAAATGTTGAGTGGGTGGGCGAACCGGTATACAACGCTGCCGATAGTACTGTTACTGTACAGGCACGTTTTACCCGTGGTACTTCAAATCCCAACTTTCAGCAGAATATTACTGATGTTTATTTATATGTGAATTTCCTGCCTTATGTTGGTAATAACTACCGTGTTGACAGGTTGTCAACTCAGGTTAGTTACTCGGGCGATACTGCGCCTGTTGGTGAAACCATTACACTTACATCAAGTAATAAACTTGACCAACACCGCGATTACTATTTACGTGTAGGCGCAAGAATATCATACGGACAAAACTGGTATAATTATACAACCGTAAAAAAACTTACCATTCCGTAAGCTATAATTGTAAGGATAGCCAGGCCGGCTATCCTTACTTTGATCTTTTCCATCTATATTAAAAATTCCTACCATGAAAAAAGCGATATTACTTTTTCATAGCCTTTTTATTGCCTTAACCGTAGCAGCGCAGGAAAAAACGGCCTTTCAAACCAGCAGCAAATGGATACCTGAAATCGACGTACGATCGGACATCGCTATTGTTTATGGCGCCGACGACCGTGGCGGGCTGACGTTTGAAGAGCGTGTCAAAACCTGGCGCGACAAGGGATACAAAACCCATTTTATGACGGGTATTGCCTGGGGTCAGTACCAGGATTACTTTTTAGGTAAATGGGATGGCAAAAACCACCTTGGCGAAGGGCAGGTGCAAATGAACGGCGATACTATCTGGCATGGAAGATATATACCTTATATAGTGCCTGTACCATCGTTTGTTGAGTACATGAAAACTGCTGTTATCAAAAAAGTAATTGATGCAGGAATTACATCCATTTACCTGGAAGAACCTGAATTTTGGGCACGTGCCGGTTACAGTACTGCTTTTAAGGATGAATGGCAAAAGTTTTATGGCTTTCCATGGCGTCCTCAGGATGCTTCACCGGAGAATACTTATCTGTCCAGTAAGCTGAAGTATCAGTTGTATTATAACGCTATAAAGGAAGTTTCTACTTATGGTAAGGAATACGGTAAAAGCAAAGGGTTGGATGTGAAATTTTACATACCTACACACTCGCTGGTTAACTATTCATCATGGAAAATAGTAAGTCCTGAAGCCAGCCTGGCGTCGTTGCCAAGTATTGATGGGTACATAGCGCAGGTGTGGACTGGCACTTCGCGCGAACCGGTGTATTATAACGGTAAACCGGCAGAACGTGTATTTGAGAACGCTTTTCTGGAGTACGGATCAATGGTATCAATGACAGCGCCTACCAACCGTAAAGTATTCTTTTTGACTGACCCGATTGAGGACTGGCCTCGCGATTGGGGCGATTATAAACAGAACTACGAGGCAACGTTTACAGCCAAGCTGCTGTACCCAATGGTTGCTGATTACGAGGTAATGCCGTGGCCCGAGCGTATCTACACCCGTCCGTACAAATTGGCTAACAGCGACAGCGCGGTGCTTATTCCGAAGTATTACTCAACCCAAATGCAGGTGATGGTAAACGCGCTTAACAGCATGCCGGTATCCGCCAACCGTGTTTCGGGGGTAAATGGTATAGGTGTGCTGATGGGTAATTCGCTGATGTTTCAACGTTTTCCAACTCATTACGGTTATGATGATCCGCAGTTCTCAAATTTCTACGGGCAAACTATGCCGTTGTTGAAACGCGGCGTACCGGTACAAACCGTGCACATGGAAAATTTGGCCTATCCTAATACTTTAAAGGATATAAAGGTGCTGGTAATGAGTTATTCAAACATGAAGCCGATGTCGCCCGAGGCGCATGAGCACCTGGCTAAATGGGTAAAAAACGGCGGTGTGCTTGTATATTGCGGCCGCGATGATGACCCGTATCAAAGCGTTATGGAATGGTGGAACACAAAAGGCAATAATTTCAAAGCGCCGTCTGAACACCTGTTTAAACTTCTTGGTATCAAGCCTGATTCTGCGCATACTAAATTCAGTGTAGGCAAAGGTACTGTGCACATCATCAAAAGGAACCCTAAAGAATTTGTGATGGATTCGCAGTACACTCCTGCGTACATTGGTATTATCAAACAAGCATACGAGAATGATGCAAAAGCGGGCGAACTGCAGTTTAAAAACAGCCTGACAGTTGAGCGCGGCCCTTATGATATTATATCGGTTATGGATGAAAGCGTTAGCCGCAAGCCATATGTGGTAAAAGGCCCGGTTATCGATCTGTTCGACCCGCAGTTACCGGTACTTGCGCAAAAAACGGTAAATCCCGGCAGGCAGGCATTTCTGTATGCGGTTAATCGCGTTGACAATAAGAAAAAGCCGCAGGTGCTGGCATCGGCATCACGCATTTATGATGAAAAAGCAACAGGAAATAGTTATCAATTTACTGCAAAAAGCCCGTTGAAAACCATTAACAGCGCACGTGTACTTCTTCCGGCGAAGCCGAAGAACATTTCTGTTACAACCGCAAACGGACAAAAAATAACCGATGTAAAAACATCATGGGATGTTTCTTCATCAACAGCATACTTGAGTTTTGACAATAGCCCTGACGGCATTTTAGTGAACATAATGTGGTAATAAAACAAATTTTGACCCTACATCTACCTATGAAAATTAAAATTGTAATTACCACTTTTTTGCTTTGCACGCGGGCTATTGTTTTTGCTCAGTCGCCTGATTTGGTGAAATATGTAAACACCCTGCAAGGCACAAACTCTAAGTTTGAGCTTACACGGGGCAATACATACCCAACAACTGCGCTTCCTTTTGGCATGCATACCTGGACGCCGCAAACCGGAAAGAACGGCGATGGCTGGAAGTATCAGTATGAAAAAGATTCAATACGCGGTTTTCAGCAGGCGCATCAATGCAGCTCATGGTCAAACGATTATTGCGTGTTCTCTTTAATGCCGGTAAGCGGCAATTTAGTTGTGAACGAGGATGAGCGTGCTGCCAAATTCAGTCATGCCAACGAGGTGGCTAAACCAAACTATTACAGTGTGAAGCTTAACAACGGCATATCAACCGAAATTTCACCAACCGAGCGCGGCGCACATTTACGCTTTACTTTCCCGAAAGGAAAAAACAGCTACCTGGTACTTGACGGATACACCGGCGTTGCTCAGGTAACCATTATACCTGCCGAACGAAAAATAACCGGGTATGTTCACAATGGCCGGGGCCTTACCGACAGCCTGAAAAGCTATTTTGAGATAGTGTTTGATAAACCATTTATCTCATGGGGGACGTGGAAAAACAGCGGCAACAAGGTAATGGTGTCAACACAAAACATAATGGGCCGCAAAGTTGGTGCGTATATCCAGTTCAAAGCAGGCGAGAAGGTGCAAGCCCGGGTGGCATCATCTTATATTAGTCCGGAACAAGCATCATTAACATTGAAAAAAGAGCTTGGTAGTTTCAAAAATCTTGAAGACACCAAAGCCGCTGCCGCAAAAGTTTGGAATACACATTTAGGCCGCATTTTAGTTGAAGGTGGTACCGAACAGAACAAAGCCACTTTTTATTCGTGCTTTTTCAGGGCGAGCCTGTTCTCGCGCCAGTTTTTTGAGTATGATGCCAATGGCCAGCCTTATTATTATAGTCCGTACGATGGGCAGGTGCATAAAGGATACATGTATACCGATACCGGCTTTTGGGATACTTTCAGGGCGCAGTTTCCGCTTAATGTGCTGATGTACCCAAAAATGCATGGACAGTATATGCAGGCCATGCTTGATGCGCAGCAGCAATGCGGCTGGCTGCCGTCATGGTCTTTCCCGGGGGAAGGTGGCAGCATGATAGGCAATCATGCCATATCATTGCTCACCGATGCCTGGGTGAAAGGTGTACGCACTTTTGACCCTGAACAGGCACTTAAGGCATACTTGCACGAGGCTACGGATAAAGGCCCGTGGGGACCGGCTAATGGCCGCCATGGCTGGAAAGAATATTATCAACTCGGTTATGTGCCATATCCGCAATACCCTGAAGCTACGGCTAAAACGCTGGAGTATGCGTATGATGATTTTTGCGGTTACCAGTTGGCAAAGCTTACCGGAAATACTTTTTACCAAAAGATATTTGAGCGGCAAATGTATAATTACCGTAACGTGTTCGACCCATCATCACGTTTTATGCGTGGTAGGGATAAAAGCGGGCAGTGGTCGCCAAATTTCGACCCTATTGAGTGGGGCGGGCCATTTACTGAAGGTAACGCCTGGCACTGGCAGTGGTCGGTTTTCCAGGATATAAACGGATTAATAGGACTGATGGGTGGTGAAAAAGCATTTGTAACAAGACTTGATTCCGTATTCAGCTCGCCAAATACTTACAAGGTTGGCACCTACGGCCGCCCGATACACGAAATGACCGAAATGGTAATGATCAATATGGGGCAATATGCCCATGGTAATCAGCCTATACAGCATATGCCATACCTTTATAATTATGCAGGGCAGCCATGGAAAAGCCAGTACCACGTGCGTGAGGTAATGAGCAAATTATATAATGCCACCGAGAATGGTTACCCGGGCGATGAAGACCAGGGGCAAACATCATCTTGGTATGTGCTGAGCGCGCTTGGTATATACAGCGTATGCCCTGGTACCGATCAGTATGTTATTGGCAGCCCGATGTTTACTAAAGCCACCATCTCGCTTGAAAATGGTAAAAAGTTTATCATTGAAGCAAAAAATAAC
The DNA here is from genome assembly GCF_004005815.1 of Mucilaginibacter limnophilus. Taxonomy (GTDB): domain Bacteria; phylum Bacteroidota; class Bacteroidia; order Sphingobacteriales; family Sphingobacteriaceae; genus Mucilaginibacter; species Mucilaginibacter limnophilus. Next base: position 78,942 of record NZ_SACK01000005.1, on the reverse strand, counting down.
CGCCGGGAAAATGTGTATATCCAATCAGGAAAACTGAACGGAAGCACTTACCAACACAATTATATTACCTATGCCGATATTATGAATGGCGGTACTTTAAGCTATGAGATGGGAAGTAAACCAAATGAAAACAGAGGCATAACGCAGGAAGACAGGCCTTTCTCACTTTCAAAGCCATAAGATATCTTTTCTCAACCTATATTAACATCTTCACACAAAACAGGGGCTTTATGCCCCTGTTTTGGTTTAATGAAAATGCAGGACCACTTACTCTAATTAAATTAAAAATTTAATTTTTTTCTATTAGCTAAAACCTGTAGGCGTAGTGGTTGTTAAAATTACACATTGCGGGTGACAGCCGTTTTTGATGATCCTTTAAACGCTTTCTGCGTTTCTTTTTTAGTTGCCGGTCCGCTACTCACCCCGGAATAATGCTGATTTGCTTTGCAACAGCTAAGATTATCAATGTTTAAATAAAAGTTAATAAGAAATTATAACAATGGAACCATCAAAAGAAAATGTTGCTCCGGGTCAGCAAAATTACCCAACAGGCAACCCTGACGAGGATAATAAGCTTGCACATCCTGAGGAAGAAATAACCAGAGGTGCACGCCAGGAAGATCAACTGGATAAAATGAAAGAGGCAGCACCTGAAGGTGACGAGGGTAAAGAGCATGGAGCTGAACCTAATGTTTATCAGTACAAAAGGCAGGAAACAAACGATAGCGATGAATAATATAACAATGCATGCAGTTGCAAATCGAGTTACTGCAAACAGATCGGTAATAAAGTATAAAATGCATTCACGCAAGCGAAAGCGGAGATGGACAACTTATGCATACCAAAGGCCTGCAAAATTACAGAGCTTTATTTATAGCGTGATAGTTTTGCTTGTTTTAATGCTGATTATTCAGCGCCTAAATGGATAATGATAATTAATTGAATTAATCCCCCAAGCTATCAGTAGCAAATGAAAAAAGAAGAGATCCATTTAGAAGATATATGGCGCATATTGTTTGGGCAGGCGCCACCAATATTCCTTCTGGAAGTAGTGTTTCGAACGGTTATTACCTATGTATTGCTGTTGTTTATTGTAAGCTGGCTTGGTAAACGCATGAGCGGGCAGCTCACTATCATGGAAATGGCTGTGTTACTTACCCTCGGTGCCATTGTATCGGTACCCATGCAAACACCCGACAGGGGTATTTTACAGGGCCTGATACTTTTGCTGTGTGCTGTAGGTTTCCAAAGGGGAATCAGTTTAATTGGATTTAATAACCATAAGATAGAAAACATCACACAGGGTAAGCCGACTACTTTAGTAAAAGACGGCGTTATGGACCTGGAAAAGATGGCAAACGAGCGTATTTCACGCCAGCAAATATTTGCCCAGTTACGTGGCCAAAACATCTTTAACCTTGGTATGGTTGACCGTGTGTACCTCGAAGCGGCCGGCATGCTTAGTATATATACCGCAAGCAAACCTCGTCCGGGCCTGCCTCTTTATCCACCTGATGATTCACCTTTTTATAACGGGGAGTTATTAGCGACCGAAAATACCGAGGGTATAAAAGTATGCGTAAGCTGTGGCAAAGTGTTAAAAAGTACTGAAGCTGGCAGATGCCCGAATTGTGAACACGATGAATTTACCCATGCAGTTTGCTAATTATTTATGAAACCTGAAGAGATAAAAATAGGCGACTGGATGCGCTGGCTTGTGGGCCAGGTGCCGGGTGATTTTTACATAGAGCTTTTTATAAGGGCGGTGTTTATTTACCTGCTGTTAATGATAGCAATGCGCGTACTGGGCAAGCGCATGTCATCGCAAATTGGCCGCAATGATATGGTTGCAATGGTTACCCTTGCGGCAACTATTGGTATACCATTGCAGGCGCCAGACAGAGGGCTTTTACCCGCTGTGGTTATAACCATTTTGGTGGTTTGGATAAGCCGGTGGATAGCTAAAAAGGCATTTTACGACCAAAAATTTGAAAGGTTTTCGCAGGGTAATATTTCGGTATTGGTAAAAAACGCCGTGATGGATATACCTGAAATGAAACGGGTACGCCTTACAAAGGAACGCCTTGTTGCTGAACTGCGCTTTAATGGTGTAAAACAATTGGGGCAGGTAAAGCGTCTGTATATGGAAGCTAACGGCAAGTTTACCATTATAAGAGAAGAGGAGCCTAAACCCGGACTTTTTATAATACCGCGTTTAGACCATGAACTTTATGAGCGGTTTGAACGGTCGGACTCGCTACTGGCTTGTGAAAATTGCGGTTTTACCAAAGAAAAACCTTTTGAACCTGAACAAACAGCCTGTCCAAGCTGCGGCTATAAAATATGGACGCCGGCAGTAATGCAGGATAGCTGATAAAATTAAATCTATAATCTATCATATAATATGTCGAACGGAACTTCTATTTGGGCACTTGCTGCCGCTAACCAATTAACTGATATTAGCAAGGAGCCTTTACATCAGTACACAACTCAGAAATTCGAGTTTGAAATTGTTGATTTAGATGACTCGCTTTGGGTAATAGCCAGATTTGGTAAAAACGCTAAAATGGCTTTCCGCACAGCATACTCTCCCGAAGGTTTTACCGATATTGATGTAAAGCCGGGAGATGATAACGGAGTCGATATTTCACTTAAGTCGCCGGCGGGGAATTTTGAAGTTAATGTTAAATGGCCCGAAAGCGCTCAGGCGGTTGTGCGTTATACCGTATCCTTTACTCCGGCTAATGAGCTTTTCGTGCCATTTAGTCCCAGAGATGTGATCATTTTAAGTGATAGTGAGGATCCTGATAAAACTGATGGTGAAATTCATATTTCACAAACCGGCGGGCGCTCAGGGCTTATTTATGCATCATTTAAAAAACCAAAAGCCGGTTCGTTCCTCTATTTTCAGAACCTGACAGCTTTGGAAGATTATAATCAGGACACGCAAACATCGGCTGCAGGTATTGTAGGCGGACAATGGCCCGAAATTGGTTTAAGTTTGCCGCCTGCGGTTGAAAAGCCCCTGCAAGGCGGTAAAACGTACATTTTCTCAGATGCTTTTGTTGCTCTGAGTGAACATATACCCACCGACCAGTTTGAGATATCAAAAGGCTTTTTGAATTTACTGGCCGAGATATATCTGCTATTGCCGCGCCCCGAAACTGAATATCATAATTATCAGGAGATATTAAAAAATGCCCTTATAGATATTCAGAATAATAAAGGTTGCTGGTCGTACCACAGCGGGCACCCATACTTGAATGCATACGTATGCGATTATGCAAACCCACCCGAAATTATGGTTCAACTTGCGGTACTGCTGCCTATACAAGACTATATGCGCTGGAGCGGCGAAACCTGCGGGATGGAAGAGGAAGTAAAGGCCGGCCTTCCTGCCTTTTATAACGAACAGTTGGGTACTGTAATGCGCTGGCTGCCTGCACAGGAGCAAATGCTCGACTACTCAGAAGAGCATAAAAAGCCGTTGGTAATGGATTCATGGTACCTGCACCACCCATTGTTGAACCTTGCGAGGATGGCATCAGCCGGCGATGATCTGGCAAAAGATCTTCTGCTGAAATCAATTGACTATGCTATAAAAGTAGCGCATCACTTTAACTACGTATGGCCTGTATTTTATAAAATGGATACGCTGGAGGTAATTAAAGCGGAAACAGCGGAAGGTAAAGGCGGCGAAAAAGATGTGGCTGGTTTATATGCGCATGTTATGCTGCAGGTTTGGGAAATTACCGGCGACAAAAAATACTTTAAGGAAGCTGAGAAGGCCGCGCAATCAATGGTGCAGCATGGCTTTGATGTTTTCTATCAGGCCAATAATACTGTGTTCTCAGCTAAGGCCATGATATTATTGTATAAGGAAACCAAAAATGAACTATACCTCAATTTAAGCTATTTGTTCCTGGCTAACGTGTTTAAAAATATAGCACTGTGGGAATGTAATTATGGCTACGGCAAAAATTTCCCGAGCTTTTTTGAACTGTTCCCGTTAAATGATGCGCCATATGTGGCGGTTTATGAGGAGCAGGAAGCCTACTCTGGTGTACATGAATACCTATCATTCACTGAAGGGGTAGAAATATTAGCATCAGTAAGGCTGCTGCTTGCCGAGTTTGTAAAGTATGTGGTACACCGCGCGGTGTATTATTATCCGCCATTACTGCCTGAGGAGATGCTGGTTAAGGAACCAACTACTGGAGAGATAGATCCGAAATTGTGGGTGGCGCTCGAGGATATACACGATGGTTGGGAGCAATCGGGTACAGTTGGACAAGAAGTGTATGGCGCCGGCTTGGCATTTGGTATAGTACCACGTCAATATATTCGGGTACCTGATGAAGACTTTATGGTTTTTATTGATTATCCGTTTTCAAATAAAACAGTTAAAAAGAATGCCGTACAATTCCAGGTGCTTGGCGATAGTGCGCTGGCCTGCCGCTTATGTATTATTAAAATAGGTGAGAAAAAAGCACCGGAATTTAAGGTATTAGCAGGAGATGGGAAAAAAGGAGAAGAAATAGAACAAATGGGAAAAGCCGGTCAGCTCGAATACAGGGTTCAAGGCAATCAGCAAATAACAATTACGTGGACTAAAAAATGAAATCATGAATGTAAACTCATTTCAACAGAGGATTGAACGTATCAACGGATTATCAGTTGTAATTACCGGCGGTACAACAGGGATTGGGCGCGCCACGGCAATTTTGCTGGCCTCGCTTGGGGCAAATGTACTTATTGCAGGGCGCAATGAGCAGCATCTTGAAGATACGCTTGAAAGTGTAAAAGGCGAAGAGTTAAAAGGACAGCTAAATGGTATTATAGCTGACCTAGCAACTGAAGAAGGTATCAGCAAGTTATTTACGGAGGCCGACAGCCAATTAGGAAGGCTGGATGTAATGATAAACAATGCCGCGCTTGCCTTTCAGGGTGTAGCCGATGGCAGCTACACTGACTGGGAAGAGATAGTGCACACAAATGTACTGGGCTACATCGCCTGTTCGCGCATGGCGCTTGATCGTATGAAAGAAAATGGCAAAGGGCATATTGTAAACATAGGCTCGATGAGTGCCGATGTACGTGAAAAAGATAGCTCGGTTTATGTTGCAACAAAATCGGCAATTCAGGGTTTTTCAGAAAGCTTCCGTAAGGAAGTAAATGAATTGGGAATTAAGGTTAGCCTGATAGAGCCGGGGGCTGTAGGAACGGATATGCAGCCGGTATCAGTAGAAGACCAACGGAAAAATGAAGAAAAAGGCGAAATGATGATTGCTGAAGATATTGCAGAAGCAGTTTTATATACTTTAATACAGGCCGACAGGTGTGATGTGGTGGAGCTGAAGTTACGGCCGCATTTGCAGCTGATATAAATGGGTAAATTAAAAGACGAGTATAATTTTTTTTGCAGTCAACCCCGGCCAATGCGTATGCTGTTGCTTACCAATATGGTATACGCTTTTGCATTGCCGGTTATTGAATTATTTATAGGCGCTTACATCATTCGAAAATCAAATGATGTAAGCCTTGTTATGGTGTATCAGCTTGCCCAGGGTACAGGTATACCCATAACTTTCATGATGAACGGTTACCTGCTTCGGCGGTTCCCAATATCTCGATTGTATGCTTTGGGCATGATAATCAGCGGTATTGATATGGGTGTAATGATGCTCTTCAATAACCTTAATCTCTTTGGGGTAGGGCTTATCGGCCTGATCATGGGACTGTCGTACGGCTTCTTTTGGGCCAACCGTGTTTTCCTGGCGCTTAACAGTACCCGGGATGATAACCGCAACTATTATTACGGGCTCGAAACTTTCTTTTTTACCGTAGCATCTATCATTATGCCGCTTGTGGCCGGTTATTTTATTGCTTCAACGCAAAAACTTGGCTGGTTTGGTGGCCACGCTACTACCGCCTATCACTTTCTTACCGTGTTGGTGATTCTGCTTACTATAACCGCTTCAGTTATTGTACATAAAGGCAGGTTCCAAAATCCCGTTAACGCGAAATTTCTGTACTGGAAATTTCATCATTTATGGGATAAAATGCTTGCACTGGCAGCTTTGAAAGGTGTAGCGCAGGGCTTTATAATTGCTGCCCCGGTAATGCTTATTATGAAACTTGTTGGTGAAGAAGGGTCGGTAGGGTCAATACAGTCAACAGGCTCATTACTTTCTGCAGTTATGCTTTATATACTTGGCCGTAAAGCAAACCCATCTCACAGGGTAAAAATATTTGCCGCAGGCTTATTATTGTTTGTGGTGGGCGCGGCTGTCAATATGTTCAGGTTCGATGCTTTAGGCGCCATTATATTTGTTGGCTGCCTGGTATTTGCACGTCCGCTGCTTGATCTGGCTTATTTCCCGATACAGTTAGGGGTAATTGAATGCGTAGCCTCCAAGGAAAAGCGTAACCAGTTTGCCTATATCTTCAGTCATGAAGTTGGCATTTATGTTGGCCGCTTGTTTGGCTGTTTGCTGTTTATCATGGTAGCGCGTTATATAAGTGAAGACGCCGCTTTGCGCTATGCGCTTATTGCGGTAGCATTGGTACAGGCATTATCCATATTTGTTGCCCGTGCTATTATTAACGATAACGAATGGTGTGAAATGTCTAAAAAACAACCACTCGCACCAACTGCCCTTAAAGAACCTGTTGAGCTTTCGTAAAAGCTCAACAGATATATTGTTATAATGCGGTTACTGAGATGTTATCGGCACTGGCAAGGGCATTATAAGCTCGTAAACCAATACTGCCGGTTTTGTATTCACTATCTTTAGCGCTGATAACCGCTTTCTTTTCGTCGTTTATAAAAACATCAAATTTATCATTTACCGCTTTTATGGTAACCTTATAGCTTTTATTCATTTCAAGTGGATATTTTGCAGAACTGATAACTACCCACTTACTATTTGACGCTTTGCCGAATTGAATTGTACCTGTTTCGGCATTTAGTCCGACGTAATATCCTTTATAAGCATCACTACCTATAGCTGCCTCGGTGACCCTAAAAACAAGACCGGCATCGCCTGTAGAGTTTACACTAACATCAGCAGTATAAGTTAAATTGGAGAACCGGGTTCCGGTCGCGATCACCTTGGTACCGCGTCCTGATTTCCCATCTTCGTTTGCAGCGGTGTGGATAGCTTTATCCTTACAAAACCATCCGCCGCCATAAAATACAAGGCTTTGCGGCATCGAGTTATTATCAAAAGTTTCCTTGTAAGATGAGGTTATATACTGTGGCTTACCGATAGTAGGGAAGATGGTAACGCGCAAGTTTTCTGAACCAAAGGGAACAAGCGTAACTTCTTCCGTTTTTTCCGCAGAAGCAACCGGACTAAACGGTACATCAAGCGCGGCTATTTTATTATCGTCAATCGTCCACGAGGGAATGCGCTTTGCTTTAAGTTTGAGGATAACCGGTGTAACATTCTGCACAAACGGGTTTTCAGGCATCGGGCCTTTTACAACTATGATATTTTTTTCAAGAGATGTTTTATCTAACAACAAACCGTAGTTCCAAGCTGATGCTGGAGATATTTCAGTTTCAAAAAATCCTTTAACCGGAAACTCTTTAACGTTTTTTACGGATTCCTGAATCTTTAAGGCATATACCAAAGGTCCACGCTCAATGCTCACCGCATTGTTAACCTGCGGCTTAACGGCCAAATGCATCGGGAAGTTTAGTACTATCTTGTCGTTACTATTCCATTTGCGGTTTACAACAAGCATTTGGCCCGGTTTAACTCCCGCAATCTCTTTTCCATTAACCAAAACCTGCGGTTTTGTGCACCATCCGGGTATCCGTAAATGCAATGGAAACAACGCCGGTTGTTGAAGCGTTAGCTTAAGCCTTATCTGCTCTTCAAACGGATAATTAGTGTCTTCTTGTATTTTGATCCGGGTATTTTGTACTGGTGCTGTTACCTCCATCGGCGCGTAAATACTTACCGCCAAACCACCGTCGGGCGTAGCCGACCAACTATTCTTAACAAAATATGGCCAGCCCATATGCATGTTATACCTGCAGCACGGGTAACCCGAGTAAGGGCTGGGCACTATTCCGTTCGCATAATCCTGGTTAAAACCATGCGGCCCGGGTAATGCCTGTACCTGATTAGGTAGAGTGTAATAGGTATGGTTTTTAAAGTCTTTGCTAAACTGTGCCGGTAACGCGTTAAAAGCAATCTTTTCAAGCTGATCCCCTAATGAAGCATCAGGTGTTATCCTGAAAGCAGTTTCCAGGCTTTGCATCCATTCAACCACCGTACAAGTTTCAACTCCCTGTACAGAGCTTCTGCCTGCCAAAAATTCGGTACCCGAACTTAAGCCTTGTGGCAGGCCATGATCACGCATAATATTATTGATACCATTCTGCATGGCATTGGCGTAGTATGGTGAAGTATCTATCTGCGAATACACAACCGGGAACTTCAGCGCTTGTGCAACACTCACCATATGCCGAGGATGAAAATCGCGCCCGAAGTAAAAGAACTCATTGTTATTGTGAATATCCGCCCATGGATACGCTTGCGACTGCAGCTTTTTAACTAGATCAACTAAATATGCATCCCCTGTCTTATTATAAAGCCATAAGGCAATTTCCATATTATCACCAGCGCGTGCCTTACCCCAGTCTCTTAAAGGATCTGCATCAAGATTAGCCAGTTCATACTTTAAATATTTTGACAGGAAAGGAATAACCCGGGCATCATTTGTAGCCTCGTAATAGCTTTGCAAAGCATACATAAACGGCATTCTTGGCCACCAATCTTTCATTTTCGGTGAGCCAAATAAACCGTTTTCCTGCTGATGATTCAGCGTATAGTCTATCCACTTTTGCGCTTTTGCCTTTAGTTCTGCATCATCGAGTGTATAAGCCAAGGCAACCAACCCTTTTAAATAGTAAGGCGCTTTTTCCCAGCTGTTACCGGTGCCGCCAAGCCAGTCGGCATCTGGACCAAGGTCATCCTTACCAGGGTAAAGTTCTTCAGCATGACCGGTTGCGCCACTTTTTTGAAGTTCAAGCTGCTTTAATAACCAGCCTTTGGCTTTTATACTGCCCAGCGGTAGCTGTATATAAACATCCTGTTTCAACGGTGCGCGGTTAAAGTTTAGCCGGCTTTGGCAAAGGCTTGGTAAAGTAATTGATTGCGCAACAAAAAATAAAATTATAAAAGAGCTTGTTTTTTTAGGTTTCATAGGCAAACGTAGAAATAATGGTTTTTGCAGATAGTTGTAATGATCTTTTTCGGGATAACCCAAAAGCTCATTGAGGCTAAAGATACCGAATTAATGTTAAGAATACAGTAATTCAGAATCTGCGGGTTAATTTATTTATAAGAGATGGTATGAAACGCTTTAATTACAAAATATTATGACTATTACCCCTAAAATGCGCCAATTTTATCTGGAACATTTCAGCCATTTTATTAGCCCGCCATTTTGCTTCAGTCGCTTTATCGCCTATGAAAAGTTCATCAACGGTTTGGTTAAACAATTGCAGCCATGCTTCAAAGTGGATAGCATCAACAGGTAGTTGCGCGTGCGGCGGGAAAGGCCTGCCAAAATAGGTATATTCTTCAAGCAGAATGGTTTGCCAAAAGCTGTACATTTTTTCCAGATGTTGAGGCCATTTATCCTTTATGCGCTCATTAAAAACAGGCGATAGTACCGGGTGCAGTTGTACCTTGGTATAAAAAGTATCTACCAGATTTTTGACGTCCTCAAGGCTGATGATGTCTGTTTGCTTATCCATAGCTGCTTAAGCAAATTTCGCAAAATTATTCAGATGATTGCTACCAGTACTTTCGTTTCCAAATCATGTACCAATGTTTATTGGCCGGATAATTACGATGAGGAGTAGCATTGTTAAATATTATGGCCACCAGTAGTAATATCAGTACACCGGTAAGTACCGGCGTAAAAATATACAAGTAACCCAACGCCTGTATTTTAGGCGAGCCAATATTGGCTATTAATGCGGTTGCACCACCGGGCGGATGAAGCGTTTTAGTTATCTGCATCAACACTATTGATAACGAAACTGATATCGCAGCAGATAGCCAAAGCTCAGTTGGGAGTAGTTTGTGAATAGTTACGCCTACAAACGCACATATTAAATGCCCGCCGATAAGGTTGCGGGGTTGTGCCAGCGGACTATTGATGATTCCATATATTAAAACGGAAGAGGCACCGAATGATCCGATCAGAAAAAGATTATCATTGACGGTATAATGTACAGAGTTTACAAAGCCAATAATTCCTATACCGAAAAAAGAACCTAAAAATGTCCAGAGATGCTCGCGCCGATCAACCAGTGTTTCTTTATAAACTACAACTTTTGCCAGCCGCCAGACCTTTTTTAATCGTTGTTTCATTAAAGCCGCAAAAATAGGATTTGCTTAGCGAAAACAAAAGGTATTCATTTCCTGTCAGAATGCCCCAGGCTTTTATCCGGATTCACAATGTCACGCACCAATTGCTTTAGTTCTTTAACCTCCGGAAAGCGCCCGTTTTGTTTTCTGTCGAAAATAATCCGGTCATCAATATAAACGCCGTAGCTTCCTGCCGTCTCGCTTGGTTTTAACAACACACCATAAATATCATCGGTAAAGGTAGTCAGCAACTCCTGAGCCATGTAAGCAGCCCGTAACATCCATCCGCATTTAGGGCAATATTCAATTATTATTGTTGATTTACCGGTTTGCATAAATATTAATGATTGTTATTATCAACGTAAATTGTTTGCAAGTTGGCATATTCAACAGTAAGATTTCTGCTATGTTTATCTTTAGGCCGTGTACAGTGCGCAACGCCCTTTGGTATGGTCACTACAGTTCCAGGAGTAAGTTCGATTAACTCATCCCTGGTCTCAATAATTACTGTTCCTTCTATACCAATAAAAGTTTCGTCAGAGTCGGGATGATAATGCCATGGATAAGGCGCTGTCATGATACTTATACGCACCACATGGTCATTTACATTACTGATTACCCTGTTCAGATATGATTGCTCATCCGGTTTTAAAAGCTTTATGAAATCGGTTTTTTCCATGTATGTTTATCAAATACTAAAGTACAAATGCATTTTTGATAAGATAAACAAGGCCAGAAATAAAAAACGGTATTAACTGGCGGAATGTATAAGGCTATGTCGCTTATATTTAAATCTCATATTCAGCGATTTATTTATATCAATCATCTGTTAGCCGTTATGTTAACCGAATGATTTGCATATAAGAAATTTTTGATAGAATACAGAATTCGTTGGCGTCAACAAATCCCTAAGTTTTATTTCTGTCATCAGGGCTCAAGTTTTTTGAAATCTACCATTCCTTTCAAACGAATATCACTGCCTCATTAGGATATCATTTATTGAAGAAGGAAAGCTCCGGCAGTTACGCAGCTTTCCTGAATCGTACACTTTACTTTCGATTTTTTTTAGTGCATAAAACGATAACTGCACTAGTCACCAAAAGACCTGTTAATGCATTTTTGATAAATCCGGCCCGGTTGTATTTCCATTCGGCAGACCAGCCGCGTTCTTCAAAAAAGTTGGGTATCGTACCATGTTTTAAATCATCGATAATGCCTTCTACCGAATTTACACGGTCTGCTAGTATCAATCCCATCCAGTGAGCGGTCGTAGCTTCACTATATTTGTAAGCCCAGCGCCTGATGCTGCCGCTAAGTCCTTTCGGCGGCGTTGAGGTACCAAAAACCCTGGTGATACCGGGACGTTCAATGGAATGTAACACCTCCATTTTAACCCTTTGCTGCGGAGGCTTTTCATAATTTATCCGTTGGTAATCAGCACCGTTCCAGATTTTCATTGGATAAGTAGGGTCATTTTCGGGATCTGCGTCTATGCCCCAACCAGGAATATGATCTTTTGGCATCTCGGCGATCTTTCTGTCGATGCCGGATATTTGATCCGGCTCTTTTTTATTCTTAGTTTCCATAAGTGTATTTTTAAGCCAGGTTGGCTCTGGGTGGAATTAATAATGGTTTAATGCAGTTGTCTCTCTTGGCTGAGAATATATGATAGGCATCCGATATTTCCTCCAATGGCAAACGGTGCGTAATGATGCCTTTAGGATTTAGTCGTCCTGACATCACATGATCAATCAGTTTCGGCAGCAATCTTTTGACGGATGCCTGATTGGTGCGCAGGGTAATGCCTTTATTCATAATACTACCCATAGGTACCATGTTAAACGGCGGGCCATATACGCCTATAACCGAAACAATGCCGCCTTTTTTTACAGAATTCACCGCCCAATGCAATGCGGTAGCTGAGCCTGCCTGTAAGAGCAGTTTCTTACCCGTAATGGTCTGCAGGGCACTGCCCGACGCATCACAGCCTACTGCATCAATACAAACATCGGCTCCGAACCAGTCTGTTTGTTTTTTCAGAAATACCACCGGATCATCCATTTCCTTAAAATTGTAAGCTTCACAGTAGGCGTAGTTTTTAACAAACTCCAGCCGGTAATCCAAATGGTCAATTACAATTACCCGTCCGGCGCCAAACAGCCAGGCACACCTTGCTGCCATGATGCCCACAGGACCAGCACCAAACACAACCACGGTATCACCTTTACGGATACCGCCCATTTCGGCGGCCTGGTAACCTGTTGGTACAACATCTGTCAGTAAAACAGCATCTTCAATGTCCATGCCTTCCGGGATAACAGTCGGGCTCACATCTGCAAACGGTACACGAACGTATTCTGCCTGCCCGCCATCATATCCGCCTGCAATATGCGCATAACCGAAAAAGCCACCTACTGCCGTAGCCTCGGGGTTAGACTCATGACAGTTGCCATACAGTTCCTGTTTGCAGAATGGGCAGGTGCCGCAGGCAATGTTGAACGGTACCAGTACGCGGTCCCCAACCTTAAGCTTTTGTACGCCTGAACCCACTTCTTCTACCACGCCGGTAAACTCGTGGCCAAATGTCATTCCTACGCGGGTATCCGGCACCATCCCGTGATACAAGTGCAGATCCGACCCGCAGATAAGCGACCTCGTGACGCGCACAATGGCGTCATAAGGATGTTCAATTTGCGGGACGGGTTTGTCACGGTCGGCCCTGATCCTGAAAGGGCCCCTATAATTCATAGCTAACATGATTACCTCCTTCTTTTAATTAAAAACATTTATAAAGTGCTGCCTTTTAGCTCAATACGATATGAAAATCAACATAACTTATCCGGCAGGAGCAAATACCGAACGCATGTTATTATTTGTTTTTTCCTTGAACATCATGTACCCTTCCTGTCCCATATCCAATGACAATTTATGGGTGAGCAAATAAGCCGGGTCTACCTCGCCCTTGGCTACGATGTCCAGCAGTTTAGGAATGTATCTTTGGCCGAATTGCTGGCCCATACGGAAAGTCAAGCCTTTGTTCATCGCCGCTCCCATTGGGAATTTATCAATGAATCCACCGTATACTCCGATAATAGATACCGTTCCGCCTTTGCGGCAGGCCATGATTGCCTGACGGAGTACGGCTGGCCTGTCGTTTTGCAGCCTGGCATACTGCTTGGCATAATCATAGATCCTCTCAATCCCTGTGCTATTAGCCTCCATACCAACGCAATCTATACAGCGGTCAGGGCCACGGCCACCGGTCATTTCTTTTAACGCCTGCAATACATCCACTTCTCTAAAGTTGAGTACTTCGGCGTTGGCCCTGGAACGTGCTTGTTCCAGCCGGTAAGGGTACTGGTCAATAGCAATCACCCGGCCGGCTCCCAGCAACCAGGCACTATGCATGGCCATCAAGCCAACACCGCCGGCACCCCATACCACTACAGTGTCACCAGGTTCAATGCCTGCGAAGTCGGCTGCCATATATCCGGTAGGGAAAGCATCAGAAGTAAACAAGGCGGATTCGTTACTTACCCCGTCAGGTACCTTGAAACAGGTATTTTCGGCAAAGGGAATACGTGTGTATTCTGCATGACTGCCGGCATATCCTCCTAAAGCATGAGAATAACCGAAAATGCCTGCTACCGGATAACCATATGCTTTTTCGGTCCATTCAGGTTCAGCATTGGAGTTATCACACAGCGAATACTCCTCTCGCTGACAGTATTCACAGCCGCCACACGCTAAAACAGAGCACACTACTACCCGGTCACCTTTCTTAAATTTTTTCACTTCCGGGCCTACCTCTACTATTTCACCCATAAACTCATGCCCGATAATATCGCCTGAACGCATGGCGGGTATATAGCCACCCAGCAGATGCAGATCAGAGCCGCATACCGATGATAAAAGAACACGTACAATGGCATCCCGAGGATTCAGAATAGTGGGGTCGGGCACGCGTTCGGTGCTTACTTTATTGATTCCTTCCCAGCAAATTGCTTTCATAACTCAGTTTTTTAATAGTATAAAACAGATTTAGTAGTTCTCGTCTTTGCGGCCGGAGGGCTGGCCAATAATGGTTGGAATTTCTCCTGCTTCCAGCAGTCGCTTGAAACGGCGCAGATCCTGTTTGACCAGTTCTTTAAATGCCGGGTTAAGTAATTTCGCCGCCAGCTCACCGGCAACCCCAAACGGCGGATGGTAAGATATGGTAGCTTGCACGACGGTCCCGCGGTTAGCCGGTGCATCCGTAAAACGTACTTCACCGGAGTTTTCAACTTCAGAGTTGGGCTCGGAACGCCAGACTATCCGGTTATTTTCTTCTTCCTGCTCAATTTTCGCATCCCACGCTACTGTACTAAGTGTTTCTTTGGAGATTATGTTCTTGGGAACCTTTGCTACCCAGTGTGAGCGCTTGTCGTCTATCTGTTTTACCGATTTTAGGTACTCCATGAATTTAGGCAGGTTTTCAAGCTGGCGCCAAAATTGATATACCTCGTTACGTGGCTTAAGTATAGTAACGCTTGAAGTGACTTCAAACCCTTCGAAATCAGCATGAGCCGTATCTATTTGCAAAGCCTTATTAACCGGGCAAAAACCTGAAACTCCTCTTAACAGGAGGTAAGCGCCTGCTGTAGTTAGGCTTTTTCCAAGAGAAGAATCTTTTTTCTTCCAACCGTAATACGCGAGTGCAGTACCACCCAAAAGCGAAAAAATTCTGCCCGGGGTTCCTACATTGGTAAAGTTTTCCGTTGGCTCTTGGTTTTCGGATCTTTTTGAGCTTGGAGGAGTAAAAGTTTTCGATGTATTTGCCATAATAGTAAAATTTGATTTCAGACTAGTTTAGAAGGCGAATGAAAAGGCATAGCAATAGCTCAGGCATGCATATATATTTAATAACCATTGTGATACCTGTGTAAGTCAAGAATAAGGGTTGATGAAGTAACCCATACGGTAAACAGGCTGTAATTTTTTGGTAAACATATATTCCTCCCTTTTAACATTATCACATTGTTAATTTCAATGACCTACCTGACCTCTCAATACAAGATTCAGATTCTGTAAAATATGGAATATCGGCCTGATACCGGAAGGATATGAAAGCTAAAAAGCTCGGTCGATACGTAACGGAAAAGAATTCAATTACAACATATATGAGTGCAACATATAAAATTTCTTTTTGTTTAATTTTTTTTCAATTAGCGAAACCCAGCGCAATATAGTTCTGAAAGTTGGGTTAAAAATGTTTTAGTAAGTCCATACCAATCCGTAACAGCACTACTGTACTACTGAAGTAGTGAATAATATTGAATAACAAAGGCGAAAAGGTTCCGGAAAGATTGTAAGGTGAACTGCGTTATTGAAGGCAGCATACTGTTTTCTTAGCCTTTTTATTCAGCCCCAACAGCACTTAGTAAAATCAGCACACTGCCTCTTAGCACATAATCCGCAAAGCCGTTTACTTTTGGCAATACGGGGTTTATGTTGATATCCCTTATTGTTAGGGTAATTTAATCTTATAGACTTTGTAAGGCTGGCTGCGTTTATTAACGCCATCATTATAGGCCGGCTGCTTGTTTATCTGCGAAGTGGTTACATAAATATAGCCCTCTTTAGATACGGAGTAGGTATCGGGCCAAATCAGATCGGCACTTTTGATCCATGTACGGGGTTTGTGATCCGGACCAACCTGCAACAACTCATAGGTGGTTGGGTCGCCCAGATATAGAGTGCCTTTCCAGTCGAACTCCATGCCATCCGTATGGGCTACGTCGCCCAGTTCTTCCACCGCACCGGCCAGTTGCTGACCGGTCAGGGTAGTATCTAAGAGAGCACTTGTCCTTATCCGGTTAAGCTTCTTGTCTGTGATTGTTTTGTAATAAAGATAACTGCCGTTATGGGTTAGCGCGATTCCGTCTGATTGGAATGTCACCGGCTGACCTTGCTTCTTCAATTCGTGACCATCAATGATGAATTTGGCATAAGGATCTGGATGCACCGAA
Organism: Mucilaginibacter limnophilus; assembly: GCF_004005815.1. GTDB lineage: Bacteria > Bacteroidota > Bacteroidia > Sphingobacteriales > Sphingobacteriaceae > Mucilaginibacter > Mucilaginibacter limnophilus. The sequence goes on along the minus strand of NZ_SACK01000005.1, from coordinate 62,537 downwards.
CGATGATTTTGCAGAACCTGCCGTGACTTGCCGGTAGTGAGATCCAGGATGACAATTCCTCCTGTACCGGAATTAGTCAGGTAAGCCATCTGCTTTTGGGTATCAACGCGGATGTCATTGAGATAGCTGTGGTTGTCGATCGTCTGCGGAAAGTTATATACCCGGTCTATTTTATTGGTCTGCAGATTGAACTTAACCACTTTAGCAGCATTGTTAACATCAACCACTTTTTCCAGTTTTGGCGCCGCCGGATCAACTATATACAGAAAGTCGTTATCATCAATATAAGCTGTCTGCACGCAAACCCATTTGTTTCGGCCGTCCTCGCCGGGCATCCATTCGTTCATTGCTTCATCCGGGAAAGGCTTTGCAGAGCCATCCTTCATAACTTCAACAACAGCATATTTATACGGACCTTCCCATCGCGGGTACGTAACAAACAGCCTGCCTTTTGCTGATATGGCTACACCGGTAAACTGGTAGGTATTATCGCTGTAAACCTGTTCCAGTTTGGGTTGGGCAATAGCGGCAACCGTAGTTGCCACCAGTGAAAAAATTAATGTTATTTTTTTCATATGTTAATGCTTAAAGCCTTTAAATTATGAACGCAGTGAATGCAAAATAGTTGCTTAATAGTAAAATAATTTACACCAATTATTAACTATCTTTAAGGTGGGTTATATTTATTAAAAGAGAGATTTCGATTCCTGGTTCAATACAACTAATGTGTCATCGGTACAGACAGTTCTATGGCAACGGATATCAATCAAAGAAATAACTTCCACCTTCATTAATACGAATAAAGTTTTCCGTTACCTAATTTATAAAAATGCGAACGGAGCTTTAATTTGTATAATTATGCAGATTGAATGTGCAGTGAACTTATTCAGGAGTATCAACGATAACCCGCAGGCCACTGGTTATAGTAACATTAAATGTAGTGCAGCCGTATAACGTTGCGGTTGTCTTAAGGAAAATGTTGACTGCGGGGATTTAGGGATTTATACTATGGTGTGTCTTGAAGAAATAGAACTATTATACAATTCCATACCTACACCGTGTATTATCTTAAAGCCGGATAAACCAGCCTACACAATAGCCGCTGTAAATAAGGCATTTCTTCAAGCAACATTTACCGGTCGGTTTATGCTGATAGGAAAACCTTTTTTTGAGGCTTTTCCTGCAAATGCCGATGACGACGGTAGCAGGACATTGAACATTGTTAACGCGTTCGATCATGTTTTACGGTCTAAAAAAACTTGTCTGATCAACCGGCACCGCTACGACTCGCCGAGTTCAAGTAACACGGATGAATATGTACGGTACTGGAACATCGAAACCTATCCGTTGCTGGACATCGACGGAAATGTCTCTTATATTGTTCAAAGTTCGACCGACGTGACAGCCCTTGTGGAGGCAGAGCAAAAATTGGAAGCAAGCAACGAAAAGGTCAAGATTGAACTTGGGGAACGTGAACAAGCCCAGCATGCCCTCCGCTTAAGTAATGAACGGCATTATTATGTCAATAAGGCGACTGACGATGCCATATATGACTGGGACATGGAGAATGACCATATTCATTGGGGTGAGGCATTCTATAGACTATTCGGATATCCGAACGAAGAAGAATTCCCGCTCAGCAAATGGGCAGCTATGGTACATCCTGAAGATATCCTCGCCCTGGAGGATAGCCTGAACGCGGCAATAGTTAAACCTGCAAACAACAACTGGATGGCTTCCTACCGTTTAAAAAAACGGGACGGACATTACTTGCATGTTGAAGAAAACGGCTATATTTTAAGAGATGAACAAGGGACAGCCATAAGGATGATTGGCGTACTTAGGGATATTTCCGGACGGAAAGTAGCGGAAACGGAGTTAAAATCACTGAAAGATACCTACAGCGATTTGTTTCAGCTAAGCCCCTTGCCAATGTGGGTTTACGATACTGCCTCATTGATGTTTCTGGATGTAAATGAAGCGGCAGTTGACCATTACGGTTATTCTAAGGAAGAGTTCCTGTCCATGTCCATTCTGGATATCCGGCCAAAGGAGGATGCGGAGCATTTGGTAAACATTATCAGGAGTGAAACAAAACCTCGGGTTAAGCACATGACCCAAGCGCGTCATTTGAAAAAGTCTGGTGAACTCATCATTGTTAGCACCAAGGGTAATTCCATACGGTACGGTGCATACGATGCAAGGATGGTTGTAGTTGCCGACATTACTGAAAAGATCAAAGCTGAACAGGAACTGCTGAAGAGTGAACGACGCTTTAAAAAATTAATACAGGAAGGAGCAGACCTTATTGCCATAGTGGATGCAGAGGGCAACTATATTTATGTAAGCAGTACTGCAAAGCCCATTTTAGGTATGGAGCCCAGAGCCTTTGTTGGCAAAAATGCTTTTGCTTTTGTGCATGAAGAGGATAGACAGGCCGTTATGCAACAATTTGAGGCGTTAAACCACATGAAACGTCTTGAACTAAAACCGTTCAGATTTATTGACAGCAACAACAGAACGCACTGGATAGAAACCGTTGTTACAGATATGCGTGACGACGATGCTATTGAAGGTATTGTTTGCAACTCAAGGGTGGTTACTGAACGTGTAGAAAAAGAAATGAAATTAAAAGAGCACCTTGATCGCTACAATGCTGTTTCAAAAGCAACGAGCGATTCGATATGGGACGTAGATATGTCTACGGGACGAATTTTATGGAATCATGGGATAAAAGGCATTTTTGGCTACGATGATGTTCATTATGATTTACAATGGTGGCGTGACCGCGTTCATCCGGATGATGTGGATAGGGTAGTACAAACCGTTGATCAACATATGAACGATAAAACACCCAGGTGGACGAGCGAGTATCGGTTCCGCTGCGCCGACGGCAATTATAAATATGTCTTAGACCGCGGCTTCCTGATATTTGATGAACGCCATCACCAGCCAGTACGAATGATCGGCGCTATGCAGGACGTAAGCGAAAGGATGGCCTACACAAAAGCAATCGAAGAACACAATATCCGGCTGAGGGAAATTGCATGGACACAGTCACATCTGGTGCGCGCTCCGCTTGCACGGATTTTAGGGTTGGTGCAACTGCTAAAAGACCCGAAAATTGATGATTGTTCAAGGCAAATTATGCTGTCATATTTAAACACCTCCGCTGCAGACCTTGATAAAATCATTGAAAGCATTATCAAACAAAGTTATGACGCGCTGAACAACTGTTAACTTCCTCTCGAAAATTAAGCAAGCTGCTATCTAGGTTAGCCGGATTGCGCTTATAATCTGAAACTGTGTTAATCAAAAGCAGCGTAACAATAAGAGTATGAAGCACATCATAGCTTCTAAATATAACCAACTTTGTAGTACGCGATTATTTTTTTGTAACAGAATAGTTACATTCCACACAAGCAATGTAAATGGCTGTACCTGAGCAAAGTAAAAAACCAATTATTTATAAAAAGTTAATATTTTTTTTACTTAAACAACAAATTATCCTTATTAGACATTTCAAGGGGCTATTTTTTTAAGTTTGTATCTGACCTTATGAGAAAATTAAAAGTTGCTATTTTGGGAACTCGCGGGATCCCTAATCACTATGGTGGGTTTGAACAATGTGCTGAATATCTTGCTCGCGGTTTTAATAAAAGAGGTTATGAGGTAATTGTTTATAATTCACATAACCATCCTTATAAAGAAAGCACCTGGAATGGGGTGCAGATAATACATTGCTATGATCCGGAATTTAAAATAGGTACGGCCGGACAATTTGTGTACGATTTGAATTGCATTTTAGATGTAAGAAAGCGTAGGGATGTTGATGTTATATTACAACTGGGGTATACAAGCAGTTCGGTTTGGGGCAGACTACTGAAGAACCACGGCGCCGTAATAACTAATATGGATGGCCTTGAATGGCTGCGTACCAAATATTCCAAATCTGTAAAAAGATTTTTAAAATACGCCGAGTATCTTGGTGTGAAGTTTGCCGATCATTTAATAGCCGATTCGGTAGGCATACAGGAGTACCTGAAAGAAAATTACAATGCAGTATCAACGTATATTCCATATGGCGCATATAATTTCAAAGCGCCTAATCCCAAAATTCTTGATCAGTATGAACTGCAGCCATACAGCTTTGACATATTGATTGCAAGGCTTGAACCGGAAAATAGCATCGAAACCATATTAGCCGGAAAAGCCTCGTCAAATACTAACCGTAAACTATTGGTTATAGGTAATCATAATACACCATACGGCGAATACCTTAAATCGAAATTTAATGATAAAAGTATAATATACCTTGGTAGCATTTATGATATTAATAAACTTAATAACTTAAGGTACTACTCAAACATATATTTTCATGGGCACACGGTAGGTGGCACAAATCCGTCGCTATTAGAAGCAATGGCATCAAACAGCTTAATTTGCGCTAATGATAACCCGTTTAACAAGTATATTTTAAAGGAGAATGGCTTGTACTTTACCGACGCAGCCGATGTAACCCGGGTGTTGGATTCTCATGTAAAAACCGACGAGAAATTTAAGCCCTTGCTTGCCAATAACCGCGACAATATTGGTGAGTATTATTCATGGGATACAATTGTAGACCAATACGCAGAGCTATGCGAAAAGGCTTTCGATTTGAAAAAAAACAGGCTTAAATAATAAACTTTTCAAGTTTTTATACAATAAAGTCGGGTTTTGTTTATATTGAGAACATCTACCCGCGATATTTTTAATGGAGAATTTTACAAAAGCTCATTGGATATTTTATGCTTATGTGCTGATACTATTTTGTAGTGCGGCAGCTGAAAAACTGGGCCATTTCTATCCTTCTTTAGTATTTCCTTCATTTTCAAATGCGCCTGATATCAGGCACAAAGCCGAATTTCCTGTAGCCGGTATTTTCGGCATTACCAGCAATGGTAGTAAAGTTAAGCTTGACGAAGAGCAACTCTTTTACAATCTATATCCAAAGCATAAATATTATGTATTGAAAACTATCGCTTCAAAAATTAATAATAATGAATACAGTGAGAAAGAAATCGCCGATTTAAAAAAATATCTTACTAAATGTCTAAACCGCCAGGGGCTAAATAATTTCAAATCACTGATTATAGTTCAGGGCAACCGTACATACAATATGATCAGTTCCAAAGTAGATCATGATTTTAGCAATCCTGTTTACACAAATATAGTCTTGTTTTGAAGCCATGCGGTTACAATTAGTTGATGTAAAGGGTTACCATATTGCGCCGCAATACCTTTCGCTGTACCGTATTTTATATTGCGTTTGTGTAGTTGTATTTGTAGGGCTTCCATCTTATACCTGGTTGAGCAGCGATCTAAATTTTCTTTTTAACCCACCTCAGTATAGCCTTGCGGGTTTGTTCAACGGTTTTCCATCAGCTTTATTTTTCAAGATTTTAACGCTACTTAATCTGATATTTTTTGCCATGATGTTTTTAGGCATGTATTGCCGCGTAACATCAATAGCGTTTGCTGTTACAGCTATTTTAGGCCATAACTATTGCTACTCATTTGGTAAAATAGATCATTTATTAATGTGGCTTATCGCGCCTATATTTTTATCGCTTGCAGGATGGGGCGATTACCTGGCAATAAACCGTGTTAAAAACAAAAACGGGCTGACTGATAGTGACAATTCATTATACATTATTATGTTAGCCGCGGCTATAGCCTTTTCTATGTTTACCTCGGGCTTTCAAAAGTTTTTGGGTGGCTGGCAAAACTGGGAGGCCGAAGCTGTACGGTTTCACTTAATTAAAAAATACTACTCCTTAGGAGATCTTAATGTAGTTGCCGATTACCTTATGACTGTTAAAAACCATTTGGTATGGAAACTTTTTGATTACTCGGCTTTAATTCTGGAAATAGGTTTTCTTTTCAGCATTATGCGAAGGAACTGGTTTCAATTATTTTTAGCAGGTGGCACAGTTTTCCATATTCTGGTGCTGCTTATGTTCAATATAGCTTTTTATTCAAACATCATAGTATACCTGGTGTTTATAAACTGGAATGCAATATTCAAGCTATTTAATTATGACTTTGTTGCCAATAGTGCTAAGCGAATAAAATTTATATTGTGCTTAACAGCAGCAAGCATTTGTGTTGTATTGTACTGGGTATACCTGTTTTTTACAGCAGGTGAAATAATGAAATTCCCAAATGCCATAGATATACTGACAGGCCAGCAGGCATTGCAAGCACCATCTAAAACATCAATGTACCTGCTATTTTTAAGCTCATTAATTGTATTGGTTTTCTGCCTTTTTGTAACTTTAATAAACAGACTCAGAGCAAGGCGAGTTTATAACAGATGAAAATTATTATTTCCCGATCCATCCGAACATTAGCAATAATATTATTATGTTTTCCTTTAAGCGGGGGATGCCAGCAATCAGTTATAAATATTTCGTTAGATGCGGTTAATTCAGCCACCTCACCTTTTAAGCTTACAACCGGAGGTAATATTTCTCATTATGGTAATAGGATAAACAAGTGGGGCGCGGGTACCTTCAATGCTGTGAAAGATGTAGGCATTAATGAGATCAGAACTCATGATATAAAATCTATGGATTGGGATCTTATATTCAAAGATTGGAATGCAGACCCACTTAACGCCCAAAACTATGATTTTACTGCGGCCGACTCAGTAATGCAAGGCTTGGTTACCCAAAATTTTGTGCCATTTTTGCGATTAGGCGTAAGCTTTGCTGCATCAAAAAGCAGACGTTTGCCCGGCACTAACCCGCCCGATGCAAAAAAATGGGCAATTATAGCCGAACGTATTGTAGCCCACTATGTTGACGGATGGGCATCGGGGTTTAAATACCCGGTTAAATACGTTGAAATATGGAATGAGCCCGATCTTAATTTTTATACAGGCACACCCGATAAATTCAGAGATCTTTTTCGGGAAAGCTTAATTTATATAAAGAAATGCCACCCAAACCTGAAAGTAGGTGGCTGCGGCATTGCAAACTTTGCTCTGCATAATAATTATGGCGATTTGCTGATAGCTTATTTAGCCGACCCTAATAGCGATGGAAACTTTTCGGACAGGACGCCATTAGATTTTTATTCGTGGCATGTTTATGAGCAAAAGAAGGGCAGCGATGTTTTTGTAAAATTTGCGGGGCTGGTTAAAAACAGTTTAACTAAATATGGATATATCAATACCGAAAGTTTATGTACCGAATGGAACAGTGCATTACCGTCGCCTTATTTAAAAACAGTTGATGCCGGAGTTGACGTTGGCGCTACTCTTATTGCTGCCGAAAACTTTGGTGTAACACGTATTTATTTCTATCCGCTGATTGAAACATGGGGAATGTTCAACATAGCAAACATGGGCACCGCTCAGTTCGCAAAAAACAAGGTCAATCTTAAATGGAACAGTATGGCCTGGGCACACAAGGCCTACAGCGACCTCAGGAGTCAAGCACCATTGCGTTTACCCCTTGTTATTAACAACAACAATGTAATGGCTATAGCAGGCAAAACAGCCAATAATAAAACTATCAGGATGATGCTATGCAGCAAGCAGCAAAAAAAACAACTGCAAGTAAATATCAAAGCCTTGCCGGCTACTAATTACGATGTTACCTGGAAAGTACTTACATCTGATGGAATAAACACTACAAAAACTCAGTCGGTAAAAAGCACCGCAGATGGCAGTATCTCACTCAGTTATAACCGCAGTTCGGTGGGTTTAATGTTAATTGAGCTGCAGGCAAATTAACCCCAACCGTTTATAGTGCAGGTTATTTATTCTTGCTTATTACCTTGGTTAAAACGTCAAGGGTTTCGGTAGTTTTATACTCCCATGAATGAAACTCAGGTAGTTCGATTTCCTTATTTTGTTTTAGCGCATTATTAATGTTATCAGAAAAATTCTGCTTGTTTGTTGATATATAAATGAGTGACGACATATCGGCCATTCCGGCTCCTGATGTACCTACTACATTTAAACCACTTGCCAAATACTCGTACATTTTAATGCTATCAGCGCCATGCTCTAAATGATCTGTTACATAAGGGATAATTCCCAAGTTAAAATTAGTTATGTAAGAAACATACTGATCATATGGTTTATCACCCAGATAGTAAACGTTTTTAGCTTTATTTATTTGTTTAAATACAGACTTATCCAGTATTTGCCCCACTATTACAAAGGATTTATCAGGATGCTGGGTTACAGCATAATTAAAAAAATCATAGTTAAACAAATGGGTGATCTTTCCACCAAAGCCTATAATTGGCGATGGGATGTTTTTAAGATCAGAAGGAACAGGGTATTTTTTGGCGAACCGCTCTATATCAACGCCATTCTTAATTAAAACACACTCCTTAGGCGCATAATGCTTTTGATAGTAATCAATATTTTTAACCGAATTAGTAGTCCATACTTCAGCATACTTTGCTAATTCGGCATAAGCATTAAAAAACAGGCCCTCAAACTTCTTATTCTGCGGGAATAATATAAAGTTATCCCATGCATCAAACACACTTGGTAATGATAGTTTTTTAACAAATAAGCTGGCAAAGATATTCTGGTTATAAACCACATCTACAGTTATACCTAAAAAAGCTATAGCCTTATTATAGGCCTCAATAAATTCTTTATTCTCAAAGCTGTTAAAAAACCACTTTTTACCATTCAAAACAGGACCCAAAAAATCACCTGAGAAAAAGTCAAAAACATACATATTGTTTTTAATCTTATACAAAGCACCCGATTTGTATGAGAATACTTTTTCGCCGGAGATCTTCTTGTTCTTTTTCTTAATTAAAAGTTCGAATATTGTGATAGGCCTGTTAACAATTATTAAATTATTTACAGCTTTATTACCAGCCAGGTGGGAGATAATATGCGAATCGCGGGTTCTAAACCCCTCTGTCTCAATTTTCCTCCAGTCGTGGTATGGTATACAAACTATATTCATATTCTTTTAGATTAGATATTAAATAAGGCGAATCCTTTAAAATAAAAAAGGCAAATACAATGTTAAAGGCAAGGTCGCTTAGTGTATTGGTGAAGAATGAATAAATAACTATTAGTACCAGGAAGATTATCCTGTAATTTTTTAATTTATAGTTAGCAAGGTATAATGATACGTAATAAAAGATCACACCTATTACACCTAAAATGCCTAAGTCGTTATAAAACCATATATACTGACTAAAATTGGCAAAGGTTCTGAATTCGCCTTTTACAGGATCAAAATAATCGTAAGGGCCTTTACCTATAACACTAATATCCTGGGCCAGATAAAACATAACAATATCGCCCCTCTCAGCTTCGCTTAAATCTCTCTTCTCGGCATCAAATTCGTCATCCTTATTTATGGCCTTTCGCTCAAGATGTTCATACTTATCGCCTACTATTTCCTGCAGGAATGATATTGTAGTGACGGCCCCATATAGTAACAGTAAAACCAATGCCGACAATATTATACGTTTAACATTCAGCCTGCCTAAAAAGTAAAAGCCATACACCATAATTAATAGCAAAAAGGATATGTATGAATTTGATAAAGCAATAGTAACGCTGTAATATATAATCAAGAATGTTTTTTGCACTTTAGATACATATAGTTCAGTATCATACAGCAAATAAATTATCATGCATAATAAAAAGAAACATAAGCCATGGTCGTTTTTAAAAAAAAATGTACCAAAGCCCACATCAACAACGCTAAGCGTTTTGGCCGCCATGTAGGTAAGTTGCAATGCAAAGATTCGCTGAAATAGCAGCACCGGTAATTGAATCAATCCAACCAGTATAAAAAAGCGGAATAATTTTCGGCGATTTATGCGGTTTATTACTCTTGCAGCTATAAACCGGTATATAAAAAATGGTACCAGTATAAAATTAAACATATACATAATGGTTAAAACAGGAGATACTGAGTTAACCAAGGCAGATATTAAGGTTAAGATTATCAAATAGAATACGGGCAAATGATTAGCCGGCACTTTCACTTTATTTCCAACCAACATTGCTATAATAACCAACCCTATGGCCATTGTGGATATGGTATTGCTTATAATACCTAAAAACTGCATGGCTCCTCCCACAAGAAAAACAAATGCCAATATCCAGTAAAATATGGTTAAGTATCTGAGCATTTTTATTCCCGGTTAGGCCTTTTCCCGAATGATATTTTTATTTCTTCAGCAGAACGGATAAGATTCAGTTTATACCTTATCAGAAATAGTTTTGCCCGCTCAGTCACATTTAGGTCACTGCCATGCAATAACGTGTTTACGGGTGGAATGATATACTTAAGTAACCTTTTAAGAGCTAAACCTCTGTTATTACCTATCCAGCCGGCACGCCTTATCTCTTTTTTATACAGTTCGGCCATTTGGTGCCTTGCCGGGTGCATAATGATAACATCTTCTGCAAAGCTGATCTTATAACCCGCAGCTTCCGCCCTTTTTGACCATTCAAAATCTCCGCCCGATAATAGGTTTTCATCAAACAGTCCTACCGAATCAAAAATATGTTTATATGCAAACATATTACCTGTTACGCTAACACCTTCTGCTGCCGATTTTTCTTGCTTAAACGCATATACTTTTTCATAAATTTCAGCGAACGTAAGTTTGTCTGTTTGATAGAACAGCTTAATGTTTCCGGCTATCCTGGTAATGTCGGTATTAACTGTAAAAAAACGTATGGCGTTACTTATCCATGATGCATGGGGTATACAGTCTGAGTCGGTAAAAGCAAGCACATCACCCTTAGCAATCTTCACAGCAGCATTACGTGCAGCGTACGACCCAGGCTTATACTCATCAATGGCCACACAATTAGCAGGCATAAGGTAATTATCAGGAATTTTATCTCCGGGATTGTTATTGATTATGATGATCTCAAATTGATTGTTGGGGTAATCCTGCTCATTTAATGCCGTAAGACATTTACTCAATCTACTCCAATCCCGGTAAGTCGGAATGATAACAGACACAAATGGTAAGCTGTTGGCCATTCTATCTTAGAATTTTTAAACGTGTAAAACTATACAAGTGGTTTTCCTGCATATCACTTTTTAAACTTTGTGATATGTATTAGTTTTTCTTTTTAAAAAACCTATCCCAAAATCCTGGCGTCTCATCGTCAGTATAATACCCGTAGCCATAACCGTACCCATAGCCGTAGCCGTAACTCGAGTATTTTGAAATTTGTATACCATTGACAACTATGGCAATTTTTGCCATTTTTTTGTTTACATGGATATCCTGTGGTATTTGAAGCTGCTTTAAAAGCGTAGTCTTATGCCGTACAACATATATAGTCAGATCGGCGTAATCACTTAAGATTTGCGCATCTGAAACTATACCTATCGGCGGGGCATCAATAATAACATAATCAAACATTTCCTGATATCTTTTGATCAGTCTGTCTGCTTTCTCATTTATTATTGTTTCGGTAGGATTTGGTGGAATTGGCCCTGAACTTACTACAAACAGGTTCTCGTTGATATTACTATTTATTAATATTTCTTCAGGGGTTATATTATTCGAAACAATGTAATTAGTAAAACCTGTACCGCTTGGTAAATTCATCTTCTGCATTAGCGTAGGTTTTCTTAAATCCATCTCCATTAACAGCACCTTTTTACCTGAAAAGGCCAGGGCCGCCGCTAAGTTTACAGCCAGAAATGACTTTCCTTCGCCCGACATACCTGAGGTAAGCATAAGTGTGTGCTTCTTGTCAGACGGCAGCAGGAAATTAAGATTAGTCCGCAACGACCGAAACTGCTCTGATATAGCTGATCTCGAATCTTTTTGGACAATAACGGCTGCTGAATCTTTAGCCTGGCTTATTTCACCTATAACAGGCACATCAGTATGTTTTTGTATATCCTCTTTAGAGTCTATTTTATTATTTAAGAGCGATAATACATATATCCAAACTACCGGCAGGATGAAAGCTGCCAGTATAGCTAATGAAAAAACAACCAGCTTTTTGGGATAAAAAGGCCAATAGTCGGATTTTGGCGGTTCAACCACCCGGGTATTGGGGATGTTTGACTTTTTTGATATCGCTGTTTCTTCCCGTTTTTGAAGCAGATATAAATACAGTTGCTGCTTTATTTGCTGCTGTCTTGACAGGTCAAGGTATATTCTTTCTTGCGAAGGTACCCGCTCTATTAACGACTCATATTGCGAACTATTGGCTCTAAGATTCTTTCTGCTTATCTCCATAGTACGGCGGATGTTAACCAAATTGTTCAGCACGTCCTGTCGCAAAGTAACCAACTGTTGGTTTATATTTTGCACAATGGGATGATCTTCGGTTGTCGCCAAAAGTTGCCTGTCGCGCTGTATAACTAAAGAATTGTAACGCTCTATCAGCCCAACAAAAACTGGGTCTTGCGGTAACACCGACGGTGGTACAATCTTCTCGTTTTTAGATTTATCTTTTAAATAACCTTCCAGAGCTTCGAGTATACTTATCTGGTTTTCAATAGTTGACAGCTCTTTAGCTGATTCACTGCGGCTATTTACCAAAAGCTCCGACTGTTTATCTATGTTGGCAAGTTTACTATTCTGTCTAAACTGTTGTATGTTGCCTTCTATTCCGCCAAGTTCATCTCCAACCAACACAAGTCTGTTATCAATAAATGATATGGTGCTGTCAGCTACACGGTTTTTGTCTTCAATAGTTTGACGGGCGTATTGAAGCAGTAACCTGTTCAATATATCTTCTCCCATTTTAGGGATAGGGTGCTGTAAATTAAGTTGTATTGTTGTTGATGTTTTACTTGTTCTTGAAGCTTCAAGCTTATCTTTTAAAGATGCAACCTCCTGATCAACAGACATAACCAAAAATCTATATTTTCTGGTTATAGGCGTACGTGCAGCCTGTGTTATTTTAATAACCCCTACACCATCAACAGCGAAACCCTGGCCGTATTTAACATTCTTTTCAATATGATCTCCTGATAACTCATCGGTATAAGAAATAGTAACCGAACGTGCATCGGCAGGGGCTATATCAAAAAAGGTAGTAAGCACCGTGTCTGCCTGCTGCACCAAGTCAACTTTAAACGGCGCCGAATATATTTGCACAGATTTTAGCGCCATAACATCGTAGTACTGAATGTTCAGGTTCATTTGCTTAACTACTTCCCCTAAAAGGTATTTAGTAGTTAATATTCCTACCTCATTATCAACATTACTTGGCACACTTAAAAGGTCAGTTAAACTTCCCAGCCCTCCGGCATCGCCCATTTTGCTGTTTTTGTCATCCTCAACAACAATTTGCGCATTTATATTATATAAAGGTGTAGCAACCTCGGTATAAACATATGCTGCAAGCAAACAAATTACAAAACTTATAAAAAGCACCCAACCATTTTGTAATAACTTATTGGCAAGTGCCTGTACATCAAACCCTTCATCCCCTTTAGGTGAAACGGTATTAGCCAACACCTTATCTCTGTTAATTTCCATCAAGTTTTTTAAGTTTATAGAACGCGAATAAGTACTACCAACAAAGCTGAAAATAATGAAGCTGCTATAGTTATGTTTCTGGTTTTAGCCGCGTCTGTTGATGTAATTTTAGCTTCATTTGGTTCAATGTATATTACATCATTTTGTTTGAGATAAAAATAAGGTGAGTTAAACGTTGAAGATGAGTTCAAATCAATCCGCGCGTAAGTTTTTTGTCCATCTATTTCCCTTATAAGCAACACGTTTTCACGTTTACCGTAAATAGTAAGATCACCTGCCAAACCGATAGCATCAAGTAACGAAACTTTTTCGTTTGGTAATGTGTATGTGGCAGGTTTAGCTACTTCGCCAATAACCGTTATTTTGAAATTTGCAAATCTTACCTGTACAGCCGGATTTTTGTAATAAACAGAGGCTTTTACACGTATCAATTCACGTGCTTCACTTGTGGTTAGTCCTGCAACCATTAACTTACCAAGCAATGGCACCTCTATATTTCCTTCTTTATCAACAAGATATCCAGATATTTGCTGTGAGCCAATAGGCGAGGCTGAGCTTGAACCTATTGATTGAACTAAGGCACTCTGGTTAACTATGGCAGTGTTACTGGGGTCAATGGTTTGAATAACAATGCTTATTATATCATCTTTTTGAATAACAGGATCTTTAAACGGAACGGTGCTTATTGCACCATATTTTACAGAATCAGGCAGGTCCTGGAAATATTTGACTTTCTTGTTGACTGTGCATGAGCACATTGTCAAAATAATAAAACCTATCAATAAAACGCAACTATTTTGTTTAATAAGACTTGTATTTATGTTATTCATGCAGGGGTAAAAAGTAAATTCAAAATTAAATAAATAGATTCATAACTTGAATATATTTTCTTGTACAACACGCCTTTAACCCTTGTTTTTGTATAACACATTAACACTGTTTGAGTTGTGTTTTAGTTAAAATTGATTATTAAACGATATTTAAATACGATTTAATTACTTATAAAGTAAATTAACAAGTGCCTAAACACTAGATTAATGTGAACAGAAAACCTGTATAACTGCATTGTTAGCTGCGTATAAACAACCGCGTTGTTGATCTTTTTTATACTTTTGAACGCGAAATGTATTAGCAATCAGGAGCACCGACGGTGACTATCAATGTGTCGGCCAATACCGTTTCTGAAGCTGGTATAAATTAACATCAATGAAAAACATCATTTTCTTTAAACCCGGTGCACAAATTGAAAACACCGGTGATCTACTTATCAATAAATCTGAAATAGACGTATTACGGCATTACGGCGACATAATTGTTGATGACTCAAACACACCTGAGTGGTTTATTAATGCGATATCAAATACCCTGGTTGATAAGAAGCTCTCTGAAGTTTCTAAAAGCTCATTAAACTCAACATTTTTAAAAAATCTTTTATCCGGTAATAAAGGCGGCATAAAAACACGCTTTTATTATGTTATTGCCCCCGGTCACCGATCAGCAAAAGGGTTTAAATCAGCCCAACGATCTTTATTTGCCGGTTTAAAGAACCTTACCTTTAAGCTTTTAGGCGGGCGGGTAATGCGTATGGGTTTTTCCATTGGTCCGTTTGATAAATTAAATGGGTGGGCTGATTCGTTAATATCAGGCACTTATTATTATTTCGGACTCCGGGATAATAAGGCGATAACACTGGCGCAGCAGTTAAACTTCAGCAAACCGCAATACTTTCCTGACCTTGCATGGTGCTACACTCCCTATCCTGAAAATTCAGACATAGCCCGTAAGGACAGTGGTTACGTAGTGTTAAGCTTCCGTTCAAACGAATACGGCACATCGCATAATGAAAATTATTTGGTGCCAATAGTGAATAAAATTAAAGATCTGTTAAGGTCAGTAGAGGGTGTAAAAAAAATTGTATTAGCCTATCAAGTTCAATATGACCGCGATGCAGCAGTATACATGCAGCAGCAACTTAATGATAATTTTGAAACCGAATTGGTTGACCACAAACTTCTTTTACCTGAAGCCGAGGCGCTATACCGCAACGCCACATTTGTTTTAAGCAACAGGCTGCACGTATTGATGCTGGCATTTCAGTGTAACACCGTGGCAATACCATTGATTAAACTTGAAGACAACAAGAAGATAGTAGGCATCTATACCGACAACGGTTTGGGGGATATAATTCTGGATGCCGAGCAAGAATCATTAATATTACACGCATCATTAAACAGTACACTTGCATCAAAAGAAAGATTTATCGAAATATTCAAATATGCATCAGAACGTAACACCCAACTAATCAGACAAAAGCTTGATACCATTTTCAACGCTTAATGCATTGAAGAATATAAACTCCGGTAACCAAATGAACACTTCAAAAGCATTGCAAAAGAATTTGCTGTCTAACTTAAGCCTGCTAATATTAAATGGCGTTATTGGCTTCTGGCTACCGCATTACCTTATTAGCAAGCTTAGCGTTAGTATATATGGGCTTATACCGCTGGCAACTACTATTATTGGTTATTCGGCACTTATAACAGTTGGCATTAACGGTGCTTTGTCTCGCTTTATGGCCCTTAACCTTGCCGATGAAGACGAGCAGGGGGCCAGCCATACCTTTAATACCGCATTTACGGCAATGGGTGCGCTTATGCTAATTTTGCTTCCATTGCTTATTGCATTTTCATTTAACGTATCCTCATTTATATCCATACCGGCCGAAGCTGAGGCCGACTCGGTGTGGCTATTCCTGGGGGCAAGCATAGCGTTTATTATAACTTCGTTTACGGCAATATTCAGTAGTTCGGCATATGTTGCCAACCGGCTCGATTTAGTTAATCAGGCAACTGTATTAAATACTTTAGTACGGGTTATCATAGTTGTCTTTGTATTTCTTTTCATAACAACCTCTATTTCCTGGTATGGCTTTGCTTTATTTGCAGGCGGCCTTGCAGGCAGTATATACAGTTATTACCTATTTAGAAAATTTACACCATTTATCCGTATAAACCTCAGGCAATTTCAATGGAGCGGTTTATCAAGCCTGTTGTCAATGGGGGGGTGGCTTATAGTTATTCAATTAGGCAGCATTTTGTTTCTACAGATAGACCTACTTGTAATTAATAAACTGCTGGGTGCCGATGAGGCAGGAAAATATAGTGTTATACTACAATGGAGTAACATGATCAGACAGTTTTCGATGTCTGTTGCGGGTGCACTCGCGCCTCTTGTACTTACACTATACTCTAAAAAAGAGTATGAGCAAACTATCAAGATATCAAAACTATCTAACAAGGTATTAACGTTGTTTATTGCATGCGTTGTAGGGGTACTTTGCGTTGTTTCGGAAGATCTGCTGCGCTTATGGGTAGGCAGCCAGTTTGCCAGTATGAAATGGTTGTTTATTGTGGTTTTACTTCCACTACCAATAAATTTAGGGGTACAGCCGTTGTTTTCTCTTAACCGGGCTTTTAATAAAGTAAAGGTACCGGGCTTATTTACTTTAGGGATGGGACTGTTAAACTTACCCCTTGCAATATCACTGGTAAAATACACTACTCTTGGTTTATGGGGCGTTGCCATAGCCAGTGGCATTGTATTAACGCTTAAAAACTTTGTTTTTATGCCTTTATATGTTGCATCAAATATGAAGATACCTCGCTTAACCTTCTTTAAGGCTTCATTAAGTTCATTGCTTATTACCGGCATTGCGTTGGTGTTAACAGTAGTTTACCCGAAAATATTTAGTATAACCAACTGGCCTGCTTTAATTACGCATAGCGCGGTATTGTTTGCACTGTTTGCATGCATTGCTTACGTATTGCTGAGTACAGAAGAAAGAAGCGCTGTATTTACAAAACTGCTTAAAAGACAACGTAAATGATATCGCTTTCGAGGCGTGAACTATGATATAATCTTCGAACCAATCAGTACCTGCGCTTAATCAAAATCGTAGCGTTCACTTAATTTGATCATACGGTTTAACCCATCTCTCGCTACCCAAAAGTACTCATAATATTATTTTCATCTGGTTGGAATGGCTCTTTTCGGAGGAGAGGCAAATGTGTCATCATAGAATTACCGCCGTATTGTGGATTGGTAAACTGGCTTCCCCGACCTGGTGCGGTCCGTCAGTGCTATAGCCCAAGGTCGGTGGCTGAATAGGGCCTTGCAACTTGCCGGAGATGTGGTATCCTGGTCATTGTTCTTGCTGCAGGCGGTGATCAAAACACACACCGCTATCATTTTATCCTCTGGCTTCAGGGCTGGTCCCTTTGATAAAACCGGTTTGAGCATCCCATTTAGCAAGATGCACTCGTCTTTTAAGCGAAATCTCGGCGCGTTTTCCTAAATAAGCGATCCTTTCATACAGCGGTACCATACCCGCCACATCTGTTTCCATTTGTCAGCCCAGATAAGGACTGAGAACCTTTGGGTTGTTTTCATAACACATTAATTTTAAATTACTTAATCACATTAACTTTGAGTTCAGATGAGCTGTTTTAAGCTAAAAAATCAATGCAAGTGCTTTAAAATCAAACTATTACAAGCTAATTCGATGGCCTAAATTGCTAAATCAAATAGGTCACCGAATAGGTCACCGAATGAGTCATAAATGGTGGTATGAAATGAGCGTGATTGACATAAAAAAACCGCTTAAATCATTGATTTAAGCGGTTATAAACGGTTTTGATACCTTTTTAGCGGAATGGACGGGACCGTTAATTGTTCCGCAATGGCTTTATTATCAATAATTTGATGTTTCTGAAAATTGAAAGGTAACCGATTAGGTAACCGAACAATTTGATTTGTTTTAATTGAGTTTGAAAGAACTTAAACAAATATACAAACGTTATATAAAATACCAAAAGGGTTGAACCTCTTTTAAAGGATCATAAATCCGTTGTTGGAAACTCTATATTGACGTATTCAATGGGGTTTTTAAACTTTTAATGCCTACCAGCCGTTAATTAATAAACGGATATTACTTGGAGGAAAGAATCAGGCTTTTTAGGGAAAAGATACTTGCATGGTTTGCTAATCATAAGCGGGTTTTTCCCTGGCGCCAAGACAATTTAAGTCCTTATGAATTGATAATAGCCGAAATCCTGTTACAAAGGACGAAGGCCGAAACCGTCTCGACATTTTATACTCAATTTCTTGCGGAATTTCCAAACTGGCAGGCTTTAGTAAATGCTGATTCAATAACAATCGAAAATTATTTAATTCCCATTGGGTTATATAGGCAAAGGGCGCAAAGATTAAAAAAACTGGCAATTTATTTAGTTGACAACAATGGAGTACTTCCATTAGATCGTACCGAATTAGAAAATGTGCCATTCATGGGGCAATACATAGCCAATGCTGTAGAGCTATTAGTTTTTAATAAACGAAAACCCTTGCTAGATGTTAATATGGCTAGGGTGCTTGAACGGTATTTTGGCCCCCGTAAATTAAGCGATATTAGGTACGACCCTTACCTGCAACAATTGGCAAAGGACTTTGTTGATCATCCTGATTCAAAGTTTTTAAACTGGGCAATACTAGATTTTGCAGCGCTGGTTTGTAAAGCCAGGAAACCATCCTGCTTGAGCTGCTTGCTTAATAGCACCTGTAAATTTTTTAGTGATGTTGTGCAAATTCATGATGCTGGAATACATTTTGAATGATAAATTAATTATAAATGTATGTCGTTTTAGTGCCTTTTACATGACACTCACTTTTTTTATTTATCCAACCATCTGATTAACAGTAGTTTGTATTTTAGCGTCTTTCTGAAATGTTAATTATATTAGCGATAGGGTGAACTGCCTTATTATGCAAACAGAAAAAGACCTTTATTACATAGATTTATTTGCGGGATGCGGGGGGTTATCGCTTGGCCTACACCATGCCGGCTGGAAAGGTCTTTTCGCAATCGAAAAAAGCCCTTTCGCTTTTAAAACTCTCGAACACAACCTAATTAACAAGAAAAAACATTTCTCTTGGCCGGTTTGGTTGCCGCAACAGCCACACGACATCAATAAAATTTTAAAATACCACTCAGCCGACCTGATTAAACTTCGGGGAACTGTTGATATGATAACTGGCGGACCACCATGCCAGGGGTTTTCGACAGCCGGTAGACGTGTAGAAAGTGATAACAGGAATAAGCTAATTAATTCTTACATCCGCTTTGTCGAGCTTGTTCAACCCACGGTATTATTTTTTGAAAACGTGAAAGGGTTCACTTTAGAGTTCGATAAAAATAGCACCAGGGGCAAAAAATATTCTGACTATGTAATAAATAAGTTGGATGGCCTCGACTATGATGTACATGCCGAACTGGTTAACTTTTCTGATTACGGGATACCACAGAAAAGATGCCGATTCATATTGGTAGGTGTTAAGAGAAATAAAAATGGCAATACACCTGTAAAAGCGGAATCGTTTTTTCACAAAATAAAAAAAAACCGGCAAGAATTTCTTGTAAATAAGGGACTGGAGATTTCTGTTTCTCTTGAATCGGCAATCTCTGATTTATTATTTGCCAATGGTACCCGCCAATTAGAAATATTTAAAAGCTTTAAATTTGGCAAGTATTCGTCCCCAACAAATAAATATCAAGAGTATTTAAGAAAAGACATTCCTATTGGTAACGAGATACCGGATAGCCACAGATTTGCAAATCATTCTCCGGCTATTATTGATAGGTTAAATTTGATACTTGGCAATGCTCCAAAAGGGAAATCGCTCGATAAAGAATTCAAGAAAAAATACGGCTTAAAAAAGCATACCTTAATACCACTTAACGGTGCTGACCAAGCTCCAACTATTACTACCCTTCCAGACGATTATGTCCATTATTGTGAGCCGCGAATACTCACCGTTCGGGAATACGCGCGCTTACAAAGTTTTCCCGATTCATATGAAATACAAGGGAAATACACGACCGGCGGTAAAGCAAGGGTGCTAGAGGTACCCCGGTACACACAAATAGGCAATGCCATTCCCCCTCTTTTTGGTGAACAAAGTGGCGTAGTTTTACGCAAAATTTTGTTGGGATGAATGAAGAATTCTTTAGAATAAGTTCAGGTTTAAAAAATCTGATCGGCTCGGAATTAATTACTGATAATTTCGTTGCGGTATTTGAGCTGGTCAAAAATTCCTTTGATGCAAAAGCACATGAAGTCGTTATTCGTTTCGAAAATTTAGAATCTGATAACGGCAAAATTGTGATCCTGGACAATGGCAAAGGAATGGATTATGATGATCTTTTAAATAAGTGGCTATTCGTTGCATACTCTGCAAAAAAAGACAAGTCAGAAGATGCAGACGATTACCGGAACCGTATAGACCTAGAGCGTTTCTATGCAGGCGCAAAGGGCGTTGGGCGTTTTTCTTGTGACCGTTTAGGCCGGTATCTCAACCTAATCTCTATCAAGAATGAGCCCAATGCCAAAATAGAAAATTTAAATATTGACTGGCACCTTTTTGAAAATGACCAAAAAGAGGAGTTTATCAATATTCCCATTCAACACCAAGTTTTAACTACCTGTCCATATCCGATTTCACACGGTACCATATTGGAAATAAGCGGCATTCATAAAGACGAGTGGACCAGGGATAATTTAAAACGTTTAAAAGACAAATTATCCAAGCTTGTTCGCCCAGACTTAAATAAAACCGTAAAAGAAAAAAACTTCAAAATAAAGCTAGAGGTTCCTGGAGAATTGGGGCGTGACCGGGAAGAAAAGATCAAACGAGAGAAAAAAGGCGAAAGCGAAGGTTCTATTTATTACAACACTGTCAACGGTGAAATAGAAAATTTCATATTTGAGGCACTGAATATTCGCACTACAAAAATTACAAGTTCGGTTTCGGTTAATGGTGACAAGGTAATTACAACATTAAACGACAGGGAAACATTTATCTACGAGATTGAAGAAGTTAATAGGTTTAATGAACTTAAGAACACTTCAATAACACTCTATTTTCTCAATAAGTCATCGAAAGACGTATTCAAGCGAAGGATGGGAATTAGGGCGGTTGATTATGGAAGTGTATTCGTTTATAAAAATGGATTTCGGATTTATCCTTATGGCGAAAGAGGTGACGACTCACTTGGTATTGATAATCGTGCCGTACAGGGGTATAACAGGTATATAGGTTTGAGAAACCTCATTGGTCAGCTGGATATACAGGGAAATGATTCTGACCTTAAGGAAGCAACCAGTAGGGATGCCGGGCTTGTGAAAACAAAAGCGTATTACCAACTGGCTGATGCCAGCCCATACGCAGACAGTTTGTTGATTGATACTTTAAAAAGGCTAGAAAAGTATGTTGTCGAGGTTACAGAATGGGGCCTTAATGATGATAATTATGATGTTAAAGATAGTGAGAAAGCAAAGGAAAACTTGGTTAAGCTCATATCTAATATTGTAGATGATAAATCGCTTTTGAGAATAGACTATAATAAGGACATTATAAACATTCTTAATCAGCAAGAAGAAAAGAGTGCTAAAAAACTTGTTGCCAATTTCAAAAGGGTTGCTGCCGAGTCACAAGACCAACAATTGTTAAATGACGCTAAGGCTTTAGAAGCGCGAATTAATAGGCAATCAAATGCATTAAACTCCGCGAGTACTGAATTAAAGGAAGTCAAGGAGAAAGGGAGAAAACTTCAGGAAGAGCTTGAACTGCAAATTGCAGAGACGCTATTTGCAAAAGCTGATAGGGGGACCGATAAAACCGACCTTTTAAGCGTTCAGCATCATATTTATAGGCATTCCGCACAGCACATTACAGGCTACATTGACCAACTTGTTAAATTAATTAACGAAGGGGCATCTAAAGATGATCTTTTGAAAATGGCCAGTCGCATATCTTTTGAGAACAAGAAAATTATTACGCTTTCAAGATTTGTAACTAAAGCACAATTCGATACCACCGTAACTAAGATAGAAGCGGACATCGTTAGCTTTATTAACGAATATGTCGTAAACGTTTACCAGCAGTATAAGCATTTGATAATGAATAACCAGAACCTTAAAATCACTGCGAGTGCACCAAAAGGACTTAAGTTTACGATGTCTTTCAGGCCAATAGAGGTGATAATAATTTTAGACAACCTGCTTAGTAATGCCTTTAAAGCAAATGCCAAAAATGTTTCGGTATCTTGGAGCCAGTTGTCAAATAACGAAGTCGAAGTTCGCATAAAAGATGATGGTGTCGGTATTCCTGATGCTAATTTATCTAGGGTATTTGATCCACGCTTTACAACAACTAACGGGTCTGGACTCGGTCTATACCACACGAAAGATGTGGTCGAAAAGATGAAAGGAACAATATCCGTTAGCAACAACCTAAAAGGAGCTGAATTCACAATTAGATTTAAAAAATGAAGTTACATTACCGGATCTTATGGATTGACGACCAGATAGAAGACTATATCGACTTGGGGATTAAATCTGAATTTGAAGCCTATCTAAGTAGTTTGGGCTTTAAACCAACCGTTCAAACATTTGAGAACGGCAAGAAAGCGGAAGAAGCAATTCAGACGGTAAACTTTGATTTGATATTGTCGGACTATAACATCCAGGGTGGGGATGACCAGGGTGATGTTCTTATACAAAAAATTAGGGACGGCGGTGTATTTACCGAGGTGTTATTTTATTCCGCTCAAAGTAATTTCGAGGAAATTGCAAAAAGTCTCTATCGAGATCGAGTATCGTTTTTTAGCTTAATTAATGATGAAGGTATGCGCGAGTTTCGTGAGCGAGTCTTTAGGTTAATAAGGCTTACTATCGCAAAACTGCAAGAGTTGAATAGTATTCGTGGTTTAGTAATGGCCGAGACAAGCGAGCTAGACAATACAGTTGTTGATATTTTGACTACATTCTTCTCTGAGCAAAGCGATGAGGCTGCTTCCTTGCGCACTTATATTATAAAGGCGATTAAGGAGTCTACCAAGGGAAATCAGGATCGTGCAGCAAAATTGGATGATTTTGAAAGCGCTACAATTTTAAAGGAGCGCATTTTCGATGCCGACAAAAAAGCTAGGGCTATTGGTAAATTACTTAATATAAAAAAATTAGATCAGCAAGACCCGTTTAAAAACTTCTATGATAACTATAAAACTGACGTAATCGATAAGCGTAATGATCTAGCCCATGCCAAAAGCGATACAATAGACGGCGTTGAATACTTAATACTATCAAGAAAGGACGGCGAACATCCTGAAAAATTTGATCAGGAAAAATGTATTGAGATTCGTAAAAATTTGCAAAAACATGCAGATATTTTAAAAAAGATTAGGGAAGTCACATTGCCGCTTCCAAGCTAATAAATTTACAATAAGGCAACTGGAGCCTTATCTCACTGGACTTGCATTTAAGTATTTTAGAATTTAGCCATTGAGCAGTAATGAAAACTCAACATTTTAGCATCATATGCTATAAATAAAAATGATGAACCTTTTGGTAATTGCATATAACCTTGTATTGCCTCATTAAAATAGTTACCTAAAAATTGCAGTTCACGTAAATTCTTAATTGTAAATATCATTAAACGACATTCGGCATTTGTTACTAAAAGCTTTTGAAAGTCATATTTAATTCCGCTAAAAGGTGTTTTTCCATCACCCGTCCTCCTTGGATTCCATTCACATTCTACCGCAAGTGGTAATGATCGAACTGTATAGGGGTTATCAGCATCTAAATACCAATGTATGTCAAATAGCCACTCTCGGTTTACGAATTCAACGCCAATCTCTTTTAAATCTTGTTCGTTCAAACCATTAGCGTAAACCTTATATCCTAAATGATGTCCTAATTTAATTAATTCTTTCTTTATAAAACGAGTTCGTTCCGGCCGTGTAAGACATTTGAAATATGACTCCATCGAATCCCCTAAGTGATAAACAATGATATCGGTGTTTAAAGTTAGGACTCCAGAATAGGCAACAGAATTATAATTTTTCCAAGTAATAGTCATTTTTTAGCAATCAGGCGTTTAATTATAAAAATTTATTTTGTAAAGTTTCATTCCCTGATTAAATCACTTGTTAAATATGAAATTCTGTAACAACTTCAGACATAAGAGCTTCTGTTAATTGATTTATTGACTCTAATTTTTTTATGGTTATTTGGTGGTTTACCCCAATGGCGTGTAATAAACGATATTCATGGACAAGTTTATTTCTAAGGTCATAAAAAAGTTCTGTTAAAGTCATTAAAGAATTTTTTATTAAATCAGTGTAATCCGGGTGATTTGTGTGAACGAAAAATTCTAAAATTTCTGTTTTAACTGCTTGCTCTAAAATATGCGATGGTTGTGCATAAACATTAAATAAAGATTGAATCAAGCTTTTTTGCTTTTGCATATCATTCAATATTTCCTTCAATCTAAAGCTGTTTAAGTTATTCAATTGGCTGCAAACCTTGTTTGAAATTTCGTAAGGAAATATTTTCGACATGTAAATCTCAACAACTTGATACAGCATCAAAAACCTTGCTACCGGGTCGTTTTTCTTTTGAACTAACCTCTTAAATAAGTGCGTGACAAAGGATTCTCCTGAAAGTACCGCATTTGCCTCCTTTAATCTTAATACATAAACACCGTCTGGACGAACAACTGGTTTGATTTTTAGATATTGGTCTTCTAAATATGAGTGGGTATTTGTTATTTCAATAAGATTTTCTTTGCCAAATACAACGAATCCAGAATGAAATAAATTTCCTAGATAATTATCTATGTTGAAGTTTGGGATTCCCGCACAGTATTGATCGCACAAAACCAAAATCATCGTATCGTTGTCGAAAAAGTCGGTGATTTTATAAGCACCTGAATTTATTTCTACATCTTTAGTTTGTAACAGACTATTGTTGGAAAAAATATATTCAAGAGCAAAATATGCATAACAATATGTATGCTGATTTAAATCCAAAGTACCGGCGTCAAACAAAGCGTCAAGCCTAAAAAAGTAACCAACCTTTCCAGCATTTGCCGCGAGACCATCAATGCGAACATCAATTATTTCGGATTGTAAATGAAATGCATTTTTAAATAAATGAACAGTTGCAGTATAGCCCTGAGGAAGTCGCTGTTGGGGATAAGGGGAAGTTAAGGGAATTGTCAGCCCGTTATAGGTAGGACTTGTGAGCTCAAACGTAACAGAAGTTGGTAAATTAACAATATTAGATACCGTGAAATTATGTGTCAAGTTAATTGAATTGGCCTCGCTAAGTACTAACATATTCTACTTATATTCTTTTTCTACTCTTAAGTTATCATATGCGAATAATGCAGCTTTTGAGAAATTGAGATACTCATCAGCTTCAGGATTTAACAAGGACCGAAAAAAATATTTAAAATAATAACGCTGGTCATTACCTATTTTCTTTGACTTTTCCTTAATTAAATCGAACTGTTTTAATAGCTGACGGAAGGCCGTGTCCCAGTCGTCGCCGTCTGTAGAAATTGCAGAAACCGCCACTCGAACATCTGATAAGCTAATATTCTTCGCTTGTTTCAGAAATCCGACAGCAGCTCCAAAACCAGTAATAGCTTGCGATTTTTTAAATATATCCAACGGAGTTTTTCCAAATGGTTGTGAATTTAGGCGAAAGGCAGATTCTTCCTTATCAATAGTAAATGCCCATTGGTTAGATTTCGTAAGTATAGTCTCCAAAAATACTTTATGGGTTAAAAGAAACTCTTTAAATAAATCTTTGTCATCACGTTCTAATTTAAGAGCATCTAGACTTCGTATATTATCTAGAATTTCAACACGTTCAATGATAGCTTCGTTTTTTTCTATATAAGAGTTTAATCCGTCAAGTATAGTTTTAAAATTGAAAGATGTAGTATTGTTCTCGACAAGGTTTTCGTCTTTGTCTTTGACGATGTTTATGCCTTCAATGCCAATCCTAGAATAATCAATATATAAAATCTCCATTAAATGGCGAGTTGACATAGTAGTTTGGCCAGTATTTAGTGTAATCATTCTATAAAGTAGTCCGATACGATTTAACCCAAGATATATTTCCGCGCGTATCCTATGGGCATAAAAGTTTTCCAATACACTACCTGCTTGTTTTTTTAGGTCTTCTGCAAGCCCCATCATCACGAAAGTTCTTTGTAATCCATCGATAATTAGGATATCCTTAATCTGAACAGCTTTATTTATCAACCTTTCCGCGCCAATGAAATCGTCCTCGTCGTTGATTGTCCCAGCTTTTTCATCAGGTATAGCTAACACAATAGAGGGAATCAGACAGCTTCTTAGCAAATCTTCTTGTAGAATTTCTTTAATTTTTGATCGGATTACTCTTTTACGTTGAAATTCATTTTTGTCAATTATATCTTCTGCAAAAGAAAGATATTCACCAATAGAGATTTCCACAAGAGCATTGTAAGCTGTTATTCTTTGGTCATATAGAATAGATCGTATTTTCATTTGTTAAAATTGAATTTCAATCTAAAGATAATTAGTTTGAAGACAGTGTATGATAAATAATTTGAACATAGTGATTTAAGCAAGCCATGTTTTCGCCATGCGAAAACTAAGCTTGTCGGGACACCCGAACCCGAAATACTTCACTTTGTTCAGCACTCAGAAACGGCGGTTAGGCGACATCAATTGACGTGTGC
Organism: Mucilaginibacter limnophilus; assembly: GCF_004005815.1. Classification (GTDB taxonomy): domain Bacteria; phylum Bacteroidota; class Bacteroidia; order Sphingobacteriales; family Sphingobacteriaceae; genus Mucilaginibacter; species Mucilaginibacter limnophilus. The sequence continues at coordinate 35,393 of NZ_SACK01000005.1, read as the reverse complement.
TAGAAACGTAAACTGAGTCGCCTGTGGTAAAACCGCCTCTGCTGTCGTAACCCTCCGGGAACAATAAGGCCTTTGGTACGAACCCGAGCAGAATGGTGGCGCAGTGATTTAAAATACTGCCGCCATCAATCGCAGGGGGTTGCAACTCTTTGAAGTTGACGATCAAGTTTCAAAAAGCGGATCGGGACGATTAATGATTAACTGATCTCACCGTCACCGATTACCGCTTAGAGGGGCGTGCCAACCTCGGTATCTTTCATTGATGCTTTACAACTGTTCTATGATAAATCAACCATACAGCTGAGTAAACCTTTAACATCATTCTATGAACTTTCCTTATTTCTTTATAGTGAAGTTCATCGTTACCGCCCTTAACATAAAGTGCAGCATAAAGCCATTCATGCAGTTGATCCCTGTATTGATCTATGCCTGTTTTTTTAAAGACATCTCGCATTGTCTTTAAAGGGTTCAGCAATTCCTTTTTTGTTAAATTTTTAGGGTACCAGTCTAATTCAAGTTTTTCCTTTTCAACTTCGGTTGCGGTAATAACGATATTGCCGGTTGTATCAGCATGGTAAAGCAAGTAGCAACTTTCTAATAGCCGAATATTCAAATCATAAGTAAATAGCAGGCTTCCCGCGCCGTGATTTTTATCACAATAACTTTTGTCGTGCGTCACAAAATATCGCCACTTTTTCAGCTTTTTTTTGTGACCGTAGACCCAATCAACGACAAAGATCTCATTTATAACTAATAGCGGATTTACCACCTCTCGGTATTTAAGTTGCTTAATACTGCTTTCCCAAGGTAAACGATCCGCTTTTTTCATTTCAGATTCTCATTTAGCTCCTTAACTCGTTTCTGATACAAATTAAATAGCTGCGAAGCGTGTACCGAACCATCAATAGTTGTATTTTACAATGATGCGGTTGTTTCGTACATTTACGTTTTAAAATACATTTGAGTTATGGCAGAAGCAGCTTTACATATCGGTAGGAAAATTGGACGTATCCGAGAATTGCGAGGCATGAAGCAGGAAGCTTTAGCAGCGGAGTTAGGTATCAGTCAACAAGCAATTTCCAAGATCGAGCAAAGTGCTGATGTTGATGATAGTGCTTTAAAAAAAATAGCCAAGGTATTAGGTATAACTAAGGAGGCTATTAAGAACTTTAATGAAGAGGGTGTAATAAACTATTTCAATACATTTAATGATAATAGTTTCAATAACGGCGCTTACAATGCGTTCGGCTGCACATTCAATCCATTAGAAAAATTAATGGAGGCTATAGATAACAACAAAAAGCTTTACGAAGAAAAGGTTGCTTTACTTGAGCGCTTGTTAGCCAGCGAAAAAGAAAAAAACGAGCTACTAAAGGGCAAATAGGTTCATAGGGGATATGGCGGACAAGCGGAATCGTCATCGGCCTTTAACCGGTCATTATTGCTGAATAACCGGTGCAAAAGCTTCTCCACCCGGTCAACTGACATTTCCAATGGCGCTTCCAGGTCGGTATCCTCCAATGACCTGTACCAGTTATGCAGTTCCTGTAACTCTTCGGGTGTTAACATCTGGAGCCGCCACTTTTGAGCCAGTAAAAGAATGTGGGTTTTATAGTTCTCTAATTCCATATATTCAGGTAGCTTAAAAGTACTTAAACTGTTCCAGCCTGTCAACGACGATCACCACCAGGATCTCCATTACCTTCGGTTTGTTCTTGGTTTATGCTGCCTGTGGCGGTTGCGACCATGAATCGCTTCGTCGTCGATGTCATCGCTTATTTGAATGTCAATATCATTAAAGCCGCTATCGCCATCAGGAATGGTAAGAGAATAAGGAATACCAGCATCCTGATCTGTTTCCAGTGATCTTTCTCTATCTGGCTGATCTTCTGTTCCAGTTTGGTCAGCTGCTGTTGGTTCAGTACCGTTATATCCAGTACCTTTTGAACCGCCTGTATAAAGTTCATTACTTCTTTCTCCGTTGCTTCCTGCTGCGGTGAGTTCTCCGTAGATTTTTCTTGTCCTGCTGTTTGCTTCGCTAACTGCTTTGCTGTCTCTAATTTGCTCATAATCTAATTTCTTGATGATCTCTGCCCACTTGAAGCTGTTGCCTAATGTCTGACCCTTTATTTTGAAGCCCTGATGAAAGTAAGTGATGCCGGTAATGCGTCCGGTGGATGCCTGGTTAAACAGAAAGCTGATGCCCGCTCGTTCGCCCATTTTAATAAAGTCGGCGAGGGAGAGGCCGCGGTGTTTTAAAAGGTTCTTCAACATCTCCTGCATAACCATCTTTTCGGATGGCTTACCCGTTCGTAACACCATTTCAATTTCGTCCTTCTTAGCGGCTCTTTCAGGCGTTCTCTGGCTTGATTGCACCGTGGTCAGCCCGAATTGTTGTTCGATGTGCCGTAGGATCGCTTCACTCTTCTTGTAATTGTTGCTATCCGATACGACCTCGCCGTCAAACGTTATCCTGTTTGCCAGTAAATGGATGTGCGGATGCTCTGCATCATGGTGCCTGAAGATAAAATACTGGTTATTGGTAAAGCCATTGGCTTGCAGGTAACGGTTTGCTATTTCCAGCAGCTTATCATTAGACAGCACATCATCTTTATGAAAATTAAGGCTGGTATGATAAACGTACCTGTTAAGGTTTGGCCGCTGCTCCCTTACCATCGCGATCTCGCGTTTGATCATATCTTTTTCAAGGCTGCTGAAGTTCGTTTCCAGTAATTCCGCGCGCTGGTTTGAATCAGGGTGGTAAAGCTTTTTCAGATTGTAGGTCAACGCTCCCATAAAGCTTTTACCAATTTTCTGGCTCGCTATCATCGAGTAATAGTTTAATGATGGTTTCCTGCTGCCTTTGCAGCACTGCGATCAAACTCAATATCCCGGTGGGCATGATGTTGGCATTTGCTTTTCTGGCCAGCTGGTTAAGGTTGACACCTATCTTTTTCAATTCGAAATACGTGTTGCTGTCAATCTTCGGCATTTTAGGGTGAGGAAAACGGCCTTTGAAAAATCTTTCCCTCATCAGTGTACCCGGCGCTTTACCACACAGCGCAGCTACGCTTTCCAGCTTTCTTAGTTCGGCAGGTGTAAGCCTGACCGTAAAGTTGATCGAGCGGCGGTTGTCTTCACTAAGTGATGGTCTTGCCATTGCGGACGGTTAATTGATGAATCAGACATGAGTACCGCAGTCACAAAATTAGCACCGCCCGAAAACCGTCAAGGGTATATAAACAGCGCAATCTTTCATTTTTTGGAGGTGCGCTGCCCTTGACCGTTTTAAGGCTTGCTGCTACCAGCTGTTTAAGTGGTACAATGGTCTGGTGTGTATTAAGTGTTGGTTGGTTTTAATTGGGCGGTTAACGGCCACCCTTTGTTCTTTCTTTTGCCGGATCAAATATCTTCATGATATCCTCGTACTTGTAGTAGATAATCCCGCCTACCTTGGTGAAGGGCAGGGTGCCGTTCACCCGGAGGTTTTGTAAAGTCCCCGGCGAAATCTTCAACAGGTTTTTAACCTGGTAGCTCTTCAATAACTTCTTTTGTTCTTCGCCTGTTCCATTGGTTTTTCTGATCTCGCTGATCAATCTTTCCTCTAATTCGATCAGGTCTTGTTTGGTCACAATCTCTATTCCTGCCATGATTAATAAATTTTGCTTGAATACCTTTTTGATTACTTCATTATGGCAGCAAAAGAACTTATTTGGCAAAGTCAAAAACAGTGAAAGGGGGTGAAGATTTTTCTTCACCCCCTCCTTATAGCTATTACAATTTTCAACTTTTGACTGTAGCTATTTTAATGCACGATCAATCTGTTTATACTAAACAGAAGTGTCGTTAACTAATTTTGAGCGTAAAGCTTTCATATCTGTACTCACCTTTTGTTCCCGCACACGTGCATAGATTTGCGTTGTGGTAATTTTTGTATGACCAAGCATCCTGCTTACAGATTCGATCGGAACACCGTTGCCAAGCGTTATTGTTGTGGCAAAAGTGTGCCTTGCCATATGGGTAGTCAAATTTTTGCTTATGCCACATAGGTCAGCAATTTCTTTTAAGTAAGCATTCATTTTTTGATTGCTTTTCATTGGTAAGATGCGCCCGGAGTAGATACATTCTTCGTGGTTCTTGTATTTTCTAATTATATCGATAGCTTGTGGCAGCAAAGGAACGTTGGCGGCAATCTCCGTCTTAGTTCTGCTTGTTTTGACCCACATTTCACCATCCTTACCGGCAACAATATTGGCCAAAGACAACTTTGATGCGTCTATGAAGGCATATCCTGTGTAACAGCTGAAAAGGAAACAATCCCTGACCTCTTCCAGTCGTTTTACAGTGAAAGTTTTTTCAGCCAACCTTTTAACCTCGTCCTCAGTAAGCTCTTCCCTCTCAACTTTTCGGGTCGTGCACTTGAAGGCGGCAAACGGATTTGACTCCAGCCAGTGATTGTCGACAGCGATAGAAACTATTCTTTTAAGCCTTTTGATGTAAGCCATAACAGTGTTATGATTGATATTGCATTCGATCTTCAAATACTTCTCAAAACCTGTTACAAAGCCATATTCAAGAGTGTCGAGGTAAATATCATTCTTTTTGTACTTATGATGTATAAATTCAGCCACCTTGCCACGTATTGTCTTATACTTCGTTAGGGTTGCCTTTACATAGTCTTTGCCAATCAGTCGTTCAATATCCTTATTGTGATCGTCGAAAACTTGCAGAAGTGTTCGCCGCTCATCAGGCACACCAGTAAATTTATTTTTAATCTCTTCGGCAGATATATAATCGCTGTTCTTTTGCAATTCGCTGTAGATCCTGAAGATTTCTTCCGAGACTTGATGGATGTGATTGTTGACAGTACGTACTTCATTGCCGCTTCCTTTCATGAAGCCGGTCTTAGCATCCCATTTTTGTGGATTAACTTTCTTTTTTAGTGAGATCTCCGCTCGCTTGCCCATTACCGTAACTCTTGCGTACAGTGGAATAAGGCCATTAACATCTGACTTAGCTTTGTTCGCCCAGATCAGGATCGAAAAGCTGTTGGAATTTTTCATAAAACACCCCTTTTTTAGGTAACCGAATTAATAATTTTTGAACTGTTTTGATGCTGTTTGCATCTACTTAATTCATTAAAAATCAATTAATTAAATCTGTATTCGGTTACCTAAATTAGGTGATTCAAACAGGTAACCGAATAGGTAACCGAGAGAATCATAAAACTTAGTCTGAAACGAGCGCTTTTGACATAAAAAAAGCGCCTAAATCGTTGATTTAAGCGCTTTCGGTGGGTTTTGACACCCTTTTAGCGGAATGGACGGGACTCGAACCCGCGACCCCATGCGTGACAGGCATGTATTCTAACCAGCTGAACTACCACTCCGTTTTTGGGTCTGCAAATATAGCTACCTTTTTGTATTAGGCAATACATTTTTTAAAAAAATATCGCTTTAAGCAGTGATATAAACTTAAGTGCTTATAAATGTGCTGGTTTATTTTTAATAAATCGTTACAAACACCATGTATATTAATTTTAATTTGGCCGGCAGTATTTTTCAGGCCGATTTATAAACTATATTGTAGCACTATGATTGACAATTTAATTCAGACCTTTCGTTGGTTTGGCCCTTCTGATCCTGTTACGTTAAAGGCCATCAGGCAAACTGGAGCAATCGGTATTGTTACGGCCTTATATCATGTGCCCGTTGGCGAAGTGTGGCAGCTTGAAGAGATACAGCAGCGTAAAACAATGATAGAAGACGCCGGCCTTACCTGGAACGTGGTAGAAAGCGTTAACGTGCACGAAAGCATTAAAATGGCAGGTGCAGAGCGTGATGGGTATATTCAAAATTATGTCTATACGCTTCAAAACTTATCCGCCGCGGGTATTAATGTGGTGTGCTACAATTTTATGCCGGTGCTCGACTGGACACGCACAGACCTTGACTACCGCCTGCCTAATCATGCCTCAGCTTTGCGATTTGACACGAGGGCGCTTGCAGCTTTTGATCTGTTTATCCTGGAGCGTACAAGCGCCAATGGTGATTACAATGCGCAACAGCAGGAGGCAGCAAAAAAATATCTTGATCAACTAAGCAGTGAGGAGATAAATCAACTTACCAACAACATATTGGCCGGACTGCCCGGAACAAATAAAATTTATACCATTCCTGAATTCAAAGAGTATTTAAAAAGTTATGCGGATACCAATGCTAACGCATTGCGTAATAACCTTGAGTATTTTTTGAAAGCGGTGATCCCTGAAGCGGAGCAGGCAGGAGTGAAAATGTGCATTCACCCTGATGATCCACCATATCCGATTTTAGGCTTGCCACGCGTAGTTTCTACTGAGAGTGATTTGAGTAATCTAATTAATGTTTGTCCATCTTCGTCAAATGGCTTAACATTCTGCACCGGTTCGCTTGGTGCACGTCCTGATAACGACCTGCCCGGTATGGTTGAAAGGCTCGGTAAACATATTCACTTTTTACACCTCCGGAATGTTAAGCTTGAAGCAGACGGCAGCTTTTATGAGGCCGATCACTTAGGAGGCAGTACAGACATGTATGCTGTAATGCGAAACATCATCTTGGAACAAAAAAAACGTACAGATGCCGGTCGTGATGATGTGGCCATACCCATGCGGCCTGATCATGGACATAAACTGCTCGACGATTTTAACTATAACACCTATCATGGGTATTCGGCAATTGGCCGCTTAAAAGGACTTGCTGAGCTACGTGGTTTGGAAATGGGTATAAAAAGAGCGTTATTTGACAGGTAACCAATTAAGTCGCCGCTACTGATGAAAAGCTTTCTGGATGATAATTTTTTACTGCAAACCAAAACTGCGCAAAGGCTTTATCATGAGTTTGCGGCGGGAATGCCGATTATCGATTATCATTCGCACTTACCACCCGACCAGATAGCTGGTGACATACACTTTAATAATCTTACCCACCTATGGCTTGGCGACGACCATTATAAGTGGCGGGCAATGCGTGCCAATGGGGTTAATGAAGACTATATAACCGGAAGTAAGGGCGATTACGAAAAGTTTGAAAAGTGGGCCGAGACGATTCCTTACACATTGCGAAACCCGCTTTACCACTGGACACATCTTGAACTGCGGCGGTATTTTGATGTTTATGACCTCTTATCCGCGGCTACGGCAAAAAAAATATATGATGATTGCACCGCGAAACTGCAATCTCCTGAGTTTAGTGTTCGGAAGTTAATAACAAAGAGTAGGGTAGAGGTTATTTGTACTACTGATGATCCGCTTGACAGTCTTGATCGTCACAGGCAAATCCGTGAAAGCGGGTTTGATGTTAAAGTTCTCCCCACTTTCAGGCCCGATAATGCATTAAATGCAGATAACCTCAAAATTTTAAATGCGTATATCGATAAGCTTGAAGAAGTTACCGGCATCTCAGTAACTAATTATGATGATTATCTCAAAGCCCTTAAATCGCGGCACGATTATTTTGCAGCAAATGGCTGTAAAGTTGCCGACCACGGATTGGAGCACTTATACGCCGAAGATTATTCAGAAGAAGAAATACGGCTGATTTTTAAAAAGATCAAGGAACGAAAAGGCATTTCTGCCATTGAAGCAGCCAAATTCAAATCGGCACTGTTGTATGAGTTTGCCCTTTGGAATCATGAAAAAGGCTGGGTGCAGCAGTATCATTTAGGCGCATTGCGTAATAATAACAGTCGTGCCCTCCGGCAGCTTGGCCCTGATACCGGCTGGGATTCTATAGGCGATTTTTCACAGGGAAGAAATTTATCAAAATTTTTAAACAAGCTTGATAGTACCAATCATCTTGCAAAAACCATATTATATAATTTGAATCCGGCAGATAATGAACTGTTTGCAGCCATGACGGGAAATTTCAATGATGGCTCGATAGCGGGGAAAGTTCAGTTTGGTTCGGCATGGTGGTTTCTGGATCAGAAGGACGGCATGACACGCCAGCTTAACGCCTTGTCGAACATCGGCCTGCTTAGTCGGATGGTGGGTATGCTTACCGATTCGCGCAGCTTCCTGTCATTTCCACGGCACGAATACTTCCGCAGGATACTATGTAACTTATTAGGTAATGACATCGAAAACGGCGAACTGCCTGATGATATTAACTGGACGGGAAAAATTGTGCAGAATATTTGTTATGACAACGCTATAAACTACTTTCAATTCGATTAAATGAACGGTAAAGTATTAACCTTTGGAGAATTGCTGCTCAGGCTAACGCCTGATGCAAATGGCGAATGGATGTATCATAATAGTCTGCCTGTATTTGTTGGCGGTGCCGAATTAAATGTAGCCACAGCCTTAGCTTTATGGGGACTGCCTGCCTCATATTGTACAGCTTTGCCTGATAACGGAATGAGCGAACAGGTTATCACCTATTTAAAAGAAAGAAACATTGATACAACGCCGGCGCATTTAGGCGAGGGGCGTATCGGCTTATATTTTCTTACCAAAGGAAAAGATTTAAAGAACGACGCGCTGATATACGATCGTGCAGATTCGGCCTTTGCCAAACTTAAACCAGGTACCATAAACTGGGATGAGCTACTTGAGGGTGTAAGCTGGTTTCATTTCAGTGCTATTTCTCCGGCGGTTAGCCAAAACGCGGCTAATGTATGCCTTGAAGCGCTAAAAGCTGCTTCAGCAAAGGGAATTACTATCTCTGTCGATTTAAATTACCGCGCAAAATTATGGCAGTACGGACGCTCTCCGCAGGAGATCATGACGCAGTTGCTTCCTTATTGTAATGTAGTAATGGGTAACATCTGGGCTGCTGAAACTATGCTGGGTATTCAAGTAATGCCGGATGTGCACGAAAGCGGGCAAAAAAGCATTTACCTGAAAGAAGCGCAGAAAAGCTCAGAAGCAATTATGGCTCGTTATCCTTCATGTAAGCAGGTAGCCAATACTTTCAGGTTTGGCAGTGAGGGTGAAATAACTTATTACACCGCTTTGCATACAGGTAACAAGTTTTTGACTTCGCATGAATACTGGGTAAATGATGTAATCAGCAAGGTAGGTAGCGGCGATTGCTTCATGGCCGGACTCATTTATGGTTTTTACAACGAGTGGCATCCTGCAGAAGTACTTGAATATGCTACTGCCTCTGCAATAACAAAATTATATGTTGTAAGTGATGCTACCGATAAAAGTGTTAACGAAATAAAAAAAGCCATCAGTTATGAGTAAGAAAGAGCAGGTACTCGACGGTATTATAGCACAAGGCATGCTGCCGTTGTTTTTTTATGAAGATGAGCAGGTTAGCTTAGAGGTAGTCAGGACACTATACAAGGCCGGTGTACGGGTAATTGAGTATACCAATAGGGGTGAAGCTGCTCTCGACAATTTTACAGTAATAAAAAAAGCACAGCAGATTGAATTGCCTGGCTTATACATAGGTGCCGGTACGGTAAAAACAGTTACCGAAGCCGAAGCTTTTATGGCGGCAGGCGCCGATTTTATTGTATCGCCTATAATAAATGCTGAAGTGGGTAAAACAGTGCACAGGCATAACCTGCTTTGGGTACCTGGTTGTATGACTCCCACCGAGATATTCAACGCTCAGCAAAACGATGCGGCACTTATCAAGATATTCCCTGCTTCAATACTGGGATTGAAGTTTCTGAATGCTATAAAAGAGCTGTTTCCGGGTCAGTGCTTCGTACCAACCGGCGGTGTGGAGCTTACTACCGAAAGTATTTCTGCCTGGTTTAATGCCGGGGTTTGCGCTGTAGGTTTTGGCAGTCAGCTAATTAGTAAAGAGGTGTTGGATAATAAATTATACGATCAACTATATAATGATACCATACTTGCTACCGAAATAATACAAAGCTGCAAATAACCTGAATTGTCATGACGCAACCTAAAATCGGCAACTATAGATGGGTAGTGGTTGCCCTGCTTTTTTTTGCTACTACCATTAATTACCTCGACAGGCAGGTACTAAGTTTCCTTAAGCCTACGCTGGAAAAAGAATTTGGTTGGGATAATACCACATATGGTTACATAAATAGTGTTTTTACCATGCTTTATGCCGCCGGTCTGCTGCTTTCGGGCAGAATAATTGACAGGGTTGGCACCAAAATAGGCTACATTTTTTCGATAACTATATGGAGTATCGCCGCTATGCTGCATTCTCTTGCCAAAGGCTCAATAGGTTTTATGGCAGCCCGCGGACTTTTAGGTTTGGGCGAAGCAGGTAACTTTCCTGCCGCTATACGCAGCATTGCCGAGTGGTTCCCTAAAAAAGAGCGGGCTTTTGCAACCGGTGTGATGAATTCAGGTACAAACATAGGCGCTGTAGTAGCTCCTGTGATTATACCGTTACTATTGGGCTTGTATGGTTGGCAGTCGGCTTTTATTGTAACAGGCGCCATTGGTTTTATTTGGTTAATATTCTGGGTGAAATTTTATGATATCCCATCAAGAAAGAAAAATATTGATCCAGCTGAATATGCTTTAATAAATAACGATGCCGCTACCGAAATAGCAGCAGATGCCAAAATAAGCTGGGGAAAACTTTTTGGCTATAAGCAAACATGGGCATTCTTCACCGGTAAGTTTTTAACCGACCCAATATGGTACTTCTTTTTAACATGGCTGCCTGATTATTTTGCAAAAACTTTCCAGCTCGACCTTAAAAAGCCAACTGTACCATTGATCGTTATTTACACAGCTACAACCATAGGCAGTGTTGGCGGGGGATATTTGTCATCCTACCTGATTAAAAAAGGCTGGAAACCGCTTAGAGCGCGTAAAATTTCTATGCTGATATTTGCCCTATGCGTATTGCCAATCATCACTGCAAGGTACACTACTAACATTTGGCAGGCTGTGGCGCTGATAAGTTTGGCAGCGGCTGCTCATCAGGCCTGGAGCGCCAACCTGTACACTTCTGTGTCTGATCACTTTCCTAAAAGTTCGGTTAGCTCTGTTATTGGTATAGGGGGAATGGCCGGTTGTTTAAGCGGGATGGCTTTTCCCATTATTATAGGCCATATTTTAGATTACTATATCGCACTTGGTAACGTTACCTCAGGCTATAACCTGGTGTTTACTTTTTGCGGTTTGGCATATATTCTTGCATGGTTAATTACGCATTTTCTGTTGCGCAAATCGAAGCCGTCACTTACTATCAGAAGCTAATCATATATTTTCAATAAAATCCTGAACACTTGCAGGTGGTATTTGTTAGATTTTGAAAAAACTACAATGAATACCTCAGCCATACAATTAATTCCACTGCAAACGCAAGGCGAGCACAATGATGTTGAGCGTACTATTACATGTGCCACGGCCGAAGAAGCACATAATCTGTATCAATTGGTAAAAGACAGATTGAAAAACATAAGTGGATGGCATGAATTTGTAGGGCATTTGGGGTCAGAATTCGGCATAACTGATACCCAAGGCAACGAAACCTATAAAATTGCTGAAGAAGGTGACCTGTTCTATATAGATATGCCCGGGCCCGGTAGTATTGCCGGTGGTGGATATGATTGGGTGAGGATTGAAATATTAGCTGAACACAGCAGTGAAGATACAGAATATATTGTGATAACAGTGCGCCCGGTAGATAACCCTAAAAACCAGGAAGCCGGTACGGCGCATTTCTTTGGACATGTGTCAACCAATACCTTTATTGCGGAACGTTACCAAAATCACGTTAGCGCAGGTGTATTTGGCCGTAACGAAACTCCTAATACTGAAGGTAACCTTATAGATAAAGTACGCAATGTAGCTGTAGGCCTTGCCGCGCGACACGGCTTATCGGGCCCTCACTGGAAAGTATTTGCCGAAAATATTTTGAAGAAAGAATAACAAAAAAGGCTTGCCGTTTGGCAAGCCTTTAACATTTAGCTTTTAAGCTATTAGTTCAATTTGCGTTTCACTTCAACATTTTCGTAGGCTTCTACAATGTCGCCAACTTCAATGTTATTGAAATTTTGAATGTTCAAACCACACTCGTAGCCTTGGTTCACTTCTTTAACATCATCTTTAAAGCGTTTTAATGATGCCAGTTCACCGGTGTAAATAACTACGCCATCACGGATGATACGTATCTTGCTGTTACGGGTGATCTTACCATCAAGCACCATACAACCGGCAATAGTACCAACTTTACTGATCTTAAAGGTTTCGCGTATCTCAACATTAGCAACAATCTTCTCTTCAAAGGTAGGCGCAAGCATGCCTTCCATCGCAGCTTTAATTTCATTGATAGCATCGTATATGATCGAGTACAACCTGATGTCTATCTGTTCCTGCTCGGCCAGTTTACGCGCTCCGCTTGACGGGCGTACCTGGAAACCGATGATAATCGCGTCAGAAGCGGTTGCAAGCAACACATCTGATTCAGAGATCTGACCTACACCTTTTGAAATGATGTTAACCTGTATCTGCTCGGTAGATAGTTTCAGCAACGAGTCAGAAAGCGCCTCAATTGAACCGTCCACGTCACCTTTAACAATAATGTTAAGCTCTTTAAAGTTACCAACTGCCAAACGGCGGCCAATCTCATCAAGCGTAATATGTTTTTGAGTACGCAAGCCCTGTTCGCGTTGCAGCTGCAGGCGTTTGTTAGCTATTTCACGGGCTTCAACTTCACTGTCAAGCGCGTTAAAACGGTCGCCTGCTGTTGGGGCGCCCTGCATACCCAGCACCTGTACCGGTGTAGACGGGCCTGCCTTATCAACACGCTGACCACGTTCGTTGCTTAACGCTTTTACACGTCCGCTATAACAACCTGCAAGTATCGGGTCGCCTACTTTAAGCGTACCGGCCTGTACAAGCACCGTAGTTACAATACCGCGGCCTTTATCTAAAGCGGCCTCAATAACCGTACCTACGGCACGTTTATTCGGGTTGGCTTTTAGTTCAAGCAACTCAGCCTCAAGCAATACTTTTTCAAGTAATTTATCAATGTTCAGGCCTGATTTTGCAGAAATTTCCTGCGATTGATATTTACCGCCCCACTCTTCAACCAGGATGTTCATACCGGCCAATTGCTCACGCACTTTATCCGCATTAGCGCCCGGCTTATCAATTTTGTTAAAAGCGAAGATGATAGGCGCGCCAGCAGCCTGCGCGTGGTTTATAGCCTCGCGGGTTTGCGGCATAACGCTATCGTCAGCAGCGATAACAATAATTACGATATCGGTTACCTGAGCACCACGTGCACGCATGGCGGTAAACGCCTCGTGACCCGGTGTATCCAGGAAGGTAATTTTTCCTTTATCTTCAGGAAGGGTTACTTCATACGCGCCAATGTGCTGGGTTATACCGCCGGCCTCACCTGCAATAACGTTTGATTTACGTATAAAGTCGAGCAATGATGTTTTACCGTGGTCAACGTGGCCCATTATGGTCACAATTGGCGAACGCGGTACCAGATCTGCTTCGTTATCTTCTTCCTCAAGGTTTGCTTCTTCGTCTTCAGGTTTTACAAATTCAACCTGATAACCAAATTCTTCAGCCACTATTGAAAGTGTTTCAGCATCAAGCCTCTGGTTGATAGATACGAACATGCCCAGGCTCATACAGGTAGAAATGATCTGCGTTACCTGTACGTCCATCATCGAGGCAAGCTCGTTTGCGGTAACAAACTCGGTAACTTTAAGCACTCTTGATTGTGCCTCCTGTTCCATTGCCAGTTCTTCCGCACTTGCAGCAACATCATCACGTTTCTGACGGCGGAATTTTGCGCGCTGGGCAAATTTGCCCGACTTACCTGCGCCGCTTAAGCGTGCAAGTGTAGCCTTAATTTGATCCTGTATATCTTTTTCTGAAGGTTCTTCCTTCGGAGTTTGCGGAGCGTTACGGTTGTTGCCAAACCTGTTATCAGGTCGGCCACCGCCTTGACCGGGACGATTATTCCTGAAATCAGGCCGCCCGCCCTGGCCGCCTTGCTGGCCGCCACCTTGTTGCTGGCCGCCCTGGCCACCGCCTTGCTGCGGGTTAGGGCCACCTTCCTTGCGTTTGCGCTTGCGGCGCTGATCAGCACTGTTGGCGTTTGATGACGAGGCGACCGGATTACGGCGCGGCTCTTCTACCGGCAATTGTATCTTGCCTACAATATTTGGTCCGCTAAGGCGGTTTGCTCTTGCACGGATAACTTCATTTTCCTCGTGCGGAGCTGCTGACTCTGCCGGTGGTTGTGGCGCTGCAGCCGGTTTTTCAACAGGCTTTTCGGCTATCGGCGCTGCAGGTTGTTGTGGCGTTGGTTCCGGCGCAGGAACTGGTGCCGCAGCAGGCTTTTCAGCTACCGGTGCAGCAGGTTCGGGTTTTGGTTCCGGTTTCTTCTCTTCAACAGATTTTGCCTGCTGTGGTTTGTTAAGGCTGTCAAGGTCTATCTTGCCAACAACCTTTACGCCCGGTAAATCACCACTGCGTTCTTCCTGCTTGTTTTCAGCAGCAGGTTCAGCAGGGCGCTGCTTTGGCTGTGCAGAAGAAGCGAACTGACCCGCATTTTTGATCAGAATTTCTTCATTCTCAAAATCGCGTGAACGCCTTGGCTCGGCCGGCTTCTCAGCCGCCGGAGCCTGCCCAACTTCATCTTTGCGTATCTTTCCGATACTGATTTGTTTTGCTTCTTCCTTAATGATCTTATCAGCGGCAAATTCTTTCAGCAAAGTAGTGTACATGTCGTTATCCAGCTTTGCCATAGGTTGCTTTTCAACTTTATACCCTTTGCTAGCAAGGAAATCGACAATGGTACCCATACCAATGTTGAGCTCTTTTACCGCTTTTATTAATTTTATGCTTTTGTCTTCTGACATTTATTATTACTTTCTCTGCTATGCTTTTTGCAAAAATACGATTTTAATTCCGGTTAATTGATTTTATTCAAATTCGGCCTGTAAAATCGATAGTACTTCCTTAATAGTCTCCTCCTCAAGGTCGGTACGTTTTACAAGTTCGTTAACGCTAAGGGCCAATACCGATTTAGCGGTATCTAAACCAACGCGCTTGAATTCATCAAGAATCCAGCTGTCAATCTCGTCTGAAAATTCTTCAATATCCACATCCTCATCCAGTTCATCAGCTTCACGGTAAACATCAATTTCATAACCGGTTAATTTACCGGCCAGTTTAATGTTGTGTCCGCCACGACCGATTGCCAATGATACCTGATCAGGTTTCAGATACACCGCCGCTGTTTTCTTTTCATCATCAAGCTTGATCGACATGATTTTGGCAGGCGACAGCGCACGCTGAATATATAACTGGATATTGTTGGTAAAGTTTATTACGTCGATGTTTTCATTCTTCAATTCACGAACGATACCATGAATACGTGAACCTTTCATACCAACGCAGGCACCTACAGGGTCAATACGGTCGTCGTATGATTCAACCGCTACTTTAGCCCTTTCACCCGGTTCGCGGACGATCTTTTTGATGGTGATCAAACCGTCAAAAATCTCCGGTACTTCCTGCTCGAACAGGCGCTGTAAAAACTCAGGAGCAGTACGCGAAATAATGATCTTCGGGTTGCTGTTCATCATATCAACTTTTGATACCACCGCTTTGACATTATCACCTTTTTTGAAGTAGTCGGCAGGTATCTGCTCGGTTTTTGGCAGTAAAAGCTCGTTGCCTTCATCATCAAGTACCAAAGTTTCTTTTTTCCAAACCTGGTAAACCTCACCGGTTACAATTTCGCCTACGCGGTCTTTATATTTCTTGAATATCTCGTCTTTTTCAAGCTCTAATATTTTTGATACAAGTGTTTGGCGTGCAGCTAATATAGCGCGGCGGCCAAAGCTTTCAAGCGTTATCTGCTCAACGTGCTCGTCGCCAACTTCATAATCTTCATCTATTGTTTTCGCTTCGGCTAATTCAATCTCCAGGTCATCATCTTCACTAAAACCGTCTTCAACAACCTGGCGTGTGCGCCATATTTCAAGGTCACCGTTATCGGTGTTCACAATAACGTCGCAATTTTCGTCGGTGCCATATTTTTTTCTGATCATGCTGCGGAATACGTCTTCCAGCACGCTCATCATGGTAGGGCGGTCAATGTTTTTGAAATCTTTGAATTCCTGAAAAGAATCAATTAAATTAATATTGCTCATTTCTTTACTTAAATGATATTACAACTTTTGTTTCTGTTATCTGATTTAACGGGATAACGCTTTCTACAACCTGCGCCTTTTTCCCTTTTTCTCTTATAGTTTCTTCAATAGTTATGGCATCGTTGCCTACTGCCAGTAATTTGCCTTCTCTTTTGTTACCCTCACCGGTTTTGATGGACAGCGTACGGCCAACATTTTTAGTGTACTGCCGCGGCAAACTCAATGGGGTATCAATACCCGGTGATGATACTTCAAGGTTGTATGCCGTTTCAATAACGTTCTCTTCTTCCAGATGAAAGCCTACGTGGCGGCTTATAGCTACCACATTGTCAATACCGATACCGTTGTCGCCATCAACCAGTACTACCAGTTTACCACCCGGATTATATTTTACACTTACCAGGAACAGGTCGGGTTTGTCGGCAATTTTTTCCTCAACCAGTTCGGTAACCCTTTGCTCAACATTCATGTATTCTGTCTTCCGTTTTGATTGGTAACTAAAAGAGGGGGCAAATGGCCCCCTCTTTTTTATTAATAATGCAAATATAAGTATTTTTATTTGTTATTCAAGTACTTCAGGGTGTAAAAATCACGTCGGTATACTGGTGCATGCCCGGACGCGTGCTGTTTGATTTCAGCATATCCCAAACAGAACCGCCCTTGTTTATACGGTAAAAGCGAAGAAAATACTTTTGATCTTTTACAAAAGCGGTATCAGGTTTAAACAGCACAATACTTCCTGAAACTGTATAAGTGCCTCGCTGTTCGGGCTGGTCATCTTTCAGTGTGGTATCGGCAGGCAATTTGTAAACAGGCATCAGGGTGTACCACCTTTCCACTATGGTGTCGTGACTTAGGCGGTATAACATTTCGTCTTCCAAGCCGCTTATTTGCAGCGTGCCATTCACCGGTATTACATTTACCTGTGACCCTTCATTCCTTCTGGCGCAGCCGAAGCAAAATAGCAGCAGTATGAACAGTAGCTGTTTCACGTCAATTGATCACTTTACCGGTTATGTCAACCCGGCGGGCAAAGGGGTTTAAAAACTTATTAGCAAGGGCAGCAAACTCGTAACGGGTAACAGGCCTGTTAAGGTCAAACTCGGTAGTAAACTTATACTGCGTTTTCCACCCTTTTTGTACTGATATGGTGAAAACTTCCGGATCATTAAGCGTGATCTCGCTGATAAACGACAGCAGATTGCCAACGGTAAATTTTTCGCCGGGTTTAGTTTTGTTAAACCATAAGAACGCACGGGTGTAAAGTTCAGTCAATACGGGTTTTATTTCATCGGTGTTAACAGTTGAATCGGGTTGAAAAATAATACTTACCTTTTTACCCTCATTTTTTTGAAAACATTTTAACAGGCCTGTTGCCGTTACCTGCTGCACAGCCCGCCAGTAAGGATCGGAAAACGGGACGTCACTCACAGGGAAAATGTATCCTTTGAAATCCAAAATCTCCCCCTGCACTATGCGCGGGTGTAGGTTTTTTGTAGTTGTCTTAAAAAATGCCAAAAACGCTGCCGTCGCGCCTGCACCCTGGCCAAGTGTCATCTGCACGGCAGGGTCAGCAAGGTTGATATTTGCTTCACGTTCAATTGACAACGCCTTTTCGGTTACAATCAGGTTTTCGACATCCTTTGCCACAATTGCGCCCAGCGGAATACCAAAGGCAGGTGTTTGCGCGTCGGTAACGGCTATAGTAGTACGATATAATTTTGATGAACGGTCGTATGGTTTAGCCACATCTTCGTTAATAACACGCAGTAAACCATTCACTGCCTTGTATTCCCGTACGTATGGAATATAAGGCAGATGATCAGGCGTTGGGTATTCTTCAACGCTAAAATTTTTGTAACCCAATGCCGTTTGCAGGTAATAAATCAATCCAAGTGTGTGTAGCCTTGCCTTTCGGAACGTGGCAACCCGGTTTTGAGTGCTTAAGTCAGCAAATGTTACCGGATATTCATTGGCTTTCCAGTTAATCAGGTACTTGTCATTCACTATCCGGCTCTCTTTAAGCAGCTGTTTTACCTCATCAGCCTTAAGCGAGCTGTACAATGATGCATCATAACCTTCGGGCTTTTTAATGGTACGGTCGGCAGCGCGGCCGTTATCTTTAACAATAGCAGCAAAAGTAATGGGCTGCAATTGACGATTGTCATTTAAACTATCAGTACTAAATTTAGCCCCTGCCAGTGTGGCCATGTCGGCCAGTTCAGTGCCGTCAACTAATACCTTTGCTTTTATAGTGACTTTTTCCTTGTCAACTGTTATCTCTGCTTCCCAGCCTGTGCCGTCTTTTTTTAAGGTCAGAATGGGAGTGTTTAACTTAACTGTAAGGTTTTTCACCGTATCAGTCATCTTTTTTAATATAGCCGCGCCGGTATAAGGCTCAAACCGCAGTACGGCATTTTGAGTGGTGTCGTATCCTGGCGTCTTTTTATAAAAGTTAGTTATATTTTGGCGGAACTCAGCCAGTATGCCTGTGTTAAAATCGCGATTTGCGTTTAGTATGCAAATACCGCCTGAGGTCATGCTGCCGCCCAGCCAGGGGCCTTGTTCAATCAATAATGTTTTTAATTTGCTGCGCGAACTTTGTATAGCTGCCGCCACGCCGCTTGCACCGCCGCCAATAACCAGCACATCGGTTTTAATGGTTTCAGCAAAGCTGATGGTACTTTTAAGAATAACTAACAGCAGCAGTAATTTTTTTATCATCGGTTTTTATAACAATCAACAAAACGCTATTTTGGGCAAAAGCTTATAGCTGCAAAATAATATAAAATATCTGATATGCTTACCGACGAACAAATGCGTTACCCTATCGGCAAATTTGAGGTGCCGGTATCGTACACTGTTGATGACATGCGCAAATGGATCAATAACATACGTATGCTGCCGGGACTGGTTCGCCAGGCGGTTATCGGGCTCAGCGAAGAAGAACTGGATACGCCATACCGCACGGGCGGCTGGTCGTTAAGGCAGGTGGTGCATCACCTGGCCGATAGTCACATGAATTCCATAATGCGCTTCAAACTTGCACTTACTGAAGACAATCCGGTAATAAAGCCATACCAAGAAGCATATTGGGCCTTACAGCCCGACTATCGCCTGCCGGTTGAACCTTCGCTGAAAATGCTTGAGGGCATACACCAGCACATGGTAGCCCTGTTTGAAAGCTTTACTGAAAAGGAGTGGGAGCGTACCTTTTTTCATCCCGAAAACAATGCCAGCCAAACATTGAAACGTACGCTGGCTACTTATTCGTGGCATGGTAAACATCATTTAGCGCATATCACGGAGACTAAGAAAAGGTTTGCCTTATAAACGAAAACGTCATGCTGAACTTGTTTCAGCATCTCATCAAACAATAAAAGCTTTGCATGTGGGATGCCGAAACAAGTTCGGCATGAAGGCAATGTAAATCACTCGTTTTACAAACCAAAAATATTGTACTCCAACCTCACCAAATACATATTCTTACTATTGCGTAGCATATCATTGTACAATGGTGTGCGATAGGAGAGATCTACCCTGAAAACACTGTTAAATATAAACTGTAGTGCAGGGGCGATATCCAGATAACTTTGCCCGTAACCGGGATTTGTTTTGCCCAGCAGTTCGGCGTATATGTTAACGTTTACCTGCTCGTAATTAGTATATGTTTTCGGGAAAAGCAGATACCCTGCTGACAGGCTGTAACCTACGCCATCCCTGGCATTGCCAGCCGGAACTTCATACCCGCCACTGTTATTATATGCATGTAAGTAACTTGCTGAACCTGATAAAGCCAGCTTATGCAGCAATTGGGTAAATACTACGCCCGTCTGCACCGCGCTGTTATCGCCTTCAAGTGATATCTCCTGGTTTAATACAGGGTTTTTTATGGCCGATACCTTGGCAAATACCGCTCCCCTGAAATGCCGCTGCACGGTGTCAACCGAGAGGAAACGATATTTGGCATATACGCTGCCACCTTCAAAGCGCTGGTTGGGCTGGTAAAAGTTTGACACGTATGCCGAGCCATGTACCATAAGGTACTTGCTTGCGCCGTACATCAGTTCAAGCGTGGTGCGGTTTTTATATGGATTAAAGAATCCCTGGTTTTCCAGCCTTATGCCCAGCGACCGCGCCGCCATATTGCTGGCCGGTTCGGTGTTGACATACAGTTCCTGGGCTTGTATGGTATAGCCTATCGCCGCCAATAGGGCGGTTAATAATAGTTTTTTCATGTGGATGGGATAGCTGTCATTTCGATTCGCCGAAGGCGGAGAAATCTTCTGCGCCTTGCATAACAGACTTGCAAGGCATAGAAGATATCTCACTATCATTCGATATGACAGTGGGTGGTGAAAACATTTATATCACTACACAGTACACCTTTTTAGCACCAGGTGATGCTGGTTTCATGCCGCTGTATTTTTTTGCTACCGTCGCAGGCGCAAAACCTTTGTCAACAAAAGTGAGGGCCACCGGCCCGTTAAGGGATTTGTTGCCTGCGTTAACCAAATGGAAACTATACCCTGAATAATTAAACATGTCGTTATTCAGCGTGGTATTGTTAAAATTATAAGTGGCTTTCAGGATGTTTACCGAGAAGCCCGCGGTCTGTACCTTATTGTTCAGCTTTTCAAAGTTTACCGGTACGTTGTTTTTAAAGGTGATGTTAAAAATGTTGCGGTTAAGATCGGGTTTGATATCGCTGATGAAATCAAGCGTGCGCAGCGACTTTTCAGTAGCTTTCGAGCACATGGAGCAGGTAAGGCCGCTTACCTGTAATTCAGCTTTAATAAACTGCGCGTTTGCCTTAGTGAAGGCGAATGTAAATGCCGCTATGGCTAAAAATATTTTTAGGCTTTTCATATCGTTATTATCAAAAAATTCAAATAAATAAATGAACCGGTACGCCAAAGTGTACGGTTATAACTCATTAATTAAATGATTTGACTTAACGCCGCAGGTTGCGGTTTTGAATGAAGATAGGCGTTTTGGATGCAGGGTCGGGCTGCTGAGGCGGCGGACGGCTTTCAAACTTTTCAAGAAGCGCACGCTGTGCCGAAAAAAGAAAGTCTTCAAAAGGCAACGCAGGCAAATCAATAGCAAACAGCTTACCGAACAGCGATTGTACTTCCTGGCCCTGGTGTGCGTCTTTTACTTTTACGTCAACTTGCTTGTCTTTGCAGCATTTCATTTTTTGCGGTTCGCCGGCATAGCATTTTTTGGCTGCCGAGGCGATTTTTACCGATGCTATCTTGTTTCCGCAATAATGAATGTTCAGGGCAAAACCACATACTGTACTCAAATACAGTAGTATAATGGTTAATATCCCTGATTTTTTTAGCATGCTCAAATTTAAATCATTAATAAATTAATTACAAGGCATTTAACACATAATAACAAAATCACCCTGAGGGGGTGATTTTCGCATATTTTTAAATAACAAAGCCCCGCTTTTGGCAGGGCTTCACTAATATATAAAACTATTAATCCACTTGCGCTTAGTTGCTTGCCTGTTGCTTAGCTTCCTGTTTCATGGCCTCGTTAGCCACAATAACAATCTCTACACGACGGTTTTGTAAACGGCCATCGGCGGTAGTGTTATCGGCAATTGGCTCCGACTCACCCTTACCCACTGTGCTTAAGCGTGAAGCCGCAACACCTTGTGCAACAATGTATGATTTTACTGAGGCAGCCCTTCTTTCAGATAAACCCTGGTTGTAAGTATCAGAACCGGTATTGTCTGTATGGCCTACAATTGAAATATTGGTTTGCGGGTTGTTTTGCAGCGAAGTTGCTAAGTTTTGCAGGTTGGTTTGCGCTGCCGCTTTCAGATCGGTTTTATCAACATCGAACAATATACCTGAATCAAATTTTACAATGATACCCTCACCTTCGCGGGTTACGGTAGCGCCCGGAACGGTTTGTTTAATTTCGGCAGCTTGTCTGTCCATTTTACGTCCGATAAAAGCACCGGCTGTACCACCAACAGCACCGCCAATAACAGCGCCCAAAGCAGTGTTACCAGCTGCTTTACCAATAAAAGCTCCTATTGTGCCACCGGCACCTGCGCCTATAACCGCGCCTTTTTGTGTTTTTGTCATTGAGTCGCAACCCGAGGCCAATACACCTAAAGTTGCTATAGCTATACTGTAAGTAGCTATTTTCATTTTTAAAGTTTTCATCGCGTTAGTATGTAATATATGATACTGGTTGTAATTTGTTTAGGATATTGACAAAGCAGGTGCCAAAAAGGTTTAAAATATTTTTATGACTATAAAAAATACCCTCGCAATAATTTTTTAATATGTACGAAAATATTTAGTTGATTTTCGTCAATCAGCGAAAAAACTGCACAACTAGGTGAGCAATTTTCAGGACAAAAAGTCACAACTTATGGTTTTAAGGCGTCGGCGGGAATAATGAGACGGAACGTACTGCCGGTATTTTTTACTGATTCTACTTCAATTTGTATCTGGTGAAAATCCGCAATTGATTTTACGATGGGAAGCCCAAGGCCAAAGCTATCCTGCTTAAGTGAGCGTTTAAATTTTTTGAAGCGGTTGAATATGTAAGGAAGCTCTTCATCAGAAATACCAATACCCGTATCACGCACACTGATCGTTAGACCCTCGGGTGCAGATTTCTGGCTGATAAATATTTCGCCACCTTCCTTATTGTACTTTATAGCGTTGTTGATGAGATTGAAGAACAGATTAAACAGCAGAAATTTATTTACTCTGTACAGCACCGTATCGGCAGGCACATCAATATGGCAGGTGATTTCTTTTTCCTCCAACCTGATGGAAATCTCATCATAAACTTCCGTTAATAGTTCACTTAAGCTTACCTCATCTTCCTTAATAAACTGATCGTTTTCAATTTGTGATATTAGCAGAAGCGTTTTTGTAATGCTTTTAAGACGGTTTAATATCCGCTGCATTTCCAGCAGTTTTATCTTTAGGTCGTCGGATATATCTTCCTCATCAAACATGTTCTCGATCTTCGATTGCAGAATGGATATCGGTGTCATTAACTCATGCGAGGCATTGCTGATAAACTCCCGTTCTTTTTGAAATTTATCGGCAATGGTTTCAATCATGCGGTGTATGCTGATGTCGAGATAACGGAAGTCGGTAGTAGTGGTGCGCACCCGCTTAAACTTACCGAATGACGGGAAGCGGCTGCCAACCAGCTTGGTTTTGATGATCTGCCGTAAAGGGCGTAGCACATAGTTGCTGTATAATTGATCAGCAAGTATGGTAAGCAATATCATGCTCACCAGCACCTGGAAGGCGATGCTTTGCAGCGGGCCGCTGGTATCGTCAAGCGTATCAACGCTTTTACCCACTTCAAGCAGGTAATTTTTATTTTTTACTTTAAACGTATGGCTTAATATGCGGTATTGTATGGTGTCGCCCTCAACAATACGCCGCTCGTTCATAATTGTATCCAAAAATACCGAGGGCTCAACCTCATCAAGGCTGACGTATTCTTCCTTAAGCAGGGTGTAGCTGCCGTAACTTTCGCCATCAGTAATGTAGTTGCCAATACCCAGCGAGCGTATTATCTGCAACACCTTTTCTTTTTGCTTAACCAGCTTGCTGTCGGTATAATTAAGGTTGATTTTGCTGATTAATAGCGGAAGCAGCAACACAAAAAGCACCACTATCACCAGTTTCGAAATGGTGTTAAACAGGGTGAGTTTGGTATTGAGCTTCAAGTCAGCTTATGCGTTTACAGTTATTTTATAGCCCAGGCCGCGCACGGTTTCCAGCCAGTTTGGCGCGGCGTAGGCATTAAGTTTTTTTCGAATGTTTTTGATATGCGCGTCTATATAGTTCGAATCGTAATCATCATTCACCACGCTGCCCCAAATGTGCTCGCTAAGCTGTGTGCGGGTTAGCGTACGGTTTTTATGCAGCAGCATATAAGCAATCAGGTCGAACTCTTTTTTGGTGATGGTATTTACAATAGCTCCGTTAAAACTGATGGTACGCTCGGTAAGGTTAATCAGGAAATCGCCTAAGGTAATCGTATTTTGCTTCAGTCCAAATTTACGGCGAAGTATAGCCTGCATGCGGCTTTGTAGTTCGGGCAGCGAAAAAGGCTTAGGCAGGTAATCATCGGCACCAAGATCGAGGCCTTTTATACGGTCGGTAACCTCGGCGCGGGCTGTCAAAATAATACATGCCGCCTCAGGGTTACTGCTTTTTGCTTCGCGAAGCAAGTCGAGACCCTCATAATCGGGCAGGCCCAGATCGATCAGGATGAAATCGTACAGGTTAACGGCAATTTTTTCAGAAGCCGAGCGGCCGGTATAGCATACCTCGCAAACGTAATTATAATTGGTAAGAAATATATCTATTTCCCTGGCCAGCGACCGTTCATCTTCTATAATCAATACGTTCATCGGCTTTAGTAAAAAAGGTAATAAAACGTCAGGTTAAAAAATGAGGCATGCTTGTTTTGAAGTACATTTTCAACGTTTACAGGTATTGAATAACGGTATGAAGCTTCGAGTGTAAAATGCGGCATATTGTAAGCAACAGGCACTTTAAAATAATAATTAAGCACTGTAAATCTGCGATTGTTACGATCCATGCGGGCACTGTAAATGTAATCGCCCATTTTACGGATATCCCTGTCTTCGGTGTAAGTATTTACAAAATTCTGTGTGCCAAAAATCACGTTCGCTGACGGATTTATAGTAAGGTAATCATCATCAGTAAAGATGCTCCACGATGGCTCGATCAGTTTCGACTGGCTGAAGGTGACAAAGAAATCGTTTGATTTTCCAAAAAGAAAATCCATTACAACACTTGATTTAGTCACCTTCCAGTCGAACGAGTTTTTGAAGTTAATATCGTTTGACGAAGCCGACTTAATGATCTTGGCATCGTTATTAAAAATGAACCTGGTATAGCTGATAGCGCCTGAAAACTTCTTGCTGAACTTATAAAAGTAACCACCGCCAACATCAACTTCATCAAAAACAGGGTCGTAGCCTAATACTTTTAATCCCGAACCATATATAAAGAGGCCGCTTTTATCATTATATACAACATCAGTAGTTACAAACGGATATTTAACCGGGCCAACACGACCAAAAAATATCGCATCGTTACCATAGCTAACGCCTACTGATAATGAGCGCTTGCGAATAATGGTATCGGTATCGGCAGTTGTTTTCAGGCGTTCGGCATAAAACAAGCGGGGTGGTACCGCAGCAAATGCGGCAGCATGTGAAAAAAGTATGATAAACAGGCCTAAGTATCTCATTTAATAAAGTAAAGTTAAAACTATCCGCCGTTTCTCCGAATGATCTCGGGTGGGCGCTCCATGCCTTCGGGCCGTTGATGACGGCGTTTTTTGGCCGGTTCGCCTACCTTTTCTGGCTTGTATTGCTTTTTAGCTTTGGCGATCTCTTTTATCTTGTTTGCCTCGTCTTCTTCACGCTGTTTTTGGAAGCGTTTATTAATAATAGTATCGCGCTGTGTTTGCGAATATCGGGGCAAACCTAAGGTATATCTGTTTAAAAACGCATAACGTTCACTTTTTTTAACAGATGCAACAGACAAAAGGGGCACCAATGCCAGCAATAAAAATATATAGCAGAGCCACTTTATCATTCAGAATTGAGGAAGTAAATATAGTTTCAAATATCGTCTTTTATATAACATACGCTATAAACAACAAACGCCACAAAATAAACTTTATGGCGGTTAATTGTTAATTATGGTTGGGTTGAATGCGCTAAATGAAATCGCGCGGATCAAATTGCCGCACTTATTCCTTTTGAAGTAAATGAACGGCCGCTATCGTCAATTATTACACAGCCAATTTGATTTAACTTGTTAATTAAATACAAGGCATTATTAACACCAAGGCTCAGGATAGGGGCAGCAAGCGCGTCGGCAAGCTCAGCTGTAGGGCTTAACACGCTTGCGCTGTGTACAGCGCTAACTTCAAATCCGCCGTTTGAATGTATTGCGCCCGGCAACTTATTGTCGGCAATACAAGCATTTGTGTTTACTGATGTCGCTAAAGCCATGTTGCTGATGTTCAGCCGGGCATACGGCATGCTTTTTTGTTCAGGGTCGGCCGCGGCAACAATCCATGGCTGTTCATCAGGCTGAAGGCCCCAGGCCAGCAGGTCGCCGCCGGCGTTAATAACACCACTGCTAACCCCGTCCATTTGCAGGATGTATTTGGCCCTGTCGGCAGCATAACCTTTGCTGTGCGAAGCGAAACTGATACGCATGCCCTCTTTTTGCAGGTATACGGTTAATTTATTCACGTCGAGCACAACATCTTTATAGCTAACTGCTTTGTTTCCTGCTGTATAAGTAATATCAAAAGCGCCGTAAGTTAATGCTGATAATTCAATCGCGCGCTCAACCAGGCGGAACAATTCGCCGCTTACCTTTACGGGTTCAACACCGGCGTTACGGTTAATCTGGTTAATGCTGCTGTCGTCGCCAAAAGCGCTAAGTAGTTTTTCAACACGGTTAATTTCTTTTATAGCATTGTCTATACGTTGCTGCGCCCAAACAGGGTTTTCGCCAACAACACTTATCTCAAACCGCGTGCCCATTGACATGGCTGAGTGCCTGTAAACGGGTAGTTTTTCTGTTAGGGTTTTAATAGCCAGCATACGCTAAAAGTTATTGTATCAACAAAGTGTGGTTTGGCAACGGGCACAAAATGGCACACAAATACCAAATTCTGAAAGCTAAAGTAGGCGGGGTTCATGAAAATAAAATGAAATGGATTGGGGTGATTTCACGGTATTTATGCTCGTAGCGATGCGGAAAATGCATATATTAGCCTCAACCTCATAAAATTTTACATGAAAAGGCATACTGCATTATTAGGCATTGGCGTATTATTGTGCGGCTACGGCCACGCGCAAAACATGACGACGATTAAAACACTACCATATCCCCAAACAAAAAAAGGAACCGTTACTGATATTTATTTTGGCACCACCGTGGCCGACCCATACCGTTGGCTGGAAGACGACCGTGCCGACGATACTAAAGCATGGGTACAGGAGCAAAATAAGGTAACGCAGAATTATCTTGGCCAAATACCTTTTCGTGAAGCCATACGCGAACGCCTTACCAAATTGTGGAATTACGAGCGTTATGGCGCGCCATTCAATGAAGGCGAGTACACGTATTTTTATAAGAACGACGGCCTTCAAAGCCAGTCGGTACTTTGGCGGCAGAAAGGCGAGAATGGCAAACCGGAAGTGTTTCTTGATCCAAATAAGTTTTCTGCCGATGGAACAACCTCGTTGCAGGGTATAAACTTTACAAAAGACGGCAGCCTTGCGGCATACCAGATATCAGAAGGCGGTTCAGACTGGCGGAAAGTGATCATTATAAAAACAGCCGACAAAAGTGTGGTAGGCGATACCTTGATAGATGTGAAATTTTCAGGACTTGCCTGGCACGGTAACGACGGCTTTTACTATAGCAGTTATGATAAGCCGAAAGAAGGAAGCCAGCTAGCAGGGTTAACACAATATCATAAACTGTACTACCACAAATTGGGTACGCCGCAGAGCAGCGATAAACTGGTATTTGGCGGAGAAAAAACACCGCGCAGGTATATCGGTGCAGGCTTAACTGAAGATGAGCGTTTCCTGATCATCAGCGCGTCTACCACTACAACAGGTAATGAGCTGTACATTCAGGACCTGAGCAAGTCCGGAAGCCCGATTGTTACCGTTGTAGGTAACTTTGATAATGAGCATAACGTAATTGACAATGTTGGTGATAAGCTATATATCCTTACCAACCTTAACGCGCCGAATAACAGGATAGTAACTGTCGATTTCAATAATGGCAAACCATCAGCATATAAAGACCTTATACCTGAAACAGATAATGTTTTAAGCGCCGGTACAGGCGGCGGAAAGATATTTGCCGAATACCTGAAAGATGCAACCTCACTGGTACAGCAATATGATATGAATGGCAAGCTGGAGCGCAGTATCACACTGCCATCAGTAGGTTCGGCAGGCGGCTTTGGCGCCAAAAAACATGAAAAAGTGCTGTATTACACTTTTACTTCATATGTTTATCCGCCAAGTATTTTTAAGTACGATATCGCTACGGGAAAATCTACCCTGTATAAAAAAGCGGGTGTTGATTTTAACCCCGATCTGTACGAGTCGAAGCAAATATTTTATAACTCGAAAGATGGTACCCGTGTGCCAATGATCATCACCTATAAAAAAGGTACGGTGCTTAACGGAAAAAATCCTACGTTGCTTTATGCTTATGGCGGTTTCAATGTGAACCTTACGCCGGGCTTCAGCACCTCAAACATTGTATTGCTTGAGCAAGGGGGCATTTACGCGGTGCCTAATCTGCGTGGCGGCGGCGAATATGGCGAGAAATGGCACCTGGCCGGCACTAAGCTAAACAAGCAGAATGTGTTTGACGACTTTATCGCGGCAGCCGAGTATCTTATTCAAAATAAATATACCTCCAAAGATTATCTGGCCATAGCAGGCGGCTCGAACGGAGGTTTGCTGGTTGGCGCAACTATAGCCCAGCGCCCTGATCTGTGTATGGTGGCTTTCCCTGCCGTGGGCGTAATGGATATGCTGCGTTATAACAAATTTACCGCAGGCGCAGGTTGGGCGTATGATTACGGCACCGCTGAAGACAGTAAGGAAATGTTTGAGTACTTGTATAAATATTCGCCGGTGCATGCGCTTAAACCTGCCGATTATCCTGCAACACTGGTAACTACCGCCGACCACGACGACCGTGTGGTACCTGCACACTCGTTTAAGTTTGCCGCGCGTTTGCAAGAAGTACAAAGAGGACAGCTTCCGGTGCTGATACGTATTGAAACCAAGGCGGGCCACGGTGCAGGCAAATCAACCGCGCAGGTAATTAGCGAGCAGGCCGATAAGTGGAGCTTTATGTTCCAGAATATGGGGCTGTGGTGGAAGTAGACGCGTGGGAAAAGTTCATCATCCCGAATTTGTTTCGGGATTACCCAGGATAGTTTGTCGGATTAGCATGAGAGATGCTGAACAGGTTCAGCATGACTTTGGATTGAGTCATTATTCTGAACCTACTTCTATTCCAATCCTCTTCAGTAACAATGACGCATTAAAGGTTTTGCACTCGCCATGCTTGAGTTTATAATCGAAAAGCATTTCACCGTCAATTACCTGTATGTCGAAGTAATAGTTACGTACGTAACCGGGATATTTCTTTTCCAGTTGGGCAATCTGCAAATCGTGCGTAGCAACCATGCCGACAGCATTTTTAGCAATCAACTGTTCAATAACCGCTTTTGAGCCAAGGTACTTATCAACCGAATTAGTTCCGCGCAGCATTTCGTCTATCAAGAAGAATACCTTCGGTACCGTTTCAACGGCGCCCAGCAGCATTTGCAGGCGATCAAGTTCAGCTTTAAAGGTTGATGTGCTTTCATTCAGCGAATCTTTTATACGCATATAACTGATGATATTGATCACCGACACTTCCATAGCTTTTGCGCAAACCGGCGCACCACTAAGGGCAAGCACCGTATTGATTCCGATAGTACGTAAAAAGGTGCTCTTTCCCGCCATGTTCGATCCGGTGATAATATCAATTTTATGCGTGTCAATAAGCTGATAACTATTGGCCACGCGCTTCTCTGCAGAAATAA
This sequence comes from Mucilaginibacter limnophilus, assembly GCF_004005815.1. Lineage (GTDB taxonomy): Bacteria > Bacteroidota > Bacteroidia > Sphingobacteriales > Sphingobacteriaceae > Mucilaginibacter > Mucilaginibacter limnophilus. The sequence continues at coordinate 5,585 of NZ_SACK01000005.1, read as the reverse complement.
GCGGGTGGGCAATTTGTGTAGCTGTAAAGGTGTAACCATCGCCATCGGCTATGTGCGGTATTGTCCATTCAGGATAGTTAATATGCAGCCCTGCAATACTTATCAAGGCCTCTAAACCGGCTATTACCTCAAACGCGTCTTCAAGGTTTTGGCGGTTGCTGCGTTTCCAGTCTTCAATAGCGATGATCTGCTTTAAATCCCACAGAAAAAACAAATTAAGCACCGTGCCTACTAACATGTTCAGCCGGGCATTAAAGTTATTTACCAGTCGCGATAACTCTTTTATTTGTGCCGAAGTTTGCTTTTCTTTTAGCTGTACCGATATGTTCTGGCAATAGGCCGATTGCCATTGCTCGTCTTCAGCTTTTTTAAAAGTACGGGCGTAAGCTGCAAGCGTAGCGCCTATTTTTCCTACGATGAGTTCGGCTTTACGTACATGTTTTTGGCGCGATAGCACAAACTGACCGTGTAAGACGCCAATTAACAAAGCCACAATTTTAAATTCACCTACAAAGAAAGCCAGCGTAACCGCGGCAGCCATAATAAATGGCGCAATGTTAAAATACTTTTTAAGCCACTTTTCACCCGGAATATCAACCGGATTATTCAAGTAGGTAATCAGCCTTGAAAGTTCGTTAGCATCTGCAGTATTAGCAAAAAGCAACAAGGTTTGCATTTCGGCCTTCCAGTTTTTCTTAACTGAAAGTTCTTTTACCGCTTCCTGCCTTAACAAAATAGTTTCTTTATCTGCCGGACTGCTCAGCCATGCTGCAAGTTTACGGTTACCGGGTACAGTTGCGGCGCGGTTCATCAGTTGAAACAGCGAAGCATTACCAAATATGTCAAGGTCTGACGTATAAAAGTGCTTCTCATCCTGAAATTGAACGCCATTGCTATATAGGTTCCCCTTATGGCTTATGCTCGCAATCTCGTTTTGATTAACTTTAGATAAACCTAAATAATAATCGCGCTCACGTTCGAAACCGCTTTGCTGAGATACCAGCCAGGCAAATATTGCAAGACATAAAATGGTTACAAGCGCTATCAGCGTAAAGCTGTTTCCCATTATACCTACGCAAATCCCGGCTATCAGCAGCGCGAAAACCGCCAGGCGCATTAGTGAATAGGTATCGGCTTTCTTTTTGAAATTTGCGGCTTCGGCTGCAGCCTGTGAAGCGGCTTGTTGATAATGGCTTAGTATATGTTGGTTCATCAATGCTAAAACAAAGGCGTAAATGTAAAGGCTAATGTTTAAAATAACGTTATTTGTATCGATTTATGAAAATTACGCTGTTAACCGTTGGCAAAACCGAGGACGCTTATCTTAAAGAAGGCATAGAAAAATATATAAAGCGCCTTAAGCATTATATCAAATTTGAAATTGCCGACCTGCCCGAACTCAAAAACACCAAATCGTTATCAGAAGATCAGCAGAAAAGCAAAGAGGCTGAACTAATACTAAAAAAACTTACTCCCCTTGATCATGTGGTTTTACTTGACGAGAAAGGTATGGAACTTACATCTTCGCAATTCAGCGGTTACATAAATAAACAGATGGTAGGTTCGGCATCCCACGTGGTATTTATTGTAGGCGGACCTTATGGTTTTGATGCCAGTGTACACCAGCGGGCTAATGATAAACTTTCGCTGTCGCGGATGACTTTTTCGCACCAAATGGTGCGGCTGTTTTTCATTGAACAATTGTACCGTGCTTTTACCATAATTAAGGGTGAACCGTACCATCATCAATAATAAAGCGTTAATTTAGTACTATGGCAGGCCATAACCACGATCATTCTCATCACCACCACGATCACGCTGTAAAGATCGACCACTTAAACCGCGCCTTTATTTGGGGCATTGTATTAAATATAACTTTTGTAGTAGTTGAAGCCGCTGCCGGATTGTTAAGCGGTTCGCTTGCCTTGCTTACCGACGCCGGACACAACCTTAGCGACGTAGCCAGCCTTGCACTGGCCTTGCTTGCGTTTAAGCTTACCAAAGCTTCGTCAAACCGTAGCTACACATACGGTTATAAACGGTCAACCATACTGGTATCCTTCTTCAACGCGGTAGTATTATTTGCCGCCATTGGATTTATTGTTTATGAGGCCATTGAGCGGATGATTACCCGTCCCGAGCCTGTACCCGGAGGTACCATTATCTGGGTAGCCTTGACAGGGATAGCTATAAACGGATTTACCGCCTGGCTTTTTATGAAAGACAAGGAAAAAGACCTGAATGTAAAAGGCGCCTACCTGCATATGGCGGTCGACGCGTTGGTATCATTGGGTGTAGTAATTTCAGGAGCAGTAATATATTATACCGGCTGGTACTGGCTGGATAGCGTGGTTAGTTTAGCTATCGCCGTAGTTATACTTATAGGTACCTGGGGATTATTTAAAGACAGCCTCCGGCTGGAAATGGACGGCGTACCAAAAGATATGGATATTGAAAAAATTCGTACTGAATTGCTTAAATCTGATGGCGTTATAGATGTACATCACGTTCACGTGTGGGCCTTAAGCACAACAGAGAACGCGCTTACGGCGCATTTAGTGATAGCGCCTTCAGCAATTGATTCGTTTGACAAGATCAAACACGATCTGCGTCATCGTTTAGAACATCTGGAGATTAGCCACAGCACTTTTGAGCCTGAATTCAGCCTTACAAAGTGCGAGGTACCTGAGTGTTAAAATTCACGCGTCATTGCGAGCGATTGCGCGGCAATCTCTAAACATTTCATGTGGACTTGCATATTCAGAGATTGCTTAGTTCCTCGCAATGACGTGCTATCGTTACGCCACCGTTCCTTCTTTCAACTTTTCAGCGTTTTCAGCAAACTGCAACGCTTCCATAATGTCCTGAATATCACCGTTCATTACACCTGGAAGGTTGTAAATGGTGAGGCCGATACGGTGCTCAGTTAAACGACCTTGCGGGAAGTTATAGGTGCGAACTTTTGCCGACCTGTCGCCTGTTGACACCATGGTTTTACGCTTTTTCGACGTTTCTTCAAGGTGCTTTTGTAACTCCATTTCGTAAACGCGTGAACGCAGTACCTGTAAGGCTTTATCGTAGTTTTTTAATTGTGATTTCTGATCCTGGCACTGGGCAACAATACCTGTAGGGATGTGGGTAAGCCTTACCGCCGAGTACGTAGTGTTAACCGATTGCCCGCCCGGTCCTGAAGCACAAAACAGATCCTTACGAATATCAGACACGTTTAGTTCGATATCAAATTCGTCAACTTCAGGCAGTACCACAACAGACGCTGCAGAGGTATGCACACGGCCCTGTGTTTCGGTATCCGGCACGCGCTGTACACGGTGTACACCTGATTCAAATTTTAGCGTACCGTAAGCATCATCAGCCAGTACGTTAAACACGATCTCTTTATACCCGCCTGATGTACCTTCGGTATAGTCAACCAGTTCGGTACGCCAGCCACGTTTTTCGCAGTAGCGCATGTACATGCGGTAAAGATCACCTGCAAACAGGGCAGCCTCGTCACCACCGGTACCGCCACGAATTTCCACGATAGCGTGTTTACTGTCCTCAGGGTCTTTCGGTATCAGCATCAGGCGTATCTGCTCTTCTTTTTCTTCTTGCTGTACAAGCAGAGTATCAAGCTCTTCCTTAGCCATTTCACGGAACTCCTGATCTTTTTCGGTAGCCAGAATTTCCTTATTGGTTTCAATATTGCTCATGATGTTGCGGTAAACATTATACTCGTCAACTATCTTGGCAAGGTCTTTATATTCTTTATTCAGCTGGGCAAAACGCTTCATATCAGCCATGGCATCAGGACTGCTCAGTTCATTTTCCACTGTTTTCCAGCGTTGGTATATTGCTTCTAACTTATCTAACATATTGTATATATGGCCGCAAGGCCGCTAAAAAGTGCACAAAAGTAAGGTTTTTCGGGTAATTATTTTTCAGGCGTAAGTAAAGAGATAGCGCTAAGGCTGCGGTTGTTTTTCAAAGTATTCCAGCTTAAGCTGTTGGCCGTCAAACACGGCGTAGGTATTGTAATTGAACCACTCGCCAAGGTTAACATACAGGCTATCAGAAGCCAGCTGTAATTCAGCAGGGAAATGCTGATGGCCGTAGATGAAGTAGTCGTAATGCTCGGTATTTAAAACCTCACGGCTAAACTCGGGCAGCCACGCAAATTGGCCGGCTTTCAAATGTGGTTTTTTCTCGTTTGTATCACGGCTTTTTTGCGACCATGAACCGGCTATGCCCATGCCAAAATTTGGGTGTAAACGCGCGAACAGCCACTGGCACAGCTTACTGCGGAACACCTTTTTAAGCAGCTTGTACATCTTGTCGTGCGGACCAAGGCCGTCGCCGTGGTGCAGGAAAAAGCGCTTGCCGTTACGCTCAATCACCAGCTCATTGTCAACTATGGTAGCGCCCAGTTCTTCAGTAAAGTAGCTGAACATCCACATATCATGATTGCCTTTGAAGAGGTACAGCTTTACACCGGCGTCAACCAGTTCGGCAAGCTTGCCAAGGAAACGGATGTATCCTTTTGGCACCACCGTTTTATATTCGAACCAAAACTCAAACACATCACCCATCAGGAAAACTTCGGCCGCATCATGCTTAATACTGTCGAGCCAGCGCACAAGGCGTGCCTCGCGGTCGCGGCTTTTGCCGTAGCTATCGGTACCTAAATGAAAATCGGATGCGAAATAAAGTTTTGTGCGTTCGGCCATGTGTGCCGCAAAAGTACGGATTTAGATTTTAGATGTGAGATATTAGATTTGAGACAGTAAAGTGTAGGTGTTGACGTCAACAGAGTCAACACGGTAAACAGCGTCAACACCCGTCAACACCGTCAACAGCGTCAACACCCGTCAACAGGGTCAACACCCGTCAACACCTGTTGTTATAATGCTTTTTTAATAACAGCTGCGGTAACCAGGCCGCCAAGCAGGTACCAGGCAACGGTAAGTGCCTTAGTGGTATTGGTGCGGGTAACCGGCGCGTCGCTTAAGCCCATAGGTTTTGGCAATGTAAGCGCGCCAACACCGGCCGCCAAGCCGTATGCAGCGCCGCGTGTTAGAAGGTGCCGTTTTTTGCCGTAACCAACAATGCTGTAATACACCGCATTGCTTACTACATCAGCAGCGAGCGTAGCCAGGTATAGCTTGGTGCCCGACGGTGGGTTTACGCCTGCTTTTCTTAAACCTTTGCTCAATGCTTCTTTACCCAGTAAATCAACACGTGGTGCAGTGTTTACTAAATGCCTTACTGTTTCGTGTACTATGTTGAGCGCAGCCGCGCCTGCCAGTCCGCCAACCAAATTTCTTAATGTTTTCATATTGAGATAAGTTATGGCAGGTGGGATTGTTTTTTCTAATTGAAAATTCAGAGTTGATGGTGGCTATACATCTATGAAAGGCGTTGTGCTTTATCAGCGTTAGTGGATGTTACTTTCTTTTGCCGGAAAAGATTTCTATGATAAAAGCAAGATTAAGCTGCTATTTTTGAATGATAGGTTTTGTTGTTTTTTACAACAGAGACAATGCGCTGGAGCATTTTATTTCGTAAGGCGTTGATAACGCTCATTTTGT
>NZ_SACK01000004.1 GCF_004005815.1 Mucilaginibacter limnophilus | reverse complement strand
GTCTTTTTTATCACCACGGAAGTCTGCTGAACCAATGTCTTTTTTATCGCCGAAAGTTGCTGCTGAAGAAGAGAAGATGGTTGCGAAAACTAATGCTGCTGCTATGATTGATTTTTTCATGATCGTTGTTGTTATGTAGAGTGTTGTTGTTATTCGTGTTATTCTGTAATTATTTTATTCTTTCAATTCGAGTGCTTAGTCAGCTGAACCGATATCTTTTTTGTCGCCTTTAGCATCTGCAGAGCCGATGTCTTTCTTGTCGCCTTTTGAATCAGCCGAACCGATATCTTTTTTATCACCACGGAAATCAGCAGAACCGATGTCTTTTTTGTCGCCGAATGCCGCTTCTGCAGAGGTTGAAAAAAGGGTTGCAAATACTAATGCTGCTGCTATAAGTGTCTTTTTCATGCTGGTTAAATGTTTAATGTGTGTTAAAATCAATTAGTTATTATTAGGTATTTTTATATATGAATATGTATATTAATTAATCAGCTGAGCTGATGTCTTTTTTAAAGCCAATAAATGTTTGAACAGGCGCTACAGGCTTTACGTCATTCTCTTTTTTGCATGATGTTAATATGCTTGCTCCAATTACTAATACTGCCAGTGCTATCCTTTTCATTTTATTTATTTTTTTGAGTGTATGTGTTTTATGATCAAATTATTAGTCAGCGGTGCTGATATCTTTTTTAAACCCTGCAAGTTGTTGTAAAGGTGCTTTAGGACTTAAAATTTCCTCTTTTTTGCATGATGTTAGTACACCGGTGCTTAGTATCAGGGCTATGGCTGCTGCTGTTAATTTTTTCATCTTACGGGCTTTATAAATCTTTTATTATAATATGTAATTAGTCGGCTGTGCTGATATCTTTTTTAAAGCCTGAAAGCTTTTGTACAGGTGCTTCAGGAGTGTTGTCAGCCGGAGTTAAGCGTGAATTGGCATTTAGTGAAAATACACCAATGGTTAAAATAATTAATACCAACAATACTAAATTTCTCATTTTATTTATTTTTTAATTTATAGTTAATATATAGTCTCCTAAAATTTAATTTCACAATTTGCATTGTAAATAAAAGTGACAACTTTTGATATGTCCTGAGCCTTTTGTGGCTTGCAGGTTCAATATTGTCCTGTTATTTTTTCAAATATTATTTAATCATATAAGTTATTGTAATTCAATTGTTTAACGGCTACAAAGTTAATTATGTTTCATTAATTCAAAAGAAATTGAAAAAAAAATTCTCCACACTTGTTTTATTGTTATTTTTATAACTTTCACAGCAAATCAGCTTAACAGCGTTTAATGAGTAAATATCTTTATTTGGCCATTTTTTTACTGCTTAGTGTCTGGGTACGCGCATCATCTTTTAATGATGCAATGCCGCAAGATACAAATGATGTTAATAAATTGGCAAAGCAAGGATATGACAGCCGCCTTACCGACCCCGAGCAAACTATTGCTTATGGTGAAAAAGCGCTTACGCTCGCAAAGGAAGTTAAATACTCAAAAGGCATAGGCGAGGCATACCGTATCCTGGGTTTAGGATATTATTACCTTAACGAGCCCGAAAAATCAATTGATAATTACCTGCAGGCCTTAAAGTATTTTACTGAAATAAATGACAAGCAAAGCGAGGCCAAGGTTTACAATAACATAGGCAACCTTTATCGTGATAACGATTACCAGCAATCGTTACTGTACCTGAACCGCTCACTTGCCATTGCACAAAAGATTAATGATCCGCAGCTGGTTGCTTCGTTATATCTTAACATCGGCAATATCAAGTATCGTCAAAAAAGTTATAACCAGGCGCTTACTTATTACGATAAGAGTTATACGCTTTTTACGAAGCTTCAGGATTCAATTAATCTGATCACTTGTATTCAGAACCAGGGCGTTACCTATTTTCACCTTAACCAGTTTGAAAAGGCGAGACAATTATTGCTTGAAGCCAATAACGCCGCCAAGGTTAACGACCTTAACCAGATTGTAGCCAGTGTGAACCTCACCCTGGCTGCGTTGTATATAGCCCGGAACGACTTTGCCGGAGCCGAACGTATTATTGAAGAAGGCAAGGTGTACGCTAACATCATCAAAGACAAAAAGCTGTTATACGACTATGAATACACCACTTACCAGATGGAGTATAAGCGGAAAAACTTTGAAAAAGCGCTGCACTATCTGCAGGATATTTACAGGCAGGACAGCACACTGCATAAAACAAACGAATCCACCCGTATAAACCTGATACAAAAACAATTTGAACAAGCCGACAGCCAACGCCAGCAGGAAGCTCTACTGCAAAAGCAAGAATATGACAGGGTGCGGTTTTTTGGAGTAGCCGCGGTTGCGGGCTTGTTATTGGTAGTGGTGGCGCTGCTTGTAGGTAACGTTAAACGCAAAGCCAAAACCAATGCGCAGCTTACCGACCTGAACGCCGAGGTGTCAAGACAAAAAGATAACCTTGACCGTATAAACCACCACCTGGAAGAAATAATTGACGAGCGCACCCGCGATCTGCAGGTAAAAAACAGGAAACTTTCTGAGTACTCGTCATACCTGTCGCACCAGATACGCGGACCGATAGCTACGCTTAAAGGTCTCATGAACCTTGAAAAAGAAGGTCTTGTTGGCGAAGCCGAATGTATTGAAATGATGGGAAAATGCGTATCTGATATCGACTCAAAGATTATTGAGATGAGCGATATGCTGCATAACCCAGCAAAAACAGACGCAAAAGTTTAAGGCCAGTTGGGATGAATGCGCGCCTCAAATAACCCGAGGTAGCTGCAATACCATGATATCATTTGTAGTATAAGCAGTTCACGGTGCTTCTTATATCCCCGTGTTTCAAAGGCCAGTACCTCATCATTTGCGGTAACAAAGAACCTAACCTCGCCCTGACTGGGCTGAAACCGTGATTTCAAAATATCAAACACTTTTACCTTAAGCTTGCTCTTAGGGTCGTGTATCACTTCGCTCTTCACACTTTCGGCGTTTGGTATAGAAATCAGATAGTTGGACATGTTTTTCAATTTACTACATGTCTTTAATTGCAAAAGTTACTCCAAAACCGCGTTTATTAACCAATAGGAAGTATTACGCCGTAATATGAGAAGGTTGATTAACTAAATTAACCTATATGAAATTATAATGAAATAGAAGTGTTTTGTATATCAGAAACTGTCGTGTTAAAAACACACAACCGCTTAGTTTTTATTGCGCAGTTCTTCGTACAGCAAAATTACTTTGCGTTGCAGGCTGGCAATTTCAGCTTCACGTTCCAGTAACTTTTTTTGTGCTACGCTAAGGTGCGAAGGTTCCGGTTCAGTTTCTTCAATATCATAGGCAAGCAGGTACACTACTGCCACTTCAAAGATGTTAGCAATTTGCTCCAGGCGCGACAGGTTAATATCGGTTACACCGGTTTCAATTTTTGAAAAGGCAGGGATAGAAATGCCTAAGCGATTGGCTACATCTTCCTGGCTCCATCCGCGTTGGTGCCTCAGGATACGGATGTTCTTTCCGATAGATTTGTTCGTCTTTTTCTTTTCGCTCATTTCCTTAATAAGGTATAAATCAATAGTACAGGGGAAAGGGTAATAACAATATTAACCAAAGCCTGTGCCAACATCTATTTGCCCCATTAAACGCTTGTGCTTGTGTTTTTATATATACAGGAGTATATACATGGGGAAGTAATTCCTCAAACGGGGCGGCTATGGGGTAAATACGTTAATTTTTAATATGCAGTTTTGCAAACTTCAACAAAAGTTGCTTTTGTCCTATTTCTTTAAAAAATATTGTTGCTTTTATATCCGGTTTATTACCTTCTAAACTGATTACCTTACCGAAGCCAAAGCGCTCATGCTCAACTTCCATCCCTACCTGCAGGTTTGATGTGTCTGAGGGTTTAAAATCAGGTGATGGCACATGTGCTTTGGCCAGTACCTGTGTTGTTTTAACCGGCTGAGGTTTCGGTTTTGAAAAACTGTCGCCACCGCTGTTGTTGCCGCGGCTCCATGCTGTACGTTCGTCGGCATATGAGCTGCTGCCAACTGAAGGGGCCGGCTTGGCGGTAAAGTCAAGCTCAAGATATTTCGGATCTATCTCATCCAGAAAACGGCTTGGTTCGCAGCTTATCAGCGTACCAAATTTAAACCTTGAGGTAGCATAACTGATGCTCAGCTTGTGCTCGGCACGGGTAACGGCTACATAGAACAGGCGGCGTTCCTCCTCAAGGTCGCTGCGCGAGTTAAGCGACATTTGTGACGGGAACAGGTTTTCTTCCAAACCTACCACGTACACATAGGGAAACTCAAGCCCTTTTGACGAGTGGATGGTCATAAGCGAAACCGTATCGGCATCCTTATTCTTGTCGTTATCGTCGTTGGTAAGCAGGGCTACATCCTGCATAAACACATCCAAACCTTTTTCTTCTATATCCTCACGCTCGCTAAACTCTTTAATACCGTTCAGCAACTCCTGAATGTTCTCATACCGGTTGAGGCCTTCAACAGATTTGTCTTCGTACAGATCTTTAAGCAAGCCTGAGTGCTGCGCGATATGCAAAGCGGCATCATAAGCCGGCAGGTTTTTGGTGATCACCTGGAAGCTTTGTATCATGGTGGCAAAGTTATGTAACGATGCCGGAGCTTTCTCTACATATTGCCCCGCGTTTAATATAACCTCAAAAGGTGTTAGCTGGTGCTTATCAGCAGCCACGATGATCCTGTCGACTGTCGTATCGCCAATGCCACGTTTAGGATAGTTGATTACGCGTTTCAGTGCTTCTTCATCGTTCGGGTTAAAGGTCAGCCTGAAATAGGCAATCAGATCTTTTATCTCTTTACGCTGATAGAACGACAGGCCGCCATATATTTTATAAGGAATATTAAGCTTGCGCAGCGCTTCCTCCATCGAGCGCGATTGCGCGTTGGTGCGGTAAAGGATTGCGAAATCATTCCACTTAAGCCCTTTGGTGCTGCGGAACTGCATAATGTCCTCAGCCACAATCTTACCTTCCTCGTTGTCGCTGAAAGCACGTACTACCTTTATCTTGTCGCCGGTTTCCTTTTCAGAGAAAACATTTTTTTTAAGCTGCTCTTTATTATTGGCGATAATGCTGTTGGCAACGTTTACAATGTTTTGGGTTGAGCGGTAGTTTTGTTCCAGCTTGAAAACCTTCAGATCAGGATAATCCTTCTCGAAGTTTAATATGTTCTGGATGTTCGCTCCACGGAAGGCATAAATACTTTGCGCATCGTCGCCAACTACACAGATATTTTCGCTAACAGCCGCCAGTTTTTTTACTATCAGGTACTGTGAAAAGTTGGTATCCTGATACTCATCCACCATCAGGTATTTAAACTTGTGCTGATACTTATTCAGTACATCAGGATGCAGCTTTAGCAACTCGTTGGTTTTAAACAACAGGTCGTCAAAATCCATTGCCCCGGCGCGGTAACAGCGGGCAGCATAAGTTTCGTACACCTTACCTAAATGCCCGCGACCGCTGCTAAAGTCGTCGGCTTGTATCTGCGGATTGTTCTGGTACTCCTGCCAGCCAATCAGGTTATTTTTTGCCGCCGATATACGGTTGTAAACAAAGTTTGGATTGTACAGCTTATCGTCGAGGTTCATTTCTTTCAAAATGGCCCGTATTACGCTCTTGCTGTCGTCGGTATCATAAATGGTGAAGTTGTTGGGATAGCCAATTTTGTCGGCTTCAACCCTCAAAATTTTTGCAAAAACCGAGTGGAAAGTACCCATCCAGATGTTTTTAGCTTCGGTGCCAACAAGGCTGTTGATACGCTCACGCATCTCTTTCGCGGCCTTATTCGTAAAGGTTAGTACGAGGATGTTGAATGAATCCACACCCTTACGTATAAGGTGCGCCACCCTGAAAGTAATCACTCTTGTTTTACCCGAACCAGCACCGGCAATAATCATCACCGGCCCTTCAGTTTGCTCAACCGCAGCCCTTTGCTCTTTATTTAATCCCGCTAAATAATCCAATGCTTTCCCTCTGATTTTATCAGGGCGAAATTAGGGTTTTGAAGCGAAAGGAGAAAGGGAAAGAGGAGGGTAGTTTTAAACAGGGGTGGTGCCCGGCGCGGGGCGGTTGGCGTTGTTAATTTAATACTTACCCATTCTTGCGCTCGTTTGCGACGAGTGCTTAAATTGGGGTAACGATTTCATTGCCTCTGTCGCGTCGCAGACGCTATACAACGTTAAGCACTCGTAGCAGACGAGCGCAAGATGCTATATATATTCCCCTCACCCGACAATGCTACTGCAAATGGCAGAGCTTGTACCACCCTCTCCATTTGGAGAGGGTAGCAAGGGAGTGATAAATCACAAACATTAATGGGTGAGGCAGCTCATGCACCGTGCTTCAGTTGCAAACTGAAGCACGGTGTTGACGGTGTTGACGGTGTTGACGGTGTTGACGGTGTTGACGGTGTTGACGGTGTTGACGGTGTTGACGGTGTTGACGGTGTTGACGGTGTTGACGGTGTTGACGGTGTTGACGTCAACACCTGCACGTTCTCATATCTCATGTATAAAATCTCACATCTAAATCTAAAAATAACCACACATTTGCATTCGCTTAAAACAAATCATCATTACGGCAAATTATCAACTAATAACCATCTGCTATTTTATATGAACCATCTGGCCAACTCAACATCTCCTTACCTGCTGCAGCACGTTAATAACCCGGTCGACTGGTACCCCTGGGGGCCTGAGGCGCTGCAAAAAGCGAAGGACGAAAATAAGCTGATACTGGTGAGCATTGGTTACTCGGCCTGCCACTGGTGCCATGTGATGGAGCATGAAAGTTTTGAAGACGAGCAGGTGGCAGCCGTTATGAACGAATATTTTGTGTGTATAAAAGTTGACCGCGAGGAACGCCCCGATGTTGACCAGATATACATGAGCGCCGTACAACTGATGACCGGCAGGGGAGGCTGGCCATTGAACTGCATCTGCCTGCCCGACCAGCGGCCTATTTATGGCGGTACCTATTTTCGTAAGAATGATTGGGTGTCGCTGCTGTTTAACCTGGCCGATTTCTATAAAACCAAACCCGAAGAAGCCGAGGACTACGCCGTTCGTCTTACCGAGGGCATCAATATGTATGAGGCGGTTGACTTTGTGCCCCCGCACGATAAGGAGTACACACGCGGCGACCTGCAGACGATCATAAACAACTGGAAAAAATATTTTGACAAGAAAGAGGGTGGCTTTGGTGGCGCGCCGAAGTTCCCGATGCCCAACAGTATACAATGTTTGATGCGTTATGCCCATTTAGCTAAAGATGCCGAGGTGGATCATGCTGTAAAACTTACGCTGCAAAACATGGCCTTCGGCGGGATATATGATCATGTTGGCGGTGGTTTTGCGCGCTATGCTGTTGATGGGCGCTGGCATGTGCCGCACTTTGAGAAGATGCTGTATGATAATGGCCAGTTGCTTAGCTTGTATGCCGAAGCTTATACCTGGTGGCCTAACCCGCTTTATCGCAAGGTTGCCGGCGAGATAACACAATTTGTGATGCGTGAGCTAACCTCGCCTGAAGGTGGTTTCTACTCGGCGCTTGATGCAGATAGCGAGGGCGTGGAAGGCAAATTTTATACGTTCACCAAAACCGATATTGAGCTGATACTGGACGATGACGCCGACCTGTTCAGTATCTATTATAACATTACCGACGAAGGTAACTGGGAAGAGGAAGAAACCAACGTGCTGTTCAGAAAACGTGATGATGCTGAACTGGCCGCCCAGCTTGGTTTAAGTGCAGAAGAACTGCTTGCGAAAGTTGAGGCGTCACGCCAAAAAGTATTCGAGGCAAGAAGCAGCCGCGTAAGGCCAGGGCTTGACAATAAAATATTGGCATCGTGGAATGGCTTAATGCTGAAAGGACTTTGTGACGCTTACCGTGCTTTCGGCGATGCCGATTACCTGGAATATGCTTTATCGAACGCCAACTTTATAGTTGACAATATGATAGCAGGCGACAAGTTATTGCGCTTGTTTAAACCTGACGTAAAAGGCGGTAATGGCCAGGCCTTTCTGGACGATTATGCCAACATAGCCGACGCGTTTACAGCCTTGTACGAAGTAACTTTTGATGAGAAATGGGTACAGTTGGCTAAGACTTTAACTGATACTGCAATAAACAATTTCTATGATGAAGAAGGCGGTATCTTCTTTTACACTTCGGCAAATGACGAACAACTGATAGCCCGTAAATCAGAAATTATGGATGGTGTAACCCCGGCATCAAACTCGGCTATGGCAAGGGTGCTTAAAAAATTGGGATTACTGTTTGATAATGAGCGGTATCTCGAGATATCGGCTCAGTTGCTGCGCAACATCATGCCGCATTTGGGTAAGTATGGCTCGTCATACTCAAACTGGATCATGTTGTTGACTGACGAGGTGTTTGGTGTGTATGAAGTGGCCGTTACCGGTATGGTAACCGAACCTTTGCGTAAAGAAATTGAACAAACTTACATTCCGAATAAAATAATGTTGGGCGGGAGCGAAGGAAGTTTACCTTTGCTGCAGGGCAAATTTGGTAACGAAACTAAAATTTATGTTTGCCGCGATAAAACCTGTGGCCTGCCCGCAGATAATACAGCAGATGCCTTAAAACAAATTGAGGCCTGATTACTTATACTTAAAACAATTAATTGTAATGAAAATCAATCCAGAACACGTAGTGTCATTAACCTACGATTTGTATGTTGATAACAACGGCGAAGAATCATTAGTGGAAAGCGCTACCCAAGAGCAGCCATTAACCTTTTTATACGGCGCAGGCCAGATGCTTCCTAAATTTGAAGAAAACCTCAGCGAGCATTCAACCGGCGATACTTATGAGTTCCGCCTGTCGGCAGAGGATGCTTACGGTGAATATGACGAAGAAGCTGTGGCCAACCTGCCTAAAGAGATGTTTAGCGGTACGGAAGTGCCTGAAATTGGCGCTGTTATTCCGTTGCAGGACAACAATGGCAACCGTTTCCGCGGACAGGTAGTATCTATTGCCGAGGATGGTGTTATAGTTGACCTTAACCACCCGATGGCTGGTCAGGAGCTGCACTTTAAAGGCACTGTACTGAATGTACGCCCTGCAACCGCCGAGGAACTGGCACATGGCCACGCTCACGGTCCGGATGGCCATCATCACCATGAATAATTAAAGATATTTAATATTGAAAAAGCGCCTATAAGGCGCTTTTTTGTTTTAACTTAAATTGAAGTTAATTAACAGTTAGGTTATTAACTATCGTTTGTCTGTTATTTTGCTCACGTAAAACTACCTGATTTTCATTTTATTAGGTTGCTAATTGTTTTATATAAAGTGGTTGGTTAAATTGCAGTAACCAAATTAAATTCATCTCATTTAACCAATTTTTAATCATGAAAACAATTCGCAATTTTTTGCTGGCTATGGCCATGCTGGTAGTATTTGTGCCTGTTACTAATTCAGTTGCATCAAACGGAAAGCCAATTTCACCTTTTTTAACCGGGAAATTATTGCCCTTCACAACTTTCCCTTGTTACCAGATACAATCAAGCCTGTCTTCCGATAACAGTCAGATAACATTTTATGTTTTGGGTTATCAAACCTATAACAATGTATTTTTAGTGCCGGCGCCTTCAAACCTAACAGTGTACATCACCATGGTAGCTAATCCATATGGCACGCAAACTTACTACACCATTCCAATAAGCGCAGGAGTTTCAACCGTGACTTATCCAACTGGTATAACTATCGGCTCGATGCCTGGTGCTTTTTATTATAACATAACCAGTGTATCGCCTAACAGTTCCGGTTCAACGCCTATTTATTATGATGGGCGTACAGTAAATTGTAACTAATTTTTTAATACTTGGAAAAAAGCGTCTTCCGAGGCGCTTTTTTTTTATTGGTACTCCAGCCTTCCACTGGCAGTTATCCGGCAGGGAATATAGATGGTTACAGCTACCGGCTGGTTATTGATAGTCGCCGGTATAAATCTTTTATCTTCTTCAGTTAGAAAGTTCATATCCATATCGGCTACCTTGTTATATTGCCCGTCGGGTGACACAACCCGAATCTTATAGTCGGCAAGGCGCCCGCCCGGGCTAACAAGCAGTTCTACAACTGCACCAAAATACTCCGGATCAGCGTCCGATAGGTCTTTAGGCATGATAAACTGACTGATATAAGGCAGATATCCGAAGTAAACGCCTCCGGGCTTTATAGGTCGGGTGGTTTTTGCGATGGAATCAATGTTTCCGTCAACAAAGTATTTAATGCCACGAACGGTATCCGCTGCCGACTCATACAAAAGCGTATTTGTGTTGTAATTGTAGTTTTGAATAGGCGTGCCCTGTATGTTGTAAAAATGCCATAATCCGGTTCTTTTGCCGCGTGTGTATTGTCCGCTGGCAACAGCGATCTTTTTGTTGTAAAGCGCCTGGTACAAACCATGCTTCAGCTTTGGACTATCAGCTAATACGTTATACTTTTCAGTGAATTTGTTGTAGATGCGCCCCTTTATGGCAATAGTTTGCTGGGCGAAGCAATTCAAACAAAACAGAAATGAAAAACAAACAAACAGTACTTTTTTCACAAATAAACTTTCCTTTATTGAAACACTGCAAGGAGTGTGCCTAATTAAAGCTTCCAAAGCCACTACGGTTTCTGCCTTCGCCGCCACCCCTGTTGCCTCTGCCACCACCGCCGGCAAATTTCTGCAGTTTCATTGTAAAGGTAAGTAAATAATATCGGCCAAGCCTGTTGGTGCGCGACTCAGATATTAGATTACCGCTTACATTGCGGCTTAAGCCGGTATTCTGGTTAAACAGGTCGAACCCCTGAAAGCGAATAGCCGCGGCATTACGTTTTAGAAACTGGTATTCAACATACGTGGTGAGCAGGGTAGGGTTGGCCCTTACCGAATTGCTGTAGCCTTTGTTAAACGCCTTTGAAAAATTGTAGCCGAATATCAGGTGTTTACCAAAAAAGTTGCGCCCGTCAAGCCCGACAATCCAGGTATGTGTGTTTGCATCTACATAAGTTTCCTGCCCGTAGTTGGTGCTGTTAAGCGTGTAGCTGGTATTTATTTCGGTGTCCATCAGGCTGTCAACATCAGCCCTGAACTTTAATCCCTGTGTAAGTACATAATTTTGATTTTTGCTGCGCTCACCTTCAATAAACGAGATGTTGTTATTGTATGAGATGTTGCCGTTCAGGCTCACGGTGAATTTGCGCTCGGCAAATGGCTTGGCAAACGAATAGTTACCGGCTATATTGTAAAACCCATCGGTATTAACAAAACGTGTTTCGCGGATAAGTCTTCCGGCGCTGTCAAGAGTTGGCCGCGGGGTATTGCTTACTATTTTGTTGTTGGTTTGACTTAATGATAAGTTGGCAAACAGTGAGTTACCGCTTTTCATATCAAACTGGTTGTAATTCAGGTTGACGTTATTGGTAAACTCAGGCTTCAAGTTAGGGTTGCCGTAAATTCGGTTCTCGGGGTTGCTTAGGTCGGGCTCGGGCTGTAACTGCGTAAAGCTTGGCTGGTTGGTTGAACCATTATAATTTAGCGAGAACGATTTGCTGCGCTCAAACTTATACACAAAACGTGCGGTTGGTATCCAGTTAAAGGCATTTGTAGTAAGCGTTTTCCCCCTAAACTCACCCTGTAAAGTTGTGGGCTGTGCTGCTATCCCGATGGTGTAATTGTATTTTTCTTTATCGGCACGAAGGTTTAAACTTATACGGTTGGTAATAAACTGGTAATTATAATCGGTGCTCAGGCTGTCAACATAAGTTGTTTGTCCGGTTTCAGGATCAACGCGGTAATTTAAACGTGTGTTTTCATTATTATTTCTATTATAGTTATATCCTGCCTCCAGATAAGTGTTTTTTCCGATCGGCTCGATATACGAGAAGTTGGCAAACAGCCTTGCCGTAGAGTTATTGGTGCTGATCTGCTGGAAAAGCGGTATCGAACTGCCATTCTGAATGGTAATATAATCATCTTCCAGATCGCTGCCATTACTGTCGTAGCTATAGCCGGTGTTAACACTGAAGTTGCGCCCCTTTTTATGAAATTTATGATTGAACAGCACATTTATGCCACCCTCTGGCGATGTGCTGTTATTGCGGCTGTAACGTGTACCGTTTATTATACTGTCGGCGCTGGTAGCAAGGCTGTCTCTAAAGGTATTGGTGAATGAGCTGTTATTTGTATTATCATTGCTCGAATAATTGAACTCGGGGTTTACCTTCAGGTAATTAAGCGTATCAATTTTATATTCCAGGTTAAAATCAAAGCGGTGGTTGCTGCCTCCGCTTTTACTCGTACTACTGTTATTACGCAAAATAGTATCTCGGCGGTAAAGTTCCTGCTGAAATGAAACGGTGCTGGCATCGCGGTCGCGGCTGGAGAAGCTGTAGTTGCCATAAACGGTCACCTTTTTACCCCAGTCGTCGCGAAAGTTAAGGCCTAACGAGCGGCTGGTGGTAATACCATTAGCATTACTGTTGCCTATGTTAGCCTGCCCCCCGCGCGAGCCGAAATTAAAAGCATTGCTGTTGTTGTTATTGATGTTACCGATAATACCTATCTGCCTGCCATCTGCAAACGAATTACCGGAAAAGCGCAGCAGGTAGCGCTCCTGATTACCCACGCCCGCCGTTGCCTGCCCTTGTGTCCATTTGTTACGGTCTTTTTTTATGGTGATGTTCAATATTTTGGCTGGTTCGCCGGTTTTAATACCGGTGAGGTTGGCCTGATCGCCATAATCATCTATCACCTGGATATTCTCAACGATATCGGCAGGCAGGTTTTGTGTAGCCGCCTGTACATCACCCTTAAAGTAATCCTTGCCATTTACGCGCACTTTGGTTATCGGTTTGCCGTGCGCTTCAACCCCCCCGTCTTTGTCAACATTTACACCGGGCAGTTTTTTTAGCAGGTCTTCCACCTGTGAGCCTTCACGAACTTTATATGCCCCCGCATTATACTCAACCGTATCCTGCTTTATAACTATCGGGTTTTTAACCGCTGTGATAGTAACTACATTAAGTATGTTTATCTGGTACTGCAATACAACCGGCTGCAGGGTGACAGATACTTCAGTAAGGTTATACTCACGCGTGAACGTTTTGTAGCCAATGCCGCTTACGGTCAGCTTTATTTTTTGTGCCGATGTGTTGAGTTTAAACTTTCCGTCAACGTCTGTTGAAGTGGCCGAGCTATCAGCAGCAGAAGTGAGTTTTACGCTTACGCCCGGTATGGTAACCCCGGCGCTGTCGGTAACCACGCCTGAAACTGGTCTGACGGTTTGCGCGTGTGTTGCCGAAAGGGCAAAGAATGATAAGAAGATGATAAGTAGATATATTTTCAAAGCTGTGATATTGTTGTGAGCTCTTAAGAGGCTGAAGATAAGCTAAGGTTTAACAGTGATTTGCATGTAATGTAAATGTTGCAAAAAAACATACAGCTTGTATTAAACTTATAGATGTATAATTTAATCTATTCTGTGACGTTGTATAATAGTTGGTATATATTATTGAAATACTGCGGCATAACGAAATTATTTACCTACCTTACAAACATATACTTCAAATTAATTTTTTTTACTGATATATTATGGCTTTTATACATACGGTGCTTGAACGCCCGGCTTATGGGTGGACAAATACCGATGGTAGCCTTGTTAAACCAACACCCGTACAAATTTTTAAACAGTTTTTAAGCAGACTGAACGTTATTAACAACCGGCGTAACTGGCTGCCGTTAATGAGCTGGCTGATGGTGCTAACGCTCGCGCCATTCTTTATACTTTTCCTGGTAAAATATTTTAGCCTGAAGCTGCTGCTGATAACTTTTATTTACAGCATGGTGGTTATGGGTACGCATGGTACTATATGGTATCACCGGTATTGCACACACAGGGCGTTTAAGTTTAGTAACAACTTCTGGCGTTTTATAACTCAAAATCTCACGCTTAAAATTATACCTGAAGAAATATATGTGATATCACATCACGTGCACCATGCGCTGTCTGATCAGCCTGGCGACCCATACAACGCGCAGGGCGGATTTTTGTATTGCTTTCTGGCCGATGCCAATCATCAGCCTATAAACCGTAATTTAAGCGAGGGCGATTTTAACCGTTGTGTAAAGCTTATGCAGCATACCGGTGTAAAAGCCAATACTTATGCGCAGTACAAAAAGTGGGGTACAGTAGCCAACCCGTTTTACGCCATAACGGGTGTTGTTTTAAGCTGGATATTTTGGGGTACTGTATTTTACCTGCTTGGCGGCTTTGCATTGGTTTGCGCACTGTTTGGGGCTGCCGGCTTCTGGGCGGTAGGTGTGCGTACTTTTAATTACGAAGGCCACGGCAAAGGTAAAGATATGCGCCGTGATGGTGTCGATCATAATCGTGATGATATGTCAATCAATCAACTGTGGCCGGGGATTGTGGCGGGCGAGTGGCACAACAATCATCATTTATATCCTAAAAGTGCACGGTCGGGCTTTAAGCTGCACCAGGTTGATACTGCCTGGTACTACATAAAGTTTATGCATTTTGTGGGTGCAGTGAGCTGTTATCACGATTCAAAAAAGCAATTTATGAAGACATATTATACCAAAGCCCTGCCCGTAAAATTATGCCCGAAAACCGGGTTAGCTCTAAAAGAAGCATAGCCGCGGCGTAAAAACTTTGATACTTATTAAGCATAATGTGATACTATCATGTTATGCTTTTTTCATTTATGCGGCAATGCCTACATTAGTGGCATTATAAACTGATATATTTACAACATCCGGATTGTATTTTAAACTGATTTTCCTGAACATAAAATGCAGTTTTATATCCGGTGGTAAACACAAAACCTGTATTAAATTATTACCATGCAAAACACGAGAAGAAGTTTTTTAAAAAGTTCGGCTATGCTTGCCGCGGCAGCTGTTGCTTCACCACGCTTTACCTTTGCCGCCGATAACAAATTGCGCCGAACCGCTGTGCAGTTGTATTCGGTACGCGATGAAATGAATAAAGACCCTAAAGGCACGCTTAAGAAGTTAGCCGACTTGGGCTACACGCATATTGAACATGCCAACTATAACGCGGGCGAACGTAAATTCTACGGTTATCCTGTAAAAGAATTTAAGACTTTACTAAGTGATCTGGGCTTGAAAATGCCAAGCGGGCATACCACCATGGGGCGCAACCACTGGGATACTGCTACCAACGATTTTACTGATGAATGGAAACGTACCGTTGAAGATGCTGCTGAAATTGGTCAGCGTTATGTGATCAGTCCGTCGCTTGGATGGGGGGCAAAAATGACCGAAGATTTCATGAAGCCTTTTATGGAGCAGTTTAACAAATGCGGCGAGTTTTGCCAAAAATCCTCAATGAAATTTGCTTACCATAATCACGATTTCGAGTTCAGAGACAAAGTAGGAGATGTTTTGGTGTTTGATTATATGCTGCAAAATACCGATCCGAAACTGGTTACATGGCAGCTGGATATTGGTAATATGTATATAGCCGGCGGTATGGCTGCCGATTATATAAACAAATATCCAGGCAGGTTCGAATCAATGCATGTAAAGGATATGAAAGCCGTTGAAGGCGGAGACGCGCACCATAAATACGAAAGCTGCGTGCTGGGCAAAGGCATTGTTCCGGTTAAAGATATTTTGAAGCTCGGCCGCAAAAAAGGCGGTACAGTGCTGTTTGTTATAGAGCAGGAAGAGTACCAGGGCCTGGGCCAGTCAGAAAGCGTGGGCATCGACTTGCAGATAATGAAAAAATGGGGCTATTAATGGTGGATATTAGCCTCTTGGTAACATATTTATAGCATAATATCTTTTTAAAAAATAAAGTTATTATGTTTGAAAAGCACCGTTAAGTGAATGTAAACTAACCATTGGCGGCACAGGTAGCCGCTGATAAAACCCGATACTTATTTTGATGGACAGGCGTATAGCAATAAAGAATCTGGCGTTGATTTTGAGCGGCGCGACGCTGTTTCCAAAAGGTTTGCTGGCTGGTAACGAGAAGCTGATTCAGCTGAAAAATGTAACCGTTACACCTGCACAGGAAAAACTGCTGGCAAACATCTGCGAAACCATCATACCCAAAACCACAACACCGGGCGCAAAAGATCTTAACCTGCACTTGTTTGTGCTTACCATGCTTGACGATTGTTACAGTAAAGCCGATCAGGACGCATTTGCGAAAGGGCTTGAGCAGTTTGAAAAACTTGCCGCGCAAACCAACAGCAAACCGTTCGCTTTATGGCCTGCTGCGCAGCGCGAGACTTTATTAACAAGCCTTGAGCAGAAAAACGATCAACCGGCCGAGCTAAACAGGTTTTACCGCATAGTAAAAGACAAAACGATACAGGGTTATACCCAATCGCAATATTTCATGACAAAACAGGTAGTGTACGAATTGGTTCCTGCCAGGTATCTGGTAAACGTACCTGTTAAAAAAACTACAAAAGTACCATCAGGAAAGCATGGCTAATTTTAATATCGACAGCGTGAAAGAACGCACTTTTGACGCCATTGTTGTTGGGTCGGGCATAAGCGGGGGATGGGCTGCAAAAGAGCTTACCGGGCGTGGGCTTAAAACCCTGCTGCTTGAGCGCGGCCGTGATGTAAAGCATGTGGTTGATTACCCCACCACCAGCATGTACCCATGGGAGTTTGAGCATCGCGGTGAAATGCCCCTTGCTATCCGCGAGGCGAATCCTATTGTTTCGCGCTGCTATGCTTTTGGTGAAGACAGCCAGCACTTTTTTGTAAAAGACAACGAGCATCCATACATACAGGAAAAGCCCTTCGACTGGATACGCGGCTACCAGGTAGGCGGTAAATCGCTGCTTTGGGCACGCCAAACACAGCGCTGGAGCGATTTCGATTTCGAAGGTCCTGCCCGCGACGGTTTCGCCGTCGACTGGCCTATCCGCTATAAAGACATTGCGCCGTGGTACAGCTACGTAGAGAAATTTGCGGGCATATCAGGTAATAAAGATGGCATACCCGAATTGCCCGATGGCGAATTTCTGCCTGCATTTCCATTAAATACTGTTGAAAAGTATTTCAGCGACCATGTAAAAGCGAAGTACCCAAACCGGCATATTATCAGCGCGCGTTGTGCGCACCTGTCAAAACCTCAGCCTATACATTTTGAGCAGGGAAGGGTAGGCTGTCAAAACCGTACGCTTTGCCAGCGCGGTTGCCCGTTCGGTGGATATTTTAGCAGTAATTCGTCAACAATACCATGGGCATTAAAATCGGGGAACCTTACATTGCGGCCGCATTCGGTAGTACAGTCAATTATTTATGACGACGAAAAAGGAAAGGCTGCAGGCGTACGAATTATTGATACCAATACTAAAGAAGTTATTGAGTACTACGCCCGCGTGATATTTGTGAACGCGTCGGCATTAAACACCAACTTGCTGCTGCTAAATTCTACATCGCAGCGTTTTCCTAACGGTTTCGGTAACGATAGCGGTGTATTGGGTAAATACATCGCGTTTCATAACTACACAGCCAATGTTGGTGCCGAAGTGGAAGGCTTCACCGATTTTAAAACAGAAGGCCGCAACCCGGCAGGCGGGGGGTATATTCCGCGCTTCCGGAACGTGTATAAACAGGAAACCGACTTTCTGCGTGGTTATGCGGCAGGTTTCAGCGCTTACCGGTATCAGCAAGCAAAAACTGAAGGCGTTGGCGCACAGCTTAAAGACAACCTGGCTCATCCAACACTTAGTGGCTGGTACGTTGGCTCGCACATGATGGGCGAAAGCATCCCGAAGGAAAGCAATTATGTAAAGCTTGATGATAAGGAAAAAGATGCCTGGGGAGTGCCGCTGCTTCGTGTTAACGTTGATTACGATGATAACGACGAAAAGATGAAGCTTGATTATCTCGAGCAGATGGAAGAGATGTTCGTTTCGGCAGGTTTCAAAAATGTAAAAAAACACGTGGCCATTGGCAAAGCGCCGGGGCTTGATATACACGAAATGGGCGGCGCACGTATGGGCCGCGATCCGAAGACTTCAATCCTGAACGAGTGGAACCAGGTGCATGCTGCCAAAAACGTGTTTGTTACCGACGGCGCCTGCATGACATCTACCGCCTGCCAAAATCCGTCGTTAACCTACATGGCGCTAACAGCCCGTGCCGCCAACTACGCCGTCGACGAAATAAACAAAGGAAACATTTAACCAAAACATACCCATGAGCGAAGAAAAACCAATAAACAACTCGAGAAGAAATTTTATAAAGACAGGCGCCACCGCTGCAGCCGGTTTCATGATAGTACCACGCTATGTATTAGGCGGCAGAGGTTTTATTGCGCCAAGCGATAAGCTGGTTGTTGCCGCCGTTGGCGTTGGCGGTAAAGGCACAAGCGACATAGAAGGCTTTTACAAAAGTGGAAAGGCCGAAATTGCCTATCTGTGCGACGTTGACGACCGGCAGGCAAAAAAATCTGTAAATGCATTTCCTAAAGCCAAGTATTATAAAGACTGGCGCAAACTGTTTGATAAAGAGCACAAGCATATCGACGCGGTATCTGTGTCAACTCCCGATCATAATCACGCTATTATAGGCTATGCCGCTATGCAATTGCGTAAGCATGTGTACATACAAAAACCGCTTACCCACGACATTTACGAGGCGCGCGTACTAACAGCCGCCGCTAAAAAATATAAAGTGGTAACCCAAATGGGTAACCAGGGCGCGTCAGGCGATGGTGTACGTCAGCTTAAAGAATGGTTTGATGCAGGTGTTATCGGTGATGTAAGCACCGTTTACTGCTGGACAGACCGCCCGGTTTGGCCTCAGGGTATTCCGTGGCCAACCGCAAAAACAGAAGTGCCTAAAGAGCTTGACTGGGACCTGTGGCTGGGCACCGCTCCGTACAAAGATTATATTGAAAAACTGGTGCCGTTCAACTGGCGCGGCTGGTGGGATTACGGCACAGGCGCCCTTGGCGACATGGGCTGTCACCTGATGGAAGCGCCGTTCAGGATACTGGATCTTTCGTATGTAAAAGACGTACAATCAAGCGTGGGTACGGTTTATACCGATATCTTCAGCAAAGCTTACTACCCTGAAAGCTGCCCGCCATCAAGTCATATTACATTGACATTCCCTAAAACCGAGAAAACCAAAGGTGATGTAACCATCCATTGGATGGACGGCGGTATTCAGCCTGAAAGGCCTGAAGAACTTGGCCCGAACGAAGTGTTTGGCGACGGTGGCAACGGTATGCTGTTCATCGGCACAAAAGGAAAAATGATGGCCGGTACTTATGCCGTTAATCCGCAGTTGCTGCCAACATCACGCACCAAAGAAGTAAGCGTACCGCAAACCATAAAACGTGTACCGGGCGGCGACAGCGGCCACTATGCGCAATGGGTTGAAGCTTGTTTGGCCGGTTATGGCAAAATGGAGGTGAGTTCGCCGTTTGAAATGGCCGGTCCGCTTACCGAGGCCTTGCTGATGGCCAACCTGTCTATCCGCGGGCATGACGTTCAGCGCAAACGTGCCGACGGTAAAACTGAATATCCGGGCAGAAGCATTAAACTGATCTGGGACAACCTGAACATGAAAGTAACCAACTTTGACGAGGTAAACCAGTTTGTTAAGCGCGAGTACCGTGAAGGCTGGAAACTGGGCGTATAAAGCATTATCACAACTATAAACTAAACATATGAAGTTAAGATTAGCAATGATCGGCGGGGGACAGGGCGCGTTTATCGGCGCCATTCACCGTATTGCCACCCGTATCGACGACCACTACGAACTGGTGGCAGGCGCTTTCAGCAGTAATCCTGAAAAAGCCAAAGCCAGCGGCGAAGAGCTTGGTCTGTCGCCCGACAGGGTGTACGGTTCGTACAAAGAACTGATTGAAAAAGAGAGCCAGCTGCCCGAAAATGTACGTGTGCAGGTGATCAGTATAGTAACGCCAAACCACGTGCACTTTGAGCCGACCAAACTTGCCTTAGAAAGCGGTTTTCATGTAGTGCTTGATAAGCCCATGACCTTCTCGCTTGAAGAAGCAAAAGAGTTAAAGAAAATAGTTGAAAGCACGGGCAAACTGTTCTGCTTAACGCATACGTACACCGGTTACCCAATGGTTAAAGAAGCCAGACAGATTATTGCTTCGGGCAAGATTGGCGCTGTGCGTAAAGTTTATGTGGAGTACCCGCAAGGCTGGTTAAGCACTTTCCTTGAAGGCGAAGACAACAAACAGGCATCATGGCGCACCGACCCGGGCAAGAGTGGCATTGCAGGTGCTATGGGTGATATTGGAACCCACGCGTTTAATCTTAGCGAGTATGTTACCGGTTTGCAGGTGACTAAATTAAACGCCGATATTAACATCGTGGTTGAAGGCCGCAAGCTTGATGACGATGGTGCAGTACTGCTGAAATACAACAACGGCGCAAGCGGCGTGTTGATGGCTACCCAGATTGCCGCGGGCGACGAGAACAACATCAAAATTCGTGTTTACGGCGAAAAAGGCGGCATCGAGTGGCAGCAGGATATTGCAAATACTTTGTTGATAAAATATCTTGATAAGCCAACTGAAATATGGCGTACAGGCGGCGGCTACACCAGCGGCTATGTTACTACCAACATGCGTGCCCCTGCCGGTCACCCTGAAGGTTACCTTGAGGCATTTGCCAACCTGTACAAAAACTTCGCGCTTACAGTTAAAGCTCAGCTTGAAGGAGCTGCTGCTACGCCTGAAATGCTCGATTTTCCGGGTGTTGAGGATGGCGTGCGCGGGATGGCCTTTGTTGAGAACGTGATTGCCTCGGGCAAGTCTGATCAAAAATGGACCGATTTTACCATATAAACCTTGATTTGATATGAAGAATATAAAAGGGCCGGGTATTTTCCTGGCGCAGTTTTTAGGTGAGAAACCACCGTTTAATACGCTTGAAGAAATTTGTAAATGGGCAGCAGGCCTTGGCTACAAAGGTGTACAGATACCAAGCTGGGCAAACAGCTATTTTGACCTGCAAAAAGCAGCCGAAAGCAAAACCTATGCTGATGAAATAAAAGGTCTGGTTAACAGCCACGGTCTTGAGATCACCGAGCTATCTACGCACCTGCAAGGCCAGCTGGTTGCCGTGCACCCGGCTTATGATGAACTGTTTGATGGCTTTGCGCCCGAGCAGTACCGCAACAACCCTAAAGCACGCCAGGAGTGGGCTGTGCAACAATTAAAATACGCTGCAAAAGCATCACAAAACCTTGGTCTTAATGCGCATGCTACTTTTAGCGGCGCTTTGATATGGCAAACCGTTTACCCATGGCCTCAGCGCCCTGCCGGACTGGTAGAAACCGCCTTTACTGAGCTTGCCAACCGTTGGAAACCGATACTGGACGTGTTCGACGAAAACGGTGTTGACCTTTGCTACGAGATTCACCCGGGTGAAGACCTTCATGACGGTGTTTCATACGAGATGTTCCTTGAGAAAGTGAATAACCACAAACGCGCTTGTTTACTATATGACCCATCGCACTTTGTACTGCAATGCCTCGATTACCTGGATTACATCGACATCTATCATGAACGTATAAAAATGTTCCATGCTAAAGATGCGGAGTTTAATCCGACCGGGCGTCAGGGCGTTTACGGCGGATACCAAAGCTGGGTAAACCGCGCGGGGCGTTTCCGTTCATTGGGCGACGGTCAGGTTGATTTTAAGGCGATCTTCAGCAAACTGGCTGCTTACGATTATGAGGGCTGGGCAGTGCTGGAGTGGGAATGCGCTATTAAACATCCTGAAGACGGCGCAAGGGAAGGCGCTGAGTTCATCAAGAACCACATTATTCACGTAACCGAACACGCGTTTGATGATTTTGCTTCTGCCGGAGGGGATGAATCATTCAACCGTAAGCTGCTGGGTTTGGATTGATCATTTAAAAAGATGAATGTCATGCTGAACTTGTTTCAGCATCCCACAGGACAGGTCGTTTGCTTGTCCTGAGGGATCCCGAAATAAATTCGGGATGACATACTTTAAGTGCCAACATATGTTAAATCACTTGTCATGCTGAGTAACGAAGCATCTGTCGGCGAATAGATTCTTCGCTACGTTCAGAATGAAAGGTATAGTCAAGAGATTGCTTCGTTTCTCGCAATGACACTTTTGTTAAATTGCGTTAAGGATAGCAGCGGATACTCCATAGGAGTCCTTCGGAAAGGCCTGTGGCTAAGGCCTGCAGGCGTATGAGCGGATAGCCTGACCCGAAAGGGAACGCCCGAATGATTAACGTAACATCTTTACATATCTTTCTTAAAAATCAGTGTAAAAACACACTGCAAACCATATATTAGCGGCAAATAACCAAACAAAACAACCAAACAAATGACCCTTACAACCCGCATTAAGTTATCAGCCATGATGTTCCTCGAATTCTTCATTTGGGGCGGATGGTTTGTAACGCTTGGTACTTTCTTAAAATCTCTTAACGCTACCGACGTGCAAAATGGCGTTGCATACGCCACCCAATCGTGGGGAGCTATCATTGCGCCTTTTATCATCGGGCTTATTGCCGACAGGTTTTTTTCGGCACAGCGTGTACTTGGCGTTTTGCACCTTGTGGGCGGGGCATTGCTTTGGTATGCTACCACGCTAACCAACTTTGAAAGCTTTTACCCGGTAATACTGGCTTATATGATTGTTTATATGCCTACGCTGGCGCTTGTAAACTCAGTTGCCTTTAAGCAGATGACAAACCCGAGCAAAGAGTTTCCGCCTATAAGAGTACTTGGCACTGCCGGTTGGATTATCGCAGGTTTAACTATTGGCTGGCTGGGCTGGGAGCAAAGCGGTCAGTTGGTGCTTACTTTTAAAATGGCCGCAGGCGCGTCGTTGTTGTTAGGCATACTAAGCTTTACCCTTCCTGATACGCCTCCTGCTAAAAAAGGACAAAAAACCACAATAGGTGATATTATCGGTCTGGATTCTATAGGATTGCTTAAGAACAGGTCGTACTTAACCTTCTTCCTGGCATCCGTAGCTATATGTATTCCGCTCGCTTTTTACTATAATTTCACTAATAGATTTTTAAATGAAGTGGGTATGACAGCTGCCGCCGGAAAACAATCATTAGGGCAAGCGTCTGAACTGGCGTTTATGATATTAATGCCATTGTTTTTTGTTCGTCTTGGCGTTAAAAAAATGCTGGCAATTGGTATGCTTGCATGGGTAGTGCGTTATGTATTGTTTGCTTATGGCAATGCCGATACCAACTATTATATGCTGATTGGCGGAATTGTGCTGCACGGTATCTGCTACGATTTCTTTTTCGTTACAGGGCAGATTTATACTGATAACCTTGCCGGCGAACGCTTTAAAAGCGCGGCTCAGGGTTTTATTACGCTGGCTACCTATGGTGTAGGCATGCTTATCGGCTCGTACATTTCAGGGCCGATTGTTGACAACTGGAAAATTGGCGAAAATGCGCACAATTGGCAATCTATATGGCTGATTCCGGCAGGTATAGCCGCAGTGGTACTGATACTGTTTATTACGCTGTTCCGTGACAAAAAACATGTTGAAACACAGCCGGACGTTGACGCTGAAGACGCAGAAATTGTATTATAGATTAAACTAAAGGGTGATTTATCACTCATACAAACGAATAAAAATCAAAATGACAAACAGAAGGACATTTTTAGGCCAGGCCGGATTGATTGGCGCGGCTTTATTGTTGAAACCGTCACTATCGTCGGCAAAAGGCGTAAATAAAGTTGGTTTGCAGCTTTACAGCCTGCGCGATTATTTGCCGAAAGATGTTAAAGGTGTACATGCTAAGGTTGCGGCTGCAGGTTACAAAGAGGTTGAAACCTACGGTTACAGCAAGGCAAACGGTTTTTGGGGACTTGATGCCAAAGCTTACAGCGAATTGCTGAAAGCTAACGGACTGGTATCGCCAAGCGGTCACTACGGTATCGAATCATACTTCAGAAGCGGCAGTACAAAAGATCTGGACGAGGTAATTGAGGCTGCTAAAATCATTGGTCAAACCTATGTTATTTTGCCTGCCATGGGCGGCGACCTGATTGATACTGCTGAAAAATGCAAAGCCATGGCTAAAAAGTTTAATGAGGCCGGAGCATTGCTTAAAAAACAGGGACTGAAATTTGGTTATCATAACCATAACTTTGAGTGGAAACCGGTTGACGGTACTACCTTTTATGATGTACTGCTGAAAGAAACCGACCCTAACCTGGTAACGCTTGAGCTTGACCTGTACTGGGTGGTGCGCTCAAACCTTGATCCGGCAAAGATGCTTACTGAACATCCGGGCAGGTTTAAACTGGTGCACGTTAAAGATGCAGATAAGGCGAATAAAGAACTGAATACCGAGATAGGTAAGGGTTCAATTGACTACAAGTCGATATTTGCCGTTGCGCAAAAAGCGGGTATTAAGCACTTTATTGTTGAGCAGGAGAACTTCACCAATATCGATCCGTATGTTAGCATTGGTGAAAGCATTTCGTACGTAAAAACATTGTCTATATAAATTAAAAAACAATATTGTGAAGCATAAAACAATTTTCGCCATGCTGCTGACAGTTGGCAGCGTATCAGCCTTTGCGCAAGACAAGCCCGAAGATACCGAGGTATGGGAACCTGTACCAAAAATAGTAACCACAGGCAAATCGTTTACCGACGCGCCTTCAGACGCTATAATACTATTTGACGGAAAGAACCTTGATGAATGGGTATCAGACAAAGACCCTTCAAAACCTGCTCCATGGCCGGTTGCCAAAGGCATATTCACCGTTAAAAAGAGCGAGGGCGGCATTGTAACCAAGCGCAAATTTACCAACTATCAGCTGCACTTAGAGTGGCAGGTGCCTTCAAACATTACCGGTACCGGACAAGCGCGCGGTAACAGCGGTTTGTTTTTGGCGCAACTTGGCCGCGGTGATAACGGTTATGAACTACAAATATTGGATTCGTACAACAACAAAACCTATGTGAACGGCCAGGCAGGCAGTATTTATAAGCAGTTTGCCCCGTTAGCCAATCCTAACAAAAAACCGGGTGAGTGGCAAACGTATGATGTTGTTTGGACAGCCCCAACTTTTAACGAGGACGGCACAGTAAAAACTCCGGCCAAAGTAACCGCGTTTTTGAATGGTGTACTGGTACAAAATGCTACCGAGCCGCTTGGCCCGACGCAATACATTGGCAAGCCATCATACAGAAAGCATGGCGCGGCCCCTATCTATATACAATCGCACGGCGACCCAAGCGAGCCGCTTAGCTTCAGAAATATCTGGATAAGAGAGTTGTAAGACCTCACCCAACCCTCTCAAAAGGAGAGGGGCTTTTCTGTTTGGTGACGATACATTAAACAGGAGCCGGGGAAGCAAATATTTAAAGCCCTTCTTTTTATAGAGAAGGGCTTTTTATTTTTAGGTAGGATAGCTTGTGCAGAAACTTACAGGATAGTTTACCACTTAGTATATGGGATGCTGAAACAAGTTCAGCATGACATTTGAATCTAAACCGCTGATTTTTGTGATTTTTTGATTAAGCTGATTTTCTTACCTCTTATGTGTCATCCTGAGTGTAGCGAAGGATCCATTCGCCGCCAGATACTTCGTTCCCTCAGCATGACAAAAAAGGCAAACAGTAGAAAAAGAGCCAGACAACCCTTAACGTACGCTTATTGAAAGGATGCGGCATCGTAATGCCGGAAGGGCAGAGACAGTGCTATAGCAGTAACATTGGCCGGCAGTGCGCAGCCGCGAGGTTTGTTTTTGGTTATTTTTTTCTTTTCCGGCAAAAGAAAAAGTAACATCCACTGACGCATTATATGGTATAAAGCCATTGCTAACGGTGTTGACGGTGTTGACGGTGTTGACGGTGTTTACCCTGTTGACGTCAACACCTGCAACCTGTCATTTCGACCGTAGGGAGAAATCCTCTTGGCAAGGTGATTAGCAACTATTGCTCTTCTTTAAAATAAACCTTGTAATAGTTCATAGCCTTCTCGTCGTCAAAGCCTTTTTCTATCAGCTCTTTGTTTCCATGAATGTAGATATGAAAGTTCTTGTCGAGCTTTAATACGCTTTTGTACACCCTCGATTGCTTTTTAACCGCGTTGGCCGATATCTCGAAGCTATCGGCAATAGGCATGTCAAACTCGCTCTCGTATTGCTCCTTATAGCTTTTGAACGACTCAATAGCCTGCGGATTGCCAATTACCTCACCTGTAAACTCGTCCATATCAAAAGTATCCTTCTCCTTAAAATACTTCATTGATCGGTTCAGCAGGTCTATCTTATCGGCTTTATCCATTTCAAATTCCTCGTCAAGCTTCTGGGTAACGAAGTTTTTGTACACGCCCAGCACATTGGTAGTCTGGTTAAAATTATCGTTGCGGATTTTTAACTGTAAAAAGTCGTCCTTCCAATAAACCGCCGCCTCTTGCGAACCGGCTTTGTCAATTACCGCTACTTTGTAACCGTCTTCCTTGCCGGTATTAAATATCAGACAGCCCTTATCCAGTTTGTTGATGTTAATGCCGTCCTCTTCGTAATCAACACTAAAGCCGCCCTTATCGGGGTACACTTTCAGGTAAGTTTCTTTATTTTCAGATTTAAAAACACCAATAGCGTCAAGCAGTTCACCTTCTATCTGCACCTGGCGAAACAGCGCGACATATATCTCGCCGGCCTTAATTTTAGGGTGATTGGACACGCTGTACAGGTGTCTGGCTATCAACTGAGATGTTTCATGGAAGGTGGATTCATCTTCAAAAATTTTTGTGGCGAAGCTGTATATCTCATTCAGGTTGAGGTCGCCGCTGTTGTGCATCAGGTGATACACTTCGTTAGTTTTCTCAAAAGGGGTGAGGAAGTACTGTTTTAGCAAGTTAGGTATAATTTCATCCTGCAATTCCAAAGGATTATCAGACAGGGAGTACATCTCATTTTGCGATTGGTTGCCAACGTGGTGTACTGATACAGCATCAAGCGAAGCTTCAAAAAAAGTGATCATAATTACAGCCAAATAAGGAAAATTTTTCCGTTTGACACTCCTCTGTTGATAACACATGGCATTTGCCTATATTTTCACGAACTTTACGCCCTCAATACCATGGGCTATTGTCCATGGACCATGGACAAATGAATTATACTGAAGATACCATAGTGGCCCTGGCCACACCAAACGGAACGGGTGCTATCGGCGTTATACGTCTTTCGGGGCCGGATTCCATAACCATCGCTAACAGCGTTTTCAAGGGGAAAGACTTAACCCAACAGCCTTCGCACACTATCCATTTCGGGCATATTGTGGATGGTGATGTTACACTTGATGAGGTGTTGGTATCGTTATTCATCGCACCACGCTCATATACCCGGGAAAATGTGGTAGAGATATCGTGCCATGGGTCAAATTATATTTTGGAGAGTATAATCAAACTGATGATAAAGCGTGGCGCACGTGCGGCAAAGCCCGGAGAGTTTACGCTAAGAGCGTTTCTAAATGGACAACTTGATCTTTCACAAGCGGAGGCTGTTGCCGATTTGATCGCGTCAAACTCAAAAGCCTCGCAGCAGGTAGCCTTGCAACAACTTCGCGGCGGTTTTAGCAGCCAGTTAAGCCAGCTTCGTGAACAGTTGGTACAGTTTGCTTCGTTGGTTGAACTGGAGCTCGATTTTTCAGAAGAAGATGTAGAATTTGCCAATCGCGACCAACTCAAACAGTTAATATTAGATACAGTAAAAGTGATTGGGGGGCTTATACGTTCATTTGAGTTAGGCAACGTAATTAAACAAGGCGTAAATACGGTGATAGCCGGCAGACCCAATGCCGGTAAATCCACATTGCTAAATGCACTGTTAAATGAAGAACGGGCAATTGTGAGCCATATCCCCGGCACCACGCGCGACACAATTGAGGAAGTGCTTAATATAAATGGCATCAACTTTCGGCTGATAGACACTGCCGGTATACGGGAAGCTACCGATGCCATTGAGCGGATAGGGGTGGAGCGCACGATGGAAAAAATCAGCCAGTCGGCTTTGTTGATCTATGTTTTTGATGCTGAACAAATAACGATTGAGGAACTGAATTCTGATCTTGAAAGTCTCCAGCGCGAAGGATTAAATATGCTGATTGTGGCTAATAAAATTGATCTTTTGAATGCCGAGCAGCTATCAGCATTACCACATTCAGAAACAGTAATACCGGTTTCTGCACGTGAAAAGCAGCATATAGACGAATTGAAAAACAAGATTTATTATGCCGCGATAAAAGAACAATTAACCGGACAGGAAACATTGGTAACCAACATTCGTCACGTGGAAGCCCTGCAACGTACAGAAGACGCCCTGCTGCGCGTTCTTAACGGTATCGACGGTTATATAACGTCCGACTTTTTAGCAATGGACATTAAACAAGCGCTTCATTATTTAGGTGAAATTACAGGTACCGTTACAACAGATGATTTACTGGAAAATATCTTTAGCAAGTTCTGTATCGGTAAATAATTGATTTTCAATAAGTAGCATTAACTTTCATAAACACATATTATCTCTCATTAGTTCTCATTTTTTAACATTAATCTTCAGTTTAAATGTAACTGTGGTGTAACTGGTGAGGTTGAGTTACAATTTCAGTTTACAACAGTAAGTTTAAAGAACTGCCGCATAATTATAAAAAGCTAAACGAGCAGGAAATCAAAACCATAAACGATCATCCGGCCTCATACAAAGCATTTCCCCGGCAGGAAAAAGGCAAAAGGCAGTTATGCGCGTTGCCGTATAATTTGCATGCAAACGGTCAGCTAAATAAAGCAGGCGATAGCTTTAAAATCACCATGAAATGCGGTGCCGTAAGCGGTGCGCCATTTAATGTTGCTGCACATTCGCCATACACCGAAGCCGGTAAAACGAAACAGATGCGAGTATGAAATTTTGCGGTTAAACCAGGGGACGAATTTAGTTACGAATGATATTTTAACAATTTTGAAAACAGCATATATCATTTGGTATTAAACGGTCCAAACGGTTTTTCCGGCAGTTTAAAGGGGATAAAAACGACCCTGAACTACATGTTAATCTTATTTATAACAAAGCCGGCAATCTTGAGATAGAGTTTCATGATTTGAGTAAACAAAGAGGATATTATATCACTGTAGCCGACCTGTCATATATACGGTCAACTCACAAAGTTCATACTTAAACCCGGACAATGGATCAATAAAATCATCAATCTTCAACACAGCCACCACTGGTATGATCTAGGTATTGCTATTGATGGTACGATGCTTTTGTACGACGTTTTGCAGGGCGCATTGAAACCGGCAAACATGGCTTTACCGATCCTGCTATTGGCGCTTGATTGGCTTAACAGCTCAACAACTTTGCATGTTTTGTTAAATAGGAATTTGGCGTACTTGCTAGGAAATTGCCGCAATTCCCTTCCGAAATCTTAAAAAATTTGTTTTTTAAAAAGTACTAAGATCTATTAAAACGCTGAACCCGTTGATATTCTAATCAACCATTTACAATGCAAGGTGGTGTAAATTCGTAAGGAAGTAGTTTGAGAAATCTCCACTAAGTACTACCTTAAAGGCAAATCAGACCCTTAATCGATTTGCCTTTAATTTTTCACTCACAAACCGCCTTGACCCTATTAAACCGCAGATTGTCTCAATGATGAGAGTAGTAGAGTTTCCGAGCCGTCAAAAGAAAGATTTTCTAGGTAGATCGAACTTACGAAATGTCTTTCTTCTTACAACCAGCATTTTGGTGCAACTTTGGCGGCGTAAAATTTTTAATGCCTTGTTCGGCAAAGTGTCGATGCCTCCAACTTTGATGTGTAGAAACCTCCACTAAATTCCTTCAAGTATGGCAGTTTGCGGTTCTTTTTTTGTTTGATGTCGCTGTGATTGGTAGTGTCAAGGTCGCCGCTTAACAACAAATCTTGCAATTTATTCTTGAGTCATTGGAGAGACTATCATTTATGACTGACAATTATGAATTTAGCAAATGGGCTGGCTGGAAAGGACGTCAGGGGCTATTTCTACAGCTCCGCTAAGCATAACGTTGCCAAACTATACTCTTTTAATATAAAACTTTTTGCCTGTGTATGGAGTCGTTATATCAAGCTCCCAAAAGTTTTCATTTGATATGAAGTGTAGCGACTGGTAAAGCTCCTTTACCATCATGTTTTTTGCTGTGGGAATATATTCACCCTGTATTTTACTGAAGCCATTTTGAAGAGCATCGGCTACAATGCAATTAATAATGAACTGTTCCATACCGCGTTTTAATACACGACAGCTCATGGCCCAGTTCTCTATAAAAAGAATATCGTCGTTAATTTTTTTCAGCACAGCAAAGGATATCAGGCCGTTGTCGCCAAAGGTATCGGTAAGGGTGAAGGAATAGGTAAAATAGCTGTCGCTGTTTACCATAGCATTCAGTTCCTCTTCGGTGTACCTTACCGTGCGTAAATTAAACTGGTTTGAGCGTTGTGACAGTTGCGACACCCGCGGAATAGTAAAACTATTAAACGACGCCACTACCGACTTCATGTTAAGACTTGCCAAAAACTCATCTTCGTTGGCAAACTTTTGCATTTTTATGGTGCGTTTGGCTTCTTCCTGGTATTGCTGTGTGCGCTGCGCGTCGCCTTCGGTGTACGATGCCGTTTCGAACAGGTTCAGCTTTTTCAGAAACAACAGGTATTCGGCCGGGTCTTCGGGCATATCAGGTACGGTAATGCCGGGTATTTCCTTTTTTACCAGTTCGCGTTCAAACGGGTTATCATCAATAAAAACAATAGCATCCATGTTAATGTTCAGTACGCTTTGAATGGCGCGAATGTTATCAGCTTTATTTTCCCAGTTTGCCATAAATACAGCAATATCCTCAAGCCGCAGCACCATTTCGGGATGATTTTTAAAAGGTTCCAGTGCAATTTCTTCGGTGTTTTTGCTGCATACGGCTACTATTATCCCGCGTTGTTTAAGCTGTTTTATCCACAGTTGCAGTTCAGAGAATATTTTGCCTGTGCCGAGATCGCCAATCTGAATGCCTTCCATACCATCGTCGCCAATGATGCCACCCCAGGTAGTGTTATCAAGATCGAGGATGATGCATTTTTTAAACTTGCCATGTATAGAAAGTATCACATCACAGATGTTTTTGGCAAGCACCGGCAAAAAATCGATACTGAAAACCATATCTGCAGCCACATATATTTTACTATCGAAGGTGTAACGGTAACCGTGATGCGTTACCAACGCGTCAATATCAACCAAAAAAAGGTTTTTATTGATTTGCGCCAGTTCCATCAACCCAAGGTTTAATTTTTTCAGTTGAAACGGCAACGATGAGGGTACTTTTGCAGCATAATTGCCAAATACAGCATCATTAAGTTCAATAAATGTATTGGTAATAACGCGGCAATGGCTTATGCTGCTTAAAATGGTTTGGTGTAAATTTTCAGTATAGCCAAGCTGAGCATCAGCAAAAGTTGTCTTCGCATCAGCTTTATAAAACTGCTTAGTTAAACGTTCGGTACCGCGAAGTATCAGTACATAATCAGGTGCAAATTCGTAAAGTTCCGAATTAGGGTCGAGTATCTGACGGTCAATTTGGTTATAATCGGCCTCAAAAACCACAAAGTTAACGCCGTATTCAATGGCGTAGCCTTTTATTGCCTGTGTTATGAATTGCGAGGCCATATCAGCCAGTATGGCCATGCGTAGGGTCGGCATGCCGGTAACCACCTTTTTCAGGTTTCTTTTCAAATGATTGAAATCGGGGATGTTCATTGCCTTGTAGGATTAAGTTGTTGGCTGCAGGTCGGCGGGCAATTCGTTATGCGTTTCTACCACAAATTTTGCGGGCTGACCGGAGTAAATACTGTCAGACTTTTTAAACGCCTTGGTAAGTACCGAACCAGGCGTAAGTACCGAACGTGCGGGCAATATGCTGCCGGCAGTTACCACGCAGTTGCCGCATATCCACGAACCACTTTTTATTATCACGGGCTTGGCCGCATGTGGCCCGAAACGGTACGACCTACCCTGAAAAGTATGATTGCCGCCAGAAATAAGGCAGTTTGGGCCGATAATGGCTTCGTCTTCAATAGTAAGATCGGTAGCTATAATAATAGTGCGATGACCAAAACCTACATTATCGCCCACCCAAAGACCGCTTAGCGAATTGATAATGACTGTTGAAGGTACGAGGAAATTCTTACCGCAATGCTTCATCATCAGTGAATACAAAAATCCACGGAAATACATAAACACAGGCACATCAGGCAACCAAATGGTGGCCATGCGTACAAAACACGAGTATAGGATTGACAGGCGTGTTTTCACTACTTTTTAGCTACAAAGGCGGCGTACATTATCGGAATTTTATATTTTTCGGCATAGGCTGACGGTTTGTTGTCGGTTATGGCAATGGTTTCTTGCAGTATGTGCAGCCCGCAACGGTCGAATAATTCGCGTATCTCATCTGTATTGTTAAACAGGTAAATATGGTCAATCATGGGCGCGTTAACCGGGGTGGTAACATAGCATACGCCGTTACCGGTAAGCAGCTCTGTTATTTTATTAAGCATCTGGTCGGGGGCTTCCAAATGTTCCAGCACTTCGCCAATGGTTATCACATCATACTTTACACTCGCATCAAAATCAAAAAGATTTTTGTGGTAGTAATTGATGCTGTCGTTATTCAAAATGCCTTTGGCCAGATTAATTGAGCTTTCGCTGATATCAACCATATCAAACTGTTTAACATCTTTAAGCAGTTCAAAAGCTTCGTAAATATACAAGCCATGCCCGCCGCCTATTTCAAGGTAGTTTTGCGCACCTGCGGCATATTTCGGCAGATTTCCGCTGAAGAACAGAAATCGCTGAAACTGATCGTACCACATAAACTGGGCAAGTACCAACCCGTGCATGTGTATATTCATTATTTCGGGGTTTGAATATACCTGCTGCTCCACTTCGGCAAACGAACTGTTTGAATATTTGCCGCTGCGTATAAACTCCATCCGCTCTTCGCGCATGTGGGTCACCATTTCCATGTAGCAGTGTACACCATAATCGGGCTGCCTGCCGCTGTTTTCGAGGTAAACTGAATATCTGCCTAAAAAATCAGCCGCTTTTTGTTCGTACCAGTCGCCAAGCCCGGTAAGGCTTTCGCGTAGGTGCGCTTCGTGTTTGGGGTTGCGGGCAGCAATTTCGTTAAGTATGGCTTCCGGATGGTTAAACATAACAAGGGCTTTTTAAGAAACTGCTTGCTTTTGTATAATAGCGGCAACAATATCGCCCACGTTGCTCCAGTTTTGAGCCTGTGCGGCGGTAAATCTTATGTGGTAGTGTTTTTCAATAGCCACAACCAGTTGCAAATGATTTAACGAATCCCAGTCTTCCAGGTCGGCAGCGGTGGTTGTTTCATCAACAGAAATGTCGTTATTATCAAACACCTGCCTGAAAATAATATTCAGTTGTTGTATTATTTCTTCGTTAACCATAATTGTGTTGTTTAAGCCGGGTCAAAGTAAAATGTTCAATGTTATCGGTATGTCAACGCTGTTTAATCATTGTGATTTAAGAGCCGTTTAAACAAGTGTTTTAGATGGTATTTAACTGATTTTTAAACAAATGCATTTTGTATAATTAACAATAATTTAACCGGCAGGGCTGAGGTTGGTAATATTCGGCGTTTAATTTTACCGGCTGTTAAGGTACGCTTATCACACATCTCCCATGGTAAAACTGGTATCGTTAATATTAAAAGTACTGCCCCGCGCCGTGGTAATATTTATTTATGATATGGTGAAGCCTTATTCGCACAAGTTATTTTACGGCATCAGGTATTGCGTGTTAAAGCGCCTGTGCATGCGTGTTGGTCAAAAGGTTATTATTGGTGCCAACGTTACCATTAAGCATTGGGATAACATTGTTTTTGGGTCAGGTGTTAGCGTGCACGAAAACTCGTACATAGAGGGCTTCGGCCATGTTGAAATTGGCGATAATGTGTCAATAGCCCATAACTGCTCAATAATTAGCTTCACCCATACCTGGGCCGACAGAAATTTGCCCATACGCCTTAACCCCTGTATTAAACAACCTGTGCATTTGCATAACAATATTTGGATAGGCTGTGATGTGCGTGTACTTGGCAACGTTACCATTTATAACGATGTAATAGTGGGCGCCGGCACCGTAGTAGCCAAAAGTCTTGCGGCAAATGGGGTGTATATAGGCAATCCGCCAAGGTTTCATAAACCGGTGTATGCCGATGACGCTATCACAATTCCCCTACAAAATCATCAGCTAATAAATATCAACTAAATGGAAAAGCTGCTTATACATGCCTGGGTGGTACACAAGCAAAACGGTAAATACTTTTTGCCCTACACGCATTGGATATACCTACAGCAAATTGTAAAGTACTACAGCCATATCTGCCTGATATCACCGGTAAAAAAAATAGCCGATGGGGGTGACGATAAACTTTTCTCTTTGGAAGAGTTTACTAATTTGTCGGTATATGAACTACCTAACAGCAACTATAGCTATGCCGGAGCCATAAAACATATAGGCAGTTATTACAATGCTTACAAGAGGCTGCATAAGCACTTTGACAAAGTGTATGTACGGTACCCGGTACCATTTGGCTGGTTAAGCAAGTTGTTTTTTAAGGATGCTGATCGCACTATCCACTTTGTAGGTTATCCGCTTGAAGTAACTAAACTGAACCCGGAGCTAAGTACATTTAAAAAGAATTTGCTGCTGTTTCTGTTCCGTCCCGAACATAGTTTATACGTATGGGCATGCAAGGGAGCAAAAGTATTTACCAACGGGCATCATATAAAAGAAAACCTGTGCAAGCAGGGCGTTAATGCCACGGCGGTTATATCGTCAACCCTGGTTGAGTCTGACTTTTATTTCGATGAGTATAAGCAAATTGATACCGCTAACGTCAAGCTGTTGCATATTGGCTACCTGCGCAAATGGAAAAACATCGACGTTATAATAAAAGCCTTTAAACTTTTACTGGCCGATAAACCGGGCGCCACGCTAACCATTGTTGGCGAAGGTGAGTGTAAAGAACAACTAAAATCGCTCGCCGTCCAATTGCAAATAGCCGATAAAGTTGATTTTAAACCCCATGCCTCGCGCCGCGACGAGCTGACCGGCTACCTGCGCACACACGATATTTTCTGCTTTTCGAGCATTTCCGAGGGGTCGCCTCGGGTGATACTGGAAGCCATGGCTAACGGTATAAACGTGCTGAGCAGCAGGGTAGGTTCGTTGCCATTTATTTTTACCCATAAGGTTGACATTGCCTTTGCCGACAATAACGAGCAGGATTTTTATAACAAATTAATCAAGATAACCGCCGATGCGGGATTAATGGCTAGCATAAGGGCCAACGCTTTTGATAAGGCGCAGCAGTTTACCATAGCGGCATTCATCCGCACTATATTTAACCAGGTACCTGTTGCCGAAGAGCAACCTGTTTATGAAATTTAAGCTGATACAGGTGCTTAGGGCTATAGCCGCTTTGGTGGTTATACTTTATCATTTAATAGCGCACATCAATCAGCATTTTAACTATACGCTTTTTAATAACATTTTTCAATTCGGTGTAGCAGGGGTTGATTTCTTTTTTGTGCTGAGTGGTTTTATTATTACCTGGGTACATTATAATGATATAAAGCTGCAAGGCAACTGGCGTAGATTTTTTACAAAACGCATTATTCGCATTTATCCGCTGTACTGGGTTATCGCAATCCTGTCGGTAGTCATCTTTGTTTTCATGACCCCTAACCGTCTGAAAAGTACAGGCCTCACTATGGACCTTACCTCTCCTTATATATTAGGCTCGCTGCTGCAATCATTCGTGCTTATACCACAAAAAGGCATGTACCTGGTAGGCGTAGCCTGGACATTGTCTTACGAAATGCTGTTTTACCTGGTGTTTGGCATGTGTATAGCTGGCGGTTACTATTTAACACGTATAGTCACGGTAGCATGGTTAACATTAATTACAACCAACGCTCTGTTTTTTAGGTGGGATAATTTTTATATTGATTTCCTGCTCAATCCGATTATACTTGAATTTATGATGGGCTGCGTGGTTGCATGGCTGTTTATAAAGCGGATAAAAATTCCGGTTAAGCTATTATATGTCCTGCTGCCCGTTTTGTTTGTATTGGCTATCTTAACCATTAAGCTCGACGGTCTTAAAATTGATCGCGACTTATTAACAGTGCTGATATTGGGTATTTCGTTCGCCGTGTTCACTTACGTTGCCGTTGATGCCGATATAGGCTATCCAAACGCGCGCTACCCAGCTGTATTGCTGCTTATAGGCGACGCGTCTTACGCGATTTATCTTTTCCACCAAACACTTTACGGTGCTACTGTACGCATGTATTTAAAGGCTGCCGTAATGCTGCACATCAGCCTGCCGCCGGTGGTAGTGGCTTTAATAATGGTAGTTATAACCGTATTTGTTGGCGTGTTTATACACCTGTACATTGAAATGCCCCTGCTTCGCGCCCTGAACAGGAAATTTACACAGACCCCAGCACCGGCTTTGCAAGCCTCGGCAAGCTAAAATTACCCTGTTTTTATTAACAGATAACCAAAGCTACCGCCGCTTTTGGTGCATGTGCATGGCGCCTGCATAACTGGTGCTGTGTGCCCTGGTATTTGCGCAGGTTTCTTTTAAGTAAAATATTATAATATATGTACGTGGTATTAACAATGGCATAATTTGTTTTTTATACCAATGCAGTTTTTGTCTTTTAACGTGTTGATTTATAACGAAATGTTAACAGGCTTTTTATGCTTTAGATATTTTACCTCCCTTACTTTGTGATGCATGTAAGCTATAATACATACATAAACATAATATTAATAAGGCCTTTAAATCATCATCACATAACCACAATCTATGCTGTTTTTTTACTTCCAAAGCTTACTCACAAAATTTAATAAACAGGCGGTTGTTTTAGCGGCAGTTGTTATGTTGCCGCTGTGTGTGTTGGGTAGCGCAGGTGAAAATTTTGGCGCGGCATTTTTTCAGGCTAACGGGCGTATAGCGGGCAGTGTGGTTGACGAAAAAGGCGTATCGTTTCCCGGGGCTACGGTAAAAATTGTGGGCCAAACCACCGGCGCGCAAACCAGTATCGACGGTACCTTTTCTTTCAGCATGAAGCCC
Organism: Mucilaginibacter limnophilus; assembly: GCF_004005815.1. GTDB lineage: Bacteria > Bacteroidota > Bacteroidia > Sphingobacteriales > Sphingobacteriaceae > Mucilaginibacter > Mucilaginibacter limnophilus. The sequence continues at coordinate 274,486 of NZ_SACK01000004.1, read as the reverse complement.
GGTACTTATGTAGTCGAAATCAGCTTTATATCATACGAAACCAAGCGGATAACCGACGTTGTGGTTAAAGCAGGCGAAGTTACCTCGTTAAACATAGCGCTTAAGCCGCAAACCAATAACCTTAAGGAAGTAGTAATTACATCGTCATACAACAAATCATCAACTGAGGGGCTTTACAGCAAACAAAAAAATTCGGCTACCATAACCAACGGTATTTCGGCCGAGCAGATTGCCAAAACCCCAGATGTCAACGTAGGTCAGTCGCTTAAGCGTATAAGCGGCCTTTCAACTTTTGATAACAAGTATGTTATTGTGCGCGGTATATCTGAGCGTTATAACGTAGCCACGCTTGACGGTACCCCGCTGCCAAGTACCGATTATTCGCGCCGTAACTTCTCGTTCGATCTGATACCCTCGGAAATGATTGAAGGAGTAACCGTTGTAAAAACTGTTACACCTGATTTACCTGTTGGTTTTGCAGGTGGCTTGGTGCAAGTTAATACGCGTGATATTCCTACAAAAAACTTCGTCAACTTTTCGGTTGGTACAGGTATAAACGATCAATCAACCGGTAAAGATTTCCTTTCAACCAAACGCGGCAAGTATGATTACTGGGGTTTTGACGACGGTACACGCAAAATGGCCGGATATTTCCGCGTGACTGATGGCAACGCCTCGTCGGGTAACAATGCCGAATTTACCGAACAGGATTTTGCCTTTAGCCGCCAGTTTACCAATAACTGGAACCTTTACAGGTACAAAGCCAACCCGAATCGAAATTATACCCTGTCGTTGGGCCAGTCGTATAACTTAAAAAATCCGAGTGAACGTATAGGTTTTATAGCTTCTGTAAACTACCGCAATACCCAAACCATAACCGAGATATTAAACAAACGCGACCTGTTTCTGATCACACCTGAACAGAACACCGCATTTGACCAGGCTAGGGTTCCTGCCGGTTCAGGGAAGGTGTATAATTTCAATACCACATTTGGTGGCATACTTAACCTTGGTTACCGCAGTAAAAAAAATCAGATAAGCCTACGTAACAGTTATAGCAGGATATTCAGCAATCCGCTTACGGATGTTTTTGGTTACGATAACGACAGGGGGGGCGTATTCATTGGCCCGCAGTATGCGCCGTCAACCGAACGTATTGTTACCGAGCCCGACTTTTTAAGCCTGTTACAAAACAAATTACAGGGCGAGCATCAATTAGGCACCGTAAAGGTAAATTGGGATATAAGCCGTACTACTATTGACCGTCAGCGCAAAGATATGTTGCGCAGGCAGCTGGAAAACGATAACCAGCAATATGGAAGCTATTTCCACGACATTGTAGATGCCGACGGTGCTACGGTATTTCCTGCATCAAGGCAAACTTTTAACCTGAAGCAAACCGATTATAACTGGATGACGTCGGCATCACGTTATATTATAAAAGAGGGCGATTTTGCTAATATCCTTAAAATAGGCTATATCGGCTTTAGCAAAAAACAGGAAAACAGCTTTATTACTGCTTATTTACGGCCAACAACCGCTGCTGCCGCTGCCGAATTTAACTCTTCAAAGTTTCAACTTGAGGATGTGTACAATGATGAGCTGTTTGGCCCCGGTAAATTGGTCTACCAGGTTGACCCCTTCGGCCTGAATGAATACCAGGGAACATCGAAGTTTCATGCAGGTTATGCCATGCTTGACCAAAAGTTTTGGGGCAGGCTGAGATTTATAGGTGGCTTGCGTGTCGAGTATTTTAAGCTGTTTCTGATTGATGATGCCATATCATCAGTTAACTCGCTATTTCAACCCGGTGTAAAGCTTGTTCCGAGCGAGCGTGACAGGGATAAAGAGTGGCAGTTTCTGCCGTCGGCAAACTTAACCTACTCACTTACCGATGAGATAAACTTAAGAGCGGCTTATTCACAATCAATGGTAAGGCCTGAGTTTAACGAACGCTCATTATCAAGCAACTTTAACGCCGACCTGCAGGCTGACGTTACCGGAAGTATAGTGGTAAGTACAAAAACCAGCAGTTACGATTTTCGTGCTGAGTGGTTCCCGGGTTCGGGCGAAGTGCTGTCTGTCGGTGCATTCTATAAATACCTCGACCGTCCGTTAGAGCTCGTAAGGCAAAACGCGCAGGCGCTGTATATATACAATAACAGCAATTGGGCCAAAAGCTACGGTTTAGAAGCCGAGGTGAGAAAGAAACTTGGTTTTATAAATGACGACCTGCCTATACTGCAACAGTTTACCGTTTTTAGCAACGTAACCTTTCTGCGTTCAAAAGTAGAGGCGGTTTATTCCCCGCGCGCTGTACAAATAGACCCAGAGAATGATCCGCTACTGTATCAGCTGCAATATGAAACCGACAGGCAAACACGTCCGCTGTACGGCCAAACACCGTTTCTTTTAAACGCCGGCTTTGAGTATAACGGTGAAATTTTCGGGCTTAACATCGTGCACAACCATTCGGGCCGTAAATTCTTTATCCTTACCAACAATATAAGCCTTAATGAGTACGAGGCACCGTATGACCAAACTGACATACAACTTAACGCAAACGTCTTCAGAAAAAAAGGGAAAATACGCTTCAACCTGGGTAACCTTTTTAACAACGTTAACTTCTTTTATAATAGTCAGAACAGCTACGATTATATAGACCCGGCCGATCCCACAAAGGGGCAGGCGCTGCGCCCCGGCTTCACCGATAATTATGAAAAGGGTGACTTTATCACCTTCAGGAGGAAGTACGGACGCACATTCACCATGTCATTCAGCTATACATTCTAACAAGCAATAAATACGCAAACAAACAAACAATAAACTATACCACACAAAAACTAATTGTCAAAAAATTCATCATGAAAAAGTTTTTAATCCTTAGCGCTGCTGTAGCATCACTTGCAGTAAGCAGCTGTAAAAAAGAATCAGCAAAAAATGTTGAGCCTGCAGGTAACTCAAACCAGGTTGATCCTAAAGCTGTTGATTACGCTCAAAGCGCACTCCCAAAAGACACTATTTCGGGCAACATCAGCACAAACAGAACGCTTACTGCCGACAAAGTATGGTACCTGCAAGGTATAGTTGCAATTGATAACGCAACCCTTACTATCGAACCAGGTACGGTTATCGTTGGTTTAGTTGACGCTAACAACAAACCAGGTACACTTGTTATCTGCCGTCATGGTGCTATCAATGCAACAGGTACTTCTTCTGCACCTATCATCTTCACCAGCAAAAACCTTGTTGACGGTAACACTTTCACTCATGCTGCTCCCGGCGATTTCGGTGGTTTGATCCTTTTAGGTCAGGCTCCGGTTAACGTTGCTAACAAAACTATCGAAGGCTTAAGCGCTATCGAACCGTTTGACAACAGGTTTGGTGGTAACGTAGCTAACCACTCTTCAGGTATATTGAAATATGTACGTGTTGAGTTTGGTGGTTACATCCTTTCAGAAGGTAACGAAGTTAACGGTATCACCTTCGGTGGAGTTGGTAGCGGTACTACTGTTGATCACGTACAAGTATCTTACGGTAAAGACGACTCTTTCGAGTTCTTCGGCGGTACTGTAAACTGCACTTACCTGGTATCAGTAGCTTGCGATGACGACGCTTTTGATTTTGACAACGGTTACAGCGGTACTATACAGTACGCAGTAGCAGTTGGTGACGTTTACGCTACTCATAGCGCAAGCGGGGCAAACAGCGATTCAAACGGTATCGAAGCTGACAACAATGCTCCGGCTGAAGACGGTACTTTCGCTCTTACTCCAAAAACTCACCCGATACTGCGCAACTTAACTATCATTGGTGCACAATCACTTAACACCTGGGCTGCTCCTGGTTACCTGTATGCTGCCCGTGTACGTCGTGGTGCTGAGATTGAGTTATATAATTCTATCTTCTTAGGTTACCGTGAGGCTATCAACTTTGATACTACTTCCGATGATTTCATCGCCGGTACTGCTACTGTATCTAAAGTACAAAACAACATCCTTTCTGCTTTCACAACATCAGTTACTCCTACTACTTTAAACAGCAAAATTGACGGTGCCGGTAACAGAAGGAACGTATTTGCTACAAACAGCAACGGTTTCGCTAAAATTACTCAGCCTTACCTAAACAATAACAACAACCAACTTAACCTTGTTCCTGTAAGTTCGTCTCCTGCTACTACAGGTGGTTGGGGTGCATTTAACAACACCAGCCGTCCACAGTGGTTAAACACTACCTGGATCAAATGGTATTTTTAATATCTGAACGTTCTTAAAATAATCATTTGTTTGTTTGAAAGATCTACTCCTTGTATAAATTTTATATAGGGAGTAGATTTTCAGTTATAGTACCATCAGCATAATCACACAATGAAATCACTCAAAAACAATATTCTTAGCATTTGCGCACTTTTTTGCGGCATGATAATTCTTAACAGCTGCAGTAAAGAAGAGCAATACCGCCCGGGTTTTGAAAAAGGCACTACCTTCCCTAAAATTAACCTTAAGGGTTTTACGCTTGATAACATGCAGGTACGTATAGGGCCTAAAAGCTCGCTGGCAGGGAATGTTTTTGAGGATATATCGGGTGTGGCTTTTGAGGTGCCCTTTGCCGATACACAACGCCTTAACCGTGTAGTTTTTTACAGCGAAGACGGCAAAACTCCATACAAAGGCAGCCAGATACGGTTTGAAACGCCTGGTAGGGACACTACCGTGGCTATATTTTATGATGGTAAAACATTTGTGCAAAATCCAGTTTTCCCGATGCCTGCCCCCGGCAATATGGGTGTAAGGTTTAATTTTAAATCAACAGCTTCGGCTTACAAAGGCCGTGTTAATATTGAACTGCACGAAGAATATGCCGCCAATGTAAGGGTACCGGCCCGCGACCCGCTTACCGGGCAGGTAGTACTTAATTCACGAGGCGATACGGTAAAAATTGATTCAACTGTGTTCAGAATCAAACCACAGATAGCCCTTACTGTACCCGATGTTAAGTGGACAGAGTTTGCCGTATTTACCGAAATTCCCCCGCCTGTTGAGCCTGATTTTTCAAGCTATGTGTTTTATATCCGCGTAGCCGATACCAGTAAACCGCTGCCATACCCTGCCGGATTAGACATTACTCCTTATGGCAGAATAGATTTTATTCCGGATTATACCGCGCTTTATACCATACAGGATATCCGGATTGAAACCGAAACACCCAATAGGATAAATTACCTGGTGAACGACCGGATGTCAAACTTTATGCAGTAACATTGTTTTAGTTACCGGCCTGCATTGCAGTATTGTTTTGCATAGCCGAGTTAAATAATGGTAACGTTACCGAAGCATTTTTTAATGCTGATGGCGCTTTACCTGCCGCTACCTTCCCGGTAATCAGGCTGATGGCTTTGCTGATAAAAGGGTCGGTTTCATCGCCAAAAGGTTTTAAAGGAAGGATGTCGGTTTCTGACGCGGTGAAATTTGGGCTGAGACCCGAGCTGTATCCACCTATGCCCGCCGCGTTGAACACTTTGTAAACAATGGGCTGCAACGTCCAGTTGATGCGTTTAGCAGCGCGCTTATCGGTAATGGTTATTGATGCTTCATCTTTACCTCGGGTGGTTTCGCCTATCTGTACTACCGTCATATACGGTCGTAAATTATTTATCATCAGTTCGGCTGCCGATGCTGTGGCTTGTGTGGTTAACACATATAGTTTGGTGATGTTTAGTTTGCGCTGCTGTAGCTGTGCAAATGAAGGTCCGTTTGAAACGCTTGCCGCCGTGCCGAAATTGTCTTTACGCACGCCTACATTGCTGTTGCCCCGGTATTCAATAAAAAGTTCTTCCTGTTTAACAGTCTGGGCTATCATGGCACACAGGGTAGCCGCCGCAGATACATCACCGCCGCCATTATAGCGTAAATCAAGTATCAGTTCGGTTATGTTAACTGCCTTAAAGCCGTCAAACACGGTTAAATAATCATTTCTTTCGGCACTGTTAAAACCGGTGAAGAACAGGTAACCTATTTTTTTGCCATCGGCGGTAAAGTTTTTTTGAAGGGCGGTTTGCTCAAATGTTTCGGCAGCGTTAATGGTGGTGTTGGCGCCTTCCTTAACAACACCATCTTCAAGCGTGGCCCGGGTTAACTGGACTGTTGTACCGTTAACTAATTGGCTATAAAGCTGGGCGGCATTGTCCTGGGTGATGGTCGTGCGGTTAATTTTGGTAAAATACAGGCCGCGCCTTATACCCGCGCCATGCGCCGGTGAAGTGTTAAGCACCAGTGTAACTAATCCTAGCACCCTGTCGCTGGCATCATCATGTATCACCATGTAATCAAAACCATATTTTACACGGCTGGTAGGCGATAAGGATGATATGCCGCCCGGCTGCATGATAAAGGAAAACCTGTCGGCATTATCCTTTATCGTGTTTAGGAAAGCGGTGGGCTCCAGATCTATGTTCGGGTTTGCCGGAAGGCTGCTTGCCCAATAATAATACTTTTTCAGGCTGTCAATTACCCACTGGTTAATTTCACGGTTTGTAACGGGGCCGGTTGGCGCGTCGGGCTTTGGGTCGTTTTTTTTGCAGCCGCACAAAAACCCAAGGCAAACAGCGGTTGTAAACAGGGTATTGGTAAAAACATTTTTCGATTTAAAAAGCACGGTATCTCATTTTAAATATGCCCTGAAATTACTTAACTAATGTGCTGATAATATCTAAAATGATATTGTGCCGATAAAATAATAGACGCTTAACAAGCTGATAATAAAGCATTGAATATGTTGCCGAGGCATTATATTATGAGAATGTATTAATAACATTAAGATAATACTGATAAAATACTTTTACGGCAATTAAAACTCCGCGTACACTATTGATTCCTTATCGGTATAATGCTTAAAAGAAATCCTAAACCCTGCTTAATTTTAACGAGCATTATGGTATGCTTTGCGGTGCTGGTTTTATTGTCATCGTGCGGGGTCAAGCGTAACCTGGTTTATTTAAGTGATTTGAACGACACCGCCAAATATACCTGGCAAATTAAAAATCATCTTGAACCGCGCATACAACCCGGCGATAATTTGGCGATAACGGTAAGTAACGTCGACCAAGAATCAAGCAACTTATTTAATAAGGGCGTACTCCCGGCGGCCAATCCGGTATCAAATGGCACGATTATGCAATCGGTAGAATTGCCCGAATATTTGGTTGATAAAGATGGAAATATCAATTTCCCGGCCATTGGAAAAATAAGCGTTGCAGGATTAACCATTGAAGAAGCCGTTCTGCGTTTAACCCAAACGCTTAGTAAGAGTGTGAAAAATCCCATTGTTGAAATAAAGTTTACCAATTTTAAGGTGACCGTAATTGGCGAAGTGAACCGCCCCGGCGTATTCAATATACCCAATAGCCGCGTAAATGTGCTTGAAGCACTTGGCCTTGCAGGTGATATGACGCAGTATGGCAAACGCGAAAATGTTATTGTTGTGCACGAAGAAAACTGCAAACGCAGCCTTACACACCTTAATCTTAACAGTAGCGATATGCTGCAATCTCCGTCATTTTATTTGCAGCAAAATGATGTGGTATATGTAGCGCCCGATAAGCTTAAAGAGCGCCAGGCACGTACCGATACGCGCTCACTGTCAATAGTAGTAGCTGCAGCTACGGTAATTACCGTTATTATTTCACGCTTATTTTAATCCAGATAACATATGTCGCAACCCAACCCTTTCCAGTTGCAACCGCTTGAGCCTGTCAACATAAAAGACACACTTATGCAGTACTGGCGTAACTGGGGCTGGTTTTTGCTGTCACTGGTACTTTGCTTAACCACCGCATTTATTTACCTGAGATATGCCACAACCGAATACATGGTTGAAAGCGCCATGGTAATAACCGACGACAACAACGGGGCGGATTTGCTGCAAACCGGTAATGTTTTCAGCGATCTTGAACTATTTAATACCTCAAAAAATATTGACGACGAGATTGAAATATTGAAGGGAAAAACCCTGATGCAACACGTAATACGCAAGCTTAACCTGCAGGTTACTTATCAAAAAAAAGGTAAAATAAGAGATTCGGAAGTGTACGGCCCTACATCTCCGGTTAAGGTAAGTATTATACGTTTCGATTCGCTTGAAGCTGGTAAAAAGGTCACTATAAAACCGCTCTCGGCAAAAGAATACACGCTTAGCGACGGGCCCCATAAAGCTGTTTACCAGTTTGGCCAACAGGTTGTGCTGCCATGGGGTACCTTTTTTATAACATCAACGCAGCAGCTGGCATTGTCATTAAATACCGATATTAATATCGAATTTAACAGCGTAAAAAAAACAGCCGCGGCATATCTGGGCGATCTTACCATTACGCCGGTAAATAAAAAAGGCAATGTACTTAAGCTGTCCATTGTTAGTAACATCCCCCAAAAAGGTATCGATGTTTTAAACGAACTGATTGAGCTTTACAGCCTCGAAGCCATAGAAAATAAAAACGAAATAGCCTCAAAAACCATAAGTTTTATTGACGATAGGCTCGTGTACCTGGTAAAAGAGCTGTCCGGAGTTGAAAAGGACGTAGAAAACTACAAAAGGCAAAACGACATTACTGACATCAGTTCCGAATCTCAGCAATACCTTCAAAATACCGGCGACTATGATAAAAAACTAAGCGAGTATGAGATACAAATAAATATACTAAGCGCTATAAAGCAATACATTAGCAGTGCCAAAAATCAAGATAACTTGGTGCCGAGTTCGCTTAGCATACAGGATGTTACCCTAGCCCAGCTGATAAGCAATTTCAACCAGTTACAACTGCAGCGTAAACGTGCGCTAAAATCTAACTTTGAGAGCAACCCCGTTGTGATTAACCTTACCGAGCAGTTGGTTGCCTTACGCCAGAACATCTTGGAAAATATAACGAATATACAACAAGGTTTAACCATAGCGCGTAATGCATTAAGGAGTAAAAACACAAAATTTGAGTCGCTCAAACAGCACGTACCGCAAGTTGAGCGTCAGTTATTGGAGATTAAGCGTCAGCAAAATATTAAGGAAAGCCTTTACCAATACCTGCTGCAAAAGCGTGAGGAAGCTAGCTTGGCCAAGGCGGCGGCAGTGTCAAACCTAAATATTATTGATAAGGCCGATGTTAACGATACCCCGGTGAAGCCGCGTAAACCGCTGTTATTGATGCTGGCCTGCGTTGTGGCGTTCATTATTCCTGTGATAGTGATATCACTTAAAAAGATATTGAAAAACAAGATATCAACCATTGATGATGTTAAGCATGTGGGCGCACCGGTGTTAGGCGAAATAGTACACACCACCCTAAAGGAGACATTGGTGGTTAAAGAGGGCAGCCGCACTGTGCTGGCCGAACTTTTCCGCTTACTGCGCAGCAAACTGCAGCTTTCGGCAGCAGCCGATAAGAATAAGGTGTTTTTGGTGACTTCAACCATGAGCGGTGAAGGGAAAACTTTTTTTTGCGTAAACATGGGTGCTACCATGGCGCTTGCGGGTAAAAAAGTGATAATGCTTGAGTTTGATTTACGTAAGCCGATGCTGTTATCGGGCTTAACGTTATCGGCTAATACGGGTATTACCAATTACCTGGTGTCGGGCGTAACCAATATCGACGAGTTGATAATGAAAGTACCCGGTTTCGATAGCCTGTTTGTGATGGGCGCTGGCGCTACGCCACCAAATCCCTCTGAACTGATTTTGAGCGAAAAAAACCAGGAATTATTTGGTTTGTTGCGCGAGCGTTTTGATTACATCATCATTGACTCCCCGCCAGTTGGGCTTATCGCCGATGCTTTCAACCTTTCGGAGTTTAGCGACCGCACACTGTACCTCATTAGATATAATTACACCTTTAAAAAACAAACCGGTTTAATAAAGGAGATTTATGAAAAGAACACGCTTAAAAACCTGATGCTGGTATTAAACGACGGGCATCAGGAAAACATAAACCAGTATGGGTACGGATATAATTATGGTTATAGTTACGGCTATGTCAGTGATGAACCGGAACGCTCGTGGTTGAAAAGGTTATTTAAGAAAAATATTTAATATTTTGAATGATAAGTTAAAACTGTATTCATGTAAATAACATATCCAAACGGTTACTTTATTGAAAAATACAATCACCTTATGACACCTGATTTCAGTTTAGCTAATGCGCATATCACAGTAATTGGTCTAGGTTATGTTGGTTTACCGCTGGCAGTAGAGTTTGCCAAACAATATAAAGTAACCGGTTTTGACATCAATGTAGGCCGTATTGCCGAGCTTACCGCAGGTTACGACAGGACAAAAGAGGTTAACGATGAAGATCTTGCAGCGGTATTAAAAGTAAGCAACGAAAAGGGCCTTACTGTTAGCAATAGTTACGACGATATAAGCCAGTCCAACATATACATTGTTACCGTACCTACACCCGTTGATAAGTATAACCGTCCCGACCTTAAACCACTGTACAAAGCCAGCAAAACGGTAGGTACGGTTATTAAAGATGGCGATATTGTGATATATGAGTCAACCGTTTATCCGGGCGTTACTGAGGACGAATGCGTACCCGTAATTGAGCAGGTATCGGGCATGAAATATAACGAGGACTTTTTTGTGGGCTACTCGCCCGAAAGAATAAATCCGGGCGACAAAGAGCACACGCTTATACATATTAAAAAGGTAACATCAGGCTCAACACCCGAAGTGGCCGATTTGGTTGATGAACTGTACAACTCAATAGTTATAGCGGGTACCCATAAAGCACCGTCGATAAGAGTGGCCGAGGCAGCCAAGATCATCGAAAATTCTCAGCGTGATATCAACATCGCTTTTGTAAATGAGCTTTCGAAAATATTCACCAAACTTGATATCGATACCCGTGACGTGCTTGACGCCGCCGGTACCAAATGGAACTTTTTGAAGTTTAGTCCAGGCTTAGTGGGCGGGCATTGCATAGGCGTAGATCCATATTATTTGGCGCAAAAGGCGCAGGAAATGGGCTATCACCCCGAAATAATACTTGCCGGCCGTAAACTTAACGATGGCATGGGCGAATACATAGCCCACGAAGTAGTAAAGCTGATGGTGAAAAAAGATATTCCCGTAAAAAACGCGCAGATATTGGTGATGGGTATCACCTTTAAAGAGAACTGCCCCGATGTGCGCAATACCCGGGTTATTGATATTGTGAACACGCTGAAAGAGTACCATGCCGATGTGCTGGTGTACGACCCGCTGGCCAATTGCGCCGAGGTTGAACATGAGTATGGTATTAAATGCGTGAACGCGCTTGAAGACGGTAAACGCTTTGATACATTGGTGCTTGCCGTTGCTCATGATGCTTTTAGAACCCTTGATGTAAATACGCTTTGCAACAGCCATAAGGTTATTTATGATGTAAAATCGGTACTGCCGAAAGGTGTTGCCGACGCAAGGCTGTAACGTAGCCAATTATGCTGAAACGGCTTTTAAATAAACCCGATGCTAAAAGCTATGCCTTCTCGTTTTTAGGCAACATGGCCAGCGCTGCCAGCCAGTGGATAGTGCTGATGTTGCTTACCAAACTTTACGGCACCTTGCCCATGGGTAATTATTCGCTTGCCATGGCGTGGATATTGCCGCTGTATGCTTTCTTTTCATTACAAATAAGAAACATACACGTTGCCGACCAAAGGGACAGCTACGGCTTCAACCTATTTTTCAGCATACGCTTGCTAAGCGCCGGCGCTTTTTTATTGACGACATTACTTATAGGCGCGTTGTTTTACAAAGATATTTTCACCGTATTCCTGTTCGGCGGGCTGTTTAAAACCTTTGAGATGCTGAGCGATATGATACATGCCGAGTTTCACAAACGCCGCCAAATTGAAGTGTACAGCAAAATGCTGATATTCCGCTCGGTACTGGCCATTGCGCTTAACATAGTGCTGTTTAAATTTCTTGCATCGTATCAACTCGCGCTGATATCATTACCGCTGGCCTACCTGTGTAGTCTGGCTATTGACGTTCGTTTGCTTAAAGGGTTGAATTTTCCGATATGTGTAAACTTTGCTGATAAGCGGATAAAAAAAGTAGTGGCTACCGCCTTGCTTACAGGATTATCGTTATTGTTGGTTTACATGCTGCCGGGCATACCGCGCTTCATTCTCGAAAAATTCCGCAGCAATTTCGAGGTCGGCATTATATCGGGTTACCTGGCATTGGTAGTGTTTGGGCGGATATTTGTACAGTCGGTTGTGCAAAACAGCCTGCCGCGCTTGGCCGCGCATTTCGACGGGCATAATTATAAAGGCTTTCTAGCAGTATTAAAAAAAGACGCGCTGGTGATAGGTACGCTTGGCCTGATGCAGTTTATATTGGTGCCCATCAGCAACTGGTTGTACCCACTGATATTTAATGCCGATTTTGCAGGCAGGCAGGGCTTACTGTCGTTAATCTTCGCCGGGTCGTTTTTCTCGTTTATGGCTTTCGTGCTCAACAATGGCATTAATGCCATGAAAATGTTCCGCATACAATTGCCGGTGTATGGCGCTGTGTCGGCGCTGTCGCTAATGTTAAGCTATTTGCTTATTCCTGTTTACGGCTTAAACGGCGCCGCGCTGGTATTTCTGGTGGTTAACCTATGCACCTGTGTGCTGCTGTTTATTCCTTTCTATATAAAAATAAAAGCTGCCATGGCGGCGGCTAAAAAACCTGTTGAAAAGTTAGACTTAACCCTAAGCCTATAATATGAATACCCCGGTAAACAGGTTAACAATTGCACTATCGGTAATGGCGGTTATAAACCTGTTTATGCTGATGGTGCTGAATATTCCGTTCGACTGGTACCTGCTGCCGGTTTCGGTAAGCGGGGTGATGTCGGTTTACCAGTTGCTTTATCTTTTGCACATTACAAAACAAAACGGGTTACGACTGCCCATGGTGTTTTACTTTTATTGCACCATTTGGTTTGGTTGCTACTTTGCGCCGCTGCTGCATTTCGCGCTTAATTTCTGGCTTATATTCAACGCCTCGTTAATGCTACCCCAGCACTGGGAACCTTATGTATTCATCATCGGTATATTAAATGCTGTTGGGTTAGTGATTTTTATTTTAGCGTACAGGTACTTCTATTCAACCAGCAAACCGGGTAAAAAAGTGTACCTTCTGCTTAGCAGTACCAAGCTTAACTATGTTTACCTGCTTTGCCTGATAAGTTTCTTGTTCCAGATGTTTATCTACAGCAGGCTTGGGGGTATATCCGGCTTTATATCTACTTATGAAGCCCGTGGCGAAGACCAGGGCTTCGCTGGTTTCGGGATATTGTTTATCATATCCGAGTTTTTCCCTATAGCACTTATCTTCCTGTTTTATGTGAATGCTATGCGTAACGCCGCCTTGCAAAAGGGCAGTGCCATTGCCATATTTCTTGTCATACTGTTCGCTGCCTGTATATTTTTCGGCGGATTACGCGGCAGCCGCAGCAATACGGTGCTTACTATACTGCATGCCTGTATGATTATGCATTACTTCATCCGTAAGTTCAAAGTGCGCGAAATGGTTATTGGCACAATGTTACTGGTGGGCTTCATGTATGTATACAAGTTTTACAAGCAGGGCGGCTCCGAAGCGGTGTCGGCTTACACGCAGGGAACATTGGACGAATCGGAAGAGAAGTATAATTTTGATATTTTCGAAATGCTGCTTACCGATTTTGCCCGCGGCGATATACAACCCTACCTGGTTTACCGCTACGAAAATTCAAACTATCAGCCCAAAATGGGTGCTACTTATCCCGGCGGATTTGTGCATTTCTTCCCGTCGTTTATTATTGATAAGGAATCTGTCACCACCAAAAAAACAGCCGCAACCGAGTTGATGTACAATTATAACGGCGAAGTAATGGGTTTTTACACCACCCGTATTTTTGGTTTGCTTGGCGAGTATATTTTGAACTTTGGTTATTACACGGCCTTCCTGGTTTTTTTACCGCTGGCGTTTTTTATGGCTAAGCTTGATAAGTGGGTGTATTCGCTCACGCCCGGCGACGTACGCAATTTCATAGTGCCGCTATGGATATTGTTCGTTATTTTCCTCTTTAATGCCGATTTGGATAATGCTATTTTCTTTTTTATGAAACGCATGCTGATGGTGATTGTGATGCTGTGGATGGTATCGGCAAAATTTATAATGCGGCCCGCAGCCAATAAGGAAATTGACCATGAAAGTTAAGCTGTTTATTTTAACACTGTACGTATTGGCATCGCTGAACGCGTGTGCGCAAAATGGATTTTTTTACAAACCCATACCTTCACAATTTCTCCAAATAAAAGAAAGTGCTGCAGTGCAAACCCGCTTTAAAAACCTGAAGCAACAAGCCTACGATGCCACAAGAGCCCTGCCGCAAGGTTATAAAACTGATGGTACTGTTGATTATACACGCTACATGCAATTAGCTTTTAACGCTCACGACGTAGTGCTTATGCCCAATTTTCCAGTGATGGTGAATGATAGCGGTTTAACCGTAAATAACGGACAAACCATTCTTTTTGATAGCCTGTCGACATTGTTGCTAAAGCCGAGCAATCTTGAAACTTACGAAATATTACGTGTGCACCAGGTACAGAATGTAGAGATATACCGCCCGGTTATTTATGGCGATAAATACACGCACCTTGGTGCTGCCGGCCAGTGGGGAATGGGGATAGCTGTGCGGGCATCAAAAAATGTAAATATTGTTAGTCCGCACATATATAAATGTTGGGGCGATGGTATTTACGTAGGCCAAATAAATAAAATACCCGCGCAGGGCATAACCATTACCGACCCACTGCTTGACGATAACCGCCGCAACGGCATGTCGATTACGGCAGGTAACGGTGTTACAGTTACAGGGGGTATAGTAGCTAATTCAAATGGGCAAATGCCCATGAGCGGTATCGACATTGAACCCAATCATACTACCGATGTAATTGACAACATCACCTTGACTAATTTAACTACCATGAACAATCGTAAGTATGGTATCGTGGTGTCGTTGCAGCATTTGCTTAAGCGTACCGTGGGCAAAACAGCCATAAGGATAACTAACGCGAGGGATGAAGAATCGGGTGTAGGTTTCGGTATCATAGGGCGGCCATCAACTGATACTATTAACGGGGCAATTTATGTGCTTAACCCGGTATGGATAGAAAACAAAGAGGTAGCCCTGCGCTACCCGGTGCGTAACTTTGGCATGTACGTATTGTTTAAAAATCCGGTTATACAAAGACGTACAGCGGCTTACGAATTGAAGCGATTAAGACAGCAAGCCGAAGCCGACCCTAAAATAGTAGTAGAATAGCACTTTAACATAGCGTTGATGTTAAATGCATAGTGTTTTCATTTTCAATGCAAATATTTGCAGCGACATGGTTTCTATTATTACTGCTGCATACAATTGCGCGCCATATATTCAACAAACAATACGTTCGGTACAAAGTCAAACCTACGAAAACTGGGAAATGATTATTGTTGACGATTCTTCTACCGACGATACTCTTGAATTTGTAAAAGCTGAGGCTGAAAAAGACAACCGTATAAAATACTTGGTTAACGAGCGGAATTTGGGCGCGGCAAAATCACGTAACCGCGGCATTGAAATGGCCCGGGGCAAGTACCTAACCTTTTTAGATGGTGACGACCTGTGGTTGCCCGGCTTTATTTCCACATCACTTATTTACATGAAAAGGCATGATTATTCCTTTGTTTTTTCGTCGTACAGGCGTAAAGACGAAGAACTGAATCCTTTATATGAAGATTTTATAGTTCCGGCGAGAGTGAATTACAACAGCTTGCTAAAAACCTGCCCAATATCATGTCTTACTGCGTTTATTGATATTGAGCGTACAGGAAAGTTTTTTATGCCTGATATACCCAAGCGACAGGATTATGGCTTGTGGCTGTCGATATTAAAAAAAATAGGCAATGCCTATGGGATACAGGAGCCACTGGCTGTGTATCGTATCCGTAAAAACTCATTGTCGCGCAATAAGTATAAGGCCATGTTGTATGTGTGGAAGGTATATCGTGATGTAGAGAAAATTAATATTTTCTATTCGTCATACCTTATGGTGAACTATGTAATAAACGGGATGATAAAATACGCACGATGAAAAATGTGATAATAACCGGTTACAGCGGTTTTGTAGGGAAAAACCTCACCGGCTATTTAATGCGTAAAGGTTGTAAGATTACTGGTGTAGGGCGTACTCAAGGTGTTGTTGAGCCGTTTGATACTATAACTTATTCTCAATTGTCGCAATTAAATAATTTCGATGCGATAATTCACCTGGCAGGCAAGGCGCATGATCTAAAAAACACAAGTCTGGAAGCCGAGTATTTTTTAGTAAATACCGATTTAACCATGCAGGTTTTTAAGGAGTTTTTAAGATCAGAGGCTACCGATTTCATTTACCTGAGTACAGTTAAGGCCGCTGCAGATAGTGTAAGCGGTGAATTACTGGAAACAGATGAGCCCCAACCCGCAACTGCCTACGGCCGCTCAAAACTGGCTGCCGAACAACAATTGCTTGCCATGCCGTTGCCTTTGGGTAAACGGCTTTTTATTATACGGCCATGTATGATACACGGGCCGGGAAATAAGGGTAACCTTAACCTGCTGTACACGCTGGTAAATAAACGTGTGCCCTATCCGCTGGCGGCGTTTAGCAACAAGCGATCTGTATTATCAATACAAAATCTGCTGTTTGCCCTTAACGCAATTTTGAGCGATAGCAAAATACCCGGCGGCATCTATAATATTGCTGATGACGAGCCGCTGTCAACCACGCAAATGATTGATATTATGGCGAAGGCTTTGCATATAAAAGCGTTTAAATGGCACATATCGCCGGGACTTATCAAGTTTGCCGCCCGCGCTGGTGATAAGCTGCACTTGCCGCTAAACAGCCATCGCCTGCAAAAGCTTACCGAGAGTTATGTGGTTAACAATGCCAAGTTGAAAAAGGCCTTGGGCATAAGCAAATTCCCTGTTTCGGCCCGTGATGGTTTAATCTACACTGCTTTAAACCTATAGCACATGTATTTGTACCTATTAATATCGCTGTTGTTGGTAGCTGCCATACTGGTTTATTTTCGCATAGCCGAGAAATTTAACATTATTGATGTCCCCAATCATCGCAGTTCGCACCAGCAGGTAACCATACGCGGGGCAGGTATAATTTTTCCGCTGGCAGCTGTAACAGGTATATTTTTAACGCTTGATATATCATACCCGCTGTTAATTAGTGTGGTACTTATAAGCGCCATAAGTTTTATTGATGATATGAACAACCTGTCGTCGGGCGTGCGTTTGGGTGTGCAGTTACTATCTTCGGCATTAATGCTATACGCGGTTAACGGGCAGCAAATGTTTCCTTTTTGGCTACTGTTTGCTGTGCTGATAGTGATTATTGGCGCTATAAATGCCTTTAATTTTATGGATGGTATAAATGGTATAACTGGCATATACGCGCTTGTTGCCCTGCTTACCATGTGGTATATTAACAAGTATATAACAGGTTTTGCCAACAACGCTTTGATGCTGTGCCCTGCAATTGCCTGCGTTATTTTCCTGTATTTTAATTACCGCCCCAAAGCCCGTTGTTTTGCCGGTGATGTGGGTAGCGTAAGTATAGCCTTTTGGCTGCTGATGCTGCAACTGCTCATCATCCGCGAAACGCAATCGTACAAATACCTCTTCCTGTTCAGCGTGTACACGGTTGATGCCGTACTTACCATACTTAAGCGCCTGACGCTTAAAGAAAACATATTACAGGCACACCGCCGCCATGTGTATCAATTGCTGGTAAACAACGGCAAACTACCGCACCTTTTTGTGGCCTTAACTTACGGAACAATACAATTACTTATCAATTTTATACTGCTAAATACATCATTTACTGTGCCTGTTTACCTGTTTATCATTATTGTGCCGCTAAGCTTATTATATTGGGTGTTTGAACGCCGTTTTAATAATTCTGCATCAGCGGTAGGTGCGTAATGGTTTTTTACATGTTTATTCTAACTATCTAGAAATCAGTCCGAAATATGATGCTTTACTTTATTTTCACAATGGCATATAGATAAGTTTATACAGCTTATTAATTGATATTAAATATGCTGTTTCTAATCTCTACAATTAATAGTGACTTAATTTTCATTTATCACATCCCCACTATACTTGTAAAGGCTTGCTGTTTAACGCTTTTGCACAGGTCGTAATAGAAAAACAGGTATAACCAAGTCACATTTAGCCGCAATGTTCAAACTACTCAGCAAAGCCAAACACATACCCCGGTGGTTAATACTTTTTGCTGATGTTTTAATTGCAGGCATCGCTTTCAGTGTATCCTACTTCATTATACTTAAAATAGCCGACACCGCTTTTGATAGCAACACGTTTTTACCTGCGATACTGGCATATGTCGGCCTTTCGGCGGCGGTGTTCTGGCTGATGCGTATACATACTGGCTTAATACGCTACACCAACTCTGAAGATATGCTGCGCATATTTACCGGTGTGTTTTTATGCAGCCTGCTGTTTTGCGCGGCATACCTGTTTGTATTCCCCTTTAAAAGAGCCATAGCTGCCGATAAACTTGCTTTGCTGTTGCTTATCAGTTTCTCCATAAAAAGTTCGGTAATGGTAATGTTGCGTACTATGGTGCGCAGTATTTACTTTTATTTGAAGTTCAACTCATCAGCTAATAAAAAATCAATACTTATATATGGTACAACCCATAATTCGCTATTGTTGAAACAAGCGCTTGAGGCCACCCGCCGTGGTGATTACCATGTGGCCGGGTTTATCGAACTGAACAGCGATAAAGTGAACCGTTTTATTGAGCAGCGTAAAGTGTACCCGTTGGAGGCGATAAGCCGACTGAAGAACAGGCTGAACATTCAAAAACTTATTATCCCCGACGATAAAAGCATTAGTAATGAGGCAAAACAGCTTGTTATTGAAAAATGCCTTCAGGCAGGAGTACGTATATCAACCGTCCCATCGTCACACCAACTACTGGCCGATGAAGGGCTTTATAACCATATCAAGCTAAAAAATCTAAAAATTGAAGACTTGCTGTCTCGACAGCCTATAAGTATCGATGACAAGGCAATATTTGAAGAACTTAGCAGCAAGCGCATCCTGATAACCGGTGCCGCGGGTTCAATAGGATCTGAAATTACACGACAGGTGCTTAAATACAACCCGGCACAGGTAGCCTTGTGCGACCAGGCCGAATCTCCCTTGCACGATTTGCAAATGGAGATAAACGACCTGAACCCGCAAACAACAGTGGATATTTTTATTGCCGATGTACGCAACTACCGCCGTATGCGCGCCTTGTTTAAACAGGTGCGGCCCGAGATTGTGTTCCACGCGGCGGCCTACAAGCATGTGCCGCTTATGGAAAATTATCCTGCTGAAGCCATACAAACCAACGTGCTTGGTACCAAGAACGTAGCCGATCTGGCCGTACATTTTGATGCCGCCAAGTTTGTGATGGTATCCACCGATAAGGCGGTTAATCCAACTAATATAATGGGCGCCTCGAAACGTATTGCCGAAATATACGTGCAATCGTTAAACGAGGCGATAACGCATGGGTATGAGCATCTGACTTCGGTTGCAGATTTTTACAGGTCAGATGCGTCAACAACTGTTAATACCCGCTTTATTACTACACGTTTTGGTAATGTGCTCGGCTCAAATGGGTCGGTAATTCCGCGGTTTGCCACCCAGATAAAAAAAGGCGGACCGGTTACTGTTACGCACCCTGAAATTACCCGCTATTTCATGACCATCCCGGAAGCTGTACAACTGGTGCTTGAAGCCGGTGCAACGCTTGATGGGGGTAAGATACTCGTGTTTGACATGGGTGAGCCGGTTAAAATTGCCGACCTGGCCGATAAGATGATACGGCTGTCGGGATACATCCCCGGTAACGAAATAAAAATTATTTATACCGGTTTGCGCCCCGGCGAAAAGTTGTACGAAGAGCTGCTGAACAAACACGAAAGCACCCAACCCACACATCACGAAAAAATAAAAATAGCCAACGTTGGCGTATACGACTATAAGGACGTGGTGGCCGATATTGATGAGCTTATAAAACTCGCAAGCAAAGACGACCACAATGCCGTGGTGAGAAAAATGAAGAAAATGGTGCCCGAATACCTCAGCAATAACTCGGAGTACGAAAAATTTGACGTCGGTACGGCCAAAGTAAACTGAAACAACACATATAACTATTGATAAAATGTTACGTAAATTATTCGCTTTATTGTGCTTGTATTTAACCGGTACATCAGTTTCACAGGCACAACAGGTATTACAGCGCGATAGCCTCTACCGCAATACCGATTTCGAAATCATTTCGGCAAAATTTTACAGTTTGCGAAGCACTGCACCACAATCGGGCATTGTTGTCGACCTTTCAAAACAATCAAAAGTTAAAGGTTCATTACCTATACATCAGGGTAACCTTGATGCCTGGTACTTTGACGCCGAATTAGGCTCGAACAATGATTATGTGCCGCTTTTTGACAAAGGTAAATGGGCCACCAATGCTATAGGAGCCTTTTCATACACCGTGTTTTTGAACAGGGATAACCGCTACTGGGGGGTAGATAGTCTTGCTATATTGGGGCCGTCATTTTTGAAACCTACGCAAACATTTTGGATATGGCTAAATGCAAAGGCCGGTTACAATCTGAACAGTTTCCTGTTCGCTAATGATAACCCGAACAATGCTAACAGCTATATTTCGCGCCAAACTTATCATAATATTTTCGGTCAGGTTAACGCGGGTTTTTATTTCGACCCTTTTAAAACGCAATTTACATGGCTGTCGTTCGCGGGTAATGTTGGTTTTGAGTATCGTCAAAATGATCATAACTATGCTTCAATGCAAACTGTAAGGATAAACTCATTAAATACAGTCGGTAACACAGCACCGGGCGGTACTGAGGTTGAAATTGAAAGCGAAAAAACATCAGCAAAACATGGCAGGTTCATAGTGGCCAATACACCTGTTGTAAACTATAATGTCAACCTGTTGGTAAACAGCTATAACAATATCACCTTTGGGGTTAACTTTTTTGGCCGTACCCGTTTGGCTGAAGCACTACGTTCAACAGACATTGGTGTTGGCGTAAACTTACCGGTACACAAAATTTTTAAAGCCCAAAAAAGGATAATGATGAACCTTAATCTTGAGTACCAGGTACCTGATGTTACTAACAACCTTGGTACAAACGCGCGTTATTCAGACAAAGGCATACTTAGCCTGGGGGTGGCTATACCGGTTTATTCGTTAACGTATAAAAAATAATTTGCACAGCAATGCACGGTATAAGCAAAAGCAAACATGAACATCTTATGGATGCGTTGCTGCAACTGGAAAATTTGTTGCTGATGGAAACTACTGCACATACAGAGGTTACTGACCCCGAAACTGGCACGCAGGAAATGGAAAGTACCTACAAGTCGGTAAAAAAAACGCGTGCCGAATTGGAGGAATTATTTTCTACCTACAATGTTGCGCTTGGTTCGTTAGCCACTATGATACAGCGCTACGAGGAATTATACAATTACTCAAGGGTGGAATATTTGGCCAAGGTGCTTAAAGAATTACGCCGCCGTGCCAACCCAGCCGATGACCAGTTTAAACTCATGAAAGAAAATATCCAAACAGTTTACCGCACGTAGATTACACCCTGTTAAATTTACTTAATTTTTCACAAGATCAAAAACAGAAAAGCTGTACATCTGCAAGGTGGCGCATTTCGTCAATGTAAGAATAAGGTAGATAGGAGTTAATGAGCACAGGAACGTAATCAACATTTCTTACATTTCGGATAAAAAATAGTTTAGTAAACGTAGCTATTCTAAACTAGTTAGAATGACACAATCATGGAAGTTCATTTTCGTCTGGATTTTTTTTGTGGGCCTGATCACCTCATGTAAAAAAAGCGAACAGTCACCCATCGCAAGCGACTGCGCGTAAACGTCTGCCTTACGACCTACATCATCCCTGCTGTGTTAGAGCCGTCAGGTCCGGCGATAAGGGTTAGCTTCCCGTTATCAATGCGTTTAATGTAGCCGTTTGCGGCGATGTAAATAGTACGGCTGTCCTTGTTCAAAATAATGCTTGTAATTCCACCCAGATCTAAGTTTTTAATATCCGCTCGGTGTAGCCGTTGGGTAAGTGTTTGTACAAGTGGCCTCCGTAAGCAAAATACATCACATTATTGTAACCAACCGTAAGTGCGCTGCGGTTCCGGTGACGCTCCTCGCTTTCTGGATATCCAGGTATTCGTTGGCGAAATATGGCGGGTCGGTGCCAATCCAGCCGCGATCCGGTGTGATCAGAAATTTTACCTGAAGCCCATTTTGAGCAGTCCAGAAAAAGTCACCGTATGTCTTTGACTAAAGTGCCGAAATGGCATAAAACGGTGCAATGGCAAAGTAGAAAGTGCCGTCAGCTTTATAGATACGATTCTCGCTGAAACCTTCATAACTTATACATATCACGTTGATGATACCCGTTTACTTACCGCGATATATTCCGGCTGCATAATCGGGTTGGCGACCGGCTGTGGTACCGGCAGCGTGGTTACTTCTCCTTTGGTAGTCACTTTGCGCACTGTATTGGTATTTCTGTCCGCAACATAAATATTTCCGTCCGTAAGGTGTGTAGAATCTCGCGTTGGCTCCCTTTCCATCCTGGTAATCTAATCCGCCACCGGCAATGGTAGTGATGGTGTTTGGTGTGACTGCATGCTTACGGCCAGCATTATAAAAATCCGGACGTCCTTTCGAAGGATAACGCAATCCTATCACTGATGAGACCCAAATTTTTTAAGAAAACGCTGATGTGGTTCCTGCTTAATGTTTGTACACATAGACTGCGTAGAGTGATCCGGGTTGACGACCTGGTCATTAATAAAGCGGGCTGACATATTGTAGCTTGCAAGTCAGTGTTAACGGTGACGTAGTTGAATATTCAAACCAAGTAGCTGAGCAAAGCTTTTTGCCACTACGCTATGAATAATTTTAAAAAGTTACCTTCTGTGTGTTTGTTATTAAATAATTAACAACTTTTTGTAAATTAGGCCATCATGGCCGTAGTTACCCAGCTATCCGATTCAGAACTGCTCACACTCATGGGAGGGGACGACCGTGCTGCATTCAATGAAATTTATAATCGTTATTGGAAATTGTTGTACCATTCGGCGTGGAATGTTCTAAAGGACAAAGATTCATGCATGGAGGTGGTTCAGGAAGTGTTTGTGTGGCTATGGGAACATAGGGCCGGAATTCGAATCAATTCACTAACACCTTATCTAAAAGCTGCTGTCAAATATAAAGTCACTGATGTTTTACGTGCATATAAGGCCCGGGATGCGGTCTTTGTCAATTTGGATGAATTGGATGTTGTAAATTTATCATTTGAAGACGATCCGCTTGAAATTAAAGAATTGAAAGAGATTATTGTAAAAATGAGTTCAAAATTGCCTGCAAAAGCTAGATTAATTTTTGAATTAAGCAGAAACGAGCAGCTTTCAAATCGCGAGATCGCTGAAAAGTTAGGCATTGCTGAAAAAACGGTTGAAAATCAAATGACTATTGCGTTAAAGAAGCTAAAGATTTCCTTGGGGAGCTTGTCTGCATGGCTCTTCTTTCTATAAATATCGGTTTTTTTCTCCTGTTTATGTTTTTTTTAATTTTTTTTCTAATCTTTTTGGGGGTTGGTTGTCATTTTTTCGCCTTAATATCGAAAAGGCTTAAATCCTCGATAAGAAATGACAAAGGAAAAATTCTTAAAGATTGTTGACCGCATTAGAGACGGTAGTGCCAGTCACGAGGATGTTCGTCTTTATAACGCCTGGTTCAATAACTTTACGCCGAATAGTGAATGGGATGCAGAAGCGGGCGATGCTGAAACAATCAGGAATATAATGTCTCGCAATATCAACGAGCGCATTGCAACGCGGCGTGTCAATCACAATATTACGCCATTGTGGATAAGGTTGGCAGCAGCCGCTTCTATTGTTTTATGCCTGATATTTGGTAGTTTTTATATCCTGCAGAAGCAGGAACCGGATCAACCGCACTATAGTAATGATGTCGCCCCGGGTCATAGTAAGGCAACGTTAACTTTAGCGAACGGGCAAAAAGTTTTATTGACAAAAGGATTGTATAAGCAGCTCACCCAGGGTGCCGCTAGCATACAGATTGACAACGGAATCATTTATTCAAAAGGTATAACCGACGCAGCGAAGATTACCTACAATACCTTGTCTACTGCAGCAGGAGAACAATCCCCGTATCCGCTGATCCTTCCTGATGGGTCTAAGGTTTGGTTAAACGCCAAATCCTCAATAACATTCCCGATCGCATTCTCCGGTAAACAAAGAACGGTTAAAATGAGGGGTGAGGCCATGTTTGAAATTGTGCATGATGAAAAGCATCCTTTTATAGTACAAACCGATGAGCAGACTATTGAAGATATCGGTACTATATTTAATGTGAATGCCTATGCAGATGAAACAGCAACCAGAACCACTCTGGTGGAGGGTAAGGTTAAGGTGAATAATATTCTTTTAAGCCCGGGTCAGCAAAGCGACGGTCATAGCCTTAAAAAGGTCAATGTTAAAAGATACACAGCGTGGCAGAATAATGATTTTCATTTCGAGAACGACGCTATTGAATCCATCATGAAAGAGCTTGCGCGTTGGTACAACATTGAAGTTAAGTATGAGGGCGATATCACAACGGAAAAGTTCACGGCGCAAATTAACCGTGACAAAAACCTCAGTTCCATACTGCAAATATTAGAGAATACAAAAGGTGTGCACTTTAAAGTTGAAGGAAGGAGGGTAACCGTAACAAAATAATCCCTAAAAAAGAGCACAAAAAAAGTCATCTGGCGGTAACCGGATGACTTTGGATAGGATTGCTCCAATAATTAATAAAACTATTATGACTTGCGCCAGCCTGGTGTCTTCGAAAACTGCAAGGCGAACGCACAACCCTAACTTAGCAAATGTACAAAATTTACTCAGAACACTTTGTCCTGCCACCTGGCTTTGCAAAAAAAATCGTTTTGTTCATGAAACTGACCTCCCTGATGCTGATCCTGGCCTTGATGCAGGTAAGCGCGAGCACCCTTGCGCAAAAGGTTACCCTGTCCGAACGAAACGCATCATTATCCACCATATTTGAGCAGATACGTAAGCAAACAGGCTACGACTTCGCTTACACTACGGCAACCATTGAAGCCGCCAAGCCGGTAACCATCAATGTAAAAAATATGGAACTGCATGACGCGCTGAAATTGGTTTTCAATAACCAGCCGCTTGATTATAAAATAGATTATAAGTCTGTAAGTGTAACAAGGAAAGAGCCATCTTTTCTGCAGTCCCTTCAGGAAAGGACCGCTAAATTACTTAAACTTCCCACTGATATTCGCGGCAGTGTTACCGATAGCCTGGGTCAGCCGCTGATTGGGGCAAATGTGAGCTTAACTGTAAAGGGGCTTAATTACGGCGCCATAACCAACGAAAATGGTGAATTCTATTTTGCCAGTGTGCCGGCAAACCGTTACACATTATCCATAACCTACGTTGGTTTCAGTAAACTTGAAGAAACTCTGGATGTTACCGGCGGAGAGATATTGTTAAATCTGATTATGCATACGTTACCATCAGCGCTTGATCAGATACAGGTTATCGCTTACGGTACCGAATCGAAACGGTTCAGTGTTGGTTCGGTTTATACCGTTGGCGCCGACGTGATAGGGAAACAACCGGTCACAAATCCCCTGCTGGCATTACAAGGGCAGGTGCCGGGGCTTTCTGTTATTTCCACTAATGGCGTGCCAGGTTCCACTACGCTGGTGCAACTACGGGGGCAAAATTCACTTGCTACCGACAGGCTTTCATTTAAGCCCTACGATCAGCCTTATTTTATTGTTGACGGCGTGCCTTTCTCACCGCAAAATGTAAACATTAGTCAGTTATCCAATCTGGCCAACGGACAATCATTTAGCGGTGGCCTCGACCAGCCAATGGGTATAGGTGCCTTTAATAATATTAATCCTGCTGATATTCAAAGCATCACCATACTTAAGGATGCCGACGCAACAGCCATTTATGGTACAAAAGGCGCTCACGGAGTTGTCTTAATAACCACAAAAAAAGGAAAAGCCGGAAAAACGGTTGTCGATATCAACGTAAACTCGCAGGTTAACGCGGTGGCCAGGCCAATACAACTGTTAAACACAGAACAATATTTAGAGTTAAGAAAAGAGGCATTTAAACAGGATGGTATAACGCCAAACAATGATCCTAATGATTACTCCGGCGGTTTTGCACCGGATTTGACAATTTATGATCAGAATAAATATACAAACTGGCAGAAAATTATTCAGGGAAACAGCACACATAATACCGATATACATGCCAGCGTATCGGGCGGAAGTGGTGGCAGTACTTTTATTGTTTCCGGTGGTTACACACAATCTGATTATAATTACCCTGGTGATTTTGGTGATAAGAGGTATACCCTGCACAGTGCATTAACCACTGCATCTGCAAATAAAAAATTAAACCTTACCCTTATTGCTGATTATACTTACGAGCAAAATAACTCAGCCAGCGGATATGGAAATGGCGTGTTGTTACCACCAAACACACCCGATTTGATTGATGGAAACGGCAAATTGGTATGGGACTATAAAGGTGTCCCCTTTTACACGAATTTTTACGCGGGTTTAAAGCAGTTGTCGGACCTTCAGAGCTTCAATTTTAATAGCTCATTAAATGTTAGTTATGAAATAATTGAAGGGCTGAAGATTGGTGCCAATGTTGGTTATAACCGTAATACCGGTAACGAGCATTCCATAAATCCGTCTACTGCTCAAAATCCTACCTATATCAATATAAGTGCGGCCTTTGCCAATACTTCCGCGCAAAACATCAACATCGAACCGCAGATAAATTTTAACAAGTCGATCGGCAAAGGCGAATTCACCGCATTAGTAGGCGGTACTTATCAAAAAACTACTACATATTCTTTTCAAACGCAGGCTTATGGTTATTCAAACGATGCCTTCCTGAATTCGATTAACGGAGCCAGTTCACTAACACCATTTGACCAGGCGGGACTTATTAAGTACGTGGCCTTGTTTGGCCGTTTGAAATATGTCTATGATCAGAAATATATCATTGAGTTCAGCGGCAGGCGGGATGGATCGAGTAATTTTGGGCCGGGCAACCAATTCGGTAGCTTCGGTTCAATAGGGGCGGGCTGGATATTTTCTGAGGCGGCCCTGTTCAAAAAAGCACTGCCTTTTATCAGCTTTGGTAAACTATCGGGAAGTTACGGTACAACCGGCAGCGATGCTTCGTCAGGATACAAATTCCAAGCCTTGTACAGTGCTTTCCCTTATGGTAATACCACACCTTTTCAGGGTATAAAACAGAACATTCCGATTAACCTCTACAATCCTGATTTTAAGTGGGCTACAAAAAGATCAATTAATATCGCGTTAGACCTTGGGTTCCTGAATAGCCGCTTATCGGTAAATGCTACCTATTACCGCGATCGTGAAGGCGACCAACTGGTTGAATACCCATTGGCTTCGCAGGCAGGTTTTGCTACCGTATATGAAAATCAGCCCGCTACTGTTCAAAACAAAGGCTGGGAATTTACGCTGACATCCATAAACGTGAAAACTACTGATTTCACATGGTCAAGTAATTTCAACATATCATTTAACCGCAATAAACTGCTGGCGTTTCCAAACCTGGAATCGTCCTCCTATACCAATCAGTACGTTATTGGTCAGCCTACCAGTGTTATATTCGGCTACAGGTATAAAGGCGTGAACCCTGAAAGCGGCCTTTTCGAATTTTACAAGGCCGATGGGACAGTCACTACCACGCCCGATTACAGGCCGGTATGGAAAGGTGGCGACCAGGTAATAATTGCCAACAGGGAAACAAAATTCATGGGCGGATTTGGTAACAATTTTACCTATAAACAATTCAGTCTCTATGTTTTCTGCCAGTTTTCAAGCAGTACTCAACCCAATGCCATTTCGGCACTTTATAACAACCCGCCGGGTTTTGCAAGTAACATACCTGCTTATGTGCTTGGTAAATACTGGACCGGGCCCGGAGATACCGATGCCATACTGCAACGATTAGCGAGCAGTTATAATTCGCCATACGTAAATGCAGCGTACAGGTTTATTCCGTCAACCGGGGGCTATAGCAATGATACTTACCTGCGCGTAAAAACCGCGGCTTTATCGTATCAATTGCCGCAAGCCTTGATTGAAAGGGTAAATATTAAAGGTGCCGGAGTTTTTGTGAACGCCCAAAACCTGTTTACCATCACCAACTACAAGTTTGGCGACCCGGAACAGCCCGGCAATTTTAACATTTTTCCCCTGCAGCGCATTATAGCATTTGGTTTAAACCTCAAATTTTAGACGATCAGCATCATGAAGAAAATATTATCTGATAAAAATAAAATACTGGCGAGTGGTTTGTTAGTTGCTCTCAGTACCCTTGTTTCCTGCAAAAAATTAATTGAAATTCCTGCTAATCCACCAACGCAAATCACCCGAGAGCAGGTGTTTGCCGATAGCGCTACAACGATTTCGGCCGTAGCAGGGGTTTTCTCTTATACCCCCGGTGGGCATGGCATACCTTACAGCGATGGACTTTTCACGGCTGCAACCTCGCTTTCGGGTCATGAAGTGTTTTACACCAACAGTAATGGCGACAATGGTCAATTTTATAATTATCGCATCACACCGATAAATGAAGAATTAGAACAATTATGGGCAATGCCTTACGCAGAGATTTATCATGTTAATGATGTGCTAGCCGGAATAACCGATAACAGCAACTTATCAGCGTCGTTTGTCAAGCAAATAACTGGTGAAATGAAGGTAGTAAGAGCTTTCTGTTATTTTAATATGGTTAATTTATTTGGCGGGGTGCCGTTAATTACTACAACCGATTACTCGGTCAACGCGCAGATGCCCAGGGCTTCGGTTGACGCAATATATCAACAGATATTAACGGACCTTGACGATGCTGTTAAAAAATTACCCGAAGCTTATCCGTCGTCGGGCCATGTGAGGCCAAACCTTTACACGGCTATAGCATTACAGGCAAAGGTCAATCTGTATCAGGAAAGATGGCAGGCCGCTTATAACGAAGCAGATTCGGTTATTAAATCAGGTTTGTATGATATTACAACAACACCCTTAAGTGATGTGTTCTTAGAGGGAAGTGCCGAAGGGATATGGCAGGTGCCTATTCAAAATCAATACGCTGGATCGGGAGATGCTAACCAGTTTTACCCTTACTCCTCTGACGCTACACCCAATTACATAGTGACAGATTCATTGTTAACTCAATTTGAGGCCGGAGATCAGCGCTTTAGCAACTGGGTGGGTGTTAACGTGGTAAATGGTGATAATGTATATTTCCCAGCCAAGTATAAAGACCTGCAGCCAACCAGCCCTGCTACTTATTTTATGCTGTTGAGGCTTGGCGAAATGTACCTTATCCGCGCCGAAGCTGCCGCACAACTTGGTCACCTCGAACAGGCTTTAGCTGATGTTAACATCTTACGCAACAGGGCGGGCTTGGGCAACAGTACAGCTAACCTGGCATCACAAACCGCTGTATTAGCTGCTGTTAGAAAGGAAAGGCGAACGGAGTTGTGTTTTGAATTTGGCAACAGGTGGTTTGATGTAAACAGAACAAGTACCGATAATAAATACCCGTTAAACGGGCAGGCAGCTGTCGTGCTTGCAAACTGGAAACCTGATTTTGGCTTATATCCGTTGCCTCAATCACAACTGCAGTTGAACACCCATTTGTCACAAAATCCGGGTTACAATTAAGTAGTAAATTTTAATAGAAAGCATCTTGAATCATATCCGGGGCATGGTTATGCCCCCGGACAGGGCATCTCATTTCAAAAATAAATATGGAAAATTCAATTTTGAGTATTAAAAACTTATCGCACCGCTACAGTACCAGCTGGGCTATCCGCGACATCAACCTGGATATAAACCGTACCGGGATTTTAGGCCTACTCGGCTCAAATGGCGCCGGTAAATCCACCACCATGAACATTATGTGCGGCGTTTTAAACCAAACGGAAGGTACGGTGCTGGTTAATGGTGTTGATATACGTGAACAGCCTGAATTGGCCAAGCGCCAGATAGGCTTTCTTCCGCAAAATCCGCCATTGTACCTTGACTTCACAGTAGATGAATACCTGACTTACACAGCCGAGCTGCGGAAAATGGCCCCCATGGATATTAAGCCCGCGCTGGAAGAGGCGAAAGACCGTTGTGGTATAGCGCATTTCAGTAACCGGTTAATCAAAAACCTGTCGGGCGGTTACCGCCAGCGGGTAGGTATAGCGCAGTCTATTATCCATAAACCTAAGCTGGTGGTCATGGATGAGCCCACAAACGGCCTGGACCCTAACCAGATTACCGAGGTGCGTTCACTCATAAAGGAAATTGCTGTGGAACACGCCGTGATTTTTTCGTCGCATGTTTTATCAGAAGTGCAGATGCTGTGCAAAGAGATAAAGATGATAGCCGACGGGAAAATCGTCTTTTCGGATACCATGGATGCTTTTAACAACTATGTTGAGCCGCATAGTGTGCTGATGAATATGGAAAACCCGCCAACAGCGGCCGAGCTGTTGAAAATAGCCGGTGTAAACAAAGTGGACTTTGTGACAGAGCGCCAAGCCCGTGTTTATTTTACCGGCGACCGTGAGATTACCGAAAGGCTGATAGCGGCAAGTGTGCATAACGGCTGGCGTTTAAGAGAAATCAATCTTGACAAAACAGCGCTCGATGAGATTTTTAAACAATTATCTACCAAAACAACGCAATCTTAATTTATCCTGAAATGAAACTAACGTTCAAAATAGCGAAGGCCGAGCTACGCAACCTGTTTTACTCGCCTATAGCGTGGTTCTTAACCATCGCTTTTATGGTGCAATGCGCCTTTTCCTATACCAAATTGATAAACAACTATGCCAGTCAGCAGGAAATGGGCGGTATGGGGTTGAACTACATGAACCAGTTAACCTATAATGTATTTACCAGTCCATACGGATTGTTTAACGGCATCATGCAAAACCTGTATTTATATATTCCACTGTTAACCATGGGGCTTATCAGCCGCGAGATTAATGGCGGTACCATCAGCCTGCTGTATTCGTCACCGGTAAAAATAAAAGAAATCGTTTTCGGCAAATACATCGCGATGATGGCTTACAGCGTGATTTTGCTGCTGGTGATAAGCATTTTTATGGTAGCCGGTGTATTGGATATCAAGTCTGCAGATTACGGGATGCTTCTGGCAGCAGCCCTTGGCTTTTACCTGTTGCTGTGCGCTTATTCTGCCATCGGACTATTTATGTCGAGTTTAACCAGCTACCAGATCGTAGCGGCGGTAAGTACGTTTGTAATGATTGGTGTGCTTACGTATATCGGCACCCTGTGGCAGAGCATAGATTTTGTACGCGACCTCACCTATTTTCTTTCTCTTTCTGGGCGTACCAGCCACATGCTTGGCGGGCTTATCACCACAAAAGATGTGATTTATTTTATTATTATCGTGTACATCTTTTTGGGGCTCACGATTTATAAGCTGCAATCGGGACGTGAAACAAAACCTTGGTATGTCCTGGCAAGCCGTTATGTTGCGATTGTTGTTTCGGCCTTGGTCATCGGTTATGTTACCTCGCTTCCAAGCCTTATTGGTTATCTGGATACTACCGCTAATAAAGACAATACGCTTACGCCTAAGGTGCAGCAGATTATTAAGGAATTGGGCGATGGTAAGCTTGAGGTTACCTCATACAACAACTTTCTGGATAACTATTCGTGGTTTGGCCTGCCTGAGCAACGCAACGATTATTTAGGGAGATGGGAGTCGTATTTACGTTTTAAGCCGGATATAGAGTTTCATTATGTAAACTACTATGACATGCCTTTAGCCCTCGGCTACAACCTGTTTGAATCGTACAAAGGCAAAACCATTAAACAAATTGCAGAGCAAAGGGCCAAGGGATCTGATTTGAGCATGGATATGTTTAAAACACCTGAGCAAATTCAGAAGGAAATTGATTTAAAGCCCGAGCTGAACCGTTTTGTAATGAAATTGACCTACAAGGGTAAGTCAACGTTTCTGCGTGTGTTTAACGACCAGGTTGTTTGGCCGATGGAAGCCGAAGTTTCGGCTGCTTTTAAAAGATTGCTGGAAGCAAAGATGCCTAAGATTGCCTTTGTAATCGGCAACGGCGAACGTAGAATTGGCAAAAAAGGCGACAGGGAGTACAAGCTGGTAACCAGCGACAAAACATTTCGCTACGCCCTTATTAACCAGGGATTTGATGTAGATACACTTGCGTTGAATACTCAAAACATTCCGGATGATATAAAGGCATTGGTAATTGCCGACCCGCAAACCGAATTAAGCGCGGAAGCCACTCAAAAAATACACGCCTATATAGCAAAAGGCGGCAACCTGTTAATAGCTGGTGAACCGGGCAGGCAGCACTTGCTTAACCCATTACTGAAAACATTGGGCGTGCAATTAACAAATGGTATGCTGGTGCAGCAAAGCGAAGACTACGCGCCAACATTGGTGTTGCCATATATGACAAAGGCTGCCATAGGTTTCGCCAAACTGTTGGACAAACCTTCGATAGATACGTTGCCAATTTCTATGAACGGCTCAGCTGCATTAACCTATCGTGATACCAGCGGCTTTACTGCAAAGCAATTGCTGATTACCAAAGCCGGGCTTGTTAGCAATACCATGCGGCGAAACCCTGATTTGGATATTGTTAACACCAAAGACGAGGAGAAGTCAACATCAACCGGCGGAGTACAAATAATGGCTGCTGGTGGTGGTGGTTTTGTTACAGCTGCACCAACGGCTACTGGTGGCGCGAAAAAGCCAAAACCAGTTTCGACTAAAAAGAATACTTCAAAAGAAAAATTTACCATCGCTTTAGCGCTAACACGCCAAATTAACGGTAAAGAGCAACGCATTCTTATTAGTGGTGATGCCGACTTTTTAAGCAATTCAGAATTAGGAAGGTATGAACCACGAACATCCAATTTTAATTTTAGCACTGCCTTATTTAGCTGGTTGAATTATGGTCAATATCCTGTAGATGCCTCACGACCGGATGCCAAAGACAACCGTGTTACGGTAAGTACAGACCATGTTGCCTTTTTAAAGATACTGTACATATACGTTGTACCGGGATGCATCCTGATTTTCGCCGTTATCTTTTTAATTCGCCGTAAACGGAAATAAGCATGTTATTTACAACTGACAAGCAAACACAAGACGACCTCAATATCTACGGTAAACAGGGGACTGATTCTATCTTTTCCCTGTTCAACCGTACATCAACGGTCAATGGCTCAAAATTACTGGAAGAGTTGTTTCGTCACCCGCTTTCGGAAGCAGAAACGATTAACGCGCGCAGCGAAAAAATCAGTTACCTGAAAACCGTAAAGGCCGTGTTCCCTTTCGGTGCCGAACTGTTTGACCAAGCCGAGCAATACATGGCAAACACCGATGAAAGAACCAAACTTACCGCCGAAAAACCATCGTTTGAAAAAATGCTGACCGCCCTGGTAGCATCGAATGCCGACTATAAGCAGATTGTTAGCGGGATAGGCGCGTTGATAGAAATTGTTCAGCTGTTGAACAGTTATTTAAACGATGTTTTGCTGTTAGCTGGTAGTCCGTTTAAAAAAGACGAGGAAATAGCTGATATCCATAAGTTGCTGTATACCGAACCGGTAAATTTATTACTGAAGGAAAACGCAAAAAGCAAGCTGCCGCATGAAAAACTGGTGGCTTATGATTTAACACTGAGGTTCAGGCACCGCGATACTGTGCAGCAAATATTGCGGTGCATTTACCGGCTCGATGTATATATCACGGTTGCCAAAGTAGCTG
The DNA here is from genome assembly GCF_004005815.1 of Mucilaginibacter limnophilus. Lineage (GTDB taxonomy): Bacteria > Bacteroidota > Bacteroidia > Sphingobacteriales > Sphingobacteriaceae > Mucilaginibacter > Mucilaginibacter limnophilus. The sequence goes on along the minus strand of NZ_SACK01000004.1, from coordinate 240,409 downwards.
CCGAACGCAATTATGTTTTCCCCAAAGCCGTGCCCAAAAATTACCACCTAGTAAAGATTGATGCTTTTTATCATCCGCAGTTAAAAAATGCGGTAGCCAACAGCATACATATAACAGCCGACAGTAATGTTATTTTTTTAACGGGGGCCAATATGGCAGGTAAATCAACCTTCATGAAATCGTTTGGAATAGCCATGTACCTGGCGCACATGGGCTTCCCTGTAGCGGCCACAGCAATGGAGTTTTCAGTGCTCGACGGAATATATACCACCATCAATTTGCCCGATAACTTAGGTATAGGCGCAAGCCATTTTTACGCCGAAGTATTGCGGATAAAGAAAATTGCCAAAGAACTAAGCGCGGGCCACAACATCTTCGTGATTTTTGATGAACTGTTCAGGGGTACAAATGTAAAAGACGCTTACGAAGCCACCATAGCTATCACCACCGCTTTCGCAAAAAAGCGCGGCAGCAAGTTTGTTATTTCCACCCACATTATCGAGGCGGGCGATGTACTGAAACAACACAGCAACATAAGTTTTAAATACTTGCCTACCAAAATGGACGGAACTACGCCCATATATACCTACACCTTACAAAGCGGCATAACCGACGACCGGCACGGGATGATCATCATTAACAACGAAGGCATACTGGATATGCTGAAAAAAGGAAAGGGAGGCGATAACAAATGAGTTTTATAGCTGATAAACAAACGCTTGAAGACATGAACATGCTGGGCAAGTACAACCACCACTCGATCTTTAACCTGTTTAACAAAGTAAAAACAACAGGTGGAGAAAAGCTGCTTCAGCAGATGTTTCAAACCCCGCTTACTGATGCGGAGCTGATTAATAAACGCAGCCGAACTTTCGCATATTTTCAAAGCACGCAAATCACTTTTCCGTGTAGCAACGAACAATTCGGCGCTATGGAGAATTACCTGAGCGGCAGTATCGGTAAATTTTTTCCGGGGGTAATTATATACCATGCAAGCAAAAAATTACAGGCTGCTGTATTAAGAGACGAGGAATATCCAAAGCTGCAAAACGGCTTGCAGCAAACAATTGCGGTATTGCGGCAGTGCAAAGCATTCATCAGCCAATTTGAAGAAAAGGCAAGGCAAAAACATCCTTTTTATGATGAACTGCAAATGGTTAAAACAATACTTAGTGACCCGAAACTGGAATGGCTGAATAAAGCGCAAAGTGGCCAATCGTCCCTGTTAAATACAGCCAGATACGATTACCTGTTACGGCATACCATGCAACAGGCTCTGCAAACTGTAATGGATACGTTTTATATGCTGGATGTATATCTCGCGGTAGCCAATTTAGCCCGCGAAAAACAGTGGAATTTCGCAACAGCACTGCCAAACGGAACTAACCTGTTTACGGCAACCGAACTAAGGCATCCCAACATTAATAAAGCGGTAGCTAACCCGGTATCATTTAATAGCGACAGCAACCTTATATTTTTAACAGGGGCCAATATGGCGGGCAAATCCACCTTTATGAAGGCCTTTGGTATCAACGTTTATCTCGCGCACATGGGCTTTCCGGTAGCGGCAAACAATATGGAGTTTTCGGTTAAACAAGGTATTTATACATCTATCAATGTACCCGATAACCTGGATATGGGGTTAAGCCATTTTTACGCCGAAGTACTGAGGGTAAAAAAGGTGGCCGAAGAAGTAAGCAGCGGAAAAAATCTCGTGATCATTTTTGATGAGCTGTTTAAGGGCACCAACGTAAAGGATGCCTACGATGCCACACTGGCGGTAACGGCAGCTTTTAGCGAATACCGCAATTGTTTGTTTATTATCTCCACGCACATTATTGAAGCAGGAGAAGTTTTAAAACATCAAAGCAACATCCAGTCGCTTTACCTGCCTACTATTATGAATGGCTCTGTTCCCACTTACACATATCAATTAGAAACCGGCATATCGGCTGATCGCCATGGGATGATGATTATTGAAAACGAAGGGATACTGGAATTGCTGGAAGCACAAATCAATTAACAAATGTCTTGATTAAATCAAACCTGATTATGCACTCAAAAATTTATCGCAAGCCCTACATTCTGGCGCTTGTATGCTTTTCATTTTTTACATTCAATATAAACGCGCAAACCATCCCATTGGATGCAAAGGTGCGCACGGGTAAACTGGCCAACGGCTTTACCTATTACATAAGGCATAACGAAGAACCCAAAAACAGGGTGACCTTTTACCTGGCCAACAAAGTTGGGGCGGTATTAGAAGATGACGACCAGCGTGGCCTGGCGCACTTTATGGAGCACATGAGCTTTAACGGTACAACTCATTTCCCTAAAAACGAATTGATAAACTATCTGCAAAAATCGGGCGTACGCTTTGGCGCGGATATTAATGCTTATACCAGTTTCGACGAAACGGTTTACCAGTTACCGTTGCCATCAGACAATCCGGAGATAGTAAAGAACGGTGTTTTAATTATGCACGACTGGGCCAACGGTGCCACGCTTGATGACACGGAGATAAACAAAGAACGTGGTGTAGTACTGGAAGAAAAACGCCTTGGACGCGGTGCCGGTGACCGCATGCGGACTAAATATTTCCCCGTTATACTAAACAATTCTCGCTATGCCGACAGGCTGCCTATAGGTACAGAAGAAGTGTTGAGTAACTTTAAACCCGAAGCCATTAAACGCTTTTACCGCGATTGGTACCGTCCAAACTTGCAGGCTTTGATTGTAGTGGGCGATATCAATGTCGACGAGATGGAGAAAATCATTAAATTGAAATTCGCCGATCTTAAAAATCCTGTAAAGCCAAGGGTGCGTACCAAATACTCGGTACCGCTAACCGGTAAAAACCAGTTTATAGCAGTAACTGATCCTGAAATGCCTGCGATTAATGTCGAAGTCACGATTAAGCAACCAGAGCTGAAATTACATACTAAAGCCGAATACAGATCAAACATAATACGCGGCTTATATAACCAAATGATGGCTGAACGCTATACCGAATTACAGCGCCAGGCGGAGCCGCCTTTTTTAAACGGCGGTGCAGGGATCGACAAATTTTTGGGCGGGCTTGATGCTTACACCGTATCGGTAACTGCCAAGCCGGGCGAACTAGAAGAAGGCTTTAAAGCCGCATGGCGTGAAAACTATAGGGTTAAGCGTTTCGGTTTTACTGAAAGTGAGTTGGCACGCGCAAAAACCAGCTATCAAAGCCAGTTTGAAGCCATGCTAAGAGAAAAGAATAAAACGCGATCTGAAAGTTATGTAAACGAATACCTACAGCACTTTTTGCATGGCACAGCATCTCCGGGCATCGACTACGAGTACAAATTAGTGACAGAAAATTTGGCCGGTATTACCCTTAATGAGCTAAACACGCTTGCTAAAACAATTATCAAATCTACAGACAGGGATATTTTGCTGATGGCGCCTGAAAAAGATAAAGCAGGGTTACCAACAGAAGCTACTTTCAATACCTGGATGAAAGATGTGGAAGCCGAAAACTTAACACGATATCAAGACGAAACAAGTACCGAAACCTTGCTTATGAAAGAGCCCGTTGCGGGTAAAATAGTAAGCGAAACCAAAGATGCAAAATTAGGCATAATCACACTTGCCTTAAGCAATGGTATAAAAGTGCTGTTAAAGCCAACAGATTTCAGAAACAACGAAGTGTCGTTTTCAGGTTTCGCGCCGGGAGGGACATCGCTGTATTCTGACGCGGATTACCAGTCTGCCTCAGCTGCGGACATCGTCCCTGAATTTGGCGCCGGAAATTATAATGCGACAGTCTTAACTAAATACTTATCAGGCAAGCAGCTAAGCGTGCAAACTTCGATAGGCGAGCGGGCTCAAACTATAAGCGGCGGCGCTGTGAATAGTGATCTGGAAGCTGCCTTGCAACTGGTGTACGCCTATGTTACAGAGCCGAGAAAAGATACGGCGATGTTTCATGGTATGATGCAACAGGCAAAAGGCAGCCTGGTTAACCGACTGAATGATCCAAATAGTGTCTTCCAGGACACCATAAGTGCTGTTTTGAGTAATTATAGCGTCCGCCGTTCCGGTCCATCGGTTGAAAAGATAGATCAAATAAATCTTGATAAGGCATACTCGGTTTACAAAGAACGTTTTGCTGATTTGAGCGGGTTTACCTTTGTATTTGTGGGTAGTATTGATACAATTACCATTAGGCCGTTAATTGAAAAATATATTGCAAGTCTTCCTGCAAACGGTAAAACACAACAGGCAAAGGACTTGAATATTAACATACCACCAGGCCTTATCGAAAAGATAGTTTACAAAGGGTCGGAACCTAAGGCAACGGTAAGATTGGTTTTTTCTGGAGCTTTCGATTACAGTTTTGAAAATAAACTCAAGATGGACGCGCTGAAAGAAACTTTGCAGATAAGAATGCTGGAAAGATTACGCGAAGACGAAAGTGGTGTGTATTCACCGGGTGTGCAAATGAATACAGTTAAATTACCAAAAGGCAGGTTCAGCACCATCATCACTTTTGGCTGCGCCCCACAAAATGTCGACAAGCTGATTGCTTCAGCGCTTGATGAAGTAAATAAGATCAAAACCGATGGTCCGCCGCAGATCAACGTAGATAAGTTTAAGGCTGAAACACAAAGAGGAATAGAAACTGCCTTAAAAAACAACGGCTTTTGGTTGGGTTACCTGAACACGCAATTACAAAACGAAGAAAAGCTTGATGAGATCGATCATTATATCGATCAGCTGAACAAGATAACACCAGCTGATGTAAAACAAGTGGCTGAGAAATACCTCACAGGCAAAAATTATATCAAGCTCGTGTTGCTTCCTGAAGACGCAGGAAAACCCGGCACCAAATAATTGTTTTTGTTCTTTATATCAGTTAGTAGTTACCTCAGTAATTACGGTTAATTAGTGCAAAGCGCCCTCCTTGAAAAAGCGTGGGCGCTTGCTACATTTTGCGATCCGTAAAATTTCAATAACAATGTGCCGGTCGTAAAATAAGCAACAAGCTTATTTACCAATCAGTAGCTGTTTCGTGTTTAACAATTTCGGCGTTAATATTATCAAAAACATTTCCTCCAAAAAGCATTTAAGCTTACCTGTCCTAAAATTAAATGAGTCATCCTGACTCGATACTCAATTTAGTGATTTGACTGAGACCAATGTAACGAGCATGCTAAACACACGGCGCCCGACTTGTACAGTTTTACCGGCCCTGTACACGGGTATGTCGGCGAATTTAGCCTGATGGGTAAGTAGGGGTAAGGCACCTACTTATAATGCATGGGAACGATGGCTGTTCGGAGGGTTCAGTGGCAGTCAGGTTAGTTTCATCAGGGGCCAAGGCTCCGGGGCAGCATAGCTTATTGCATTTAATTGCAGCATTTAGTCCAATAAAAAATATTAATTCAGATTTTACCATTAAAGGAAGGAACCTTTCGATAAGTACCCCCACCTTTACAGGTATAACTTCATCATCGAATGCCGACCAAAATTGTTCACTGATCAGTAACTGTTGATAGTAATATTCTCCGGCGTTAACTTATTATTAACTACGCTGTCCGTTCAAATGTTAAATAATGTCATGCTTTTCATTGTCTGCTGCATTCGGTAGGACAGAGTTTGGCCCCCGACTGGAAAAGGTATTGCGCTTGCTGGATTCTGTATAGAATATGGCGGATAAATCGGTATTTTTCTGATTAACGCGATAAAGTTTGCTCGCCGTAAACACCACAACCGTTAATCTTCATACGGCAAAATTTTATGAATTGTTAAACTACTTTTAAGGTTGCAAGCTTTTTTATACTTTTAGTTTCAATACCTCCCCTGTTAACTATAGCGTTTTGGCTGACTATAAAGTGTACTCAGATGCTGACCTTACCGTGCTTTTAAAAGCAGGCGACAGGTTGGCTTTTGCCGAAATTTACGACCGCTATAAACTGATACTGCACAACCACGCCTGGAACAAAACCCGCAACACTGTTGAAGCACAAGATGTCATTCAGGAAGTGTTTTCAAACCTATGGACGAAGAGAGAGGTGCTGCAAATTGGCAGTAACCTGTCGGGCTACCTGTATAGCGCGGTGCGTAACCACATACTTAACCTGTTTGCCAAAAAGCAGGTAAAAGAAAAATACATACAATCTATACAACAATTCAATCAGCAGCGCGCCGGTGTTACCGACCACCGTGTGCGCGAATCAATGCTGCGCGAATTGATAGAAAAGGAAATAGCGCAACTTCCGCCAAAAATGCGCGAAGTATTTGAACTGAGCCGCAAGCATCATCTCAGCCACAAAGAGATAGCCGAAATAATGGGTACAACAGAGCAAACTGTAAAAAAACAGGTATCGAACGCGCTGAAACAATTGCGTAGCAAACTTGGCCTGTTGTTGTACCTGTATTTGCTTTGGACCCTGAAGCACTAAGCAACGCACCTTTATTTTAATCCACAATACCCCCTGCATCCAACCACCCTGTCTTACGGTATAAAAACACTGTTTAGATAGTTGGAAAATAGCATTGTAAAGGCATCAAACCTGTCGCACAGGTATAGTCGCGATTGGGCAAATCAGGGATATCAATCTCGAAATAAGTAAAGTAGGAGTGCTAGGTTTGCTTGGCTCGAACGGAGCAGGTAAATCAACTACCATGAATATTTTGTGCGGCGTACTCAGCCAAACCGAAGGCACGGTGCATATTGATGGTATAGACTTGAGGAAACATCCCGAAGAAGCTAAAACCCGCATCGGCTTTTTGCCGCAAAACGCCCCGCTGCACCTCGACCTTACAGTGAGGGAATACCTTACTTACTGCGCGCATCTGCGAAGCATAAATAAAAGAAATATTAAGACTGCCGTTAATGCCGCTATGGAAAAATGCGGGGTGGCGCATTTCAGGTCAAGGGTGATCAATAACCTGAGTGGGGGGTATAGGCAGCGGGTTGGCATTGCCCAAAGTATCATCCATCAACCTAAACTGGTGGTGCTTGATGAACCTACCAACGGCCTCGATCCAAACCAGATTTTAGAAGTACGCAAGCTGATAAAAGAAATAGCGACAGAAAGAGCGGTAATATTTTCATCGCATATACTATCTGAGGTGCAGGCTACTTGCGATGAGATACGCATGATTGAAGGTGGCCGGATGGTGTTTGCTGATACCATGACGGCGTTTAATAACTACATATTGCCCAATTCGCTACTGGTGTATATGGATAACCCGCCGCCTGTTAAAACGCTGGCGGCTATACAAGGCATAAATGCTATCGAACAGCTTACTGATGGTGGCATACGTATGCATTTTGACACCAGCACAAAAGTATCGGCAAAAATTATCGTGATGGCCGTAACCAACAACTGGCAGCTAACTGAGATAATGCTCGAAAAAAGCAGTCTCGATGAAATATTCGTCCAATTATCAAATAAAACTGCCGAACCATTATCATGACCAAGATTTTAAAAATTGCCAGGCTCGAACTCAGCATCCTCTTTTATTCGCCGGTGGCCTGGCTGGTACTTGCTATTTTTATGGTGCAGGCTGGTACGGGCTTCTTCGGCATGCTGAGCAGCTTCCAGGAGCTGTTTATGATGGGCGAAAAGGCGGATAATTTAACGCGCATGCTTTTCCCGGGTATAAACGGTTTATTTGATAAGGTACTGCAAACACTTTACCTGTATATTCCGCTGCTCACCATGGGGCTTATCAGCAGGGAACTAAGCAGCGGGTCGATAAAGTTGCTGCTATCATCACCGGTAAAAATAACGGAGATAATATTGGGCAAGTACCTTACCATGTTGTATTACGCGCTAATGCTGATAGCCATTTTAGGCATATACAGTTTAATTGGAGTAGTTATTAAAGATTCGCTGCTGTATAAAAGCATGATGGACCGCTCAAGGGCACGGTACTACAACCGCGCAAACGACCCCGGCGCTGCGTTTAACGATACCATAAGCGCGGTTTTAGGCAACTACAACTTTCGCCGCACAGGACCATCGCTCAAAAAACTTGATATGGTAAACCTCGATAGGGTTTTTAGTATATATAAAGAACGGTTTGCCAATGCCGCCAATATGGCTTTTGTGTTTACCGGTAATATTGATGTAAAGGCAGCCAAGCCACTGTTTGAAAAGTATCTTGGTTCGTTGCCGTCAACATCAACTACTGAAAAACCACGCGACCTGGTTATTGACCCACCGGTAGGCAAAATATCTAAAACGATTATAAAAGGTAAAGAAGCAAAAGCCACGGTGGTTATGGTGTATTCTGGCAAGTATGATTTTAATAATCAAAACAATATTGTTTTTGATGCTTTACAGGAGAATTTAAATATCAGGCTGATAGAAACACTTCGTGAAAGGGATGGGAGCGTTTACAGTCCGCGGGTTGATTTTAATTTGGTTAAAGAACCCGCGCAAAGGTTCTCGCTCACCATACAGTTTGGATGCGATCCGGCGAATGCCGAAAAACTTATTGCCTCGGCACAGGAAGAGGTGCGCAGGTTATCGGCCGAAGGCCCGCAGGAAGAAAATATAGCCAAATGGAAAGCCGAATGGCGCCGCCAGCGCGAACTCGACCTGCGTGAAAATGGCTGGTGGCTAAATTATATAATACGTCAGCTACAATCAGTCGCTGATGTAAAGGAATGTAATGAAGATGCTAAAATTGTTGATGCTGTTGATACTTCCGCAGTAAAAAAGGCTGCTAAGCAATATCTGCTAAACGGTAACCTGATAAAATTTACCCTTATGCCCGAAGCACACTAGTGAAGCGAGAGCAAGTAAACGTTTTTTCATTTTACGTTAAAAATGAGGTTTTACAGTTAATTAGGCGCTCCCCTGAAATGGGGGCGTTTTTTTGCTATGCAGCCCATTAGCGCTGTAACCCTGTAAACGGTAACCGCTAAAAATTTATGCCTAAACCATTTCGCGTAACCCTTGTTAACAACATATGAATAAATTTTTCAGGGCAATTATTGCAGCCTGGGGTGCAAAAAAGTTAGGCGGTGGTTGTTTGTCAACTATAGTAATTTTTGTATTGATTTATGTAGCTTTAGGTAAGTGCAGCAATTCGCGTGCTGCTGAAATGCCTGCAAAACGTCATAATGTTATTGTAGCAAAATAACTAGACATACTGTTATTTCGCCTTTTCTTTATCTTTCTTTTTGTTGCGGCCCAATTTGATTTTAATACCGCCGTCTTCATCGTCAACAGCCAAAAGGTGTACTACTATTCCCTTCATGCGTTTTTTCTTCAGTTCTTCTTTGTCAGTTATCTTGTAATCGTCTTTCGGGTTGCGCAGCGGAACGGCCAGTTCTATATTGGTGCCTTGGGTTAACGAGTAAACCCCGGCCACGTCCATATTCAGTACGCTCGAACTTATTTGCATGGGATGTATGGTAATCAGGTTTCCGCGCATGTCAAACCTGCCGTTTAGGTTGTTAAAGGTGATGTTGTTCAGGTCGCGGAAGGGGAAAGCGAATTTGCCGACTTTACGTATCGGGTCAAAATTAAGCAATGCGCCTTTCTGCAAGTCAAAAGTAACTACCCCGTTTACCGACCGTGGCACCAAATCGCCGGTATTGCTTATACGCCCGGTTACATTGGCTGTTGATGAAAAGTTGCCACGCAGGTTTTTTGAGGTAAGGCTTTTCAAACCAAAGTTATCAAACGCGTAAAAAAACTGGCTGATGTTTACATGGTTAACCAAGCTATTCAATGTAAAGGTATTATGGCTGCTGTTTTGTGCCAGTTTGCCGCTTAGTTTGATACCGCCACCTGCATGACGAAGGTTAATGTTCTTTATGATAATACTATTATCACGAAGAAATAAATTAGCGATACCGTTTGTGGCCAAAAATTTACGGTAATAAATCTTATCGGCTTTTAAGTGTATTTCTGCACCGCCTTTTTCAAACACATCGCTAAGCTGGTCGGCGTAATTTATTTTGGCAGACTTACGCGGCGAGCGTTTTACACTTGCACGGGCATTAAGTAACCCTAAAAATTCACCCAGCCTAACTTCCGGGCTATAGATATTCCAAACCAGGTTGATCTTTTCGGGTGAGTTGTAATACAAATTCAAAAAATTACTTACCCGGCCATCCATGCGCACAATGCTTCGCCCGCTTTGCAATTGTATGTTACGCAGTATCAGGTCGTCTTTCACAAAATTAAGTGTAAACGATGTGTTGTTGAACTGAAGGTTGCGTGGCACATATTTCACTTCCGCGCCGCTGATGCTTATGGTACCGGCCAGCATGGGTTTGTTGATCTGGTAATCTACAATATCGGCCTTATAACGCAGGTTCAGGTTAGCGTTGCCCTTGCCGAACTTCAGCGGATCACCGCCCAGCGAGTTGTTGAGCTTAGCTACCGGAAATGCCGACTTGAACGTTCCCAACGCTATGGGGTTATAAAAGTTGATAATTATGGTTGTATCGGCTGTAAAAGGCATTTGCTGGTAGCTGCCTTTCAACCTGAATAGTTTGATGGCCGAATTTTCATCGCCGTTTTCTTTACCTTTTTGATAATTGTTGGTAAACATCCCGTCGAAATCACAGCTATCTATACGCCCGCCCGGACTGATTAGGACATTGTTGCGCACCTGGCAGGCCACATCAATTTTAGGGTCGCCGCCGCCACCAAAGTTACCATCTATAACGGCCTGCACCTTAAGCGGTTTTTTCAGGTTAAACATGTTCATTTTAGCGGTAATGTTTGGCGCGAGTATAGCCGACGCGTTTCTCCAAAGTAATTCATCAGCTTTTATATTGATGGTAAACGCAACCGGTTCATCCTTTGTGCGGAATGCAGCACTAATAGTAAAATCGTCATCACCAATTTTTAGATTATTTGGTTGTACATTTATTACACCATTACTTCCGTGATAGCTAACATCAAAAATACCCTTTAACTGCTTGTCTTTTAGAAAGCTGCCCTTTCGGGTGTTAAATGCCATACTTTTTACGCGGGTATCTAAATCAAACTTTCCCTGCCAGTCGTCTCCCTCGTAATTAACTTTTCCACGCAATGTGTTTACATCGAACTGAAAATTTTTATAAGCTTTTTGATTGTCCATCGTAAAACTCACCTTATTCATATTTATACGCTTAATAGTGGTCAAAGCGCTATCATCTCCCTTATCGCGTTGTTGCTGTGGGGCGGTATTGTTTTTTTTGAAAACAGCTGTATTACTGTAGCCTGTACTGTCGGTATATAAATACACCGAAGCATTATTGATAGACACCCGGTTAATGTCCACATGCCCCGTAAGCATACCCAGGGCATTCACCGAAACATCAACATCGCCGGCTTGTAAAAGCGTGTGGTGATGCATATTCCATTTATCATCCTTCAGTGCCACTTTTTTTAGTGACAGGGCAATGTCCGGAAAATCAGCAAGCAGGGTAGGTTCCATATCGCCTATAACGAGTGTTCCGTTCAGGCTTTTGTTAAGCGTTTCGGTAACCAGTGCCAGTACTTTCTTTTTGTTATAACTCACATAACCGGCCAGGGCTATAAACACAATTAGTATCAGCGCTATAATACCTGCAAGTATTTTAAGTGTATGTTTTATCCATCTTGGCATATCACAGTATCTTGAGGCAAAGGCTGTGCCATCTATTGGCCAAGATCCGGCGGCAAAAATTCTTGGTTAAATAGCAGTATTTCACTTTAACCTTAAGTGCATCCGTGGGCACGGTGTGTAAGTAAAGTTTGAGTTTATATTGTACTGTTGGGGTTAACCTATGATTCGTAATGAAAGGAGCTTGCGTTTAATTTAGCAAAGCCAATGACGATGTAATTACGGGAAGCAGCGGCACAAATATAAAAGGTTAAAGAACTCTAAAATTGAGCAATTCGGGCAATTTGAATTGCCAGCAGAAAAACAAGACGCCGTAAAGGGAGGCCAACCTACGCATAACACTGTAGGTGGGAATCAAAAGGCAAGTAAAAATCAGATGCTGTCAGCAATATGGTGGCGGCACCCGTTGCGCCGAGAACTCGATAATTGCCGGGAGGTGATTGTTTGGACAGTGACATATCTTTATGCCCCGGCGTTTATGCCAGGGCATTTTTTTACAAAACAGACCATTACGAAGCGGAATATTCCGCATATAGTATGTATCGATATAGGGGAGAGGATGTTGCACTGCTATGTAAATTGTAAGTAATTGTTATGTATTTCGTAAGTATTACTTATGTAAATTATAAGTAGTTAGTATTAGGATTGATGAGCCGAATGTGGTCTGGCAAACCTAATTGTTTACATTCACGCTGTAAGTGATTTTAAACTGGAAGCTGCTAAGGCAGCTTTTACATTGATCGAACCGTGGCAGATTATTGGGCTGGGCGCGGGCAGCACGGTCGCGTATTTGGTGAACCTGATTGAGGGGGATGAGGGACTGGCAAAATCGGTTACGCGGGTGCCCTCATCTTTTAAAACGGGCGACTATATCCGGCAGCGGGGTTTGATGCAAACGACAGCTGTTTTGCTCAGCCGGATCGACTGTATTTTGATGGCTGCGATCAGTTGGATTATGAGCTGAACGCGCTGAAAAGCGGCGGCGAGGTCCATACTGCTGAAGAAATTCTGGCTTCGATGGCCGGGCGGTTTATGCTCATGGGGGATGAACGTATGAGTATATTAGCATATTAAAAACTGGTTGCACTTTCTATTAGTGGCAAAGTTCTGTTAGTCAATGTGTTGAATTTGTTGTTTGTTTTTGTTACTCATTTGTTACTGGAATCGAATAACTATTGATTTCCAGTATAAATTTACTTCTGTATCGGCAAATAGCAGCGCAAAATAATCACCTCACTATAGTTGTGTCGTTTATTCGATGTTTTTAGTGGTGCGTGCTTTTAAGTAATTTTTACCCTTTTAAATTACCGAAAAGCGGTTATGTAACCTATGCGAGATGAAGCCGTTCTGATTATCTCAAATACTTTTATGCCACAGGTTAACTTACAACCTGTTTTTAGCATTTAATTAAGTTTCTTTATATTTATACGCCCATAAATAAGGTGCGAAGCCTGAACCTATAATAATGACTAAACTTTTATTCTGTACTGCGCTGATTTTTGTTTTTCTTAAAGTGAACATATTTGCGCAAAAGCCCAATATAAGCTACCCAAATTCACTAACCTTTTACGTAAGCAAGCCTGTTTCCCCTGTTAAAGTAACTAATACAGGCGGCATTATACCAGCCAAGTTATACCCCCAAATCAGCAATGTTTTACCAACGGAAGCGTATTTGGATAACTTCATCCGGCTACCATCAGGTGATATGTATGGCATTGGCTTGTATGCAGTACTGCGCATAAAGACAGATGGATCTACAAGCATTGTAGCCGGAGGTTCCGAAAGCGGTTACGCCGATGGTGCCGGTGCTAAGGCAAGATTCAGTACGTTGAACGGCATTGCAAACGATGCGGCTGGCAACCTGTATGTAACAGAAACCAATTACAGAGATTTTGCGAATTCAAGAGTGCGGAAAATAACACCGGAAGGTGTTGTCACCACTATTGCCAGCGGCCTGCGTGCACCTACTGGTATTGCAGCAGACAAAGATGGGATGCTTTATGTAGCGGAAAGCGGACGGATTATACGTATTACAAGGGATGGAACAATATCGTTACTGGCCGGTAGGTATGGTGAGGGTTCAATCAACGGCACAGGAGCCGAGGCATCATTCTATGCAGCAGAATCATTGGCTGTTGACAAAGATGGTAACGTCTATGTTGCAGATTCGGGAAATAACCTCATTAGAAAAATTACCCCGTTTGGTGTTGTAACGACCCTGGCCGGATCTAAAAAAGCGGCTAGTATTGATGGTAAAGGAACCGGTGCTTCATTCTATACCCCAAGAGTTGTAAAAGTTGATTCTAAAGGGCGGTTGATTGTGATTGAATCAGAAGATGTATTGCGGATCGTGTATCCTGATGGTGACGTTCATACCATAGCAAAACCTTATTACAATGACCAGGGAACACCAATTGATGCAGACTTTATAAAAGCAGTTTTTGATCAAAATGACCAAATCATTACATATGCCTACACGGCGTATTATGGCCGTGGCTTTTATAAAATGCTCACAACCGGATACGCTGTTACCCCGGCTTTGCCCGCCGGATTGAAACTTGCCGCGGACGGTACCATTAGCGGTACGCCAGCAGAAACCGCAATTGGCCGAAGCTATAAGATTACCGCATCAAATGAATATGGCATGAGTTCAGCGGTGATCAATCTGGAGGTAACTACTTCTGATGATGCGCCGGTAATTCAGTCATTTTCTCCCGTATCTTCTTACCCCGGAGATATCATTACCATAACTGGAAAATACTTTACCGGTACAACCGAAGTGACCATCGGAGGGAAATCGGCGGAATTTTATCTGCAAACAGCTACAAAGTTAACTGCATATGTGCCTCAAGGCGCCGCCAGCGGTGAAGTTACGGTTACTAACGCATATGGTAAAGCCAAGACCGGTGGTTTTACCATCATTCCACCCCCTAGCGTTACATCCTTTTACCCTTTGTCCGGATGGTCCGGTTCTAAAATAACTATTAACGGGACTGGCTTTGCCAACGCGCAGTATGTTTCGTTTGCTGGTACTTATGCTGATTTTAAAATAATTTCTTCTACCCAAATTGAAGCTACCGTCAGCGGTGGCGGGACGGGGAGTGTATATGTTTTTGCTCCAAGTGGCGTAGGCGAACTATCCGGCTTTACCTATATCAGTAAGCCGGAAATCACAAATGTATCACCTGCAAATGCAGGTGCGGGTGTTACAGTGACGATTAATGGCAGTAATTTTAGTGATGCTACATCAGTCAAATTCGGCGGTAAAGAAGCCGCTTCATTTAAAATAATCTCAACAACTCAACTTACAGCAGTGGTAGCACCCAACTCAGGTGATGGTGTAACCGTAACAACAAAGGCTGGAACGGGGGCATACAGTTATTTTACGTTTGTTAAACCACCGGTCATCAGTCAGGTTTCGCCAATGAAAGGCTCTGTTAATTCGCCATTATATATTTATGGTGAGCGTCTTAACGGAGCAAAAGTAAGTATTGGTGGCGCTCCCGCTATAATTACTTATGGTAATGAGTATCAGATTTATGCAAATGTAGGTCCCGGTTCCGTATCCGGAGATTTGATCGTAACTACATCGGGTGGAACGGCAATATATCCGGGATTCATTGTAGTGCCGTCTCCTCAAATCAGTTCTTTTTCACCAAGTACCGGCGCTGCAGGTGATAAGATAACAATATCCGGAGTTAACTTAACTGATGTTGACAGGGTTTTATTTGGAGGCGTAGACGCTACATTTAAAGTAATATCAGCAACTACTATAGAAGCTACCCTTGGGTATGGCAGCAGCGGTTATGTCAGCGTGCAATCTGAAGGTGGTACAGCAAGCTTACCTGGGTTTACTCATTCGGGGCCGGCTATCACATCGTTTTCTCCAACCAATGCGGGCATCGGGCAAACAGTTATTATAAAGGGATTAAACTTTGCAGGTGCTACCGGAGTAGATTTTGGGGGTGTTCCGGCAACCTCATTTACCGTGATTTCACCTACAGAAATTCAAGCAATAGTAGGTAACGGACGCATGGGCTATGTTAGTGTAACCACCCCTTCGGGTAAATCATTCGCACCGGGATTTGTACACGAAGGTCCTTATATTAATTACTACGATCGTAATTATGCAGGGCCGCTGTTAAATACGCCCATCACCATAAGCGGATACAATTTTACAGGTACTACATCCGTCACTTTTGGCGGTAAACCGGCGACTTCATTTACAGTGATTTCCGCAACCACCATTATGGCCACTCCGACAGAGGGAAGTTCAGGTGATATTGTGGTCACAACTCCACTGGGCAGTGATAAGCAACCCGGATTTATATGGGTGTCAGAACCAACTGTCAGCGCTATTTCGCCGAATGCGCAAAGTGCAGGAAAGGAAGTCATCATAACCGGAACCAATTTTATTGGTGTAACAGGTGTCACGTTTGGCAAAACGCCCGCATCCTATTTTTACGCAACTTCACCAACCACAATAAGGGCATTTGTAGGACAGGGAGCCAGCGGCGACGTAGTTGTTTCTACGGTAGGCGGTACGGCCGGTATTGCCGGGTTTACTTATACCAGTCCTAATATAACGTCTATAGAGCCGGCCATAGCGGCGACAGGACAAACAATAACTATTAATGGCGAAAATCTTGAAGGGATAAAATCTGTATCGTTCGGCGGCACTGAGGCTTCTTCATTTAAAATAATTTCAGCAAAGAAGATAGAAGCCGTTATAGGTAATGGTTCAAGTGGAAACGTAATAGTCAATGGTTCTGACGGGTATGCGGTTCAATCTGGCTTTACATTTTTAAACCAGCCGTATATTTACGGTATCACTCCTGAAAATGGAGGAGAAGGAACCATAATTCGGATCAGCGGAACCAATTTGCTTACAACATCAGAAGTGACATTGGGAATGACACCGGCTACAATTTTAACAGTTGAAAATAATCTTGTTACTGTAAAAGCAGGCACAGGTTCTACCGGGAAACTTACGCTGAAAACCATTGCGGGTGTTGCCGAAATTAACGGCTTCACATGGTATCCGGCCCCGGCAATCCTGTCCGCCACCCCTATGGCAGCCAATGCCGAAACAACGGTTACTATCACAGGGAAAAATCTTACAGATATTACCGAGGTAAAGTTTGGCAAACACAATGTAAACTTTACTATTGTTTCTGCTACAACTATTACGGCGCAGCCGATATATGCTGCTTCAGGAGACATTGAAGTTATTGGGCCGGGTGGTACGGCCAATCTGCCTGGCTTTATGTTTATACCGGAGCCCGTTATAAAATCTTTTACCAAAACCGGCGACGGGCAGGATGCAACCGTCACCATATTAGGCACAAATTTCACTCAAGTAGCTGGTGTGAGTTTTGGAGGCGTAAACGTGAAATCATTTCAGGTTACAGCCGATACCATAATTACGGCAAAGCCCGGCAATGGCGCAACCGGCCTGATATCGGTTAAGGCAGCCGGAGGAACTGCAACATTTCGCGGGTATCTGTATAACGAGCCGCCGGCTGTCCTGTCTTTCAGCCCAGCTTCGGGTCCTTCCGGTAGTACAGTAATTATCAATGGTGATCATTTTAACCCCGATCCCGACAAAAACATTGTCTATTTCGGCCCTTTGAAAGCGATGGTTAAAAATGCAACCAAGACACGCCTGGAAGTTATTGTACAGGGCGGTGGTACAAATCAGTTCACAGTTACCAATACAGCGACGCGTTTAACGGCGATATCAAACTTGCCTTTTATGGTGACCAACACCAGCGGAAAGGTGAGCTTTTCAAATAAAACCGAAGTTGCGTTTAACTCGTATCCTATTAGTTATGTGTTTAATGATTTTGATGATGATGGAAATATAGATATGCTGATTGTGGATGGTGATTCCGTGCGCATCCTGAAATACGGCAATGATAAAGCCTTGTCAAAATCTTCATTCTTAGAAAAAATCGAATTGGAAAACGGCAGGCAAATACTTTCGGCAGTAGTTGGAGATATAGACGGCGATGGGAAAAAAGATATATTGCTGGGTGCAACACCAAGTGTCGTTCTTTTACAAAATACATCAGTAGGAAAAACCTTATCTTTTAAACAAAAGACACTCGAGTATCTGGATGGACAAGACGGATTAAGACAATTACGGGATATGGACATGGATGGCCGCCCCGACCTTGTAGCAGGTGTTGGTGCGCCGTTGTTTTATCCGAATACCAGCACAGGAACCGATATATCATTCGGGCCATATGTTTATCTGCCAATATCAGGAGGGGGTAATTCCATTGCAATAACCGATTTTAATGGTGATAATAAACCGGATGCGATCAGAAATAGTTCATACGGCGCCTCAGAATTGTTTAAAAATGAATCTGTACCAGGAAGCCTTGCGGCTTTTGACTTTGTGCACACTTCTCTCAGCCATTCCGGTTATAACCTGGAGCCGGACTATTTGATAGCTGCCGATCTTGACGGAGATGGCAAACCGGACCTGTTGGAAGGAAACACTTGGGATAGCTACTCCCTGATCTCACGTAACATCTCAGAAAGCGGGGCTTTGGATCAATCCTCGTTCGGCGGTACGCAAAAATTAAATAACGGAGCGTTGATACCTCCTTTATTTGCTACTGACATGGATGGTGACGGTAAGATTGATCTGTTATCGTCAAATTATAAGGGGGTTAATTTTTACCGGAATCAGTCTACTTCAGGCAATATTGCGATGGCATCACCTTTATCTATTGTAGGTAAAATATCTAACGATGATCCGTACAAAACCTCTGCAAGCGATATTGATGGCGACGGGCGAACAGACCTGATTTTTTCAGATGTGAAAAATAAAAAATTAGTTATTGCGCATAATGGCCCGGCTATTTCACCTCAAATTATATCGGCAAACCCTTTAACTGCCGGCAAAGGGGCTGAAATCACTATTGTTGGTAAACACTTTGACGGTACCTCTCTGGTTACATTTGGCAGCAAGCCAGCCGCATCATTCAAGGTAATATCCGCCGACACGATCATCGCGGTAGTGGGCGAAGGCTCCAGCGGACTAATTGCGATTGCAACACCAAATGGCAATGCGTCATTGCCAAGTTTTACATTTGTTAAGGCGCCGCTTATTGCCGCAGCCATGCCTGCGGCGGATGCCAGCGGTTCTATTACCATAACCGGCGAGCATTTTACAGGCGTTACCGATGTGGTCATCGGAAACGTCAAAGCATTATCCTTTGATGTTAAGTCAGACAAGGAAATCGTTGCTGCCTTCACCGGTGTAAAGGGAGACTTGTCTGTTAAAAGCCTCGGGGGAACAGGTATATTAGCTGATGTAACAATCATTATAAACCTTAAATTGACCTTTGCCGAATTACCGGCAGTTACTTATGGTGATAGTGACCTTGAACTATCAGCAACCAGCAACAACCCTGATTTTCCGATCACTTATAAGGTTGACAATCCCGGAATAGTTACGGTAGTAAACAATAAGTTGCATATTGTGAGTGCCGGTACGGCCACTATAACAGCGTCACAGGCCGGTGATGCGCTTTATCACACGGCATCCGAGGTGAAACAGATGTTGGTTGTTAACAAGAAAAAACTGGAGGTAACAGCCGTCAGCCAAACGCGGACATTCGGTAAACCAAATCCCGATTTAACTTTGACGTATGCAGGCTTTATTGCCGGAGAGGATGAGTTTGGTTTGCAAAAGCGGCCGGTAGCAACCGTTATAGCTGATCAACAATCGCCGGCAGGCTTATATGAAATACGTGTAAGTAACGGTGACGACAAAAATTATTTCTTTAGCTACACCAGTGGTATTTTACGTGTTACCCCGGCTGCTGATAATTTTAAGGTAGCTGTTGCCAGTGTCACTTGTAAAGATGAAAATAATGGGTCAATAACAATAACAGCTAACCATCAGGCTGAATACGTAGCGCTTTTGACCGGCAACCATATCAACGAGAACCACGAATTCAACAGCACTGCCGTTATCAGCAATTTATCGCCGGGCACATATCGGGTTTGTATTCGTGATAAGTCGCTGAGTGATTACAGCCAATGCTTCGAGGTGGTGGTTACTGAGCCCGGAGATCTGTCAGTTTATAGCATGGTTGATGCAAAATCGGCCCGATTGAATTTGGCATTAAGTGGGGGCCACACATATTATATCGACCTTAATGGAACGCGGTATACCACAACAAGCAGCGATATAGCCCTGCCCTTAAAAAACTTTACTGTAAATAAGTTATCTGTCAGCACAGAGAAACAATGCCAGGGCAGTATTGAACGTTCTATCGATTTGTCAGGCAATACAATTCCATATCCCAATCCGGTTCAGGATGTATTGCATATAGATCTTGGCAGTTATGAAGTTGAAAAAGCTGTTGTTAACATATACAGTATCAGCAGCGGTGCACAGCAGTTGTCAACTGTATTTGAAAACCGGTTTGGAGTGATAGACGTCGACATGTCAAACTTGGGTACCGGAACGTATGTGGTTCATTTAATAATTGGTGATAAAAAATTCATTTATAAAGTAATTAAGCAATGAAAAAGGGTTTGTACACTATACTAACTGTCCTCATTATAGTTGGTTGCGGTAAAGGAAAAAAAAATGAAGCCTCGGTGGCGCCCGGCAAAGCTGAATTGAAATCACCCGCTAATAACGAAGTGTGTGAACAGGGAGACGTTATTTCAAATACCGAAAGTAAAATTACGTTGATATGGGCCGCTGCATCCAATACAGACAGCTATGAAGTAAACGTAAAAAACTTAAAGGACGGTACAACAACTTCTGCTAAAACAACAGATACTAAAGTACAATTGACGCTATCCAGAAATACACCCTTTTCATGGTCGGTAACATCAAGGGCTTCCGGCAATGCGGCCACAGCGACAAGCAATATCTGGAAGTTTTATAACTCCGGTCCGTCAGTCGTAAACTATGCACCTTTTCCCGCGGAAATTGTTTCTCCTGAAATGAACGAGAAAGTAAACGCTGCAAATGCAAAAGTTACCCTGGTATGGACCGGAAAAGACGTTGACAATGACATTAGTCACTATGACTTATATTGGAGCGAATCAACGTCACCGGCCTTATTTAAAAGCAATATAACGCAAAATCAGTTTGATGTTGACGTAACTACTGCCAAAACTTACTATTGGCAAATTATTACGCATGATAAAAGCGGCAATACCTCTGTTTCGGGTGTTTTTTCATTTGTTGTTAAATAATTAAAATAACAAGAATTAAGCGGATTGAGGTTGATGGCAACGTCCGGAATGTTTATGCATTGTTAATATAACAAGTTAGGTCAAGCACGAGGGCAGTGTTATTAAAAGCTCTGTTCGTTATTATCAATTTGCCATCATATCCTTTAAGTTGAGCAGGTGGATTACAACACGTGGCCTCGCCTGGACACAGTGCGACCGTCACCAATATTGAAGATCATGCGAACGGTATATTGTTTAGCAATGCTACACTGCCAGATGGGAGCTTCTATAAGATGAAGGGAATCATCACTCCTTTAAAAGCTAAGTAATTTTTCGAATATACTGACTGACGCGTATCAACAGTTGCCGGAAAGTGATGCCCCAAGTGCCTACCCGTACAAGATCTAACCGTTGTGTATTAAAACTGTATCAAACCCGTTCATCGGTATATAGGGCGACAGTAGGCTATTATTTACATAGGTGAGCTATGCCGACTGTGACCAGCGGCAAGCATATCACTACCCGACTAATACTGCTATCAGAATTAATAAATTGTTGCTAAACCAGTTTAGTTTACGTAGGTTTGATATACAATTATAAACTGCCGTATTTCTTCCCCCATTTTTTCGGCATGGTCTTGTTTTAATATATTTATTGTCAGTTTTTTACGTAAAAAATATCTGCCTATGAAAGATTTGTTCGTGTAAAACTTATATCTCCGGCGGCACAAAAACCGCCATTTAAACCAATTATACCATCTAATTATGAAGAAATTTACAAAATTATTTTGTTGGAGGGCTGTATTATTCAGCCAAGTCCTGCTTTTTTGTACATGCCTGTGTGGCTATGCACAAAACGTATTGATTACCGGTACTATAAGTGACGCAATAACAGGTGAAACTCTTGTTGGGGCAACGGTGCAGGTTAAAGGTACTACCACGGGCGTTGCCACTGATATTAATGGAAAATTCAGGTTATCGGTTACGCAGGGTGCTGTACTGGAAATCAAAAGCATTGGTTATACATCGCAATCAGTCACCGTTTTATCTGAACAGGCGCTGGTGATAAAGCTGCAACCTGAAAACAGTGTGCTTACCGAAGTATTGGTGGTAGGGTATGCCACCCAAAAAAAGGCTGATCTTACCGGTGCGGTATCAAGTATTAAAAGCAGCGATATTGCCAATCTGCCTGTCGGCGGGGCCGATCAGATATTGCAAGGCAAGGCTGCAGGCGTAACCGTCACCCAGTCAACAGGTGCGCCCGGAGATGGAATCAATGTTCGTATTCGGGGTATTGGTACCATTAATGATAACAATCCTTTATATGTTATTGATGGTATCCCAACAAAGGATGGTATAAATCAGATATCTCCTAATGATATTGAAACGATAAGTGTACTTAAAGACGCTTCATCGGCCGCAATTTATGGTGCAAGGGCTTCAAACGGGGTAGTAATTATTACCACCAAAAAAGGTAAAAGCGGTAAACCCAAGGTAAACATTAACGCTTATACAGGCGTACAAACCTCCCAGCATTTAATTAAGATGGCTAACACAAGCCAGTATGTTACTGCTTATAATATTGCAGCTGCTGCAGATGGACGAACTCCTATTCCGCAGGATGTTATTGATGGGCTGCCCGATGTTGACTGGCAGAATGAGGTATTAAGACCGGCACCGATAAGTAATGCCCAGGCTTCAATAAGCGGCGGTAGCGAGAATACAACATATATTATATCAGCAAATTATTTCACGCAAAACGGGTTGATCAAAAATTCCTCGTTTAACCGGCTCAATTTGCGCACAAGCATAAACAGTGAATTGTCAAGATATGTTAGCGTAGGTACCAACATCAACCTCGGATATGCCAAGAACCGCCAGGTTGGAACATCAGGTGATGGTTTTGGTGCTGGTAATCCTGGGGCAAGTGTTCTCCGGTATGCGTTGTTCCGTACACCGGCTACACCCATTCGCAATGCCAACGGACAATTTGTTGATATTCCTGAGCATCCGGAGTATTTTGGCGATGGCCTCAATCCGGTGGGCTTTGCCGATAATTATAACCGGAATTTTTATGATTATTCGGTATTGGGAAATGTCTTTCTCGAAGTTCGGCCTGTAAAGAACCTAAAACTAAGGAGTGACTTCGGTACCAACTTTTTGATTACTGATTATAAGCAGTTTTTTGCAACCTGGGGTATCGACCGCTTTTTGAATACTCCCAATAGTTTAGCCCAGTCAAACACCAATCAGTTTGATTATAACTGGACAAATACTGCCATATATGACCTGACGCTTGAGAAACACGTATTCAATTTTTTAGCCGGTACTGAGATTATAAAAAGTGAAATCCGTATGTTAGGCGCTTCCCGTACCTTGTTTTCTGATCAGGGCGAAGTATTTCAGTATCTTGATAACGGTTTAGGTATCCAGCAAAACGGGGGTAACCAAACGCACTGGGCGCTGCTGTCGTTTTTTGGGCGGGTTAATTATACCTATAATAGTAAGTACCTGGCTACATTTAATTTCAGGCGCGATGGTTCATCAAGGCTTGGCCCATCCAACCGCTATGGCAATTTTTACGGTGGTTCGGTAGGCTGGCGTATTGATCAGGAAGAATTTATGAAAGATGCAGGTCCTGTAAGCGCCTTGAAACTAAGGGCAGGCATAGGGCAGTTGGGTAACCAAGAGATAGGCAATTTTAGTTATGCCACGCTGGTAAATACATCGGGCTATTATCCCTTCGGCGGAACCGGCAATGCGGGTTATTCCATAAATACATTAGGTAACCCAAATGTACGCTGGGAAACCAGTACACAAACTGATGTTGGTATTGATCTTGGTTTATTTGATAATGCCTTAAATATAACCGCCGATTACTACGTTAAAAACACATCGGGTATGCTTTTACAGCCGGCGCAACCATCCAGTACCGGAGGTGCCGCGAGCGCTTTTGTCAATGCCGGTAAAATGCGCAATCATGGTTTTGAGTTCGAGCTTAACTACCGAAGCCCTGCTAAACAAAAATTCAGGTATGAACTAATAGGTAATCTTACCACTAACAAGAACGAGGTAACTTCTCTTGCCGGTGGTTCACCCCTTGTTGGCGGCCGTATTGATAATAATTATTACGCTACCCGTACCGCTGTAGGGCACCCGGTAGGATCATTTTATCTATTACAGCAGGAGGGGATATTTCAAAATGAACAGGAAGTATTTACCCATGCTTATCAGGGGCCGGGTATTCAGCCGGGTGACGTAAAATTTAAAGATATCAGTGGTCCGGACGGTACGCCGGATGGGGTAATAGATGAATTTGACCGTACTTATGCCGGCAGCCCGATACCTAAACTTACTTATGGTTTAACGGCTAACCTTTCGTATGGTGGGTTCAATCTAAGCCTGTTCTTCCAGGGTGTTCACGGTAATAGTTTGTATAACCAGGTTAATACAGACATTGAGGGCTTTTACCGGGCTTTTAATATTACCGAGAGGGTAGCCACGCAAAGTTGGAGCGGCGAAGGCTCTACTAATGAGTTTCCCCGCTTGTCATGGAATGGCGCAACAAACAATAAACGGCCTTCAACCCGGTTCCTGGAAAGTGGCTCGTACCTGCGTTTAAAAAATGTACAACTCGGTTATTCTTTTAACGACCGTTTGATGAAAAGCATCCGGTTATCCTCTGTAAGAGTATTTGTAAGCGCGCAGAATGTATTCACGATTACCAAATACACCGGCATTGATCCTGAGATATATACCAACAGCAATTCGCTGGGAGATGGTGTAAGGGCGGTGGGTATAGATTGGGGAACTTATCCATCAGCACGCACAATTACTGTTGGTATTAACGCGAATTTTTAATCAATAATCAGTATGATCATGTTTAAGAAATATATATACATAATATTGGCAACATTATTATCTGTTGCGGGATGTAATAAAGTACTCGATCAACCTATTTTGGGAACTTATGAGGCGAGTAAGTATTTTAATTCACTTGCGAATGCCAAAGCCGCTGTTAACGCGGCGTATGTGCCTTTAAACTTTGGGGACGCTTTTGCTAACCAATTATGGGTTTTAACAGACGTGGCATCAGACGATGCCGTAAAAGGCGGCTTACCCGGCGACCAAGCGCATATCGACGATATCAATAATTTTAATATCCTGACCAGTAATGCTGCCGTTGAAGGGGTATGGGGCCGTTACTACGATGGCATATCAAAAGCGAACTTTGTGATACAAGGGCTTACTGCCGATAATCAAGTGGTACCTGATGCTGACAAGGCAACCATTGTAGGGCAGGCCAAATTTTTGAGGGCTTACTATTACTTTATATTAACCAATTGTTACGGCGATATTCCGTTACGGCTGGAAGTTGCTACGGCAGATAATTTAGGGTCGCCGGCCGTTGCACAAACGCAGATATATGCTCAGATTGAAAAGGATTGCAATGAAGCCGCAGATGCCTTGCCAGCGAACTGGACAGGAGCCGACCAGGGCCGGGCTACCAAAGGCGCGGCGCTTGCCTTGCTTGCCAAAACTTATCTATTTGAGAAAAAATATGATGAGGCAGCCATAACTGCCGAACAGGTTGAAGCGCTGGGCTATCAGCTAACACAACTGTATACCGATAATTTTAACGCTAAAACCGAGAATAATACAGAAGTTATTTTTGCTGTACAGCATGTTGCAGGATTGAGCCCTAAACAGGGAAGCGGTTTAAACCAGGCTTTTGCACCCCGCGGAGCACTTAATGGTTATGGTTTTTTTCAGCCGACACAAAGCCTGGTTGATAATTTTGAACAGTCGCCTGATGGCGTTGCAGACCCCCGACTGGACTATACTGTTGCACGTGAAAGCCATCCTTATTTTGATTCGGCATTTGATCCAAGTTGGACAGCCACCGGGTATCTCACCAAAAAGCAGATACAGCCATTGTCAGAAATTCCGGTTTCTACCAAAGGTGATGCCGACCTGAATACTGAAGTGTTACGTTTTGCTGATGTATTGCTTATAAAGGCCGAAGCACTTAATGAAGCGGGTAAAAGCGCCCAGGCATTGGTTCCGCTGAATGAAGTGCGTAAGCGTGCACGGGAAAGTTACATATATGATACAAGCCTTGGTGATGGTACAATACCAGCCGGCTTGCTACCTGATATTACAACAACAGATCAGGCCGATCTCAGAGCGATTATCCGCAGGGAACGCCGTTCAGAACTGGCGCTGGAATTCGGGCGTTTTTTTGACATCATCAGATACGGAAGTGCATATGCGACTAACGCGCTGAGGGATATCCCAAATTTTAACTACGAACAGAACAAGTTTTTTCCGATACCTGAAAGTGAGCGGCAAACCAACAAATTGTTAGGAAGATAAATTGACAAACAATGAAAACGTTAAAAAACACTTTGAGTAAGACTGTTTATGTAATCGCCTTACTAACCATATTGTCGGCCTGTAAAAAGGAAGATAAAAAAGATAGTATACCAGGCAGTGTAACCGATATTACTGAAGCCATCGCATCAGCTAATGAACTTTACACTGAAGCAGTAGAAGGAAAAATGGCAGGTAATTACGCGGTTGGGTCAAAAGCCGAATTTAAAAAAGCTATTGATTTGGCAACATTAGTAAAAGATAACGGTACCTATAACCAGCGCGAAGTAAATAATGCCACAGCTAATCTTAACCGTGCTATAACAGCATTTCAATCACGCATCATTCAGGATGTTTCGGCAGATAATCTTATTGCACAGTGGCGGTTTACAGGCAATGCGGATGATGTTTCGGGCAATGGGCATAATGGTACTTTCATGACGGGGATTATCGGTCCCGGCACAGCGCCTGTAGATGGTAAAACCTTGCCAAAGCTTATAGCCGACCGTTTCAACGAACAAAACAGCGCGCTGGAATTTGATAACGGCGCTTATGTTGAAGTACCTTTTACGGCTGATCTGAATCCAAAGGCATTTACCATAAGCCTATGGATTCGCAGAAGGGTGACCTTTGCCGACAACTATATGTTGTCACTCAATACTTATAACGGATTTAAATTTCAGTTACAGGGCAATAACTTTTTATTTTTAACCATACATGCCGATAATGGCTACAAGGATGTTGATAGCAATCCGGGTGTAATACCTGAAAACGCATGGACATTTGCAACCGTTTCGTACACCAACGGCACCATGAAGTTTTACATAAATGATAAGCTGGTTAAAACCGTCCCGGTTACCGGTACTCCGGTAACGCTGAGTACGCCTGTCAACCTGGTTATCGGTCAAAGCCTGCCCAAAAGCATACTGAACTTTACTGATCAAACCAGTCCGTTTTATTACTGGGGAGCGGCTTACTTTAAGGGTGATCTGGACGACATTCGTTTCTATAACAAAGCATTATCTGATGCTGAAGTTTTATCTATTTACACTATGGAAAAGCCTGATTAACCTTCTAATTTTCTTATAAATGAAAGAACAACTTATAAAATTTAAGCTCGCGTTTTTATTATTGCTGGCGGGCAGTCACGTTTTTGCCCAAACCGCAACGGGCCGTTTACCTGACTGGGCTTTGGGTGGCTTTGAACGGCCGGCCAATATCAACCCTATTATTTCGCCGGATACTACTACCCGGTTTTTTGATCCGGTTTTAAAGCAATATGTTGGATGGGAATCAAACGATACTTTTAATCCGGGAGCTGCTGTAAATAACGGAAAGATAGTTGTGTTGTACCGTTCTGAAGATAAATCAGGAGTAGGAATAGGCTACCGTACCTCACGCCTGGGATATGCCGCAAGTACCGACGGCTTGAATTTTACGCGCAGCAAGGTGCCGGTATTTTATCCGCGAAATGATAGTCAAAAGAAATATGAATGGCCCGGAGGCTGTGAAGACCCGCGTGTGGCTTTAACGGCAAATGGTACCTATGTTGTTTTTTATACTCAGTGGAACCGGCACACGCCAAGGCTTGGTGTAGCAACATCAAAAGATCTTAAGAACTGGGTTAAACACGGCCCCATTTTTGAAGACGCCTATAAAGGCAAGTTTGTTAACATCCCGCATAAATCGGCATCAATAATTACCAAGCTCGTTAACGGTAAACAGGTAGTAGCCAAAATAAATGGTAAATATTGGATGTATTGGGGAGAGCTAAGTGTTTATGCCGCCACCTCAACTAATTTGGTTGACTGGAAACCCGTAGTTAATAGCGATGGAAGCTTAAAAGCACTTTTTTCGCCGCGCAAAGGATACTTTGATAGTGAGCTTACCGAGTGTGGCCCGCCTGCGGTATTAACCGATAAGGGAATAGTCTTACTATATAACGGCAAAAATAAAAGCAATGGTGAAGGTGATTCACGCTTTACACTTAACAGCTATTGCGCCGGCCAGGCATTGTTTGATAAAAATAACCCCTTGAAATTTAAGGAAAGATTGGATGTGCCGTTTATGAGACCAATGGCCTCATTTGAAAAAAGTGGCCAGTATCCGGCTGGAACAGTATTTCTGGAAGGATTGGTTTACTTTAAAAAGAAATGGTATCTCTATTATGGGGCAGCCGATTCAAGGGTATGCGTAGCAGTTTATGACCCGGCCAAACCGTCATCGCCAGATCCGGTAGAATGATTGAATAATTGTATCGATATTATGAAAAAGATCCGCGTTGCTAAGGAGCATTAACTGTTTTTTTTGATTGCGGCCTGTTTGGTAATACCTGCGGTATTTGCACGTTATGTATTCAAGCTTGGAGCTCTAACTTATCTACATTGTTTCTGATCTTGTATCCAAACATTCAGTAAGCTCGGCTTTGGGTTTGGGCGGCATGGCGGTTCCATGGGTTCCGCTTTTCCGCTATGGTAGGTGAACTAATAGATTGATATAAAGCGCAGAGCCATTTGGTTACAGGTTATAATATATTATTTTTATTAAGCGGACTTATATATTTGCTACCTGGTTTATCATTCCTTTATTAAAAAAAACGTTTTGCTTTAGTTTAAAAGGCAGATTATTGTGTATGAGGAAAGTGTATTTTTTGGTGACAGTTATGGTTGTGTTTATTTTGCTGGAATGTACCGTTAATAAAAAAATACACACAATTGCTTTGCCGGTAGTCGATACAACTATTTCTCCGGTTGTACCGCCCGGAGAAACTATTGGCAAAATGAAGCTTGAAGACGGCTTCGAAATAAAATTAATTGCCGCCGAACCATTGGTAAGCGCTCCTGTGGCCATGAATTTTGACGAGAAAGGGCGGCTGTGGGTATTGCAAATGGACGGGTATATGCCTGATACGGCAGGTAATGGAGAAGAGCAGCCTGTTGGAAAAATAGTGTTGCTTGAAGATAAAAATAACGACGGTGTTATGGATGCCGGCAAACTGGTGATAGACTCGCTGGTTATGCCGCGCGCCTTGTGCCTTGTAGAAAATGGCATACTGGTAGCTGAACCGCCCAACCTTTGGTACTACAAACTCAAAATCGATAAATCTGTAAGTAAAACCAGGGTAGACAGTAAATACACTGATGGCGGTAATGCCGAACATTCAGCCAACGGATTATACCGCGCTTTGGATAATTGGATATATAACGCAAATTCTAACAAGCGCTACCGCAAAAGCGGCAATAAGTGGTTGATAGAAAAAACACATTGGCGCGGGCAGTGGGGCATATCTCAGGACAATCTTGGACGCTTATATTTCAATGATAATTCAACCAATTTGCTTGGTGATTTTTTCTCGCCCGGATTAGGCGCTACTAATAAAAATCAACGCGATGTGGCAGGTTATTCAGAAAGTGTGGTACCTGACAACCGTGTTTTCCCCTTAAGGCCAACTACAGGTGTAAACCGGGGATATATAGATGGCGTGCTTAACGACAGCCTGCGTTTGGTTAACTTTACCGCCGCCTGCGGGCCATTGGTGTACCGCGGTGGTTTATTCGGAGATGCGTATAATGATAATGCCTTTGTGGCCGAGCCGTCGGCCAACCTGATCAAGCGGAACCTTCTCACCTTACAAGGTAACATAACCCGTGGCAGAGAAGCGTACGAGGGAAGAGAGTTTTTGGCCAGTGTTGATGAAAGGTTCAGGCCGGTTAATTTATACGATGGGCCGGACGGTGCATTGTATATCGTTGATATGTACCGGGGCATTATTCAGCATAAAGTATATCTTACACCATATTTGAAACATGAAATAGGTAAACGCAAGCTGGATAAGCCGCTAAACTGCGGACGCATATACAAGGTTTATCCTGTTGGCAGCAAACTAAAAAACGTAAAATTTCCGGGTAATCCATTTAAGTTGGTGGCTTTATTGGGCAACTCCAATGGTTATGTGCGCGACAAAGCACAGCAGTTGCTTGTTGACGGCAAGGCAACACAGGTGATACCGGTTTTAAAAAGTACAATAAAAAGCAGCAAAAATACCTGGCAACTTATACACTCACTATGGACGCTGGAAGGCCTTGGTGCCGTTACTAGGGCCGACGTATTGCCATTGTTGCAGAACTCGCTATGGCCTGTACGTATGCAGGCTCTTGCGGTACTACCCACGGTTATTAATAATCAAAATTATAAAACCATAAGCGGCGCATTATCTAAAGTAATAGCTACTAATGATGAGCTTGCTGCGCCATACATTGCTTTCATAGCCACGCGAATAAAAGCGTTTGATACTCTGGCCGCGCTTAAGTTGCAAACAGCGCTGGCTAAAAAGTATCCGGGTAATGTTTTTGTGACCGATGCTGTAATTTCAGGGTTGACTGACAACGAATATTCCTTTAAAAAAGAAATATCTGCACTTGTACCCGATACAAACGCAGCGATACATAAACGTTTGAGCCGTATTATTACAGCTATTGAAGACGCTAAATATAGTAACGACCCTGTATTGCTTGCCAAAAAGTATCCTCGCGGCGCAATTATGTATCAAACGATATGTAAAACCTGCCATGGCGACGACGGAAATGGCATAGCCTCATTGGCACCGCCGCTTAACGGTTCGGAGATTGTAAACGGAAGCAAGGATGTGCTTATTTCAATCTTACTAAAAGGGCTTACCGGCCCGGTAAAAGTAAAAGGACATTTGTACCAGGCACCCGAAATTGCAGGTGAAATGCCGGGCTTTGCCGATAACAAAGAGTACACTGATGAAGACCTGGTACAGGTACTTAACTATGTGCGCCGCGCATGGACAAATAACGGCAATACCATCATAAATGATAACGTTAAATACTTGCGCGACAAATTACGCAGCCGTCAAAAATCATTCACTATGGATGAGCTGAACCAGCCTTCTTCTACAAACTGACATTCTATGAATAGCATGAACAAATACAAAATATTATTATGCCAATGTTATGGCAGCCACTGCTGTGTTTGCGCTAAAAGCGTTGATCCGGGCGCAGGGCGCGGTATTATATACTTTTAGTAACAGTTTTGCTCGACAGTACCGGCTACACTTGAAAATATAGTGTAGCGTCTATATCCTATACTATTGCTTAGGTATTCACTTTAAGTAAGCTTTAATTTAAAAATTACGCAAGTGATGTAAGTTTGTTACATAGACAATTAACATTTAATTCGCTATTTTTCTTTTAATTAAACAAATGTCAAGTAAAGTAAGTTGTTTGATTTGTATATTAAACAAATGCTTATGCTTTATACCGGCGGCAAAAAAAGAGTTATTATTACAAATGTTACTCCACGGGTAGAGGAGGGCAGGTTTCCAGCAAAGACAGTTATTAACGAAACCATCGCCATATCGGCAGATGTTTTTGGTGACGCGCACGATGAGATTGCGGCAAGCGCTTACATCAGGCATACAGCTGATAAGCTGTGGACCGAATTACCGATGCACTTTGTGATTAACGACTATTGGCAAACGTCATTCAAAGCCGACAGGCAAGGCTTTTACGAATTCAAAGTAACTGCCTGGATTGACCATTATACAACCTGGAAAAAGGGCCTGAAAAAAAAGTATGAAGCCGGGCAGGACATTAGCATAGAGCTACAGATTGGCGCAGAATTGTTAAAGGAGGCGGCAGCTAAAAATAAAAAAGATGCGTCATGGTTAAAAGCATGGGCCGACCAATTGGTGGAACTTAGCGATCCTGAGCAAAGCGTTTTCCTGGCATACAGCAACGAGATAGCCGCTATAATGTACAGGCATCGCCTGCCTGAATTTGTAACACAGTATCCTGTTACTTACCGTATTGAAGTGGAGCGGAAAAAAGCGGGCTTTAGCACCTGGTACGAATTGTTTCCCCGTTCGGCATCCTCACTACCTGAAACACATGGTACATTTAAAGATGTTGTGAAGCTATTACCCCGGGTATTTAAAATGGGTTTTGATGTGCTGTATCTGCCGCCTATACATCCAATTGGCGAAGTAAACCGCAAGGGCAAAAACAACTCGCTTACAGCAACTGCTGACGACCCGGGTTCGCCATGGGCAATTGGTAACAGGCTTGGCGGCCATAAAGCTATTCACCCGCAATTGGGTACGCTTGATGATTTTAAGGCACTTATAAAAGAAGCTGATCAATTCGGCATAGAGATAGCCATGGACATTGCTTACCAATGCGCGCCCGACCATCCGTATGTAAAAGAACATCCGCAATGGTTTAAGTGGCGTCCTGATGGTACGGTACAGTATGCCGAAAATCCACCTAAAAAATATGAGGATATTTTGCCATTTAACTTTGAGACCGACGATTGGGAAAATCTGTGGCAGGAGTTGAAAAGCGTTATTGATTATTGGATTGCGGCGGGTATCCGTGTTTTCAGGATTGATAATCCGCATACCAAGGCCTTTGCATTCTGGCAATGGATGATAGGTGAGGTAAGAAAGCAAAATCCGGATATCATCTTTTTAGCTGAAGCCTTTACCCGTCCGCGGGTAATGGAACGGTTGGCTAAGGCAGGCTTCAATCAATCGTACAGCTATTTTACCTGGCGTAATACCAAATATGAGATTGAGCAGTACATGACGGAGCTTACCAAAACCGAAATGCGCTATTATTTCAGGCCGAACTTTTGGCCGAACACACCGGACATATTGCCCCCCGCACTCACCAAAGGTGGTGATAACGCCCACATCACCCGTGTTATTCTGGCGGCCACTTTATCATCAAATTATGGCTTTTACGGACCGGTTTATGAGTTTGGCATCAATAAACCGCATGGCGTTAAAGAAGAATATGTTGATAACGAAAAGTATGAAATAAAACAGTGGGACTGGAACCAATACACGCGCATTGGTGATATTATAACACGCGTTAACCGAATAAGGAAAGAAAATCCGGCCTTGCAGTCAACCTGGAATATTGACTTCCTTGATACAAGTAACGAGCAGATAATTGCATACATAAAAACAGATGCTGACACCAGCAACAACTTGATAATTGTTGTAAATCTTGATGTATTTAACACACAAGGCGCTCATGTAAGGGTTCCTATAGAGAAATTAAATATAGACAGCAATGAGCCTTACCGGGTAACCGATTTGTTAGGCGGTGGCAAGTACCGCTGGCTTGGTGATTACAACTATGTTGAGTTAAATCCTTACCAAATGCCTGCACACATTTTTAAAATAGAAAAGCTATAACCATGACCGATATAAACCAAATTGACGATAAACTACATTGGTATAAAGACGCTATTATATACGAGCTTCACATTAAAGCCTTTCGCGATGGAAACTGCGATGGCATAGGCGATTTTCAGGGTTTGATGGAAAAGCTGGATTACCTGCAGGACCTTGGAATAACCGCTATCTGGCTGCTGCCGTTTTACCCGTCGCCTTTGCGTGATGACGGCTATGATATTGCCGATTACTATACGATAAACCCTTCATATGGTGACATTAAGCAGTTCAGGCAGTTTTTGAAAGAAGCGCATAAGCGCGGCCTTAAAGTAATTACCGAGTTGGTTATCAACCACACTTCCGATCAGCATCCATGGTTTCAGCGCGCACGTAAGGCGCCTAAGGGATCTGATAAACGAAACTATTATGTGTGGACTGACGACCCGAAACAGTTTAAAGATGCGCGAATTATATTCCAGGATTTTGAAGCCTCAAACTGGACATGGGATCCGGTAGCGCAGCAATACTACTGGCACCGCTTTTTTCATCATCAGCCTGATTTGAACTATGATAGTCCGCTGGTACAACAGGAAGTATTTAAGATACTGGATTACTGGTGTAAAATGGGGGTAGACGGTTTTAGGCTCGACGCTGTTCCGTACCTTTTTGAACGCGACGGCACCAACTGCGAAAATCTACCTGAAACGCATGATTTTCTTAAAAAACTTAGAAAATATATAGATGAGCGTTATCCTGGAACCTTACTGCTTGCCGAAGCCAACATGTGGCCTGAAGATTCGGCCGCGTACTTTGGTAACGGCGACGAGTGCCAGATGAACTATCACTTTCCGGTAATGCCGCGTATGTTTATGGCATTGCAAATGGAAGACAAATACCCTATCACAGACATCTTCGACCAAACGCCTGACATACCGAATACCTGCCAATGGGCTATCTTCCTGCGTAACCATGATGAATTAACACTTGAAATGGTGACCGACGAAGAACGCGATTACATGTACAAAGTATATGTAAAAGATCCTAAGGCACGCATTAATCTCGGCATCAGGCACAGGTTGGCGCCGTTGTTGGAGAACAATCGCAAAAAGATAGAACTACTTAATACGCTGCTGTTCTCATTGCCCGGTACACCTGTAATTTATTATGGTGACGAGATCGGTATGGGCGATAACTTTTACCTGGGCGACCGCGATGGTGTACGCACCCCTATGCAGTGGGGACCCGACAGGAATGCAGGTTTCTCTAACGCTAACCCACAGCGCTTGTATCTGCCATTGATATTGGACCCGCAGTTTCATTATGAGTCGGTAAATGTTGAGTTGCAATCGCGCAATACATCATCATTATTATGGTGGATGAAAAGGGCTATCAGCACCCGCAAGAAATACAAAGCGTTTAGCCGCGGCGACATGAAGTTTGTACAAAGCGAGAACTCAAAAGTGTTGGCTTTTACGCGTACTTACGAAGACCAGATTATGCTGGTGATAAATAACTTGTCACGCTTTTCGCAGGCAGTGGAATTAGAGTTAGGCGACTATAAAGGTTATGTACCTGTAGAAATATTAAGCCGTAACCGCTTCCCGGCAATTAAAGAAGATGCACCTTACTTTATAACCTTAGGAGCCTATGGTAGCCAGGCCTTTGTGTTGGAAAAAGTTCACCCTGAAATGGAGAACGACCAGCGCCTGCAGGTTATAAATGTAGAGCGTTGGAAAGACCTGCTTAACCGAGAGGTGCTGGAAGTGCTTGAGAATGAAGTATTGCCAAATTACATGATGCGTCTGCGCTGGTTTGGTGGTAAAGGCCGCGGTATGGAAACTGTACGCATTGTGGATAGTGCCAATATCCCTTTTAGTGAAAACAGTGCTTACATCTTGCTAATGGAAGTAACTTACCGCGATGGTTTACCTGATCTGTACCAATTGACTGTAGCCTTTGCTAAGGGTCAGTTTGCGTATAAACTTGGCGACAATTGCCCGCAATCAGTGATATGCAATTTAGCTATCAACGGGGAAGAAGGCATTTTGTATGATGCCATTTATGGTATTGATCTTCAGCGGGCTATTCTGAATAACATGGGTAATCGCCACAGCATCCCGCAGGTAAATGGTGAGCTTGAATTTTCGGGCAGCAGGGAACTGAAAGCGCACGTACGTGAAAATGCCGATACCAAGCCACGTGTTCTATCTGCAGAACAAAGCAACACTTCAATTACCTACGATGGTAAGTATTATTTGAAAATATACCGTAAGGTTGACCGTGCTATCAATCCAGATATGGAGCTTACCAGATATTTAAGTCAGGAAGCCGGTTTCAAAAATATTCCCGGATTTGTTGGCGCCATCGAATGGAAGTTTGACAAAGGAACCATGGTGCTGGGTATGATGCAGGAAATGGTAAAAAGCAACAGCGATGGCTGGGAATATATGCTCGACAGGTTGAATGATTATAACGAAAACCTGTTGTCGTCGCCTGATACTGTTGAGCCTTCGGGCCAACTGGTTGGCAATCTTACCGAGCCTGCAGCTTACGAGGAACTACCGGAAGCTTTGAAAGAAAAGTTTGAGGCTACGGTTGCCGAATTGGTAAGGTTACTGGGCGAGCGTACAGGCGAAATGCACCTCGCACTGGCGTCAGAGCAGGATGATCCGGCGTTTAAACCCGAGGATTATTCTTTGCACTATCAGCGTTCGCTGTTCTCATCATTGCAGTCTCTGGTGCGTGTTGCATTCCAAAGCCTAAACAGGAATCTTAAAAAGCTGCCTGATAACGTTAGGCATGAAGCTGAAGAGGTGTTGAGTATGAAAGACGAGATACTCAGCATGATGAAACAGATATACGATCATAAAATCGACGT
The DNA here is from genome assembly GCF_004005815.1 of Mucilaginibacter limnophilus. Taxonomy (GTDB): domain Bacteria; phylum Bacteroidota; class Bacteroidia; order Sphingobacteriales; family Sphingobacteriaceae; genus Mucilaginibacter; species Mucilaginibacter limnophilus. The sequence goes on along the minus strand of NZ_SACK01000004.1, from coordinate 204,141 downwards.
AACCAAAATACGTGTGCATGGCGATTATCATTTAGGGCAAACATTATACACCGGTAAAGATTTCCTTATCCTTGATTTTGAGGGCGAACCGGCCCGGAGCTATAGCGAAAGGCGACTGAAATATTCACCTTTACGCGATGTCGCAGGTATGATACGCTCGTTCCATTACGCTGCTTATGGTAGCTTACTGCTTGATAACCAGATAAGGGAAGAAGATGTTAATAAACTGATACCGCATATCGAGCAATGGTATCATTACATGGCAGGCTTCTTTATGCGTTCTTATTTGGAAACTGTGAACGGTTCTTCCTTCGTTCCAAAACAAAAAGAAGACCTTGAGATATTGCTGCAAACATTCTTATTACAAAAAGCAGTATATGAGCTAAACTACGAGTTGAATAACCGTCCGGGCTGGGTGATGGTACCCTTAAGAGGCATTAAATCAATTGTAATGAAAAACAGACTTGAAAAAGTTGAATAACACACACATGGAAGCAAATACAATTGAAAATACTGCACAGATACAGGAAGTACAACCCTGGTTTTCATTGTTTACCGATTTTGACATCGACCTGTTCAAGGCCGGTAAACACTACCAATTATATAATAAGTTAGGCGCTCATCAGGCTGAACATCTTGGCAAAACAGGCACCTACTTTTCTGTTTGGGCGCCTAACGCAAAATACGTGTCGGTAATTGGCAACTTCAACGGCTGGGACAGATACAGCAATGCCATGCATGTACGTTGGGATGGTTCAGGCATTTGGGAAGTTTTCTTACCGGATGTCGTGGCGGGTGAGTGCTATAAATACTTTATTGAATCGAATAACGGTTATCAGGTTGAAAAGGGTGACCCCTACGGTTTCCGCTGGGAAACGCCACCGCTAACAGGCAGTATAACTACTAATATCAATTATACATGGAATGATAACGCATGGATAGACGCTCGACGGTCGTCAAACCCTATGCAAAAGCCGTTATCGATCTATGAAGTGCATTTAGGCTCCTGGAAACGGGTTGTTGAGGATGAACCAAGATTTATGACCTACCGGGAAATGGCCGTTGAACTAACTGCCTATTGCAGTGAAATGAATTTTACCCATGTCGAATTTATGCCGGTGATGGAGCATCCGTTCTATGGCTCGTGGGGTTACCAGATCACCGGGTACTTTGCACCGTCAAGCCGTTACGGTACGGCAGAGGATTTTATGTACCTGATAGATCAGCTGCATCAGGCCGGAATAGGTGTAATACTGGATTGGGTTCCATCTCATTTTCCTACAGATGAACACGGGTTAGGTTATTTTGACGGAACGCATTTGTATGAATATCCCGATCCGAGAAAAGGTTTCCATCCCGACTGGAAGAGCCTGATATTTAATTTTTGTAGAAATGAAGTACGTGCTTTCCTGATATCAAATGCTTTATATTGGTTGGATAAATATCATATAGACGGGCTGCGTGTTGATGCGGTAGCCTCAATGCTGTACCTTGACTATTCGCGCAAAGAGGGTGGGTGGATTCCAAATGAGTACGGTGGACGTGAAAACCTGGAAGTGATCAGCTTTTTAAAAGAGTTTAACGATGCGGTACATCATCACTATCCGGATGTGCTTACCATTGCCGAGGAGTCAACCGCATGGCCGGGCGTTACACAGCCAACCAGTTCAGGCGGCTTAGGTTTTGATATGAAATGGATGATGGGTTGGATGCATGATACGCTCGATTATTTTAAAAAAGAGCCGCTTTATCGCAGTTATCATCAAAACCAGTTAACATTCAGCCTGGTATATGCATTTGCCGAGAAGTTTGTGCTGCCACTTTCGCATGATGAAGTGGTTTACGGCAAGCATTCACTGATCAATAAAATGCCCGGCGACAGCTGGCAGCAGTCTGCCAACCTGCGTTTGCTTTACGGCTACATGTATGGTCATCCCGGTGCAAAGCTGATATTTATGGGTGGCGAATTTGCACAAAGGCACGAGTGGCAGCATGATTATAGTTTAGACTGGCACGAAAGAGAAAATTATGAGCATAAAGGCATCCAAACATGGGTACAGGAATTAAATAGATTGTATAAAGAACAGCATGCGCTTTATCAAAATAATTACTCGTCCGAAGGATTTGAATGGATAGATGTGAGCGATAATATAAACAGCGTAATATCATGGATACGTAAAGGAAACAACGAGCAGGACAACCTGATCTTTGTTGCTAATTTTACGCCAGTAGTAAGAGAAAACTATCGTGTGGGCATTTCTTTAATGGGTAGTTATGCAGAAATACTTAATTCAGATAACTTGAAATATGGAGGAAGCGATGTTTTAAACAGTGGTAATTTGGAAACATACCCCATACCTATTCACGGTAAGAATCATTCGCTTGTTTTAACTTTGCCGCCGCTTGCGGTGATTGTATTGAAGTATAAAGGAGCGTTTGATTGGCTCTAATTTGCAATGATTTCTGTTTATAGAAAGCCTTTATTAGATAAAAATTTTTAATAAATTATCCTATTTAATTACACTTTTAATTTCTTATCAATTTCCCTTTGGCTGCCTTAACGCAACCAAAGGGAAAGGCAAATCAAACCATTTTGGTGAGGTAGGTGTAATATAATTATATATACATCTGATATTATATGACACAACAACCTATTGCTCGCAATGAAATGCAGCGGATTATTGAACTGTCGGAATTTGACCTTGATTATAGTTCACTTCAAGATCAATTTAAAGATCTTACTGCCCTTGCTGCAAAAGTAGCCGGCACACATATTTCACTTGTAAATTTAATAGACAGCTTTACTTCATGGACGATATCAAACCACGGATTGCCTGTTGAACAATTACCTCGTGAAGAAGCAGTTTGCCAGTACACAATTACCGAGGATGAAAAGTTTGAAGTGACAGACCTGTCAGCCGATGAAAGATTCAAAGACAAATCATATGTAGCAGGCGACCCCCGATTACGCTATTATTTCGGTGTGCCACTAAAAACGCCTTCGGGTAATGCTATAGGTACACTTTGCGTTTTTGATACGCAAAGCAAGCCGCTTACTCCTGAAAAAATTGAGATGCTGAAAATTATTGCAGGTGAAATAGTAAACCGGCTGCAGGCTTATAAGATAATACAGCAACTTAAACAAAATGCAACTGAGGCTATTGAAAGTAAAAAAAGGGTAGCACATGATATTCGCGGTCCTATTGGCGGCATCATTGGTTTGGCAAGGGTGATCAGCGAGCAGGGCGATGAAAACAATATGGAAGAAGTGCTGGAGTTTATCAACCTTATTTATAAAAGCGGAAATTCAATTTTAGAACTGGCTGATGAAATACTTAGCGCTGATATGAAAAGTGCCGTGTCGGTTAAACCTGGTTTAAACGAACTTAACCAATTAGTGCTTAAAGACAGGTTAGAAAAACTATATCTGCCACAAGCACTTAATAAAAATATTGATTTTAAGGTTACTACAAACAGTGAAACCGAAGTTATACCATTTTCTAAAAACAAGCTTTTGCAAATTATAGGTAATCTGATCTCAAACTCAATGAAATTTACGCCCCCCAACGGTAAAGTAACTGTAGATATTAGTTTACATATAGGAGGGATTATCAATGAACTCAATTTTACCGTTAGCGATACAGGCATAGGCATGACAGATGACAGGGTAACCAGTATACTTAACGGACAGGGAACCTCAACCAATGGTACAAGCGGCGAGCAAGGCTACGGTTTCGGATTATCGTTAGTAAAGCATCTGGTTGATAGCTTAAAGGGAGAAATGCACATCAGTTCTGAACCGGGAAAAGGAACCATCTTCAGGATAGCTATACCGCAAAATAAAATAATTTAACAATGCGGCCTTAATTTAGCATGTATTTTATAATTATAAAAACCGTTCAAGTCTTAAAAGCTTAAATGCTTCCTGCTTATAACGAGCCATATGCAAATCATATTTTCCCGGATCATCTATCATACTCATAAAATAATATGCTCCGTCAGAAATCACAAAGATTAAATCGGCCGCCATTGCCGGATCGGGATGATCAAGCAAACCACGGTCCACACAGGATTGAATAAGGTTTTCAAGCCATTTACGCAAGAGCACATGCAACTCCCGGAACTGCTGTTTTATGGCCTGGTTTCGAAATATCAGCGCAAAGCAATTGTAAAATATGCTGTCATCTATATAGTTGTTCCACTTGCGTGAAAATATATTGTGCATTACATCAACAAGCGTATCCAGCGGGTCTGAGTGGCCTTCTTCTGCCTGATATATGTTTTGATAGCTTACAATGATATGGTCAATTAAACCCAACAGCATCTCTTCTTTGGTTGCAAAGTAATGTACCACAAGGCTGGGATGCATATCAAGTTCTTTTGCAACCTTGCCGAAGGAAGTGTTTTCAATGCCCTCGCGCTTGGCTACTTCGTAAAAAGCCTCAATTATCTTTTTTTGCTGATCTTCTTTTAAACTTTTTCTTCCCATAATAAGGTTTGGCTAAAAGTATAAATATTGAACAAAAATAGTATGTAAAAATAAATTTACTGAATGTTCAGTTTATTTAATGAAGATTTCATGTAGCGTTAATATGCCCTGGGTTCTTTTGCACTAAACAAAAGAACATACATGAAAACATTTTACGTATCCCTATTATCATGTCTGTTACTGTATTCAACGAGTCTTTTCGCACAAACCCAAAAGATTACCGGTACAGTTAAAGACGACCTGGGCGAGACACTGATAGGTGTAAGCGTACAGGAGCAAGGAAAAACCAACGGAACGCAAACTGACGTTGACGGCCACTATAGTTTAACTGTTTCAGGGCCTGGCGCAGTGCTGGTTTTTACTTACGTTGGTTATATAAAACAGGAGGTTACAGCAGGCAACCGTCAGGCTGTGGATGTTATCCTGAAAAGCGATGCCGCACAACTGAACGAGGTAGTGGTAGTGGGTTACGGTACGCAAAAGAAGGTTAACCTTTCGGGCGCGGTTGACCAGGTAAACGCGAAAACCCTTGCAAGCAGGCCAATATCAAACGTGGCACAAGGTTTACAAGGCCTTATTCCCAACCTGAATATTGATTTTGGTTCGGGTGCGCCCGGTGCCGCGGCAAGTGTAAACATCAGGGGTATTACATCAATAAATGGCGGCGACCCGCTTATCCTTATTGACGCTGTACCATCGGACATGGTTGAGCTTAACCGTTTGGCTCCACAGGATATTGAAACTATTTCGGTAATTAAAGATGCTTCGGCAGCGGCTATTTATGGTGCGCGTGCCGCATTCGGTGTTATACTTATTAAAACTAAAACCGGTAGTAAAGAAGGTGTAAGCGTAAATTATACATACAATGCCTCGTTAAACAAGCCAACCGTGTTGCCTGATAAAATAACCGACCCATACATTTATTCGCGGTTACTTGAACTATCAACTGATAACACCCCATGGGATAACGTAAACTACAGCGATCAGTATTATCAGTATGCTAAAGAACGTTCTGACAACCCTTCAATACCCGGTGTTAGGGTAAACCCTACTGACAACAAGCTTTGGGAGTATATGGGTAACCAGGACTGGACACGTTATTTTCTGAGCGATCAAACATATTCTCAGGATCACGCGCTTTCAGTGAGCGGTAATTCAGGCAAAACGCAATATTACCTTTCCGGAAATTATAACCGTCAGAACGGTATATTAAAAATTGCCGACGATTATTTTGACCGTTACAGCTTTCGCAGCAAGGTAAATTATCAAATAGCGCCATGGTTATCGTTAGGTAACAACACTTACCTTACACAAACCAAGCGCGAAAATCCTTCACAATATTCAATTGCGGGTATATACAACCTGTTCCCTACAGACTTTGACAAAAATCCCGACGGTACCTGGGCGAACACTGAAGTAGGGCGTACCGGCGCGCGTTTGACAACAGGGGGAGATGCATCTGATAAATATTTCAGCCTGCAAACCCAATTCAACGCTGAAGCATCATTAATAAAAAATGTGTTGCGTGTAAATGCCGATTTCACGTACCGAAAAGGTGCTGAAAACTATGATGAATACGGGCTGCCAATAAAAATAGGTTTTGGTCCTAACGATGTACGTACCGAAGGCAGCAGCTACGTACGTAAATACACCGGTTTTACTGATTATACCGTATTAAATCTTTATGCTACTTATAACCAAAAATGGGGTAAACATGATTTTACAGCTATAGGCGGTTTTAATCAGGAGTATTCAAAAACAGAGATAAATGACCTTGTTGTAAATGACCTCATATCAGCATCATACCCTACGCCTGAACTGGCAACCGGTTTGGCAACGCCTCATCAATCAATAAGCGACTGGGCATTGCAAGGCTTATTTTACAGGTTAAATTATATTTATGACGATAGATACATATTAGAGCTTGATGGCAGGTACGATGGTACCTCACGTTTCCCTAAAGAAAAACGTTTTGGTTTCTTCCCTTCAGCATCAGCGGCATGGCGTGTTGATCAGGAATCGTTTATGGAGAACCTGCGCTCAACCCTTAGTAACTTTAAATTGCGTGCTTCATATGGCGCTTTGGGCAATCAATTAGTTAGCGATTACGGATACATAGCTTCGCTGCCAAGGGGGAACTCTCAATATTTAATTGGGGGCCAGTTGCCTGTAGTAATCTCCCCACCATCACTGGTTAGCCCGAACTATACCTGGGAAAAAGTTACTACTTTAAACTTTGGTACTGATATAGGCTTATTTAACAACAAGCTAAACTTTACTTTCGATGTTTATCAGCGTAATACAAAAGGCATGCTTGTTCCGGGTAAAGAAATGCCTGCCGTATTGGGTGCTGACGAGCCTGTAGAAAACGCGGCCGACTTGAGAACCCGCGGTTGGGAACTATCAGCAGCCTACCAAACAAGCTTCAGAACCAATACAGACCCTATCTCTTTTAGTGCAAGGTTTGTATTGTCAGATAGCCGCTCGTTTATTACACGTTTTGATAATCCAAGCGAAAGCCTTACTAATTATCGTAAAGACATGGAACTTGGCGAGATATGGGGCTTACAAAGTAACGGGCTGTTCCAGTCACAGGCTGAAATTGACGCTCTGGACGAAAGCTCTATCATACCATGGGACGCGCTTTCAATTGTTAACGGCTGGCCTAAATATGTCGATCTTGACGGTAATCATAAAATTGAAACGGGCCTTACTGCAAATGATCCGAAAGATTTATCTGTTATTGGCAACTCATCACCACGTTTCCGCTTTGGTCTTGATTTAAACGCCAGCTGGAAAGGTTTTGACGTACGTGCGTTCTTCCAGGGCGTAGCCAAACGTGATTATTATCCTATCGACTACTTGTACTGGGGTTTTTACCAGCAGCCTTATGCAGGTGGTTATGCCCATCTGCTCGACTTTTACAGGCCAAACAATGATAGCGACGTCGATATGGGCAAGCATTCCCAGGCGTATATCAATGCAGGTTTAGCTAACCAAAACCTTGATGCAAAATACCCAATTCTTCAAGCATGGCTTGCCGATAAAAACCTGGGTACTACAACAGGTAACGCCAAGGGTTTAGCCATTCCGCAAACCGGTTATATGCTTAATGCTGCGTACCTGAGGTTCAAAAACTTAACCATCGGCTATACGCTACCTGCCACGTTAACCAAAAAATGGCATATAGCAAGTGTTAGGGTGTACGCCAGCGGCGAGAACATCTACGAGTGGTCGGCACTTAAAAAGTACTACGATCCTGAATCGATAAATGTTAACACAGGTATTAATCCGGCGGCTGATACCAATACCAGCGGTAACGGTTATGCTTACCCATGGCAGCGCAGATACTCATTAGGCTTAAATGTAAACTTCTAATTAAGCATCAAATCATGAAACATATCAATAAATATATCGCAGGTATAGCCATTGCGGCATTAAGTTTATCAGCCTGTAAAAAAGATTTTTTAGACCGGCAGTCACAAACTGCTATAGGCGACGGTTTCTTTTTCAATAACGAAAAAGACCTGCAGCTTTATACTAATGGTCTGTATAACTTTCCGGGTTGGGGTATTTATAACGATGACCGTTCAACCGATAATGCCGGCACAACAGGCGCAACCGAAATAAAAAATATAATGATCGGCAATCCCAGCGCCTCTACAATTCTTTCGGGTTGGGACTGGGGACAACTGCGCCGGGCCAACTATTTTCTTGAAAATTTCAGAAAAGCACCAGTATCTGAAGACGTATTAAATCACTATGAAGGTGTAGCACGTTTTTTTAGGGCGATGTTTTACATTGGTAAAGTAAAAAGATACTCAGATGTGCCATGGTATGATAAAACCATGAACGTTGACGATACCGAACTACTAATGAAGCCCCGCGATCCGCGCGCCTTTGTGGTTGACAAGATAATGGAAGACCTGGCCTTTGCCGCTGAGCATGTGAACCTGACAGGCGTTAGCGGAACCCTTAATGACGGAAGCATAAACCGCTGGATAGTTAAAGCATACCAGGCAAAATTTGCCTTGTATGAAGGCACATATCGTAAATATCATTCAGAATTAAATCTTGCAGGCACCGCCAATACCTTTTTGCAACTGGCACGCGATGTCTCAAAAGAGATTATTGATGGTGGCAAATATGCCGTGTACAATACAGGTAACCCTGATGTTGATTATCTGAATTTGTTTAATCAGGAGGATCTTTCAGGAAATAAAGAGGCGATGTTAACAACCTTTAGCCAAAACGGATTACGTAACAGCGGTTGGAGCGAAACAGTATTTGGTAACTACGAGGTGTTTCCAACCAAAGACCTACTGCAGGATTACCTGATGGAAGATGGTTCTTATTATACCAGTCAGTCTAACTACAATACCTTCTCATTTGTAAAAGAGTTTGAAAACCGTGATCCTCGCCTTAGTCAAACCTATGCCTACCCGGGTTTTGTATTACTTAACGTAGGTACTTATTCACAAGGCGGAGGTTTATATGTGCAGCAACTGGCCAAAAACTTCAGCGGTTATCACCAAATAAAAGGTTTTGTAAACGACCCAAGCGATGCCGTACAGCAAAATTTGGACGTACCGGTATTGCGTTATGCCGAAATACTGTTGGCGTTTGCCGAGGCCAAAGCCGAACTGGGCGAACTAACCCAGAGCGATCTGGACATAAGCGTTAACCTGTTGCGCGACAGGGTAGGTATGGTACACATGACGGTTAACCCGCCGCTTGACCCAGTACAAAATGCAAAATATCCTATGGCAAGCTCATCACAAAAGTCAGTTTTACTTGAAATACGCCGAGAAAGAAGGATAGAACTGGCACTTGAAGGTTACCGTTTCGACGACTTGATGCGCTGGAATGCCGGTAAGCTGCTTGAAAAAGAGCAGGAAGGTATATATTTCTCAGGCTTAGGTAAGCATGATCTTACAGGTGACGGCGTAGGCGATATTATCCTGCTGCCTAACAGCGAATCAATACCTGCGGTAAAAGAGAAAAACGAATTGGGAGTAGAGTACAGGTACTACCGTGCCGGCAGTTTTGGTCAGGATGCAGGTGTATTCCTGAAAAATGGTACATCAGGTACTGTACAAACCATAGCTGACAACGGCACCTTCCAGGAACCAAAGTACTACTATCGCCCTATACCGCAAAACCAGGTACAACTTAACCCCAACCTTAAACAAATATTCGGCTGGTAACTAAAGCATTCACCTTAAAACATATAAACATGAAATTGAAACAAATTATATCTGTTGCCACGCTGGTATGTGTAACAGGTTTTGCTATGGCGCAACAAAAGAAAGCAGTATTTATAATTATTGATGGTGTTTCAAAAGACGTTATTGAGAAACTGCCAACACCAAACTTGCATGCTATAGCAAAAGAGGGCGCGCTTTTAAGTGCTTACCAGGGTGGTGAAGTGAAAAAGTATAACGAAACGCCAACAATTTCGGCACCGGGATACAACAACGTGTTAACCGGCGTTTGGTATAACAAACATAACGTGCCCGATAACGAGATAGCCGCGCCAAATTATCATTATCCAACTATTTTCCGTTTGTTTAAAAATCAGTATCCCAATAAAAAAACAGCGGTATTTTCAAGCTGGGAAGATAACCGTACCAAACTGGTAGGCGATGGCCTGCCGCAAACTAAAAATATCAAGATAGATTACCATTTTGACGGTTTGGAAAATGATACGGTTAATTTCAAACACGATAAAGAGCGTACTTTTATGGCACGTATAGATCAGGCTGTGACAGATGAAGCTGCAAAGCAGATCTCAACCAATGCTCCGGATCTTTCATGGGTGTACCTTGAGTTTACTGATGATATGGGTCACATGTATGGTGACAGTCCCCAATTTTATGATGCTGTACAGGCTGCGGATAAAAGGGTAGGCCAGATATGGGAAGCCATAAAAGTTAGAAAAGAAAAGTATAACGAAGACTGGCTGATCGTTATCACTACCGATCACGGCCGCAGCCCTAAAAACGGTAAGGGTCATGGCGGGCAATCAGACCGTGAAAGGGCTTCATGGATAGTTACAAATGCTAAACCCAACACTTATGCCTCATCAGGCCAAAGCAGTGTGGTTGACATTTTGCCAACCATTGCACGCTTTTTAGAGGTAAAACTTACTACCGATGAACAACGTGAGTTAGACGGCTTTCCGCTTACGGGTAACGTATCGCTTGTTCAACCGGAGGCTGTTAAAACAGCTAACAAACTTGCTGTAACCTGGAAACCGGTTAATAATGACGGTAAGGTAAAAGTATGGCTTGCAAGCACTAACAATTATAACAAAACAGGTGAGTATGATAAGTACACACTTGTTGGCGAAGCACCAGTTAAAGACGGAAAATTTGATATAGATTTGGGCAAACAACCCGCATCAAACATTTATAAGATTGTATTAGAAGGTAAGTACAATACAGCCAACCGTTGGGTGGTAAGTAACATTAAACAATAAATGCACCCGATAGCTGAAAAGATATTATCTGATATTATAGGCTGGATTGGTGCACTATTGTTTTTTGTGTCGTATCTGCTGTTGATTATAAAAACATGGAAAGCTACCTCGGTTGCTTTTCATGTTTGTAATATACTTGGTGGCTTTTTTGTAGGCTTAAGCGCTTTATACGACCGTTCGTATCCATCAGCAATTATCAATATTATTTGGGGGCTTATAGCAGTGTACGGCTTGTACACCGACAAATTGAAGCAAATTTTACCCTGATTTAGCTGCCTATTAAATGAAACGAAGAAATTTTCTTACAGGCTCTGTGGCGGCTGCTACCATGGCAGTGTTACCTGCATCTGCCATACCTCCGATAAAAATCAAAAAGCCGGTTTTAACTGTAGCGCATATTACCGATGTGCATATTCACGACAAGGAGGACGCGCCTGCACGTGCAACAAGATATCTTAAAAAGGTGATGGAAAATAAAGATATCGACTTTATCCTTAACGGTGGCGACTCGATATTTGATGCATCATATGACAATGTTACCCGTGATATGGTTACTGCACAATGGACTATCTGGGACGAATTTATCAAACATGCGCCACTTGAAGTATACAGCTGTATAGGCAATCACGACCCATGGTGGAAAGCGCCATCACAAAACGATGAAATGTATGGCAAACCCTACGTGGTAAAACGCTTGAAGATACCGAACCGGTACTATTCATTCAGCAAAAAAGGCTGGCACTTTATTGTGCTCGACGGCAATAACGAAGGTATAAAGCTTGACACCGAACAAATGGAATGGCTTAAAGCCGAACTGACTAAATTAAAGACCAATACACCTGTAATACTGATGTCGCACTACCCAATGCTTTCGTCTACTTGTATATGGAGTGGTGGCGGGCATGGCGATTATAAAGAGCTGAAAGCGCTATTTTATCAGCATAAAGATAAAGTACGTATGTGGCTGAGCGGACACCAGCACCTGCGCGATAGTGTTACGTATAATGGCGTAACCTATTTATGTAACGGAGCCATAAGCGGCTACTGGTGGGGAACAGGGGATAAAGAATCGGCTGGGAAATATTATTACCAGGAAACACCTCCCGGCTATGCTCTGTTAAAGCTTTATGATGATGGGGCTATAGAGAACGAATACATTCCGTTAGACATGGTATAATAGATCAAGTTAATGTCCCGGATACGTTGACTAGTTTTTTTAATCTATAATTCTTCTGCATGCAGCAATACCTTTAAGTGTTGCTGTTTTGCTTTCTATAACAAGGCATTTGTTCGTCTTCAAGCAACTACTAAACTCCTTCTTAAGCCGGTTTAGTGCTTATACCCCGTTTATATTTTTATTATACATATAAATTTTAAGATTCTGTTAATCAGTGCCTTGTATTTTATATTTACACTTTCCCGTTTATATTATTTTTTCTGTGCTTGATGCAGGTAGTTTTTAGTTGTCTCTTTGATTTGTGATTCGCGGCTGTCCATGCCTCGTCACTTATGAACCCAATTGTACCTAATTTCTTGATCCATGAAAACGCTTAATAAATGTTTTTTATTGGCCGGATGTTTCGATGCATGCTATTGGTATGCCATCTATTTAAACTCCGGTCATCTGCTATCCGGCTAGCATCTTTCTTACCCAAACACCAATTATCAATAAACAAACCAAGCCAAAACTTAAACATTATGAATAAAAAACTGCTACTTAAACAATTGTTGCTGTGCCAATTATTGCTGCTGCTTTGCGACTTCGCATTTGGGCAGGCAACTATAAACGGCGTTATTACCGACGACCAGGGATTACCCCTTCCCGGCGTTACGGTTGCCGTGAAAGGTACCCAACGCGGTACTAATACCGATATAAACGGCGCTTATTCAATCAGTGCTGCAAGCCAGGAAATACTTACCTTTTCAATGGTTGGCTACCTGACGCAAGAACTTCAGGTGGGCAACCAAACCACTATTAATATAAAACTACAGGATGCAGTGCAAACACTTAACGAAGTAGTGGTGGTTGGTTACGGCACACAACGCCGCCGCGACCTTACCGGTTCAGTAGCCTCTGTAAAGGGTGACGTGTTCAAAAATCAACCCATAACCAATCCTACTGAAGCTTTGCAGGGCCGTGTTGCCGGGGTGGACATCATTAAAAGTTCAGGTGCGCCCGATGCACGTCCGGCCATTATTATCCGCGGTTTATCATCACTAAATCAGCCTGCTCCCTTGTACATTGTGGATGGAGTACGTGCGGCCGATGGTAATAACATTAATGTGCAGGATATTGAATCAATTGAGGTACTGAAAGATGCCAGTTCGGCAGCCATTTACGGTTCGGCAGCAGCTGGCGGCGTTATCCTGATCACTACAAAAAAAGGTATTGGCTTAACACAACCGGTTATCAATTTTAACGCACGTTATGGTAAATCAACCCCAAAAACAATTAAACTTTTAGATAAAGATGAATTTATCAGGCTGCAAAACATCATTAACCCCACAATATTTCAGGGTGCCGATCAACTTGATACGCTTGCAAACACTGATTGGACAGACGTGCTGTACCGCGATGCTTACGAGAACAACTATAACCTATCGGTAAATGGTTCAACACCGGTGGTTAATTATCTTGTTTCGGGCTTTTACAACAAGCAGCAGGGTGTGTACATCCGCAATTTTTCTGATATCTACGGCGGACGTGTAAACACCGATTTCAAGTTGGGCAAGTACATAAAAATTGGGGAGCAGGTGGCAGTATCGCAACGCCGCACCTCACCGCCGATAGGGGTAGAAGCACAGTTGCATAATGCGCCGTTCCGGTCTATTCCAATTATTCCATTGTATAACAGTAATGGGGGTTATGGTACCACACCTACTGGATATTCAGGCCTTTCATTTGCCGGTCCTAACCCCTTCGGTGCGGTAAACTCTGCCGATGTTGAAAACTTCAAAAACAATTTTCAGGGTAACGTTTATGCTGAAGTTGCCTTACCGCTGCACCTGAGTTTCCGCACTACATTTGGTTACAACTACTACCACGAAACGCAAGACTATTTTCAGGATGTATTCAACTTTGGCGCGGTAGCCAATCCCAACAACTCGCTGAACAAACAGTCGATAGCCAGTTCGCAGGTATTAAGCAACTATGTGCTTAATTACAACCAAACTTTTGGCAAACACAACATCAGCGCTACAGCAGGTTACGAACAAATAACAGGAAAATACAACAACATCAACGTTACCGAAAGTAATATCGGTTTGCCGGGTTACTCGTTCGTGCAAACTTCCTCCACGGGTTTTTCGGTAAACGGTGCAACTGACAATAACGCGCTGATAAAATCATATTTCGGCCGGGTAAACTACAACTTTAATAGCAAATATTACCTGTCAGGTTCATTAAGGCAGGATGCTAACTTTACTGTGTTCGGACCGAACAAACAGAAAGGTGTGTTCCCGGCGGCGTCTGCAGGCTGGACAATTTCCGAAGAGCCTTTCTTTAAGGAAGCCGCGCCCTTTGTAAGCAACCTGAAACTTCGCGGCAGCTACGGCGAACTGGGAAATAGCAATATTGGCGTTTACCGATATCTGGCCAGCTACCGTTCATTTGCTGATATTAGCGGCAATGGTTCTGTAAATGGGCAAAACTTTTTTCCTGAAACCGACCTATTATTAGGTATTACTTATAGTGCTATACCTAATCCAAACCTGCACTGGGAAACTGTAAAGGAAACAAATATCGGTATTGATGCTAACTTGTTCAATGACAAACTGTATTTCACCATTGAGTGGTATAATAAGAAAACAGTTGACATGCTGTATGCGCTGCCATTGTCGCTAAGTTCCGGCATCACTGAACCATACCTTACAAACGTAGGCTCGGTAAGCAGTAAGGGTATTGATGTATTGATAGGTTATCGGGGCAATGCCGGTAAACTGGGCTTTGACGTAAGCGTAACCGCGGGCTTCAACCGCAACAAAGTGCTTAGCCTGAGTGGCAGTGCCACCGGCGCGTTGTATGACGGTTATAACTATTACAGTAATGGTGATATCGGCTTTAACATGATGCCTAATCAAACCATCACCATAAGTAAAGCTGGCTTGCCATTCGGTTCGTTTTACGGCTACAAGGCTTTGGGGATTTTTCAAACGGATGCCGAAGCTGCCAACCAAACAGTTAACGGCAACGTTGCCAAAGCCGGTGACCTTCATTTTGAAGACCTTGACGGCAACAAAATCATAAATGATGCCGACAGGCAGGTGATAGGTAACCCTAATCCTAAAATGGTTTACGGTATCAATATCCGCCTTAATTACAAAGGTTTTGACGCGGCATTGCTATTCAATGGCATTGCCGGTGTTGATTTGTTTAACGGTGTAAAAGCCTATAGCCAATCGCGCTTTTCCGATGGTAACAGTACCAGCGACATATTTAATGCGTCATTCTTGGGTGATAACGGGTTGACTGATCAGCCACGCATAGGTCGAGCAAATGCAGGTGGTGGTTTTACTATGGACCCCAACGGAAACTACACCACCGTTAACAGTTATTTCGTTGAAAGCGGCAGCTATTTAAAATTGAAAAACCTGCAGATAGGCTACACCTTTTCGGGCAGTGAATTTTTCAGGAAGGTTGGCGTGAAGAGCGCAAGGGTGTTTGTAATGGGTAATAACCTGCTAACGTTCACCAAGTACAGCGGCCTTGATCCAGAACTGGCCAGTGCGTTCTCGGCAGGTGGTTACCCCGGCCCGACGACACGGGGCATCGACGCGGTTTCGCAATATCCCCAAACACGCATTTATTCAGCCGGTATTGATTTCAACTTTTAAATTTTAATCTACACAAGAAATGAAAATATTTAAAATATATATACCCGTGCTGATAGTGATTTTAGCCGCGGGTTGCCGAAAAGACCCCAAACTGGTGGCACCTACAGATGTTTATCCAACAAACGGATATCCAAAAACGATTAGCGATTTGCAAAGTGTACTGGTACCTGCATATTCAAACTTTCGCAGCGTAGGCTTATGGGGATTTGAGCTTATGCCGAAGGTTCTGGCCAATTCAACCCACACTGCTAATGCCGTTTACGGCGGCGACCAGGCCTGGAACGAAATGACCAACAACAACCTGAGCATAAGCAACAACTACGTGTCGCGCGTATGGGCGTCATTGTACACCGGTGTAAAAAACTGTAACGTGGTGCTAAATGCTGCCGACTTTTTTGAGCAGAATTACGCTACCGACAACGATAAAGCTATGATTGACCGCATACGCGGACAGGCCTACTTTCTACGGGCGTTTTATTACTTTCAGTTAGAATGTTTTTACGGCGAAGCGTATATAAAAGCAGGTGGCGCTAATGGTGATAAAAAAGGTGTACCGTTGTACGGAAAGTTCCCTGCCGATTTAGAAAGCACCCAGATAGGACGTTCAACAACCCGCGAAACATGGGATTTAATAGAAGGCGATCTTCAAAAAGCTGCCGAGCTCCTGGATGGCGTAAACTGGACAGGTAACGACCAGGGCCGTGTTACCGAATGGGCCGCTAAAGCCCTACTTGGTAAGGCTTATGTATTTACCGAAGACTGGGCTAATGCCAAAACCGTGTTACTTGATGTGATACAGAACAGCGGTAAAACGTTGATGTCTTATGAAAAATACAAAGATTCATTTATAGGGAACAAAGCCAGCGAATTTAATGAAGAATCTTTATTTGAACTTAATATTGATGGTGATAGTAAAGGCAACTACGGTCCCTGGGGTAATACACCTAATGCAACCAATTTGCCGGGCGTTGTGTGGGCGCCATGGTCGTTAGGCGGTAACGGTACCGAAGCTGACGGCTTTCCGCTGGGCTATGATAACGAATCGATACACGACCAGAATGTGAAACGGTTTGGATATCCGCTGGGGTATTACAATATAGTTGACAATCCTGATTTCGATGCGAGTAAACCTGCAAGCTACCGCAACCCTGAAAAGGTGATGGATCCCGCCTACAAAGCTGCCGCGCTGGCTGTACGTGCGAACAAAACAGCCGATCCTCGCCTTTTTGTGAGCACATTGCAGCCCTGGCTTGATTCGGTTAGGTTTGATGGCGCTAACTGGGCGCCGGTATCAAAGCCAAGGTATTTGATTGGCCAGCAGCAATATGGTTTTAGCTTCCGGAAGGGTGCTAATATTTTATGGAACCTGAACGCTCATCCGGAGCAGCCGAACAATATTTATTTTTTACGTCTGGCTGATGTGTACCTCTTGTATGCCGAAGCCGCAAAAGGCTCGGGTGATAACACTACCGCGGTTGAATATCTGAACAAAGTAAAACGCCGCGCGTATGGTTATCCTGTAGACGCGCCATCACCTGTTGATTATACCTCATTAACAGACAATACTGTTGCGATTGACGACCCGGTGCTGGGCAACAACCCGCTTTACTACGAACGCTGGGCCGAACTGTTTAACGAAGGCCATTGGTGGTTTGATGTTTGCCGCTGGCGAATAGGCCCTTCAGAAGCGGCATACTATGGCACTGCCCTGAACGTCGGTGGCGCGCCGTTTACTTTTAACGAGAGCAAATCATACTCATGGCCTATACCATTGGGTGAGTTTAACTCGAACGCGGCCATTGCTGGTCAGCAAAATCCTAATTATTAATTTACTAATACAGCGCAAGGCCTTCAAAAGGCTTTGCGCTGTTTAATACATCAGCTATACGTATGCTTTTACATCGCTTTAGCGTAAGAAAATCGTTTTGCATTGTAGCGACGTGCATGGGCTTGCCTATCGTATCGTGCGCGCAGTTGGAATTAAAAAATCTGCCTGAGTATAGCCTGCCGTTAACTAACCAAAAGCTGGTGATAGCCCATAATATGACGGGTATTATCCGTTATAAGGGGCATGAACTTGAGGATAGCGCTAACCCTAAGTATTATAAACCAACCGGCAACATTTCGGCACCATTGGGCGGACTGACTCAGGTGAATGTGATGGCTGATAGCCTGCTAAGCAACGCTACGCTTGACGAAGCGGTGGAATTTGAAATGCGCGCGGCCTTACGGTCGGGGATAGATGGGTTCCAGTTTTATTATATACTGGGGCTGAAAAGCTGGGACGACATCATTAAGGCATATTTTCGTGTGGCTGATAAAAAGAATATTCCTTTCAAATTTACTTTCTGCATATCGCATCCTGATGGTCGTACTGAGGCTGATAAAATTGAAGAATTTGCACAGCGCATAAATGGGATTATGGATGAAGTTGGGCATGATAACCCGCATTGGTTACGCACGCCTGATGGCCGGTTAATTGTTTATATGTGGAACGGCGAAGGATTGGCTGACATCCCGAAGGATAAAAAAGAACTGCCTGATGCTTATTATATAGCCCGTGCTTATAAACGTTTGGCCGATAAGGTAAATGAGCGTTTTGCCTGTGTGTTTTCCATTAACGAACAGATTAGCAAAAGCAAACTTAATAGTTATCTCGATTATTTCCCCGCAACATGGATATGGACGCTGGCTTATAACAAAGATTACATTGGCTCTATGGTAGCCGATGCTTGCCTGGCACGCGGGCGGACATTTACGGGTTCGGTATTTGGGGATTTCTATACTTCGAAATTACTTAGAAAAGGCACCTGGAATATGTATCATCGTGTTGATGAAGCGGTGGCCGATGGAATTAAAAAAGTGGAGCGGCGGTATGTAGTAACCGGCTTGTCGTACAACTTCCGCAAACTGCTGGAGTTTGGTATCAGCAGGGATGTGCCCATCATCAATATTATTACCTGGAACGATTATCCCGAAGGGCATCATTTGGCACCTGAGGTAAATCATAATTACGGGTTTTCAGTACTGCTCAATCATTATAAGAATGTTTGGAAGCAAAAAAGTACAGTGCCTAAAGATATCGCGATAACATTCTTTAAAAAGTATCAGCATAAAGTAAAGCCTGACCCATTTAACATTCCCGTGGTACAATTTGAACCCGGTGCTGTGCCTGAAAAATTTGAGGATTCAATAGATGTGGTCACCTTACTGCCCTCACCGGCAACACTGAAAGTAAACGGGCAGGAAAAACCTGTAAGCGCGGGTTTGCAATCTTCAAAGTTTCCATCAAAACCGGGCGCTGTCGAAGTAAGCGTTGTGCGCGATGGCAAGCAAACCTTGCATTTTATAACACCCGAATGGATAACCGACAGGCCGTACCGTACCGACAGATTAACCTACGTGTACAGCAGCGAAGATGCCACGTACCACAAAGACATTTTTTGCGACGTGCCGGCCGTACAATCAACCGAATACAACAAGCAAGCGAAACAGTGACAGCCGAATAATATCTTATACATGAAAAAAATACACCTACTCTTAATCCTTCTTTCAGTTTTTACAGAAGCCTTTACACAGGATAAAGTCCCTGCCGTGACAATGGGCAACGTAACCTTGCAATTTGAAATTACACCCGACGGTGTGCCGGGTTACAGTGTGAGTTATGCTGGCAAGCCGGTTATCAAACCATCACAACTGGGTTTTGTGCTATCCGGGAATGATGCTTTTAACAAGGGTTTCAAAATCACCGGTATCAATACAAAAGCTGTTGACGAAAACTGGAGACCTGTTTGGGGTGAGGTAAGCAGTATTCGTAACAACTACAAACAGCTTACCGTGCATTTACAGCAGGAAGGCGGCAGGATGCTGGACATTGTTTTTCGTGTATTTGCCGATGGGGTGGGTTTCAGGTATGAGTTCCCTAAACAGCCGGGCTTAAAATATTTTATTGTTACCGATGAGTTAACTGAATTTACCATGGCTGGTGACCATAAAACGTTTTGGATTCCGGGTGATTACGACAGCAACGAATACAAGTACAGCACATCAAAAATCAGCCAGATAAATAACATCAAAGTGGTTACCGACGCTACCGATATAGCCGTTAGGGTTGCGCCTGATAAATATGCTGTGCAAACCCCGCTAATGATGAAAAGCGCCGACGGCTTGTACATCAACATACACGAAGCGGCCTTAATAAATTATAGTAGTATGCAATTGCATACCGATACGGCATTGTACAAATTTACCTCGTCGCTGGTGCCCGATGCAGTAGGCAACAAAGCGTATCTTCACGCACCGTTCAATACGCCATGGCGAACCATTATTGTCAGCAACAAAGCGGTGGATGTGCTGGCATCAAAAATAATATTGAACCTTAACGAACCATCAGCGATAGCCAATACTGAGTGGATAAAACCGATGAAATTTGTGGGTGTGTGGTGGGAAATGCAAACCGGCAAGGGTACCTGGAGCTATGCTACAAGTGTAGATGATATAAATGCCGACGGCTCACTTAAACCAAGCGGTGCACACAGCGCCAACACGGCCAATGTAAAAAGGTATATTGACTTTGCGTCGGCCAACGGTATTGGCGGCGTACTGGTTGAAGGTTGGAATACCGGCTGGGAGGACTGGTTTGGCAACTGGAAAGAAAACGTGTTCGACTTTGTTACCCCATATCCCGATTTTGACGTGGCCGAACTAAACCACTACGCAGCTTCAAAGGGCGTAAAGATGATTATGCATAACGAAACCTCGGGTTCGGCAACCAATTATGAAAGGCAACTGGATACGGCGTTTAAGTTCATGAACCAATACGGCTATCCGGCAGTAAAAACGGGTTATGTAGGTCGTATTATCCCACGTGGCGAACATCACGACGGGCAATGGATGGCTAACCATTATTTGCGTGTAATACAAAAAGCGGCAGAACGTCATGTATCTGTCGACGCGCACGAGCCTATGCGCCCAACGGGATTACATCGTACCTATCCAAATTTTATGGCATCAGAAGCAGGCCGGGGTAACGAGTACAACGCCTTTAGCAACGGCAACCCGCCCGAGCATGAAACCATTTTACCTTTTACCCGCTTAATGGGCGGTCCGATGGATTATACGCCCGGGATATTCAAGCTGAAAGGCTATGCGCCTGGCTTACCCGACAGGCAGGTATATACTACATTAGCGAAGCAACTGGCGCTGTATGTAACACTGTATACTCCGCTGCAAATGGTGGCCGATTTGCCTGAAAACTACGCCCTGCACATGGATGCCTTTAAGTTTATTAAGGACGTACCTGTCGACTGGGAAGACACCCGCATTATTGAAGCTGAACCGGGCGATTACCTCACCATTGCCCGCAAAGGAAAAGGCACTAACGATTGGTTTATTGGTGCCATCACCGATGAAAATGCGAGGGCGTCAACCATCCCGCTTGATTTTTTGCCTAAAGGACAAACCTATAAGGCAACCATATATGCCGACGCTGAAGGAACAAGCTATAAGGATAAGCCGGAAAAATATGTGATAAAACAGTATGCCGTGAAGAGCGGCACCAAGTTGCGTGTAAAACTGGGGCAGGGCGGGGGGGCGGCCATCAGTTTAACACCCGTCACTAAAGATGAACTTAAATGGTTAATTAAGTATAAATAGTGAGTATTGCTATTAAGGAAGCTGTGTAAACAGCTTCTTTTTTGCTTTAAGGGCTATTTAATTTTACCTGATGATTTTTTAATTTGCCTGTATCTACCCAATCAAAACTATAAACCTGTACGCCTGAACAAAGTATTCTGTATCATATGAAAAAATTAGCATTACTTGCTTTTGCCATATTATATTGCATTGCCGCCAAAGCGCAAGATTATTCTAACCGACTAACTGAACTCAATAAAGTAATTGAACAAAAAGGTGTTTTTGATTCCGCACGGATAAAACGCATACGTGTATTGCAACAAAAATTTGACGGCATACCCGCAGGCAACCTGCCGGCACAGTACAATACCTGCTTGAATTTGTATAATGAGTACAAAACCTTTAATTACGAGAAGTCGTTTGAGTACGCCTTGAAACTACAGGATTTGGGGCACAGGCTGGGTGATTCGGCCAAAGTATCTTACGGAAAAGTAAAATTGGGTTTTATACTACTGTCGTCAGGTATGTTTAAAGAGACGTTTGAACTGCTGGAAAGTGTAAACGTAAAACTGCTGCCTGATACCGCGAAAACAGAGTACTACTTTTTAAACGCCCGTACTTTTTATGATTTGGCTGATTATGATAATGACAAGCATTACTCACGCATGTACAACAACCGGGCAAGCAGTTATATTGATTCGGGGTTGACCCTTTGCAAGGCCGATTCGTACCTGTATCTATATTTCGATGGTTTGCGGATGCTGAAGGCAGGCAACATGAACGAAGCTGCCGATAACCTGAACCGTTTGTTAAACAGTTACAAACTTACCGACCATGAACTGGCCGTTACAGCATCAACGCTGAGCGATATCTACATACAAACCCAACAAATTGATAAGGCAATTAACCTGCTTATAACCGCTGCCATGGCCGATATCCGCTCGTCGACAAAAGAAACGGCTGCTGCTATTAATCTTGCCCAGTTGCTGCACAAACGCGGCGATGTTAAAAATGCCTATGTGTACACCCGCCAGGCTATGGACGATGCCAGTTATTACGGCGCACGCCAGCGTAAAATGCAGGTGAGTACGGTGCTGCCCATTATTGCCAACGAAAAAATCAATTACCTCGAATTTCAAAAAAACGCGCTGGTGTTTTATGGTTCATTGCTAACACTGCTGGCGCTGGTGATTATCATTTTCGCAGTAATTATCTACAAACAACTTAAAAAACTGCGCATTGCCGATAAAAAGATAATGGAAGCCAACCATCAGCAGCAAATAATTATTGATAAGCTGAACGAAGCCGAAACTATTAAGGAAGAATATATAGGCTACTATTTTAACCTGATTGCAGTGTACATCAACAAGCTGGAAAAATTCAAGATGTCTATTGAAAATAAGATCCTAACCAAGAAATTCGACGAGATACGCCCGCTGATAAACAGTATCAATTTACGTAAAGAACGTGAAGAACTATTCATCATCTTTGATAAAGTGTTTCTGAAGATATTCCCCAATTTTGTAGACGAATTCAACTCCTATTTTAACCGCGAAGATCAGGTAAAGCTGCTGCCTAATCAACTGTTAAATACCGAACTGCGCATATTCGCGCTGGTACGGTTAGGTATTGTTGATCCGGAAAAAATAGCCGGGATACTGGAGTATTCACTTAACACTATATACAACTACAAAACGCGCATCAAAAACCGGTCGAACATACCGAACGAGGAATTTGAAAAGGTAATAATGAAGATAAAGGCGGTGTAACATCAGCGTTGCACCGGTAAGTTAAAATAAAACCTGCTGCCTTCGCCAATGGCGCTTTCAACGCCTATGCTGCCGTTTTGCGCCTCAATAAAATCTTTTGATATGGCAAGTCCCAACCCCGAACCGGCTTTGTTATTACCGTCTGTAGGTACTCTAAAATACCGTTCAAATAATTTTTGCCTGTACTGCTCGTCAATCCCTTTACCAAAATCGCGCACCGAAAACTCAACCGTGCTATTTATAACTGTTGTTTTGATGATAATCTTTGATCGCTCAGGACTATAGCGCAGCGCGTTAGACAGGAAGTTAATAAGTACCCATGCAGTTTTCTCAATGTCGGCATTTACTTTTGGCATGTCGTCACTACCTATAACTTCCAACTGAATATGTTTTTGTTCAGCCTGAAATTGTACGGCGTTTACCGCATAGTTAATGATCTCATTGGGATTGGCAGGAACAAAATTAAGCTGTATGTTACCCGTTTCCACTTGTGACAGGTCGAGCAGTTCGCCGGTGATTTTCAGCAAACGGCTACTGTCTTCTTTAATCTGTTCAACCAGTCCGGCCTGTTCGCTGTTCAATTTGCCTACGCGCTCATCTGTAAGCAATTTCAGGCTCATTTTTATAGCCGATATAGGTGTTTTTAACTCGTGCGATACCGTTGCTATGAAATTAGTCTTCGCTTCGTCAAGCTCCTTAAAAGTGGTGATGTTTTTTAATATAATTACTTCACCCGCTGAGCGACCAGTTCTAATCACCGAACTTTCTACCGGCTTTTCATAGTTTGGGATAATAATCTCACTTTTTTCCAACTGAAAGTATGATTCTTTACCATCTGCATAAATTTTAAGCGGCTTATCGGCTGGGCCTGCTTTGATGATATGCCCCAGCAGATCGTTTTTGGTGCTAAGTTCCTTGAGGCTCATACCGCTTGCCTGCAGGTTGTTCAGGTTTAAGATGCTTGCTGCTACAGTATTGATAAACAGTATTTCTTCCTTCTCGTTTATGCCAATAATCGCATCCTGCATCTGCTCAATAATAGCCTCGATACGCTTCTTTTCAGACATAATGTTGGCCAGGTTGCTGCTCTCCCAGTCATTAAGCTTTGCTGCCATCTGGTTAAAGGCGTTGGCCACTTCGGCAAACTCATCGTTATTACTAAACTCTAGCCGCTGCCCGTAGTTGCCCTTGCTTATCTCTTTTATACCGTTAAGCAATTGCCTTAGCGGATTCGCCACAAAGCCCGGGAAATTTACGCAGAACGAAAACAGTATCAAAAAAGTAATAGTACCAGCGAATCCCAGTAACATCACGGCCTGCTTAACCGAATTTTGTGCCGTAATGTTTTTGCGCACAATAGCGCGCATATTTACATCATCAATATTTTGCAGGCGACGGCGTACTTCCCTCTCAGCGTCAGGTTTGTTTTGTGCCGATGTTAATAAAGTAAATGCCTTTCGCAGCGCAACCACTTCATTTTGCTCGCCGTGCTCCGTAATATTAACTTCTTCCTTTATCAAGGAGTTTTCAAACGTTTTAAAAGCACTATTGCTTAACGGCAGCGGTTGCTCGTCAAGCACCTTACGCATTTCACGGGTATAGCGAAGGCTTTCGTAATTGTCCTTCAGTATTATCTCGGCACTTTTTGATATCTCATTGATATAAAACAATGACAGCGCCCCGAAAAACAGCACCACCGCAAATAAAAAGCCGAAGCCCAGGCGAAGTTTAGTTTTAATTTTCATGATAGTATAACCAAATCAGTTTCCGTTGCGGCTATTTTGCGTAAAAGCTGGTTAAATATAGCTGTTCGCAATATCACCTGGAATAAATTTATGTGCGGTTTGCCAATACAAATGGTGCTTACTTCACGCTCTTCGGCCACCTGCATAATGGTTTGGGCAATACTGTCGCTTTTTACTTTCAGTACTTCGGCGCCAAGTTCTGTTGCCAGTTTAAAGTTATTAATTAGATGGCGTTGTTTATTAAGCTTAATCCTGTCCATACTTTCGCCGCTACTTTGCACATAAAGTACTATCCATGTCGAACGGTAATACGATGCCAGTCGTGCCGTTTTGCGTATCACTACCTTTGCCGTACCCGCGTTTGACGATATGCAGGCCAAAAACTTTTCAGGCCTCAGCTTTATCTGCTTGGGCAATTCAATATCGATTTTACGTTCAACATGGTGGGCTACCTCTTTCAGCGCCAGTTCGCGTAACTGTAATATCTTATCGCTTTGAAAAAAGTTCCCTAAAGCACGCTGTATCTTTGTAGTGTCGTATATCTTTCCTTCTTTAAGGCGGGTTATCAGTTCATCGGCAGTAAGGTCTATGTTCACTATCTCATCGGCTGTTTCCAGTATTTTGTCAGGAATTCTTTCGCTAACGCTGATGCCGGTTATCTTCTCAATCTCTTCATTCAGGCTTTCCAGATGCTGGATATTAACCGCCGAAATTACGCTGATACCCGCGTCCAGTATATCCATCACATCCTGCCAGCGTTTGGTGTTCTGGCTGCCTTCTATATTGGTGTGGGCAAGCTCATCAACAATAACTACCTCGGGATGGCGCGAGATAATGGCAGGCACATCCATTTCTTCCAGTTCTTTGCCTTTGTAAAACAGCTTGCGGCGCGGGATAAGCGGCAACCCGGCAAGCAGCGCGTGGGTTTCGGCGCGGTTATGCGTTTCGATATAACCTATTTGTATGCCGATACCGTTGCGCAGCAGGGCATGGGCTTCCTGCAGCATACGGTATGTTTTGCCCACGCCCGCGCTCATGCCCAGGTAAACCTTGAATTTTCCCCGCCTGGATTTTTTAACCAGGTCGAGGAATTTCTTAACAGAGTTTTCTTTTGACTCGTCTGCCGCCATTGATTATTGTTTTTAAAACGCGTAAACTGCCGCCAGGCTGAACTGCGAAGCTGTTTTAGTGGCTGCGCCATTCTTCTTAAAAAACTGTTCAGCCGAACCGTTATCGAGCCTGATCTCCGGAATAAATGTTAATCCTGCAGCCTTAATATTACCCGAGAGTGTGATAGCTGTAACCGACTCGCCCGGCGCTACGCCTGAAAGAGTAAGACCATTATCACCACTTTTCGATTTAAAGTATTCACCTCTAATGCCTAAAGCAAAATTACCGGTAAATGCGTTTTGCAGGTACAAAGCTGCACCGGTAAAGCCGCCATCGCCGTCATTTCGTTTACTGAAATCGGCCGCGTTAAGGCCAACTTTAAAGCTCTCGGTTACCTGGTAAGCGGTTGTCAGGTCGAAAATAGTACCGTAGCCACCGTAGGCATCACCGCCATCAAGCACGTTCAGGTAAGCCGACCAGCTTTCAACGGGCACTATCATCAATTGCGCGCCTATGCTTGACACACCGTTTGATGCTTTGTAGGTATTCCACTCGTTAAACAAACCTACCATTAAACTAACTTTTGGCGAAAAGGCATATGTTGCCTTTACCCCGGCATTTTGAAACGGCCCGTTAGTGAACAGGTATGATGTTGAATAGTTGAAGTTGCCTGCCGGCGATATCACCTCGTATCCAACAAACGTAGCGAAGTAACCCGCCGCCATGGAAAACTTATCGGTAAAGGCATAGTTTACATTCAGGTTTTGAATATGGAACGAGTTGGCGTTGTTGGCATCTGTACCATCACCGTTTGGGATGGACTGATATTGTCCCCGCGGGCCGAACGACAATTCACCCACAAATGAGGCTTTACCTGTAGATTTTTTCAGGGCGATATCCACCATACCCAGTGACACCGAATTTTGGTCGCTTGCAAAACTGGTACCGATATTTACTCTTTCGGCAAAATCATATTTATAATAAGTATCTGCCGAACCTGAAATTACTAAAGGGGTAGAAGTACTGTCTTGCGCATTAGCGCTCAGGCTTGCTGCTAAAGCAGCGGCACAAAGTATAATTGTTTTCATTATTTGTTTAAGTATAAAATTTACAGCCTGCCGCGCTTCACCCGAAGGACCCATATTTACCGCCAGGGTATCAGCGCGGCGAAAGGCTTATTTCTCTTGTAATTGGTCGAGTGCGAGGTTAAGTTTTAAAACATTTACGCCTTCAGGTCCAAGGGTGGCTTTGCGGGTGTTTTGTTCAACCAACTGGACTACCGCTTTTTCATGGAGATGACGGTATTGTGCCACACGTTTTACTTGTATCAGCGCGCCCTGTACGGATATCTCAGGATCGAGGCCGCTGCCTGAAGAGGTTACCATATCGGCAGGAATATCGGCACGGCTTAAGCCTGGATGATATTTTAGCAGTGTATTAATACGGTTTGATACTTCTTTCAGATAATCGGGATTTGAAGGCCCTTTGTTTGAACCTGCCGAACCCGCAGCGTTATATCCCACAGCCGACGGCCTTCCCCAAAAGTATTCGGGTTTGGTAAATGATTGGCCAAGCAGGGCATAACCAACTACTTTGCCGTTTTTGCTGATGGTTTCACCGTTACCTTTACCTTTTGAGAATTTACCGGCAAGGGCGATAGTTAAGGGATAGATGACACACAACAATACCATTAGTACTAGTGTTAAACGTATGGATTGAATTATATAAGCTTTCATGATTTTTTCTGATTTTAAGCGAAAAGGCCAACAATTAGGTCAATTAATTTTATGCCGATGAACGGTGCTACAACGCCGCCGATACCGTAGATAAACAGGTTACGGCGCAGCAGCGCGCTTGCACCAATAGGTTTATAAGCCACACCTTTAAGCGCCAGTGGTATCAGTATCGGGATTATGATAGCGTTAAATATTACCGCCGATAGTATGGCGCTTTCCGGACTATGCAAACCCATAATGTTCAATCCTTGTAAAGCCGGTATTGAGGCAATGAAAAGCGCGGGCACAATAGCGAAGTATTTGGCAACGTCATTAGCTATGGAAAAGGTGGTTAACGTACCGCGGGTAATAAGTAACTGCTTGCCTATTTCCACAATTTCAATCAACTTAGTGGGGTCGTTATCCAGATCGACCATATTGCCGGCTTCTTTAGCAGCCTGTGTGCCGCTGTTCATGGCTACGCCTACATCGGCCTGAGCAAGCGCAGGCGCGTCGTTGGTACCGTCGCCCATCATGGCTACCAGTTTGCCGGTGGCCTGTTCGGCTTTTATGCAGTTCATTTTATCTTCGGGTTTTGCTTCCGCGATAAAATCATCTACTCCCGCTTTTTGGGCGATATATTTAGCCGTTAGCGGGTTGTCGCCGGTTACCATTACGGTTTTTACGCCCATTTTGCGGAGCCGCTCAAAGCGTTCGCTTATGCCGGGTTTAATAATATCCTGCAATTCAATCACACCTAAAACCTTTTCGTTTTGGGACACTACCAACGGTGTACCACCGTTTGATGATACAAGTTCCACACGTTCCTGCACATCGGCCTGGAAAGTATGTCCTGCCTTCTGGGTGATGTTGCGTATCGAATCATAAGCGCCTTTACGTATGCGCAAACCATCGGGCGTATCAATGCCGCTTGAGCGGGTTTCGGCAGTGAATTTTATGAATTTCGCACCCTCCGGTGTTTCAACCGACAGCTTGTCATTATGGCTTTTTGCTAACTCAATTATTGATTTCCCTTCGGGTGTGTCATCTGCTAATGATGATAGTACACATGCCTTCAGCAGTACATCAGGAGAAATGTGCGCCGCAGGCCAAAACTGTGTGGCTTTACGGTTACCAATAGTAATGGTGCCCGTTTTATCAAGCAACAGCACGTCAATATCACCGGCGGTTTCTACAGCCTTGCCTGATTTGGTAATGACATTGGCACGCAATGCCCTGTCCATACCGGCTATACCAATAGCCGACAGCAAGCCGCCGATAGTTGTAGGGATTAAACAAACGAAAAGAGATATTAATGCGGCTATAGTAATGGTGGTATTCGCATAATCAGCAAAGGGTTTCAGCGTAACGCATACGATAATGAATATCAGCGTAAAGCTTGCCAGCAGGATAGTTAACGCTATCTCATTAGGCGTTTTTTGGCGTGAAGCACCCTCAACTAAAGCAATCATCTTATCCAGAAAACTTTCGCCAGGTTGGGTGGTTACCCGTACCTTAATATGGTCAGACAATACCTTTGTACCGCCAGTTACCGACGATTTATCGCCGCCTGCTTCGCGTATTACCGGTGCCGATTCCCCTGTAATCGCCGACTCGTCAATCGTCGCGATACCTTCGATAATCTCGCCGTCGGTAGCAATGGTATCGCCGGCATCACACACAAACACATCGCCTTTTTTTAGCTGATTCGACGAACGTGTTTCAATGCTGCCATTGGCTAACAGCACCCGGGCAGGTGTTTCCTCACGTGTTTTGCGAAGACTGTCGGCTTGTGCCTTGCCGCGTGCTTCGGCAATAGCCTCGGCAAAGTTGGCAAACAGCACGGTAAGCAGCAGTATTAAAAATATCACAAAGTTATAGGCAACACTACCCTGACCGCTATGGCTTGCGGAATAAAAGGTAACATAAGCCATAATGATGGTGCCTATTTCCACTGTAAACATTACCGGGTTGCGCACCATTATGCGAGGGTCGAGCTTTATAAAGGATTGTTTCAGCGCGGTTTGCACCAGCGCGGCCTCAAATAATTTATTTGATTGAGTTTTCATTTTCACTGTGTTATTACTTAAGCATGGTAAAGTATTCGGCAATAGGACCAAGGGCAAGTGCCGGGAAATACGACAGCGCGTTGAGCACAATTATCACCGCGAAGGTCATCAGCGCGAAGGTTTTGGTATCGGTTTTTAATGTACCGGCGCTTTCGGGTATGTATTTCTTTTGCGCAAGCAAACCGGCAATTGCTATGGGGCCAATTATTGGCAGAAACCTTCCCAGTATCAGCACAAAGCCTGTAGCTACGTTCCAAAAGATATTATTATCGCCCAAGCCCTCAAAGCCCGAACCATTGTTGGCGTTTGATGATGTCATTTCATAAAGCATTTCTGAAAAGCCGTGGAAGCCGGGATTGTTAAGCCAGTTGCCGGGCTTCACCGCCCAGTTGGCATCACCATAATTGGTAAATACATAGCTTGCCAACGCACTGCCAGCCATAATCAACAGCGGACTAAGCAGCGTAATGATGGCAGCAATCTTTACCTCGCGCGCTTCAACCTTGTGACCTAAAAACTCAGGTGTACGGCCAACCATCAACCCCGAGATAAACACTGCTACAATGAGGTATACAAAATAGTTGAGCAAACCTACGCCGCATCCACCGAAGAAAGAGTTTATCATCATACCCAGCATTTGCCAGGCACCGGTAAGCGGCATAGTACTATCGTGCATACCATTTACCGACCCGGTTGAAACAATGGTGGTAATGGTGCTCCAATAAGATGTAGCCAGCGCACCAATCCGCACTTCCTTACCTTCCATTGCGCCGGTGGTTTGCGTAATGCCCATTTTGGCAATGGCCGGGTTGCCGCCCAGTTCGCTGCTTATGGTGGGTATCAACAGCATAAACATACCGATGGTCATCACTCCAAAGATTGTCCAAGCCAATTTTTTACGGCGGATGAAATAACCAAAGGCGATGATCATCGCGATCGGGATAATCATTTGCGATATGGCTTCCGTCATATTGGTGATATAGTTCGGGTTCTCCAACGGATGTGCCGAGTTAGCGCCGAACCAGCCGCCACCATTTGTACCCAAATGTTTTATAGCAATCATTTGCGCCGCCGGTCCGCGCGATACGTTAACTGTATCACCTTGTAACGAGATGAACTGGTCTTTACCTGCATAACTTGCCGGTGTACCGTTAAAGGTTAATATCAAAGCAACCACAACGGTCAGTGGCAACAGCAAACGGGTTATTGATTTAACGAAGAACTCCCAGTAGTTACCCAGTTGTGTAGTTGTTTTATCGCGGAAAGCCTTAAAGAAAACCACAGCTGCCGCAATACCTGTAGCCGCGCTGGTGAAGTGCAGAAACATCAGCACAAAATGTTGGGTAAAATAGCTCACGCCTGTTTCGCCCGAATAGTGCTGCAGGTTACAGTTCACCACAAAGCTGATAATGGTGTTGAACGACAAGTCGGGTGTCATACCCGGGTTACCGTCGGGATTAAGCGGGAGTTTATCCTGGTATAACAACACAAAAAAACCGTACACCAGCCAAACTGAGTTAATGGTAAGCAGCGCCACCATGTGCTGCTTCCAGTTCATTTGCTGGTTGGGGTTTATGCCTGAAAGTTTATAAATACCGTTTTCGATAGGTTTTAAAAAATCGGTCCACGTTTTTTCGCCGGCAAAAACCTTTGCCAGGTACCTGCCCAGTGGTATCGCTATAACAAGCGTGAGCACGTAGGTGGCTATTACGCCAAGTATTTCTGAGTTCATTGTAATGGGTTAAAATTTTTCGGGTTTCAGCAGCACATATACCATGTATATAAAAGCTGCTATGGAAATGATAAATAGCGCAATCATGGCAATCAGATTTTTTCGAACCAGTTAATGGATTTGTAAAACAGCCACATGCAGAGCAGCATGGCGAGGAAGAGGAGTGCGGTTAACATAGCTTTCAAATTTTATTTTGAAAGGCTAATGCCAATAGGTATGCCGATAGTTGAAGTGTCTGTATATTTATTTGGTTATCAATTCTTTGTGATTAAATTGAAAAGTTGAACAGTAATGGTACCCTTTCAAAATGGAAGGGTTATTTTTCAGAATGGGAAGATTTTTGATAAGCACTTGCAGTGCTTACCGGTTATAGTATCCCGTTTTCTGCTCATACGCCTGTAGGCATTACAGCCAAGGCTTGTATCCGCTGCAGCCGGGTTTAGGTGGGTGTCTGAACTGGAATTTTTAGGATTTAAGAATTTAACAAAATGACAAAATCGCCTTCGAAACTATTCCCTGCAAAGGAGCCTACAAACCTGCCAATGGCCACACCACTTGTTTAACAAATTGGGTGTGAAACAGCAAAGGCATGGGCACCACCACCCAAATAAATGTCCATAACCTGGCTGTAACTTTATTTTGGAGCAATGCTGATGCCGGATAAATAGCCTTCTCTATTAACACTGCTATACCTTGTAAAACAAAATACAACAAAGGTAAACCAAAGCCATAATTAACCGGTAAACTAAGCGCCAGTTCATGCAGCAAGCCGGAAAATACAAAGGCTGCTAACAAAGCTGCCGCATTGCCTGTGATCTTTTTTAACGGCCTGAAAATGGCAATAGATGTCATTTCGCTAAAGGCCAGGTTCCATCGCTTGCCCCAAAATTCGGTAAGGCTCATTGCTTTGGCAGGTTGCCTGAATAACATGTGCACATTTACACCCTGGAGCCGCCAAACCCCGGCGCTTATACTCAAAACGCCAAAGTGTAATATCAGGCTTAGCGCAATCAATAATATAATGCTTATAAACCAATAGGTTAGTTGTGTGAGCGGATAATTTTTAACCACAAAATGTGCGAATGCTAAAAGAATTCCGCCTGCTGCAATTCTGCTTAGCCCAAAACGTATCAGGTGCCAGGCATCCGTTAAAGGTGCTGAACCAAGTTTTTCAAAAGGTTGCGCACGCATGCCAGGCCAACCGGTAGCAAAAACAAACCATTGTTTAAATGTAAGTGCAACCGGCTTATTTTTGTATTCGGCTGTTGCAGCAATAACTTTCATGGCCGTAAAGGTGGTAGCAATAATGGCCAGCATGCGCATTACGGGATAGCTATCTGTACACAAAAAACTTACAGTGGCAATGCTTACTATCAGCATCACCCAGCTTAACCTGAATAATTGCTTTTTAAGTATAATATATCCTGAAGCAAGTACAACCAGGTTGATTAATGAAAAGCTGATAAATTGTACTGCTGTCATAATTGCAAAAGTTGATAGTTGAAGTAAAAAGCCCTGGCATATACAATACTCAAAAATACAAACAGGGTAACCAGCACAGCCTCGCCCAGTTTATGCCATTTCCCGGTAGGGAAGTGTAACCTGTTAAAATAAAAAAACTGTATGCCTACCCTTGATATCCAGTAAACAGCAATAAAACCGCAAACCATTGTTGCCAGTCGCGAACCATCAAGCATATCAGCAAAAGCAAAAATTGATAGCAGCGCGAAACACAAGTTTATAACCAATATGTATGCCGCATAGGTCCAAAACATTTGTTTTATTAACGGCTGCACTTTTATAAGTTCCAAATGCCACTTCAGGATTTTTGGAATTGCCAGGCTACCCAAAACCAGGGCCAGCTGTGCCAGGCCAGCCATCCATATCCAAAATTGAATATCTAAATAATACATAACAACAATCCAATAAACAAATGTAATATATTATTTGAATTTTCAAAAATTATTGAAAATATAATTTATTATTAAACGCTTGCTGCGACCTGCAAGTTAATACTACATTGAAGTGCCATCAGCCGGGGCATGTAGTATGTCAGTTAAGAAGCAGTTGCAGTGCTTATAGGTAATGATAGTCCCGTTTTTCACTCATACGCCCGCAGGCATTAGGCACAGGGCCAGTACCCGCTGCAACCGGGTTTAGGTGGGTGGTTGTCTGAACTGGAATTTTTGAGAATTTCGGAATTGCAGAATGTCTGTCTGCATTTACTGTCATTTCGAACGAAGTACGAGAGAGAAATCTTCTCTAAGAGATACGTGGCGTCAACTGCTTTAAGAAGCTTTCTCCCTTTCGGTCGAAATGACATGATGGATAGATTAAGTGTTTAAACCGTACTCTTCCAACTTCCTGTAAAGCGTGGTAAGGCCAATTCCCAGCAAGCGGGCTGTTTCAGTTTTGTTGCCGCTGGTGTGGTGTAACACTTTTTGTATATGGTGTTTTTCAACGGCTTCCAGGCTAAAACTATTATTGTCAGTTTGGGTATGGAACTCAAAGGGCAGAAGTGACGAAGTGATTATTTCGCTGTCGGCAAGTATGGCAACGCGTTCCATAATATTTTTTAGCTCACGGATATTGCCTTTCCAGCGATGCTTTTTAAGCAGATCTAAGAATTGATTATCTATTTTAAAAGACTGCTTGTTTACCTTCTTCGCAAACTGATCAAGATAATATTCTGCCAGTAGCGGTATATCCTCTTTTCGTTCAGCGAGTGACGGCAGGGTAATTGAAAATACTGACAGGCGGTAATACAGATCAAGCCGGAACTTACCTTCATCGGCCTGCTTTTGCAAGTCGCGGTTGGTGGCGGCAATAATGCGTACGTTTACTTTGCTGGTGCTGGTGTCGCCCACTTTTATAAATGTCTGATTTTCGAGTACACGGAGCAGCTTGGCTTGAAGGTCGAGGTTCATTTCACCTATCTCATCCAGGAATAAGGTACCACCACTGGCTTCCTCCAGTAACCCCTTTTTATCTTTATTTGCACCTGTAAAAGCGCCCGCACGATAACCGAACAATTCACTTTCAAGTAACTCGGCGGTAAAGCCGCTGCAATTAAGCGCTACAAAAGGGTTAGCCTTTCGCGGACTTTCGTAGTGAATGGCTTGTGCGAACACTTCCTTACCTGTACCGGTTTCTCCCAACAGCAACACAGTGGTATCAGTAACTGCAACGCGGCGGGCAAGGGCAATGGTGTCTTTTATGGCTTTTGATATACCAAGTATCGAATCAAAACTATACTGACCTGAGATCTTTTTCTCTAACTCGTAAACGCGGCGTTGTAGTTTTGCTTTGTCGGCAGCTTTGCTAAGCAAGGGGATTATTTTATCATTATCGTCGCCTTTCACCAGATAATCAAAGGCGCCGTTCTTAATAGCTGTTACGCCATCGGCAATATTGCCAAATGCTGTAAGATTTATAACCTCAGCATATGGTCTTACTTCTTTTACCTTTTTTACCAGCTCAATGCCATTTACATCAGGTAGTTTAACATCGCTGATAACAACTTCAATATCTTCGTTTAATAGTAGTTTCAACGCTTCTTTGCCTGTATAGGCCTGTAAAACAGTATAACCTTCCAAACCAATTATACGGGACAGCAAACCGTTAAGCTGCTTTTCGTCATCAATAATCAATACCGTTTGATTGGCCACTGTTTGAAAAAGGATTTGGGTCAAAGATAAATTAATTATCAAAGCACAGAAACATCAGCGTGAATGTGAAGCTCTCAATAACCTTTAGTTATCGTTATACATATTGTTATACATACAGTTCACCGGCAATATTAAATTGTTTAATAATAAGTTATTTAGATAGTAATTATGAAACCTATGAGAACACAATTTTATCTGACAATCATCATCATTTTCACTCTGTCGGCGTGTAAAAAGGAGCTATCAAAGCAGCCAATTTCTGCTGAAAAGGAAACAGAAGAAACCGAACTGCTCACTGCTGATGTACCCGCAGCGCCTTATACAGTGCGAACCATCGCAGGAATTTTTGAAAAAACAAGTTCAGAGCCCCACGTAGTGAACGGCCCCGGTCCGAAAGCTAAGTTCTATAAACCACACGGTATATCTGTTGACGGTGACGGCAGCCTTTACATTGCCGATTTTTTTAACGGACTTATCCGCAAGATCAGCATCTACAACAAAGTGAGTACAGTGGAGTTGCCGCCTGAATATTATCAAGGCGGTTTACTGCCCGAAGCCGCTGTTAAAGATCCGGGTGGAACTATCTACATTGTGTCAACAGGTTATGGTGTGCGCATATACAATAAAGCGCGCGGTATAAATATTGTAAGCAGGATAGGCAATGCCGACTCAAACCTCGACATTGAAAAGGACAGCCACAGTGTGATGTGGTTTGTAAACGATAACAGCCTGTGTAAAATTGTTAAAAGAGAAATATTCAGGAATGTTGTTAATTTTTCAGACTACTTAGATCCTAACGAAACCCTGCGTGGAATAGGTGTAGGACCAAAGGGTGTTAAATATGTTAGTACCGCGTCAAAGTTGTTCAAGGTAACATCTGATGGCAAAATCACACGCTTATTCCCGTCATATCGCTTTATATTCATCAGCGGGATTGCCGTTACCAAGGATGGCTCGACACTATACATAGCCGATGGTAATGCTATCAAAAAGATTTATCAAAACAACATAACTACCATTACCGGCCCGTTAGGCGCAGCCGACGGCCGCGATGGCGTGGGTATAAATGCCGACGTTGTGGCAGCCAACCTGGCCTTATCAAACAGCGAAAAGGCACTTTTTGTAACCGATACCCGCAATATTATCCGAAAAATTACCTTACCCTGATTTCAGGTACATCACAAACAAAAACGCCCCGGTTAACCGGGGCGTTTTTGTTTGTGAATATTTTAGCTTATATCATACCCTCGCAATACTCATCCCAATAAAATGTAAACAGGCGGTCGGCTTTATTGGTAAAGCCTATGCCAATACCCGGCGTAGGGGTAAACTCGCCGAATACAGCACCTTTGGCTGTAGCATAGAAGTCTATCCGTACATATATCTGGTAAGCTTTGCTTAGTGTTTTGGCCTGATTTATTATTTGGGGAAGGCATTTCGGCGGAGCTAAATCATCTCCGTTAACATATTTTTTGCCAATATTTTCTTTGGGTTCCCAATTGGTATCGAAAACATTTACAGTTCCTTTTCCGGGTCCGGTACGGTAAATTACCTCTATACGTGCTATTTCACCGTTAAAAGTATGTACCTTATAATCAGTTGGAATACGGTACTCTCCGCTTTCAGATGTAAGAAATTCCTGTATCAAAATTTCATTCAACGGATTACTTTCCATTATCTGCTTCATGTTTTCAGTCAGTTCATAATAGGTATAACGTTTTTTGTCCATGTGGTTATAACCATTGTCCATCAAAAAAACATTATTGCATGAGTGGCCGATGGTAGGCTTTATAACAAATTGAGGTGGCAGGGCACTAAAATTTATGCTCTCAACATTACGGCCCCGCCAATATATAAGCGGCGTTTTACAGCCATGCATAGCTGCAAAGTGCATGGCATTCGCTTTATTACTAAGCACGCGTTGCCAGTTTGGTTGTTGTTTAAGATTAGCCAGCGATCCGAATTTTTGTAAGGGGGTGTTCCTGAATTCTTCAGCATCCGGTGAGGTCCAGAATGTTTTATGCCGGCGTTTAATCCGCTTTGTAAATGGTGCGTTCTTGTAGTCGAGCCAGGGAAACAACTGGCTTGTATGGCTCATTTTGAGGTTGAAAGGCAGCATCGGCTTATTGGTTGGGTTATGCAGCAATATTATAAAACATTGTTTTTTTTAACCATCTTTCCCTATGCACATAAAGCGTACAAATGGTTGTGTAATAATGAGTAACACTGTTTATTTACCTTGTCATGAAGAAAAAGGTTAGCTGATAAAAAGCAAAAAGGTATTTTTGCCTTGCTGCTATAATTTAAGCGCACCGCGAATAAACATGAACGACGAGTTTTTCAATAAGATACTGTCAAGGCCAAGGCCGGCGCACGTTATACCACCTAACAAGGAAATTGCTGATTGGGCCTGGAAGGTGATCAGGGTGATGTTTCCGGAATGTGCCGATGGCATACCTTGCTCGGCAGCGGTACTTCGTGGGAAACTTGAACAACTCCAGGAAAAACTCGCGGGCATGGTAGGTGCCGATGACCGCTGCAGTAAGGATGAAAGTCATCAAACCGCGCAGGCATTTTTTAATGGCTTGCCCGCATTATATGAGTTATTGTGCACAGATATTCAAGCCATTTACGACGGCGACCCTGCCGCGCGTACCGAGTTTGAAGTGGTTCGTACATACCCGGGTTTTTACGCTATCAGCTTTTACCGTATAGCGCACCTGCTTACCGGTCTTGGCATCCCGCTTATTCCACGCATACTTACTGAGCATGCGCATTCGGTAACGGGTATTGATATTCATCCTGCGGCCGAGATAGGAGAGTATTTTCACATTGATCATGGTACCGGCATCGTTATCGGCGAAACATGTATCATAGGTAACCGTGTTAAACTTTATCAGGGTGTTACTCTGGGTGCGTTAAGCGTGCGTAAAGACCTTGCCGGGGTTAAGCGTCATCCAACTGTTGAGGATGGCGTGATTATTTATTCGGGGGCTACTATACTTGGCGGCGATACGGTAATCGGCCACGACAGCACAATCGGCGGTAACGTATGGCTTACAAAGAGCGTTGCGCCATACTCAACGGTGTACCATACACCAACCATTCATATTCAAAAAACAAACGGTAAATAAATTCAGGTTATGTCGGGTATTATTGATCTTATTGGCAACACGCCGCTTGTCGAGCTTAAAAAGCTGAACACAAACCCAAATGTGAAAGTATTTGCGAAGCTTGAAGGAAATAATCCGGGCGGTAGCGTAAAAGACCGCGCGGCGCTTAACATGATAAAAAGCGCAATTGACCGGGGAGAAATTAAACCTGGTACGCGACTTGTTGAAGCAACCAGCGGTAATACAGGGATTGCACTTGCCATGATAGCCCGTTTGTTTGATCTGGAAATAGAGCTGGTTATGCCATCAAACTCCACCCGCGAGCGTACACTCACCATGGAAGCTTTTGGCGCTAAAGTTACCCTGCTTGAAAGCATTGAGGCCTGCCGTGATTATGCCGAAGATAAAGGAGCCAATGGCGGTTATTTTTTGCTTAACCAGTTTGCCAACCCTGATAATTACGGGGGACATATTAAAACTACAGGCCCTGAAATATGGCGCGATACCAACGGCGGCATTACCCATTTTGTAAGCGCTATGGGTACTACAGGCACTATTATGGGTTGTTCAATGTATTTGAAAGAAAAAAATGCTGATATACAAATAGTAGGATGCCAACCTACCGAAGAATCTTCGATTCCCGGTATACGCCGCTGGCCTGAAGCATATCTACCTAAGATTTTTGACCCAAAACGTGTTGACAGGATAATGGATGTAAGCGAAACCGACGCTATCGCGATGACAAGGAAGCTTGCACAAGTTGAAGGCGTATTTGCTGGTATGAGCACCGGCGGCGCCTGCCACGCCGCGCTGCAACTGGCTGCCGCATTAACCCAAGGCGTTATTGTTTTTATTGCCTGTGACAGGGGCGACCGTTACTTAAGCAGCGGTTTGTTCGGCGAATAAGGCTGATCATCGGTTGTTATTTATCTACAAAAAAATAAAATTACCTATCATTTAAATTGTCATTTGGTGTATATTTAACACTTAGGGCATTAGCTCTCCGCATGCCTGTTACTACAACCAATTTTAAGATATGAGAAGGATAGGGATTTTTATTTGCGTTTTTTTTGCCTGTTTGGAGGTAAGCTGTTCAAAAGATAATTCAAAGGTTACACCTGATCCGCCTGAAGAGGAGATCAAGCAATTGAATACCGGTTTTGCAAAGGGCGCCGACGTAAGTTGGATAACCGAGATGGAAGCAAAAGGTGTAAAGTTTTATAACAATGTCGGTACCCAGCAGGATTTACTACAGATATTAAAAGATAAAGGCATTAACTCTATACGACTGCGGGTATGGGTGAATCCTACTGACGGCTGGAATAACACTGCGGATGTGGTTGCCAAGGCAACGCGCGCAAAAAACCTTGGTTTCCGTATCATGATAGACTTTCACTACAGCGATTTTTGGGCAGATCCGGGTAAACAAACTAAGCCGGCGGCATGGGCTTCACTGGATATGAATGGATTAAAGGATGCCGTATATGATCATACAGTAAGTGTACTTACCGCGCTTAAAAATGCCGGCATTACGCCTGAATGGGTGCAGGTTGGTAACGAAATTAATGATGGTATGCTTTGGGAAGATGGTCGTGCTTCAAAAAACATGAAGAACTATGCCGAACTGTTTAAGTCGGGATATGAGGCTGTAAAATTGGTAAGTGCAAGCAGTAAGGTAATTGTACATCTTTCAAACGGTTACGATAATAACTTGTACCGCTGGAACCTTGATGGACTTAAAGCCAATGGCGCGCAATGGGATATCATTGGCATGTCGTTATATCCGGAAGTGGCAAACTGGGCGGCGTTGAATGAACAATGCCTGGCCAACATGAAGGATATGGCTACCCGCTACG
Source organism: Mucilaginibacter limnophilus (assembly GCF_004005815.1). Taxonomy (GTDB): domain Bacteria; phylum Bacteroidota; class Bacteroidia; order Sphingobacteriales; family Sphingobacteriaceae; genus Mucilaginibacter; species Mucilaginibacter limnophilus. The sequence continues at coordinate 163,927 of NZ_SACK01000004.1, read as the reverse complement.
GCTCGGAAGTGATGGTAGTTGAAGTGGGTATGCCGGCTACAGCCGCCGCTGAGTCCAAAAAGTTCATCAGCGATATCATTTTAAAGAATAATAGTTTGCCCAACAAAAAAGGTTTAGGTGTATTTTATTGGGAGCCCGAAGCTTACAACAGCTGGCAGGGTTACAAACTGGGTGCCTTTGACGACAACGGCAAGCCTACTGCAGCAATGGATGCTTTCCTGATAGAGTAAATTACTGTTGAGTATTTTGGGCGGCGTTAGCCGCCTTTACTTTTTTAAAGAAATCAATCAGCGATTCAATGTTATGCAGGTTGAATTTGTTCTTGCGTATCTCGTTGGCAACAGCGGGTTCATCGCCCATAATATCCAGCATTATGTCGTTGAAATTTACAGCGCTCACTTCCATCATTTCGGCAGTATTGGCGCCAAAAAAGTAACCAACGTTAGCCTTTTCGCCATTCCTGTTACCGTTGCCACCCATTGAAACACCTAAACCGCCGCCTACGCCACCATAACCTCCGCTGCCCAGGCCAACTCCACCTGAAAAGCCGGGACGTATTTTAAAACCGCCACCGCCGCCGGCGCCTTTACCCTGATATAGCTTTATCTCTTCGTTGATAACAACCTTTACAAAGTCAAGTTCCTTACCATTCCAGCTGCCATTGCCCGGCGGGTGTGCCACCACAAAGCTATCCTTACCGGCAATAAATGAGCGCAGTTCACCCGCACTTAGCTTGATCGGGTTCATCTTCTCGTCGGTTTTAAACTCAATAAAAGCCTCATGCTTATTTGGCCCTTTGCCTGAAGGGTAAGGGTTTATAAAACCGGTTTCGCGGTTACCTTTAACATCATTAATGCTGCCGGGTAGCCATTTTTGAGCATAGGCGGCAGTGGCTGCCAACAAAAAAAATAATATGAAAGATAATGTTCGTAGCATTAACTTGATTTTATACAATTAACGGTAAAACATTTTTTTTATTCTGATGAACCGGCAGAAGATGTTTTATCTTCCTCGTTCCATTTGCCCGTTAAATAAAATCGGATAAGGTTTTCACGGTCGCTCCAGCCGTAAGTTTTATCCGTAATTTTAGCAACTATATCAGGCTTATCTGCAAAAAACTGACTTGCGGCTTCAACAAAATTCTTTTTGGTAAGCTTAGTTACATCATCAGGACCTGTGCCCCAGTAATAAGTTTCTCCAGACCAGCTTATACCTACACTAAAACCTGCACCTACGCCTCCAGGGGAAGCCGTATTCCATACTGAGGAGTACAATTTAACCGGGTTGTTGTTAATCTTTACAAGTAGAAATGGCGCATCAGATAATTTATTTGTAGTTGCCACAATAAAACTGTCTCGTAAGGTTGGTTGCTTTTTATCGGGTTTTACCACAAATGCTCTTACGTCTTTAGCTTTAATTTTTTTTGAGTCTTCGTCTTTATATTTGAACCTAAAGCTCGAACCGTACGCACCCGCTATACCTTTAGAAGCCACATAATCAGCTATAAATCCCAGATGCTTTCTGCCTCTTAAATCAATGTAATAGCCTTCTTTCCAATTGTAACCAAACAGTTGTGCGTTTGCAGAAAACGTACTGCCAATAAGCAGCAATAGAAGTAAGATTTTACGCATAAGATTTAGATATTTGAATTTTTAAAAATACTACTTCAATTACAATATGCAAACTACTGTTGATTTTCGCAGCGATACGATAACTAAACCTACACCGGGTATGCTTGAGGCCATGATGAGTGCAAAAGTGGGTGATGATGTTTTTGGCGAAGATGAAACAGTAAACGCCCTTGAAGAAAAAGCCGCGGCCATGTTTGGCATGGAGGCGGGCATCTTCTGCCCGTCGGGTACTATGACCAACCAGATAGCCATTAAATGCTTTACCCAGCCAATGGATGAATTGATTGCCGACCAAACAGCACACGTTTACCGCTACGAAGGTGGGGGCATAGCGTTCAATTCGGCAGTATCAACACGATTACTGAATGGCTATCGTGGTATAATTACCGCCGAAATGATAGAGCCTGAAATAAATGCCGAAAATATCCATTTTCCACGCACCAGTTTGGTAGTGCTTGAAAACACGGTTAACAAAGGCGGCGGCGCCTGTTATACGCTCGAGCAGATTAAACCCATAGCCGAACTTTGCCATCAGCATAATCTAAAGCTGCATCTTGACGGCGCACGCATCTTCAACGCGCTTACACATACAGGTGATGATGCAAAGGATTATGGGAAATACTTCAATGGAATATCAGTATGCTTATCAAAAGGATTGGGTGCACCCGTTGGCTCGGTTTTACTGGCTGATAAAGAAACTATAAAACAAGCACGAAGGATACGTAAAGTACTTGGCGGTGGTATGCGCCAGGCGGGTTTTCTGGCAGCGGCGGGCATTTATGCGCTCGATCATCATGTTGAAAGGCTTAAAATCGATCATGCCCACGCCCGCATACTGGCCGACGAGTTGGCTAAATGTAGTTGGGTAAGCGCGGTGCTTCCCGTCGAAACCAATATTGTTTTATTTGATACCGTTGAACCGGCCGATAAAGTGGTTGCCGATCTGGCTGCACAGGGCATTATCTGCATGAGCACAGCCAAAAACCGAATACGCTTTGTAACCCATCTGGATATTCATCCGGAAGGAGTGGAGTATGCGGTGAAGGTGTTTAAAAGCTTGTTTTAGTCGAATAGTCCGAAAGACGGAAAGTCCGGAAGTCGGAACGTCTGAAAAAAACAGACTTTTTCTTTCGGACTTTCCGTCTTTTGGACTAAAAAACTTAAACCGTCCTATCTGCCGATTGTCTTTCAACCATCCAGCCCGGATATTCGCGTGGTAGTGCACTTACCTCATTGATCTTTTGCAGATCATCGGCTGTAAGTTGTATTTCTGTCGATTTGATGTTGTCTTTCAGCTGATCGATATTTTTTGCGCCAATAATGGTACTGGTAACACCTTTTTGCTGGCGAACCCATGCCAGGGCAACCTGCGCTGCCGAAACGTTATGCTGCTTACCAATTTCGGCAATCACGTCAACAATATCATAACCGCGGTCTTTATTAACCGGAGGGAAATCAAACGCGTCGCGGCGTGCTCCGGCTTTTTCGCCGTCACGTGTATATTTTCCCGACAGGAAACCACCTGCCAGCGGGCTCCACGGCATAACAGCCAGGTTTTGGTCGGCAGCCAGCGGTAATATCTCACGCTCAATATCGCGGCCAACTAATGAAAAGTAGTATTGCAAACCAATAACCTTGCTCCAGCTATTTTTCTCGCTGATGCCAAGCGCTTTCATAACCATCCAGGCAGGCCAGTTGCAAATAGCAACATAACGCACCTTACCGGTAAGCACAATGTCGTTTAATGATCGCATAATCTCTTCAACAGGAGTAAGCAAATCAACACCATGAACATAAAGGATGTCGATATGATCCAGCTGCAGGCGTTTCAAACTTTCGTCAACCGATTGAAAAATATGGTAGCGCGATAGGCCTACATTGTTTTTGCCTTCGCTCATGCGGCCGCGCACTTTGGTAGCTATTATCAGTTCATTGCGGTTCAAACCAAGGTCGATAATCGACTGGCCCAAGAGTGTTTCCGACTGGCCGAACGAGTACACATTAGCCGTATCAATAAAGTTGATGCCGCTGTCAACCACCTCTTTCATCAACTGATTAACTTCATCCTGTTGTATTTTGCCTATGTTTTCCCAAAAGCCGCTTCCGCCGAAGGTCATGGTGCCGAAGCAAAGCTCGGATACAATAAGCCCTGTGTTTCCTAAAATGTTGTATTTCATAAGTAGTGAATATTTAGTTGCACTAAGGTAGGCAGACGAAAAACATAATGTTAGTAACCACGGTCAGCATAAAGTAAGATTAAAACTTAAACCTTTACTGCTTGTTATCTCCACAAATGAACCGCCTTGTAAAAAAACTTGAAAAAATAGGCCGCGACCCTAAGGTCACTGCCAAAGCCGTAGGCTTGCGCTACGTGTCTGACACAATGCCCGGCTTTACCCGCAAAAAGGCCGGCAAGGGATGGAGTTATTACGATGCCGAAGGTAACCTGGTGAAGGATAAAGATTTGATAATCCGTTTCAACAAACTGGTTATTCCGCCGGCATATACCAATGTTTGGATATCCCCACATGAGAACGGGCACCTACAGTTTACCGGGATAGATGCTGCAGGACGCAAGCAGTATCGCTATCATGCTGAATGGAACCAGATCCGCAATCAATCAAAATACTACCGCCTGCAAACTTTCGCTGCTCATATTCCGGCCATAAGGCAGCAGGTGGATACCGACCTTGCCCGCCGTAACCTTGATTACCGTAAGGTAGTCGCCTTGGTTGTAAGGCTAATGGAACTAACCAGCATCAGGGTAGGGAATGAGTCGTATAAAAAGCTGTATGGTTCGTTTGGGCTTACTACCTTACAGGATAAGCACGTAAAAATAGAAGGATCGAAATTGCGCTTTGCCTTTAAAGGCAAAAAAGGCGTTTACCAGGATATATCCCTTCAAAGCAAAAAACTGGCAAGGCTGGTAAAGCAATGCCGCGACATACCCGGTAAGGAGCTTTTTCAGTTTTATAATGACGATGGCGAACGTTGCACCATTGGTTCGGGTGACGTAAACGGTTATCTTAAAGAAATAACAGGAGAAGACTTCACCGCGAAAGATTTTCGTACCTGGGCAGGCAGCGTAAGCGCGCTGTTTGCCTTTAAACAAGCCGGCGGCTTCGAAAACGTTACCGAATGTAAAAAGAAGATTGTAAGCGTACTTGATGAAGTAGCGCTAAACCTGGGTAATACCCGTACGGTTTGCAAAAAGTATTATGTACATCCGGCAGTGATAAAAAATTATGAAGAAGGCACGTTGTTCAAGTACCTTGAAGGATTGGATGAGGATGCCGACATTAAAGCGTCAGAACTTACACTTGCCGAAAAAGCGCTTTTACAGATACTGGAAAATGAAAAACTGGCAAAGGCAAGTTAAAGGATTGTGAGTGGTTGATTAAGTAAATTAGTGAGTGGTTCAAACCCGTATATTTACTCAATTATTACAACAACTCACCCAATCAACTACTTATCCAATCAACTAATTAAACAATGGCTGCAATTACCACCATTATCACAGGGGCAACATCAGGTATTGGCAAAGAGACTGCTTTGGCGCTTGCCAAAAAAGGGCATGCCTTGTATCTGCTTGTGCGTGATGTAGTGAAGGGTGATGAACTTGTCCGCCAGTTAAAGCAGCAAACGGTCAATAAAGAGATATTCAGTGTAAAGTGTGATCTGTCCGATCTGCATAGCGTTTATACCGCTGCCGAAAAATTAAAGAGCCGGCTGTTTGCCATAAATGTGTTGATCAATAACGCGGGCGGCATGTATCCAATGCGAAAGCTTAGCCATGATGGATTTGAAATGACCTTTGCCGTAAATCACCTGGGGCACTTCGCACTTACTATGCACCTTATGCCTCTGCTCCAAAAAGGGCAGGCGCGTATTATTAACATAAGTTCTGAAGCGCATAAAATGGGTAAGCCCGACTTTGATGACCTTAACAGTGAGAAAAGTTATTCATCAATGCGGGTGTATGGCGCGGCCAAATTGTTCAATATCTATTTTACAAAATCACTTGCCGAAAAATACCGGGATAAGGGTATCACTGCTTTCGCGTTGCATCCAGGCGTGGTAAACACTGCTTTTGGTGCAGGCGCAGGCGGCATGACCGGCTTTTTCCTGACTATAGCCCGCCCGTTTATGATAACGCCTGAACAAGGCGCCCAAACAACCATTTATTTGGCTACAGAATCAGGGCTGCATACCAAAAGCGGTACTTATTTCAAAAAGAAGAAACTCGCTAAAGTATCTTCAGCGGCGGATGATGCTGCTGCAAGAGAAAGATTATGGCAGGTAAGTGAAGAAATACTAATGGCACACCCGGCAGGTTTATAAAAATATTGTTGCGTTTGGTAATATTATCTAACACATAATTATATTTACCTGACAAATCTCTGACAAATGTTCATCAACAAAAAAGCGTTTATCACAATAGGGCTGCTTTCAAGTGTAGTGCTAACCTCAATGGTTACTTTAAAACAAGAGAAACCCGCCGAAGAAAAATTATTTAAAAATTTAAAAGTCCTGCCTAAAAACATCACTAAAGATCAAATGCATGAGGTGATGGAAGAGTGGGAGCATGCTTTAGGTACTAAGTGTAGCTTTTGCCATGTGCGCGATACCGCTACCCGGAAAATGGATTGGGCAAGCGATGCCAAACCGGAGAAAGAGATGGCACGCAAGATGTACAAAATGACTGAGATGCTTAACAAAAAGTACTTCCACGCGAAGAAAAATGAGTTGGGTATGATGGCTGAAGAAGGGGTTAACTGTAATAGCTGTCACAGAGGAGTAGAGCACCCTGAGGTTACACCTGCCCATAAAGCTGAAGGAAAGTAATAACATACCAGCCTCCGGGGACATGCCGGGCGCTGCAAATTGCTTGTTATAATTGTGAAAACTTTGCGTTCTTTGTGTCCAATTATATTCTAAATGGACTATTCACTTATAATTCAAAAGGCATGGGAAGGGTACGACGCATCAAAGACCATCAAGACCATAGACGATATCAGCGCCCGGGTTTCAACCAACCATGTTTACCGCATAACTTTTGACGACGACGACATCATTATAGCCAAGCTTTCAAACTTTGGCAAATACGAGCATTTTAAGGAGGACCACCGCCTGATCCACAGCCTTTGCAATAACTTGCTCTACCCATTCGAAAACCTGCTTTCAAAATCGCTATTAAAAAATAATAGGGTATATACCTACCGTTACAAACAGGGCAAAACCGATGCATGGGTAGTGTTTTATAATCCAACAAGGGTTATGGAGCGCCTGCCGCGCCAACTGGAAGAACGTCACATAAAAAAGCTTGGTCAGCAGGTAGGTAAATTCCATAAAGCCTGTGCAAGACTCAAAAATGTTCTGCCTAAATCATCAAAAACACTGCGTACCGATATTAACATCCTGCTCGATCAGCTTAACAAAAATGAAAAGCAGTTTGGGAGCCGTATGCAGGCTGATTTTCTGAAATATCACTGCGACCAGTTTGTGAAAAACAGGCTGAAACACAATGTAAGTTCATTTGAGATCATCCCGGTATTTATCGACTGGAATATCGGCAACTTCTCGGTAACGCCCGATCTGGAGCTGTATTCCCGCTGGGATTACGACTGGTTCAGGATGAGCTACCGTGTGCTTGATTTTTACTTTTTCAGCAGGGTAGTATCTTCCGTAGGCGACCGCACGGTATTCAGTTATGTGATTGATACCATGATGGAAGACCGCTTTATACTTTTCCTTAAAGAATATCATAAAGTAAATCCGCTTAAAGCTGATGAGATACGCTTTTTGAAGGAAGTTTACCGCTTTTTTATACTGAATTATGTGATAAAGGATGGCAAACACTTTTTCCACGAGCAATATGCCAAAAAACTCCAGGCCGAAGCCTTTGACATTTACCTGCCCTCTGTAGATCGTGATTTTGATGCCGAAAAAATAATATCAGCCCTGAAACTGAAATAATACTAATGAAGCACATTGATAACTTTAAGTCGATTGTCGACCGCTACCAGATCGTGTTTTTTGATGCCTTTGGAGTATTAAAAAACTATAAAGGACTGGTACCGGGTATCGAAAAAACGTTTGCTTACCTTGAGCAGCAAGGTAAAGAATATTATATAGTTACCAATGATGCTTCGCGCAGTCCGGTGCAATTGGCCGAATCATACCACCGTCAGGGGCTTCATGCCATATCGCCCGACCGTATCGTATCATCAGGTATGCTGGCTAAAGAATACCTGGACCTGAAAGTGAAAGACGGTATTGTGGCGTTTTTGGGTACGCCCGAATCGGCACACTATATTGAAAATGAAGGCAGGCACACTTTGTCGGTTAACCAGGTGAACAGCACCAATATGGATAAGGTGAACGCCTTTGTGTTTATGGATGATGAAGGGTTCGACTGGTTTGAGGATATTAATAAAACAGTGAATATACTGCGCAAACGCACTATACCTGCCATTGTGGCCAATACTGATTATGCCTACCCCCTTTCGGCAAATGATGTATCTGTGGCTATTGGTGGTATAGCCAATATGGTTGAGAGCATTGTAGGCAAGGAGTTTATCCGCTTCGGCAAGCCTGATTCACAGATGTTCATGTTCGCTTATGATTTGATACGTGAGCGCCGCCAGATCAGCAAAAAAGATATTGTGATGGTTGGCGATACGCTTTATACCGATATCATTGGCGGCAATAAATTCGGGTTAGATACGGTGTTGGTTCTATCAGGAAATACGTTACCTGAAGATGCTGAAGCGGCTATTCATTCTACCGGCATTGTGCCGACATATATATGTGAAAGCGCCGTTGTGCACGGTGGCGAGCTGGATTTGTAACATGTTGCAAGGAAAAATCAGTTAATCATTGCAAACTTGCAAATAATTGTATATTTGACAGATTTCAAAACCAATTAAGAGAATCTGCTCTATCTGTTACGAAACCCTTAACAATAAATAAAGGACCTATGATACGAGAATTTGTAAAACCCGCATTAGCAATTTTACCGGCTTGCGCCCTATATTTGGCCGCCTGCAATCAGCCGGCATCAAAATCAACTGAAACCATGAGCACAGACACTACGCACACCGCAGCATTGGCGCCCGCTTCGGCGTTCGACACTACAATCGACGGTAAGGCCGTTCATCTTTTTACTTTAAAAAATAAGAACGGGGTAGAAGCATCAATAACCAATTACGGCGGACGTATAGTTAACCTGTTACTGCCTGATAAAGACGGTAAAATGGTTGACGTAATTGTTGGTCCGGAAAGTGCTGAGGGATATTTAAAATCTACCGAAGTTTATTACGGTGCAACCATCGGTCGCTATGGCAACCGTATAGCTAAAGGTAAATTTAAAATTGACGGCAAAGAATACAGTTCTTCATTAAACAACGGTGCTAACATGCTGCACGGTGGTAAAAAAGGCTTTCAAAGTGTGATATGGGATGGTAAACAAGTTGATTCGAACACTGTCGAACTGACTTATTTGTCAAAAGACGGTGAGGAAGGTTTTCCCGGCAACCTGAATGTAAAAGTAACGTTTCATTTAACTGATGACAACGCGCTTGATATCAGCTACGAGGCTAAAACCGATAAAAAGACTGTAGTAAACTTAACTAACCATGCTTTTTATAATCTGAATGGTTCGGGCAGCGGTGATATCCTGAAACATACTTTATGGATAAACGCTGATAATTATTTACCTGTCGACAGCGGTCTTATTCCGCTTGGTCCGTTGGAGAAAGTTGCCGGTACACCGTTTGATTTTACAAAACCAACAGAAATAGGTGCACGTATTGAAACCGACAACCAACAGTTGAAAAACGGCAAAGGTTACGATCATAACTTTGTGCTGAACAAAACAGATATCAGCAAACCTGTAGCTACTATTACTGGTGACAAAACAGGTATTACGCTGGATATTTACACACCGGAGCCTGGTTTACAGTTTTACAGTGGCAACTTTATGCAGGCTAAAAACGTGCTGAAATATGGTATTAAGGACGAATTCAGAACATCATTTGCATTGGAAACTCAGCATTTCCCTGATTCGCCAAACCGTCCCGAATATCCGTCGACAGAACTTAATCCAGGGCAGACTTATAAAACACATTCGATTTATAAGTTTTCTGTAAAGAAGTAATATACTTGCCATTTAATGGCTTTAATAATCCCATCTTGAGAATATCAGGATGGGATATTTTTTTATCCTTAACTTTACCATGTTGAACGCGCTGACAGACAATCACGGACGGATAGTAAACTACCTGCGCCTTGCGGTGACAGACAGGTGCAACCTACGCTGTTTCTACTGCATGCCCGAGCATGGGCTCAACTGGCTTTCGCGAAGCGAACTGATGAGTTATGAAGAAATGCTGCGCATGTGCCGTGTTATGGCTGGAATGGGTATCGAAAAAGTACGCATTACAGGCGGCGAACCCTTTGTGCGTCGGGGAATAATGCAGTTTCTTACTTCGCTGTCAAAAATTAAAGGTATAAACGAACTGACGTTAACCACCAATGGCGTATTGACTGCCCCGTTTGTGCCGCAGTTGAAAGACATCGGTATAAAATCAGTAAACCTGAGTTTAGATACGCTTGACGCTAATCGCTTTTTTGCTATAACCCGCCGGGATGAGTTTACTAATGTGATGCACACGCTTGAGGCATTGTTAAAACACAATATCAATGTTAAAATAAACGCGGTTGTGATGGATGGCCGGAACACACAGGACATTGCACCACTTGTTGAACTGACAAAAGACCTTCCTGTAAGCGTACGTTTTATTGAGGAAATGCCTTTCAATGGGGATAGTCATCAGTTTAATACGCTACAATGGGATTATCTGCGGATACTGGAAGAGATACAGCTGCATTATCCTTCAATACAAAAGATTGCTGACCCGGCATATTCAACATCGTATAATTATCATGTACCTGGTCACCAGGGTAATGTGGGCATTATCGCAGCCTACTCGCGTACGTTTTGTGGTAGTTGCAACCGCATACGCGTAACACCTCAAGGTATGCTGCGTACCTGTTTATATGATGATGGTGTGCTGAATATAAAAGATGCTTTGCGCAAAGGGGATAGTGACGATGAAATAAAAATGCTGCTGCGCGATGCCTTGGGCAACAAGGCAAAGGATGGCCGTCAGGCTGAACTGCAGCGGCATGATATACATGAATCAATGGCCGAAATAGGCGGCTGATACCTTATGAGAACAGTTGAAGAAGCTGAACGGATAATACTTGAAAATAAAGCCGATCTGGGCAACGAGATTGTGCTGTTTACCGAAGCTACAGGCCGTGTACTGGCTGAAAATATAAAAGCCGACAGGGATATGCCGCCTTTCAACCGTGTTGCTATGGATGGCATCGCGGTTAAGTACGAAGCGATAGAAAAGGGTAATACGGTGTTCCGGAAAATTGCTGTACAGGCCGCCGGTGACGCTCCCGCGGAAATCAAAGCACTGGACGAGTGTATTGAGATCATGACAGGCGCAATGCTGCCCGAATCAGTCGATACAGTGATACCTTATGAACAGATTGATCTCAACGAAGAAGGCGCGGTGGTGCTGTCAAGTATAGTTGCTAAAGGACAAAATATCCATACCCAGGGACGCGATAGGAAACAAGGCGATATTTTAGCAGTACCGGGGCAGGTGATAACTCCAGCGGTTCTAAGTTTGATAACTTCAGTAGGCGAAGAAGAAATAAGAGTTAAAAAGCTGCCGCGGGTGGTGGTTGTTTCTACCGGCGACGAAGTTATCGATGTGCGTGAAACACCAAAACCACACCAGATACGCCGTTCGAACAATTACACTGTGCAATCTATCCTAAAAGACAACGGCATACATGCAGATATACTGCACCTGCCCGACGAAGCCGATATCATGGAACGCCAACTGGCACACTGCCTGCAGTATTACGACGCCATTATTCTGACTGGCGGAGTATCTGCCGGAAAGTTTGACTTGTTGCCTGAAGTGCTCGAAAGGTTATTTGTTAAACAGATTTTTCATAAAGTAGCCCAGCGTCCGGGTAAACCATTCTGGTTTGGCAAGCATGAAAACGGAGTATTGGTGTTCGCCTTTCCGGGCAATCCTGTGGCTGCATTTATGTGTACGCACAGATACTTTCTGCCATGGCTGCGTGCTACGCTGGGCATGATTGAAAAACCGGCCATGTATGCGGTTCTGGATAACGATGTAACATTTAAGCCGGAACTTGTTTATTTTATGCAGGTAAAGCTGTTAATGAATAACAAGGCGCAGCTTATCGCCGAACCTGTTACAGGCAACGGCTCAGGAGATTTCGCTAATTTAGCTGATGCCGACGCCTTTATGGAACTTCCGGCTGATAAAAGTGAGTTTAAAAAAGGGGAAGTTTATAGGATAATAATGATTCACCGATTTAGATTTCACCGATAAGTAGAAAAGGTCGTTAGGATATACAAATGACGATGTTAACGAGTTCTCAAAATCGGTGTAATCAAATTCGTAAATCAGTGTAATCACAAAACTACAAACAATGATAACACACCTCGACGATAGCAACAATCCAAATATGGTTGATGTAGGCGAAAAGCAGCCAACAAAACGCAGGGCTGTAGCACGCAGCGTGGTTTACCTGCCGCCTGAAGTGCTTGAGCTTTTGGAAGGTGATGAAATTCAAAGCAAAAAAGGGCCGGTGTTTCAAACAGCTATCATAGCCGGAATAATGGCTGCTAAGAAAACGGGTGAACTAATACCACTTTGCCATCCGTTAGGTATGGATAACTGCCATATTACTATTAACTTTAATGAACAAAAGGAAGTGGTGATTGAATGTGAGGCCAGCATAACCGCTAAAACCGGTATTGAGATGGAGGCGCTGACAGGTGCTTCCATAGCCGCTTTAACTATATACGATATGTGCAAGGCCATGAGCCATAACATTGTGATAAAAGAAACTATGCTTATAGAAAAAACAGGGGGTAAGCATGACTTCAAACGGACATAAAAAACATGCGGAGCTTACGCGTCCGGCGATGGGTAACTTTTCGCGGAATGAGTGGGCCATTGTAGGCGCACCTTGTACCGTGATAAAACTACTGGCCGATGAGATAATAAAGGCACTGTCGCCTGCTTATAAATGTGCCTACGCTGATACTTCGCATAATGATGATGTAATGCTGTTGTCGGGTAGGTTAGCTTCAGGAGCTTCGATAGAATATACCGATCAGATCAATTATAACCAGTTAAATTTTACCGGCAACTTGTCTTCATTTAACCAGAGACAACTTTTTGCTGAAGCCGATATCGTATTGGTGAATGGCAATCATCAGCAAGCTAAAGCGCAGGTTGTTATTATCGACGAAAATAAAAAAACTTCACTGCAAAATCGTGCTGAGCAATTGACGAATGTTGAACTTATACTACTAAGCACAACTGCTACAGAAGTATTTGACTTTATAAAAAAAACTGTTTCGAATTGGGAAAGCATTCCGGTTTACCGACTGGATGAAACGGATAAGATAATCGAATTTTTTAACTCGAAATTGGAACAAGCTAAGTCAAAAATAAATGGACTTGTACTTGCCGGCGGTAAAAGCGTGCGCATGGGTTTTGATAAGGGTGCCATAAACTGGCATGGCAAAGAGCAGCGTTATTATTTGGCTGATGTGCTAAAAAACTTTTGTGCGGAGGTGTTTATTTCCTGCCGGGAAGAGCAAAGCGGGGAAATTGCAAAAGGATATGAGACTTTAACGGATACTTTTTTAAATCTTGGTCCGATGGGGGCTATGCTGTCGGCATTCAGGGCCCAGCCTGATAACACCTGGCTGGTAGTGGCTGCCGACTTGCCTTTGCTTGATGAAGCGACAATACAGTACCTTATAGATAATCGCAATACGGCCTCTATCGCGACAGCATACAAAAGCGTTCATGACGATTTTCCTGAACCGCTTATTACCATCTGGGAGCCAAAAAGCTATCCGGTGTTGTTGTCGTTTTTGGCTCAGGGGTATTCTTGTCCGCGAAAAGTGCTTATCAATAGTGATACTACTTTGCTAAACGCACCTTATCCTTCAGCGCTAACCAATGTAAATACGCCTGAAGAACTTGAACGAGTAAAACGTCTGTTGCAGCAACAAACAACCACTCAGCCATGAACCGGGAACTACTGCGATACAGTTGTCAAATAGCTTTGCCGGGTTTCGGAGAAGAGGCGCAGCAGCGTTTGCAGCAGTCGAAAGTATTGATAGTAGGCGCTGGGGGACTTGGTTGTCCGGCAGCGCAGTATCTTGCGGCGGCAGGTATAGGTACTTTAGGCATAGCCGATTTTGATGCGGTATCGGTGAGTAACCTTCATAGGCAGGTGTTGTACGGAACTGAGGAGGTTGGAAAACCAAAAGCAAGAATAGCTTGCGAAAAATTACAAATGCAGAATCCAGGTATCATACTGGTTCCTCATCAGGAAAGGATCACTCATGAGAATGTGATGGATATTACAGCTACTTATGATATTATCATTGATTGCAGTGATAATTTTGAAACCCGCTACCTGCTTAATGATGCTGCCGTTTTAAGCCGAAAACCCTTGGTTTACGGTGCAATATATCAATACGAAGGTCAGGTTGCCGTTTGGAATATATCGGTTAAAGACGGAATTTCACCCAACTACCGCGACCTGTTCCCCAACGTTAATGCCTCGCAAATACCTGATTGTGCCACCGGTGGAGTTATACCCACACTTGCAGGTATAATAGGCTGCATGCAGGCTAATGAAGCTATAAAATACATTACGCAAACCGGTGAAGTGCTTGCAGGTAAAGTGCTGCTTTTTGACGCGCAAACCATGCAAAGCCGCGTTGTTAGGATAGGCCCGGTAACTAAGACAAATATCACTTCGCTGCCGACAGCCATCACCGAAATAAACGTTATTTCTGCGGAAGAATTAAAAGAACAATTGCAAAGAGGCGATGTTCAGTTGATTGATGTCCGCACACAACAGGAGCGCGATGCATATCATATCGGTGGTGAGCATATACCGCTGCAGGAACTGGAAAGATACTTGTCTGATCTCGATCCCCAAAAAATAACAGTATTCTACTGTGCATCAGGTAAGCGTAGCGCACAGGCGGCAAGGATGTTTAAAGGAACATATCCAAATGCCGAAGTGTTTTCGTTGGAAGGTGGAGCGCAGGCATTCTAAATTCACAAGCCACAGGCACTTTACAAACCTCATCCAAACTTGTTTCCAGATATCTAAGGCTAAATTTTCTTTAACATGAGAGATGCTGAAGCATGTTCAGCATGACTTTTTTATAAATCCATCTACGGATGTGCCGCTACCCAAACCTCGCCATCTTCAAAAATCTCTTTCTTCCATATGGGTACTGTTTGCTTTAGCGTGTCGATGATATACCGGCAGGCGTCAAAAGCGGCATCACGATGCGCGGCAGATACAGCAATTACAACAGGTACTTCGCCAACGGACAAAATGCCTATCCGGTGATGTACCAATACTCTTATCAATGGCCATTTGGCAAAGGACTGCTGTGTTATCTTTTCGAGTTCCTTTATGGCCATAGGTTCATAAGCTTCAAATTCAAGCCGTACAACCGGTTTGCCTTTTGTTGCATTGCGTACGGTGCCAACAAACACATCAATTCCCCCAGCATCAGGCGACATTACCCAATCAATGCATCCGGCAACATCAAGCGGGGTATCTAAGATTTTTATCTCTGTATTCATTATTTATCCGCCGCTTACAGGTGGGATTACAGCCACTTCATCATGATGGTGAATTGTATCTTCAGGCAAGGCATACTCATTGTTTACAGCTATCATGTATGATGATAGCTGTTTTAGCCGTGGGTAACGCTGCTCAAGCAAGTATTTGATGTTTGATACCGTTGCATTATTGGTTAGCTCAAGTTCAATTACAGGGCTCCCAAAAATATCCTTAGCAATACCAAAGGCCAAAATATTTATGTTCATACATATAATTTTTTACATTTGGGCATATGCAAATATGCAATAACCAATGGCACATTTGTACAACCTGCGGCGCTTTTTTCAAATAAACAATCGCAATAACCAATTGTAGTTAACACTATGTCGAAGTCAGTTGCCAGTATGCCCGTTACCAAAGTGCACAATGATAGTGCTGACGGCACTTTTGACGCGCTGGCCATTGAGGAACCCCTTGAGATACGCCTTGAACACGGCCCGGCTGAGAGCCGCATAGTACAAAACATCTCCGTTACCATGCGCACCCCCGGTAATGACACCGAACTTGCAATAGGTTTTTTGTTCACCGAAGGGATTATTAAAGATAAGGAAGATATTTTGTCGGCTAATCACTGCTTTATTGCCTGTACCGAAAATAAGGAGAATGTGATACAGGTAAGCCTTAGAGAAGATGTGACGCCGCATCTTCAAAATACCGAACGCAACTTTTACACCACATCAAGTTGCGGCGTTTGTGGAAAAGGGTCGATCAACGCTATATATACCGTAACACAGGATCATCAAACAGATGATAACAACGCTATCCATTCAAACTCACTATACGGCCTACCCGATATCTTAAGGCAGCACCAGGCGGTTTTTGCTGATACCGGCGGATTGCATGCCTCGGCTTTATTTGATGCCGAAGGTAAACTGCTATTGCTTCGCGAGGATGTTGGGCGACATAACGCGCTTGATAAACTGATTGGCGCCTCGTTGCAAAATGGCTGGCTGCCCTTAACTAATAAAATATTGTTACTCAGCGGCCGCGCCAGTTTTGAACTGGTGCAAAAGGCTGTTATGGCAGGTATTAATATCATTGCGGCTGTTGGGGCGCCTTCAAGTCTGGCAGTACAACTTGCCCAAGAGTTTAACATCACCCTGATAGGTTTTTTACGCGATAAGCGTTTTAATATATATAGCGCGGCACACCGCGTACTAATTACTGATTATGAAACTGCGCATTAAAGGGAACGCTATACGCTACAGGCTTTCTAAAACCGATGTTGAGCGCTTTGCTGCCGAAGGCAGGGTGGAAGAAACCATCAATTTTGCGGGGCAGCCGCTTAAATATATTCTGCAGCAAAACAATGACGATGCTTTATCAGCCACTTATAAAGATAACGTGATCACGATGTATATGCCTGTCGATATGAAAAACGAGTGGGTGGATACAGAAAAAGTGGGTTTTAACAATACCTGCGGCGATCTGCAACTGCTTATCGAGAAAGATTTTATGTGCCTTGATGACGTGGCTGAAGATCAAAGCGATAATTTCCCCAACCCTTTAGCTAAGAAATAATATGCGCGAACAGGTAAAACACCCGGCCGAAGAAAATCCTGAAGAACTGCATGATCTGCGTGTTACAGAACCTAAAACATGGGCGGCAGGCATGCGCGCGGTCACCGCCGCTATGGACGATGTGCTGCATGAGACCGGACCCATACGCGGACTGAAAGCCTTGTTCAAAATGAACCAAAAGGGCGGTTTTGACTGTTCAAGCTGTGCCTGGCCCGACCCGGATGACGACCGCTCACCTATAGCCGAATACTGCGAGAACGGCGCCAAGGCGCTGGCTGAGGAAGCAACCACAAAGAAGCTTACTGCCGAGTTCTTTGCGGCAAATTCGGTAGCTGATCTTGCTAAGCTGAACGATTACGAAATAGGCAAAAAAGGACGCATTGCACAGCCGGTTTATCTGCCAAAAGGCGGTACGCATTATCGGCCTATTACCTGGGGCGATGCGTTTAAAAAAATCGCCGGTCATTTAAATGCTTTAGCTTCGCCGGATGAAGCGGCATTTTACACTTCGGGTCGTACCAGCAACGAAGCCTCGTTTATGTACCAGTTGTTTGTGCGCGAGTATGGCACGAATAACATGCCCGATTGCTCGAACATGTGCCACGAGTCTTCGGGCGTAGCCCTTGGCGATACTATCGGTATTGGTAAAGGTACTGTAACCCTGAATGATTTTTACGATACGGATGTGATCATTATCATGGGGCAAAACCCGGGCACCAATCACCCCCGTATGCTAACCGCCCTTGAAAAAGCAAAGCATAAAGGCAGCAAGATTATTGCCATAAACCCCTTGCACGAGGCCGGACTGATGGGTTTCAAAAATCCGCAGAATGTAAAAGGCGTTCTGGGCATAACAACCCAACTGGCCGACCTGTACCTGCAGGTAAAAATAAACGGTGATATCGCCTTGTTAAAAGCTCTTGAATTGCTTTTGTATAATGCCGAACAACAAGAACCGGGCAAGGTGTTCGATCATGCTTTTATTGCTGATAAAACAACCGGCTACAATCAATTTATTAACGATATCCGGCAATATGATGTGAATGATCTTGCACTGGAAGCAGGCATACCCATGGGCCAGATAGAGCAGGCGGCAAACATGCTGAAGCATACCCGTAAGATCATCATTTGCTGGGCCATGGGCATTACGCAGCATGTTAATGGGGTGGATACTATAAAAGAAATAGTAAATCTAGCTTTGCTAAAAGGGGCTATCGGCATACCCGGCGCAGGCTTGTGCCCGGTTAGGGGGCATAGCAATGTGCAGGGTAACCGCACCATGTTGATCTACGACAAACCTTTCCCCAAACAGCTTGATAAATTGCAGGAAGTGTTTGGTTTTAACCCACCCCACGAACATGGTTATGATACTGTAGAAACCATTACCGCCATGCACGAAGGTAAGGTGAAAGTGATGTTTTCAATGGGTGGCAACTTCCTGTCGGCTACGCCGGATACTGCTTACACGGCTGATGCCTTACGCAAAACAAAACTTACCGTAAACGTATCAACCAAGCTTAACAGGGCGCATTTGGTAGTGGGTGAGGAGTCAATTATTTTGCCTACGCTGTCGCGAAGCGACAAAGATGTGGTTAACGGCGAGGAGCAGTTTATAAGCTGCGAAAACTCAATGGGGGTGGTACAAATATCAAAAGGCGTGTTGGAGCCGATATCAAAAGAATTACTTAACGAAACTCAAATAGTTTGTGAACTGGCAAAGGCTACTTTAGGTAACCGTACCGTTGTCAACTGGGATAAATACGCCAATAGTTATGACGAAGTGCGCAATGTCATCGAAAAAGTAATTCCAGGTTTTGAGGACTACAATGTACGTGTGCGTAAACCCGCCGGTTTCTATTTGCCCAACGCCCCGCGCGAAGGACGCTTTGAAAACGAAAAAACACGTAACAAAGCGCCGTTCAGCGTAACTAAACTTCCTGAAAATAAACTGGCTGCCGATGAGTATGTGTTGATGTCAATCCGCAGTCACGACCAGTTTAATACCACTATTTATGGTATGGAAGATCGCTATCGTGGCATACATAACGAGCGCCGTGTGATTTTTATGAACGTGAACGACATGGCGCAAGCCGGTTTAGAAGCCGGTGATAAGGTTGATCTGTTTAATTATCATGGAGGTGTTGAGCGGGTTGCGCGATTGTTTCTGGTAGTTCCATATAACATCCCGGAAAAAAATACTGCAGCTTATTACCCTGAAGCCAATGTGCTGGTGCCGATAAACAGTGTTGCTGAAAGAAGCAATACGCCTACGTCAAAATATGTGGTGATAAAGATCAGGAAACACATTGGATAATCACATTCCTTCAAAAACCAAAATCTACTTTTATAGCTTTGCTATTAATGAAGCTTGACAAACGTGATTACGATGCCGTAATAATAGGTGCAGGGCCAAACGGACTTGCAGCAGGTATACTAATGCAGCAGCATGGCCTGCAAGTGCTGATAGTAGAAGGCAAAGACACCATTGGCGGCGGTTCGCGTACGTCTGAACTTACATTACCGGGTTTTAAGCATGATATCTGTTCGGCGGTACACCCGTTAGGGGTTGGTTCGCCATTCTTTAGAACATTACCGCTTAAACAGTACGGATTGGAATATCTTTTTTCGGATATAGAAGCTGCACATCCGCTTGACGATGGTTCGGCAGGTGTATTAAAGCGTTCAGTTGAAGAAACAGCGCGCTTACTTGGCCACGATGAACAGGCTTATCTCAGCCTGATGAAACCGCTTGTACAAAACTGGCCGGGCCTGGCGGCTGATGTGCTTGGTCCGCTGCATTTTCCAAAAAAGCCGTTTGCACTTGCTGCATTCGGACTGGCGGCTATACCACCTGCCACAGTGCTTGCTAAGAGGTTCAAAACAGAAAAAGCCAGGGCGTTGTTCGCGGGCATGGCGGCACACTCTATACAGCCGTTAAGTAATCTTACCACATCGGCCATTGCGTTGGTATTGATGGCCAATGGGCATTTGGGTGGCTGGCCTGTTGCCAAAGGAGGTTCCCAAAATCTGGCTAACGCGTTGGCTGCATACTTTACTTCATTAGGCGGAAAAATAGAAACCAAAACATACGTCACTTCGTTACAACAGCTGCCGTCGGCACATGCGGTGTTGTTCGATGTTACCCCAAAACAGTTACTTCAAATAGCCGGACATAAGTTTTCGTCGCTATATAAATGGCAACTTAAACGCTTTCGGTATGGTGATGGGGTATTTAAGATTGACTGGGCGCTTGATGCCCCGGTGCCGTTTAAAAATGAAGATTGCCGCAAAGCCGCCACTGTCCATTTGGGCGGTACACTGGATGAGATCGCTGCATCTGAAGCAGCATCAGGTAACGGCAAGCATACCGATAAACCTTACGTATTGCTGGCTCAACCCAGCATTGCCGATCCCACACGCGCTCCTGAAGGCAAACACACTGCCTGGGCATATTGCCATGTGCCCAATGGTTCGGTAAAAAACATGACAGGCGTTATCGAAAACCAGGTGGAACGGTTTGCGCCGGGATTTAAGGAGCGGATACTTGCACGCCATACGTTTAACACCGAGCAAATGCAGAAGCATAATCCCAACTATATCGGCGGCGATATAAATGGTGGTATTATTGATATCGCTCAGCTTTTTACACGCCCGG
Source organism: Mucilaginibacter limnophilus (assembly GCF_004005815.1). Classification (GTDB taxonomy): domain Bacteria; phylum Bacteroidota; class Bacteroidia; order Sphingobacteriales; family Sphingobacteriaceae; genus Mucilaginibacter; species Mucilaginibacter limnophilus. Next base: position 143,326 of record NZ_SACK01000004.1, on the reverse strand, counting down.
TACTGCGGTGGTCGCCATATAAAACATCTGATAAGGGCTTATACATCTGCTCATCATCAACGCCTCCGGGCGGGGGAGTGCATGGCATGTGCGGATATTGGTCGGCTAAAAAAGCGTTGAATGACGTTTTTGGCATTGAGGTGAAGCGGCTGTAAGATATGTATAACTAAGTGCACGTCAGGCTGAACTTGTTTGAGCATCTCATTTGCTAAGTAAATTCCATCCTGAGAGATCCCGAAACAAGTTCGGGATGACGTAAAGCGAATAATTCAAGCAAATAAAACTTTCTTTAGAATAATTCTCAATAGTGTTTGGATTTAATCTAAATAGTGCTATTTTTGTTGCCACACGTCAGCAAGAGATGCAGGTTAAAGAAGCAGTAGTTAATCCAAAGTTTATTGAAGTTTTTACCACTAAGCAAGGCGCTATCTATCAGTGTGATAGCGAGAACTGCTGGTATATTGACTTTGCCGGTAAACTTGCCCGTTTTGATTACCGTTGCCTGCTTCGTTTAAATAAAGCCATCAACAGCGTTGATATCGAAAAACGCCTGATGGATGCCAAGTCGCCGGATATGGAGATCATCTTTATTTGCGCATGCGACGACACCTACGTACTTACCCTTCCGCAAATCATCGCTTTTAAAGAGCTTTTACAAGGTACTTTTGTTATGTTGGAGCTTAATCACATCATTTACAATCGCCTTTATCGTACAGCCGTTTAACTGTACTTAGATTGTTTCCATATTGTTAATATTTAGTGGTCTAAACATTTATAGCACTATTTTTGTAATGTTATAAATGATTAAACTTATCAGATCATGAAAGATATTATCCGAGTAAAAAGTCTTTTATCAACCGAGATAGAGGCAATTTTAAATCAGCAGATCAGAAAAGAAGCACAGTCTTCAGCTATATATTTGGCCATGGCTTCATGGTGCGACCGTAATGGTTATGACAACTCAGCCGACTACTTTTTCAAACAAGCCGAAGAAGAGCGTGAGCATCAACTCAAATTTTTTAAATATGTGTTAGACATGGGGGGGACCGCTATTTCGCCTGACGTGAACAACATCAAAATTGAATATAATTCGTTCCGTGAGGTGTTTGAAGATGCTTTAGAGCAGGAGATCGCCGTAACCGAGTCAATCAAAGCTATTGCATCACGCTGCTACAAAGAGCAGGATTTCGTAACTCTTGAGTTCCTTAACTGGTTCTTTAAAGAACAACGTGAAGAAGAATACAAAGCCCGCCGCGCTGTCGAACTGTTTGACGTTATTGGTACTGAAGGTACCGGCGCATGGGAAATTGACCGCCACGTTAGCAAAATTAATTACGATAACGAAGCGTAATAACCGCTTAAAAAATCTTACAAATCAAGTGCTGATTCCAAAAGTTTCAGCACTTCTTTTTTGCCGTATTCTTTTAGCCAGATGTTATCAGGCTGCAGGTTACATACAGGTGCCCAATCGCAACGATCAGTACATTCAATGCGTATCACCTCAAGTTCAACATCAGTTTTGGTGTGTTTCGTCAGGCTTTTCACCAACTTGTAAGTATCCTTCCCGCCGCGTTTGCTGCATTTACTGCCGGTGCACACATACAGCACCTTATCAGGCACTTCAAACTTTCCCATAGATAACAAAGGTAGGAAATTAGTTGATTAGGTGAATAGTTGATTGGCGAGTCAGTTGTTAATGACTTTGAGTAAGTAAATAGCTTTCCGGAAATTCATAAATTTGGCCTCTTTACAACTTAATTAACCATTCACTTATCAACACAATCAACCACTCATCAACTTCTGTAACAAAAATGATTCTGCACACATTATCAATACTATAGTGCGTTCAGCTTCGTTCAGTTTAAACAAATGCTATATTTGTCAAACCAATAAGCTTATTTTTGGTTAATTTTGGTTATAAATCTGTATAAAAACGGTTTTTTAAGCCCCTTAAAAACAACGTATGGAATTTAACTACCTTGCATTTGCGGTTCCGCTTTTTGTAGTTCTTATGCTGCTTGAATATTACGTGGCACGCAAAAAGAAAATGGAACTTTTTGATTTGCACCGTTCCATTGCCAACGTAAGTATAGGCATACTTGAGCGCCTTACCGATGTATTGGTAGCTGGTGTTTTTTACTTCTTCTATCACTATATTCAAACGAATTTTGGTCTGTTTGAAATTAAGCCAACGGCTGCGATGTGGATTCTGCTTTTTTTAGGTACAGATTTTATTTGGTATTGGTACCACCGCCTGGCGCACGAAATGAATGTACTTTGGGCTGTGCATGTGGTTCATCATCAAAGTGAAGATTTTAATTATACCGTATCGGCACGTATAACTTTGTTTCAGGCTATAGTGCGTACAGGTTTTTGGAGCGTTCTACCCTTGCTGGGCTTCCCGGCCGAAATGATATTTGTGATGTTGCTGATACACGGTTTGTACCCATTTTTTGTACATACGCAGGTAATAGGAAAGCTTGGTATTATTGAATATTTTATGGTTACCCCTTCGCATCATAGGGTGCACCATGCCTGTAACGATAAGTATCTTGACAAGAACTATGGTGATGTGCTGATTATTTGGGATAAGTTATTCGGAACCTTCCAGAAAGAAGATGAAAAGCCGGTTTATGGCTTAACTCATCAGCTTAATACTTATAGCTTTTTATGGCAGCACTTTCATTTTTATATCGAATTGTGGCTGATGGTAAAAAAGCAGAAAACGCTTAAAGACAAGTTCAAAATGATATTTGGCAGCCCAACGCTTATCGATCCGGACATGCGTGAGCGTGCCGAAAAAATATTTGGTATTAAACAACAGGAAGAACCGCTGCAGCATCGCCTTAACAATTATGTGATATGGCAGGTAATTGTTATGCTGGTTTTGCTTTTTGTATTTATATTATTTGAGTTTGAAATGGGGGCCAGCGAAAAATTCCTGTTTACCTCGTTCACTATACTTACCCTGATAAATTGCGGTGCCATAATGGAACAAAAAAAATGGGTATTTGCAGTTGAATTTCTACGGATGCTGGTAATAGGTAGCGCATTGTGGCTTTATAATGCCGATTATCAAATAGTTACTTTCTTTATTTTATCGGTAATTGCACTATTAGTGCTGTTTTATCGTACCGTGGAAGAACGTTATTTGTCAGTAGTATACCCCGACTAAAAGTTATCTTGTAAAAATATTAAAGCCGTTTGCTGACTTCATGCAAACGGCTTTTTCGTTTTGTGGAATTTTATTAATGTTTGGTTGTGGTATCACCCTCAATCCGCAGGCTTTCATCATGTATTGCATTCATAAGCTGCGTTATAAATTCAGCAGATAAGCCTTCTTGTTGTCCTGCCAAAATGGCTCTGTCAACCACCTGTTTAAAGCGGGCAGGCTGCAACGGTGGTACATTATATTTCTTCTTATAAACGCCAACTTCTCTAACAATTTGCTGCCGCTGGGCAATAATGTGTATCATTAACTTGTCTAACGAGTCAATTTGTTTCCGGTGTACAGCAAGATCGGCATTTATTTCATCCTGGGTTTTTGTTTGTGCCGATGCAGTAATACCTAAGCCTATGAAGCATGACAATAGTAAAATGTACTTTTTCATATAAGAGTAATTAAATGCCCCATGCCGAAACGATCAGTTCCCGGTTTCCACCATGGTCACGGTGCTCACAAAGGTAAATTCCCTGCCAAGTGCCTAAAGCCAGTCGGCCGTTGCTTACAGGTATTAGTACCGAACTGCCCAGCATTGCTGCTTTTAAGTGCGCCGGCATATCGTCAGATCCTTCATAATCATGCATATAATCCGGGTCGTTCTCGGGTACGGTTTTATTGAAATACATTTCGAAGTCGACGCGTACGGTTGGGTCGGCGTTTTCATTAATAGTTAACGATGCCGATGTATGCTTGATGAACACTTGGCACATGCCGGTTTTTATTTCGGCCAGTTGCGGTATGGCTTGCAGCACTTCTGCGGTAATTAAATGGAAACCCCGTTTACGTTCGCGCAGGCGCAGCAATTGCTGAAACATCTTCATAAATTAAATATAGGATAAAATCAGATTAGTCGGGAAAGGCACCTGTATTTGTCAGTTACAACCCGCATAAGCAATCATAAATAGTGATAGATTTGTAGTATTAAATCAATCACTTATGGAAACCTTATCATCCGCCCTAAACGGACAGTACGCTGTGGTTAATGGTCTTAATATGTATTACGAAGTGCATGGCAGCGGTAAACCGCTTGTGCTGATACACGGAGGCGGATCAACCATACAAACTACGTTTGGATTGATATTGCCTTATCTTGCTGAAAGCAGGAAGGTAATAGCTGTTGAGCTACAGGCACACGGGCACACACCCGATCGTGGTACGCCAACTTCATTTGAGCAGGACGCTGATGATGTAGCCGAACTCATAAGATATTTTAAAATTGAAAAAGCAGATATACTGGGTTTCAGCAACGGTGGGCAAACCGCTTTGCAGGTAGCCATTCGCCATCCGGAACTGGTAGCTAAGCTTATAATCGCGTCAGCATTTTATAAACGGGACGGCTTACCCGCACAGTTTTGGGAGTTTATGAACAATGCCAGTATTGACTACATGCCGCAGGGATTAAAAGACGCTTACCTTGAAATAACTAACAGCCCCGAAAGGCTTCAAATAATGCATGATCGTGATGCGCTACGTATGCAAACTTTTGAGGACTGGAGCGACAATGATATACAAGGCATTAAAGCACCGACTTTGGTTATTTCAGCTGATCGGGATGTGGTTAAACCCGAGCATGCGGTACAAATGTTCAAATTATTACCTAACGCGAAGCTAATAATACTACCTGGCCAGCACGGAGAATACCTGGGAGAACTTATATTTAAAAAACCCGGCAGCAACATACATGTAGTTACCGCAGGGCTTATTAATGACTTTTTAGAAACAAACTTTGCCGTTGAATAGCAGCAAAGCGTTTACACTGTATTAGTTGGTACTGCTTGATGTGCCGGAAACATACCATTTGTAAGTATTGCCATCTTTCTTAATAGCCCAGTAATCAAATATCCCGCTTTGGCGGTCGCCGGCATCGTCAAGGGTAATATCACCGGTGATACCTTCATGGGCATGCGCCTGCTCAACAAATTTTGTTCTTAGCGTTTCCATATTGCTTACATCGCCGTTGGTAGCCTCAAGTGTGTATGCTATTGTCCACATTATATCATATACTGCAAGGGCAAATGCATCAGGATCAACATTGCTTAATCTTTTTATTCGCGCTGCTACAGGTGCCCATTTAGTATTCAAACTTTGAGGTAAGCCAAAAGTAGGCGCATAAAAACTGGTGGCAATAGCAAAATCGGCAGCCTGGGTATCAGCTAACAGCGCCGCACTTAGTACTATGCCGTCGCCACCAAACCACTTTACAGTTTTTAAAACAGGTTCGTTGGCAGCGGCTTTAAACAAAGCAACTGCCTCATCAAAAGATGCAAGGTAAACGCCAACCTTATCATCACCATAAGTGGTTTTAGCTGCTTCAACCTTGCTTTTAAGTGTTGCAACTATTGATGTGAAATTAGTTACCGAGGTTCCGTAAGGCGTCATCGCGTCTATGTGACCGCCAAGCGCTGTAAATGCTGTTCCGGTAGCAGTTTGCAGGCCTGTGTTACCATCATCGTTACGGGCAACAGTAACCAATGCTTTTATACCATTGTTGTAAATTGTATTTGCAATGGCATTGCCCTCAATATGGTCGGGAGGGCAAAAACGAAATACGCCATCACCTTCAATGGCGAGACTGCCCGCAGTACTGCTTTGACTAATTAATAATGCTTTTGAACCCACAAGCGGCATAACAGCACTCAGTTCAGCGCTTGATTGCGGGCCAATTAGAAACTTAATTCCGCCTTTTACAGCAGCGTCGAAAGACTTTTTTGCCTCATTGGGGTTTAATTGTGTATTAGCAACTGCCGATTGAATACGGAAAGGTGCGTTTTTAAAAGCCAAATAAGTATTAATGTCATCTTGTGCCACTTGCATAGCATAAACTGAATTTTCACCAAGCGTAGTCCAGTTTTCGGTTAGAGAAAATATGCCTCCTATGGGTATGGTAGGTATAGGGTCTTCTTTTTTTGATGACTTGCATGATTGTAAGTTTACTCCAATTACAATAGCAGTAAAAAAAAATAAGTAATGTTCTTTTCATATATGAGTATAATTTATTTCAATAAATTTATGCAAAGTACTTAAAAGTCATGAAACTATTAACACACAATGTATTAACATACTCGAAATACTCCCTGAATTGGATGGGAATAATATTACGAAAAGAAAAAAATTATATACCGGCAAACTATGAAACGCTTAATGCCGCACGACCGGTATCAAGCCATTTGTATGCTATATGCTCAAGATCCGTGATATCAAAAGGTTTACGCAGTACGTCATCGGCGCAGCAGTCAATAGCAATTTTGTCTAAGCCGGTTGCTGCCGAAACTAATACAACAGGTATGTGCCTGGTAACGATGTTGTTTTTCAAACTAAGGCAAATGTCATGTCCTGATAATTCTCCGCTCAGAAAACAATCCAGCAATATCAAACCGGGTTTTAACTTAAAGACAGCCTGAACATGATCGCGCGGGTTAACATGCTGTACGGTATAACCCGCTTCGGTAAGCACATAATCCATGATCTCTGCCACGGCGCGATCGTTCTCGATAATAATGATTGTCTTTTTCATAAGCCTGATCCGTAAGTGTAACAATGAGATACAAGACAGGCAAATAAAAGGGATAGGAGATTAAATGTCTGAATTATATTAGTGGTTCCTACTAATAATAGTATAAAGGTAGCACTTTAATTGAATATTCCAAATATTTAATTAATAAGAAAAACTCTAATTTGGAGTAAGGGGACTGCACAGTAATACGACCTGCTGAGAGTAAATAAAAAACAGTAATTTTGCACCCTGTTATGAAGATACCCCGATTTACCGACCTGATTTTATTTGAAAATGATGACGTTATAGTGGTTAACAAACCACCTTTTGTAGCTTCGCTTGATGAACGTGAGGGCGGCGAGATCAACATGCTGCGATTGGCTAAGGCTTATACTGATGACGCGCAGGTATGCCACCGTCTTGACAAGGAGACATCAGGAGCGCTTATCATAGCAAAAAATCCTGAAGCCTACCGCTCGGTATCTATGCAGTTTGAACGCCGTCAAGTAAAAAAGGTATACCACGCGGTTATAGATGGCACACATGTTTTTGAAGACTTGTTTGTTGATCTGCCCATACTTAACGTGGGCAAAAGCAGTGTATCAATAAGCAGGCAGGACGGTAAGCGTGCCGAAACATGGTTCAACTCGTTAAAATATTATAAGCACTATACATTGGTTGAATGTCGCCCGGTAACAGGCCGCATGCACCAGATACGCATCCACCTGGCCACGCAGCGCGCGTCAATAGCAGGCGATGAGATGTACAAAGGCCAGCCGGTGTTCCTGTCGAAGCTAAAACGCAAATATCATCTGGGTAAAGAGCAGGAAGAACAGCCCATCATGAAGCGCTTCGCATTACACGCATACGAGGTTAGCTTTAAATTGCTTAACGGCGAAGAAATAACCATCCACGCGCCGTATCCAAAGGACTTTGAGACGTTATTGAAACTGTTAGATAAGTTTGATAGTTAAGCGAGGAGTAAAGAGTTTACCCTCGTCTTCTTACTAAATTATTTAAACGCTTACGTACGGGCTCGTCCAGGTATTTCATCACTGCATACGCCAGCACAATCAACAGCAATGTTCCTATCGCGGTAATACCGGCCATTTCGTTAAGTGATGGCTTTTTTGCTTCCACATAACTCATAAAAAGCCATATAAACGGGTAGTGAACCATGTAAAGCGGATAGGAAATGTCTCCTGAAAACTTACAGATTTTAGTTGAAGAAGCGGACAACTGCGCACCCGCGCCAAGCGCTATCAAAAAAGGAAAATAGAAGATCACAACAATTGGCTCTACTATGGGGTTCAGTTCATTTCTAAACGGAATAAAAAATGTTACCAGCAGCATTAAGCCTATTGCAATAAAACCAAGGCGGGAATTGATAACCCATTTTAAACGGTAAACAAGCATACCGGCCAGGAAAGAGTAAAACATCCTGATACCGCCACCCATAATATTGTCGCCGCTCCAGCCAACACTTAAATTGGTTGACCGGTGTGCTTCATAAACAAGTAATGCAGCTGCAATTATAACCAGCAACCAAAGCATTTTTTTATTTATCCTCACCAAAACCAATGCATATACAATGTTGGCAATATACTCCCAGAACAACGACCAGGTGGGCGGATTTAAGTGGAAGTTGTTAAAATACCGTTCGCGCACAAGCGCGTAAGGTATCATCAGGCATGAGGTGATGAACATTAGCAGCAGGTTGCCGGTATATTTTTGATACAGATTGCTGAACGGGTCGAATACAAAGGCCAGTATACCGATCACCGAACCGATAATTACCAGTGGATGCAGGCGTATCAGTCTTAGTTTGATGAAGGTCCAGATGCCAATATCAGCCAGCTTGGTATCATAAGCGTAAGCGATAACAAATCCTGAAAGACAAAAAAAGAAATCAACCGCCAGGTAGGCATGGGCAATAAAGCTTTTAGTGTAATCAGGTACAGCTATCTCCATAAAATGAAAAACAACTACAGCTATCGCTGCCAGGCCGCGCAAACCATCAAGCATTTTAAAGTGCTGTTTGGTTTGTATCTTTAATTGAGTTCCCGTATCAGTCATGTATAGCCGGTTTGCTGTTAAAGTAAATAAAAAAGCGGGCCTGTAATCCCGCTAATCTTAATTCTATCTAAGTGCTACTTATGTAGTATATCCCAGTATCTTCAACACTTGCTTGCTGTTTTGCTCTTCACCAAACACTTCAAAATTGAATGTCTCGTCGCGGTTGCGACGGATGATCACATGCTTTGGTGATGGCAGCAGGCAGTGGTGTATGCCACCATAACCGCTCAACACTTCCTGATAAGCGCCGGTGTTGAAGAAGCCCAGGTACTGCACCTTACGGGTTTTTGGCATATACACACTGTTCATGTGCGCTTCCTGGTTGTAATAATCCTGCCCGTCGCAGGTAATGCCGCCAAGGTTTACACGGTCGTACTCGCTGTCCCAGTTATTTATCGGCAGCAAAATGTATTTTTGATTCAATGCCCACACGTCAGGCAGGTTAGTGATAAATGATCCGTCGAGCATCAACCATTTCTCACGATCGTTCTGCTGTTTACGGCCAATTACTTTGTATAAAATACCCGAAGCTTCGGCAACGGTATATTTACCAAACTCGGTAATGATATCCGGCTCAATAGTATCGTTAAGGGCGCAAATCTCTTTTATCCGGCTAACAATCTCGTTGATCATATACTCATAATCAAAATCGAACACCAGCGAATCCTTAAACGGCATACCTCCGCCAATATCAAGCGTGTCCAAATCAGGGTTTACCTTCTTAAACTTACAGTACAGCGTAACGTACTTTTCAAGCTCATTCCAGTAATAAGGCGTATCAGATATACCCGAGTTGATGAAGAAATGCAGCAGTTTAACCCTAAAATTTGGGTTCTTTTCAATTTTGCTGTGATAAAAATCGATCACATCTTCAGAGCGTATGCCAAGGCGCGAAGTATAAAACTGGGAGTTAGGCTGCTCTTCAGATGCTATACGGATGCCCAGGTTACAAGGCTCGTCAAGCTCAACCTCATCATCATATATATTAAACTCTTCCTTGTTATCAAGCACAGGGATTATATTCCTGAACCCATCATGCAGCATATCAATAATATATTGCTTATACTGGAAGGTTTTAAACCCATTGCATATAACCGTTATATCCTTGGTAACAGTGCCTTTTTTCTCAAGCGCCTCAATCATGGGCATATCAAACGCCGATGATGTTTCAAGGTGGATCTCGTTTTTCAGTGCCTCTTCAACCACATGCTTAAAGTGCGAACTTTTGGTGCAATAACAGTATTTGTAACTGCCGCGGTAGTTATTTTTTATGATAGCCTGCTGAAACAACAGCTTGGCCTGCTGAACTTTTTTAGAAATAATGGGCAGGTAGGTGAAGCGCAGGGGGGTGCCGTACGTTTCAATCATTTCCATCAAATTCAGGTCGTGAAAGTATAATTCGTCGTCAATTATCTCGAATCCTTCCTGGGGGAAACCAACACTGAGGTCGAGAAATTCCTGGTAACTCTGCATTTATAAAAATTTTGGCAAAAATGTAACTTTTTAACGGTATTTAACAGCATATGTTACTACAATTTTTATCGCTGTATTGTAATTTATTTAGTGGAGCTGGGTACAAGGCGGATGATGGTTGGCATGGAAACGAAATCTGATTTTTTCTCCACAAAGTGTAACTATTACACTCTTAATACGTCTACTGCTAAGCTAATGTGATTAAATACCCGAGAAAAAGGGTGTTTTAACCCGCTCCGGCTATTTTTTCTGATTTGTATATTTGCAGCGTAGTTATGAAAAACCCTATTTTAATACTATTGATGCTTGTTAGCGCAGCCGCTGTTACGGGCTGCAAAAAAAGCCATGAGTTTATTTATGCGCCTTCAACGCCCATTGAAAAGGATACCGTTTTGGTTAAACTATTAAGGGTTGAAACCACTAAAGGTACTGATCGTGATGGCGATTACTATACCGATAGGTTTTACCTTGAAACTAAAAAGGATTTAAAATTTATTAAAGCCGGACACCAGGCAGTACCTGCTGCCGAATTATCAAAAAATATTGTGTTTGAAGATTCGGTAGATGGACCTATACTCACGTTGATGCGTCGCGAGAAGAACGCCAGTTATGAACTTGAAACGGTATGGAGCGTTCCCGAAACTCGGGATAACTATATTTTTAAGTGCCAGTTTAAAGCGGTAAATGAACAGTAACAGCCCATTACAGTCAAAACTTTGACAGTTTGATGAATGTTACGCTGTTGATGTCAACACCTTATCAAACCTCGCCGATAAAAGGCAAATGCACTTCGGCCATCATGCATCTTGCGCTGCCTCCACCAATAGTCTCAATAGTGTTGATATCAGCATAAACCGGTTTGCTGTAGCTCGAAAGCACCTCTTTCTGCTCATCAGTTAATGATTCCCACGCGCTTTTTGACATTACCAGCAGGCTTTTACCATTGTTGTTCTGCACTTCCAGCATGTTGCCGGCAAAGTGGTTCATCTGCTCAAAAGTAATGGATACTACCTCTTTTCCGATTGAAGAAAATGAGTCGAGTACCTGTTCCAATTCTTCATCATTCGCTATAGCATCAAGGCATATCACCGCATATTTACTTCCAACGGCCATCAGCACGTTGGTGTGGTAAATGGCCTTGCCATTTTCATCAACAGCATGAAAAAGTACAGGGTTATAACCCGTGTGATCGCAAAATACCCTCAGTACTTCCTCGTCTGTACGTGGCGAAAGGCATGCATAAGCGATCTTGTTTTCCCTGTCGAGCACCATACTACCGGTGCCTTCCAGAAACTTGTTTTGAATCTCAAAACGGCTCAGATCGATGATATGCCCAACTTTGAACTGCTCTTCCAGTTTCCTGATAATATCTTCCCTGCGTTCCATACGGCGATTTTCGGCTTGCATGGGGTATAAAAAGATATCTCCGTTATCATGAAAACTCACCCAGTTATTCGGGAATATAGAATCGGGTGTATGCGGCGAAGGCGTATCATCAACTACAGTTACTCTTACACCGTTTTGGCGGAGAATATCAACAAAACCATTAAACTCCTGCAGGGCTTTCTGCTGAACATCGTCCTTTACACCTTCACGATTTTGGAAAGCGTTGCTCTCGGCCGTTTGCTCGTTAAAGCCGAAGTTAACCGGCCGTATCATTAGTATGTTGGGTGTGGCTTGCATATTAGTTGATAGTCCATAGACCATAGTCCATGGTGTTTAATAAATTATATAAACTGTTGTTTTCTATGGTCTATAGGCCATAAACTAAATCACATCTCTTCTCAATGGCATACTCATACAATGAAAACCGCCGCGGGCACGGGAAAGTTCTGAAGAAGGTATTAGTATCAAAGTATCTTCCATTTTCTGCGGATCCAGTTCGTTGGCTTCAAATTTCTCAAGCAGTTCGTGTGCCTTAACTACATTAAAACCATTATGCCTGAAAGCTTCTACGGTTTTGTCGTTACGGTCGTAGCCAAGAACAACGCCTTCTTTTACCGCCAAAAGGTTGCACGAGTCAGTCCACTGCTCACGCGCGTCGAAAGGAAAGGTGTTGTTTCCTGAGTAAATAAACTTAACATCTTCTTTGCAGCCAAGGTCTTTCTGGCTGATGTCAGTAAGCAATTCTTCAAGCGAAGAAAACTTTTTTGGCTTTTTGCCTTGACGGAACTGCACAATCTCCGGCTTATCTTTAGATTTCTTATCCGCAAACCAGGCAATCGGCTCGTCGTCGCGTATAGGGCTTTCAGCTACCGACAGGGTATGCAACAACACCCATACGTTACGTTTCACCTGCGTAAAAATGGTATCAATGTGCATATAATCCCGCTTGTGCGGTATTTTGATAACCGTGATCTTTTTTACCACATTGTGTTGAAACAGCAACTTTACCGCTTCATTAGCTCCGCTGGTTGAGGTACGTTCGCTGCAGCCAATGATCAAATGGTCGGGACTAACAACCATTACATCGCCACCTTCAAGCGTGGTTTTTTCCTCATGGTCTTCACCGGGCCGCAAAAAGTGCTGCACGGTTTCGGGTATCTCTAAAATATTATCACGTATTCCGGCAAAAAGCGGGTGGTTGAAAAATATGTAGCGCATCAGCAATGCCTCTCGCATCCTTGCTTTTTTTGCGGGGCGGTTCAGCAGCATAAAATTGTTGATGGCAATACCGATATCCCTTGAAAAGATCAGGTTGGGAATGGGAGCGAAGATCATTTGTTCGTCGTTAAGCGCGCCCGAAATAAATATCTTGGCAAGCTCAACAGGAGGCGTATCAATCAACCGCAACTGTAGTCGGTAATTGCAACCCTCAATAGCACAAACCGAAGCCACCAGTTTTTTGCGGATGTCGTTCTCTTCCAGAATATCGCTTAGCAGCGTTTGCAGCTCAACTACTTTAGTCGACGCGTAAAAATCTTTGTTGTCAGGCTTAAAGAAAGAGCGGTCGTTGTCAAGTTGATCAAGTTTGCCTTTGATCTTGTCAGGATCTAAAAAATAAAGCAGCAGCTTCACATAGTAATCGTATTCTTTCCGGCGTAATGTATCAAGGTGTACAATGTCCTCAAACAGCCAGTCTTGCGCCTTTGAAGGTACTACTTTACCCAGGCCACTGTCGGGACTGTGGATCAATACCGCGCGCAGGGTGCCAATTTCCGAAGTTACATCTATTTTAAAGTCTTTATCGTTAAGGATCATATAGGTGTATAAACAACAAATTTAAATATTAGATGTCAGATATAAGATATGAGAATTGAGACATGAGTTGTATGAATGCTTCTGGGAAAGTTTTATTCTGAACTCACGCCAAATTACTTAATTTTGCCCCGATGAATTTTATTGCTGAGGCCGCTGCAAAGGCCATTAAGGAACTATACAATACTGATGTTGCTGCGGCGGATATCAATCTGCAGGAAACCCGAAAAGAATTTCAAGGACAAATAACCATTGTTACTTTTCCGTTTACACGTGTTTCACGGAAATCGCCTGAGCAAACCGGTGCCGACATTGGCGAGTATCTGAAGGCCAATGTTTCGCAAGTAGAGGCGTTTAATGTAATAAAAGGATTTTTGAACATTTCTATTGCCGACAGCCACTGGCTGGAAAGACTTTATACTGATATTGTACCCGATACTTTTGCCGCGCCACAATACAACGGCCAAAAGGTAATGGTAGAGTATTCGTCGCCTAATACAAATAAGCCGCTGCATTTAGGGCATATTCGTAACAACCTTTTAGGCTATTCGGTTGCTCAGATACTGGAAGCAGCCGGTTACGAAGTAGTGAAAGCCAACCTGGTTAACGACCGCGGCATACACATTTGCAAAAGCATGCTGGCGTGGCAACACTGGGGTAACGGCGAAACCCCCGAATCATCAGGCTTAAAAGGCGATCATCTGGTAGGCAAGTACTATGTAATATTTGACAAAGAATATAAAAAACAGATTGACGCGCTAAAAGCCGAAGGCCAAACCGAGGAAGAAGCTAAAAAGAATGCGCCGCTTATAAAGGATGCCCAACTGATGCTGTTGCAATGGGAGCAGGGCGATGAAGAAGTACTTAGCTTATGGCGCACCATGAACAGCTGGGTATATGCCGGTTTCGAGCAAACATACAAGCAGCTTGGTGTTGATTTTGACAAATACTATTACGAATCAAACACGTACCTGCTGGGTAAGGATATTATTGAAGAAGGGCTTGCAAAGGGCGTTTTCTTCAGGAAGGAAGATGGCTCTATTTGGATTGACCTTACTGAGGACGGCCTTGACCAGAAGCTTGTGCTTCGTGCTGATGGAACCTCGGTTTACATTACACAAGATTTGGGTACCGCGCAGCTGAAGTATAATGATTTTGGCATGGATAAGTCTATCTATGTGGTGGGTAACGAGCAGGATTATCACTTCAAGGTACTGTTTCTAATCCTGCAGAAACTGGGTAAAGCTGGTGCCGATGGTTTGTTCCACCTATCGTACGGTATGGTTGATCTTCCTTCTGGTAAAATGAAATCACGCGAGGGCACGGTGGTTGACGCCGACGACCTAATGGCCGAAATGGAAACTACCGCCAAAGAACATACCGAAGCACTTGGCAAGGTTGAATCATTCGGCGAAGAAGAGAAAAGCTCGCTGTACCACACCATTGGTATGGGGGCTTTAAAATATTTCCTGCTTAAAGTCGATCCAAAAAAACGCCTGTTGTTTGATCCGAACGAATCTGTTGATTTTCAGGGACACACAGGTCCGTTTATACAATATACTCACGCCCGTATAAAATCGGTACTGAGCAGGGCAAGGGGATATACAGAAGACAAGATACCAGTAACTACACTGGCTAGTGAAGAACGTGACCTCATAGTTTTACTCAACCGGTTTCCCGACACAATACAAGAGGCTGCAGTAGGTTATAGTCCAGCGATTATTGCCAACTATGTTTACGAACTGGCGAAGTTATACAACAAATTTTATCACGAACACTCAATACTTCAGGCAGAAGATGAACAGTTAAAGCATTTCAGGTTGCAATTATCTGCTGCTTCGGCTAAAGTGATAAAAAAGGGTATGGCGTTGTTGGGCATTGAAGTGCCTGAAAGGATGTAAGCCCCCTAACCCCCCTGAGGGGGAAATAAGAGTTTTAAATATCGAATACTGAATTTTAAATTTATGAACACCGAAGTTTGTAATTCAAAATTCAGTGTTCGATATTATTTTTTCAATAAGATTAGTTTACAACTTGCTCCCCATTCAGGACGCCGGGAGGCTGAATTTTGTTGCCACGACAAGCTCTTTGCTATCGGCGGTATATTTATAAAAACCACTACCTGATTTCGCACCCAGGTGCCCGGCGGCTACCATATTGACCAGCAACGGACAGGGCGCATATTTAGGATTACCAAATCCGTTATACAATACATTTAATATAGCCAGGCACACATCTAATCCAATAAAATCGGCCAGTTGCAGCGGACCCATAGGATGAGCCATGCCCAGCCTCATTACGGTATCAATCTCATTAACACCCGCAACGCCTTCGTATAAAGTATAGACGGCCTCGTTTATCATCGGCATTAAAATGCGGTTGGCCACAAAACCCGGGTAATCATTTACTTCAACAGGAACTTTTTCCAGTTTTTTTGATAGCTCCATTATAGTTTGGGTAACCTCATTGGTAGTACCGTAGCCACGTATAACCTCAACGAGTTTCATTACCGGTACGGGGTTCATAAAATGCATGCCTATTACGTTGCCCGGATTTTTTGTTACTGACGCAATTTGGGTGATTGATATGGATGAAGTGTTTGATGACAGTATGGTACTGTCGCTGCAAATTTCGCTCAGCTGTTTAAAAAGATTTAATTTTATATCACGATTTTCAGTAGCGGCCTCAACCACCAGATCGGCATTGGCGGCACCCTCTTTTAAATCAGTATAGGTAATAATATTTTGCAGTGTAGAAGCTTTCTCCTGTTCGTTGATGATCCCCTTGCTTACCTGTCTGTCGAGGTTTTTAGCAATGGTTTGCAGCGCTTTTTCAAGAGCCTGGACGTTTATATCTACTAAAGATACTTTAAAACCATATTGCGCGAAGGTGTGCGCAATACCATTGCCCATTGTACCCGAACCTATAACTGTGATATTTTTCATAGCATGTATTTAGCTGATGCTAATGTCTGCCAAAAAAGCCAAGCGACAAAATTTTATATATCGATTAGATTTCCGGCTTCAGCGACAATGCTTTTATTAATCACAGGGTAGTCAGGAACACGGCCTAAAAGCTTCGCACCGGTATATTTAAAAATATACTTCTCTGAGTAGACATCATTTGCGCCATTAAAAATTATTCCTTCCAGCGGAATATCGTATTGCTTAAGCACGGCTACAGACAGCAGCGTGTGGTTGATACTGCCCAGGTAGTTTTGTGATACCAGCACTACGCGCGCGCTAAGCCGCTTTATCAGGTCGATCATTAAAAAGCTGTCATTCAATGGCACCATCAAACCTCCCGCGCCTTCAATAAGCAATTGATTGGTAGTTTGCGGTAATCGAAATTTGTCAGGGTCAATGGTTATCCCATCTATATCAGCCGATTTATGCGGGGAATAGGGCTGTGTAAGCTTATAAGTTTCAGAGTGAAATACCGAAATTGGATTACTTACCAATGCCTTTACTTTCAGTGTATCACTGTCGTCCAAATCACCCGATTGTACGGGCTTCCAATAATCGGCCTTCAATTTTTCAACCAGTACTGCCGAAACAATGGTCTTTCCTATGCCGGTGCCTATACCGGTTATAAATATCGGCTTGTTAGTCATTGGTAATTAGTCATTGGTGTGTGTCAGTCGATTAAGAACATTTGTAAGCCGGGTAATCTCCTGTTCGGTATTATAATTGTGCAGGCATATTCGTAAACGTTCGCTGCCTTGTGGTACTGTTGGGCTTAGTATCGGCCGCACATCAAATCCGGCTTGTTGTAATAATGTTGCCGCCTGTTTTGCCTTTTCATTGCTTTTTAGTACAAGGCATTGAATAGCACTTTCGCTTGGCAGCAGAGGATAGGTAGTGCTGTTGTCAACTTTGCTTTTAAACAGATCAATATTTTGTTTAAGCTGATCAATGGCTTGAGTTTCTTCTGTCAGCATTGCATAAGCGCATCTAATAGCTGCAAGTTGATGAAAAGAAGCTGCCGTAGTATAAATGAATGATCGGGCAAAATTAACAAGATAGTCGCGAAGCAAATTACTTCCTAAAACTATTGCGCCATGGCAGCCCAGTCCTTTACCAAAAGTAACTACACGGGCAAACACACGGCTTTGTAAACCGAGTTGCGGCACCAACCCCTTTTTATAAAGGCCGATAGCATGCGCTTCGTCAACAAATACATGCGCGCCGTATTTTTCTGATATATCCAGTATGTTCGCAATAGGCGGCGTATCCCCATCCATTGAGTACACGCTTTCTATACCTATATACACATTGCCTTTAGCAGCCTTCAGTTTCTCTTCAAGGCTTTTTATATCATTATGCTTGAATGTATATCGATTAGCATAACTTAGCCTTGCACCATCAATTATCGATGCATGTGCCAGTTCATCTAAAATAATAGTATCACCGCGCTGCGGAAGTGAAGAGAATAGCCCAACATTTGCATCGTACCCCGAGTTAAATAGTAATCCCGCTTCGCTATAGTGCCATACGGCTATTTGTTTCTCCAGTTGTTCGGTATAAATAAGGTTGCCAGCCAGCAGGCGTGAACCAGCCGAACCATTTTTATAATCTGGATATTTCCTTATCTCGGTATTAATTTTGGCTTTTAATGCTGATGAGCCCGCATAACCCAGATAATCGTTCGAGCAGAAATCTATCAATCCGCTTCCGGTTTTAAGGCTTCGGTAAATGCCTGCTTGTTGCCGTTCGGTCAGTTTTTGCTTTATAAATTCTTCTGCTTTGCTCAACACAAATAAATTTCTGCTAAAATAAAAAAAGCGGCCGATAGCCGCTTTCAATGTCAATTATTTCTGTGGCCCGCCACCGCCGCCTTGTATCATGCGGTCCATTCTTTCTTTCTGAATTTTTTCAAATTCGGTAACTTGTTCAGGCGTTAATACAGCTTTCACTTTGGCGTTAGTGGCTGTCATTAACGGCATCATGGCACCACGCATAGCTTCCCTGTCGCCGTTAGCCGCGTTACGTACGCTGTCAATTTTGGTACGCTGCTCTTTGTAAATAGCAGTAATTTTAGCCGTTTGGTCGTCAGTTAATTTCAACTGGCCTTGTAACTCTTTTGCACGGTCTTCGGCGCTCATACGGTTACGGCCGCCACCTTGTGCATAGCTTACTGCTGTTATTCCTAAGAACAGGCAGCACATTAACAAAAATTTTTTCATTCTTTTAAGTGTTTAACAGATGCTTTGATAAATGTAAACCTTAATGGTTTAAGTGCATCCGTGTAACTTAATTGTTGCCTTGCAGCTTTGATATTGAACGCTGCATTTGTGCCATCATGCTGGTGAGGCTTTCCATAGTAGGCTCAGGCGTTGGCTCAGGCAAGTGCATAGATATATAGCCTTTAGCTTTCCAAAGTTCCAGCACATCCTCACCATTTATTTCATATGGCTCGTAAGCAGGATTATCAGATATTAGCTTCAGTTTTTTATTATCTCCCCTGAATTTGTTGCCGATACGCTTGTACACTACGCCATCATTCTTTGATATTACGATGTAAGTGTCACCGGGTTTTACATCGGCCCAGTTTTCAACATATTGTCCTATTATAATACTGCCTGATTGCAATGGCAGCATCGAATCGCCTTTTATCTCGAACGCGCGGTAAGTACCCTGTTTAAACATAGGCAGGTAGAACTTTGGCAGTGCTGATACATATTCTGGATCGGCATAACCGTTAAGATAGCCTGCACTGGCTTTTAGCGGTACCATTTCTATGTTCTCGTTTTCATCCTTATCAACCGATACGGTTAGCACGCGCAGGTTGGCCGGATTGCCTTTTGGTTTGGGCGCCCACTTCTCGTCAATGGTTTCATTAATGAAATCATCAATGCTAATTTCAAAAAAAGCTGCTATTGTTTTTAGCAATTCATACTTCGGCTCGGCCCGTTGCTCTTCATAAGCACCAACCAGCGACCGTTTTATACCAACCTGATCTGCAAACTGTTGCTGGGTTAAACCTTTCTTTTTCCGAAGAAATTTAATATTTGATGAAATAATTGACATAAAAATTTGGATTTGCTAAAATAGTTAGTATTTTTATGCTCATAAAATTAGTAATTATTTTTCAAACAGCAAATTTATTTATCATGAAACGCTTTATTTATATCATAACCGACCGTAACCGTAACAATTTGCACGTAGGCTTATGCTCTGATTTGCTAAAAACACTGGATTTTTACAAGCAGATGCCAACCCTGTTTTTTGACAGTGCGCAGCAGTTGAACCGCCTGGTTTACTTTGAAGAAATAAACAACGAGGATATGGCAATGGAGCGTTTCAAATACGTAAGCACCTTTACCCGCCCGCAAAAAGAAAAGCTGATACGCTCGGTTAATAAGGAGTGGATAGACCTTACTTTAGGGTTGAACCTGGAAAGTGGATTACGCCAACGCCCTGTGATGCGTCCATCTGTTGCTACAACTCGCAGAGCGGTTACTTTTTAATGCAGAAAATATTTGCTGTTTTAGCCGATACAATAGTTTTAAACTTTTTCATACCGGCGGTTCATACACTGCCCGTACCCTATAGTAGTTTATAGTTTATTATATATCATCTATGAGAAAGCCTCTTTGCGTTAAAGAGGCTTTCATTATTTAATATCCTTTCTACTTTCTTATAAACTTTAGCGCGCCCGAGTTGAGGCAATATCGTTTGCCGCCGCGATCTTCCGGTCCATCATCAAATACATGGCCAAGGTGCAGACCGGTACTTTTTTCTACCACTTCAAGGCGGGTAATGCCAAGGCTGTTATCTTCAACAATAGCTATCTTATCCATACTAACCGGTTTTACAAAACTCGGCCAGCCCGTGCCGCTATCGTATTTATCAGCCGATGAAAACAAAACATCACCTGTAGCCGCGCTTACATATACGCCTTTATCGTGGTTGTCGTAATACTCATTGCGAAATGCATACTCGGTACCTTTTTCAACCATTATATGGTATTGCGTTTTAGTAAGCTTTTCTTTCCACATCGCCCTTTCGGCAGCGGTTATCTCTTTTACTTTATTTCTTTCTGCTTGTCCGTTGCTATTTTTGTAACTAAATACGGTTATAGCACTCACGAGCATCATTGCACCTACCAGCTTTCTCATACTTAAAGTTACGAAAATGAAAAGGAAGCGGTTTGTCAGCCAAAGGTTAGTTTTATAATACAGCAGGCATCAATACCGAGGTAACAGTATGTACTATACCGTTGCTTTGCACAGCATTAAAGCGGCTGATGACACTTTGATTGCCCGAGCCATCAGTTAATACAATATTGCGGTTGGTGTCGATAACAGCAGTCAGCGAAGTTCCGGCTAATGTTATTAACCGGGCGCTGCCATTCCCGTTCTTTATGCGTTGTGCAATGTCTGCCGAAGTGATCTTTCCGGCAAGAAGGTGCCCGTTAACAAGAATGGCCAACTTTGTCTTATTTTCAGGTTTGAACAACGTATCAAGCAACCCGACAGGTAGCTTGGCAAAAGCTTTGTTATTAGCCGCCAAAACCGTCACCGGCGTCTGGCTTGATAAAGTGCCTGACAATCCGGCAGTGTTTATAGCATTGATGAATACAGAAAAATTTGGGTTAGCCGACAGATTATCAAAAGCAGTTTTTGTTGGCTGCATTACCACACCATCAATGCTCTTACCTGCACTTTGAGCATAGCCTGTACTTAGCCATGCTGCAAATAGTATTATTCCAAATATAACTTTCAAACTCATACTTATTTCTCTTTAACCTTTAACTACCATCCCGGTGTAAATGCCAGGCCGAATACCGGTTTCTTTACGTCGTTGCGGTTAAAGGGAATAGCAAAGTATGGTTCCAAAATTAACGCTCCAAACAAATTAACCCTTAGAGATATACCTGCGCTGTAAACAGGTACACGCTGATTTTGGTCGTATGCAGGAGTTTTAATTTCGTTTCCGTTTTCGTCAAGTATTGGTTCTTTTGTAACAGGATCAATCAATGATTGGTAACCAAGAAAATCGGGCTCTTTTTGAAATTTAATTTTATTGCCTTTATCCCATGCAAGGCCGGCATCAAAAAATAGGTTCAAATCAGTAAATAAAAAACCTGATTTTATTTGAGCCAATTTTTCAGGACCTGTAAACGGCAACCGTACCTCGAAGTTAAAAACAGTCATACGGTTACCTTGTAATTGTTGAATGCCAAGTGGGCCGGCAGTAGTTGAATTATTATAAAAGCTTTGTGCCTCATAACCCCTTATCAGGAAAGGATAACCAAGGAACAATGGATAAAGTTGACCGGTATCACCAAAACGGCCAATACCATATAAACGGGTTGCAAATGTAACCGGGGCTACACGCCAGTATTTTCTGAAATCAATAGTAGGCGCAAAAAAGTTATAAGTTCCAAATACGTATTCTGTTTCAAAATGATACCTGAAACCATTGAGAGGAGCAGCAACACCGAAAAATGAGTTATCGCCAATAAAAGCGACACTTCCCCGAAGCAAAGAATAAGAACTTAAATTAAAGCCTAATACTTGTTCCGCCTCATTTGAGGATATTTTACTACGATCGGCATCATAAAATTGTAGTCCATAAACCGGATCAATTATATAGGAATTTCGATATCTATCTATACGGTAAGAATTATATGATGCGCCGAAAGCAAATTGAAGCCTGTTTATACGTGAAATTGGGTAAGAGGTAAATACACTGGCAGCATCTTCAAAGTTGCGTATTATATAACTGTCCTCATTGTATATATCATAATTGGTGCCATCAATATTTCGTGTCTCCCGGCTTGGGAAATAATATCCAAATTGATAAGGTATGTGCGACAAACTTATACCTTTATCCCATCTGCTTTTTTGGTTGATGTATGCTACCTGCGCGCCAAAATCATAGATCTGCCCATTAACGGCAGCGCCTGCATATATTTTTTGCTGACCAAGTATATCACTAAAAGCACCCTGAATGCCGCTTGCCAAACCCGCGCCATAATAACTGTTTACACCTACACCAACACCACTGCTTGCAAGGTAATCAAGCTGAAACATCGGTTTATAAGGCACCTGGCGAATAGAGTCGGTTGATATGCGAGGGTATGCCAGGAAGTTGTTCAGGTTAGAATTAATAAGGTCGACACCTACAGCTTTTGGTGGCGGTAATAAACCTGCTGTAAATTCAGGATTAGCTGCAGGCGATACTACTTCAGCCTTAAAGTCTGAAGCCTTGGCATTATACAGCGTGTATTTCTGTTTGCGGTAATATGAGTAAACTACATCATCGTTTTTCGATATACTCAACGCAGGTGAAAATTCTGTAATACCGCTTATACCGGTAAAGTAGTCTGTTAATTTTTCGGTTTTGCCTGATGCCAATTCATAACGGAAAAGATTGCGGAAACCTTCGTAGTTCGACAGAAAGTATACATACCTGCCATCGGCAGAGTAAACCGGGTTAAGGTTGTTTGAGCCATTGAAAACAGTAATGTCTTTAACGGTTCCGGTAGCTATATCAAGTTCGGCAAGGTTGAAGGTAATATCCTGCGACAAACTACGGTCGTAAGTTGTACGGTCACTCGAAAAGATGATCTTCTTTCCATCAGGCGAATAGCTGGGCTGGTAATCTGAATACTTATCGTTGGTTAACTGGGTGACTTTTTTTGTATCGAAGTTATATGAATACAAATCGCCCTGGCCTTCAGACATTCCCTGGAAAGCGATGTTCTTACCGTCAGGCGACCATGTAAGGTTGCTCAGCTGCTCGGCTTTTCCCATCGAAATATTGTGCTTTACGCGTCCGCTCGGTACATCAACAACCAGTATCTTATTACGACCCTGATTAAATACGCTAAAAGCGAACTGCTTACTATCCGGCGACCATGTGCCTCCCGATTCAATAAAGTTGAATTCATCAATATGCGAGTTTGATACCTTGCTGGTGAGCTGTTTAATAATGCGCCCGGACTTAGCATCAGCGAGATACAGGTCAATAGTAAACAAGCTTTTTGATGATAGAAAGGTGATGTACTTACCATCCGGACTAACCGATGGCGCCACGTTCATATCGCTGCCGTTTTTATCATCAACTATTTTGAAACCTACCGGCGATTGTAAAGTGTCTTTAAGTAAGGGTTTGTATGTCGATTCAATTGAATTCTTCCACAGTGTTGAAAGCGTTTTATCATCATACCCAAATGTACGGCGTATGCCATATTGTAAACCGAAACGTGCTGTGTTTTTAAAAAACGGAACAATTATGGTATCGCCATAAGTAGACCCGATGAAAGACCAGAATGCTTCACCATAACGGTAGGGGAAGTATTTGTTGCTTTCAGTAAGGGCGCGCACGGTAGGAATGTCTTTATTCAAATAAGCGTCGCGCATCCACATGGCGGTGTATGCGTCTTTTTTCCCTATTGAAAGATATTCGGCCATACCTTCAATCATCCATAGCGGAATGTTGCCCAAATTCTCATAACTCGCCGAATCGCGCCCCAGCAAAATATGATATTGAAATGCGTGCACCAACTCATGGCCCAGTACGTGGCGGGTGGTATGGTTGGTTTCCATTATGGGCATTACCACGCGGTTTTTCAATCCTTCAGTAACACCGCCTGTACCAACACCTATATCACCTTCAATAACAGTTGTTTGCTGAAAATCAGGATGGTTATTATAAAGTATGATAGGGTTGGCCCTGCTAAACGTATCACGGAAAACCTGTTGGTGCAGTGTGTACCAAAGTTCGTTCTCCTGAGCAAAGCGTTTGATCAGGCTGTCGTTCTTCATGTAATAATAGATGTCAAAATGCGGGGTTTTGTACACCTTGAAGTCCAGTTTTTTGTAACGAACCTTGTTTTGCCCAAAGTACTGCGCCTTTGCGGTTGGTGCTGCAAACAAGCAAGCCGCGATAGTAAACGCGGCAAGTATATATTTTACAGTTTGTTTAACAGGATGATAGGTAAAATCTCTGCTCATATATCAGGGTAATAAACTGTGCTAAGTTACTGATTTATATATACGATATAAGTTAAATTATTGCGTTGGCGGAACTTGTTCGGTACTTTCCGGTTCGGCCGGCGTAGTAATATCAGGGATAGTGAGCGTGGTATCAGCACCGATCTCTAAACTATCGGTAGCGGCGGTGTCGATACGGATACGCGGCGACGGGCACATATACTCTTTGGTGATCTTTACCCATGGTTTAGGGAAAGGCCCTTCAGTATAACCTGATTTCGGGTCTTCATAAACCTTCTCCATAAACCTGCCGAATATAGGCAGCGCTGTACGCGAACCTTCGCCTGTCTCTGACGTTTTAAAATGCACGCTGCGGTCGTCGGCGCCAACCCAAACACCGGTAACAAGGTCTTTTGTGATGCCCATATACCAGCCGTCAACATAGTCTGATGAGGTGCCGGTTTTACCACCAATCTGGTTGTTTTTCTTCCAAAGTTCATACTCCCACAACGCCTGCGACGTACCGCCCGGCTCTTCCATTCCACCTCTGAACATGTACAGCATAAGCCAGGCCACTTCTTCACTGATCACCCTTTCTTTTTTCAGGCTAAACTCCTGTATCACGTTGCCCCGATGATCGGTGATTTTAGTTACCAGCAAAGGCTCAACACGTTCGCCTTTGTTCAGGAAGGTGCTATATGCCCGCACCATTTCGTAAACCGAAACATCATTTGATCCCAGCGATACCGATGGCACCGATTTTAGCGGGCTTTCTATACCGCACTTGTGGGCATATTCTACAATCTTATCCCAGCCTACCTGTTCGGTAAGCTGCGCTGTGATAGAGTTTACCGAGCGGCCCATAGCCCAGCGCAGCGACATCTCACGGTATGAGAAATTAAAATCCGCATTATTAGGCGACCATTCCTCGTCCTTGCCATTATCTTTATACTTAATGGTTACCGGTCGGTCGGTAAATTTATCACAGGGAGTAAAGCCATTGTCAAGGGCTGTGAGGTAAGCAAAAGGCTTAAAGGTTGACCCTGCCTGGCGCTTGGCCTGCTTTACGTGGTCGTAATTAAAGTATTTGTAATCGATGCCGCCAACCCAAACCTTGATTTTACCGGTTGATGGCTCAAGTGTCATCATGCCGGTGTTAAGCAGGCGGGCATAGTATTTTATCGAATCGATACTTGAAAAAGTCGTATCCTGCTCACCTTTCCAGGTAAACACTTTCATGCGTTTTTTGGTATTGAAGTATTCCTGTATCTGCGTGGTATCGCCTTTGTATTTCTTTTTCAGCAGATCATAAATCGGCAAACGCTGCTCGGCTTTCAGCACGAAGTCCTTGATCTCTTCACCCTTTGAATCACGCCAAGGGTTTTGCTTACCCCAAACATTATTAAAGCGGCGCTGCAGCGATTTCATTTTTTCGGCAACGGCTTCCTCAGCATACTCCTGCAGGCGCGAATCAATTGTTGTGTATATCTTCAAACCATCCTCATACAAATTATAGTCATTCTCTTCACACCATTTGTCGAGCCATTTCTCAACAGCCCGGCGCAGGTATGAGTCGCCGTGTGAGCTTTGATCAACATAACTCAAATCAAGTCTTAGGGGCTGCTTACTGTAACGCGCTTCTTCTTTAGCGGTAAGATAGTTGTATTTCACCATTTGACCTAAAACTACGTTTCGGCGTTCAACCGCGCGTTCAGGATTGCGGATAGGGTTATAGGTAGAAGTCGCTTTAAGCATACCGATAAGTGTGGCAGCCTGAGCAGGGTTAACTTTATCAGGATTTTTATTAAAGTACTTAAGTGTAGCCGTTTTTATACCGAATGAATTATTACCAAATGGTACAGTGTTGAAATACATGGTAAGTATCTGATTTTTGCTGTACACATGCTCAATTTTAAAGGCAGTAAGCCACTCTTTAAACTTATACACCACCGTACGTACCAGCGGTATACGACTAACCAGCCCTTGCGATTTACGCTTACGTGTATTAAATAAATTTTTCGCAAGCTGTTGTGTTATGGTGCTGCCACCTCGTTTATCGCCCTGAGCGGTTGATACCATGCTGCTGAAAAAGGATACAATATCAACGCCGTTATGATTATAAAAACGAGCGTCTTCAGTAGCTATTAAAGCGTGAATAAGGTTAGGGGAGATCTTATTAAACTCTACCGGTGAGCGGTTTTCTTTATAGTACTGGCCTATCAGTTTGCCGTCGGCAGTGTACACTTCCGAGCCTACCGAAAGTACCGGACTTTTAATGTCCTGCATATCCGGCGAGTAGCCGAAAAGCCACAAAAAGTTTAGCTCGATAGCACAGAAAAATATTATCAGAAAGTATATAAAAATAACAAAATAGCGCAGGAATTGGTTCTTGATCCGTCTGAACATTTGGTAAAGATGTAAAATAATGCAGCTAAATCATAACGGCATAACAAAATTTAACAACGCAAATATCCCGCTTAAATTTTATGTGTTGACAGTAATAGTTTATCAAACCTCACCACTGCGAAATTTATATAATTAAAAGTCATATAAATGCGCTTTTAAATTATCTTCTACCTCGCTGTTTTTTACGTATTTAAGTATAACTTTTTATTTCATAAAATTTAACTTGTATATACAAATTGTTTGTATATTTTTACTGCGAAAATTTCTCAGTCCAATTTGTAAACCTTTAAAAATTAAACTATTGTATGAATAAATTTACTTATTCAGTTGCTCTTGCTTTGTTGTTTTTTGGGCTAACCGGATGTAAAAAGGATATTACGGCGCCATCGTCGGCAGTTGTAGCTCAACGTAATTTGATAACCCTTGAAGCTGATGCCAGCAACCTCATTTTTGAACCTTTTGAATTAAACACAGGTATACTAAATGGTCAGGTTGGCTGGACACGTATTGGCGGCACGGCAGGCCAAACACAGGTTGTGGCCGGTAATTTAACCTATCCCAATTACCTTCCCGGAGAAACTGGCAACAAAGTAGAATTACTGCCTGCTAATACAGAAGATCTTAATCTTGATTTCGGTCAGCGCTCAGGAGCGGGTACCAGGGTGTATGCCTCAATGCTGATCAATGTTACCGCGGCTTCATCGGCAGGCGACTACTTCGCGCACTTTTTCGGCAACCTGTTTAAAGACAGGGTAATGATCCGGGCAGCCGGAGATGGCTTCAACATTGGTATGGATGGCGGATCGGGTACCGCAACGTATCTGCCTGATACCTATACTTTCGGTCAGACCTATCTGGTGGTTATCAGCTACCAGTTTGTTGAAGGATCGGGTAATGACATAGCTTCACTATGGGTTAACCCTGACCTTTCGGGTGCCGAGCCTGCACCTTCGCTTACCAATGTAGCTATCGGTAATGACGACAGTAACCTTAACGGTTTTAGGCTTAGACAAAATACCGCCGCAACCAGCCCGACACTTACTGTAGACGGTATAAAGGTTGGGCTTACCTGGGCCGGCAGCGTACTGGCCACCCAAAAAGGCACTATACCATCACAATTTGTTGATTCAGCAGGTGTTGATTTTGGTTACAACTGGCGTGCTATCAACCACGTTGCCGCCGGCTTTCTGCATGGCTTTACCAATGATGGTATTTACCCGGTTGACAGCCTGATACTGCCACTAAAACTGCACATGGTGCGCAGCATACCGCCCGCGGCGCTTGCGCAGGGCACGCGCATGAAACAACTGGGTATTAAACAGCAGGTGGTTTTGTCGGATAACTGGTATTTTGGTTATGAATCTACTTTTTATCCGGGTGATAATGGCGACTGGTCAATCTGGGAAACGTTTGTAGATAACCAGATAAAAGACATCATTAACAAAGGAATACAGGATAATGTGGAGATTGATATATGGAATGAGCCCGACCACTCATATTTCTGGCGACGCTCGCAATGGCAGGCATTGGCAACGTATTATAAAGCATATTATCGCATCCGTGCCAAGTTGCCAAACGCTGTAATTGTAGGGCCAAGTATATCATCAAATACTGGTGGTAAAATAAAAGAGTTTTTACGCTGGGCTAAAGAATCTGGTGTTGTACCTGATGTAATTTCATGGCATTTCCCTTCAAATATTGTTGCTGATGTACAGGACGTACGTAATTATCTCCGCGATAACGGTATGGCCAATGTAAAGATCAACATTAACGAATATACTTTAGGTAACGAGCAGTATGCAGGTAAGCATGCCTGGCTGCTGGCTCAATTGGAAAGGGCACAGGTTGATGGCGCAATCCATGCTATTTGGAGTGACCAGGCTACCGGTACACTTGACGACATCCTGACGCCAACATTTGAACGGAAAGCATCATGGTGGGTGTATAAAGCTTATGCTGATGTAACCGGCACGACTGTTGGCAGTAAGGGCGGTCAAAACGTAGAACTGTTTGCAGGTAAAGATGCGGCAACAAAAACCATACATATGCTGCTTGGCGCCAAACCAACTTTACTCCCGGGTGATGTAAAGATCATATTCAGGCAATTGAGTCATGCGTTCCCAGGTTTTACACCGCCGTCAGGTAAGTTCCGCGTACGTTTAGAGCGTATTCCTGAAAACTCAGGACTTGCGGTTAATGCTCCCGAATTGGTATTTGAAAACGATATGCCGCTTGTTGACAGCTTTAACGTCACCATACCGTGGACAAGCGCGCAGGATGCTTATGTGATACACATCAGTGCTTCACCCGAGCATCCATAATAATAGTTAAGTATGGTTTTAGTGTGTAGTGTGGCCGCTTCTGTTTTGCAGGGCGGCTTTTTATTTTCCAATAGTGGCCTGTTCAACCAAACTTGTTGTGCCATTTTTTACAGCTATTGCTTTTACAACTGTGTTTGCAGAAACTGCAAAAGGCTTGCTGTAAATCTTTGATGTTGTGGCAGGCGCGCTACCATCGGTAGTATAATAAATTGTTGTTCCCTGCTCGGCACAGCCTATCTCTACCGACTGTTTTGTGGTCAATATATAAGGTTTAGGCACAATCAAATCGTCAGTTATTTTAAGTGGAAGCTTTTCAAGGTCCTGCATAAAAAGCTTGTTGGGCATTGTACCGGTAAATACTTCAAACTCGCCGCCTTTTAGTACATCGATATAATTTAAAAACAGCTTGTTGTAGCCGCTTTTATTGAAGTTCATGCCTTGTATGTAGGTATTGTTATTGCTAATTGCCGCGCCTGCGTTAGTAATGTTAAAAGTTTTTTCTGAAGAAAGTTTTATTATAATTTTTTCAAACTGCGGAAAACCTATATGCAGTTGCTGCTGGCCGGGTGTCATTGTGTATAAACCAAGGCTGCTTAGTACATACCATGCTGAAACTTCAGCGTTCACATCGTTCGCGTTTAATCCGTTAGGGTCGGTTTGATAAAACCGCCTAATGATGCGGTTAATGTATAATTGGGCTTTTTGAGGCGCACCCGTAAAATTATATAGATAAGGCACAATGCCGTTAAAGCCGTTTCCGGTATAGTAGCCTATGGATTTTTCTGGCTCAGAAGCGCTTTTATCACCAATAAGGTATTGATCAAGCTTGCCTTCAAAAGCATCTTTGCCACCATAATAGTCAACCAGCATTTCAGCATCGTGTGGTACCAAAAAAGCGTATTCCCATGCGTTACCGTTAAAGTACGCCGGGTCTTTTTGCGCCGGATTAAATGTCGCCGGCCAGCCGCCGTTTTGCCGTGCAACTAAAAAGCCTGACTTAGGATCATACAAATTTTTCCAGTACTGGGCGTATTGAATAAAGGTCTTGTAATCGGCATCGTGGTTTAACAATTTGGCCAGTTGTGCAAGGCTGAAGTAATTGTAAGCATACACGAGTGTTTTAGCTGCCGCGCCTTCTTCTTTAGCATCTGCATAACCATTTGTACGGAATTTGCCCGCGCTTTCATTTTTATCAAGCTGATTTTTCAGCATGTTGTATGCAGCTTCTGCATCGAATCCTTTTATACCCCTTGCATAAGCCCCGGCAACCCATGCGGCAAATGTCGCGGTGCTATCAGCGCTGGGATTTACGAGATAGCTTTTTATAAAATCAACTGTCCGTGTGCTGTCAATAAGGGTTATCAACTGGTAATGCTGACTAAATTGATTGTATAATGTGCTTACATCATAATAAGTAAAACCTTTAGCCGAAGCGGTGTTGTTGCCATCACGATATTGTCCGTCAACATCCGAAGCGATAGTCGGGTTCAACATGGTTCGGTATAACGCCGAATAAAAATTTACCAGTTTCATCTGTGCATAATCGGGCAGGGCAGGGCCTTTAGCCGAACTATGGTTGTATGGATTACTGATAGATGGCGACTGCGTTTCGCGTGCAGGAAGGGGAGGCGCGCCGCCTTCTACATAAATTTTTGAAAGTTCGGCGTTCCATGCAATTTTTGTCGCTTTCTGAACTTTGTCGATATCAAAGCCTGGTATTTCGGCATTCAAGTTTTTTAGCGCATTATCAGTGCTGACATGTGATAGGCCGGTATTTACAACTACCTCGTTGGGGTTGTCGAACTGAACAACCATCCTGATGTTTTTCCCCTCTGCTTTTTCTTTTCCGCTGAGCATTACTTCATCTGCACGGATGCTGTATGTTTTAAAAGCCTTTGAAAATTTACTGTAAAAATATACCTGGCGAATGCTGCCATTGACATTTACTTTACGGTAACCTTTTATTTCATGATTGCTCAATACTTCAATCTGCGCGCTTTCAACTGTACCACCTTGCAGGTCGATCAAGATGTTGGCTTGAGTGGTTGACGGATAATCAAAAACCTGCATACCGCTGTGCGATGCTGCAGCCAGCTCGACACCTATTTCATACTTATCCAATCGCACTTTATAGTATCCCGGCGATGCCTTTTCAGTTTTTTTTGCATACTTTGAACGGTAATCGGCATCCTTAAAAGTAATGTCGCCGGTGGTAGGCATAAAAATGATCTCGTTAACCACTGAATCTGCGGAAACGTTATATCCTGTTTGCGAGAAACCATAAATGTATTCGTCGGTAAAATTGTATCCACCGCCATTTGGTTGTGTTTGCGGGTTAAGCCTTGCCATGCCATAGGGCAGTACCGCGCCCGGAAAAGTCTTACCTGCTCCGGAAGTGCCAATAAAAGGATCAACCAGCGGGGTATAATCTTTCCTTTTTTGTGCCGATACAGCGATGCTTATATTTAAAAAGGCCAGTGCAAAACACACGCCGCGAATAACTGGGCTCATAGAGTTATTATTTTCCGGATTTTAAACGCAAATAAAACGCTTTATTATGATACGTATGTATCATTGCCGGATGCTACAATATTAAGAAAGTTTTGCGCTGATTTTCTCAAGTACTTTCTGCCAGTGAGCTTTCATTTCATCGCGCTGCTTACTGTCTTGCAATTGTTCTTGATGAAAACTGATGGTAGCTTTTCCTTTAGCATCCAACACACGCACCTGTAGTGTAGAAGTGTTATCCCAGTCGGCTCTTTTCCAGCGCATACGAATGTGTGAATAAGGCTTGACTACTTTTATAGTGCCGCTCACGTCGCCGGATTTAATTTCGGCCTCTTTAGAAAGATTTTCGACCGCAATATTTCCTAACCAAAGTGCCAACCCTTCATCTGAAAATAGAAAGTCCCATGCTTTTTGCAACGAGATATCAAATGTTTTGCGGGCACCAACTTCAAAACCAACAGCTTTCGTTTCCCCTGTAACTTTTTCCATATCAATCTATCAGTTTAAAACTATCGGCATCCTTTAAAAAAGGCATGGCACGGCGGGCAAGTTCAAGTTCGTGCGCTATTATGGTAAAGGTGTACATATCTTCCTCGTCGCGCTTGTAATAAACTACTTTTCCGTTAGGATCGATACAGGTGGAATCGCCCGAATGATATACCTGGTTACCATCGTGCCCAACGCGGTTAACGCCAATAACATAACTTTGATTTTCAACGGCCCGGGCAGGTATAAGGGTCCGCCAGTGCAGCGCACGGCGTTCAGGCCAGTTGGCCACAACAATCAGCAAATCGTATTCGGCATCTACGTTACGCAGCCATACCGGGAAACGCAGGTCGTAGCAAATAACCGGGCATATCTTCCAGCCTTTTAGTTCAACTATGAGTTTTTTACTTCCCGGTGCATAGGTTTCATGCTCTTTGCCCATGGCAAACAGGTGCCGCTTGTCGTAGGTATCATAAGTACCATCAGGGCGCATCCAGATAAGGCGGTTATAAAACTTACCACCTTCGGTAATAATAACGCTACCGGTTACCACACAATCAAACTTTTTGGCAGTATCATGCATCCACTTTACCGTTTTACCGTCCATGGTTTCGGCAAGCGCGGCGGCATTCATGGTAAAACCTGTATTAAACATTTCAGGCAGGATGATCAGATCGGTTTTTTCACGTATGGACGATAACCGCAGTGTGATGTTTTGCAGGTTCTTATCGGTGTTCTCCCAAAATAAATATCCCTGGAAAACAGTAACTTTTAAATTGTCCATAGGCAAAATAGGTTTGCGGCATTAATTAAGGTATGTTGTTATACGTACGTTAACCACCGCAGGTTGTTAAATTCGCATTAACCTTTCAACGGCTTTATCAAGCGTTTCTTGTGTTTTGGCAAAACAAAAACGTATCACATTGAAATCAGTACCCTTGCTGTAAAACACCGATGTAGGTATAGCCGCAACACCTGCCTCCTTTATTAGCCGCTGTACAAATTCAGTATCTTTTTCGGTGCTAATGGCATCGTAATATACCGATTGAAAGTAAGAGCCATAGCAAGGTAGCATTTTAAAACGGGTTTCTTCAAGGCCTTGTCTGAAATGATCGCGTTTTTGCTGGAAAAAGCTTGCCAGATCGGTAAAATACTGTTCGTTCTTGATAAATTCAGTAATACCATATTGCATAGGCGTGTTTACCGAAAATACCTGGTACTGGTGTATCTTCCTGAACTCTTTCGTCATGTATTCAGGCGCTATGCAATAGCCAATCTTCCAGCCGGTGGCATGCAGCGGCTTACCAAATGATGCTACAATAAAACTGCGATCGCGCAATTCAGGATAACGGGCTATGCTTTCGTGCGTTTCACCGTCGTATATCAGATGCTCGTACACCTCATCACTCAAAATAAAAATATCCTGGTTTTTAATGATGCTGTATAGTTGTTGAATGTCCTCTTTACGCAGAATAGTTGCTGTTGGGTTATGCGGCGTATTCAGGATGATCATTTTGGTGCGGTTGCTGATGAGCCTTTTCACCATTTCCCAATTGATGCTGTAGTCCGGCGGTTCAAGCGAGAGCGACTTCACCACGCCCCCCATCAGCCGGATCGCGGGTGCATAGCTGTCGTAGGCGGGTTCAAAAATAATCACCTCATCATTCGGGTTAACCACAGTACTGATGGCGGTAAACAAAGCCTGCGTACCACCGGCGGTAATAGTGATCTCATTATCCGGATTATAGGTGGCGCCGTAAAGCCTTTCGGTTTTAATAGCGATCTGCTCACGTAGTGCCATAACGCCGGCCATAGGAGCGTACTGGTTATGGCCGCTTTTCAGCGCATTGTTCACCATTTCGGTAAGCTCAGGCGGACAATCGTAATCAGGGTAACCTTGCGATAGGTTGATAGCGCCTGTTTCGGCAGCCAAGGCCGACATGGTAGTAAATATGGTTGTGCCTACTTGCGGTAACTTTGATATGAATGGGATCATCAATGGCTAAAATACAGCTTTACGTACATCCTTTACTTATTTGTGGAAAATTTAAATTAATAGCTGAAAGGCGTGATGTGGGGTTTTATTAACTGCGCGGGTTACTAACTCAGCGATGGGTTTCAAACCCATCGCTGTTAATGGAAATTATGATAATAAATCCATCGCTATGTTTAGCAATTGTAATTAATAGGCATCGCTATTGTTATAACAGGCCATCCATTTTTACCTTTCGACACCAATAACTACCTTAGTGCCATGAAGCCATTGAAACTGATTATTGCAGTTGTATTAGCTGCATCTGTAAGTGCGTGCAGTCCTAAAAAGGAGAAAAACGTGCCTGTTGTGGGTTTTGTTGACGCTTTTGAGGATGCTACCATATCGCAGGCACGCACCGGTTTTACCGACGCGCTTAAAAAGAATGGTTTCAGTGAAGAAAAGAATACTGTCAAAATTGAATATAAAAACGCGCAAGGCGATATACCTATGCTTACGCAAATAGTAAACTACTTTGTTAACGAGCCGGTAGATCTGCTGGCAACCTGCACAACGTTATCAACACTAACTGCTGTACAAAAAACCAAAACCATTCCTGTATTTGCTATGGTGTCGCCCACACCGGAACGTATGAAGGTGATTGGCACTGACGGTAAAATACCGCCAAAGCTTTTCGGCGCGGTTGAAGAACTGGAATATATTGATACCTCGTTCTCGCTTATACCATCGTTATTAAACCTGAAGTCGGGCAAAAAGTTGACGGTCGGCATGATCTACAACCAGTCGGAACCTCAATCGGCTGACGCTATGATGCGCATAAAAGGACTTGCAGATAAACTCGGTGTAACCCTTATAGCTTTGCCGCTTAACTCAAGCGCCGATGCACAACTGGTTACGCAATCGCTTCTGGATAAAAATATCGACGCGTTTTTTGCTAACCCTGACAACACCGTGTTTGCTGCATTCGAAACTATTAAAAAGAACTGCGACCAGCGTAATGTGCCCATTTTTACCAGCGAGGCAGGTTTGGTACAGCGTGGTGCGGTTGTTGCATTTGGTGCTGATATTTACCAATGGGGTTATCAGGCAGGCGAACAGGCCGCTCAATATTTAAAAACCGGTAAAACCGATGGTTTAAAGCCTGAAATGGTAGAGATCAGGAAACGGGTTTACAACCCTGAAGTGGCGAAGAGGTACCATATCAGCATTCCATCAAACTTCGAGGCCGTAAAATAGCATGGATTTTTACCTTACAGCGCTGATACAGGGATTGTGCTTTGCAGGCATCGCGCTGGGTATTTATATTTCAATGAAGATTTTTAATATCCCTGATATTACTACCGATGGCAGTTATACTTTAGGCGGCGTGGTAACCTCGGTATTGCTTACGCATCAGCAGCCGTTATACATTGTGCTTCCGGCTGTGATGCTGGCCGGTGCAGTAGCCGGGGCGTTTACAGGCTTTATCCATACCAAACTGAAAATAAACGCGCTGCTATCGGGTATTTTGGTAATGACGGCATTATATTCCATCAATCTTACCCTGATGGGACGCTCAAATATTCCGCTGATAGGCACCGCATCTCTATTTGATGTGCTGCATATTTCATCAAGCCCTAATAACAACACTTTTATAATACTTGCCGCTTTTGTGGTGTTGCTGGCTGCTATTATTAGTTATTTGCTTAAAACTGACTTCGGACTGGCTATGCGTGCCACCGGCAATAGTGAAACCATGATACGAGCCTTGGGCGTAAATACAAACCGTATGAAGATCATAGGCCTGGCACTGGCTAACGCACTTACAGCCACCAGCGGTTACCTGATGACGCAGTTTCAGGGCTTTGCTGATATCAATATGGGTATAGGCATTGTAATAATCGGATTGGGTTCTGTAATTATCGGCGAAACCATTATCAACTGGTTTGGGATAACATCCGCCTGGATAAGTCTGGCGCTGGTGATAGGAGGGGCCATTGTTTTTCAAATGGTATTGGCCGTAACGTTAAGTATCGGTGTTGATGCCAACCTTTTGAAACTGGTTACTGCTATATTTGTACTGCTGATAGTAAGCCTGCCGCGACTGGCGATTAAAAACCGCGTGTTATGATTCAGCTATCGCAGATATCTAAAACATTCAACAAAGGCCGATCTAACCAGGTAAACGCGGTTAATGGCATCAATCTTAACATAAGTGCCGGTGAGTTTGTGGTAATTGTAGGGTCGAACGGATCAGGTAAGTCAACTTTACTTAACCTTATTGCCGGAAGTATTTATGCTGATACAGGCAGTATTAATATTGATGATAACGATGTAACCAAATTGCCTGACTATAAACGTAGTAAATGGATAGCGCGGGTATTCCAAAACCCGTTGAGCGGCACTGCTCCCGATTTGAGCATTATTGATAATTTCCGGCTGGCGGCGATCCGCACCAAACCCAAAGGACTTTCTATTGGCATTGATGAAAAGTTTAAGCAGAAAGTTCGTGAGCAAATAGCTGCTTTAAACATGGGTTTGGAAACCAAGCTCGATCAGCCCATGGGTACACTTTCAGGTGGTCAGCGGCAGGCGCTCACGCTGCTGATGAGCGTTACAGATACCTGTAAAATATTATTGCTTGATGAACCTACAGCCGCCCTCGATCCACGTTCGGCCGATATGGTGATGCGTACAGCAGACAACCTGATAAAACAGTTCGGGCTGACTGCAATTTTGATCACTCACAACCTAAAAGATGCCTACAATTATGGAACGCGTTTGATACAAATGAGCGAAGGTGCTGTAATTCATAATCTTAATACTGATGAAAAATTGCAAATAACACAGAATGTGTTGTTTGAATGGTTTTCGTGAAACAATTTTAACTTTTGGCAAAATTATTGTTTTGGGCTACGTACCATGAAAAACAACAATTTTGAAACGATAAGCGACGCCTACCAATTGGTTAAAGGCGCTAAAATAAAAGGCAAAACACAGGACGAGATATTTGAACTTGGTCATTACGATCCGGATAAACGCGGGTACACCGTTTACCCATACGAGGAAGGCGTTATGTTCAGAGATTTCAGCGTGCTGGTATCTGAAAAGGAACTAAAGAATAATTACCTGATTGAGGTTGTAAAAGCTAAAGCTATACAAGCCGGTATTAATGAAAAAGTTAATGCTTTGGCTGATATTAATAGCCTGAAAAGTGCTTAACACTTTTCAGGTTTTCATTTAAATGTACTTCTAAAAGTAAGGCGGCGTATTGAAAATGCCTTGCTCACTGTCTGTTATATTTTGTTTTTGCAGCCAATTATCCGTAATCTTGCAAAAAATATAACAATGCTACTTCGTAATATACATACCAATAAATACGCTATGCGGCCCATGGGCACGCAGCGGGGGTGGTGTGTATTGTCAATACTCTTCGCTTCGCCATTATAGGCCTCCCGCGTCAACACTAATAAGTATTATTATTTTTTACCGGCTTTGTTATTAAAGCGAACACAATTTTTATGGACACTTATTTTACAATTGAAGAAAAATATCTGCAAGCTGTTGATGAGTTGGCATATGGCGAAACGCCAAAAGCGTTGCGTTTATTTAACGAGATCATTAGTAATGATCCGTTATACTCGCGGGCTCATTTCCAGTTAGGCAAAATATACTATTATAACATAAAGGATTATCAAACAGCAGGGTTTCACTTTAAAACCTGTGCAGAGCTGGAACCGGGTTTTCCTGATGTTTATTATCATTATCTGCACCTCGTGGTTTTTTTAAATATGGAAAACCTGCTTAACCGTATCAAGCATCAGGCTTTAAATACTTCGGGTGTTGATGCTGCTTCGGTATATAAACTTTCAGGTTTATTTTTTGAAAAGAACAAGCGTTTTGATAAGGCTTTGGCTGATTATAATGCCGCTCTTATTGCTGTTACTGATACAAAGGAACAGGAGAACATTGAAAACAGTATCGAACGTATTAAAATGAAAATTCAGCAAAAGGTTATTTATAATTATCAGCTTGCAGAATAGCAAAAAGGCTTAAGATTATTCTTAAGCCTTTTTATTTCTTCTACTCAGCTGTAAATACTTTTACCCAATCCACATACATGGTTGATGTTTGTATGGTGCTGTTGTCAAAGTCCGGACCGAAAATATCACCGCCTACGGCTAAATTGAGTGTAATGCGTTGCTGCTTGCCGAACATAAACGGAATGTAAGCGCCGCCTTTACCTGTTGCCGATTTGGTTTCAACAATCTTACCGTCAAGCAGGTAAGTTAGTGTGTTTTCCGCCCAAATCAATTCGTACACATGATATTGCGTGGTAAGGTCGGTTCCCGAAGTAACCGTTGTAACTGTAGCGCTTCCGTCAGTTTGCGCTACGCCCGGGTTACGGCCATAAAAGTAATTAGTGAGATACTCGTTTGACCGGCCAAGTGATTCAAGTATATCAATCTCCCCGTTGGTTGGCCAGTTGTCACCATATATCCAGAATGCAGGCCACATGCCTGCACCAAGCGGCAGTTTTATACGTGCGCTCACCCTGATTTTTTGCGTTGATGATGTATGAGTAAACGATTCTTTTGACTCGATACGCCCCGAAGTATAAGTAAACGTTTTATTATCAGCCGATCCGGGCAGCGTATTGCCTGTTACCGTTTCTCTTTTAGCGGTGATGAAAAGTTTCCCGTTATCAACCACCAGATTACCGCTTTGATAGTGTTGCAGTTCGTTATTGTAAGCACCGCCTTCCCAAATATCCCACTTATCAAGCCCGGCTGAAAAATCTTCCTCAAAAATTTTTGTATAGCCGAGCGTGGTTAACGATTGTTCGTTAAGCTCATATCCGGCGTTTTCGTCGGGCGTTACAGGTTTCGGTTTTTCATGCTTGGCATCTTTTGAACATGCGGAAAAGAGTACCGGCAATACAGTAAGCCAAAGCAGTGTATTTATTCTCATGGTTTTTTATACGTGATCTTATATATAGCGCCATCAGTATCGTCAGAAGTTACATATAATGAACCATCAGGCCCTTGCGCCAATCCGCACGGACGGCGTTTGGCATTGCCCTGTGCAACATCATCAGGTGTGCCGCCAAAACCATCTGCAAAAATCTCCCAGTCACCATCAGGCTTACCATCTTTAAATGGCTGAAACACCACAAAGTATCCCTTTTGAGGCTCGGGCGCGCGGTTCCATGAACCGTGGAAAGCTATAAAAGCTCCGTTTTTATATCGCTCAGGAAACTGGTTGCCTGTATAAAACAACAAGCCATCGGGTGCAAGGTGCGCAGGGAAAGCGGCAACCGGGTCAATGTATTTGCTGTCACCTTCTTTTTTACCATCACCGCCATATTCCGGTGCAATAATCTTTTTCTTTTGCTGGGGATCATAATAAATATATGGCCAGCCTGCATTATCGCCTTGTTTTAATGCATATAAACACTCGGCAGGCAGTTCAGCTGATTGCTTGTCATTATACAGTTCAGGAAACAGGAAGCTCAGTTGGTCGCGGCCATGTTGCATCACAAAAAGCTGGTTAAGTTGCTGGTTCCAGTCTAACCCAACCACATTGCGCAAACCTGTTGCATAACGCACGCCGTCGGCATACTTCTGGTTAAGCTTATCAGCTTTAAATTGCCATATACCACCTGCCGAATCAAGTATAGGGCAACCTTCTTTACCCATTGAGCCTTTCTGACGATCCTGCTGCTGGCACGAATTGGAGTACGCGCCGATGTTTACATACAGGTTACCCGCATTATCAATCACTATTGATTTTGATTCGTGCTGGCGCCTTTCTATCAAACCGGTAACAATAACTTCAGTTTTTGCCGGATTGATCACCTGGTTCTTGCTGTTCAGCTTATACCGGTAAACCGAGCTGTTCGACGAGGTGTACAGATAGCCGTTTTTAACATACAGCCCCGTACCCGGATAGTTGCCGAATGATAACGTGACGGTTGCTTTTCCGTTTGCCTCGTGTAATACCAGTACACCTTTATTGTTTTTTGTCTTGTTCAGCTTAACAAAAATATCACCTTGTGGGGTAACCGAAAGATGCCTTGCAGACCCTATCCCTTCAGCAATCACTTGTATATTGAAACCCTCGGGTACCTTTACCGGTGGGGTAGTGCTTTGCTGCGCTATGGCAGTAGCCGAAAAAGCAATGCATACAGCTGTAGTGGCTATACGCAGTTTTTTTACAATGGCCGGATTCATGAAGTTTTTCAATTTAGTAGTTGCTTGCCTCATTAAGTAAGGCAATATCATCATTATTCAAAATAATTTCAGCAGCTTTTGTAATTTGTTGTAACTGCTCAATACTGGTAGCGCTGGCAATAGGAGCAGTAATGCCGGGCCTTGCAATCACCCAGGCGATGGCAATAGTCGCCGGGTCAACATTGTGCCTTGAGGCAACAGTATCCAATGCCTTTAATATGTTAAAACCACGCTCATCAAGATACTTTTGTATGCCTCCTCCGCGCTTGCTTTTGTTTAGGTCGGCAGCTGAGCGGTATTTACCTGTTAAAAAGCCGCTGGCTAATGAATAAAAAGTAATAACGCCAAGATTATGTTCAAGGCAAACCGGCTCAAGCTCACTTTCATACCCCGCGCGGTCGTAAAGATTATACTCAGGCTGAAGGCATTCATACCGGGCAAAGTTATTCTGCTCGCTTACTTGTAAAGCTGCCTGCAGGCGTGCCGCGCTGTAGTTTGATGCGCCTATAGCGCGAACCTTTCCTTGTTTGATTAGCTCGGTAAAAGTTTCAAGCGGTTCTTCAAGCGGTGTGTTTTTATCATCTTCGTGTGCCTGATACAGGTCGATATAATCAGTTTGCAAACGTTTTAATGATGCATCAACAGCCTCAAGGATATACTTGCGCGATAATCCGCGTTTGTCTCCCATAGGCTTACCCACTTTTGTTGCGATAATTACCTGGTCGCGCTTTCCGGATTTTTTTAACCAGTTACCAATAATGGTTTCTGATTCACCACCTGAGTTGCCCGACACCCAGCGTGAATATACGTCGGCTGTATCTATCAATTCAAAGCCCGAATCAACAAAGGCATCAAGCAGTTCAAATGAGCGTTTTTCGTCGGCTGTCCAACCAAAAACATTGCCGCCGAAAGCGAACGGACTGATTTGAATGCCCGACCGGCCTATTTCTCTTTTTTCCATATTAAAATTGTTGTTGATTCGCAATGGTAATTTGTTCAGCCAGTTCATCAACCCAGCCTGTAAAATAAGGCTCGGTGCCGGCTACCCGCATCCAATTACCTTCTGCGTCTTTAGCTATAATCAAGTGCAAGGTGTTATCTATCGATGTAAATTCATAAGCCGGGCCAAAGCCATCAACGTTGTTTAATTGTACGGTACCGTCAATCGTGCTGTCTGATCCGGTTAACGTAGCGTCAAATAATTCTGCCATAATGTTTAAATATTATCTGTAAAACAACATCCTGTATAGCGTTCTGTTTCACCGGACACATCAATACAAAGCAATATTCTTGTTGCATTCTTGAACGCTCAAGTACTTCACGTATTAATAATTTGTTAAAACTAATAGTAAAAGTGTGTTGTTGAAATACATATAACTACTGAATTATGAAGAGCAAACCAAATTATTTCCAGGTTTCCCAGGGCGTGTGGGGAATGAAAATAACTTTTGTAAATATTTATATGATTGCCAATCGCCGTGGAGCGGGGAAAGGCTGGGTACTGGTTGACGCCGGTTTACGTGGGTCGGCAAAAAAGATCATCGCTATGGCCGAATCGCTGTTTGGCCCTGGCACAAAACCTGCCGCTATTGTGCTTACTCACGGGCACTTTGACCATGTTGGCGCATTGGAAGAATTGTTAACTTATTGGGATGTGAATGTTTATGCACACCCGTTAGAGCTGCCATATCTTACCGGAAAATCATCTTACCCGCCAACGGATCCGGCTGCAGGCGGCGGCTTGATGTCATTAATGTCATGGGCGTACCCAATGAAGCCAAAAGATCTGGGCGACCGGGTGAGGCCGATAGACAAATATGAAGGTATTCCTGAATTACCTGAATGGAAAGTAATTCACACGCCGGGCCATACGCCGGGGCATATTTCATTGTTCCTGCCGCTTAACACTACCCTTATTGCCGGTGACGCATTCACTACTACCAAAGCCGAATCTGCCATACATGTGCTTAACTTCATTAAAAAACTATCGGGCCCGCCAAAATATGGTACAACCGACTGGCATGCAGCCGAAAGATCTGTAAAAAAACTGGCTGCCTTGCAACCGCGTATTGCTGCAACCGGGCATGGTTATGTAATGCGTGGTAAAGAACTGCAAACTCAGCTGAACTATCTGGCTAACCATTTTCGTGAGCTTGCAGTGCCAAGCCAGGGCCGTTATGTTAAACGCGCGGCGTTTGCTGATGAGGAAGGAGTAAAATACGTACCCTCATATACTGAATCTACTAACATTAAATTGAAAGCCGCGGCTGTTGCTGTAACAGCGGCCATAAGCGTATTTTTTATTACCAGGGCTGTTATCAGTCGCCGGTAACAAATACCTGCTATATTTGCCGGGTGGAAGAAGCGATACCCAACCCGCAGGTACTTATTGACGCAGTTACAACTAAAATGCCTTTCGGTAAACATAAAGGCATATTAATTTGCGATTTGCCGGTGTATTATCTTGAATGGATGCACGGCAAAGGTGGTTTTCCACCCGGCAAATTAGGTATGATGCTTTCAACGGTTTTTGAGATAAAAACCAACGGGGTAGGAAAGATACTCGATGAGATTAAAATGCGGGTGCATGCCGCCCGTAAATAAAGCGTCATAGTAAAATATGGCGCTTTTTTTATTATCCGATTCCAAAGGGGGTGATAAAAAAGGCCGCCCCGATTATCGGAGCGGCCTTAATCAAACCAACTTAATTATGAAAACAAATTTTTATTCTTTCGCCGAAATTACTTTATAGCGATTTCACGCGATTGAATTTTAGCTTCTTCTTTTTTAGCTACGTTCAGTTTCAAAATGCCGTCAACATATTCAGCTTCGATGTTATTTTGATCGGCGCTTTCAGGTAAAGTGAATGAGCGTACAAATGAATTGTAGCTGTATTCTTTCTTGCTGTATTTTTTGCCTTCTTCAACGTTTTCAGCCTTCTTTTCAGCAGAAATGCTTAATACGTTTTTGTCAAGATTGATCTTAAAATCTTCTTTTTTAAGGCCCGGAGCGGCAAGTTCAATGTTGAACTCGTTTTCGGTTTCAGCAATGTTCACCGCAGGTACGCGGGTTGCAAGCCTGTCGGCAACGAAAGAATCGTTTAAGAATGAATCGAAAACATCGCTAAAGAATGGGTTAACTGAGCGATTCTTGTTGTTAAATTTAACCAAAGTCATTTTTATATCCTCCTAAGTATTAGTAATTTTTTTTATTTTAACTTCGTTGATGTATATTCAACTGCTATACCAATACGCTTTTGAATGTATATTGAAGACTTTTTGTCTTGTTTTTTATTTGC
Organism: Mucilaginibacter limnophilus; assembly: GCF_004005815.1. GTDB lineage: Bacteria > Bacteroidota > Bacteroidia > Sphingobacteriales > Sphingobacteriaceae > Mucilaginibacter > Mucilaginibacter limnophilus. The sequence continues at coordinate 99,694 of NZ_SACK01000004.1, read as the reverse complement.
TGAATGACTTTTTGACATCAAATGGCTGAAAAATTATCATTATACCGATACAAAACCGATATCCCCATCCGCTTTTCCGACCTTGATGCTTACGGACACGTAAACAACGCGGTATATCTTACTTATTTTGAAATTGCCCGAACCAGCTACTGGACCGAAGCTATTGGTTGGGATTGGAACAAAACCGGAGTAATACTTGGCCGCTCAGAGATCAATTATCTGAAACCACTTACGCTTAACGATAAAATTTCATGCTATGTGCGCACTACACGCATTGGTAACAGCAGTTTTGATGTAATGCATGTGCTGGTAAAACATACCGAAAATGGCGAAGAGATTTGCACCACCGGTAAAACGGTTTGCATTAGCTATGATTACCCGGCCAATAAGTCGACACCTATACCACGCACCGAGCGCCAGCGTATGATAGAGTATGACGAGCCACCGTTGATATTGAATACGAATTGATCGTTCGATTTAAAAATATGCAGTGCGGATTGATTTGTCATTCTGAAACGTAGTGAAGAATCTATTCGCCGATAGATGCTTCGTTCCTCAGCATGACAACAATGTTGTGCTTTACATCTGCACAAAGTCACGCATCCGCATATCTGCACATCTAAAATATCTTCCCCGGATTCAAAATCCCATTTGGGTCAAAAGCCTGTTTGATGCCTTTCCACAAAGCAAAATGAGCGGGTTGGAATTTTACCGGCATATATTCCTTTTGCACCAGGCCAATGCCATGTTCGCCTGAAATAGTGCCACCTAACTTAACAGTAAGCTCAAATATTTCTACAATAGCTTCATTTAGTTTGTGCTCCCAATCGTAATCGCTCATGTTTGCCTGGATGATATTCACATGCATGTTACCATCGCCGGCATGGCCAAAGCAAAGCGATTCAAAGCCATAATGTGAACCAATCTCTTTTATACCTTTTAATAGTTGGGGCAGATATGCACGCGGCACAACAGTGTCTTCTTTTTTGTAATTAGTTGCTGTAGCTTTTATAGCAGGGTTAGTATGCCGGCGGATACGCCATAGTTCGTCTTTCTGGGCGGAAGTATCAGCAAACAAAACATCGCGGCAGCCGAAATTTTCTAATACCCTGTTTATAATTTCGCAATCTTTTAGAATAGTGTCCATGTCGCGGCCATCAACCTCTATCAGCAAGAAAGCCTCGGCAGTTTCGGGTAGACTGAAATTTAGCGAACTGTAATTGATCACCCATTCAACAACCTGGCGCTCCATAAACTCGAGCGCTGATGGCGTAACGCCTGCCCTGAATATGGCTGATACTGCAGCGCAGGCATTTGCGCTATCCGGGAATGAAGCCCACATAAGCACGCTATGAATAGGATAGGGCAGTAGTTTAACCACCGCTTTAGTAACAATACCCAATGTGCCTTCAGAACCGATAAGCAGTTGCGTTAAATTATATCCCGACGAAAATTTGAGTGTATTGGCGGTAGTCCAGATAATATCGCCTGATGGCAATACTACTTCTAAATTGAGTATATACTCACGGATGGTACCATACTTAACAACTCTCGGTCCGCCACTGCCGTGTGCTATGTTACCACCTATAAAGCTGCTGCCCTTGCTTGACGGATCGACAGGGTAATACAGGCCTTTCTCAGCAACGGTATCCATTAAAACTTGGGTTATAACGCCGCTTTCAACTGTGGCCTGCAGGTTGGCTTCGTCGATATCAATAATGCGGTTAAGCCTTTCGGTACTTAACAATACTCCGCCTGCAACAGGGAGTGCGCCGCCGCTCAGGCCGGTGCCGCCGCCGCGAGGAGTAACCGGTATTAAATGCTGGTTGCAAAGTTTTAACAGTTGTGCTATCTCTTCCGGCGAGCCCGGTTTAACCACAACTTCAGGATAAAAAACAAAATGCTCTGTTTCGTCATGAGCATATGTTTCCATATCGCTTTGGCCGGTTATCACATAAGCCTCGCCGACTATTACTTTTATAGCATCAAGTATTTCACCGGTGATCTTGTTGTAGTTCATGGCTTAATATAACGCATAGTAACCGCGCTGTGATCTACTTTGCCTTTAAATGGCGGGTGTTTCTTTTTGATAGTTACAATAATCTCCTCTGCAAAAGAATAACGTTGTTGTATCTGTTGAATGATAGTATTAGCTACAGTTTCAAGCAGTTTGCGTGGCTTTTTCATTTCCTCGCAGCAGAGATGATAAATGTATTCGTAATTGACAGTCTTGTCGAGTTCATCACTTGAGCTTTCATCACCGGCATCAAAAGTAACATCTACTTCAACAATAAAAGTAGTACCAAGTACCTGCTCTTCAGGATAATAACCGTGCTGTGCAAAAAACTCAGCGCCCTTTAACGAAACAGTCGTCATCATGCTCAAAAGTAATCAACATAAATAAATTTGCAATTGCCGCGCTTTACTTACATTTGAGTGAACCAACTATATTTCCTTATGGCTAAGACTGACCTTTTTGAATCGCCCGATTATTATCTTATTGATGAACTGCTTACCGATGAACATAAGCTGATACGCCAAACGGTGCGTGAATGGGTTAAAAAAGAGGTTAGCCCGATAATTGAAGATTACGCGCAGCGAGCCGAATTTCCAAAACACTTATTAAAAGGTTTGGCAGAGTTGGGTGCTTTCGGGCCAACCATTCCAGAGGAATATGGAGGCGCTGGACTTGATTACATGGCTTACGGCATCATGATGCAGGAGATTGAAAGAGGAGACTCGGGCATACGGTCAACGGCTTCTGTACAAGGTTCGCTGGTAATGTACCCGATATATGCTTATGGCAGCGAGGAGCAAAAGAAAAAGTACCTGCCTAAGCTGGCTGCCGGTGAACTGATAGGCTGCTTCGGTCTTACAGAACCTGATCATGGCTCGAACCCGGGCGGCATGGTAACTAATTTTAAAGATGCCGGCGACAATTACCTGTTAAACGGCGCAAAAATGTGGATATCAAACGCCCCGTTTGCTGATATAGCTATTGTGTGGGCTAAGGATGAACAGGGTAAAATACATGGATTAATAGTTGAGCGAGGCATGGAAGGCTTTACTACGCCTGAAACACACGGTAAATGGTCGTTACGTGCATCGGCTACAGGTGAGCTGGTGTTTGATAATGTAAAGGTGCCTAAAGAGAACCTGCTGCCGAATGTATCGGGCATAAAAGGGCCGCTTGGCTGCCTTAATCAGGCACGTTACGGTATTGCCTGGGGTGCTTTGGGTGCGGCTATGGATTGCTACGATGCCGCTCTCAGGTATGCAAAAGAGCGGGTACAGTTTGACAAGCCAATTGCCGGTTTCCAGCTTCAGCAAAAAAAACTTGCCGAAATGATAACCGAAATAACCAAAGGTCAGCTACTGGTATGGCGTCTTGCAACGCTTAAAAACGAGAACAGGGCAACTCCTGCACAAATATCAATGGCTAAACGAAACAGTGTTGAAACAGCATTGAACATAGCGCGCGAGGCAAGGCAAATACTTGGCGGTATGGGTATTACAGGCGACTATCCTATTATGCGCCATATGATGAACCTTGAATCGGTGATAACATATGAGGGCACACATGACATACATTTGCTGATAACCGGTATGGACGTTACAGGTATTGATGCATTTAAATAATAAATTAATTTTTTTAATCGGAAGGCTAAATTCGGCTTTATATATTATATTTGCCTTGTTATCTGTAAGTTAATCCATCATTGAATAACTTTTCCCCCAATTGGTTACTTTCAATGCTGCATTGCCGCTTTGTATGGCTATGCTGCGTATTGCCCATTGCTTTATCCTCCTGCCAGAAAAGACACCCTATTGATAACGGGCAAGACTCCGAAGAATTCAAGCCCATATTAAAACAAGCCAGCTGGTATTTTGAGCATAATCAAATTGATTACGGGTTGGTTTACCTTGACTCTGCTTTCGCTACTTTACCACGGCCTACTATTAATGATAAGTTTAGGTATTATGGTATTAACTTCGTGATTTATAACAAGGTTAAAGGCGATCATGAAAAAGGGCTTGCATTTGCCGATAGCATGCTGTTATATGCTAAAAAAAGCGTTAACGAAAAGCAGTACGCCGCTAATTTCGCCGAGGCGAATTTTGCCCGCGGCGACGCTTTTTTCGATATGAACCGTTTCAGCGATGCATACCAGTGTTTTTACCAGGGCTATCTGGTAGGTAAAAACTATGTTAATAACGAGGCTCTTGGTGATTTTACCTACCGCATGGCCATGATTATGTACAAGCAGGAGCATTATAACCTAGCTGCAGGTTATTTTAAAGAAAGTTATGCGCAAAACCTTGCCGGCACTGATGGGTTTGTACCTTTCTTCCGCAGGCAGGAAATACTGGATAATATTGGTTTATGTTATAAGAATAACGGCCAATTAGACAGTGCGCTGCATTATTTCGATAAGACATTAAGCTATTTGGATGAACATGGTTACAAATACCCCGAAAAAGCTTTTAATGTAGAAATGGCACGTGGTGTTGTTTACGGCAATATGGCTGAGGTGCTCACCAAACGAGGGCAATATCATAAAGCAGCCACACTGCTTAAAAAGAGCATCGCTATAAACCTGCAAAAGGACGCCGACTATCGCGACGCACAACTTACCGAAATAAAACTAGGTAAATTATACCTCGATCTTAATCAGCGCGATTCGTTAAAAAGCCTGCTTGAGCTGATGAAGAAACAGTTTGATACACTAAAGAACGACCAGGCCGAGGCCGAGTGGAACCGTTTGATGGCAAGCTATTTTCTTAAAGATAAAGATTACAAAAAGGCAGCGGAGTATTTATTGGCCTATGATGAGCAAAAAGATACGATAAACAAGCGCCTGACCGGTTTAAGGGAAAGCGATGTTACCCAACAGGTGGCCAATTACGAAAATCAGCATAAAATTGATACCCTGCGTAATAACAATAAACTGCAAAAGATATACCTTATTGCTGCGGTATTGATTACGCTAATGCTTATTGTTATTATCTCGCTGATATTTCGCAACTGGAAACGGTCACGTAACGAGGTGATACTGGTAAATAAGCTGAATCAGCAAATCAACCAACAAAATGCGATTTTGGAGAATGCGCTTGCCGAGCTGAACATCAGCAGCCGGGAAAAGGACAGGATATTGCGTGCCGTAGCGCACGACCTGCGTAATCCGCTGGGTGGTATTGCTTCGCTTACTACATCGCTGATTGATGATGACGATTTTAACGACGAGCAAAAAGTATTGCTTGTTTTAATTAAAGATACCTCATACAACTCGCTTGAACTGATTAACGAGATACTTGAAGCCACAAATAGCTATAACGCCAACTTTAAAAAGGAAATGGTTGATATAAACTCTTTGCTTAGCAATAGCGTAGAGTTGCTGCGTTTTAAAGCGGCAGAAAAGGATCAGCAGATCACCATGGAGTTGTTGAAAGAACCGCGTGAACTGTACATCAGTCGCGAAAAAATATGGCGTGTTATCAGTAACCTCATTAGTAACGCTACCAAGTTCAGTCCGTATGGCGCTATCATACATGTTAAAGTAACCGAAGAAGATGACGAGGTGAAGATTGCTGTTAACGACCACGGTATTGGCATACCAGATCATCTGAAGAGCGAAGTGTTCAATATGTTTACTGATGCCAAACGCCCGGGCACCGCCGGCGAAAAATCATTTGGCCTTGGTTTATCAATCTGTAAACAGATAATTGATAAGCACGACGGCAAGATATGGTTTGAAAGCAATGAGCATGATGGTACTACCTTCTTTGTGAAGCTTCAAAAGCAAGCAGCTTGATTTCATTAAGCTGAAAATCTGCTTGTTAGTAATTTCCTTGTAAAACGTGTAAACCTTCCGTAGAAACGCAATGTTATTCAATAGTTAATAATTTATTGATTTGAATAACTATTTTTCTATATGGGAAAAGATAAAAACGGGGCATACATTGCACCAAAAGGAAAACCATCGGGTAGCGAAAATGAAACCCACCACTTAAAAGATGCATTTGCAGCTGTTGATCCGGAAACAGAAAAGGTGATAGCTGAAAAATATACCGAAGACGGTACTGATGAATTGTCGGCCAACGTGCACGTAAGGCACCCCAACCGCAATGTGAACAAGAACCAGGAGGACGAGGACAACGATCAATAAAATGCATACCTATGGAACTGATAACAAGAGAAGAAATAACTGAACTGGCAAACGAGCATAGTGATCCCTGCATATCGGTTTATGTACCTACCCATCAGTCGGGAATGGAAGTAAATGAAGGGCATGATCTGATATTATTTAAAAATGGACTTCAACAGGTAAAAAATGTACTTGAGGAAAGAGGTACTGATCCTGTAAAGATTGATGCATTACTGAAGCAAGGCTTTGCCTTATTAAAAGAAGAAAAATTCTGGAATAATCTTGGTGAAGGACTGGCAGTATTTATATCTGAAAAAACGTTTAAAACAGTCGTGCTACCTTACACAGTAAAAGAGGAGACTATAATTAACAGCGCGTTTTATGTTACACCACTATTGCAGGCTGTAAGTAAACCGTGTCCGTTCTATTTACTGGTATTGAGTAAAGATAACGCGCGCTTTTACGAAGGTGACAAATATCAGCTGAAAGAACTTGAAGTTGAAGGTTTGCCTTATGGCGTTGATGACGTAGTTCATTTCGAAGATAAAGATGATCAGCGGCTTTTCAGACGCGGCAGCAGTGCCGGCAGGGAAGGTGGAGGCAGTTATCATGGACACGTTGAAGGTCAGGCTGATAATAAACAAACCATAGCTTTATATTTTCAGGAAGTTGACCGCACCTTGTTTGCCGAGGTGTTACATGATAAAACCGCGCCTTTAATACTTGCAGCGGTTGAATATCAAATACCAATTTACAAAGGCATTACCAAATACAATCATGTTTGGGAAGAAGGTATCATTGGTAATTCTGATCATGAAAGCGAACGCACACTGCATCAGCAGGCTTGCGAACTGCTAAAGCCTTACTTTAAACAGAACGTAAACAAGGCGCTTGAAAACTATTACAACCAGATAGCCGGTCCGTTAACCTCGTCGATGCCGGAAACGGTGATACCTGCAAGTCATTATGCACGTGTTGCCGACTTGTTTGTATGCCGCGACGAGCATATTTGGGGTAGGTTTAACGAAGCGGATAACGCCTTGGAGATACATCCTGAAAAACAGGATGGTGATGATTGCCTGATAAACAGTGCGGCTGTAAAGGTGATGGCCAACGGTGGAGATGTGCATGTGCTTGATAGGGAGAAGATGCCCAAAGAAAGCATCATCGCGGCATCACTGCGCTATTAACTATTTTTTAAGAAATTGGCATACCAGCGGCCGGATGATTTTATGATCCGCTGCTGGGTGCCGAAATCTACATAGATCAACCCGAACCTTGGGTGATAACCTTCGGCCCATTCAAAGTTATCCGTCAGCGTCCAAATAAAATATCCCTGTACCTTGCACCCTTCCTGCTTTGCTTTTAGCACCTGTTGCAGGTGTTTTTGTAAGTAGTCAATGCGCTTTACGTCATTTACCTCATTATTTTCAACCTTGTCCGGAAACGCTGCGCCATTCTCAGTAATTAAAAGCTTTTTTATCTCCGGATACTGGTCGTATTTTTTCAATACCTCGTATATCGCTTTTGGATACACCTCCCAACGCATATCTGTAAGTGGTACGTTCCGGTTTTCAGCCTTAACCAGCCGGGCGCCAATGTAGGGTGTAAAAAATGAATATTTTACTATCTCTCGGGTGTAATTCTGCAGACCAATAAAATCAAAATCAAAAGCCATTTTATCCTCATCTCCCGGATAAAAATATTTCTTTAATGATTTCAAAACAGGCAGATCAGCATACGGATAGCCCATGCCCAATACCGGTTCAATAAACAAGCGGTTTATTAAAGCATCGGCACGTTTAGCTGCCGCTATGTTTCTGGGTGTTTGCGAATATGGTTCGATATGAGAACATGAAAAGGTAGTTCCTATTTGTGCCTGCGGGCAAAGCGCGCGTAGTGTCCGACCACCGGCTGCAATGCAAAGTACAGCATGATGAACAGCCGGTAAGAAGTTTTTTATCCCGCTGCGTCCGGGCGCATGTATGCCGAAGAAATATCCAGCACCGGTAAACACCGCAGGCTCGTTCATCACCATCCAGTGTTTTACACGGTCGCCAAAAGCATTGGCGCATATTTTTACATATTCACTAAACCAATCAACAATTTCACGATTAGTCCATCCGCCTTTTACTTCCAGCGCCTGCGGCAAATCCCAATGGTATAATGTGATCCATGGTTCTACGCCTTGAGAAATACAATAATCAATAATATGGTTATAGTGCTCAATACCTTTTTGATTAACCTCACCCGTGCCGCTTGGCAGTATGCGTGTCCACGCAATAGAGAAACGGAAGTTCGGTATATTAAGCTCTTTAACAAGATCAATATCCTTTTTGTAGGAGACATAGAAATCGCAGGCCGTAGTAGCCTTGTCGCCGTTTAGTATCTTTCCTTTTCGTGCGGTAAAATTATCCCAGATAGATTCGCCCTTGCCATCAACGTCGCACGAGCCTTCTGTCTGGAAAGCGGCGGTAGATACGCCCCAGGCAAAATCATCCCCAAAAAGTTTTCTGTTTAGTGTAGATTGAGAAGCAGTAGTCGCCATTAAATTGAGCCGATAGTAAAGCCCAAAATGGACAATAAAATTCTATTTAAAAAACGCTTTTTGATAAATACTTAATGTATAAATGATGAGGGTATGCTTTTAAGCAGCATCCATTCTTTTATGCCGGTAAAAAGCTTCGAAAAAATGTTGAGCAGTTTCATATGGTGGAGTTGATGTAAGTAAAGTTACAGGCCGTATATCAAGCTATGGTGCTGTTAATGTTATTTAATTGTTAAAAAGCAAAGACCGTATTCAGGATAGTTATAAAACAAAGCGCTACGTTATTTACCTTTGGAGCGCAATCCACTCAGGCAATATGAAAGAATACTTTTTACCCCTTTTTGATTACGACCGCCATTGCAACGAGTTAATGCTCGAGCTGATAATTAAGGCAGGTAGTCCTGAAAAACCGGTAAAACTAATGGCACATATACTTGGCGCGCAACAGGTATGGTTAAACCGCTGCAATGGGCTTGCAAATGCGTATACAGTTCCTGTTTGGCCTGATTGGCAGGTTGAAGAATTGTCGCCTTATATGAAAAACAATCCGTTAGCGTGGGCAGCTTTCTTAGCAAAAGCCGATTTTACACAGCGTATTGTTTATAAAACTTCACAAGGCGCAGCTTTTGATAATACCGTAACTGAAATACTTACCCATGTAATAAATCATGGTACGCACCATCGCGCACAAATTGGTCAGCACTTAAAGCTTGCCGGTATTGAAGAACTGCCACTCACCGACTATATTTTTTGGGTACGAGGACAACGATAACTTAACACCGATATGAAGAAAACACTTATTTTATTTGCCGCTACCGCGATCATTTCATCAGGTTGTAAAGACAGTAAAAACGAAGAACAACAAGAAAAGCAACTGTTTACTGAAGTGATGGCTATACACGACGACCTGATGGGTTATGAAAGCACCCTGATGGAAAACAAGAAGAAGCTCGACAGCCTGGCTAAAAATCCCACTCTTAAAGATTCGGCTGAGATTTTAGATAGAAATCTTACCACTGCCGATGATGCCATGGGCGAGTGGATGCATCAGTTTGACCCGGATTACTCGGGTAAACCGCATGACGAAGCGATGAAATATCTGCAACAGCAAAAACAAGAAATACAAAAAGTGGATACGCTTACTAAAAAAGCTGTAAGCGAATCAGGAAGGTTCATTTCAACCCATAAATAAATGAAGAAACTTACAGGATTACTTTTACCGGTGTTGATGATAGCGGCATGCACATCGAATCATACCGGCAAAACATTGCCTATATACGGCGAGCGCGAACCCGTTACTAAAGCACTGAACAGCCAGCAGGTTACTGACACTGTTTACCACACCATACCTGCGTTTAAGTTTATAAACCAATTTGGCGATAGCATAACCGATAAAAGCCTAAATGGTAAAATATACGTAGCCGATTTCTTTTTTACCAGCTGCCCAAGTATTTGCCCCATTATGCACCGCAACATGCTGAATGTGTACAACGCTTTCAAGGATGAAAAAGACATCAACATTATTTCTTTCAGTATCGACCCAAAGCACGACAGTGTAGCTGTGCTAAAAAAATATGCCGATGGCCTGGGCATAAGCGGGAATAGCTGGTGGCTGCTGCAGGGTGATAAAATGGCTACGTATGACCTTTCAAAAAGCTTTTTGGTCACCACGCCAAAAGAAGACGAAAAAGAAAAGTTTATTCACGATGGCTACTTCATACTGATTGATAAACAAAAACGTATCCGCGGCAGCTATGATGGTACCAACGAAGAGCAGGTTAAGCAGCTTATTGAGGATATCAAAACCTTAAAAGCTGAACCGGCGGAGACGGCTAAATGAAAAAGCTTGCTGCTATAGCATTTTTGTTAACGGCAATGGGCTGCTTTATACTATCATGCCAGAGCAGTGAGGACATTGAGTTTAAACGCCATTATGCAGGCGGCATGCTGTTATATCAAACGCATTGTCAAAATTGTCATGGTAAGAACGGTGAGGGATTGTCGGCGCTTATACCACCGCTTACCGATACCAATTATATCAGTAAGAACAGGCATAAACTGGCTTGCTTTGTGCAAAACGGCGCCAACGGCATCATCAATGTATCCGGGAAGTTTTATGAAGGCAGTATGCCGCCTTCGGGCTTGTCTCCAATTGAAATTGCAAAGGTGCTGACGTATGTGGGCAATTCTTTTGGTAACAAAACCGGCCTTATAAATTTAAATCAAGTACAGAAGGATTTAAAGGAGTGTAAGTAGCTATGAGTCGGAAAGTCGAAAAAGTCCGAAAGACACTTCATACAATTCAAATTATCTGTGCTCTAACTCCTTTTAATCTTCCTAACTTTCGGACATTTCCGACTTTTCTAACTTCCGGACTTATAACTAAATCTCTATCTTTACACCTGCAAAATGTTCTATCGCTGTCTGCGCAAGCGGAGAGAGGAAAGTCCGGGCAACATAGGGCATCCTGCTTCCTAACGGGAAGGCGCCATGGCATGGCGACAGAAAGTGCCACAGAAAATATACCGCCCGTTGTGGGTAAGGGTGAAAACGCGAGGTAAGAGCTCACGGCTTTTCCGGGTGACCGGAATCGCGGTAAACCTCAGGAGTTGAAAAACCAAATAGGTCCCGTGCATGAAGCGGCCCGCTTCAGATGGCCGCAAGGCTGTCAACGGGATGGGTAGGTTGCTTGAGCTGCAGAGCAATTTGCAGCCCAGATAAATGATAGAAACCGCCGCATGGCGGATACAGAACCCGGCTTACAGCTTTGCTGCCATAATGCCCCTTTCAATTATGAAAGGGGTTTTTTATTATTTTGTAAAACTATAAGTGTTTACTTTTGTATACATATAATACACATTATATTTAGTTAAGTTTTTACTCAAGCAATCACAGTTATTGAATACCACTACAAATGGCTAAAATTTTAATTATCGACGACGAGCGGGCGATCCGCAGCACATTGCGTGAGATTTTGGAATACGAAGATTATCAGGTTGAAGACGTTGACAACGGCGTTGACGGGCTGGAGATGATACAGAATAACGATTACGACCTGGTACTGTGCGACATCAAAATGAACCGCATGGACGGCATGGAAGTACTGCAGGAGGGATTAGTTATTAAACCTGATCTGCCGTTTATTATGATTTCCGGCCACGGTACTGTTGAAACCGCTGTTGAGGCCAGCAAAAAAGGGGCGTTCGACTTTATTTCCAAACCACCTGACCTGAACCGCTTGCTTATCACCGTACGCAACGCGTTAGACCGTGGTAGCCTGGTTGTTGAAGCCAAAACCCTTAAACGTAAAGTTTCAAAGGTTCGGCCTATACTGGGTGAATCACAGGCGATAGGCAAAATAAAAGAAACCATTGAGCGTGTAGGCCCTACCGACGCACGTGTGCTGGTTACCGGCGCCAATGGTAGCGGTAAGGAGCTTGTTGCACGCTGGCTGCACGAAAAATCAAACCGCGCCAATGCGCCTATTATCGAGGTTAACTGCGCCGCTATACCAAGTGAATTGATTGAAAGCGAGTTGTTCGGTCACGAAAAGGGATCGTTCACCTCGGCTATAAAACAACGCATTGGTAAATTTGAATCGGCAAACGGCGGTACTTTGTTTCTTGACGAGATAGGGGATATGAGCCTTTCGGCACAAGCTAAGGTATTGCGTGCGCTCCAGGAAAATAAGATCACACGTGTGGGCGGTGAAAAAGAAATAGACGTTGATGTGCGCGTTATAGCGGCAACGAATAAAGACTTGCTGAAAGAAATTGATGCCGGTAATTTCCGTATGGACTTATATCACCGCCTTAGCGTTATCCTGATACACGTGCCACCGCTTATCGAGCGTAAAGAAGATATCGGCCTGCTTACACAAAGCTTTTTGGAAGAGATATGCGGCGAATACGGTATGCCGCCTAAACGAATTTCAGAAGCCGCTATCGACGCGTTGAAGGCGCTGCCGTGGACAGGTAACATCCGTGAGCTGCGCAATATGGTTGAAAGGCTGATTATTATGAGTGATAAGATCATTACCGATAATGACGTACGGGCTTTTGCTAATCCATCAGGACCAGCTACAACTGCAACTCCTGCCGCTACAACATCAACACAAACGGATTACAACCAGTTTAAAAACTTCCAGGAGTATAAGGATTACGCTGAGCGCGAGTACATCAAGTTCAAACTGGAAAAAAACAACTGGAATGTATCAAAAACAGCCGATGATATTGATATCCAACGCAGTCACCTGTACAGCAAAATTGAAAAGTACGGGCTTAAGCGTGGCGAACAATAAATCAATGCGGAACCTCAGTTCCGCATGTTGATATACTGCAGTGGTTGCCCAAAGTCGCCCTGGCGGCATAAGGCAATCACTGCCTGTAAATCATCAATCTTTTTGGCCTGCACACGCACCTGATCGTCCATAATTGAGGCCTGCACTTTAAGCCCGCTGTCTTTTATGGCTTTTACTATCTTCTTGGCGGCTTCTTTATCAATGCCCTCTTTAACGGTGATCTCTTTACGTATCATGTTTCCGGCGGCGTAGTGCTCTTTGCCAAAATCAAGCGCCTTGGCATCAAGCCCTTGTTTCATCATGCGGCTTATAATAGAGTCGGTTATGGCCTTAAGGCGCATATCGTTTTCAGTAACAATGGTTATCTCATTGGTTTTTTTATCTAATTCAACCGTGCTTTTCGAGTCGTTGAAATCGTAACGGTTCAATATTTCTTTTTTAGCGTTGTTGATGGCGTTATCCAGTGTCTGGCCGTCTATCTTGCTTACAATATCAAATGATGGCATAGTGCAGAAGTTTAAATTTTGTCAAAACTACTACAAAATAATTATTGTAGTAATATATACCTTTTTGATGTAAACAATGAGTTAATATTAACTTAACAAATAAATAGGCACATTTGTGCTTGCGGCTGCAAGGCCGCATGTTTTATATATGGATACCAAAGATATACCGTTAATCAACAGGGAGATAAGCTGGTTGTATTTTAACGACCGTGTATTGCAGGAGGCAGCAGATCCTACTGTTCCGTTAATTGACCGTATAAGGTTTCTCGCTATATTTTCATCAAACCTTGATGAGTTTTACCGTGTAAGGGTAGCTACGCTTAACCGCCTTACCAATCTTAACCAAAAATCGAAACAGATATTAGGCTACAATCCTAAAAAGATACTTAACCAGATAAAAAATCAGGTAGTAAAGCAGGAACGTAAGTTTAATAACCTGTACGAAAACATCATTGTTAAACAGCTTGCCGAAGAAAAGATCTTTATCCTTGATGAAAAGCAGCTTAACGTAGCCCGCGGTACTTTCGTTAAAAATTACTTCCGCGAAAAGTTACTGGCCACGCTGGTGCCTATAATGCTTGATGACGGTAATGCGGTACCCGAACTAAAAGACCGTGTGATTTACTTTTTTGTAAAGCTCACAAAAAACAAAAAAGCACGTTATGCGCTGATTGAATTCCCTGATAATCTGCCAAGGTTTTTAGAGCTACCGGAAACAAATAGGCTCAAATTTATCATCCTGCTTGATGATATCATCAGGTATAACCTTGAGGATATCTTCTTTATCTTTGATCATGACACTATAGAGGCATACTCGATACAGTTAACACGTGATGCCGAACTTGACCTGGACAAAGAGGTGAGCGAAAAATTTGTCGACGCGTTATCAAAGAGCCTGCAAAAGCGTCATAAAGGTAAGCCCATGCGTTTGTTGTACGACAGCGATATGCCTGTTGAAATGCTTCAGCACCTGGTAAACAGGATGAACCTGCAGGGCGAAAGCCTTATACCGGGCAGCCGTTACCATAACTTTAAAGATTTTATAAAGTTCCCGAACGCCGGAAGGCCGGAGCTGGAATACGCACGTTATCCGCAGCTACCGGTTTCTGACCTTTCATTTGGCCGAAGCCTGATGGGAGTAATAGCAAAGAAGGATTATTTGGTAAGCACGCCATACCAGTCGTTCGATTATATTATCCACTTTTTACGCGAAGCGGCTATCGACCCAAAAGTTAGGGAGATAAGCATAGCCGTGTATCGTTTGGCCGAAAATTCAAGGGTGGTACACGCGTTGATAAATGCCGCTAAAAATGGCAAAAAAGTAAATTGTTTGGTTGAGTTAAGGGCGCGTTTTGACGAGCAAAATAATATCCACTGGAGCAACAGGCTTGAAGAAGAAGGCGTAAAAGTGCTATATGGCATCCCCGGATACAAAGTACACTCAAAAATATGTTTGGTAACGCGTGCCGAAAAAGGAAAATTGGTGCGCTATGCATGCCTGTCAACCGGAAACTTCAACGAAAAAACAGCCCAGATATACGCCGATCATACCTTGTTTACGGCAAACAAAAAGATTACCGGTGATTTAGCATTGGTATTTAAGGCTTTGATAAAAAACACTTTACCAAAAGGCTTAAAAAATTTAATTGTATCACCTGTTGACTCACGTCCGGCTATTTATAAGCTTATCGATAATGAAATCAAAAACGCAAAGGCAGGCAAGCAGGCTTACATGATATTAAAAATGAACAGCCTTGCCGACGAGCAAATGATAGCCAAACTGTATCAGGCCAGCAACTCGGGTGTTAAAATACAACTGATTGTACGTGGGATGTGCTGTTTGATACCCGGCTTAAAGGGGTACAGTGAAAATATTAACGTGATAAGTATTGTTGATAAATACCTTGAGCACGCGCGGGTGCATATCTTTTGCAATGGCGGGGATGAACTGGTATACCTTACCTCGGCCGACTTTATGACACGTAATATTGATAACAGGGTAGAAGTTGGCTTCCCGGTGTATGATGAAGCGTTGAAAGAAGAGATACGCGATATGATTGATATACAATTGGCTGACAACACCAAATCGCGCGAAATAACGGCAAGCAACACCAACAAATACCATAAAACAAAAAGCGATGTACCGCATCGCGCGCAAATAGAGATTTACAATTACCTGAAAAATAAAAATTAATACATTGTGAGATACGCCGCAATAGACATAGGCTCGAATGCAGTTAGAATGCTGATAGCCGAAATTGTTGAAAACCATCACTCGGTTTCATTTAAAAAAGTGACCCTTATACGCGTGCCGCTGCGCCTTGGCGACGATGCGTTTTTGCACCAGCATATTTCCGAAAAAAAGGCAACAGATCTTATAAAATCAATGCAGGCGTTTAGTAACCTGATGGATGTTTACAAAGTGAGCGATTACATGGCCTGTGCCACATCAGCCATGCGCGAAGCCAAAAATGGCCCGGAGGTGGTTAAGCAAATAAAAGAAGCTTCTAACCTCGATCTGGAAATTGTTCACGGCGAAAAGGAAGCGAAGATTATATCAGCCAGCCACGCCGAAGAGGAAATAGACCGAAGCAAAAACTATTTATACATCGACGTAGGCGGTGGCAGCACTGAACTATCCTTGTTTGCAGCAGGCGAACTCATTGCATCTCGTTCGTTTAACCTGGGAACCATCCGTATTTTGGATAATCAGGATAAAGAGGAAACCTGGGAAGAAATGAAAGAGTTTATCCGTAAGAACACACGCGGTATCAAAGACATTTCAGGAATTGGTACGGGCGGTAACATTAACAAGCTTTACCGCTTGTCTGACCTGAAAGATAAGTCGCCATTGCCGTTCAATAAATTAAAGTCGCTGTACAGTTACTTGTGCTCTTTTTCACTTAAAGACCGCATAAATGTACTGGGCCTGAATCATGACCGTGCCGACGTAATTATACCTGCCTGCGAGATATATATTACCGTGATGAAAACGGCCGGAATCAAGAATATATACGTACCAAGCGTAGGTATGGTTGACGGAATTATTCAAACATTGATAGAAAAAAATTTCCGAAAAACTCATTAAAAAATTGTTAGGAAATTTTTTAAAAAAATGTAAAAATCTTACTACATTTGTGATGCCCTCTCATAGGGTATGTTTTTCATAGGTAGATGTAGGGTCGGGTACATAGTATTCGACCCTTTTTTGTGCCCGCAACTTTATCCCGCCGCTTTTGTTATACTTGTGCTGATTTATGAAAAAGAAGATCGTTATAGCCATTACCGGTGCAAGCGGCGCCATTTACGCCAAGCTTTTACTTGATAAATTACAGCAGTTGTCTGTACAAGTTGAAGAGGTGGGTATTGTAATGTCAGACAATGCCCGCGAGGTATGGCGCGTGGAACTGGGCAATGAGGATTATAGCCATTACCCGTTTAAATTTTATAGCAAGCATGATTTTAACGCGCCGTTCGCATCAGGTTCGGCACGGTTTGATACTATGGTGGTGGTGCCATGTTCGATGGGCACGCTCGGGCGTATAGCCAGCGGAGTGTCTGACGACCTGACAACCCGCGCCGCCGATGTTATACTAAAAGAGCGCCGCAAACTGATCCTGGTAGCACGCGATACGCCGCTCAACCTCATCCACATCCGCAACATGGAAACGGTTACCCTTGCCGGCGGAATTATCTGCCCGGCCATACCATCGTACTACAGCAAACCACAAACTATTGAAGATGTAGCCATGACGGTGGTAAACCGTGTTATTGATTTGATAGGGTTGGAAAGCGAGAGCTACAGGTGGGGAGAGAAATAGGTCCATCTACGCGTCATTGCGAGGAACGAAGCAGTCTCTGAAGTTTTTGCAATGAATGGTCTATTGAGCCAAGGAAATTAGTCATTTAATGTACTTGGATTAAACACGCCGGTGATAACGCCGTTAACCAAGTCCGCTACCTTTATATCTTTTCTTGATACTTGCTTCTCACCGTTAAAAAACTTTTTTATTGCAGGTAGCAAGGTGTCTCCTTCGCTGGCAATATACTCTTCACCCTTGAAAGCGCTCATATCGATGTTATATTGTTCCGAATATATTATCAGCAAATCAATTGTATCATCACCATAAATTCGTAGGTCTGTTTCAAGCATTGATTCCTCATTTATGTTTTTCTGATGAACCCCGGAGAAATCACTAATCATCACTTTTAATTCAGATAATATTTGCGCATGGGTTTTCGACATTTTTACATCATTATTTTAGCTAATGTATTCATTTATTGTTTCAGCAAAATAATTTTGACGATCCAATAACCGTACTTACATCAACCTAATCAACAATTCAACCAAAATACCTACCTTTGCACCTTGTAAATGAACAGGAAAGTAGCATTTTACACACTTGGCTGTAAGCTTAATTATTCGGAAACTTCGGGTATTGGCCGCTTGTTTAACCAGGCGGGTTACGATACTGTTGAGTTTTCTGATACCCCCGATGTATTTGTGATCAACACCTGTTCGGTAACCGAGAATGCCGATAAGAAGTGCAAAAAGATAGTTAAGGAAGCTTTAAAGGTTTCACCTAATGCTTATGTAACTATTGTGGGTTGCTACGCGCAGCTTAAGCCAAAAGAAATTGCTGAAATACCCGGTGTTGACATGGTGCTTGGTGCTGCAGAGAAGTTTCAAATAGTTGATCATATTACCGACCTTACCAAACGCCCTAAAGCAGTTGTATATAATAGTCCGGTTAATGAGGTTAACCAGTTTGTGCCTTCATACTCATTTGGCGACCGTACACGGACTTTCCTGAAAGTGCAGGACGGTTGTGATTACTCGTGCACCTTTTGTACCATTCCGCTGGCCCGTGGCGCAAGCCGCAGCGATACCATTGCGAATGTACTTGAGCAAGCCAGGCAGATTGCTGCTTCAGGCATAAAAGAGATCGTGTTAACCGGTGTTAACCTTGGCGATTTCGGTATCCGTAACGGTAATCGGGAAGACCGGTTCTTTGACCTTGTAAAGGCCTTAGATGAGGTAGAAGGCATTGAGCGGTTCCGTATTTCATCAATCGAACCAAATTTACTTACCGACGAGATCATTGAGTTTGTGGCAACCTCGAAAAGATTTGTGCCACACTTCCACATTCCGCTGCAATCCGGTTCAGACAAAATATTAGGCCTGATGCGCCGCCGTTACAAGCGCGCGCTGTATGCCGACAGGGTAACTAAGATAAAAGCTGTAATGCCCGATTGCTGTATCGGTGTAGATGTTATCGTTGGTTTTCCAGGCGAAACACGTGAAGATTTTATTGATACCTACAATTTCCTTAACGGGCTGGATATTTCATACCTGCATGTGTTCACCTATTCGGAGCGTGAAAATACACTGGCGGCAGAAATGGCGGGCTCGGTACCAGGGTCAACCCGTGCCGAACGCAGCAAAATGCTGCATATATTAAGCGACAAAAAACGCCGTGCTTTTTACGAAACTCAGTTAAATACCACCGCCGAAGTGCTGTTTGAAGGCGATATAAAAGACGGACTGATGCACGGCTTTACCCGTAACTACGTGAAGGTTGAAGTGAAGTACGACCCCATATTGGTTAATGAATTGAGGACAGTGCAGTTAACCGACATTTCACCGGCGGGTAATGTAGAAATTACAGAGGCCGAGGAAATATTAGTGCATTAAAGCCTATATTCGTTGCCAAAATAAGCAACTATGTTTCCTACCATATCCGAACTGATACATTATCTAACCGGCTTAAACATCCCTTTACCCATACAAACATTCGGCTTTTTTGTGGCCCTGGCTTTTATGGCTGCTTACTGGGCGTTTGTACAGGAATTTAAGCGTCGCGAGGCAAAAGGTGAGATAAAGCCATTCGAAAAAACGGTTACTATAGGTAAGCCTTTATCAAATGCAGAGATTGTTGGCAACGGTATATTCGGTTTCATAATAGGATATAAACTGCTCGACGCTGCATTAAATTACAACGAACTTGTAGCTGATACGCAAGGATTTATTCTTTCGGCACGAGGAAATGTGGTAGGTGGTATTATCTTCGCGGCGATATTTATCTACTGGGCTTATGCCGAGAATAAAAAGCAACGCCTTGCCGAACCTGTTACCAAGCGTGTGTTAGTGCATCCGCACGAGTTAATGGGTAATATCCTGCTTTGGGCGGCTATCGCCGGTTTTGCAGGTGCTAAGCTGTTTAACGCGCTGGAGAACTGGGATGCTTTTATGAATGATCCGGTTGGTATGCTGATAGGCTTTAGCGGATTAACTTTTTATGGTGGATTAATTTGCGGTGGTGCAGCTGTATTATATATAGCCCACAAACACCGCATTAGGCCGCTTACCATGCTTGATATTGGCGGACCGGGTATGATGCTGTCGTATGCCATTGGCCGTATAGGTTGTCATTTAGCTGGTGACGGCGACTGGGGTATAACTAACTTAGCGCCAAAACCAGGATGGCTAAGTTGGGCGCCCGACTGGGTATGGGCATTCAGGTATCCGCATAATGTGAATGGCGAAGGTGTACCAATACCCGGCTGCATTGGTAAATATTGTGCACAGTTAAAAGAGCCTGTGTTCCCTACACCGTTTTACGAAGTAATTATGTGTTTGCTGCTGTTCTGGTTTTTATGGAGCATCCGCGACAGGATAAAAGGCCCGGGTGTTTTCTTCGGCATATACCTGATATTGAACGGTGTTGAACGTTTCTTTATCGAGCTGATCCGCGTTAATACAAAATATCATGTTGCCGGAATATCTTTCACACAAGCCGAACTTATATCCCTGATATTGGTTATAGCTGGTATTGTACTTATAGCGAATGGCAAGAATAAAAAGTCTTCTGCCGCTGTAGCATAATCAGGTTATTAACATCTATCTGCATAAATTATGGATTTGAAAGATATTGTACTGCAAACTACTGAGCTTTCTAAACAGGTTGGTGCTTTCATCAGGCAGGAAAGAAAGACCTTTAGCATTGATAAAATTGAATACAAAGGTGTAAACGACCTGGTATCATACGTAGATAAAACCGCCGAGCAGCAACTTGTTACAGGACTGGAAAAAATATTACCTGAGGCTGGTTTCATTACCGAAGAAAAAACAAATACTAAAGTAGGAGAGCGTTACAACTGGGTTATAGATCCATTGGATGGTACTACTAATTTTATACATGGCTTGCCGCCATACTCTGTCAGCATTGCTTTAAAAGAAGGCGACGAACTGGTTGCCGGTGTGATATATGAAGTGAGTCTTGACGAATGTTTTTATGCCTGGAAGGGCGCCCCGGCTTACCTGAATGGCAACGAAATACGGGTAACCGATACGCCTTCGCTTGAAAAAAGCCTGATAGCTACAGGTTTCCCGTATTATGATTTTGGCAAGCAGCAGGCTTATATCGATCTGTTTGCCGAACTGATGCGTAGCTGCCATGGTTTGCGCCGTTTAGGTTCGGCTGCGGTCGATCTGGCTTATACCGCTGCCGGACGTTTTGAGGCATTTTATGAGTATAACCTTAATGCCTGGGATGTAGCAGCAGGTATCGTTATAGTACGCCAGGCGGGTGGTGAGGTAAAAAACTTCAGCGGCGGTGATGAGTGTATTGAGTCGAGGCAGTTGATGGCCACTAACGGTAGAATAAGTGGTGAGCTGCTGCAGGTAATACAGAAATATTTTTAGTGAACACTGCGGTCATCCCGAACTTGTTTCGGGATCTCACCTGGGCGCAGTTACTTGCATGAGAGATGCTGAAACAAGTTCACCATGACATTTAAATAAAAAAAGCACTGATTCAAAATCAGTGCTTTTTTTATATCGGTGAAATCTCACCTCAAATCAGTGTAATCATCAAATTACAGCGCTTCGCTCACCACTTCCTGTACTTCAGGTACCATACGTTTAAGCAGGTTTTCAATACCGGCTTTAAGTGTTACTGTTGACGATGGACAGCCGCTGCACGAGCCGCGAAGCTCAACAGTAACCACGCCTTCTTCAAATGATTTGTATGCAATGGCGCCGCCGTCCTGCTCAACAGCCGGGCGAACGTAGTCGTTCAATATTTGTTGTATTTTTACTTCAGTATCACTGCCTTCAAAGTTTACTTCTACAGGCTCTTCGGTGCGTACGGTAAGCTCTGATTCAACCGCGCCTTTTACAAATTCTTTCAGTATCGGCTCAATATCTTCCCAGTCGGTACCATCGGTTTTGGTAACGGTGACAAAGTTGCTGGCGAAGAACACGCCGTTTACAAACGAAAATTTATACAGTTCTTTTGCAAAAGTTGAACCCTCGGCACTTTCTTTAGTAGGATAGTCAACACTGCCGTTTATCAGCAGTTTGTTAACAATAAACTTCATAGTGGCCGGGTTAGGGGTGGCTTCGGTATATACGTTGATGTTCATCTCTGTTTCTATTTAAACTAATAACAAATTTAATGATGAATTTGATTAGTAGTATATACTGATTTAGTTATGACCTGTTGGTGACTGTAAGAAGTTATGAGTTCCTTTTGATATATACATGAAGACTGCTTATCCAAACACGCTTTATAAATATCGCTGATTTATATCTGTCATCTTTAGATTTATATATTAACTCATGGTAACCAAAGCCATTTGACCGTGATGGTAGATATTGTGTTAACGATATATACGCATCATTAGTTACTATGTTAGGTTTGCCGGGATACAAAGGATATATATACAATTCAGAATTTTGAAGATATACCCTTTTATATCGCAACAAATTATATACTCCTATACCAAAGGCCAAAGCATTCCAAAAAAGCCATGGAACAATTTCTGAAGACAATATATCTTGAGGAAAAATATTCTTAGTTATTAGTAAACCAATAAAAGGGAAGAAAAGAACCATCACGTACGTTAAGTATGAATAAAGTCTTTTCTTTTTCATGTTGCTATATCCCCGTATAATTCAACGGCGAGATACCTTTTATTTCTTCTTTAATCTCATCGCTTACATTCAGCGTCTTTACAAAAGCAGCGATGGTTCCTGCGTTTACCTGTGAGTTGGTTCGGGTAAGTTCCTTCAATGCCTCATACGGATTAGGGTAGGCTTCACGGCGAAGTATGGTTTGTATAGCCTCGGCAACTACCGCCCAGTTGGCTTCAAGATGTGCGTTTATGGCGGCTTCGTTTAACAATAATTTACCCAATCCTTTTATGGTTGATTTTATGGCGATAAGTGTATGTGCTACAGGGACGCCAATATTACGTAATACAGTGCTATCGGTAAGGTCGCGCTGCAGGCGTGAGATTGGCAGTTTAGCTGCCAGGTGTTCAAACAGGGCATTGGCTATGCCAAGGTTGCCTTCCGAGTTTTCAAAATCTATCGGGTTAACCTTGTGAGGCATGGCCGATGAACCTACTTCGCCTGCTTTTATTTTCTGCTTGAAGTAGTTCATGGAGATATACGTCCACACGTCGCGGTCAAGGTCGATCAGGATATTGTTGATGCGTTTCAATGCATCGCACTGTGCCGCGAAATTGTCGTAATGCTCAATTTGCGTGGTATATTGTGAGCGGCTCAAGCCTAAAACGTCATTCACAAAGTGGTTGCCGAAGGCTTTCCAGTCAATTGCCGGGTAAGCGATATTGTGTGCGTTAAAATTGCCCGTAGCGCCGCCAAACTTCGCCGAATAGGGTACCTGCTGCAATTGTACCAGTTGTTTCTCGATACGTTCAACAAACACCTGTATCTCTTTACCCAAACGTGTTGGTGAAGCCGGCTGCCCGTGCGTATGCGCCAGCATGGGGATGTTTTCCCATTCAGTGGCGTAGCTTTTCAGCGTATCAACCAGTTCCGTTATAGCCGGATAATACACATCCTGTAAAGCTACTTTGAACGAGTAAGGTATGGCGGTGTTGTTAATATCCTGTGAGGTAAGTCCAAAGTGAATAAACTCTTTGTACTGGTCAAGACCACCTATTTCATCGAACTTTTGCTTGATGAAATACTCAACGGCCTTAACATCATGGTTGGTAATTTTCTCTATCTGCTTAACACTTTCAGCATCAGCTTCGCTGAAATTTTTGTAAATATCGCGTAGCTTTTCGCTCAAGCTTTTATCAAAATCCTTTAGTTGCGGCAACGGGTGCTCGCACAGGGCAATGAAATATTCAATTTCAACAAACACGCGGTATTTAATAAGCGCATATTCTGAAAAATACGCTGCCAGTGGTGCTGTAATGTTTCTATAACGTCCGTCTATAGGAGAGATTGCTGATAAAGCGTTAAGCTGCATACGGTAAATTTTCTGCAAAGGTAAAATTAATGTGCGAATGTTGTGATAATTGAGTGCGATGAGTTAACACATTGTAAACGAATGGTAAAATCAATTGGAAACTTTGAAATCAAAAAATGTTTCCATAGTTTTGTGCCGTAATGGAACAAAAAGACAGAATAGTAGTGGGTGCCGAAGACCTTTTTTTAAAGGCCGGGATAAAAAGCGTTACTATGGACGACATTGCCCGCCATTTAGGTATGTCGAAAAAAACCATTTACCAATTTTATAAAGACAAAAACGAACTGGTGGTAGCACTGGTAAAGAAGAAGCTGCAGGAAGATGAAGACCAGATTCGGGGCATAATTGAGCAATCGGGCAATGTGATTGAGGAGATGATCAATATGATGAAGTGCAATGAAGAGATCTTCAGCCGCATTAATCCTATTGTAATACATGATATGCAGAAATACCATCCCGAAGCATGGAACCTGTTTCAGGAATTTAAAGCAGGCTTTCTGGTAAATATGCTTGAGGTGCTGTTGGATAAAGGTAAAAAGCAAGGCTATATACGGGAAGATATTGACGTGCGCATCATTTCGCGCATGCGGGTGAGCCAGGTAGAAATGGGCTTTAATACGCAGGTGTTTCCGCTGGCTGAGTTTAACCCATGGAGGGTGCAGTTTCAGTTTTTAGAGCATTTCTGTTTTGGTGTATGTACGCTCGAAGGCTATAAACTGCTTGATAAATACAAAAGTGCATTAAATGATAAATAAATCACTGTTGACACAGGGTTGTCAATGCGAATAATTTTTTTGCAGCGGTAATGATAAAGCCAATGAATACGTAAACAAGTTAACTCAATCACAAAAACACTCGAACATTAACCACAACAATTTATATATGAATACACGCAATATATTTTTTATTACACTGCTAAGCCTTTTCGCGCTTAACGGTTTTGCGCAGCAAAGTCCGCCGCGCACGCCGCAAAGCTATAGCTTTAGCCTCCAGGACGCTATCAATTATGCTTATCAGCATAATGATTCTATGAAAAATGCTGCTTTAAGTATTAAAAGTGCAAACTATCAGGTTAAAGAAACCATTGCTACCGGTTTGCCACAAATAAATGGTTCAGCATCATTTCAGTATTATTTTAAACCTCCAGTAGCAGTTGGACCAACGTTTAAGCAAAACCCGCCAAACCCGGATAATCCATTTGATCCGGCCAATATCGACAAGGATGCGCCGGTAACGGTATTTCCTTTTGGCCCAATCCGTACAACCAGTGTTTTTTCGGTACAGGCTACTCAATTATTGTTCAGCGGTACTTTCATTGTGGGGTTGCAAGCGGTAAAAACATTTAGAGAGCTGTCTAACCGCAACTTTTCGCGCTCAAAAATTGAAACCAATGTGGCCGTTACCAAGGCATACTACCAATTTTTGGTAAATACTGAGCAAATAAGATTACTTGATGCTAATATCAAACAGTTAAAACAGCAGCTTGATGAAACATCGGCGCAAAACAAGCAGGGCTTTGTTGAAAAGATCGATGTTGACCGTTTAACAGTGCAGTATAACAACCTGGTAACAAATCGTGAAAATGCATTTCGTTCGCTTGATCTTGCCAACCAGATGCTTAAATTCCAAATGGGCATGCCTGTTGAAGACCAGCTTACACTTACTGATAAACTTGAAGATGTTAAACTAACTCAGCAGATACAAAGCACTGCTGACACAGGTTTTTATCGTAATCGTATAGAATATCAATTGCTGGAAACCAACATTACCCTTAACGAGTTGGACGTTAAAAGCAAAAAGGCCGAATTTTTACCATCGTTATCATTAAACGGCGGTGTTAACTATGTGTTCCAGGAAAACCATTTGCGTTATTTATTTGACCGCAGCTTTCCGAACAGTTATATAGGTTTAAGCCTTAACGTGCCAATTTTTAGTAGTGGCTTACGCTTAAATCAACTGCGCCAAAAGCAAATTAATGTTGAAAAAGCAAAAAACGAATTAAGCAACGCGGTAAATGGATTTAAACTTCAGGCTAACGCCGCTAATGTTACTTATGCTAATAGCATACAATCGCTCAACAGTCAAAAAAGTAACCAGGCTCTTGCACAGGAGGTTCTTCGCGTATCACGCATAAAATACCAGCAGGGCGTGGGCTCAAGCATCGAGGTATCTCAGGCGCAAACAGCTTTAGAGCAGGCTAATGATCAATATATACAAGCTTTATATAATGTTTTGGTAAGCAAGGTTGACCTTGACAAAGCATACGGACGCATACAATAAGATCAATCACAACATATAATATACATAATCACACAAATGAAAAATTTATTATACATAGCCGCCCTATTGTTCCTGGCATCATGCGGAGGCAATAAACCGAAAGATAAAAAAGCCGAGCTGGCCGAGCTGCAAAAGCAGCAGGCTGAGCTGAACGCGAAAATTGCCAAACTGCAAGCCGAAATTGGTACCAACGACTCGGGCAAGGTGCTTGATGTAACCGTTTATAAAGTTGAAACAGGCCAGTTTAGCAACTATGTAGAAATACAGGGTAAAATTGATGCTGAAGAGAACGTTACCGCATTTCCGCAGGCAGCAGGTGTTATTACAGCTATTTATGTAAAGCCGGGACAACGTGTAAGCAAAGGCCAAAAGCTTGTACAGTTAGACAATAGTGTGTTAGTACAGCAAATTGGCCAGGCCGAAGCACAAGTTACTTTAGCACGTAGCTTATATCAACGCCAAAAAAATCTGTGGGATCAAAAGATTGGTACTGAAGTGCAGTTTTTACAGGCACAAACCAATTTGCAGAGCACTGAAAAACAACTGTCTGCATTGCGTCAGCAATCGGCTTTATATAGTATAAAATCGCCTATAAACGGCACTATTGAGCAAATGGACCTCAAACTTGGTGAATCTGTTAGTCCGGGTTTATCAGGAATTGGTATTGTTAATGATAAAAATCTAAAAGTAAAAGCTAATGTACCGGAATCATACGCTTCAAGCGTAAGCACCGGTAACAAGGTGAAAATTTTAATACCCGATGCAAATGACTCAGTTACTACTAGTGTAACCTTTGCAGGAAAGGCTATCGATCCGGTATCAAGGAGTTTTCCAATTGAGGTAAAGCTGCCATCGCGTAATACATTAAGGCCGAATATGACAGCGGTACTAAAAATTGCCGATTACACCAAAGCTAATGCTATTGCCGTGCCGGTTAAAGCTATACAAAAATCAGAGAACGGCGATTACGTGTATGTTAACCAGAACGGTGTTGCAAAACAAAAGAATGTAAAGCAGGGCAATGTATCAGGCGGTCGTGCTGAAATAGTATCAGGCCTGCAGACGGGCGACCTTGTAATAGTTGAAGGCGCTGCTGATTTGGAAGACGGCGACAAAGTAAAAGTACTGCAAGGCATATAAAATCTATCACATAAAAAAATTCCTTTCTGTTATGAAAGATGTTGAAAAACAATTTGGACCATCCAGTTGGGCCATAGATAATAAAACGGCAATATATGCAATGGTGTTTATTATAACACTGTTAGGCTTGTTAAGCTATATTAACCTGCCGAAAGAGAACTTTCCGGACATTGCGCAGTCTAAAGTGTTTGTGCAAACGCAGTACCTTGGCCAATCGCCCGAGAATATTGAGCTGTTAGTTACCCGCCAAATAGAAAAGCAGTTAAAATCACTTAAAGGCCTAAAAAAGGTTACATCTAACTCGCTGCCAAACGTATCGGTAATAACTGCCGAGTTTAACGCGAATGTTAATATACGGGATGCTAAACAGGATGTAAAAGAAGCGGTTGATAAAGCGAAGCCCGATTTGCCTCAAAATGATGATAACTTGAAAGAATCAAGTATATCAGACATTAACGTTGCCGACCTGCCCATACTATATGTCAACCTTTCGGGTAATTACGACCTGAAAAAATTGAAAGAGTATGCCGATAATCTGAAAGATGAGATTGAAAGTTATAAAGAGATATCAAAAGTTGAATTAGTAGGTGCTTTAAAACCTGAAATTGAGATCAACGTTGATATGAATAAGATGACCGCCGCGCAGGTAAGTTATAATGATATTATAACAGCTGTTGGTGGTGAAAACATAATCGCGTCTGCCGGTACCATTAAAATGGATGGCGTACGCCGAAGCGTTGATATCAGACAGGATTTTAAGAATGCCGAAGAAGTTGCCGCCATGGTGATACGTAACCCAAGCGGCCGCGCTGTTTACCTGCGTGACATTGCTGAGGTTAAAGACGGTTTTGCCGAGCAGGAAAGCTACGCGCGTTTGAAAACTAATGAGCAAAAGGCTTACAAAAACGTTATCACGCTTAACGTGAGCAAGCGTTCGGGCGAAAACCTTATCGCGACATCAGATAAGATAAACGCGATGATAGCCGAGAAGCAGCGCACTGAGTTTCCGCGCGGACTTGACATTACCGTAACCGGCGACCAAAGCGACCAGACACGTACTACCGTGAACGACCTGGTGAATACCATCATCATCGGCTTTATACTGGTAACGGTTATCCTGATGTTCTTTATGGGTACTACAAACGCAATTTTCGTGGCATTGTCAGTACCATTGTCGTGCTTTATCGCCTTCCTGGTGATGCCGGCCATAGGCTTTACGCTGAACATGATCGTGCTGTTCTCGTTCCTGCTGGCGCTGGGTATAGTAGTGGATGATGCTATTGTGGTGATAGAAAATACACACCGTATTTTTGACAACGGAAAAGTGCCTATTGCCAAAGCCGCTAAAATGGCTGCCGGTGAGGTATTCCTGCCGGTATTCTCAGGTACCATGACAACCCTTGCACCGTTTGTGCCGCTGGCTTTCTGGAACAGTTTGATCGGTCATTTCATGTTCTTCCTGCCAATTACGCTGATCATTACTTTGTTGGCATCGTTAATTGTGGCTTACATTATTAACCCGGTATTCGCGGTTGATTTTATGAAACCGCATGTTGAGGGCGAGCATAATAATCCGAAGTTTGATAAAACGGTTAAAAAGGTATCTATTATCATGGCTGTTATAGCGGTGATAGGCTATTTGATCAACATTGGTTTAGGTAACTTCGTGGTGTTTGCATGGGTGTTGTATATGCTTAACCACTTTGTATTTGTTAAGTGGATTGACCGTTTCCAAAACGGCGCATGGCCTAAGTTTCAAAACTGGTATGCGCGTATGCTTGAAAAAGCTGTGCGCAGCCCGTGGTGGGTATTGGCCGGTATAATCGGTTTGTTTTTCCTGAGCATTGTGTTTACGGCTATCCGTTCGCCAAAAGTGGAGTTCTTCCCTGAGGCCGACCCTAACTTTGCCTACGTTTATATTACACTGCCAACCGGTACCGACCAGGAATTTACCAACGAGGTGACACGTAAGCTTGAGCAGCGTGTGGCTGATGCTGTTGAACCGGATAAAGATCTGGTTAAATCAATCATCTCGAACGTAACTGTTGGCGTAACCGACCCGCAGGATGAAGATCAGGGCTCTTATCCAAACAGGGGTAAAATAGCGGTAGCATTTGTAAAATTTGGTGAGCGCGAGGGCAAAAGCACTAAAGTTGTGCTGGCTAATATCCGTAAAGCGGTAACCGGTGTTGTACCGGGCGCGCAAATTTCTGTAGCGCAGGAGCACGGTGGCCCGCCAACGCAAAAAGATATCAGTATTGAGATAGCCGGTGATGATTTGGATACGTTAACAAAAACGGCTACACGTTTGAAAAACTTCCTGATAAAGCAAAATATCGGTGGTATTGAAGAACTAATACCCGACGTACAGGATAACAAGCCCCAAATTGTGTTTACTGTTGACAGGGAGCGCGCTAACCGTGAAGGTATCAACACCGATCAAATCACAAAGACATTAGGCGCTACCATATACGGTGCTAAAGCTGCTGATTTTAGGAATACTACAGAGGATAACTACGAAATAAACGTACAGGCCATGGAAGCCCAGCGCCATGATATTGACGCTATACGAAACTTGAAGATCACCTACCGTGATTTTGCAACCGGTGGAGCTATTCGTCAGGTGCCTATATCGGCTTTTACTACTATTGAGTATAAAAACACGTACAGTAATATCAAACATAAGCAACAGCGCCGTGTGATTACGCTGGGCTCGAACGTTATACCGGGCTTTAATGCCAATGAGGTTAACCAGCAGATATTGCAGTCGGTAAATAACTTCAAAAAGCCGGAAGGCGTAACCATCCGTCAGGGAGGCGGTCAGGAAGACCAGGTTGAAGCCGCAACATTCCTGTTATCGGCATTAGGTGTTTCTTTTATGATAATTCTGGTTATCCTGATGATGCAGTTTAATTCATTCGGTAAAACGTTCATTATCATCAGCGAGATATTCTTTAGTATCATAGGGGTGTTCCTGGGTATAAGTATCTTCGGCATGACCATCACCATCGTAATGACGGGTGTAGGTATCATCGCGCTCGCGGGTGTGGTGGTACGTAATGGTATATTGCTGGTTGAGTTTACCGACCTGCTTCTTGAGCAAGGTATGAGCCTGCACGACGCGGTGGTTGAAGCCGGCCGCACCCGTATGACCCCGGTAATACTTACCGCAACCGCGGCAATACTTGGTTTGTTCCCGCTGGCTGTTGGTTTCAATATCGACTTTGTTGGGCTGTTCACCTCGTTTGAGCCGCATATTCACTTTGGTGGTGATAACGTAGCCTTCTGGGGCCCGCTGTCATGGACGATGATCTTCGGTTTGGCATTCGCTACCATTATCACGCTTATTATAGTGCCATGTTTGTACCTGATACGCACCCGTTTAAAAGACAGGCTGGCCGGACGCAAGCACAATGAAGACGAAGCGATTTCAAAGGAAGAGTTAGCCGCTTTAAATCATCATTAAAAAACAACAATTCCCAATAAATTAACAATTGAAAGGCCCCGCAGTAACGCGGGGCTTTTTATTTTGGTGCCAGATTTTTGACAGTGTTGACGGTGTTGACAGGTGTTGACGGTGTTGACAGTGTTGACGGTGTTGACTGGTGTTGACAGTGTTGATGGGTGTTTACCCTGTTGATGTCAACACCTGTCTTGAGCTAATAATAGCAACAAATTTATCTACTCACCACTCACTTTTCACCATTAACCAACCTTAATGTATCTGCCAGTCGATAGGTTGTTTGCCTTCTTTCTCTAAAATAGTGTTGGTTTTCGAAAAATGCCTGCATCCAAAAAAGCCGTTGTCGGCAGAGTAAGGTGAGGGGTGGGCAGCCTTTAATACATGATGCTTTTGGGTTTCGATAAGCTCTGTTTTTGCTTGCGCAAACTTCCCCCACAGCAAAAAAATGATGCCTTCTTTTTGCTCAGATATGGTCTTGATGACAGTATCGGTAAATATTTCCCAGCCCTTTTTTTGATGCGAGCCCGGGCTTCCTGCACGTACGGTAAGCGTGGCGTTAAGCAGCATTACACCTTGTTCGGCCCATTCCGTTAGCTCACCGTGCGAGGGTATGGTAAAACCCGGAATATCGCTTTGTAGTTCCTTGTAAATATTTTTAAGCGAGGGCGGCGGATTAATACCCTTTTGCACTGAGAACGATAGCCCGTGCGCCTGGTTCGGCCCGTGATAAGGATCCTGACCAAGCAATACTACTTTAAGATTATTGAACGGCGTTTTGTTGAAGGCGTTAAAAATATCACTGCCTTTAGGGTATACTTTATGCCCGGCTTCTTTTTCTTCTTTCAAAAACTGTTTAAGCCGTATCATGTAATCTTTTTCAAACTCGTCTTTCAGTATATTCAGCCACGAAGGCTCCAGATCTATCGCCATAAATATTATAGTAATATGTTGATTAAGACTGCAAATAAACGGATATTTGCGCTCTATTTAGTAATTACAATTTATGTCAAATACTGTTCGCTTAATTATAGCGTGTGTAATAATGGGAGCCGGCGTAACCCTTTGTGGTTTTGGTTTCTGGGGCTGGGGAATACTGGTTGTTCTGTTAGGGGGTATAGTGCTGCTTAGCTTTTTCTTTAACGAGAATATGATACTGGCGCAGTGGTTTCTGCGTAAAGAAAATTCAGAGAAAGCTGAACAATGGCTGCTGAAGATCACTGATTACGAAAAACAGCTGCACCGCAACCAGCATGGTTACTACAACCTGCTGATAGGCCTGATTGAATCGCGCAAGGCGCCGCTTAAATCAGAAAAATACTTTAAGAAAGCCCTTTCACTGGGCATGACCATGTCGCACAACACCGCATTGGCTAAACTTAGCCTGGCGGGCATAGCAATGGCCAAACGCAATAAGCGAGAAGCTGATATGTATTTAAAGGAAGCGGCTAAAGATGATAAAAACAAGTTGCTTGCTGATCAGATAAAAATGATGAAAGCGCAGATGGGACAGATGGATAAGCAACAAGTAGTACGCGGCGGTTACCGTCAGTTCTAAAAAGTAAATAATGAACGGCTCTTTAAATAAAGGGCCGTTTTTATTTTTCTTCTATTGAACTGAAGTAGCTTGGCTCAGATGAGTGTGTTTGTGAAGAGGTATAATGTCTCTCAACAAAACCGAAATCATCTTCAGCAGGCCTTGAAACTTCAACCATTTTCAATATATTCCTGATTACCGACAGATCAAATATTTCCCTGTTTAGTTTGATCAGGTATTCGTTTTCTGTTATTTCAACTATAGAGCTTGTCATAAAATTTGTATTATACAGTATTTAACTATAAAACTAAACAACTGTTTTAATACGAAAGTTTGCTTTCTTTTATGATTTCGTTAAGAAATTATTAACAGTGGTTGTGAAAAACTTTTTACTTAACAACGCCCTATTATAAAATTGTATAAAACAAAATGGGCAACCTGGTAAGGTTGCCCATTTTGATATGTAATGAACAATTTTTTTATTCAAACCACTTCATCACCTCTTCTTTCGAAGGCATGGCGATATCAAGTTTTAACTTTTTGCGCATACCGCCCATGTCGTTATAAACTTTGTTCGGGTTGGCTGCTTTTAACTCTTCAATAGTGTTAAAACCCATTTTATTTAAAACGGGTACCCATTCAGGTTGTACGCCAATATTAACAAAATCATCAAGCGTAGAAATTTTTGATTTCTTTTCGGGGCGCATTTGCGGGAAGAACAATACTTCCTGTATGGTGCTTTGATTGGTAAGCATCATCACAAGTCTGTCGATACCTATGCCCAGACCTGATGTTGGCGGCATGCCGTATTCTAACGCGCGAAGGAAGTCGTCGTCCATGGCCATGGCTTCTTCGTCTCCACGACCGGCAAGTAACAACTGCTCTTCAAAACGCTCACGCTGATCGATAGGGTCGTTCAGTTCCGAGTAAGCGTTGGCTATTTCTTTGCCATTTACAAACAACTCGAAACGCTCAACTAAGCCATCTTTGCTGCGGTGCTTTTTAGCAAGCGGCGTCATTTCAATAGGGTAGTCGGTAATATAAGTAGGCTGTATCAGGTGCGCTTCAACTTTTGCGCTGAATATCTCGTCAATAAGTTTGCCTTTACCCATAGAATCATCAACTTCTATCGATAAATCAGCGCAAACCTTGCGCAAGCCGGCCTCATCCATTGCTGAAACATCAATGCCGGTATATTTTAGTATCGAATCATACATTGACAGCTTTTCGTACGGACCGGCAAAGTTTATTTGATTTTCGCCAACCTGTACGGTAGTTTTACCATGTACGGCTTTGGTGACCGTTTCCAGGCACTCCTCAACCATGGCCATCATCCAAACATAGTCTTTGTAGGCCACGTATATCTCCATGGCGGTAAATTCCGGGTTATGAGTGCGGTCCATACCTTCGTTACGAAACATTTTGCCAAACTCATACACGCCATCAAAACCGGCGACAATGAGTCTTTTCAGATATAACTCGTTGGCTATGCGCAAAAACAGCGGCATATCAAGCGTGTTGTGATGTGTTTTAAACGGACGTGCCGCCGCTCCGCCGTGCACAGCCTGCAGGATGGGCGTTTCTACTTCCATCCATCCTTGCGCGCTAAAATATCCGCGCATAGCGCTGATCACTTTTGAGCGGTTAATGAATATTTGTTTGTATTCAGGGTTAACAGTAAGATCGACATAGCGTTGGCGGTAACGCAACTCAGGATCGGTAAAGCCATCGTAAATATGCCCTTCATCGTCGCGTTTTACAACAGGTAGCGGTTTAAGCGACTTTGCAAGTACAGTCATTTCCTGCACATGTACCGAAATTTCGCCGGTTTGGGTAATAAATACATAACCCTTAACACCGATGTAATCGCCTATATCAAGCAGCTTTTTAAATACGGTATTATAAAGCGTTTTATCTTCGCCGGGGCAAATGTCGTCGCGTTTCAGGTAAACCTGTATACGGCCTGTCGAGTCCTGCAGTTCGGCGAACGAGGCGCTGCCCATTATACGGCGGGTCATGATACGGCCGGCAATCGTTACTTCTTTATACGCCTCTGGATTGTTGTTAAAATTCTCATTGATATCCTTTGCCCAGGCATTTACCTTGTATTCCTCGGCCGGATACGGGTTGATGCCTAAAGCGCGTAATTCCTGTAATGATTTGCGTCGTAAAATTTCCTGTTCAGATAGGGCGGTGCTCATGTTATAAAATACCTGATTTATTAAGGCTGCAAAAATAGCGTTTTAGTTGGAGATGTGAGCAGTTTGCGTTAAGAATTGGACTACGGCAACTAAAACAATTTACCTGTTTTTTCTCTGGAGAATAGTTTGTACATACAAACTTTAGCCGTATTATTACATCAACCAATTACAATTAAACCATTTTGCTCAAGCCATGAGATACATTTACCATTGTTTAACATTTCATATTTTATTAGTCACACAGGCGGTCTTCGCCCAAACTTCGGATACTTATACAATACAAGGCCGTGTAATAGATTCGGCCACAAACAAGCCTGTTGATTATGTTACAGTCAGTCTCGACAAAACTAATGGTGATCCGATGAAAGCAGGTTATTCCAAAACTGACGGCTCTTTTATTCTGGATAAAATAGTTAGCGGGACGTACATGCTGCACATTTTATATGTTGGATATGGCAGCAAATCCATCCGGTTGAATGTAAGCGGAAATTTTAATCTGGGTACCATATCGCTTTCTTCGCAAAGCAAGCAACTAAGCGAGGTACAGGTAACCGCAATGAGACAGATAGTACGGCAGGATGTTGACCGGATTACGTATGACATACAGGCCGACCCCGACAGTAAAACCCTGAATATGCTGGATATGATGCGCAAGGTGCCTTTGCTGTCAATTGATGCTGCGGATAACATCCGTTTGAAAGGAAACAGCGATTATAAGATCCTTATAAACGGAAAGCCCTCGGGGCTGATGACGCGTAACCCGCGTGACGCCCTACGCAGTATGCGCGCAGGGAATATTAAATCTGTAGAAGTGATCACAACGCCGCCTGCCAGGTACGAAAGCGAAGGTTTGGCAGGTATCATCAATATCATAACCAACCAGCGCACTGATGAAGGTTATAACGGCGA
The DNA here is from genome assembly GCF_004005815.1 of Mucilaginibacter limnophilus. Classification (GTDB taxonomy): domain Bacteria; phylum Bacteroidota; class Bacteroidia; order Sphingobacteriales; family Sphingobacteriaceae; genus Mucilaginibacter; species Mucilaginibacter limnophilus. Next base: position 64,378 of record NZ_SACK01000004.1, on the reverse strand, counting down.
TGTCGGGTTGTATTATATCACTTATGAAAGCCACGGCACATGGACGGACCTGAACGTTAAAAAAGGGAAATTTGGAGCGGTTGTTTATGCCGAGGGGTTTATCCGCAACGGCCCCGATCTGAATTTTACAAATGTCCGCGAAAGCACACAGCCTTTTATGCAACGTGTAGAGCAACGAGGCAAAAACAATAACAATAATTCCGGGAAGGGCTTGTATATCACAACTGATCTCAGTTTTGAGATAGACTCTCTTAACCTGCTGACAGCCAACATTGGTTATTACCCCGAGTACATTGACCGCAAAGGTGAGATGTCTGTTATCACAAACAATATAGATAACGGCAATACGTACCTTTTAGACAATACCGACGATTACAGCCGCGACGCGCTGGACTTGGGGGTGAATTACCAATTAGGCTTCAAGAATAATAAGGACAGACTACTTTCTGCCTCGTATAAATACATGTGGGCTGCAACCGACCAGAATATCATGAACATTGCTACCGCCAATGTTTTTTATAATGATAATAACATATTGAATCAATTAAATAAAGCCGCTTCACTTGAACAAACGGCCCAGCTTGATTTTGTGCACCCGTTAAAGAGATTAAGTATCGAAGGTGGATTTAAAGCCATTTTCAGGGATAATAACAGTGATTTCAGCAGCCGTACCTTTATGGGTAATAATGGTGCAATATTGCCAGAAAATGTAGTTGCTGATAAGTTTGATTACCTGCAAAAGGTATATGCTTTTTACAATTCATATGAGTATAAAGTGAACGAAAAAAATTCCCTTAAAGCCGGCTTACGTTTGGAACGTACAGTAATAGACGCTGATTTTACAACCAGCGGTATAGATTTTAATACAGGTTATAATAAACTGATACCTTCAGTAGCACTGCTGCACAAATTTAAAAATGCAGGAAACTTAAATTTTGGATATACGCAACGGATACAGCGGCCTAACATCTGGCAGCTTAATCCTTTTGTAAATACCAGCAATCCGGTGTTTTACACCTCGGGCAATCCAGATTTGAAACCGGTACTAAACCATAACTTTGAATTGAACTACAGTAAGTTTGGTAAAGGTACTTTTGTTGGCGGTATTAGCTATTCATTTGCCGATAATACTATACAAAACGTGGTTGCTTTGGGTGCTGATTCCATCAGCAGGTCGAGCTACCAAAACCTGGGTAAGAACGACAATATTGGCGCTGATATAAATTTTAATTACCCTATAACTGAAAAGCTGAGCGTTAACTTTGGCGGAAGACTTGCTTACCTGTGGATGGACGGCTTAGTTAATGGCAACCCTTACAGCAATAAAGGCATGCAAGGACACTTCACCAGTAATTGGAGCTACGGTTTCGGCAATAACTGGCGGCTCAGTGCAGATATAAATTACAACAGCCGTTCGCTTAGCCTGCAAGGTGAAACCAGCAGCTTTACCTATTCGGCGGTACGTGTAAGTAAGGATGTATTTAAGAAGCAGGGAACGTTTATGCTGGCGGTGATTAACCCATTTCCGCAATACCGAACCTTAACCACCAAACTTAATACAGAAGGTTTTATGCAGCAGTACCAAACCCGGGTGCTGATACGCGGAGTTCATTTGAACTTCTATTACCGTTTTGGCAAGCTAAAAGAAGCTGTTAAAAAGAACAGGAGAGGGGTTAATAATGATGATGTGGAGAAATTGAAGTGAAGAATTGTAACGACTATTAGAAATGCTGCCTGGTTAAACTGTTAAGAACAACTCTTCCAACTTTTGCACAAAAAGCCCCAGATGATAGCCATCAGCCAGACCATGATGCACATGTATTGATATAGGCATCATCATTTTACCATCAGCAGCGGTGGACACCTTTCCTACTGAAATTTTCGGCATACTATCGGGAAACTTAAAGCTGCGAGCATGACTAATGCCTGTAAACTTTATCCATGGCAATGCCGAAAAATGTATCACGTCCTTATCGGGGCAAAGATAGCCTAATCCGTCAAGCGCCTTTATACGTTCCGTTTCTTTGATTGCCGCAGCGGCAAATTCATTAAAATCAGTATCATAGTTAAAACGGCTGTAGCCAAAAGTGCCATCTTCACGACCGATCGTAGGGCTAACGCTTATGGTATCATATACAACAATTCTGTGGTCATCTGTTATACGATACCTCATAGCTTCTGTCGCGTTAACCGCTGTAAGTATTTTGTGCATGTAATACAGGTAGAAAGAATACCTGTTTGCTTTGGCAGTGCGGTAAACAGCAGTACAGTCAAGGTCAACAGTAACGCCATAGAACGGCTCGTCAAAGCTGCTGAAAAATTCAAAATGTTCCTTGCGTTTCCAGGTAGAAAAGTCGATATAGTGCATAGCGCAAAGGTAATACTAATGCGTTTGCAGGTGGAACACCTGCAAAGGGGCGGGTTATCGTCAACTATGATATTTTAATATATTAATGGCAATAACCTTTTTATTTTTACGAAGTATTAACCTATTATTTTTAACTGAAACTTCATCAAACTCATATTCAGGAAAATTACCTTCAATACTAATACTGCTTACTGAAAACACATATTTTTTAGCTGTATCCAAATAATGTATTACAATTTGCCGAGGGTTATCATGGTTTGCAAAATAAATCACAAAAGGATAAAATTTATTAGTACTATGGTCGTAAATTAACTCGCCCAACTCTAAAACTTTTTTTCCGTTTAGCTTATTTATAACGACAAAATTGCAGCGTCCGTTAGCTGGACAACCGGTTCTGAACAGTAAATACTTATTATACTCTTTTGCAAGTTGATAACCTATCCGGTAATTAATTCCGTACAATTCACGAAACATCTCACCGGTCATGCTATAAATAATTTTCTTTAATCCCTTATTGTTTTCTAATGTTAGCCAAACTGAATCACAGTTAAATTGATAATAAAGTTTGGAGCCGTTTTGCAGACTAACGATTTTACAATTGGCGGGACTTTCGATAATCGACTTGTCATCAGGACAGCCACAGATTTTAGATTGTCCCCAACTTGTTTGAAATACAAGTAGACCTAAAAGTAATATCCCGATATCTTTCATATCAATCCGCCTCAGTTTCCTGCAGATAAAGCTCGTCAATCACATCAGCATATTTCTTCTCAATCACTTTGCGTTTAGCTTTAAGGGTAGGCGTGATCTCACCATCTTCCATGCTGAATGGCTTACGCTTTACTTTAAAAGCTTTTATGCGCTCAAACTTAGCCAGTTCATTTGATAATTTGCGGATGTCCTGACCTATCCATTGGTTTATTTCCTTGTCGTCAATAAATACTTCCGGACGTTCAAAAAACTCTTCTTTTAAATTGAATTGTTCCTGAAGCGATTCTTTGTTGGGTATGATGATGGCTGTAATGTGCTCACGTTTATCGCCAATTAAAAATACGCCTTCAATTTTGGGGCTTTTTAGGTAGGTGTTCTCCACCGGAGTAGGATAAACGTTTTTGCCATAGGCGTTTACCAGCATGTTTTTCAGCCTGTCGGTTATCTGAATATTACCTTTATAAAAGCGGCCAATATCACCTGTATGAAACCAGCCGTCAGCATCAATGGCAACGGCGGTTTCTTCCGGTTTGTTCCAGTAGCCCTTCATTACGCAATGCCCGCGCACAATTATCTCGCCTTCCTCACTCTGGAAATCCGGCTTAAAGCTTTCGTGGGTTTGTATAGTGTAAATCTGTTTGGTGTCGATATTTTGTATGCCTACTTCAATACCCGGTATAACACGGCCTGCGGTGCCATATACCTGCCTGTCCTGCTCATTCACGCTCATCACCGGTGATGTTTCAGTAAGGCCATAGCCTTCTAAAACTTTTATACCAAGGTCGCCGAAAAACTCACCTACGTTTTTAGGTAGTGCGCCGCCACCAGAGATCATGAATTTCAGCCTGCCGCCGGTTTTCTCTTTTATCTTATTGAATACCAGTTTTTCGGCTATTCTATTTTGAACCGAAAGCACAATGCCCGGCGTTTTGCCTGCTTCGTTGGTTTCACGAAACTTCCGCCCGATACCCAACGACCATGTAAATATCTTAGCTTTAAAACCACCACCCGCGGTGCCCGATTTCATAGCCCTGTCCTGTATTCGCTCGAGCAGTCGTGGTACGCAATTCATCACCGTCGGGCGTACCTCGCCCATATTGCGGGCAAGCAAGTCGAGGCTTTGCGCGAAAGCAATTTTACAGCCAACAGCAAGGCAAATATGATAAGTTGCTGTCCGCTCAAACACATGCGACAGTGGCAGGAACGACAGGAAAACATCATCCTTATCCACCACAGTGATCTGTATTAAACTGGCCCAAACGTTGGTGGTAAGATTGTAATGGGTTAGCATTACACCTTTAGGAATACCGGTTGTACCTGATGTATAAATCAGGCAGGAAAGATCTGACGGCAGTATGGCTTCTCGACTGGTTGTAATTGCTGAGCGGTACTGGTCAATTAGAGTAAGTCCCTCTTCAGCGACCTGTTTTAAGCTTACAATATTAGCGTTAACGGCGCTGTTGATATGTTTTTCGTGATCGTCAAACGCCGGGATAACGCGTATCAACGCCGGGCAATTGTTAGCGATTTTAAGTACTTTTTTAAACAGAAAAGGATTGCCTACCAAAATTGTGCGCGCGCCCGAATCATTCAGGATATATTCCATATCCGCCTCGCTAAGGGTAGGGTAGATAGATGTGTTTACCGCACCAATTTGCTGTAATGCCTGATCATAATAAATATAATCCGGACCGTTCTCGATGATCAATGCCAGCTTATCACCTTTTTGTATGCCGATGTGCAGCAGCCATGCCGATATAGCATCGATCTTTTCAATAGCTTCTTTATATGTAATGTCAACCCATGTATCCTTTACTTTATGACTTAAAAATGGATGCGTTTCCGGGTGAATGTTAACTACTATATTGCGTATAAAACCGGGAACAGTTGAAACTTTATTCTCGAAATTCATTAATTCAGGTTATCAATCAGTAAACAAAGCTAATTTTTATTTTACAAAATTCCGACGATATCTTTCTCATGCCTGACTTTTAAATGATAACACTTGTTTCAGTAATATTTAAGATTGCTAAATAATTAATATCACAATGAAAATAATAATTGTAGGTGCATCAGGCACCATAGGCAAAAAAGTAGTTGAGGCTTTGAAGACAGATCATGAGATAGTTACCGCCGGTTCAAAAAGCGGCGATCTGCAGGTTGATATCACCTCGCCTGAATCAATAGAAGCGTTCTACAAACAGGTAGGAAGTTTCGACGCACTAATAAGCACTACAGGTTCAGGGCACTTTGGATTGATTAAAGACGCAACGCCCGCTGATTATAAAAAGGGGATAGAAAATAAGCTTTTAGGGCAGGTAAACCTGGTGCTGATCGGTCAGCATTATATTAACGCTAAAGGTTCTTTTACACTTACGTCAGGCTTGCTGGCAACCGAACCGTTTTTAAATTTCAGTAACGTAACATTAATCAATGGCGCTTTAAATGCCTTTGTTAAAGGAGCCGCTATTGAATTGGAAGACGGTGTACGTGTTAATGTTGTGAGTCCGGGTGTGGTGATTGATTCACCGCATTATTTCCCTGTATTTCCGGGTGCGGTTCCGGTTACCATGGACAGAGTAACGGCGGGTTATGTGCGGAGTATATTTGGCGGTATTACAGGACAGGTGATAGACGTGTATTAGCCCCGCTCCAACTTTTCTAAAAATAGAGTATAAATGATATAATGTATTACAGTACTCTCCAAGCAGAGGGTAGAGTAGTTCATAAAAAAAGCCACTTAAAAGCGGCTTCTCTATATCATAGCGTCAGATACCTTATACCGAAAAGCTTTCGCCGCAACCGCAGGTGCGGCTTGCGTTAGGGTTATGGAAGTTAAAGCCTTTTCCGTTCAACCCGTCTGAGAAGTCAAGTTCAGTGCCGGCCAGGTAAAGGAACGATTTCATGTCAAGCGCCATGCGTACACCTTTATCTTCAAAAAATTGGTCGCCTTTTTTCTCTTCGTTATCAAAATCCAAATTATATGATAAGCCCGAGCAACCGCCACCCTGTACCGATACCCGCAGAAAATACGAGGCATCAAGCCCGGCGTCCTGCATCAGGTGGTTTATTTTATCTTTCGCTTTATCAGTTACTGTAACCATTTTTAAATAGATTCAAAAGTTAAGAATCAGGAATCAAGATATAGCCATCAAAATTTAAACCAGTTTATTTCTTGGTTCTTAATTCTTGGCTCTTGACTCTGCTCTTAATGGTGTGATTTTTCCAGCTCAATTGGCTCTAAACCGTTTTTTACACGGTAGTCGTTAATAGCCGCTTTAATAGCGTCTTCGGCCAGTACCGAGCAGTGGATTTTTACCGGCGGCAATGCCAGCTCTTCAACAATATCCATATTGTCTATAGCCATTGCATCGTCAATGGTTTTGCCTTTAAGCCACTCTGTAGCTAACGACGACGACGCGATAGCCGAGCCGCAGCCGAAGGTTTTAAATTTTGCGTCGGTGATAACATTGTTGTCATCAACTTCAATTTGCAAACGCATTACGTCGCCGCACTCAGGGGCACCTACAAGACCGGTACCTACTTTGTGGCTGCTTTTATCTAATGTACCCACGTTGCGCGGGTTGGTGTAATGATCAATTACTTTATCTGAATATGCCATTGTCTTATGTCTTTAAATTCTAATCTCTAAATACTAAATTCTATTTTGCTCCCGAAATTCGAAATTAAAATCTTAGTGTTCTGCCCACTCAATTGAGTTCAGGTCGATACCTTCTTTAAACATTTCCCATAGTGGTGAAAGCTCGCGAAGGTGGTTAACCGCTTTTTTAGTTACCTCGATAGCGTAATCAACTTCTTCTTCGGTAGTGAAGCGGCCTAAGCCAAAACGTATCGAAGAGTGTGCCAGATCGTCTGACAAACCTAAGCTTTTAAGAACGTATGACGGTTCTAACGAAGCCGAAGTACAGGCAGAGCCTGATGATACAGCAAGGTCTTTCATCGCCATCATCAAACCTTCACCCTCAACATATTTGAAAGAAATGTTTGCTACGTGCGGTAAGCGGTATTGTTTGTTACCGTTAACATAGCTTTCTTCAAGTTCGGTTAATGATGCTTCCAGTTTATCACGAAGTGATGACAGGCGCAATGCTTCAGATGCCATTTCTTCACGGGCTATTTCGCAAGCTTTACCTAAGCCAACAATGCCTGGTACATTCAATGTACCTGAACGCATACCGCGCTCGTGGCCACCACCGTCCATTTGTGCAGTAACCTTAACACGCGGACCTTTACGACGAACGTAAAGCGCGCCTACACCTTTAGGACCGTACATTTTATGTGCTGATAAAGCCAGCAGGTCAATACCGTCAGCATTAACATCAACCGGTATTTTACCAACCGCCTGGGTAGCGTCTGTCATGAACAGGGCGCCATATTTGTGTGCTATAGCAGCAATTTCTTTCACCGGCTGAATAACGCCAATCTCGTTGTTACCATACATGATAGATACCAGTATGGTTTCCTGGGTCATGTTTTGTTCAAGTAACTCAAGGTCAACCAGGCCATCTTCCTTAACAGGAAGGTAAGTAACGCGACCACCCATTTTTTCAACGTGTTTACATGCGTCTAAAACGGCTTTGTGCTCGGTTACAGCAGTTATAATATGATTTCCTTTGTCTTTATACATTTCAAACACACCCTTAATGGCAAGGTTGTCACTCTCGGTAGCGCCTGAAGTAAAGATGATTTCCTTTTCGGTTGCTCCAATTATTTTAGCCACTTGTTCGCGGGCATAGTCAACAGCTTCTTCAGCCACCCAGCCAAACGCGTGGTTACGGCTGGCAGCGTTACCAAATTTGTTGGTGAAGTAAGGCAGCATAGCCTCAAGCACCCGCGGATCCATTGGGGTAGTTGCGTTATTATCTAAATAAATAGGTAAGTCCATAGTGTGTGTTTATCAATACAAAGATATACAAATAAATTATTTAAAATTGTTCAAAAACTGTCATGATTTTGGTCACTTTTTAAAGAATTTTAGTTCGTAAGTCCGAAGGTCGTAAAGTCCGAAAGACGGAAACAGTATTACACGTTACATTCATAACACCAACTTTTCTAAAAACGGAACTCCCGGACTTTCTGACATATGCGGACTTTCGGACTATAAAAACAACCATGAACAAAATAGAACATATCGGCATTGCCGTAAGTAACCTTGAAGCAGCAAGCAGCATATACCAAAAGCTGCTTAATACTAACGTTTATAAGGTGGAACAGGTTGCCTCTGAGTTTGTAAAAACTGCTTTTTTACAGTCGGGGCCGAACAAGGTAGAACTGCTTGAGGGCACATCGCCTGATAGTGCCATAAGCAAGTTTATTGATAAGAAAGGAGAGGGAGTACATCACATAGCCTTTGAGGTAGATGACATTAAAGCCGAAATGGAACGGTTAAAAGGCGAGGGGTTTATCTTGCTGAACGATAAACCTAAGCCGGGTGCTGATAACAAACTGGTTTGTTTTTTGCATCCTAAAACCGCTAATGGTGTGCTGATAGAGTTATGCCAGGAGAGAGACAATAATTATGACCAATGACAATCCTTCATTTTACAGCGGCACAAGCGGACTGGCTTTGCCTGTGCCCAATAAACAATTCTATCCACCTCAATTTAAAGACAAAAGCAGGCTTGAGTACTACGCGTACTTGTTTAACAGTATAGAAATAAACAGTTCATTTTACAAAGTTCCGCAGGCGGCGACCATCAGAAAGTGGGCGGAAAGCGTATCTTCTAATTTCAAATTCACCTTCAAGCTGTGGAAAGAGATCACCCATGTCAAAGAACTAAACTTTCGCACAGAGGATATAGATCGGTTTATGCAGGTACTTGATGCAGCCGGCGATAAAAAGGGCTGTCTACTGATCCAATTCCCGCCAAAATTAGCTTATGATAGGCGGTTAAACGTGGAGACGCTTATACAAGCAGTGCACGAGGTTGATCCTGGAAATTCATGGAAAATAGCGGTTGAATTCAGGCACCGCAGCTGGTACAGGGATGAGACATACGAAATGCTGGAAAATTATAACTGCAGTATGGTACTGCATGATCTGCCTGCATCTGCCGCGCCAATGGTAGTAACTTCAAGCGATGTTATTTACCTGCGTTTCCATGGTCCTCAGGGTGGTTACAGGGGCAGCTATGCAGATGATTTCTTGGCAGAGTATGCAAGTTATATAACCGACTGGCTGGCCGAAGGTAAAACCGTTTATGCATATTTTAACAATACCATGGGCGATGCTGTGCACAATTTAGCTGCACTTAATAATTTCGTATTAAGTAATTTGGCGTAATCTTATATTTATCAGGGATATGGAAATATCAATTGACGGGAATAGTATTGCTAATGAAGCTGAATTTCACAAAATTTTAAAGCAAGAGTTGGAACTCCCGCATTATTATGGTGAAAATTTAGATGCGCTTTGGGATTGTTTAACAGGTTGGGTTGATTTGCCCTTAAAAGTTATTTGGCTTAATTATAAGATTGATCAAAAAAAGCTTGGAGACTTTTCAGTGAGAATTGAGAGCTTTTTTAATGATGTATGCATTAATATTAATGAATTCGAGATAGAATACAGATAAATTAAATTATGCAAAAAATACTGTTATTTATTTATTTATTTATTTATTTATTTATGTAGTATTATTAATCGCCTGTAATAATAACTCAAAACCAAAACAACAGATCACAATTAAACAATCAAAAAGAGACGTTGAATTAGCTTCGGTACACACCAACAAGCAATTAAATGCTAATGCCGAAATAAGTAAGAACCTGATAGGTATTTGGGCTGACGGTCCCGATCAAAATTCAGTATTTAAAATTGATGAGAATACATTTTACTATACTGATCATTTCACTAATTATCCTTACAAAGTAACCGGCGATTCTGTAAAGATCACTTATGAAGATACTGAAGACTCTTATCAAATAAGATTTAAAGGTCGCGATACGCTTATCATGAGTAGTAACCAATACGGTGAGACCACTTTTTTCAGGATGAAAAACTGATCTACACCTCCACCTCAAATAAAAAGAACGGCAGATCATATCCTACCTGCTTTAATATAGGCTTGGCTACATTATAAACCTTTATACCGTGTGTTTCGCCTTCAAGGGTGCCAATATGTGCGTGACCGTGAAATGCGGCCTTAACATTACGGCGTATCAGCGGCTCAGCCAGACGCGACGAGCCCAGAAATGGAAATATCTCCAAAGGTTCGCCAACAACGGTAGCCTTTAACGGTGAATAGTGCAAAACGGCAATTTTGGGAATGTCGCCATGCTCCTGGTCAATGCGGGCAAGGGCTCTGTCAAGATTAAGGGCTTCGTTAACCGCTTCTTGTACAAAGGCTTTCATGGCTTCCTCTCCAAACATGGATAGCAGGTGATTGTCAAAGCCGCCGCCAAAACCTTTCACCCCGGCAAAGCCGATACCATCAATCACTATGGCTTCACCATCAAGCATGTGCACACCGGCCTGCTGCATAACCTGGCGGATCAGTTTATGGCGGCCTTTTTCATAGTCGTGGTTACCTAATACGGCAACAACCGGTATCGAACAGGCTTTCAATTCATCAGCCAGAATATGTGCTTCGCTTTCATCGCCGGTATCGGTAAGGTCGCCGGTAATGATCAGTATATCCGCTTTACGGGAGAGTTCTTTAAAGCAGTCTACCCATTTACCTTTATCCGTATCTCGTATGTGTATGTCTCCAACAGCGGCTATAATTTTCTTAGATTCCATCATCAAACGGTTTTTATGGTTGAAACCTTATAGTTCCATTCTTTAATGTCAATACTATACTGTGTTTGGTCAATAACCGGGCCACGGCTTACTTTTTCAACAGCAGGCGGCAGGTCATATTGTTCATTCGCGCGGCGCATCAGCTCGTCAAAAAGCCATTTTGGTATAATGTCGTGGTAATCGGCCGGGTAAACAAACTGGAAGATAATCAGTTGCGCCAGCAGCAGGTGCCAGTGCTGGTCGAGCCGGTACAGTATGCGTTCCCAATTCAGGTTTTTGCCTTGTTTCAGTATAATATGATTCACATCGGCGCCATCAAAGCGTTCGCGGTTCTGTACATAAATTTTACACCATATCAATTCTTCGGCCGGCAGAAATTTCACATTAGCGCCTGCAAACTCCCCTTCGGTAGCATGTTCATACCACGAGTCGTCAACCGTGCAAATGTTGTTTACGGTATCAAAAATTATGTCGATAAAATAATCTCCTTTAAAGGCCTTTGCCAGCCAGCGCACGTCGGTAAGTTCAATGCGGTAGCCTTTTTCGGCGAAGCATTTTAATATTTTCGGATACTCGCTTGCCTTGCAAAAAACATCAAGGTCTTTGGTGTCACGGTAAATCCCGGTGTACTTAAACATGGCAAAGGCGCCGCCCAGCATAAAGCGGGTGTTAGTGGCATTTAATGTATCTAATGCCTCTTTGTAAAACGCGTAGGCTTCTTCCCGTTGTTCTTTTATATTTTCAGTGGTAGTATTGCTCATATGAAGATGTTGCGGTATAATATGTATGGGGCCGCAAGGGATATTAACTAACGGTTTATAATTTCTGTTTTTAAGGAAGTGATATTCCTTAACATTAAATTTGCTTTGGCTTTAATTTTCAGTGAAATAGTGTGGTAAACTTTTTTGCATTGCTGTTTTTACTTTCTAAAATAAACACTATATTTGCGCCTCTTTTATAAAGAAAGAAGCTAAAGCAATGAAAAAAGATCTGCATCCGTCAAATTATAGGTTAGTGGTTTTCAAGGATATGTCAAACGATTATTCTTTCATCACTAAATCATGCATCGATACCCGTGAAACTGTAAAATGGGAAGATGGTAACGAGTATCCACTGGTTAAATTAGAGATTTCGCATACTTCACACCCGTTTTATACCGGTAAGATGAAATTGGTTGATACCGCTGGTCGTATCGACAAATTCCGTAGCCGTTACGCTAAAAAGTAATTGCTTCAATCATAAAATATTTACAGGTCCCGGCTTTCCAGTCGGGACTTTTTTTATTTTTGCGCCATGGCGATCATACTGTTCGACGACAATGCCCGGCAAACCCTCTTGCCGCTTACTTACACCCGCCCGGTTGCCGATTTGCGCATAGGTATATTAACAATTGCCGAAAAATGGGCCAAATATTTAAACACTGATTTTTCATATCATACCAGCGAATACCTCCAGGCCAAGTTTCCTTTTATAGCTTCTGAAGAAAACCTGTTTATTAATGGATCAGTTTGCCCGGATGATGGTTTACATGAAGCTGTTGACAAACTGCAAACCGGCGAAGCTTTAAAGGCAGGCGACTTGCTGATTGCTATTAAAGTGAACAGAAGCGATATTGAAAGTTTCAGCGCTGATGCATCATTCAGCAGAGTGATTGATTATACCGACACGTTTGTTTCTGTTCATTATCCTGAGGATATATTCAAACTGAATGCTGTTGAGCTGAAAAAGGATTTTGCCTTACTTACCAAAGGCCGCACAAGTGCGTCAGTAAGCAATACCAATGTTATTATTGGTGAGGATTTTTTTGCTGAGGAAGGCGCTGTTGCCGAATGCTCAACATTTAATACTAAAAACGGCCCTATCTATCTTGCCGCTAATACCGAGGTTTGGGAAGGTACACACATCCGCGGCGGATTTGCCTTGTGTAATGATTCGCAGGTAAAAATGGGCGCTAAAATATATGGCGCTACCACCATAGGGCCGTTCAGCCGGGTAGGGGGCGAGATCAATAACGCGGTTATTTGGGGATATTCGTCAAAAGGCCACGAAGGTTACCTGGGTAACTCGGTACTGGGTGAGTGGTGCAATATAGGCGCCGATTCAAATAATTCGAACCTTAAAAATAATTATGCCGAAGTACGCCTGTGGGATTATCCTACACAGCGTTTCCGTAAAACAGGCTTACAGTTTTGCGGACTAATTATGGCCGATCATGCAAAGTGTGGCATTAATACCATGTTTAACACAGGTACCGTTGTTGGTGTAAGCGCTAATGTGTTTGGTTCAGGATATCCGCGTAACTTTATACCGGATTTTGCCTGGGGCGGCGCACATGGCTTTGAAACCTACGGATTAAAAAAAGTATTTGAAACCACCGAAAGGGTTTTTGAAAGACGCGAGCACCGTAGCTTTGGCAAGGCTGAACAAGACATACTCGAAAAAGTATTTGAACTTACAAAACCATACAGGAATTTTTAACTGCGGCTTAAGCTGCTCATCAATTAATATAAGTAAATCACAAACAATAGTATCATGAGAAAAAAAATTGTTGCCGGTAACTGGAAAATGAACCTTGACTATAACGAAGGCCTGAGCCTGTTTTCGGAAGTAATTAACATTATAAATGATGAAGTAACAGGCCAGCAGGAAGTTATTGTGTGCAGCCCATTTATCCATTTGCATAGCCTTACGCAATTGGCAAAAGGTTATAAAGTTGCGGTAGGCGCTCAAAACGCTCACCAGGCCGAAAGCGGTGCTTATACCGGTGAAATTTCGGCAAAACAGATCAAGTCAACAGGTGCCCAATATGTAATCCTTGGCCACTCAGAGCGTCGTCAGTACTTTGGCGAAACCAACGAGTTGTTAGCTAAAAAAGCTGACACCGTTTTGGCTAATGGCTTAACCCCTATATTTTGTATTGGTGAAACCCTGCAGGAGCGTGAAGCAGGTTCGCATTTCGGCATCATCAAATCACAGCTTGAAGAGGGCTTGTATCATTTAGATGAGGCTGCATTCAGCAAAATAGTTATTGCTTATGAGCCTGTTTGGGCTATTGGTACCGGTGTTACCGCTACATCAGAGCAGGCGCAGGAAATACACGCTTTCATACGTAGTGAAATTGCCGAAAAATACAGCCAGCAAGTTGCTGATAGCATCACCATCCTTTATGGGGGTAGCTGTAATCCTAAAAACGCGCCTGAGTTGTTTGCGCAAGCTGATATTGACGGCGGACTGATTGGCGGTGCATCGCTTAAATCAAGAGATTTTGCTGACATTGTAAAAGTTTTTAACTAAAGGCAACTTTTTTCATTGACGCTTCGTTTATATTGCATTAATATTTCGGTAACCTGCCGATTATAAACCAAGAAGAACTAAGCGTTAGTGAAGAATACTTTTTTATTATGGCTGCTGTTAACAGGAGGCTGTTTTCTGCTGGTCAATATTTTTTTTGATGATCTGTCTGATTTCGGGCAGGATATAGGTGTTGTGCTGATATGGCTGTTGCTGATGATAATGCTGATAGCATTTTTAGGTTACAGTCTTGTTAAAAAAGGTTATGGTAATTATTCCATTATCTGCATAATATTTCTATGTTTTTCATTTTATCATCTGAGTTTTAGCGACCTTGAAAACTTTTATGTCGTATTGATTGACGACCTGTTCTCAGTATAAGAAAACCAATTAAATAATGGATTATTACGAACTTCACTTCCGCTTACCGGATGCAGAAGATTACCAGCAAGACCTGCTTATAGATGAGCTGGCGGCTATTGGTTTTGATACCTTTGAAGAAAAAGCCGACGGCTTTACTGCATATATTCCCGTAAATCAGTTTAATAAAGTGCTGCTTGACGAGCAATTGCTACCCTATGCAGATATGTTTGCTTTTAACTACGACGTAAATATTATTCCGCAAAAAAACTGGAACCAGGAGTGGGAAAGCAATTTTGAGCCGATACAAATAAGCAACCAGATATATGTGCGTGCCACATTTCATCCGTCGCGTCCGGGCTTTCCGTATGAGATCATTATCGACCCTAAAATGGCATTTGGCACAGGGCATCATCAAACCACATCGATGATGCTTGAACTTATGCTTGAGAATGATTTTGAAGGGAAAAGTGTACTCGATATGGGCTGCGGTACCGGCATTTTAGCGATTATGGCAGCAAAGTTGGGCGCTCAAAAAGTTACGGCTATTGATTATGATGAGGTATGTTATGACAGCACTATAGAAAATGCTGCTTTAAACCGTGTTGCCAACATATTGCCTTTGTGTGGGTCGAAAGAAGTGATACCTGATACGCTTTTTGATATTATTTTGGCAAATATCAACCGTAATATACTTATCGATCAGATGGAGCGCTATGCGGAAGTTTTGAAGCAAGGTGGCGAAATATACTTCAGCGGCTTTTATGCTGAGCCTGATTTGGATATCATAAAAACTGAAGCGGCAAAATATGGGCTGAATTACAGCAATCATAAAACCAAACAGGATTGGGTTGCTGCTAAGTTTATAAAGGCTAATTAATTTAAACGGATATTTTTTACTTAATTTGTAAAGACAATCCCGGCAAGCACAAATACATGAGGGTTCATTTTATAGCTATAGGTGGCAGTGCTATGCACAATCTGGCCATCGCTTTACATAAAAAGGGGTTTAACGTTACCGGGTCAGACGATCATATCTTTGAACCGTCGGCGTCACGTTTAGCGAAATACGGCTTGCTACCACAGCAGGAAGGCTGGTATCCGGAAAAGATCACAGCCGATCTTGACGCGGTAATATTAGGCATGCACGCCCGTATTGATAATCCTGAACTTTTAAAAGCGCAGGATCTGGGTGTGAAAATATATTCATATCCCGATTATATATATGAGCAATCAAGAAATAAGCTGCGTGTAGTAATTGGGGGCAGCCATGGCAAAACCAGTATTACCTCAATGATACTGCATGTGCTGCAGCATAAAGGTAAGCAGTTTGATTATTTGGTAGGGGCACAGCTTGAAGGTTTTGAAACTATGGTGCAGCTTACCGATGCGCCGGTTATTGTAATTGAGGGTGATGAATATCTGGCTTCGCCGATAGATCTTCGACCCAAATTTCATATTTATAAAGCTGATATCGGCGTTATAAGTGGTATAGCGTGGGATCATATTAATGTTTTTCCAACGTTTGAAAGCTACGTTGAGCAGTTCAGGATATTTATAGAAACCATACAGCCTGGAGGTAAGCTTATTTATTGCAGTGCCGATGAGGAACTAAACAAGCTGGTTGCAGCTACAGAAACCAGTGTTGATAAGCTGCCATATTTATTGCCGCAATATGCAGTTGAGAACGGTATTACAAATATTATTTTTGATGATAATATTTATAAACTTAACGTTTTTGGCCAGCATAACCTGATGAATATTGAGGCAGCAAGGCTTGTTTGCGAACAGTTGGGTATTACAACCACTGATTTTTATAACGCGATCACATCTTTTAAAGGCGCCGCCCGCCGGCTTGAGTTGCTTGGTAAAAATGATACAGCAAGCATCTATAAAGATTTTGCGCATTCACCCTCAAAACTTAAAGCAACCATTGAGGCGGTGAAAAAACAATTTCCTGAAAGACAGTTGATTGGTTGTATAGAATTGCATACATTTAGCAGCCTGAACAAAGACTTTCTAAGTGAATACGCAGGTAGCATGCAACTGGCTGATGTGCCTGTAGTTTTTATTGACAAGAAAACTTTTGAGCAAAAAAGGCTGGAGCCTTACAGTGCCGAAGATGTGAAAGCTGCGTTTGCTGATAACAGGCTGATATTTTTTAGCGATCCGGCGGAACTGCTTAGATATCTCGAAAGCATTAAACTGGAAAACAGCAACTTGCTGATGATGAGCTCGGGTAACTTTGGTGGAATAGATTTAAACATGTTGAAAAATAAATTACTCTTTTTGTAAATAATATTTAGTACTTATAAAAGTAAAGTTGTAACTTTATTAACTATTGAGAAACCTACGTCCTTAATTAAATTAAAATGAAAACACTGGGAAAAAAAATCAGGTTGTTACGCCATCAAAAAGGCTGGAGCCAGGAAGATGTTGCAAAAAAGTTAGACATATCTATTCCCGCTTTTTCAAAGATCGAGACAGGTATTACAGATATTAACCTATCACGCCTTGAACAGATAGCTACTTTGTTTGAAATGTCGGTAGTGCAGCTGCTTACGTTCAACGATACTGAAGAAGAGCAAAAATTTGCTAACGAGCTTGAAACCATTCATAAAAGGTTAACCGAGCGCGAAACGGAAGTTATCGATCTGCAGAAAAAAGTTATCGAGCTTTTTGAAGAACTAAGGGTAAAAAAAGTTACCGCGTAATATCCGCTTAACTTCCTGATTTATCAAAAATATACCGCATAGTTAGGTGCCGCTTTCCAAAAGTGGCACCTACTGCTTGATGGATAGCCATCATTTTTTCGTTAAAGTCGCCTACCCATGATAGTTCAAGCTCTTCATATTGTTTTAGCGACAAAACGTATTCTTTCAATTTAATAATTATACCAGATTCAAGTCCGCGGTTTTGGAAGCGCTTTTTTGTGCCCATTACAATGGCCCGCATCCGGTTTACGCCTTTCCACTTGCGATACAAAAATGTTAGTTTCTCAATTATCCCCAACTTTCCGTTAAAGCCCTTTATAAGTTGGTTAGCATCAGGTACGATCACCATAAATGCGGCCGGTTCACCATTTACGTAAGCAAACCACACCAGCTTTTCATCCATAATAAGCTTCATTTTATTAAAGCTTTCCAGTACAGTTGAGTAGGTGAGCGGAGTAAAGTTTTCAAAATCTTGCCATGCGTCGTTATATATTTCAATAAAGTCGGCTGCAAACTGCTTAATTTGTGATGCGCGCAAGTGCCTGAACTCATTTGCCGGAGCGTTTATAACCCGTTGGGCAATCTTTGTAAATCTATCGGGGAAAGGCTTATTGGCATCTAAGTGATTAGTGATCTGCTCATACAATGTAGTAAAGCCATATCTCTCAAAAAAGCGCTTATAATACGGCGGATTATAATTCATACCATATGATGGCGGTGTAAATCCTTCAACCAGCAGCCCCCAAAAGCTGTCGTTTTCGCCAAAGTTTATAGGGCCATCCATAGCCTCCATGCCTTCGGCCTTCAGCCAGTTTTTTGCGGTATCAAACAACGTAAAGGCATACTCCTGGTTATCGATACACTCAAAAAAACCTACACCACCTGTATTCTGTTCGTAATTGTAAGCTTTTTGATAGTTTATAAAGGCGGCGATACGACCGGCGGGTTTTCCGTCATCATCAATAAGTATCCAGCGGATACATTTGCCATGTGTATGAAAGTTGTTTTTTTGCGGATCAAATACCGCTTCAATATCCTGGTTAAGTGGTGCTATCCAGTTATCATCATTTTGATAAACGCGGTGTGCAACCTTTAAAAATGCTTCGCGGGTAGCTTTGCTGTCAACTTGTTTAGTAGTCATTGTACAAAGCCAAATATAAAAAAAGCATCGGTTGGGTACCGATGCCTGTATGGCTTAATTAATATTTGTAATCGTCATCATCGTCGTCATAATCATCAAACGACTCATATCCATCCAAATCATCCAGTTGTTCTTCAAAGTCATCATCATCTTCAATGACCTTTTTTTGAGGTTTCGGACTATCGGCTAATCCCGGCTTCTTCGGGCCGGCGTTTTTTGGGTCGATCTTTTTGTTAGCTGGTTTTTTTGGCGCTCCCATATACTGCTATTATGGTAATACTGTTTATCAACTGTTTATTTGAATGTGTGCTGAAGGTCAGCTTCTGTTCAGTAAAAATAATTAAAATCCGTTTTTCTGTAAAGAAAACTAAAAATTTATTCGGCTATATTTCCTATGCTTGATGTGTCTGCCGCAAAATCTTTAATGTGAGGAAGTTCGGTAATAGAATTTATGCCGAAATAGTCCATAAACATAGGGCTGGTGCTGTATAAAATGGGTTTGCCAACTGCTTCAGACTTACCCGAAATAACAATCAGGTCTTTTTCTAAAAGCTTTTGAATCGAGTAATCGCAGTTAACGCCGCGTATCTGCTCAACATCGGTTTTTGTAACAGGCTGTTTATAGGCAATAATGGCCAGTGTTTCCATGGCAGCCTGGCTAAGCTTCTTTTTGGATCGTTGCGCCTGTAATAAGCTGATTACCGGATGAAAATCTTTTTTAGTTAGAAACTGGTAGCCGTTATTAACCCTTACCAGTTCGATGGCAAAATTATCACTGCTGTATTTTTCCTGGATGTTGGCAAGGTTTTTAGCCACTTCGTTTAACAGAAAGTCGCGCTCAAAAACGCTTTGAAGGCAGTAGGCTATTTCTTCCAACCGTATACTTTGTTCAGACGAAAATATCAGAGCCTCAATAAATAATTCCGCTTTATCCATTTAAAATCGCACTTTTTAGACTTTCAACCCCCAATAGTTGTAAGAAGTTTATGATAAAACAAAAACTGTATGGGTAAAAATACGGTATCTACCATTAAATAATAAACAATTATCAACAATCATGAAAACAGAAACACAAAACTTACAGCATGATGCAAAAATGGCAAGGCGGGCCTTTTTGCGTTATGCCGGCGCAGGTGTTGCGGTGGCAGGGCTTGCCACGGTACAATCCTGTAGTTCAAGAACCGAGTATGATAATGAAGATATGTCTGGCGGCGGCAGTTCAGACAAAACAGACGTAGGATCAGGCGATGTGGGCATATTGAATTTTGCTTATGCACTTGAACAGCTTGAAGCGGCTTTCTATGTGAAAGTTGCCGATTCGTGGTATAGCGGCATTACCGATATGGAAAAAATGTACCTGAGCGACATACGCGACCATGAGGTATCGCACCGCGAATTCTTTAAAAAAGCATTGGCAGGAAATGCCATAAAAGGATTAACTCCAAATTTCAGTAGTATAGATTTTAGCAGCCGTGCAAGTGTACTGGCTACAGCGAAGGCTTTTGAAGACCTTGGCGTAACCGCATATGATGGTGCGGGTTACATGCTGAAAAGCGCCGATTACCTCACAGTAGCCGGAAAGATCGCTTCGGTAGAAGCAAGGCATGCGGCAGTAATTGCCGAACTGCTTGAACCGGGCAGCTTTGTAACTAACGCACAGGTAAACGCAAGCGGATTGAACATTGTGCGTACGCCAAAAGAGGTGGTTAGCATCGCTAATGCGTTTTTAACAACCAAGATATCTGCTAAAAATTTGTAACCATTAATTTTTACTGAAATGAATTTATTCAACATAATTGAAGAAATAGAAAAGGTTGACCCGGAAATTGCTGACCGGATGAACCCACGCCGCTCGGCTATAAAAAACATAACCAGCTTTGGTTCAAAAGTAGCAGCAGCGGCATTACCTTTTGCCTTGGGCACCATGTTTAAAAAGGCCTACGCACAAACAGGCGGAACCGCTGCCGATGTGGCAAATGTTTTGAATTTTGCTCTTACGCTTGAATACCTGGAATCGTCTTTTTACAATATCGGGCTTGATAAAGGTGGTTTGATACCTACTGCCGATCGTAATAATTACATCAGCAAAATAAGCCGTGACGAAGATGCACACGTGTTGTTTTTGAAAAGTGTTATTAAGGATAGTTTGAAGCAACAGCCTGTCGACCGTGCGTCGCTGCAGTTTGATTTTACAGGTGGCAATGGCAGTAACGATGGTCCGTTTGCTACGGTGTTCAGCGATTATGCCACTTTTTTAAAGGTTGCAACTGCGTTTGAAGATACCGGTGTGCGTGCCTATAAAGGCCAGGCGCCGGCTTTGCTGGGTAATCAGGTTGTGCTAACTGCCGCGTTATCAATACATGCGGTTGAGGCACGTCACGCGGCAGCTTTACGTCATTTACTACATACTAAATTTAGCGCAGCGTTAAAGCCGTGGATTGAAAGCACCGCTACAGCGGGTAATGATACAGGTATTAGTCAGGTGAATGGTAACTACGATAAAGAGCAGAACGTTACCCATTTAGGTGTTGACGTTACTACCTTACCCGAAACAGGTAACAGTGCCGACGTTCGTTCGGCAACAGCAGCTTTCGATGAGCCGCTAACCCGTACTGAAGTAGAAGACCTGCTTATAGGATCATTTATTGTATCTAACGCTGATTAAGCAATAGCGTTACAATAGAAAGGCCCGGTGACGGGCCTTTTGTATTTTAATAGTTAATTACTTGCTCTTCTATTTGTGACGGCATTTCGCGCCACTCGTATTTCTGGTTACGCAACTGTGGTTCAAAACCCGCTTCCCGTATCGACTGCTGTATACCTGCCGCTGTAAACCTGTGAGGTGCACCCGCTGCCGACACCACGTTTTCTTCAATCATTATCGAGCCAAAATCATTTGCGCCTGCGTGCAAGCACAGCTGTGCTACCTGTTTACCAACCGTTAACCATGAGGCTTGTATATTTTTAATGTTTGGAAGCATTATGCGGCTAAGCGCTATCATACGCAAGTATTCATCGCCGGTAACATTGTTGGTAATGCCACGTACTTTGCGTAGTAATGTGCCATCGTCCTGAAAAGGCCACGGAATAAATGCGGTAAAACCATAAGCTCCTTCAGGCTTTTCGCTTTGCACTTCGCGGATCCATACCAAATGCTCAAAGCGCTCTTCAATGGTTTCCACATGGCCAAACATCATGGTAGCCGATGTTGGCAGGTTAAGCTTATGTGCCGCGCGCATAACATCCAGCCACTCTTTGCCACCGCATTTTCCTTTTGATATCAGTCGGCGTACACGGTCGTTTAGTATTTCAGCACCTGCTCCCGGTAGTGAATCAAGGCCGGCAGCTTGCAGCTCTTTCAGCACATCGTAATGACTCATGCTTTCCAGTTTGGCTACGTGCGCAATTTCCGGCGGACCTAATGAATGCAGTTTAAGCGTTGGGTAAAGTTCTTTTAGCTGACGGAACAGGTCGGCATAAAACTGAAGACCAAGATCGGGGTGGTGGCCGCCTTGTAATAAAAGCTGATCGCCACCATAACGAAAGGTTTCCTCAATTTTGCGTTTATAGGTTTCAATATCAGTAATGTAGCTATCCTCGTGCCCCGGGCGACGGAAAAAGTTACAGAACTTGCAGTTGGCTATGCAAACGTTGGTAGTGTTTACATTACGGTCTATCTGCCAGGTAACTTTACCATGTGGAACCTGTATTTTACGCAACTGGTTAGCCACATGCATAAGCGCCGCGGTAGGGGCGTTGTGATACAGGTGAACCCCTTCTTCCAAACTCAAAAAATCAAATTGCAGGGCGCGCTGCAGCAGGTCGGCCGTATTCATACAACAAATATAGTGGTTGTTGAAGTTATATTATATAATGGTTGTAAAGGGCGTGTAAATTTGGTGGATTGAAGTTCGCACATAAATAGTTATTTATATGATTTAATTATATTAAGCAGATATCTTACCTTATTTAATATAACAATGAAATATCTTAATCAACTTATTATATCATTAAGCTTTTGTATTGGTTGCTCATGTGGTGGCGAACAATATTCGGATGGTTACGAACGCAATTTTGAAACTTATGAACAGTTGTATGATACCACCAAAAATAATTTACGGATAACAGGAGCATTTCCTAAGGAGATAATTTCTACTGACGCTTACAATTTGCGCAATATATCATATATTAAATATTATGCTTCCGTAGGTACATTTAATTATTCCGAAAATAAATTTTATGACTCGGTATTTGCAAACACTGAAATACAAATTAAATTTTCTTTGTTTGAACGTAAAGCAAAGGAAAATAGAAATTTATTACCTAATTGGTTCTTGAACATGGATAGTTTGAATAAAAACAATTTCACTGCTATTAGAATTGGCAGTTTGTATGCAGCAAGAAATTTAAAAGAGAAAAAAATTTATTATGTAAGATCTTATATTGATGCCAGTACGAATAATACTTATTAAATCATTCAAACCACTTTTCCCTTTTCCAACCTCAAAACCTTATCCACACTATCCGGTATCTCATGCTGATAATGTGTTACGTATATCAGTGTTACATTACTTATGCGGCAAATGGTGTCAACCACCTGTTTAAAGTGTTCCTGCTGATGGCTGTCGAGGCCCTGGCAGGGTTCGTCAAATATCAATAACGGTGGATTTTTTACCAGCGCGCGTGCCAACAGGCAAAGGCGCTGCACTGCGGCAGGGATGTTGCGCAGGGGTACACGTGCATACTTCCCAATCTCTAAAACTTTCATCCATTGCAAGGCCTTGTCGGAAAGTGTTTTGTTGCTTTGCCTGAACAGGCCGATGGTATCATAGTAACCCGATTCTATCACCTGCAGGCAGCTGTTATCTGCCGGAAAATATTGGTACAGTTCAGGTGAAACAAAACCTATCTTCTTTTTAATATCCCAAATGCTTTCACCACTGCCACGGCGTTTATCAAAAAGTACAATGTGGTTAGCATAGGCCTGTGGGTTATCACCATTCACTAAACTTAGCAGCGTTGATTTACCTGCCCCGTTGGCACCCAATAACGCCCAGCGTTCGCCGGGTTTAACTTCCCAGTTTACATTTTGCAGAACAATGTTGTCGCCATAACGGATATTTACATTCTGCATGTTGATGATGTGGTTAAAATCTACATTTGCTTGTTCACCTATCAAGGCTTTTACTTCATCAGCATTGGCAAACAGTTCTTCATGCTGAATGTCGAAATGATAATCAGCTCGCGTAAATGTTTCTTTTATTGTGCCCTGATCAAGCACCGCAACATGCGTTACAGCCAAAGGTACTTCCGCTGGTGATGAAGTAAGCACAACGGTTATGCCCGACGCGATTATCTTTTCAATAATCACATTGAATTCGGCGCGGCTTTGTACATCAAGTCCAGCCAGCGGATTATCAAGCAATAACAACAAAGGGTTTTTCAGCAAAGCTGATGCAAGCCTTAACCGCTTAGTTTCGCCATTTGAAAGCTTTATTAGTTGTTTATCGCGCAGCGGAGCAAGATTTAAAAGTTCGGTTACCTTTTCCAGTGTCCAGTAATCATTACCGATAACTGGTTTAATATCCCATAAATATTCACTTACTGTTAACGCGTCTTCCGAGTCGGATGAGTTATACCGCTGCTGATAATAAAATTCAGTAGTGTTCGATAGATTTTTAAAGTGATGCTTCGGCTCAACCAATACTACTAACTGGTGAAAGGTGAAGTTTTCAGGCAGATGAGGATGACGAGTGCAATATTCAGTATAAAAATCAAGGGTTACTTCGCCATGGATGATATTCAATTTACCCGCTATGGCCTGCAGCAGCACACTCTTGCCCGATCCGCTTGGGCCGGTTAATGCCCAGTGCTGACCTTTGGCTATATTAAAAGTAAGTTTATCAAAAAGAATCTTATCAAACAAACGTATGGTAACATCTTTCAGCGAAAGAAAATTAGGAGCGAGGGTATCTGTATTCACCCGGCTAAAATAAACAACTTGTTTAAAATAGGCTTTATCAAAAACATACCTATTGCTATCCTGTTATTCAGATAAACATCACCCTTATGAAAAGAATAAACATATTTTTAATAGCGATGGCTATGGTTGGCCTGAGCAGTTGTTCGGTAGTTGGCGATATATTTAAAGCCGGATATTACGTAGGTATAATAGTAGTGCTGATTGTGATTGGCCTTATATGGTGGCTGGTATCTATGTTTAGAAAATAATACTGCACCACTAAAATAAAAAAAGCTGCTCTGATATTCAGAGCAGCTTTTTTTATCTTACTTGCTGTAAAATTACATAGCTGAATCAGCAGCAGCAGTATCAGCAGCAGCAGTATCAGTAGCAGCTGGAGAATCAACAACTGTAGTGTCAGTAGTTACTGTAGTGTCAGTAGCAGTTGAATCTTCTGAAGCTGAACCTGAACCTTTACAAGCAGCAACTGAAAGAGAGATAGCAAGGGCTAAAAAGCCTAATTTGAATGCGTTTTTCATTTTAATTTTTTTTTATTAGTGATTAATAGTTTAACCTTAATACCCGAAATAATAAAAGGTAACCCATTAATTTGAAAAAAAATTAATGGATTACCTTTTCTATTGAAAAATATCTCAGTGTTAGTGAGTTTCAGTTTCTTTTTTCTCAGTTTCAGTAGTAACAGTTGTGTCTTTACCGGCTGAATCAGTAGTAACATTAGTGTCAACTGCAGTAGTATCAGTAACAATTGTTGAAGAATCGGTTACAGTAGTATCAGAACCTTTATCACCTTTACCTTCGCAGGCAACAACAGCAGCTGAAATAACAAGAGCAAAAAAACCTAATTTAAATGCATTTTTCATATTGTATAATTTTTAAGTGTTACGGTCTTTTATACTGGAAACGCTAAAAGGTAACCCATCCGTGTTGTGAAAATTTAAAATGTTCTGTTTGCCGTAAGTTATTTTAATGTCGTTATCAGAGCTTTGTTAAACTAAGGGTTACTTTTACTACCGCTCCTGTATTAAGGTGTGTGTAACTTTCATCACATTAATTTTTTTTTATGGATAATGGGTTACATTTTCGCATAAATTGTATTAATAGTGAATAGCAAGTCAAATAGCTCAGTACCAACCGACAGCGAAGTAATTTTAGGAATACTCAATAACTCGGAAGTGGTTTTAAAGCGTTTATACGTGGCTTATTTCCCGATGGTGCTGCAACTGATTATAAATAATAATGGTAGCAGTGATGATGCCAAGGATATATATCAGGAAGCTATTATAGTTCTTTATAACAAAGTTAAGTCGGGTGATTTTGAATTAAGCAGTAAGCTAAAAACCTACCTGTATTCGGTTAGCCGCAGGCTTTGGCTTAAACGGCTGGCGCAGTTAAACAGGTATAGCGGCGATATCAAGGACTTTGAAGAGCATTCGCCGGCTGATGAGGATGAGGCTGAAAAACATACCGACCGTGACATACAGTTTGGCCGTATGGAAAACGCGCTTAAATTGCTTGGCGAACCTTGTAAAACCATTATGGAAGATTTTTACATCCATAACCGGTCGATGCAAGATATATGTGAGCGTTTTGGTTATACCAATGCCGATAACGCCAAAACACAAAAATATAAATGCCTGCAAAGGCTAAAAAAGCTGTTCTTTCAGCAAGGTAATTAGTAGGGATATGAGTGACAGAAATTTAACAGAAGCGATTGACCGTTATCTTAACGGCGAAATGCAAGGCGAAGAGCTTTTGCGTTTCGAGGATTTGCGCCGCAATAATCCGGATATTGACAGGCAGATTGCCGAGCATAAAAGCTTTTTGGCTGCTTTAAAGCATTATGGAGAGCGTTTGCAACTGGAAGAACGGCTGAACGCTATTCATGAAGAAATAGATGTACATACGCTTAAAGAAGAGTTGCAGATAAAACCAAACTGGATCATACAGCTTTGGCGTCATCATCACTCAAAAATATCTGTAGCAGCATCAATAGCTATTTTCGCCGTTCTTATTACTTTGTTCTTTACCGGAAATTTAAAACGCAATGATCCTGCTTACATGCAGTTAAGGCAGGAAATAGCGCAGGTAAAACAATCTACAGCCATACTTGGCAGGCAAAACCGTAATCTCGACAATAAGGTTAACGCTGTAAAAGCCGCTATAAAAAATACCAACCCGGGAAGCTTTGCCGGTACCGGTTTCGCGCTTACTTCAAACGGTTATCTGGTAACCAATTATCACGTTGTAAAAGGCGCTGATTCAGTTTATGTACAAAATGCGGATGGCGAATCGTTCCACGCAAAAATCATTTACACCGAACCTCAAAATGATATCGCGTTCCTGCAAATCAACGATGAATCATTTAAACCGTTGGGTTCTGTTCCGTATAATATCCGCAAAGGTAAAAGTGATTTAGGTGAGGATGTGTTTACAGTAGGCTATCCGTCTGACGCTATCCGGTTTAGCCCGGGATATTTAACCTCACCTTCGGGTTTTGATGGCGATTCAACAGCGTATGAGGTATCGATTGCTGCCCGCCCGGGTAACAGCGGTGGTCCGTTGCTTGATACCCGTGGTAACCTTATTGGTATTATCAGCGGAAAACAATCAAAGTACGAAACCTCATCGTTCGCGAAAAAATCAAGCTACCTGATGGAGGCTATTCAAAACATTCCGGCTGATTCGCTTAGCAAACCATTAACGCTTAACAGTCGTAACGGGCTTGCCGGCCTTAGCCGTACGCAACAGATAAAAAAGCTGCAGAACTTTATTTTCATGGTGAAAGTTTATAACTAAATATAATCAACACCCTAACAACCATATTACATTGCCCGGTTGCACGTCTGCTGCCGGGCTTTTTATTGTTGCCATTGTTATGCCGATGTTTATTTTTGCCGTATGGAGCAAACACCTGCATTACCTGTACTTACCGATACTGAACTGCGTGTACTTGGCAGTTTGATGGAAAAATCCCGCACAACGCCCGAATACTATCCGCTTACACTTAACAGCTTAACTACGGCGTGTAATCAAAAAACCGCACGCAAGCCGGTGGTTGATTATGATGACGAGACGGTTATTTCAGCACTTGATACCTTAAAGAAGAAAGGGCTGATATCAACAGTAACCGGTGGGGGGAGCCGTGTAATAAAATATAAGCACAACTTCGCTATTGTTTATCCTATTGTACCTGCCGAGGTTGCAGTAATATGCCTGCTGATATTGCGTGGGCCTCAAACGCCGGGCGAGATCAATACCAATTCGGGCAGAATGTATGAGTTTGAATCGCTTGATGAGGTGCAGGAGATACTGGACAAATTATCATCAGGCGAAACTATTTATTTACAGCAGTTGCCGAAGCGCCCCGGACAAAAAGAAGTTCGTTATGCTCATTTACTTGGCGGAACTATTGATTATACTGAAGACGATGTGGAAACCAGTGCAAGCAGCCGTGTAAGCAATAGCCAATTAGAAAACCGTATTGCAGCTTTGGAGGCTGAGGTAACCGAGCTAAAGGAATCGCTTAATAAACTGATGAAAGAACTTGGCGTTTAATTGAACGACTGCTTGAACGCCACAAGTACTTCAAGAAATAAATCTCTATCTAAGGCGACTGATGCAGGCTGTTCAGGTTTCAACGGCTTACCATTTTTATAACG
Organism: Mucilaginibacter limnophilus; assembly: GCF_004005815.1. Taxonomy (GTDB): domain Bacteria; phylum Bacteroidota; class Bacteroidia; order Sphingobacteriales; family Sphingobacteriaceae; genus Mucilaginibacter; species Mucilaginibacter limnophilus. Next base: position 36,392 of record NZ_SACK01000004.1, on the reverse strand, counting down.
TACAGGGAAGAGATTCACAAAGTCCTGCATGGATATTTCATATTTTATCCAGGGATGTTTGCGGTAAATATCCTGTAAACGCATTTCAAATAGGGAAGCACTAAGCGGGTCGGTCATTGCGCAAAGTTACAATAAAAGGATATCTATGCGGTGGGCATGCACTATTTGCAGTTTTTCCGACCATGAAAAAATGGTAAAATGCCCGTCTTGTGATGCTACCAAAGCTATAGAGTCATGCTGATCATGTACAAATTGCGCTGCGGCCAGGTGCCGGGTGCCACCGTTTTGAGAAGGATGTATGCGCTCGGCTTTTCCTTCAACAACTGGTTCTGTTATTATTAGCTGTTCAACAGGTACGCTGTTTTCTGATCGTGCTATTTTGGCACCAAAGGCAAGCAGTTCATGGTTACGAGTAAGCACTGTAGCGCCGTCAACAGCTGTAAATCCTCCAATAATTTTTATTGATTCAAGCAAAGCTTCCTGCCATTCTAAAGTATCGCCGTCTTCAGCTTCACGTCTCAGTAAGTCGGTTATAGCAGTGTAAGGCGGGTGAACCGGGTAACTTATGGGTTGCACTATAGAATCTCTCCACCTTTCACTATGTGGCGGTACAACAACCACAAGTCCGCCACGCCCGTGCAAGCGCATTGATGCCGCAAGTTGTACCAGCACATTCACATTGCTTTCAGTTTTATAAGGCAACGGCAACCCAAGCAGCGAGGTAAGCAATTCGGGGCAATCACCAAGACCTGAAGTCCGCTCGTCTACAATTTTAACATCGTCACCTTTTAGTATGGCCACATTCACAAATTTGCCGAAGCCATCGGTACGTTTATGTTTAATTACCAGCAGGCCGGGTTCGGCTACTTCAAGTACAAAGCAAATTCCGGGTATGGTATGTGTGGTACCCCAAATGTACAGTCCGTCGTTTTCGCGCCACACGCCAAGATGAATGCCCGGTTGCTCAACTGCTGGTGCCAGCTTAATAAGATTTTTGGGTGTAAGCCTGATCTTCCTTCCGAAAGCAAGGGGCTGTTCGCATTGCGAAGGTTGCAGCAATGCCAGCGATACCCTTGGCGGCCGACCTTCCTCGCGGCGCAAACTTGCCCAAAAAGCAACATCAATAGCCGCTTCAATTATTTCAGCGCCGGGGTTATCAGCCAGGTCAACCTCGCCCTGCAGGCGTGCCGCTTCAATATGTTTTTCAAAATGCTCTTCAATGGTAGAGGCTACCATACGGGCTGCAAGGTATGTCGGTTCAGACAGCATAAGTTTCGGGCTGGTATCGGCACAAATTTACTATATAAATCGTAATTAAAATTACGGTGATAACCTCGCCTCAAATTATTGCGCTTTAGCTACAAATTAATGAAACTCGCTTATTTCCTTCATTTGTACCATGTGCTCAACCAATTTGTCGGCATTTCTTTGAGTGCCCGAAACCATCAGTACCGCACACAACCCATTGTTCTCTTTGTATATCTGTACGCGTTTACTTTTCATTTTAAATTGCTTAATGGCTTCCTCAAGTTTGGTAAGCTGAGTGATATCATAACCCGCAAAACTGATCTTCAATACTTTACTTTTTTGAAGTGATACAATGGTTTCTTCTGCTTTATTAACCAGGATAAGAACGAACAACGTAATCACAGTGAACACAACAGCCAGCGAATAATAACCAATCCCCGCTGTCATGCCAATACCTGCTGATGTCCATATCACGGCGGCGGTTGTAAGGCCAAGTACATTTAGTTTATCTTTAAAGATTACGCCCGCACCTATAAAGCCTATACCGGTAATAATATTAGCAGATATACGGTCGTCAGTACCGGCGCCAAAACGTGACACGATAGTGAAAATGGTCGATCCGAGTGTTATGAGTATAATAGTACGGAAGCCGGTAGATTTGTTTTTGAACTCCCGCTCGAAACCGATAGCACCCCCACAAATTACCGACACAATAATGCTGATAATATCCCTGAATTCGATAGAAAAGTCCATATTAGTTTTTATGACAAAAACACATAAACAAAAAAGTTGTGTTAGTTTAATGTTAATTGAATGTTTTCTATGCCAAATAATATTTGTTGTTAAATAGCTTTTGTCAAGCCAAACTCAAATAAAACACTATGTCTGACAAACCAGGTGCATTGGTATAGTTAATGTGAAACTGATAGAATAAATTCATAATAACATGACAAGTGTAAAAGAACAACTGACTTTTAAACTTAACGGTGAACTTGAAATAAACCGTTTAGGATATGGCGCCATGCAGCTTACCGGCCATGGTGTATTTGGTGATGTAGCCGACCGTGAAAATGCTAAAACCGTACTGCAAACTGCCGTTTCGGCAGGGGTTAACTTTATTGATACTGCCGATGCTTATGGGCCTCATACTAATGAGGTGCTTATAGCTGAAGCTTTGCATCCTTATCAAAACGGGTTGGTAATAGCTACTAAGGGCGGTTTTGAGCGCCCCGGGCCGAACAACTGGGTGCCAAACGGTAATCCCGGTTTTATCGCGAAAAACATTGAAGGCAGCCTTGAACGATTAAAAGTTGATACAATCGATCTTTGGCAATTGCACCGTATCGACCCAAAAGTTCCGGTTGAAGAAACCCTTGCACCAGTTGTTGATGCCGTTAATGCAGGTAAAATAAAATATGTAGGTCTTTCGGAAGTAGGAGTAGAAGATATTGAGCGCGTACGTAAGATATTACCTATTGTATCAGTACAAAACCTGTACAATCTTGGTGAACGCAAATGGGAGGATGTGCTTGATTATACTATTGAAAATGATCTGGCCTTTATACCATGGTACCCGCTGGCATCAGGCCCGCAATCATTAGAGAGCAAAATAAAAAGCATAGCGGCTAAGCACAATGCTACCACTGCGCAAATTGCTTTGGCATGGCTGCTTAAACGTGCTGATAATATTTTACTAATCCCGGGCACAAAATCAGTTAGCCACTTACATGAAAACCTGAAGGCAGCAGAAATTGAACTTTCTGATGAGGATTTTGAAGCTTTATCTGCTTAATAATTTGATGCAGTAAAGGTACGAAGGCGGCAAAGGAAAACTTTGCCGCCTTCGTGTTGTTAAAAAAGTGTGCGTTCGGCAATAACACTCAAACATATTGTTCTGCTTCTGATGATTTCGGGTATGTGGCTTCATGGCTTTTCACAATTTACTGATTCAACCCACTACCGTGCGACTTATCAGTCGTCAGGCTCGATAAACCGCACACGCGACGGTAATACTTATTTGCTAAACAATGCTTTCAGGTTCGGCGTGAAAAAGAAGGATATGCTGCTGAACTTCAACAACAGCTGGATATACGGCCGTCAGCAGGATGCACTTACCAATAATGATTTTTCTACCTCGCTTGATTTTAACCTGTATCAAACACCCAAATTTTATTATTGGGGACTGGCAAACTACAATACCAGCTATTCGTTGAAAGTGAACAACCAATTACTGGCAGGGGTTGGATTAGCATATAACATACTGGATAAAGAAAATGCTTATCTTAATGTCAGTGATGGTGTGCTTTACGACAAAAGCGATCTGTTTTTAAATGATACCACACGTGATGTTTACCATACTTACCGCAACTCGGCCAGACTGGCATTCAGGTTTACTATTTATAAAGTGATCACAATTGAAAGCAGTACATTCCTTCAAAATTCATTCGATTACGGTTACGATTATATAATCCGCTCAACCAACAGTCTTTCATTTAAACTGAACCCCTGGCTTAGCCTTACCACAGCTCTTGCATATAACCGGCAGAACCGCACGAACAGCGAAAACCTGTTGTTCACATATGGGCTTACTTTGGAAAAATATTTCTGACTCAACCATTGCTTTGTGGAATACTAAGAGTTTGTGAATAACAATCAATGCTCTCTTTTTGCTTTTAAACTAATAAGGAATAACTTTTGCATAACATGTGATGTGAAACTTCACACATAAGGAATTCAATATAGTTTTTGATTAAATAAGTTAAAATCCGTGAAAAAATAATCGGGTTACAACTTTTTAAAAGCTATAATGAAGAAAATTTTCCTCAAAGTGTGGAACTTCCTGATTTGTGTCCCGTATTAGTTATTGCATCAACTACTGATTTTAAACTTGAAAACTAAATTACTTGTTGCCATTGCATTGCTGCTATCATTTGAGCGGGCCAACTGTTTGGCAAACGCCTTATTTTATCAGCAGCAGGAAGAAACTCACCAGGAAGGTGAAGAGGAAGAAGGTGAAATTCTCCTTAAAATAAAGCCTTCGGTAAAAACTGCAGTTTTTAATGACAATGACATTGTTTACAATGTAAATATCAAAAGCACCTATAAAATAAAGCAAGACGGTAAGGTGTCTTACTTATTGCGTGACGCTTTTGGCAAAACCATGCATACTGCTGCCAAGGAAGTAAAAATTGGTCCGCATGGCGGCACAAGTCTGTCATTTAAGCTGCCTCCTCAGGCGGCCGGGTTTTATGATCTTAGCTTCAGGTTTAACCTGGATGCTTATGATGATACCGTGCGTAATGTGTTCGGTGTAAAGCCTGAACAGATTATCCCTAAACTAAGTAAGCCTGCGGATTTTAACGATTTCTGGAAACGCACTAAAGATTCGCTTAAAAAGATAGCGCCGAATTTTACCGTAGTTGAGCAGCCAAGCCTGTCAACCAAAGACATTAAGGTTTACCTGGTGCAAATGCGTTCGTGGGGAAATGTAACTATTAAAGGCTGGCTTACTATTCCAAATAAACGGCCTAAAAAGCTGCCTATACGTTACCGTGTGCCGGGTTATCTGGTTACCATGGAACCCAGTATGATGGAAGATGATTTTGCCGTACTGCAATTGAATGTACGTGGTAATGGCAATGCCAAAGATGCTATAAACACACACGGCATACAGTATAACTTATACAACATTAATGATAAGGACAGGTATGTATATCGTGCAGTGTATATGGATTGCATCCGGGGGCTCGACTTTTTGTACTCGCATGCAAACCTTGGCCTTGATACCTCACGTATTTCAATTGATGGCGGAAGCCAGGGCGGTGCGCTTGCCATAGTTGTTGCCGCGTTGGATAAACGCATAAAACTTGTTACTACCGAGGTGCCGCTATATGCGGATATGCATAACGCATATGCCATTACCAAAGAGATGTTCCCGGGTAAGCTAACACCGGTGGGTTATATGGTTAATTATGTTAAACAAAACCGGGGCTTTACCGATCAAAGGCTGTTCAGAACATGGGATTACTTTGACCCGCTGAACTTTGCGCCGCTGGTTAAATGCCCGGTGCTGATGGGTATAGGTTTGCTTGATGAGCTTTGTCCTCCGCAATGCAGTTACGGATTGTTTAATAAACTTTCAACAGCTAAAAAAGAAATTTGGGTAACACCTGATAAGGGCCACGAAGTTGATGGGAATTATTACCGTTACCAGGCACAATGGCTGCGCGAATACTTTTTACTGCCATAAGATATAACAGCATGAAGAAACACTTATTTAAATACTTAGTACTGTTTTATATGCTGATACCGGCTACTTTGCTGGCCGGCTGGCCTGTTGGTAAAAGGCATTATGTTATATCAGCATCTTACTCGTTGTTTGCAGCCAACAAAAGCTGGGACAGTGTTGGTACCCTGCGCGGCGACAGAGGTAAATTTATGGCGCATTCATTTAGTGTAAGCGGCATTTACGGGCTTGGCCGTAACGTCGACCTGTCGGTAAACCTGCCATTTTCATTCTTAACATCAACTTCGGCTAACGGTTACAGTGCCAACACTTCAGGGCCGGGCGATTTGCAGGTAGGGTTGAATTTCGCGCTGAAAAATTTTAATTATTCGAATTACATATCGCTATATGTAGGTGGGATATTGCCACTATACAAAAATACCGCTGTAAGGTCACTTGGCCTTGGTAACTCAGGCGCAACTGTAAAATTGATGAACACCGGCGGCCTGGGTAAAAAAGCTTATTACGATATCCAGTTAGGAGTAAATAAATACTTCGGTTTAAACGCGCCGGTACAAGGCACCGGAGACTTTACTTTAGGTTTTAAACTTAGCCGCTGGGATCAGCTTACCTTTAATGTTGGTGGTGTCTATTCATACAGCGAAGACAAATCATTCAGCTTAAATACATTTTCGGTGCGCGACTTTGCTTATGCAAAAGGGGCCATTGGTTATGGCCACTCATTCAGCAAGCGCTTTACGCTGTTTGCAAGCGGTTTCTATACTTTTATCGGTCGTAATTCGGGGCAGGGCTATGGTGGTGCTTTAACCTGTATGATGAAACTGCCTTACTATGACCGTAACAAACACGAACAATATTTGAAATAAACGATATCAGGTAAGATGAAGAAAAATATACTAACCAAGCTCTTATTATCCGTTTTGCTTTTGGCAAGTGCACTAACCAATGCATTAGCGGGCGGCATGCCGGTAAAAAAAGGCAAATATATACTGTCGGGTTCAATAAGCTATTTCAGATCGAATGACCTGTGGGGTGGCAGCGGAAAGGTTGTTAAATATCCTTCAAACGGGTACTTCTCATCAACTTCAGTTTCGCTTTATGGCGAGTATGGTATATCGCGCAGGTTTACAGCGGTTGTTACGCTGCCTTACCTGGTAAATGATTTCATTTTGGAAGATGGCATAAACTCGGTTAGCGGTTTAGGTGATGCAGAGGTTGGCTTACGGTATTACTTAGGTAATATCGGATTCAAGCATTACTTCGGGTTACAGGCTTCGGCTGTGTTACCGCTTTATAGCAATGCTACGCTGGGTTTTTCAAAACCTGCTGTTGACGCAAAGATATCCTATTCAGGTTCAGGTAAGCTTGGCTCAAAATCTATAAGTCTTGGCGGCGATATCGGCGTAAGGCAGTACTTTGAAAGTGAAGGCCCGTTTCAGTTCAAATATTCAGGTAATTTCAGCTATTACATCGGTAAAAAGGACCAGATAGGCGTAGGTGTTTCGGGTGCTATATCAACAAGTATAAATAAAACAGTTAATCCCAATATACTTATCAATAAAGATTACTCGTTTACAATGGCATCACTAAACTACGGTCACAATTTCACGCCAAAGCTATCCTTGTTTGCTGGTGCTAACCACATTTTAGTTGGCCGCTCAACAGGTCGTGGAAACAGTTTCCTGCTTTCGGTGATCACTAAATTTTAAAAACATCAGGCTACTATTAAAGCATGTTTAAATTAAAATATATACTGGCATTATTTTTTTGCTGCCTTGTTGTTAAAGGTTACGCGCAGCATGAGGAAGAGGAGGAAGCTGCTGAAACAAATCAACCTGAATTCATCTTTGAAGCATCACCCTTAAAAAAAGAAGCCATATATAAATCAGGCGATAAAATCGGTTACGACATAAAGGTGGTTAACACCTATGATGTAGTGCAGGAAGGTACGCTGAGCTTTCTGGTTACTACCATGAAAAATCAGCAGGTGTCGCAAAACTCAATGAAGGTAAACATCGGTAAAAAAAGCACCGCAAAGTTTTCCATTAAAGTTCCGAATAACAACACGGCCGGTTTTTACAAGATACAGATCATGCTTAACGTAACCGAGTATGATGATACGCTAAGGAAAGTATTCGGTATAAACACTAATGAACTGAAGTCGAACACCCCCGCACCGCCTGATTTTAATGACTTTTGGGCTAACGCACGCGCCGAATTACAAAATATAAAGCCAAATTTTAAAATGACTGAGCAGCCCGATCTGGAACAGAATGGGATAAGCGTTTATTTGATTGAAACAAAGTCGTTGAACAATCTTACAGTAAGGGGATGGCTCACATTACCTAAAAAACGCAAACCTAACAAAAAACTGCCTGTGTGGCTGGTGTTGCCGGGCTACGGCGGAACAGGAGTGAAGCCTATTTTTGGTTCGGACGATTTGGCGGTACTCGCCTTTAACGTACGCGGACAAGGTAACAGCCGTGATGTGGTTCATCCAACACGTGAAGGATATCTAACTACTGATATTGAAAACAAGAACCGGTATATATTGCGCGGCGCAATAATGGATTGTATCCGTTCGGTTGATTTTATATGCTCACGGCCCGAACTTGATTCAACGAACATTATTTGCTCCGGTGGAAGTATGGGCGGTTATTTCAGTATTGTTACCTGCAGCCTTGATAGCCGGATAAAATTGTGTTCGGCAAATAACCCGGTATTTTGTGATTACAGGGCGCTTGAAGGTAGCGCCGATTGGCCAATGAGCAGTTTTGCCAGGTACAGCAAGGAAAGGTTTGTACCGCTGAAAAAGATTTTTGACAACCTGGATTATTACGACCTGAAGAATTTTGCGGTAAACCTGAGAACACGTGCACTGCTGGCTGTCAGCTTGCTTGATAACCTGGCACCACCAACCAATGAGTTTGTTATGCTTAACAGCATTAAGCAGGCCGAATATAAGCTGTTTGTGTACCCTGATCTGGCGCATGAGGTTCCGCCGCCATTATTTGCCTATTTAAGTAACTGGATGATGGACGAATTTGGAATATTTTAATGGCTAAACCTTTATCAATAGTAGTGCTAAACATGAAGAAACTTTTATTTCTGTTCTTATTTATCCCTGTACTTGCATATGCTCAAACTGCCGATGTGCTTACCCAGCGCGGCAATACCAAGGCTAATGCAAAAAACTACAGCGAGGCTATTGAAGACTTTACCAAAGCCATTGAGCTCGACCCGGTAAATGCTGATATATACTTTTATCGTGCCAACGCTTACTCAAATAGCGGTAATTATAACGAAGCTATAAAAGATTATACACAGGTAATATCAATAAAGGCGTCGTACCCCAACGCTTATTTATACCGTGCAAATGCGTATGCCAGCCTGAAATCATATAAAGATGCAATCGCGGATTTTGACCTGGCGCAAAAAGTGAATCCACGCAGTGCTGATGTATATCATTATCGCGCCAATGCCAAAAGCAACATAGGTGACTATACAGGCGCTGTTGCTGATTTTACAAAAGCTATTGAATTTGCACCTAAACGCTATGAACTTTATGAGTACCGCGGTGTAGCTAAGGCTAATCTGAATAACAATGCCGGCGCTGTTGAAGATTATACCACAGCATTAAAATACAGCCCGAAGAACGCAGATATTTATTATTACCGTGCAAACTCACGTGCTAATATGGCCGATTTCAGGGGCGCGATTTTAGATTTTGATAAAGCCATTGCGCTGAACCCCAAAAATGCCGAAGCGTTCTACTATCGCGGTAACGCAAAATCAAACCTGAACGATAATAAAGGTGCCATAGATGATTATAACATGGCTATAAAGCTTAATCCTAAGCTTACTGATCTGTATCACTATCTGGGTAATGCAAAATCAAATACATCAGACAATAAGGGCGCGGTTGAGGATTACACAAAAGCAATAGAACTTAATCCGGTTAATGCCGAACTGTTTTTGTACCGTGGTTTAGCTTACTATAATCTGGGTAATAAAGATTTGGCCATGGCGGATATTAATAAGTCGTTACAACTGAATCCAAAGTATGTTGATGCTTATTCAAACCGTGCCAACCTTAATCTTGAGATGCAAAACTTTGAGCAGGCCGTGTTTGATGCCGATACGGCTTTGCAGTATAGCCCTAATAATGCTTCGCTGTATGTACTGCGCGGACGTGGTAAGTTTTACCTTATTGATACTGCCGGCGCTATGGAAGATTTGAACATGGCTATTAAGGCAAATCCTAAAAGTGAAGAAGGTTACGCGGCCCGTGGTGAGCTGAAAGTTTTTCAGGAAAACTATAAAGAGGCTTTAGCTGATTTGGACAAGGCGCTTGAAATTAATCCATCACGTTGGGATGCCTTGTTACGGCGCGGTATCGCAAAAAGTAAAATGGGTGATAATAACGGCGCAATGAAAGACTTTGAAAAGGTGATGGCTAATAGTCCTAATTACGTTGATACCTACCTCAACTTGGGTCAACTACGCTTTAAACTAAAAGATTATAACGGTGCGCTGCAGTTATACAATAAAGCGATTGAACTAAGCCCTGAAAATTTAACGCTTTATATCAGGAGAGGCGTTACCCGCAGTGCCATTGAGGATATTGACGGCGCTATGGCCGATTTTGAAACCGCGTTAGCTATCGATTCAAATTCGTATGAAGCTTATTCAAACCGTGGCACTGTACATATGAAGCTTAAAGAGTTTGAAGAAGCTGAAAAAGATATCAATAAGGCAATGACATTGAACCCCAATGGCGAAACCTGCATTATAATGGGCAACTTGAAAATGGAGCAGCGTGATTATCAGTCGGCGCTTGATTATTATAGCCTTGCCCTTGAACGTGCGCCTAAAAACATTGATGGATATTTGCGCAGAGGAGTAGTACGAAGCTTGTTGAAAGATACGCTGGGTATGCGTGACGATTATAACGTCGCGCTGAAACTGCAACCGCAAAACGAAGAGATATATCTGAGCCGTTCGGGTGCAAGGTTGAACCTTAAAGATACCGTTGGGGCAATATTTGACTGTTCAAAAGCAATTGAACTCAATTCAAAAAATCCTGACGCATACTTAACCCGCGGCTATACAAAATTTATGTTTAAAGATGCGCGAGGGGCCATACTTGATTACAACATGGCATTGCAGCTTCAGGAAAACTACAACCTTGCATTTACCCGCAGGGGCGAGGCGCGGGCTATGATCAAGGATTTTTCAAACGCTGTAGCTGATTACAACTCAGCAATTGAACTGAATAATAAAGACAGAAGAGCGTACTATTTGCGCGGACTTGCCAAAATAGGTATGCGCGATAAGAACGGAGGCTGTTTGGATTTAAGTAAGGCCGGAGAGTTGGGGTATAAAGAGGCGTATAACGCTATTCAGAAAAACTGTAACTGATAAAGGGAAAAGTAACTGCTGAAGATTGACAGGAAATTTATAAAGAATCTTTTCTTCTCTTGCGAGGATCTTGTTTAGGGAAAAACTGATCGTAAAGCAAAGCGAATAAAACGATTATTACTGCGGGTAAAAATAATACCGATTGTATTTCGGGATGGTCTTGGTTTAAAACATTAAAGTAAAACACTATTAGCACTATAAGAACGATGTACAAGCCTATTCGCCAGATCAAATTTTTGTTCATTCCATAAAAATATTAATAAATCAAAACAAAAACAAATATATTACGGTACGCATGATTAAAAACGGTTACCACGTTATGAAAGCTGGGATTTTTGCTTCTTCTATACTCATTATCAGTTTAATACCGGCGTGCAGCCGCTCGCAGGTAATGCCTTCTGATAAGAATGCCACCGCCGAAACGGTAATGCTTTATCAAAACCTTGCAAGGTTAACCGATAAAGGTATTATGTTCGGTCACCAGGATGACCTGGCTTACGGTGTAGGATGGAAAAATATACCAGGAAAATCAGATGTAAAGGAAGTAACCGGTGAATATCCTGCAGTATACGGATGGGATTTAGGGAGTTTGGAACGCGATAGTTTGGACAATTTTGATGGTGTAAACTTTCAGCAAATGACAGCGTTTATACAGGAAACGTATAAACGCGGAGGCATAAACACTATCAGCTGGCACCTGAACGATCCTGTAACCGGAAAAACCGCTTGGAGTACTCCTTTGGGTTCGGTAAACGCTATACTAAACGATGCAAAGTATAAGTCTGTTTATGTAAGCTGGCTTGATAAGTTTGCATTCTTTATTTTAAAAGCGCAGGGAAACGATAAGGGCGTGCCGATTATTTACCGTCCTTTTCACGAGCATACGGGTAACTGGTTCTGGTGGGGAAAGTCGTCATGCACTCCGGGTGAGTTTAAAGCTTTGTGGAAGTTTACGGTTGATTACCTGCGCAATGAGAAACACCTGCATAACCTGTTGTTTGCTTATTCGGCAGGACCATATACTACAGAAAACGAATTAATGGACAGGTACCCGGGTGATGATTACGTTGACGTTATCGGTACCGATATTTACTGTGATTCAAACGTAAACTACTTTGTGCAGGATATAAAAAAACGACTGGAAATTTTAAATACCGTCGCAAAAAAACATAACAAGATACCGGCCCTTACAGAAGTTGGATATGAAAATGTACCTCAGGCCGACTGGTGGACAAAGGTGTTACTGCCCGAACTATTGCCTTATAAATTATCGTACATGCTGGTTTGGCGTAACTGGAAAACCGAACACTTTTTTGTGCCTTATAAAGGGCAAATAAGCGAGGAAGATTTTAAACAGCTATACCGGCATCCGCGAACACTTTTTCAGAAGGATGTAAGCAAAAAGATATATAGAAAAAAGCTTTAATGTTGAGTTATTAAAATAAGAGAGCCACCGGAAAAGGTGGCTCTCTTATTTTATGCGAGTAAAAAAATTACTTTCTTTTAAAGGTAATATAGAAGTATCCTGCATGCGATGGCTTAGCAGCAGAACTGCCGGGTACATTATACTGCGGATTTGAAACTTCAACATTCCAAAGCATGGTGTTATTATCTGCAAATTTAACTTTATAGGGGCCGTCGCTGCCATTTTTGCCCGCAAAGTAGTTGGTGAACAGATCTCTCACGGTTGTTTCATAATAGTATATTTCGGCATCTCTGTCATAACGTGTAGCGGCCACGTAAGTATAAGTTTTAGCAACGCCGTTTGTGTCAGTTATAGCTACTGAATTATCACCTGAAAAAGTAACACTGCTGTTTGGTGTAAATTCGTCGCTGTATAATGATTCTTCGTTATCATCAGCATAGTAATAACTTACTTTGGTAATGGCCCAGTTTCCGCTTGCCTTAGTCTGGAAGTCTTCCGGCGGGTTAGTTTCGTCCTTTTTACAACCGACGAAAGCAATCACAAGTAATAAAATAATGTAGCGTAGTTTCATATGTATATTTTTAAAGTGAGTAAACCACCGGCGCAACAGTTAGTTTTAACCGGTTTGGCAAATATTAAAAAATAAACGATCAAACATCCGGTAACGTATAAAAAGAACCAACAATATCAAATAACAAAAAGAAAGTGTTCACCTACCCAGGTTTATCTGCCAGGAGGATGTGCGCTATAGTTGGATAAACAACAGTTTTACCTGTCGCTTTCTACATAACATGCTGTAATAAGTATTATAGGTAAGTTTTTTATCGGAAAAGGGCCATTTACTTAGGGGATCCTCCTGAACGAAGTTAATAATATCAATTGTTAAGCACATGTGTTATAATTCTAGATTGATGATCTTCCTGTTTAATTTTTTCAATTACTATTTTCTCATTTTTTCTGTTTCTTCCCCAAGACGCTACAGACGCTCTTTTTTGAGGATCACAGATGCTATTTATCAAAACACAATTATTATAGAACAATATTGTTATTTGTTCTCCCCAACTTCCGGAAAAAAAACTTGGATTTGTCTGACCCACGTATGCATAATTTGTTGAGGATATAAGTATCCACTCATGTTCTTTAGCAGTTTGTTTAAGAATCTCTTTTAGTTGGATATGACTTAAATTTGTTTGAACTAACCGAAAGTTTAACCGTCGTTTTTGAATTATATAAGCTATTATAGCCAAAATCAAAGGAATTATTATCATCCCTAAATCCCTTTCCTGGAATATAAAAGGACTGTTCTGAAAATAACCTATCAGATTAGAAAGCAATGCTGCCGCAGGTATGAATAATAGATAGGCTACAAGTCCGAAATGTGAAAAATTTGGCCAAAAGCCAACTAATTGCAGTTGGCCTGTTTTTACCGACTCGTTATAAACGTCTTTATTCATTAAGTCCGAATAAACTACACAAGTATATTAAAAAGCCCGCAATTAGTGATAGCGGGCTTTGAAGCGTTTTTAGATTTTCAAGAGAAGGATTAACTGTTATAATTTGGGCCAAATTCCACAATCCATTCAATGCCATACTTGTCTCTGAACATTCCGGCGTATGTACCCCATGGACTGTCGCCTATAGGCCCTTCAACATCTCCACCTGCCGACAGGCCGTTAAATATTTTGTCTGCTTCTTCGCGGCTCTCTGCGTTCACTACTATTTTAGATCTGTTTTCGTTCTCGTTTACACGGCCCATAAATTCAGGAACATCATTGGCCAGTAATACATTGTGCTTGCCAAGTGGCAAGGCAATGGTCATAATTTTATCAGCTTCATTTTCCGGTACCTGAAATTCGTCGCTTGCAAGGTCTTTAAAACGCACCACCTTGGTAAACTCGCCGCCAAAAACTGATTTGTAAAAAGTGAATGCTTCTTCAGCATTTCCGTTGAAATTTATCCACGGGTTAATTGTTCTCATGATTATTGTTTTTAAATGTGATTGTAAATTTCCTTTTATTGTTTTTCTGATAAAGTTGATAAGAGGTTTTCCAAGTTGGTTAATGTCATGGTAAAGCCTATCTTAAAGCCCTCTAATAATTTCTCCAACCGCTCAAAAGATTCGTTATAAATAGTAATGTCTATTTTGGTAATACCATTTTTTTCGCTGAAATTGTAGTCCCATTCAGAGCCAGGCAGTTCACGGTTTTCGTCTTTATCGGCAAACGCGTTGTACATTTTAAAATTGGTTTTCGGGGTGATGGAAGTATATTCCTGCACCGCCCAGCGCTCTTGTCCGTCGGGGCTTATCATCGCATAAAACCTTCGTCCGCCAACTTTAAAATCCATATACTTGGTTTTGGCGCGCATAGGGGCGGGCGCTCCCCATTGGTCAAGTAGTTCGGCTTTAGTAAAAGCATCCCATACCAATGACTGTCCTGCATTAAATTCCCTGGTGATGTAAACCGTTTTGGCCGTTTTATCAACGTTAAAATCAAATAGCAAATCGTTGTTCATTATTTCTGTTCTTTAATTGTTGTCAATAGTTGGTCGAGTTGATTAAATTGAGTTTCCCAGCTTTGCCTGAATTGGGCTAACCAATGATCGAACTCCTGCATTTTTTTTGCATTAAAGTGATAATAAATCTCCCTGCCACTATGCTCAGGTTTAATTAGTTCGCATTCGTGCAATACTTTAATATGTTTTGATACAGCCTGCCGGGTCATATCAAATTTTTGGGCCATAGCATTCGGCGTCAGCGCCTGGATGGCAAGCAGCGTTAAAATAGCCCTGCGTGTGGGGTCGGCTATGGCTTGAAATATATCTTGTTTCATGTTAATAGATAATAAGCAACTCTCGGGTTGCAAATATATGTGCAACTTTTGAGTTGCGCAATTTATTTTTTTATTTCTATAATAGAGGATTAGAAAGTAGGTGTATTAATTATAACTATTAACTAAGCCATATTTCCATTGACTTAAAAAGAGAGCTCATTGTGAAAGCACGTAAGCAAAAAAATAGCCTGCTAAATCAACGTTTGGCAGGCTGTTTTCATTGGTAAGGCGGAGAGAGAGGGATTCAAACCCCCGGTACCTGTTACAGTACACCTGATTTCGAATCAGGCACATTCGATCACTCTGACATCTCTCCTGATAAAATCTTTACAAATTTTGGGGCTCAAATATAAGCATGCGTTATATATTATACAAGCACATGCATATTACAGCTGTCCCGCGAACTTTTATGGCTTGCCGAGTGTAAACCATCCATCTTGGAATGCGAAAAGGGCCATTATACCGTTGTTCGGTATTTTGCTGTTACTGTAAAATTTTGTTATATCCCTGGTTGTAACTTTTCCTTTTTCTGCTGATTTTCATCTGCAACAAGGAGTGTATCGGTGTTAAGTGTGCCCATTAGTTGCAGGCAAACATCCAAGATTTCATTTTTATTAACAGCAGGGTGTTTTTCTGTTACTTCGCGGGTTGTACAAGATTTTTAACACGTGCATACATCAGAGGGTCAGTATGGTATCAGCCGGGCGTACTAACGCCGCGCCGACATATTTTTTCTGTTATAATGCTGCCTTCCATTAAAAGAACGACACAAAATATGCGGCTATACATGCGCATAACAAGGGTAGCAAACCATTGGGCTGGCCGGTAGTTTCAAGTGTGAATATAATTGAAGTAAGCAATGCTCTGGAAGCGCCTGCAAACATTGCTGCCATATCCACCAGTGCTGCGGTGGCAAACGCTTATAACGCTTCAGGAGACATTCGGTATTGACGACAACTATTTTCTTAAAGTTGCTCTTTCCAAACAGGATGTTGCATCATATGCAGGTACTACCTACGAGATAGTGTTTAAGATTTTTTGCAGAATGGACAGAAGCAGGCATTATAGCCACCGAAGATAAACGTTTGCAGCTTAAATTGACTTACCGTTTGCAGTCTATCGTATACAAAACCTGAATCTTTATACATTATATGCCAAATGCAAATCACGCTTAAGGGCCAACAGTGCCTGTTTTTACTTGCCCGTATTTTTTATAATTAACTATAATAACACCGGTTGCGGTAACTGTGCTTTCGGCAAGTTTAAACGCCGCAGGCATTGCACCGTTGTCAAATAGTCTTTTTCCTTTTCCAAGAATCACCGGATGGATGTTAAGCCAGAATTCGTCCACCAGATCATGTTTCAGCAGTAACTGAACAAGCTTGCTGCTGCCCCAGATCTTAATGTCATGTCCCTCTGATTTTTTTAGCTTTTCAATATCTTCTATATTTTTAACAAACACAGAGTTTTCCCATTCTGAGCTTTCCATTGTGTTAGATAGCACATATTTTGTCACTTCATTAATGCCCGGCCAATAATCCGCATGTTCAGGCCAGTAAGATGCAAATATTTCAAACGTTCTTCTGCCTAAAAGAAGATCTGCAGGTTCTAACTGTTTTTTCATAGCCTCGCCTGAAGTTTCGTCATTATAAGGTGCAGTCCATCCACCATATGTAAAACCATCTGATAAATCTTCTTCTGGTCCGCCCGGTGCCTGCATTACACCGTCTAAGGTAAGAAACGATAAAACGATTATTTTTCTCATATAACAATAGGTTGGTCATCACATATAAATCTCGTCAAAATTATCTTATCTGAGCGGTGTATATGCGGCAAAAGTGAGGGTTAAAAGTGACAGATTGTCCCGGGTTAACTATCTGTTCAGTACAGGCTTTTATTGTTGGCAGTTACAGTAGGGATTATTACCGTAATTTGTAAAAGAAGAAAATAACCTATGATTTAAGCCATCTTTTATAATTTGCGAAAGATTTCTTTGACACACATCTATTCAATTTTTATAAATGAGCAACAACGGATTGGTTACAAAACCACATTATCCAATATTAGATGGCCTTCGCGGTGTAGCAGCAATTATAGTTGTAACTTTTCATTTGGCAGAACCATTAGCTAAGGGGCATTTAGATATTATTGTTAATCACGGTTACCTGGCCGTCGACTTTTTCTTCTTATTATCAGGCTTTGTTATCGGTTATGCTTATGATGACCGCTGGCACAATATGACAGCAGGCAGTTTTTTTAAACGTCGTATAGAGCGCCTTCAGCCAATGGTGATTTTAGGAATGACCCTTGGCGCTATAGGGTTCTATTTTACTGATTCTACGCTATGGCCGCTTATTCATACCGTTCCGGTTTGGAAAATGCTGCTGGTAATGCTTATTGGTTACACCATTCTGCCCGTGCCCTTATCGCTTGATATACGTGGCTGGCAAGAGATGCACCCTTTGAACAGCGTGGGGTGGTCATTATTTTTTGAATACATTGCCAATATACTTTACGCTATATGGATCAGGAAGTTCTCAAAAACAGCATTAAGCATTTTAGTGGTTGTTTCTGCTATTGCACTGGCGCATCTCGCCATCACAAACGGCGATGTTAGCGGCGGCTGGACACTGAATGCTAAGCAGATGCGTATTGGCATAACCCGTACCATGTACCCCTTTTTTGCCGGCCTGTTACTTTCACGTATAGCTAAACCAACCCGTATTAAAAACGTCTTTTTATGGTGCAGCCTTTTGGTAGCCCTGGTATTATATATGCCACGCATTGGTGGTGCCGGGCATCTTTGGATGAACGGGGTATATGAAGCTGTTTGCATTATTGTTGTTTTCCCGCTTATCGTTTACCTTGGCGCCAGCGGCTTAATACAAACACAACGGGAAAAAAGGATATGTAAATTTTTAGGGAATATTTCTTATCCGCTATACCTGGTGCATTATCCCCTTGTGTATTTTTATGTTGCATGGGTTAGTAACCATAAAGGCGTAACTATTTTGCAAGCATGGCCATACGCATTGCTGATATTAACAGGAAGCACTATTTTAGCTTATACCGCATTAAAATTGTATGATGAGCCGGTTCGTAAATGGCTGAGGAAAAAACTTAAGTAAGCATGAGCCGGAAAGCCTAATATCAATTTGAATCAACTAAAACAAAAAAGGCTCGCAAGTTGCGAGCCTTTTTTGTTTTGGAGGGAAACGGGTGTTTATTAAAACATTTGGATGGATTTTTAAGGCTATTAAATTTTAATGAGCGATATTTAGTTATGTCATTTTTTAAAAAGAAAGATAAAATAGACTTTATTACACTCCCTGCGCCAGATAATACAACTTTATATTTTCAGCAAATTAAGATTTTAAGCGAACAGTACTGGTCGGTAAATCAGCCTAATGAAAATATATATGGTTTCCAAATACAACAAAATACAATATGGAAACCCGGGTTATCCGACGCTGATCTTCTACGATTTCAGAACATCATTGGATTTGTATTCCCTGAGCCTTTAAAAAACTTTTATAAAGTAATGAACGGGCTTAGCAAGCCAGGAATAAATCTATACGGTAATGACGGCACGACACCGACTTTTAGTCCAGTGTTTTATTCTTATCCGCAAGATATAAACAGTATAAAAGAACTGATTAAGTGGTTTTTAGAAGCGAATTTAATATCAAAAAATGAAATGTTGCAATTAAAAGTAAGTCGTATTTTTCCTATATGCTGGCATCGTTTTTTATTAATTGATATCCCGGGTAACCCAATACTTTCAATGTTTGGAGATGATGTAATTTACTGTGCAGATAATTTAAGCAAGTTGTTGGCAAATGAACTATTCGAGAATATCTACAATGTTCATGATTTTGAAAATCTAAAGGATCTTAAACCGGATATAAAATTTTGGCTGGACCAGAGATAAAAAAGGCTCGCAATTTTGCGAGCCTTTTGTTTTGGCGGAGAGAGAGGGATTCGAACCCCCGGACCTTTAACAGTCAACGGTTTTCAAGACCGCCGCAATCGACCACTCTGCCATCTCTCCGGGGGCAAAAGTACAAAACCGAGCCGAATTGCCAAATTTCAATGTTAAATATTTTTAAAAATTTATAAAATATTGATTAACACAGCGTTGCATTATTCTCCTTTTGCATTTCTTAGTGAAATTTGGATTTCTGTAGATTCAATGATGTTAATTTGACACCGGAAAAGCTGATATGCAGAAGGGCTTTTTTGCTAAAACTTAATGCTTATCCTTGATGTGATTCTCTTTTTCTTCAGGCTTTCGTTTAAAAGTATTGAACACCGGCTTAACAATTTTGATGTTTTGTTTGGATAACTCAACACTTGCATTTAGTTCAAAACCGATTAGAATCACCAGCGAGTTCAGGTGCATCCAAACCATTATGACGATAAGTGTACCAATTGAGCCGTACACCTTATTATAAGCCGAAAAATTGTTGATATAATAAGCAAAACCTATGGAGGTAAGCAATCCTAAAAAAGTAGCCAGTACCGAACCGGGTGTTATAAACTTCCACCTGCGCTTGTGTGCAGGGCCGTAACGGTATAAAATGGAAAGAGTACTAAAGAATACAATCACAACAATGATCCAGCGGGTAAGCGTAATTACATAGGCCCAAAATGCGCTTTGCGAATAGAAATGCTCTTTAAAGAAGCCAATAATCACATCCCCAATAATAAGTATCCCAATTGCCAATATAAGTGAAAAGCAAAGCACGAGCGTAAGCACCAGAGCTATCCAGCGGCGGCGCAGCCAGCTACGGGTTTCCAATTGCAGTGATGACTTGTTAAACGCCCGCATTAGGTTGCTCATGCCATTGGTAGCGAAGTATAAGGCTGATAAGAAACCGAATGATAGTAATTTAAGATTTTGGTTGCTTACAATATCATGTATAGTGGTTTGGAAGGCCTGGTATGCCTTAATGGGTAATATTAGCTGTATAAGTGCCAAAAACTGGTTTTGGAAGTCGTGAAACGGAATGTAGGGTATCAGGGTAAATAAAAAGATAATGGTAGGGAATACAGCCAGCATAAAGCTAAATGCCAGCGATGATGCCCTGTTGCCCAGCGAACCTTGTTTCAGCTCAAGAATAAAAAAGGCTACAACCGTATATAAAGGCAGCGGACGGAAACCCGGTAGCACCACGGTCTTCGTCCACTCGATGAAATACCGGTATAGTTTAAAGCGGAGTAAAAAGTAGTGCAGCCCAATCATTCATATCAAATTTATACAAAATATGGTTTCATCTTTTGCAGAAATTCATCGGGCGCAAGGCATGGACGGCCTGTCTTCATGTTAACAAACGCAAGCAGTGTTTCGCCGATGTTGATCAGTTCCTGCTTTTCATTATACAACTCATACTTGAAATGGATTTTAACGCCGGGCATTTTTTCCATAATTGTTTTTATGGTGATCTCCTCATCGTACAGGGCTGGTTTAAGATATTTGCATTTCAGCTCCATTACAGGCATCATAATTCCCGACTCCTCCATGCCACGATAGGTCATGCCGAGGCTGCGCAGCATTTCTACACGGGCAACCTCATAAAACTCGGCGTAATTGCCATAGTATACGTAACCCATCTGGTCGGTTTCGCCGTAACGTGTCCGTATTTTGGTGGTATGCTCAAACATTATTTTTTAATGTTTCGTTCGTTAAGCGCCTGCTGAAACTTACGGGCGTTAATCCTGTGTTCAGCCTCGTTATCGGCAAAATTATGATATCCTGAAAAATCTTCTTTAGCGCACATGTACAAGTAATTACTTTTTTGCGGACTAAGCACCGCCTTAACCGCGTTTTCGCTCGGCATCATAATAGGGCCGGGAGGAAGGCCTGTATGCAAATAAGTGTTGTACGGCGAATTGGTTATTAAATGCCTGTTCAATACCCTTCTGATAGTGAAATCACCGGTAGAAAATATCACAGTTGGATCGGCCTGCAGCTTCATGCCCTTTTTAAGCCGATTAAGATATAACCCGGCTATCGATGGCATCTCATCGTCATGCAGTGCTTCCCAGTCAACAATTGAGGCCAGTATAGACACTTCTGTTTGGGACAAACCCAGATCAGCTGCTTGCTTTTGCCGCTCAGGTGTCCAGAACTTCTCATAATAATCGTGCATTTTATTGAAGAACTGCTCGGCAGAGGTGTTCCAGTAAAACTCGTATGAGTTGGGCAGAAACATGGTGTACACGGTTTCGGGGGTAAAGTTGTATTTCTTTACAAATTCAGCAGAATCCATCAGTTTTAAAAGTGATACGGAATCGGCCTCAAGCTGTTGAGAAATAGCGGCTGCGAACTGATTTTTCAGTCGGTAAGTTTTAAAGGTAACCTTAACAGGCTCCTGGTTGCCGGCTGCCAGCATATTGATGAAACGGCGGTTGCTCATGCCCTTTTCCAGGCGGTATTTACCCGGCTTTACCCGGCCGGGGTATTTCATGTTAATAGCCGCCCAGCGGAAGGTAGTAGTATCTTTAACTATGCCTTGCTCGCGGATGGTAGTGTATACATCCTGAAATTCAGAACCGGTTTTTATATACAGGTACTCTTGGTTATCGGTTACATTAGGACCAAAATAACGCAGGTAATAAAATAACCCTGTGCCGCCAAGCGCCAGGATGATTATGATTATAAACGCTATAATAAACTTTTTGAACCTGCCCGAAGCAGGCTTTTCTTCGCGGGCCATTTATATTTTATTTAATAGATTGATGTAATTTTTGAATAGCGGTTAAACCGCCGGTTAAGTTTTTAACGTTGCCGAAACCGTGTTGCTGTAAAATTTGCTGCGCAGTACGACTGCGGATACCGGCCTTGCACACAACAACTATTTCGGCTGATTTGTTGTCGTCAAGCTGTTCCAGTTCCTCTGCCAGCACCGAAAGCGGAATATTGATACCACCGATGTTGTAGGTATAATACTCTATCTTTTCCCGCACATCAAGCAATAGGGGAGCGTCGCCATTGTTAAGGCGTTCAGTAAGTTCGGCTGCACTAATTTTGCTCATCGTTTGGTTGCGGCTCCTCCTGAGGCAGTGCCGTCCCTTGGGAAACGGTTACATTGATACGTGTGCCAATACTGGTTTTGCTGGTTGAATCTGTCCGCATAGGCATTTGAGACACCACAATAACGTTTGATGAATCGGTTATAGTACCCTCGTAGGTTATAGTACCCAGCGCAAGTCCGGCGCCTTTAATGGCAAAACGTGCAGCATCAAGGTCCTGATTTATCAGGTCGGGTATTTCTACCTCGCTGGCACCCGCGCCGTCACCTAAGATGAGGTCGAGGTATGAGCCTTTGGGTATCTTGGTGCCCGGCGAAATGATACGTCCACCTATACGAACTTCAAGTACCCGGTCGCGGGCAATATCGCTGCGGTAGCTGGTATCGCCTAATTTCAAACCATAGTTTGCAAGGGTAGCAATTGCCTCTCGGAAGTTATTCTGCGACAGATCAGGCATGGCTACCATTGGCGCCTGTGTGGTAACAATGGTAAGGTATATTACACGGC
Source organism: Mucilaginibacter limnophilus (assembly GCF_004005815.1). Lineage (GTDB taxonomy): Bacteria > Bacteroidota > Bacteroidia > Sphingobacteriales > Sphingobacteriaceae > Mucilaginibacter > Mucilaginibacter limnophilus. The sequence goes on along the minus strand of NZ_SACK01000004.1, from coordinate 13,678 downwards.
CTTCTTTAACATTGGTGCCGGCGTCGGGGTCCTGTTCAATTACGGTGCCCGGCGGCTGGTCGGTTATGTATGTCGAATCTACTTGGTATTCAAAGCCTTGTTCTTCAAGCGTTTTTATGGCCTGATCGATATTAGTGCCTTTTAAAGCTGGTACCGGTATGCCTGTTCCGTGCCGGGTGTAGTAGCTCAGGCTGAAAAAGGCTATTAAAACCACTACAGTAACAGTTACTATAGCCAAGAACAGGGTATTACGAAATGACGATGTTTTTAAATACGACCAGAACTTACTCATCTTATATCAGCAGGGGTAAATCAGCTATCAAACATAGCGCAAAATTTTTAATTTAAGAAGGGAAGTCGGAAAGTCGATAAGTCCGGGAGTCGGAAAGAAGAAGCCAGTTTTAAGAATTTTTTCAAAACCGTTTTAACTTTTTCCAGCTTTCGGACTTACCGACTTCCGGACTAAAGTTTTCCGGACTTTCCGTCTTCCGGACTTTCCGACTTTCCAACTATAAACATATATTTGACGCATGCCAACAAAAAATATTGCCCTGCTTGCCGGCGGTTATACCGGAGAATATGAGGTATCAATAAACAGCGCCAAAAATATTGCCGCCAATTTAGATGCCTCAAAATATAAAGTTTACACCATATTGGTTGATAAAAACCGTTGGCTGCACGAAACAAATAACGGCACCGTGGATGTTGATAAGAACGATTTCAGCCTCACCCTTGACGGGCAAAAGATAAGTTTCGATTTCGCGTTCATTACCATACACGGCACCCCCGGTGAAGATGGTAAACTGCAAGGCTACTTTGATATGATAGGCATACCTTATAATACCTGTGATGCGACAACATCTGCTATATCAATGAATAAAGCTTACACTAAAGCCATAGTACACGGTATCCACGGACTCAACACAGCGAAATCAGCAAAACTGTTTAAAACTGATGAGCATGATATGGCTACCATAGCGTCGATGCTGAAGTTTCCGCTGTTTGTAAAACCAAATAATGGCGGCAGCAGTGTGGGCATGAGCAAGGTGTACAACGTGGCCGCTTTACCCGAAGCACTTGAAAAGGCGTTTCATGAAGATGAACAGGTGCTTGTTGAGGAATTTATACAGGGCCGAGAATTTAGCCAGGGCATTGCCAGGCTGCATGGAAAAATAACCGTTCTCCCTGCAACCGAAATAAAAAGCTCAAAAGATTTTTTTGATTACGAAGCAAAGTACACTCCGGGTGTATCTGAAGAAATTACTCCAGCCGACCTGCCTGAAACAAAGTCTAATGAAATAGCCGCTATTCTAACCGAAGTGTACACCCGCCTTAACTGTAAAGGCATGGTACGTATCGACTTTATTTTGCAGGAAGGTACCAATGACTTTTATTTTATCGAAGTTAATACCACTCCGGGGCAGTCGGCAAACAGCCTGATACCGCAACAGGTGCGTGCCGCTGGAATGAATGTCGGTGAGTTTTATGGGATGTTGATAGAAGGATGAAAGAGTTCAACGGGTATTATTATCAATGTTACTGCTGCGGTCACTTTACACTGTCTGAAGCACGCGATAATTCTTTCGACATATGCCCGGTTTGTTTTTGGGAAGACGATGGCGTGCAGTCAGATAACCCGCATTATGAAGGCGGTGCAAATGTGGTGAGCCTGAATGTAGCCAGAAAAAACTACAAAAAGTTTGGAGCGTCAGAGTTTGGTTTTCTCGATAATATACGAAAGCCAAATTCTGAAGAAATGTGATTATGAAGTATTGAGAGCGACTCCCCTCTTGAGAGGGGTAGGGGTGTGTTAATGAACCATTCTTATCGGATATGCACCCCGTAAATGTTGGGGGCATTTCGCTCTTTCAACCATCCTTCAAGACGAGACTTTCTCAAGGTGGAACTAAGCGTGTAAAAGAAACTCATAATCCTTAAATCCAAAAAATCAAGATCAAGATTAAACTGTACGGCCAAGTTTTTTAATATAAACCAGGTGCGAGAAAAATGCATGTACCATGGTGCGGTGCTCAAAATAGGCAACATTAAATTCGTGGCAGGTTTCCTTAACCAATTTATTTATTTTAGGATAGTGTACATGGCTAATGCCAGGAAATAAATGGTGTTCAACCTGAAAATTTAAGCCGCCTAAAAGCCACGAAATAAGTTTATTGCGTGTGGCAAAATTTGCTGTGGTGCTTATTTGATGTATAGCCCATTCTTCTTCAATTTTATTAGTTTCAACATTAGGCACCGGGAAATTGGTTTCTTCAACAGCATGAGCCAGTTGAAAAACTACACTGATGCAAAAGCCGCACACTACTGCTGCAATTACAAAACCAAGAATAGCATCGGCCCAGCCAACCATTGTTACCGGTAAAATAATGTAAAAGGAAATATAGCAAGTTTTAGTTGCCCAGAAAATCAAATGTTCCTTTGTACTTAACTTCATAGCCTTCGAGCCTTTACCCATCCTGCCCGAAAAATATTTTTCAAAGTCTTGGTACAGTATCCAGGCAATGTATGATACTCCGTAAAGCAGCACCCAATAAAACTGCTGAAATTTATGATACCAATATTTAGGCTGTTCTTTTGACATGCGCATAAATTTTACAGCAATGTCATGGTCCATGCCTTCGATATTGGTATAAGTATGGTGATCGATATTATGTTTTTGTTTCCAGAAATGAATAGTGCCACCCAGGCAGTTTAATGAGTAGGCCGAGATTTCATTTACCCATTTGTGTTTTGAGAAACTTTGGTGACCACCTTCATGCATAATGTTAAAGCCTATAGCTGCCAGAGATGCCCCAAACAAACAGCATAATATGATGGCCGGCAGAGTAGAAGGAGTGAAAAATACCAACGTAATGTATAATCCTAATGTAACCCCACATATAAAAACACCTTTCCAAAAAAGACGTGAGCCCCCAGTCCGCGAAAGCTGATTTTCTGTGAAATAATTATTTATCTTTCCTTTTAGTGCTTTAAAAAAAGGACTGCCTGTATTATTAAAACTGATTTTTGACATGAAATGAAGAAGAGAAGCTGTAATGAAAAGTAAATTAGCCGAGTAGCTATTAGTCGCTAATATTATAATTATAACGGGTAATAAAATATAATGTTGCTGTAAGCCTTAATTAATTTTATGCCCCTTCAGTAAATTGCGTATAGTGTTTAATAATGTCTTCAGGTATGGTTACCCCTTTGCCAGTTTTCATATCTATCAGCACAAAATCAAACCAGCCGTCGGCGCTTACTTTGCCTGATGATTTTATAATGATGCTGAATTTTACCCTGCAGCTTTTTTTGCTGATGTCTTCAACACTGGTACGTACAATAAAGTAATCACCCATTAACAGCGGACGTTTATACACTATATGCACGGCACGCACCAGCCAACCAAAACCACGCGACAGAAAAACTTCCATGCTCATGCCGTAGTTTACGTCCATCTGCTCATAACGTGCGGCCTGTACATAATCAAAGTATTTGCTGTTATGCACATGCTGGTACATGTCAATATCGTCAGGACGTACGCGCAGTTCGGTTTCGAAGGTTTTGTACATAAGTGGATGGTTTGCTTTATAAACAGATTGCGTTGAATATGTTTTTAAAATATGAACTAACGCAACCAACATAAATCTGATAGCAGCGGATACCGGCTGTGCCTACGGCCTGAAGGCGTATAAGCGGATAGCAGGAGCGGAGTAGCGAGAACAACAGGCTTACCTTTACTATTTCGCCTTTGCCCATCAACGTTTTTGCAACGCAATCACTACAAACACTTTCTACTCTGCACTTTGTTGCGTTGTTACCTGCCAACTTCAGTTCTCCGTTAGGAATGGGATGTGCTTTGCTGAGCCGTTTGTGGATGCTACTTTTTCTTTTGCCGGAAAAGAAAAGGTAGCCAAAAAGAAACCTCGGCTGCACCCTGGCCTTTTGAAGTTTCTGCTGTGGCTTTGCCTGTGCTACCGGCCATGCTGATGCCGGAATTGTTAGGTTATGTACGGTTAGGCTCTGTAAGCTTATCGTGTACTGCGGAGTTTACCGAACCATAGCTGACAAATCTCTGTCTCCATGCTTCGATGTACGTATGACATCCATTTTAGTACAATCTCAACAACTAAGCACAACCATTCACATAATCAACTCAATCAACCGCTAACCAGCCCCTTGCACATCACAATTATTAAATTTATCTTTGCGCCACAATTAACAAAAAGTTACACGCTTTAATATTATTCAAGTAATGTATTTAAGTACTGAAGCGAAAAAAGAAATTTTCGCAAAACACGGCAAGGGCGCCACAGATACCGGTTCGGCTGAAGGACAGGTTGCATTATTTACAACCCGTATTGCTCACTTAACCGAGCACCTTAAAAAGAACAAAAAAGATTTTTCAACTCAGCTATCGCTACAAAAATTGGTAGGTAAACGCCGTGCGCTGCTTGCATACCTTTATAATAAAGATATTGAGAGATACCGTGCTATCATCAAAGCTTTACAGCTAAGGGATATCATTAAGTAAATTGTAAAAGGTTTTTTAAGAAAGCCGTTCGCAAATGCGGATGGCTTTTTTAATTTTGAAAGCAAAGTTTTAAACAAATATACACCGGTGCGCTCCTGAAGATGAAAAGCGCATCACAACAACACACAAATGAGTTATAATGCAATTAAAAAGGTTATCGATTTAGGTGACGGCCGCACCATTGAGATTGAAACCGGTAAACTGGCCAAACAAGCCGATGGCTCGGTAGTAGTAAAGCAAGGTGATACCATGCTACTGGCTACTGTAGTGTCATCACCCGAAGCAAAAGAAGGGGTTGACTTTTTACCCCTGTCTGTAGATTACCAGGAGAAATACGCCGCTACCGGCCGTATTCCGGGTGGTTTTTTACGCCGCGAGGCACGTTTAAGCGATTACGAGGTATTGATATCACGTATTGTTGACCGCGCTTTGCGTCCATTATTCCCTGAAGATTACCATGCTGATACGCAGGTAATGATAAGCCTTATATCAGCCGATAAAAATATTATGCCTGACGCGCTTGCTGGTCTTGCAGCGTCAGCGGCATTAGCAGTATCGGATATTCCTTTTAATGGCCCGATATCTGAAGTTCGTGTAGCTAAAATTGATGGACAGTTGGTGATCAACCCAACACTTAGCGACCTTGAGCGCGCTACTTTAGAGTTTATTGTTGCCGGCTCTGAGAATGACATCAACATGGTTGAGGGTGAATCGAAAGAGATACAGGAAGACGAGTTGGTTGAGGCCATCAAGTTTGCACATGAAGCCATCAAGAAACATGTAGCCGTTCAAAAAGAACTTACACTGGCTGTTGGTAAAACCGAAAAACGTATCTACAACCACGAGCATAGTAACGAGGAGCTAAAAAAACAAGTTTATGCTGCCACTTATGATAAAGTTTACGAAGTAGCAAAATCAGGTTCAAGCAAGCACGAGCGTCATGACAAGCTGCGTGAGATACGCGATGTATTTATCGCCACAAGCGGTTTAGAAATTGATGCAGTTACTGAAAGCCTGATCAAAAAATATTTCCATGATGTGGAATATGACGCGGTACGTAACCTGATATTGGATGAAGATTTGCGTTTAGATGGTCGTAATTCAAAACAAATACGCCCGATATGGAGCGAAGTAGGCTACCTGCCTGCAGCGCATGGTTCGGCAGTGTTTACCCGTGGCGAAACCCAATCGTTAACTACAGTTACCTTAGGTGCTAAGGATGACGAGCAAATGATTGACGGTGCGTTCATCAATGGTTACAATAAATTCTTGTTACACTACAATTTCCCTGGTTTCTCAACCGGTGAGGTTCGCCCTAACAGGGGTGCAGGCCGCCGCGAAATTGGTCACGGTAACTTGGCTATGCGCTCGTTGAAACAAGTATTACCTGCCGACGACGAGAATCCATACACTATTCGTGTGGTATCAGATATCCTTGAATCAAACGGTTCATCATCAATGGCTACCGTTTGCGCGGGTACACTTGCGCTGATGGATGCCGGTATTAAAATTACTGCTCCTGTATCAGGTATCGCGATGGGTTTGATCACTAATCCGGAAGGCACTAAATATGCTGTATTGTCAGACATTTTAGGTGATGAAGACCACCTGGGTGATATGGACTTCAAGGTAACAGGTACCGAAAAAGGTATTGTTGCTGTACAAATGGACCTTAAAATAAACGGTCTATCGTACGAAGTGTTAAGCAAAGCCTTACACCAGGCAAAAGAAGGTCGTTTACACATTTTAGGTGAAATGGCGAAAACCATCACCGAACCTCGTGAAGATTACAAACCGCATGCGCCACGTATCATCACCATTAAGATTGATAAAGAATTTATTGGTGCGGTTATAGGCCCGGGTGGTAAAATTATACAGGAAATGCAGCGTGAAACAGGCGCTACCATTTCAATTGAAGAAGTTGGCAACCAGGGTATCGTACAGATATTTGCTGATAACAAAGAGTCGATTGACAAAGCGGTATCACGCATCAGGGCAATTGCTGCCAAACCTGAGGTAGGCGAAATATACGAAGGTAAAGTAAAATCGATTATGCCGTTTGGCGCCTTTGTTGAAATTATGCCGGGTAAAGACGGTTTGCTGCATATCTCAGAGATAGATCACAAACGCTTTGAAACCATGGACGGTATATTCCAGATAGGCGACGAAGTGCGTGTGAAACTATTGGATATCGACAAACAAGGTAAACTAAAGCTATCTCGCAAAGCGTTATTGCCAAAGCCTGAAAAGCCGGAAGCCGCTAAATAATTATTTTTATTATACTTGCAAACGAAAACCCTCCCTTAAAAAGAGGGTTTTTGATTTGTATATACATTTTGTAACTTTTTTAAAACAAAATGTTTCTAATAAAACTTTAATAAACGTTGAGTTGTATAATTTAGTTAATGATGAATAGTGTCCGGTCCGTATAGAATGATAATGCCCACGCCCTCTGATCCCCTTGGTTTTTTAAGCAGCAGCCCTCACGGCTTGAAGTCCGACGCGCAGACGGACCTGGTGCAGGTATTGCTGTACGAGATTATGCGGGTAAAGGACATTATTAAGTATTACGATTCGATACCAAACGGCGGCGGTCAGCTTGGCGCATCAATACTAAATGAACTGGTTACCGAGGCATACAATTCACTAGTAAACTACGATATTGTTTTAATGAAGAAATATTACGACCTGCTGTTGAATTGTGATTAGCGATTTAAGGTAGGCCAATAAATGCAGAAAGCCCCGGATTTCCGGGGCTTTCTGCATTATATAGAATGGTGATATTAGAAGCGGTAAGTAACGCTTAGGCGGTAATTACGTGGCGCTTCCGCTTGGTAGCTGTATGCTTCCCATTTAAGAGCGGTAGTACCATCAGGCAAATAATTGTAGGCACGATAGTATGAACCTGAATACAAGTATTTATTAAATATGTTAAATACGTTGGCTGTAATACGCAGCTTGCTGTTTTCCCAGAAAGCGCCTGCGTCAACTTTATAGTAAGCCGGCAGCCTGTCCACCATGTCCGACCAGTAATCGGTTTCACGGTTAAATAAGCCTGTAAAACCTGCTGAAACACCAACGCCTTTTAGGGCGCCGCCTTGCAGTTTGTAGTTTAGCCAGGCATTGGTTACATGTTTTGCATAACCTGGAACTATATCGCCTACATTAATGCCTTGAGTACCGGCAAATTCGCCAACTTTAGTTACACGCGAGTCGGTAAGGGCATAGTTTGCAGTTAAGGTTAAGCCTGGTGCAAGCTGACCGCGTAAGTCAAACTCGATACCTTTCGCTTTGCGCTGGCCAAGTAAAAAGCTGATAGGGTTTTGCGGAGTGCTGGTAACATCAGCAGTGGCCTCGTTATTACGTATGTTTTGGTAAACGGCCAATGTTGTGTTCCATTTACCATCAGCCCAATCTTTTTTCAAACCAAATTCAAGATTGCTGCCGGTAATAGGTTTTACACTTCCACCGTCAAGTAAACGGCCTGCCGCCTGTGGCATAAATGCCTGGTCGTACAAACCATATGCGGCAAAATCAGATAGTATGCTGTAGCTTACGCCAAAACGGGGAGTGAATTTTTTGCCGGTAATAGGCGCGCCACCCCAGTCGGCTTGTTTTATATAAGTATAACGTCCTGCCAGTGTTACGCGTAGTTTATTATCTAATAAACCAAGCTCATCCTGTACATACAAACCGGTGTATTCCTGGTTAATTGTACCTCCTGCACCAACTGCACGTGCCTCAAGATTAAGGGTACGGTCAAAATTAGGGTAGCCATTGCTTGGATAACCATAGCTTGGTTTAAACGGATCAAACATGCCGGTAGGGGTATCCAAAATATGTGTGGTCGACCAATCTGCGGCGTAGTCTTTTGATCCGGCATCAATACCACCCAAAATACGGTGATGTATGCTGCCCGTTTGTATATCACCATTAACAAATGCCTGCATCATGGTCATTTCGCTTTTGGCGTCCCAAATACCGGCACCGCGGGCTACCTGGCCGTTAGTGGCAACGCTATCCGGCCATAATGATGTACCCGATTGCATGTAATTAAAGTACGATGCTTGTGCTGTAAGTTTCCAGTTATCGTTAAAACGATGGTTTAACAGCAGGTATAAGCTATGATCGTTAATATTGGTAGGTGCAAGGCCGGGCTGCATCATGGTGAAATCCCGATCATAAGCAGCATAACCATCAGGGCTGAAAACATAAAATGAACCCACGTCGCTCATTTTCGCTTTTTGGTAATTGTACTCAAAAGTAAGTTTGGTATCGTCGCTTACCTGGTAGGATAATACCGGTGCAATGGTATAACGGTCGTTGTACTCATATGCGCGGAAAGAGTTTTTATTTTGTGCAGCTAAGTTTAAGCGGTACAAAAATTTTCCATCACCGGTTAATTTACCGTCAAGATCTAATGATGCACGATAAAGACCAAAGCTTCCAGTAGTAAGGCTAAACTCACCTTTATTTTGACCTGTAGGCTTTTTGGTTACTACGTTATATAAACCTGCACCGTCACCGTTACCAATCATGAAACCGGCCGGGCCCTTAACAAATTCTATATGGTCAACCAGGCTCATGTCTTCGGTAAGCGGGCCCCAAAATGATGATACAACATTAAAACCATTACGAAATGCCTGGATTTGTGAACCACGCATTGAAATATTGGTGTAAAGATCGCCCCAGTGTTCCTGGCGTACCGCGCCGCTCACATTGCGTATAACACCATCGCTCATACTGATGATTTGCTGTTGCGCCAGCGCTACTGATGATACAGTTTGTACGTTTTGTGGAAGTTCAATTAAAGGTGTTTCTACCCGTAATGAAGGTGAAGGCTTATCAATTTTCAAATTGTTGGCTTTACCTTTTACCACAACTTCCTGTAGCTGGGCATTGTTAACATCAAGCACGAAATTTATCACGGTGCTGCTTCCTGCAACTACAGTAACCTCTTTATTTTGAGTGGTTAAACCAACTGCGCTTACGGTAAGCGTGTAGGTTCCGGCCTTTATTTTACCTATGCGGTAATTACCGTTTTCATTGGTCATGGTGCCATGTGTAGTGCCCTGTAAGGCTACAGACACCATTGCGGCAGGTGTACCTTCGCTGGTAGTTACGTTACCACTAACGCTACCGTTTTGTTGTGCAAAGGCTGCCGCAGATACAAATAGAAAAGTAATTAAGGAGTAAATCTGCTTCATTTTATTAAGATTGATTCTAAACGGCGCAATATTACGCATAAAACGACTTAGCTTGCAAATTATTTAGAAATAATCTAAATAAAATATAATGAATTTAATTGATTGTTGCAAAATTTCACATCAAAGAAAACCTGTGTTAATAATCAATGGGGATAACTAATTAACGTAACATCTTTCAAAGCATTAACTTATCCTTATCTTTGCGGTATGGATCATCTGATTGCACCTTCTATACTGTCAGCCGACTTTGGTAATTTGCAGCGCGACCTGGAAATGGTTAACCACAGCGAAGCCGACTGGGTGCATGTTGATGTGATGGATGGTGTATTTGTTTCGAACATTACTTTTGGCTTCCCGGTAATTAAAGCTGTACAGAAGCATGCACTGAAACCGCTTGATGTGCATTTAATGATTGTTGACCCTGATCGTTACCTGAAAGATTTTGCACAGGTAGGTGCGGCCAATATTACTGTACATTACGAAGCCTGTACGCATTTACACCGTACACTGCATACGATAAAGGATTTGGGTTGCAAGGCAGGGGTGGCGCTTAATCCACATACGCCGGTTGCTTTACTTGAAGATATTGTTGCCGATATTGATATGGTGATCATCATGAGTGTGAACCCTGGCTTTGGAGGGCAAAAATTTATCCATAATACCTACAAAAAAATTAAAGAGTTACGCCAGTTGGCAGAATACACTAATCCAAATTTGTTAATTGAAATTGATGGTGGTGTTGACGAAAGTAATGCCGCTAAATTAGTTGAAACAGGCGCCAATGTATTGGTAGCAGGCAACTCCGTATTCTCGTCGGCCGACCCTCTGGCGGCCATTCAATCTTTAAAACACTCGCGTAGCCTGCATCAGGCATAATAAAGGAAATCAAAAGCAAAATTCCTTAATTGTTAACCGCATGTCGGTTTTTCAAAAAAAAGCAAATAAAGTCTATATACTTTGTCAAAATAACTAACTTCGGCGCGTCTAAATAAGCAATTAGCAAAGTTTAGCGCACATAACACAATAATTATCATGAAACATAATTTTGGTGCCGGTCCGGGCATTTTACCCCAGGAGGTGTTAAAACAATCAGCAGAAGCTGTAATCAATTTCAACAGTACAGGCCTTTCAATTCTGGAGATTTCTCACAGGTCAAAAGAATTTGAGGCGGTTTTGGAGGAAGCTATCAGCCTGGTAAAAGAGTTGTTTGAATTACCTGAAGGCTATTCGGTTTTGTTTTTGCAAGGTGGTGCAAGTACACAGTTTGCAATGGTTCCGTACAACCTGCTGCCCGAAGGTGGCAAGGCTGCATATGTTGAATCGGGCGTGTGGGCTAATAAAGCTTTAAAAGAAGCTAAATACTTCGGCGAGGTAGCAGTTATCGCGTCTTCAAAAGAGGCTAACTTTACTTATATTCCAAAAGATTTTGAAGTGCCTGCCGATGCAACGTATCTGCACCTAACTTCTAACAATACCATTTATGGTACGCAGTTGCAGGAGTTTCCGAAATCACCGATTCCGGTTGTTTGTGATATGTCGTCAGATATTTTCAGCCGTAAAATAAACGCTGCTGATTTCAGCCTGATATACGCCGGTGCACAAAAAAATATGGGCCCTGCAGGCGTTACTTTGGTTATTGTAAAAGATGAGTTATTGGGTAAAACCGGCCGCCAGATACCTGCTATGTTTAATTACCAGGTACAAATTGACGGTAACTCATTATATAATACGCCGCCCGTATTCGCCATATATGTTTCTATGCTAACCCTTAACTGGATAAAGGCTAAAGGCGGTGTGGAAGCTATTGAGAAGGAGAATATCGCGAAAGCAAAAGCTTTATATACAGAAATTGACCGCAACCCGTTGTTTAAAGGAGTTTGCGCTGTTGAGGACCGTTCGAACATGAATGTTTGCTTTGTAGCCCAAAATCCTGAACACGAAAAACCTTTCCTGAAACTATGTGACGAAAAGGGCATAGTAGGCATTAAAGGTCACCGCAGTGTAGGTGGTTTCAGGGCGTCAATTTACAACGCATTGCCAATAACCAGCGTACACGTACTGATTGAGGCTATGCAGGAATTTGCTGAAAAGAATAAATAACAATCCCCCCAGCCCCCTAAAGGGAGCTTTTGAAGTAACTAACTTCGGTTTCCCCTTTAGGGGGTTAGGGGGCTCAACTTTACATATCATGATCAAAATATTAGCTAATGATGGTATCGATCCGGCAGGAAAACAGCTATTGGAAGAAGCCGGTTTTATTGTTGATACCAATAACATTCCGCAGGATGAACTGCCTGCACGTTTAAATGAATACGACGCGATTACCGTGCGAAGCGCAACCAAAGTGCGCAAAGCACTAATTGACGCCGCCCCAAACCTGAAACTGATCGGTCGCGGCGGGGTAGGTGTTGATAACATCGACGTTGATTACGCTAAAGAAAAAGGAATTGGCGTATATAATACTCCTGCTTCATCATCCCTATCAGTTGCTGAACTGGTTTTTGGTCACCTGTATGGCGGTGTGCGCTTTTTGTACGACAGTAATCGCAAAATGCCGGTTGAAGGCGCTACAAACTTTAACGGTTTGAAAAAGGCTTATGCTAAAGGTGTTGAGCTTCGCGGTAAAACTCTTGGCATTATGGGCTTTGGCCGTATCGGACGCGAAGTGGCAAAAATCGCTATCGGTGTAGGTATGGAAGTGCTTGCCTATGATTTATTTCCCTTCAACAGCGAACTGGAAATAGTTTTAGGCGGTGGTCATAAAGTGAAAGCGTCGGTTAAATCAGCATCGTTTGAAGAAGTGTTAAAGCAATCAGACTTTATATCGCTGCACACCCCGTTTGTTGACAAGCCTTTAATTGGTACAACAGAGCTTGAGCTGCTTAAAAAAGGTGTTGGACTGGTGAATTGCTCACGCGGTAACCTGATTGAAGAAGGCGCCTTGATTGAAGCCTTGAACAGCGGTAAAGTATCATTCGCGGCATTAGACGTGTTTGAGAACGAGCCAACCCCTCGTCAGGACATCCTGAACCATCCTAAAATCTCGTTAACGCCGCACATTGGTGCCGCTACCAATGAGGCGCAGGAGCGTATAGGTGTTGAACTTGCAAGCTTAATAATTGAGCACTTCAAAAAGTAAGAATACACAGATTTGAATGTATAAAAAGCACGGGTTTATTGATCCGTGCTTTTTTATTATACTCTGAATTTATTTTTGGGGCGTTCCCTTTGTACCAGGCTTTCCGCTCATATGCCTTCAGGCCTTAGGCACAGGGCCGGTCCAAAGGACTCCTATGGAGTATCCGCTGCTATCCTTAACGCAATATGTCTGAACCTGAATTTTAAGATTAGAGGATTGCATGATTTAGGCATCCCGCCATATTGTCTGAACCGCTGATTTTTTACCTACTACACGTCATCCGGACTTGTTTCGGGATCTCACAGGACAAGTTTACTTTGCAAGTGAGATGCTGAAACAAGTTCAGCATGACAAGCCAGACAACCCCTTAGTATAAGCTTAAAAAAGATGCGGCATCATAATGCCGGATCGGCACAGGCAGTGCTACGGCAGTAACATTAACCGGCAGTGCGCAGCCGGCCGGTTTCTTTTTGGTTATTTTTTCTTTTCCAGCAAAAGAGTTACATCCACTGGCTTAGATAAAGTGGAAAGCCAATTCCTAACGGAGCACTGAACATATTTGCCTCAATCGACAATGTTGCTGCAAAGCGCAGAGCCTGTACAAACCCTCTCCAATGGATAGGGTAACAATGGCAGTGAATAAATTACAAACATTAATAGGTGAAGCGGCTATTCACCGTGCTTCAGTGCAACTGAAGCACGGTGTTGACGGTGTTGACGGTGTTGACGGTGTTGACGGTGTTGACGGTGTTGACGGTGTTGACGGTGTTGACGGTGTTGACGGTGTTGACGGTGTTGACG
>NZ_SACK01000040.1 GCF_004005815.1 Mucilaginibacter limnophilus | reverse complement strand
TGATGCGCGGGAGTTTTGGGTACGTGCCGAAGACCGCACCCGCGAAACCGCACGGTTGTATAACGAGCTTGGTTTGGCCGAATATGAAGCCATTGAGGCATTTGTTAAATGGAAATTTGAAGAATAAACATGTCACTAATAAAATCGATCTCGGGCATCCGGGGTACCATAGGGGGCGAGGCAGGTGAGGGCCTAACGCCGATAGATATTGTAAAGTTCACATCGGCTTATGGCAGCTGGGCGGTGAAGAAA
>NZ_SACK01000003.1 GCF_004005815.1 Mucilaginibacter limnophilus | reverse complement strand
ATGCTTTATCAAGTTGCGGGATAATGTTTACATCTGCACTGTTCTGTTCTTTCATAAATGTCCTCCTTTTTTATAGAGAAGACATTTTTATAAGCCTGGGTGTTTCTTGAATCATATCACTTAGGTTGAATGCCGGTGCGCGCGATGCAATCCGGCATTTATTAAACGCTAATTGTAAATCGAAATGGAAATCAAACATGTGATCATCGTTTTTACCGTTGCCGGCTTATTTGCCCTTTTTGGCAGCATCATGAAGGCTCAGGACAACATGCGCCGCAAACGCCACTATCATCAGTTTAAAAAGACGCAAAATGAGAAAGCTGCTTTGCTTGATCGGCCTGCATAGCTGGACCGATGTACGCCGATACTTCAGGCGCTGCGCCTATTGCCCACACAAAGAAATGAGAGTACCATATAGTATGAAGTGGTTTAAAATATAACTGCTATGCCTAAAATCACCGCCAACCACGAAATTGATATCACGCCTGAGCGCTTTTTAAAAGCGTGTACAGATATGGAACTGTTTGAGCTTGACCTGCTATTGCAAAGCCCTCGCTTTGCTAATCGCATCAGCAAGCTAACAAACGACCTTAAGCAGGAAAACGCTGAGTCGCCTGCATTACCCTCGCCTAATAACTAAAACTATATAAACCCGCTAAATGCAATCTAACAACTACATCGAGGCCCAGGATATTTTGAACGCTACAAATGGCGGCCTTGATATCATCCTTGAGCTGTATCCGCAAGCTCTCGGAAGCGACACCGATAGGCGCCGCAAATTCAAACTGAGGGATGACGAAAAAACAGCCTCGGCCAGCCTCAAAAAAGCTGATGATGGCAACTGGCTCGTTACCGACTTCGGCGGTGATCAGCAGCCGCGTAACGCCGTCCAGTGCTACATGCTCGAGCGCAACCTGGACTACGTGGCCACGCTGAAAGAACTTGCCGCAAAGTTTAACCTTACAACAGATCGCCCTGCTTCAGCAATCACCGCGACCTACAGCGAAGCGCCGGCCGGCCCGGATGATGCTGAGGGTACCTGGAGTTGGGACGTTCGAAAAGAGTTCACGGACGTAGACATTGAAACCATTGTCAGCAAGAAAGTACTTGATCACGTTGGCTGGACAATCAAACCGCCGGCTGACAAATCAAAAGCCGAGCTTAACAAAGAAGCCTACGCAAAGATTCGCGGTGCGTTTAACCGGTACCGGTGGCATTCCCTGGTAAGCTATTCTATTGTAAAGAACCGCAAGAAGATGACGTTCTCAGCCACTGATCAGTATCCCATCTATCTGATCGACGAAGGAAGCCACCAAAAGCTTTATCAGCCAAAGCATCCCGATAAAGGCAAGCGCTTCCTTTACATGGGTACCAAGCCTAAAGACTTTATTCACGGCTATGAGCAGCTAAATGATGAGTACAAAAAAAAGAAAGCCGCAATCGAGGCCCAGAAAAATGAAGCGGCTGAAGACGAAGATCGCACCGGCGAAAAGAAAGAGAAATCAGGCAAGAATGATCCCAAACACGACGAGATCATTATCTGCTCAGGCGGATCTGATGCCATAAACGTCGCGTTGCTCGGCTACAAGGTGATTTGGCTTAACAGTGAAACCGCAGGCCTGCCGCAATACCGGTACGATAAGCTGATGATCATCTGCAAAAAGCTTTACCAGTTGCCGGATATCGACAACACCGGCAAACGAGCAGCGCACGAGCTCGCCATGAAATATCTCGACCTATACACGATCGAGCTGCCTGAAGAGCTAAAGAAGCACCGCGACGCGCGTGGGAACCCTTGCAAGGATGTGCGCGACTACCTTAATCACTACGACTATAAAGGCTTTAAAAAGCAGTTCGATTCGGCATTGCCATACCGGTTCTGGGAGCGCAAAGCCCGGTATATTGGCAGAGGTGATGACCGCGTGCTTGCCGGTTGGGATTATGATTTCGACAACGTTCAGGCATACAACTTCCTTGCTAAAAATGGCTTTGGCCGGTTACGTGTCGGCGATAAAACATCCGATTATATATACATCCGGAAACAAGGCAACGTGGTTACCGAGGTTGATTCGAACGATGTGAAAAACTTTGTTCACGGCTTCCTGCGGGAACGGATGCACGATAAAGATCTGCGTAACGCTATGTACCGTACCACGCAGCTCAGCGAGGGTTCGCTGAGCAATATGGATGTGATGGACATAGATTTTTGTGACAACACCCGCGAATCGCAGTTTGTATTCTTTTCAAATATTACTGCCGAAGTAAGCGCAGCGCAAATTAAGCTACACAAACCAGGAGAGATTGACCGCTTCATTTGGGCGGAGTACCGCTTGCCTAACCGCCTGGAAACAAATGAAAAGCCGCCGTTCACCATCACGCGGGACGAGTTGGGCGAATATGATATCGAGATCCACGATAAGAACTGCTTTTTTTTAAAGTACCTGGTACAAACCAGCCGCGTACATTGGCGTAAGGAACTTGAAGAGCGCCTGGCGCCAGCTGAGGCTGAAGAGTACAAAAAGAAACATCATATCGATATCGCCGGGCCAAACCTTTTGCCCGAAGAAATTGAAGAGCAAAAGCAGCACCTGATCAATAAAATATTTGCCATTGGCTTTCTGATGCACCGTCACCGGATTCGTGAAAAAGGATGGTTTGTGTGGGCTATGGATAACAAGATCAATGAAGACGGTAAAAGCCACGGCGGTTCAGGTAAGTCTATATTGTTCGATGTGGTGATGCGGGCCATGCTGCCAAAGAACTTTTACATCAAAGGCCGGAACCCGAAGATCAATGAAGACGCGCACATTTACGAGGGTGTTACAGAGCATCATCAGTACATCCTGATTGATGACGCTTACGAGTTTTTTAAGATCGAGAACTTTTATACCGACTTCACCGGTGATATCAAGGTTAACCCGAAAGGTAAAAAGCAGTACACCATACCGTTTAAGAACGCTCCGAAATTCGCTATCACCAGTAACTATACCCCGCGCGATATCAGCCCGAGTGCTAACCGCCGGATGATCTATACCGCTTTTAGTGATTATTTCCACGATAAGGGCGAGAACGATGATTACAACGAACAGCGCGATCCAAAGAACGACCTGGGCGTATCATTCTTTGATGACTTCGATCCGTCAGACTGGAGCCGCATGTATAACACCATACTGCACTGCCTGCATTTTTACCTTGGTGTGCCTGAGAAGATCAAGCCGGCAATGGAGAACGTCAACAAACGGCAGCTGCTTACGGTGATGGGTAACCTGCACGATTGGGCGCTGGTGTATTTCAGCGAAGAGAGCGGGCGCCTTGATACATTCTTTGTACGTGAAGTAGCCTATACCGATTACATACGCTACAACGGCAGCAAAGTATCCGCTCAAAACTTCCTGGGCAAAATGAAGGCGTTTTGCCGTTACTACGGCTATGTATTAAATCCGAAAGAATTCCAGGATAAAAAAGGCAAGATCATTAAAAAGGTCGAGGTGAAAACCTACAACTCAAAAACCGAAGCCTGGGAAGCTGTGCCCGGTGTGCCTAAAGAAGCTAAAGAGGTATTTTATATACAAACCAAGGATGAGCTTGATCCGCAGCCACCGCAAACGGATGAGAAGCTGCCCTGGTAAAAATAAACCACCCCGGCGCTGATTCCGGGATGGCTCAATAAGTAATAAATAGAAATCAAACAAAAGTAAAGATCATGGACAACATCAGAGAAAAAATTTTATCCGATGCAAAATTCAACACCGAAAATGCCGCCGCCGGCTATCCGTTAATTGACGAAACCACCGACGAAATAGGTCAGCGCTGGACGCGCCTCGAAAGCTTCGGCGACCTGGTGAGTATGACAGACGTCATGCACCCGGTGTACGTCGATATTTTAAACGACGCTGCAGACAAGCAACGTGTCGCGAGGGATATTGCCGACGGTGTAACGTTTGCATTTTGGTTTGACGCTAATGGTAAATTGTTATGGGAACGATAAAAACCTACACAATTAATCACGGCCCAACCTGGTGGGAGTGCCAAGTGGCCATTGATCACAGTTTCATTGTAAAAGTGCCTGTACCGGAAAGCGATCAGCCCGAAGACTGGACAATGGAAAAAACAATGCGTGAAATGATAATGCATTGGACTGGAGGCGCCGGTTGGTTGAAAGAAAACGACGGTGATATCACGAAAACATTTCTTCAACAGCTTGCAGCAGAAATACAGCAGATACAATGCGAAAATAATTATACCCTGGAAGGTGTAATAGAAGAGTTTGTCAACCGTGAAGGCTGGTGGCCAATGGATGGCAGCTGCGGCGTACAAATACTGGAAGTAGAAGATTTTGAATTTTTAATGAACGAGTACGAGGTAATGGAGGAACAGCAATTATGAAAAAGCTTAAGAAAACCACACATAAGCCGGTACCGGTACCGCATAATGCACCGCTATGGCAGGACTGGTACGGCTTGTTTAAAGAGTTTTTCACCGAAAATCCTGATAACCTGGTTACCTACGTACCCGACGCGAAGTCGCTTGTCTGCAACCTTGAGGCACGCTTCAAAGGCAACTACGATGTCTATGAGATACAAAAGAAGCTTGATGCCTGCTATAAAAAGGTAAAGGACAAAGGTTACGAATTTTTAAGGTCGGATTTTATTAAGGAGGTTGAACCATGACAGCAGACGAAATAAAAAATTTCTTTTCAGGCATTGACCTTAAAGTTTCAGTGACTGAAATGGCAGGCGACAGCAACCTGCACACCATCGAATACCAGGAAGGCCGCATGCCGGCGCACCGGTTGCCGGCATTGCTCGAGCATTACTTCGGTACCGTCGAGCCTATTGAATTTGGCGCATGCGTTGTTTTTCTGGATGATTTTCAATCAGAAGGTTATGGTTATACCGGTGTTTGTGAGCGCTGCGGCTGCTCACAGCACGACGTTTGTATTGACGAGCATAGCGATCCGTGCTATTGGGTAGACGGGAACCTTTGCAGCGCGTGTGCTACCAATCACGAGCTGCAGCAGGTATATGCTGATGCAGCCAGTGATTCAGCTAAATTTTGGACTGGCCAATTATTAAGAATTAGAAATCCAAACATAAATTAACATGGAACGCTACCCATTAAATTGGCCGGCCAACAAACCGCGTACGGCCGCAGCTGAGAGAAAGTCGGCTGCATTTAACAAAGCAGGAAAGCCGGTATCGGTTGCCGAGGGCGTAAAACGTGTCGAAGCTGAACTCGATAGTTACACAAAGGTCGGCCGACCATATCGTGTACCACTGGATACCGTGATCATAAGCACAAACTTAAGTACCGGCGTAAAAGGCAAGCCGCTTTCGAGCCTTCCAGAGCCGGCAGATCCTGGTGTAGCTGTGTACTTCCAGTTGGATGGCCGCGACTATTGCCTGCCATGTGATAAATGGAACCGTGTCGGTGATAACCTAGCCGCTATTGCTGCACACATTAACGCGCTGCGTGGTATCGAACGTTGGGGCGTTGGTCAGCAACATGACGTTTACACCGGCTTTAAAGCATTGCCTGAAAATGCCAGTCCTGGTAACGGTAATCACTGGACACTGGTATTCGGCCTTGATGCAGATGCCATGATCGATGTGGTTAAAGACTGCTTTAAACAAATGGCGCAGCGCTACCATCCAGACAAGCCGCACGGCAATGAGAATATCTTCAAACAGGTTAATGAAGCATGGAATCAGTTTAAGAAGGAACGTGGATTGAAATGATCACAGAATTACCAATGGAGGTGAGGTTGCATAGCTGGTGGAAGACGAATGACGACACCGACCGGCTGTTTGTGATCACATCCATCCCTATAAACTGGACAGTAAGCAACCAGGTGTTTTACCCACGTGTAGAGCTGCTTGAATATGGCTTCGACGAGCCGAACAAAATTGACACCGGTATATTTATCGAACAATTTAAATCAGGCCGCATAAAGCCTGTAAATGTGTTTCCCCGGGCGTTATCCGAACGCTGACATTTGCATATAACCGGCCATTGTCCCGGTCGCACAGATCTACGCTATTCTCAGCGCGTCAAAACCTCCCCGCACCCCTCCAATCATCGTACTTAACAACAACGTACAGCCGGCATAGTCCGGCTGTACACCTTTAAGGGCACCCGCCGCCGCTGCGGCCATGGTTTCCTTTGCAAACCTGTAGGTAAAAACTGAATATTTTTTATTAACTTCTTAACTTATAAGAGTTACGACTATTAAACTCCAAAAAATCAGCGTTTTATAAGTTAAAGAGTTAATAAATTTTTCTTAACTAAAGATTAGAGTTAATAAAAATTATTAACCATAAGGCCGGTTAATAAAATTGATTTTGCCCGGTTAATCTTTTTTTGAACTTGGTTAATAAATTAACTGGCTGTAAATGTGTGAGTTAATAAGTTAAAAATAAGTTTGCGGTTTGCCGCGCCTCAGCCTTGGTGAGAAAATTATTTACATTTGAATATGCGTCTTCGTGTGATAAAAGAAGCCAGTTCAAACCGCGACCTGATTGTCAATAAAGAAGGTACGCTCGAGATTGCCGTTTACCACCTCGTTATTGAGCAGCTGCACCAAGCGCCGGACCTTGTTTACCTTTTTGGCGATGATCATGGCGACCATTTAGCGTTTGAGATCCGTAAAGGAAATTTTGATGATGAATCGCTTGCTGATGCGATTACCTGGTATGCTGCCGAGCGTCTTGATCACCCTGGAATGGAAGTTTTGCTCGATGATCCTCGGCCAAATCACAATCGTTTATTTAATTAACCGGGTTAAACCTTTGATAACCTGTAAATTCTAAGCCGTAACATTTCTATTACGCAAATTTTTGTATTATATTTAAGCTCCCTTTTTTAATTAAATAAACTATGATCCTAAAGGTACAGGTAAAGCCGTACGTTAAGAAGTTTATTGTCTCAAGATATCGCCAGGAGATCTGGGAAATAAGCAGACAAGACAGAATTGGTAAAATGTTCTATCACCTCCTGGAGCCGATGCCAAAGCTCTACAAAAGAACAAACCTCGAGCTGGGCGACCTGCTGCTGGTGGAGATCAGCGATGAGTACGCAACCCGCCAGGGCTGTCATCTACCTGTCGACTCGATTTTAGAATTCAACGATTCGATATATCTCGAGCTCATTGAGGAGATTGCCATCTATGCATTCCAGGTAAAAAACAAAGTGGGCCTGAAGAAATACAAGGAACTCTATGTAAAACATAAAACCTCGACCAGGAATCGCACCTACGTTTTACAGGATCCTGATATCTCTCAATACTTCGAAAAAAGAGAGGTTATTTATGACATTTTGAAACTTTATGGCATCACGGAAGACGATCTTCCCTTTGATACAGTAAAAAAAGCCTGGCAGCGCCTAAAGTTGCCGATGTTAAACGCTTCATAATGAACTATTTAATACCATTTTTGGGAAAAGTGTCCCGTAATACAACCGTTTTTATACCCTAATCAGGCACTTTTTTGCATGTCCTTTAATACAAACCCGCGTCATGGCACATTTACACCATGGCAATTAAACGCTTTCTCGGCGAGAATTACGGTTCCCTTCACTATATAGAATATGTACCTGCGTGGCAGGTATTGTCGTTCACTCCATCTTCTGATCGCAAGATACCGGCAGCCGGCATCCAGTTTTATCCTGGATACGGTTGGCAAAGCATTTATTGCACCCGTGATACGATGGGATACCGGCAAGTGCAGGAAAATAGCGTCAACGGTGAAAGCTATAGTCATTCAGTGGTCGGTTTTGTTCCTGGTGATGAAGAGTCCGTCGACGAAGGCCTCGCAGATCTGCACGGCCGGCAGCGCTACCTGCTCCGGATCACCCGTCCAAACGGCCTGGTCAAAATAATCGGGACGCCTAACGAGCCGCTCGAGGTTGTGCAGGATGCAAACACCCAAACCACCGTACCCGGCCGCGCCGGTACCGCGCTCACTTTCTCCGGTAAGACACTGCGTCGCGCGCTGATCGTGACGCCGTAGCTGTCCTTTAAAGCAATTTTTCAGCCTGTAGAATTGTATCGTGGCAAAGAAATTCATACCCGTTTATAATATAGCGCCTAAGAACGCTAAAGAAGTCGACATCATGATATATGGTGTGATCGGCGCTTCCTATTGGGAAGAAGGCAATACCGGCCGCAAGTTCGTAACGGACTTTAAAGAGCTGGAGAAAACTTATGACAGGATAAATGTCAAGATCAATTCTCCGGGTGGCTCCGTATGGGACGGCCTGCCGATGTTCAATGCTATTAAGGCATCTAAGAAGGATGTTCATACCTATGTTGATGGTATAGCTTACTCCATGGGCGCAATGATAGCGCTGGCCGGCCACACGGTACATGCCGCCAAAGGATCACTCATTTTATTGCATAATGTATCAGGCGTAGCATTCGGCAATGCCAGGGATATGCGCAAAACCGCTGATGAGATGGATATATACGATGATGTATTAAGCCAGCTGATCGCAGATAAAACCGGTAAAACGCTCGAAGCGGTAAAAAAAGAGTGGATGAACTACGATGACAACCTGATGTCGGCTCAAACTGCTTTTGACGCCAAGTTGGTTGATGTTCTTGAAACTTACGAGGCTGATAATGTGCCTGAAGACGTCCGCAATATGAAGCATGAAGATCTGATGGCTTATTACACACCTCAAAATGCCATTCTATCGCCGATAGATCTTGGCGATATCGCCAACCAGGTAAGCGAAATTCTCGCAAAACAACAACCTCAAAATCAACAAAATCAACAAAATACAGACATGGACATTTTCGGATCGAAATTCAAGAAGCTGAATGCTTTAAAGAATAAGAAAGCGGAAGATATCACTCCTGAAGATATTCAGGATGTCGCCGATGAGTTGGAAGCCAATGGCATCACTAACGTGGTGATCATTTCGGCCGCTCACTTTACCCAGGCGAACGATAACGCTGATACAATCAGCAACGCTTTAGAAGCTGCTAACAAGGCATTGGGTAAAGAAAAACAAAAAACTAACCTGGCCGAGGCTATTACCGCGCTTATCACTGAGCGTGATGAAGCTAACGATCGCGCTGAAGAGTACGGCGAGCAACCAGGTGAAAAACCTTCAAACGCCAAATCAAAAAAAGAAAGCGAAGGCGATGCTGGTAAAGAACCGGTAGGGGATGAGCGCTTCCTAACCGATGTGGATGACGAGGTAGACGCATTAGACAACTTACTTAAATAATAAAAATGGCAAGAAACCCCGTTTTAAGTGCTTTAGCCGCGTATGGTGGTGAGTACGAAAAGAAACTTTTTGGTAAGCTGTACCGTGGCCTGACAGCTGCAAAACAGCTTACCCTGGTTGAAGATGTTAAAAATAAGGTAACCTTAACCGGCTTAAGGATTGGTAACGGAGCGAAACCTGGTACCGGTGTCTTTAAACCTAAAGGTGATGATATCATCTTCGAACCTCGCGTACTGGAAGTACAGGAGTTCCAACGCGATATCCAAATATTTCCAAAAGATTTCCGCACCAGCTTCATGGCTGCGATGCGCGGTCGTGGCGAGAACGCAAAAAATAAAAAGGTTCCGTTTGTAGATTACATCTGGGATCAGGTTGTAGCGCAAATAGGCTCCGAAATAAACCGCCGCGCGATTTATTTCGGCGTTGGTAAAGAGGCTTTCACCACTTTTGATGCCGGTGCTACTTATGCCATTGGTGACCGCGTTAAAATAGCGCATGCTGACGGTGAGATCGAATATTTCCGTTGTAAAGCAGCTACAACTGCCGGTCAAACACCTTACACGCATCCTGCGAAGTGGGTAAACAACAATGTCGAGGCAATATGCGAAGGTTTCGGTCCTAAAATCGTCGCCGGTATTAATGCAGGCGATATTAATCCTGTGACTACCGGTGCTATAACCACATCTTCAGGCGCGTATGCTCAATTCAAAAAAATGTGGCGCGCTCAGGACGAAGAGATCCGTGACAATGATCAGATCCTTTGCCCTACATTCTGCTCATTCACCGATTACGACCTGTTGGTTGATGATCATGAAGAAAAAGTTGGTAAATACACCGATGTAGATCCGGAAACCGGTTTAAGGTTCTTGAAAGGTACCGACCGTCGCAACCCGATCATTCCTGCTCTTTGGTTAGGTGGTGCCCGCCGTCTGATCAACGTACCGACTGCAGAAATGCTTGTAGGTACCGATCTGTTGAGCGACATGAATAACATTAACACCATCGAGCAGATGTACCATCTGGACGCTGGTATCACCGGCTTAATAGGTACGCAGATCCGCGACCTAAGCAAACTAAGGGTTTCAGACCAATCATAACCATGTCGAAAACAAAAATATTAACCTTCGCCGTCCTGGGGGCGGCGTTGGTTGAGTTGATTAATAAAAGCGAAGGGGATGTTAAAAAAGGCCTTGAAGCATTTAAGGTTGATTTTGATAGCCTTGATTCACTGTATGTTCTAAAAACTGATTACGATGGTAAGCTCTTGCTTATCGATCAGCTGGAGAAAACGTTGGGCGAAGAGCGCGAGCAAAGCTTAACTGTAATCGATGGTTTGAAAGAGCAGCTTGAAGCCGCTTTAGAGCAAAAAGCCGTGAAGGAAAACTTCCTGACTGTTAAAGTCAAGAATGTAAACTACCGTATCAACCATGGTAGCCATCCCCACACTGCAAAGGATCTGTCGGAAAATCCCGAACTGGCAGCCGAGATCCTTAAAATTTCGGGACAAAACGCTTTAACTAAATTGTAAGCTATGCCATCGCTAGATATAGTTGATATGGTATACCAGGACGGTGTGCCAAATCCCTCAGGCCTTGCTACAATGCACGGTATTGCTTTGATGAGTTACTTTGCAGCTGCAGGTATTAAAACACCTGATGCAATTAACGATGGTGACGCTACAGCAGCATCTGTCGGCGCTATCAGCACTCCTCACGTCTTTGCCGTCGGTAAATGCATGAAAAAGCTTTACGGTACACAAAACAAAGGTGAGGCTAAAGAGGAAGCAGTAGGGGATGAGGATAGCACGGCAACAAAATCGTCTATTACCATCATGGTACCAGGTTCGACCGCTGAAATGAACGCTATGAAGAAAAAGCTGAACGCTTCACACGGTTTGTTATTCGTATCTCAGGCTGATGGCCAGGTTAGGCAGTACGGTTCTGAATTATTCCCATGTCACTTCCGTGTAAGTTGGGGTACTGGTACCAACGAAAGTTATCGCGGTTACACTATCACCGCAACCTGCTACGGTGACTCGGTGATCTATACACCAGGCTTAAACTTTACACCTGCAGAAGCTCCATAATGAAAAAGCAGCTGCAAAACGATGTTGCCGGCAAATACCAGGTACTGGAAGGCCACGGCGTTGGTGAGTACCAGTACAGAGGCGAAACAGTGCATCTTGATGCGCTGAGCCTGCCGGAAGCTGATAGGCTTGTGTCCAAAGGCTTCCCGTACCTGGTAACGCTGCCGGTTAAAACTAAAGCAGTTCGCAAAAGAAAATAATCTTTTCTCTTTTAATAATTGGTTATTAAATCCCCAAAGCGCGAGTCTGAGGGGATTTTTTTTTATTCAAACTTAAGATTTGAAATCTTCAAACTTTGAAGCGTAAGTGAATCGTTAGTTTCTACAAATATGACTTTGTCGCTAATAATTCCAGTTTTAGGAGAAAAAGGCTTACCAATTAATTTCTCGCCAGATTTGCCAATGATTAGAATATCGCGAGCTTTTCCAATGACGAAATAATCACTCTTAATCTTGGCATTTATCCTCGCTGCAAGTATGCTTACCCCAGCCAAAGTGACTACTAATGCTGATGCTATAATGAAATTATTAAGTTGTTTCCAAGACACCGCCTTCATCACAACTTGTAAAGGATCATCAATACCTGGTAACATTCCTTTTTTTATAACATAGATTAATAAAAAAAACATTGGGTTAAAGCACATCAAAAAGATGTAATAACCTTGCGATTGTAGATCCTCAGCAGGAGATAATATAATCCAAATTATATTCATAGAATTGAGTAAGAAATAAATTAGAATAGAGGTGTCGCTGATAAGCAAAAAATGCTTGAATAGATAGAAGATTATACAATATACCAATAACGGAATAAGCAGCAAGCCAATCATAGTTTGCGCAAAATTGACAAGATCTGAAGTGGATGTTTCAATGAAAATTGTCGGGTACTTATAAAGACGTGCCGTCTCGTACCCGTAAATCTGACTACAGATATAAAGAAGTGCCGTTGCTAAAGCTAATGCGACTCCGTTATCTAAAATTTTTGATATAAGGTTTTGGTTGTTCATGTTTAAAGCTAATAACAATTGTCCTTTTATACAAAGCTGACTTTTCGAGTTTTATGATCACTTAATTAATCATAAAACGAATGAAAATTTAAACCACATGAAACGCTACATCGCAATTATCGCGTTAGGCGCCGCCATTGGCTTGTCAGCATTATGCTGCACGCCGGCGCTGGCTTCACCAGGTGAGGCCCCGCATTACAAAGAAGTAAAAGCAAAATCATTACTTGAGATTGATGCACCAGGTGCTGTACAGGAAACAATTTCACTACCGGTAATTGCAATCAGCCTGGAGGCCGCTGCGCCTGCAATGTTGCCTGCTCGACAACCGCAGGTACCTGTTACCAGGTTATTTTATATCGACCGAACTTTCGGTATGAATACGCTGCATAAAATACAGCCAAACGAAGCAATAAATCACATTAGGAGTTGGCAGGCACAGCGCATACTACGATATATTAACACTGAAGCATTATCCCGTTACGGATCGCCTAATTAATACAACCAGATAGATGTTCTAAATCCCGACACGACGCCGGGATTTTTTGTTTTATATCTTGCTCTAATTTAATTCTTTGATTTCCGTTCCTCCAAAAACAAGCTCGGCTAAGATCATTCCGTCATATTGTGTTGTTTTTATGCCATCACTATGAACCTCTATTTTAAACGTTTTACTTTCGGCCGTTCCAATCTTGTTAAGATAATTTATCTTCAATTTAGCTTTTGGAAAAATATCGAAAAATTTTTCTGTTGGTAATTGTGTAGATAGGGTGCCACTTTTGTTTTTTTCTGTCCAGTGTTTAAACCCATAAACTAAACAATATAAATAAGCCAACGGAATATTAATAAAATGACCTTCTGAACCGGTATTATAGGGTAGTAATAGTTCAATCCTGCCTGTTAAGTGCTTTATTTCAAATTGCTTATTTATGTATTTATCGTAAAATATAATCTTATCCTCTTTAATGTGATAAGATAGAGTTGAATATGTCTTTAGAAAGTTATCGATAGCAACCATATCGAGAATCCAGGTGTACTGCAATTGTTTCGCTGCCCCATTGCCGGGGTTGACAATCAGAATACTGTTGTCATGATGACTAGTTATAGTAGGATAAAGATTGCCATCTGAATTATTTACGTAAGCTAAAACGGACCAAAATGTATTTTTTATAACTAAATCAGCCCTGTAACTTAGTTTTATTTGCTCATCAAGTAGCTCGCGTGTGGCAATCAATTCTTCCTTTTGCGATTCGAATGTGAGAAAAACAACCCATAAAGTTACACCAGCTAACAGAGTTCCGATTAAGCCGCCTACAAAGGTGCCAAATGCAGATAATGCATCCGCGTTTATTTCGCCATTGGTATTAAGTCGACCGTCGATTACGTAAACGGCAACTGTCGTAAAAAGAATTGCAATCGAAATAAGAAAAGTGATTATAACGACATGTTGGATTTTGATTGATTTAATTAAAAAGCGCTTCATTATCAGTTTTATCTGTTTGTATCCCTTTATCTGTAATCGAATTGCAGTCAAAAAATTAATTTTATTGCCGTAACTTACCTATATCCACAGTTATACCTCCTCCGCGTTGTGCCAATATGACGAAGCCCTTAATAATGTTTGATGATGCAGGTATGACTTGGCCAAAACCAACCCGGTATCCTCTTTTCGTTAAAAAATCATGTATTTGTTCCGCGACTTTTGGTGCATCACAATAAGGCAGTTGGCTTATTGTGACCCCCTTATAGGTCGCACTATCTACGCGAAGTTTTTCAATCTCATAAAAAATTTCGGTTAAATCGGCGTCAGTGAGCAAAAAGTCCTTGTTTATATTGACATCTCCATTTACACCATTATTATCGCCGTAGACAATATGACCTTTTTCACCCATTATGCCATTATTTACACCATTGTTGGTGTAAGCTTCATTTTTTCCATTTATATTTTGCTGAACATTCGAAGTTGAAGGTGTAAAGAACGGAATTTTTTTATCCTTTAGTTGAACTATTGGGGTGATTCGTGAAGTATCAGCCAGCGAAAATTGCGATTGCCTTTTCTTTACGATTTTCGACGAATCGGCCATTTTTTGATCCAAATTTGTCTCCCACCATAGAAACTTATAATGGTCGGTTGTACAGCAGTCTTTATATATAAACTTACCACCAACAATTAACGTAATTGT
This sequence comes from Mucilaginibacter limnophilus, assembly GCF_004005815.1. Classification (GTDB taxonomy): domain Bacteria; phylum Bacteroidota; class Bacteroidia; order Sphingobacteriales; family Sphingobacteriaceae; genus Mucilaginibacter; species Mucilaginibacter limnophilus. Next base: position 403,295 of record NZ_SACK01000003.1, on the reverse strand, counting down.
CGCGAATACGAAAACGATAGCGAAGATCATCCATTTTAGAAACTTAGGAAGCTGCGTATAAATAGTACTTAGAAAGTCTGGTTGACCCATATATGATAAAGTATTAAGTTGGTTAGATAAACTATTGTAAATATCAATATTCCTGTCCTTTAATGCAACTGGCAACCATGGCAACTTTATACCATGGCAAAAACGGCAACCGCCTGGTTATCCGGCGACCAGGATTACCACGAAGGACTTGAAATATTAAAACTTACTGGTGCATCCGCTTTCATGCTCGGGCTACTCAACTCCGGGCCTGACAATTACAATACACCTAAATTAAAACAGGAACTTGAGATAATAGCCGGCAACGAGGTAATCGAATCATTGATTGAGGTAACGCCGGTACCGCCGGTGACAGAACCGCCTGCAGCGTCAGAGCAATACACTCCGAATAACAACCTGGAGAAAAAGCTGCGCATTGACGGAATGATCAGACAGTTATTTAAAGAGATCACCCATTTGCATGGCAAACTTTCCGTAGTGCCTGAAGGTGATGAGCTCTTTCAAATAGCCAAGCAGATCAAAATAAAAAAGCTTAAAAAGCAGGATCTGTTCGATCAGCTGCACTACTTCAATGAAAACGGTGTGTGGTTTGATAACAAGCCACAAGATGATCCAGACCCTGAGAATCTCGAACAGGCAATCAAAAATTTGATGTCTCAGCGTTCAAAAGTTAAGCCGCATTTAAAAAAACCACTGCCGGCCGATGTAAGAGAACGTTACGAAAAGAAAATAGCTGCATTGACTGCCAAGATCGAGGCGCTAATTAAAAAACGTCCTGATGGCCAAGAAGCGTGACGCATTGAGAATGTTGCCGGCATACGATCCGGATAACAATATCGGCGCCGTCGACCGGGTGCGATTTGCTATGATGCATAATCGCATGGAAGCACTGCACGCCGACGAACGCGAGCAGTATAACCGCTGGTGCCAGATTGATGACTGGTTTCGAAGCAAACGGTTTGTCAATGATCAGGGCAAAGAGGAAGTTGTTGTCGGCCGGCGCAAGATCCGTAACCTGGTAATGGTTAAATACAAAGTTAGTTGGGATACAGCTGAGCGTGCCATTCAAAATGCCATTAAGCTATTTACGCCTGCCGACGACGAAAAGGAATACAAGCGTTCTGTTTACCTGGAAGATCTTGAGCAAAAGGCCGAGGAGGCCGCAGGAGCGGGTGAATATGGTGCCTACGCCTCAATAATGAAACTTGCCGGTGACTGGCGGAAGTTTGATAAAGAGCCAGTCGAAGAGCAGCTGGATAAGTTCCAGGCCTTCCAATTTATTATCGAATATAATCCGGAAGCGATCGGCCTTAAAACCATTGAAAATAAGGATCAAATTTTTGCTCGTTGGCAGAAACGGAAAGCAACCGAGAAGATGGCACTGGATGCCGAGGAGGTAGAGTACGATGATATCTAATGAGCTGAAGGAAAAACTTGTTCACGAGGTTCAGCAAAAGATCACACACTTTAACATTCCGCAGCAAAAGGCGATCATAGTCAACGCAAATATTATCGTTGCAATTGTAGGCCGTGCCGGTGGTAAAACGCATGGATTCATTTCACCTACCGCGATCCGGAATGTAAAAGGTATGCCGCGCGGTGGTACCGGCTTTGTCGGGCCTACGTATATAAAGCTTGAGAATGACCTGATACCGGCGCTCACAAAAGCCCTGGAAAAATTTGGTTTCTATGAAGGTGTTGATTATTGGGTAGGCCAGTCAATTCCTAAAAGTGTAAAGCACGAAGATCCTTTCGAATGTCCCCGCAATCCTCAATACTCAATCTTTTGGCGCAATGGACACATATTCCGGATCATAGGCCTTGACAGAAAAGACAGTGGTAATGCGCAATCAAACGATTTTATAATCAATGACGAGGCAAAATTTACCAATAGGGACGCGTTCAATTCTCGTATAGTACCGACTAACCGTGGTAACGAGGATGTTTTCGGGCACCTGCACTACCATCACGGCATACTGTTCTGTTCAGACATGCCGACGAGCCCGGAAAGCCAGTGGCTGTTCGAGTATGAGGAGAAGATGGATCCGGAGCAGATCGACCTGATCGTAAGCTATGATCATGCCCTGCGCGAATACATCAAGCAAATAGTTGACGAGCTGCTTGCTGCTGAGCCTGGACTATCCCAACAGGTAAAGTTTAACCGTGAATTACTGCTATCAGAAATGCGTAACCTGGTAGCTAAAGGAAAGCTTCATGAGGCACTTGAGAAACGCTTCAGGAAAGAGCTGCAACGCCTGGATGGAATTTTATTCGAATTGCGCAGGGAGGCCGTTTACTTCGTTGAGGCTTCAACCCTTGATAACATTGACGTAGTAACTGAACGGTACCTGCGCCAAATGAAGCAAGTTCTTACTCCCCGTCAATTCAATGCTTCGATACTGAATATCCGCGAAGTTGGTGCCGAAGATAAGTTTTACGCCAACTTCGACGAGGTAAAGCACACTTATGTGTCTGTTAACTACGAGTACACGGATAACTACCGAGGCAAAGAACTGCCGCAGCCCTGGAGGAAAGATAAAGATGTCGATATCACCCGGGGGCTCGACATTTCCTGTGATTGGGGCGGAAAGATAAACTGCGCGGCGATCGGGCAGGAGTTCCCGAAAGAGTTCCGTGTGTTGAACGGTATCTTCGTGAAAAAACCTAAACGAATTATTCACCTGGCTAAAGCAATCAACGCTTATTACATCGGGTATCCGGTAAAGAAGATAAGATTTTACTATGACCATACAGCTACCAAAGATGATGCGAGTAACGAGGATCCGTATTGGAAGGACTTCGAAAACGCAATGGTAGATCTTGGCTGGAGAGTTGAAAGCATTTATATCGGTGGTACTGCCAGCCAGGACTCCCGATATAAATTGTTCGGCCGTGTTTATGCGGAAGATGATCCCGATACGAAGCCGATGCGCATCAATCGTAATAATTGTGGCGATATGATCACTGCAATCAATTCAGCCGGTAGTTATGAAGAAAAAGAAAAGATAAAAAAGGATAAGAAGCCGGAGCGATCTAAGTTAGTTCCCCCAGAGCATGCCACTCACCAGACGGACGCATTGGATAACTTATATATTGGCGTTTTCCAAAACCGCCTCGGCTCAAACGATTACGAACCGGATTACACCATGTAATTCTAAAAGTTCTTACTTTTAACAAACTTTAAAATTATGGACAAGCCGAATATATTGGTGTTTTCTCAAATAAAGTATCTTGAATATAAGGGTAAGCCGTTCAATGTGAATGATTTTACCATCGATGAGGATATACAACAATCACCTATCGCCTCTGTTCTCAAATTTCAAAGGGTAAAAAATATTATGGGGGAACTAGCCTACTTTTCGTACAAGGAAGACAAACACCCATGCATTTTTGTGAGCGAAGTAGGCTCGTTAACCGACATCATATTACGAGAGCGGTTTACAAATTCTTTAAACCTAATAAGTTTGCTTTTCTGGCTTGTAAAAGATTCAAGCATAAATATTCAATCTATTTACATCACGGATACGAACAACGGCACATTGACTATGACTCCGTCGATTGATCGGTTTACTACCTCGGGTGGCGTAAAAGGAAACGTAGTATTTACAGAAGAAGAAATTGAACAGGTAATAAAATGGAGCAATCTATTATCTCGTTATTTAGTATCTAATGATGACCATGTTCAGCGACTTTCAAGTAAAACTGAGGAAAAGAGATCTAAGGTATTTGAATCATTTTTTAAAAACGAAAATAGAATACACCGAGCTATGAGATTTTTAGTTATAGCGCGCGAAAGTTATACTCTTCAAAGCAAGATAGCTTATTACGTAAATGTACTTGAGACGTTGTTTTCTACCAATGACATGGAGCTTAAACACAGAATCAGCGAGAGAGCAGCCTTTTTTATAGGCACAACCGGTAAGGAACGTATAGAAGTTTACGAGCTTGTTGGTAAATGTTATGATATTAGGTCTTCATATTTCCATGGAAATAAAATGTCCGACTTACATCAAAATTACCAGGAGCGAGCTGCAAGACTTGATAGCCTTCTAAGACAACTTATTCAAAAAATTATCATGATAGAAAATCCGATATTTTTGAAAAATAACGATGCCATTACAGAATATTTTAAAGTATTAATACTTCAAGGGTTTGAAGCTTCTCCTGAGGGATAAGATTGTCTTTTGATTAGCTGCAGTATCGCAAATTATTTCGATGTGACTGGTATTGACCAGCCTCGCATTTTACTTCGATGAAAGTTTAGATATCTTCGGGCAACTCGCCATGTTCTTTAAGTTTAATTATAACGAATTCGGTTACCTCATCAGTCGGTTCCGGGTGGTCAACTATTGCCTGGACGTGATCGTTCCAATCACGCACTGCTTCGTCTACAGAACAACCGCAACCAAATACACCGTCCTGAGGATCCGGGCCAAGCAGGGCGCAGTAAGAATCGCCGTCCTTAAACACTACGGGATTAAAAATTGCAGCGTAACCGGTTAGATCCGCTTTCACTACATACTGATCATCAACGTGCATCTGTTTCATGCTACAACAACATTTTGGCATTGATTCGGTTTCAGTGGAATTTTTTCAACAACGGGATACAGCTAAGCATAATCTTTCCAATATTTGCTAATATTTTTAGTTTTATATGATGTGATGAGAAAGCTGCGTAAGGTGTATGTGATAGTAGAAAATAATAGAATCTTTGGCTCGAATAATTTTGAAGCCGTTGATTTGTATCGAAGTAAAAGTTACGCCGATTCCGTTTGCGCCAGTAAAAATCGAATGGCACTTGATGATGCGAACAAATTCTGGAATAAAAACGAACCTGTAAAAAAATATCATGTGCATGCTTTTTACCTTCTGCATGAAGATTTGTTAAAAGAGTAGGGGGCAACCGGTGCAAAACATCTCCCGTCATTACTCCGCATTCAAAAAAGCTTACTTCTTTAAACTCCAATGAGATAAACCTCGTTTTCAAAAGAAAAAGTTTGTTTCTCGGCAAAATCACCCCGTCACGCGCTGTCGGCAACCGGCAACTTTGAGCCCCCCGTGCCGATATATGATTCGGGGGTGCCGGCATCCCAGGGCCTTGCCGTTCGAGTGTCCTTTAATACAAACCGCTTCGAAGGCAACTTTGGATCAATGGGACATATATCATTGGACGAGGTACTGGCAACTATGGGTAAGGTTGATAAGAAAGGCAAGCCGATCCCCTTCAGCATTACAGCAGTGACATGCGACCTCGAGCGCAACCGCGGCGGCGAACGCCACGAGTATCCTAAGGCCGTGCTCACGACACCAGGCGGTGGCAAAAAGCAATACCACAACCGCAACAGCACAAGGCGCATCAAGCTGATACCATCAGACCAGATCCGCACGATAGATCCCCTTTTAATTACACGATTCAATGGCAAAGAAGTTTACCTCTAAGGTTGACCCGACCGAGACTTATAGTATCGGCTCGACGGTTGACTTTCTGCCGGGCGCAAGTATCCTGTTAGTAGATGATCAGCCGGGCGCCAAGCCATCATTGCCACAGCTTAAAGACTTTGCCAGTGATGATATCATACGCTGGGGGCCGCAGAATAACCTGCCGCAATGGGTGATCAAGCAGGCCAATAAGTCACCGGAGTTACTGGCCCTTATTCAGTTCGTGGTGTACTTCATGTACGGCAGTGGTCTTACCTACGAAGTATTCGACGAGCACACCGGCAAAGGCAGGCCTGAATATATTGAAGGCTATGATCAGGAGATCGAGGATTTTATCGCGGCCAATGCGCTTAGCGATTACCTGCTCGAAAGTATCATCGATCTGGTATGGTTTAACCATGCGTTTTCCGAGTGCATACTAAATAAGAAGCGCAGCAAGATCGTGCAGATGGTACAGCAGGAGGCCGCTTATTGCCGCTTCAGCAAGCCCGGCGCTAAAGGCTACAGCGAAATGGTTTACATCAATGCTAACTGGCCGTATGCTTCAGCTGATGACGAGCTGACTATTCCGATCGACTGCATCAACCGCCGCGACCTTAATCTGGTTAATACAGTTCGCAATGCGGATTACTACAAGTTTATGTATCCGGTTGCTATGCCTGGCCCTGGCAACTTAATTTACCAGAACACCAACTGGCACTCTTTATTCGAATCAGGATATTACGATGTAAGCATCCTGGTGCCGGTACTGAAGCGTGCCCTGATGACGTACACGATGACCATTAAGTACATCATTAAAGTACCTCAGGAATTTTGGGTAGCACACGCCAAAGAAAAAGGTAAGGTGTGGGAGGATCTTAAGTACGAAGAAAGAAAAGCAATCCGGAAAGATATCAGGGATGATATGAATAAGTTCCTTACCGGCGCCGAGAATGCCGGCAAGTCGTTTATATCAACGTTTGGCTGGGATAAACAAAATAAATGCGAAATACCTGGTATCTCAATCGACGCCCTTGATGATAAAATGAAGGACGGCGTTTGGATCGCTGATGCGGCTGAAGCTTCATCACAATTCATCCGGGCACACAACCTGGTACCGGCAATCGTAGGCCATTTAACCGGCAAAGGCATGGGCGCAGGTTCCGGATCAGATGTGCGCGTTCATGGTAACGTACAAAATAAGCTCATGGCATCGCGCCGTGACCTGATACTTAAACCGCTACAATTTACAGCTAACTATAACGGCTGGACACAGCGCCTGAAGGGTTTCCGCTGGAAAATAAAAGAATTCCAGTTTGATACACTCGACGTCAATCACTCAACTACTAACGAAGTAACAAGCAATGCCGAACCTGATCAATAATAGCGCCGAGCTGAAAGCCAACTTTGGCGCGCTCAGCTTAAGTTTTACATGGGTCAATATCTCCAGCTTTGTTGAAGATGTCGAGCGTGATATCATTGCTGAGGCTATTGGCTTTGATGCCCTGGAGTATTTTATAACCAATAGCAGCTCGCTCACCGGTGTTCGTAAACAGGCGCTTATTTTATTGCAGCGATCGGTAAGTTATTTAACCATCCACCGGTGGAGCCACACAGCGCTATACCAGTTTGAAGACAAAGCGCTTTATGTCGCTAAAAGCACCGGCGGTGCCGTGATCAGCGACAAGAAGCTGAAGGATCTGCGCGTGTTCTGCGAAGAGCAGGGCTTCATATTCCTGGATAAAGCTATCGACCTGATGGAACGTAACCTGGTTGAGTTTCCTGATTATGCAGATTCGGGTACCCGTCAGGATCTGCTGCAGGGTTTCATAAAAACCGCCGCCGACTTTAGTAAGTACCGCAATATCCGAAGTTCACGCATCACCTTCCTGAGCGTGTATGCTGATATGCTCGAGGTTCAGGATCAGCAGTTGCCAAACTACATGACCCCGGCTTATTATGCCGTGTACAAAGAAAAATACCTGGACGGCGAATTAAGCCTTGATGAGCAAAAACTGCTGCCATTGATAAAAAAGGCGGTTGCCATGCTTACAGTTGCCGAGGCCTGCAAGCATTTGCCGGTGAAAGTTACCGGTGATGGCCTTTTCATTAACCGGTACAACAACTCGATCGATTACGAGATGGCGGATCCCGCTGCAGCCGCTCAGGTGCAATTCCTTCAGGATGATCACCAGGATCGGGGAGAACGTGCATTAAACAAACTCAAAGAATTTATAACTGATAACCCTCTGTTTTTCCCTGGCTATGTTGCACCGACGGCGAGCAACATTCAGCTGAATGACGAATGCAGCGGAATCGTAATGTTTTAGCTATGCAAGTATGGAATTTAACGGTGCGCCGCAAATGGTACACCAACAACACAACCACAGGCGAACTGTACATTAACGGCTCTTTCTTTTGCTATACACTGGAAGATGTTTGCCGCGACCTTAACCGCGACGGCGACCTGAACGATCCGGGCGAAAAAAAGGTGCCGGGCAAAACGTGCATCCCCGCCGGCCGGTACCAGGTGATTATCGACATGAGTTACCGGTTTAGAAAACTGATGCCGCTACTTATTGGTATACTTGGCTTTGCTGGCATACGCATACATGCCGGCAACTACGCAGTTGATACCGACGGCTGCATACTGTTAGGATCAACCCGCTCAATTGACTTTGTCGGCAACTCGCGCGACACTTTCGCCAAATTCATGGTGCGCCTGCAGTTGCTGCTTAAAACCGGCAAAGTGTACATAACAATTATTGACGAACCGGTAAACGGGCCGGTTAAACAAGCCGCTTAACCTTATCATCATGTTTACAGCAATTTGTGTTTACCTGTCAAAAAAGCCGTGGATCGGCATGGCAGCTTCAGCCGGTAGTACCTTTTTGGGATGGTTCCGGCATTTTCTTACTGACGAATCTATAACTAAGATCGGCAGCTCTTTGGGTATATGGATCGGTGTGCTGATCGGGATACTCACTGTCTTTATAAAAGTTTTCGAAGCGTACCTCAAATTTAAAAATCAGATAAAATGAAAAAACTATTGAAAGTCCTTTCAGGTATTGTTACCTGGATCAAAAATCTGTTTGCCGAGTTGCCGGCCGATCTTAAAAAGGCGGTTGAGCTTGGTGTTATCGTTACCGAAAACCTTAAGCTTTTAATTGATTCGCCGGTGGCCGATGTGGCGACCGCTCTTATACCAGGGAATGCAGATGATAAGGTTAAAGATTGGTTACGTGCAAATCTTCCCGGCATATTGGTTAAGCTTAAGCTGATAGCGGCGTTTAATGTTCACGAACCATTCGAGCAGATCATATTACGCGCTTCCAAAGCAATACAGGATCTTGATACAGATGCAAAGAGCGCCTTTCTCCATAACCTCGCTATCCTGATAGCCAAAGCTCGCGCCGATGGTAAGCTTACCTGGTCGGATGGTGTGTACTTGCTTGAGTGGGTTTACCAGGAACGTAAAAAACAAGCAGCATGACGGATCCCTTTAACATCATAACCGTGATATGCACTGTCATTATATTGGCAGTCATTACTTACAACTACTTCAAGTACCGCGCTTACTAACTGTCCTTTAATACAACCCTGGTGCATGGCAATTTCGAATTGTCATGCACCATATCAGTATAAACGACATCAAGTACCAGGCGCCTGCAAGTTGGGACGAGCTGACGGCAGCGACGCTTTTACGCCTGGCGATCAACTTCCACTTTATACCTGAGCATCGGCAGCACCAACGAGACTATTACATGGTTTACGGGCTGTTCAACATGCCTGAAATTTTAAAACTTCCAAATTACCTAAAGGATCAGCTGGTACCATTGATCACCTGGGTATATGAAAAACCACTCATAAAAGCATGGATAATCAAAAAGCTACGTATTAGTGGTGAATCTTATTACGGGCCAAAAGATCGCCTCGCTAACCTAACCGCTGAAGAGTTTATGTTCTGCGAAGGTGCTTATCAGCGTTACCTGGGTAGTAACGATTACAAATACCTGGATATTCTTATAGCGGTGCTTTATCAAAAAAAGCACTGGTTTACGGGAAACCGAAAAAAATATTCAATGGAAAGTGCCGGAGAGCATGAGCGACACTTCAAAGGCCTGAAAAAATATGTTAAGCGCGCCATAGCGATCAACTATGCCGGTTGCCGTAATTTTATTATACAAGCCTTTCCTTATATCTGGAAGGAGTCTGAAGAAACTACAGCTATCGATGCCGGTACCGGCACGCAAATAACCAATTGGGCTTCCCTTTTTCACGATGTAGCCGGCGACAAGTTTGGCTATTATGACGAAGTGCTGCAAACCAATATATGGCTTGTGCTGATGGACATGAACAAAAAGTCGAAGTACAACGAAGAGCTCGAAGAAAAATTAAGATCAAACCGCTAATACCATGTCAGAACAGTTCCTGGACGAATACTTTGAAAATATTGCGGCAAAGCTGAAGGAAATTCAGCACACCGAAAATGAGCCGGCGTTCTACCGTATAACCGATCCGTATAATCTCGACGAGTTTGATGACGCGGTAAAAAGCATGGGAAAGCCAGTTTGCTTGCTGCTCGAGATTGGCGATGGCGAGATCGGTGAATGGGATAGCCAAAAAGATATGCCGAGAATCGGCCTGCACGTATTGGCAAAATGCGATGGATCCCGTGCCGGTATTAGGCAGGCCCGTGACCAGGCTAAAGAGATACTGCTGAAGATCGTTTCCAGGATGCGCCGCGATGCCCAGGACCACTGGGATGATCAGGGCGCTCACATCATCGGGGCGCTGAAAGCTGCCAAGGTAGTTTTCAGTACGGCTATCAAGTTTACCAATATGACCGCGGTAGACGGCAACTGGTACGGCAAAAGCTTTTGGTTTGAATTTAAGGCGCCGGTAAACTTGGTATATAACGAGGGGGATTGGATCGAATAGCATGGGAGTATCATTAACAAAAGCGCCGCCGCGAGTTGCATTTAGCCGCAACCCAAATCCTATCGAGCTGTACAGTGATGATATCCTGGACAATGCCGGCGCAACAGCAACATGTATTATCAAATTTAACGGAACGGTATTGCCGGCGGCAGATCTAAAACTGACCTGGGCCGGAGCTGATCTTACATTTAAAGCTGCAATATCGCCGAATACGTCCGGGCTTCAATACCCATCGGGTGACGGATCAGAAGCGCACGTGCGCTCAGTTATCACTTGGTTACAAAGTAACTATTATATAAATCGGGACTTTAATCTCGCATATACATTCTATTCGGCAGCTCATAGCATTTCCGTTGTAGCAAAACAGAAAGGCAAGATCTTTAACATGTCACCATGGACTGCAGGCAATCTTGCGGTGATTATCGGTAACACGGGTATCGACATCGCTTACAAACCTAATTTCAACCATTTCCTCGAAGTTTGGAAAGTCGGCGCTTTAAAACCTCTGTTTGACCGCGCTCTAAGTTTGGATATCCCTGTTACCGGTAAAACCATAAAAGACTTGTCGGGAGTACTCAATCCGCATCTAAAATATGATAAGCCTGATCTTACCTCGGTATGGCAAGTATGTAGCACATCAGTGTTAAGATATTACCTCAAGTACATGCAATATTATGGTGAAACACCTGAATTTAAAGCGATCGCCATAACGGAAGAATATCTGGTATGTCTTGGAGGGTATAGTAAGCAAGCGCTCAGCCAAATTACTAATACCGATCACCTGGAAAACTACCTATTGCCTGGGCCAACATTATATAAAGTTCAGCGATGGTTTGAAAGTTACCCGGTCGATAATATTGAGGTTAACACGAACCAGCCGCAGTTTCTGTACTTTTTGAATATGCGCAATGTTGCTGAGCAGTTGGACATTCGGGTACAAGTATTCCTTTCTGATGGCACCACGGATATTAAAATAATCGCTGGCGGAACGGTTCAACCCCTTGAAAAGGTAAGTGTAAGTACGGGGTATCAGCAGCTCGGCCTACAGGCCTACACCACATCTCTAAGAAACATTACCAGGTATGAAGTGCAACTGATTGAGCGTACATCAGGTGATTCGCGAACAGTTGCCAAAACTTATATAGTCAATCGTGACTATCAGGATTACACCAGGTATATTCTATACGGTGATAGCGCCGGCAACTTCAAAACGCTACGGGCTAACGGAAAGAGTATTCCAAAGACAGAAATTACCGACAGTGAAGCACAAGCCATCGAATCACTCGAGACGCCAACTGATGGTAATTTCATAAGGTATGATGTAAAGATGGTTGAATCAGACACACTGCAATCCGGATACATCGCCGGTGATGTGAATTGCCTTAAAGAGCTTGTAATATCCCGAGAAGCATATCGCGTGTTCGGCAATACACTTATCCCGATCAAGATTACCTCTAAAAACTTTGATCCGAAACAAGACGCCGTAAACCTCAAAGCTGCCAAGATTGAGTACCGCCTGGCTTTCGATGAAGAAAATTACACCGGCAGCACCGGCGCACTGATTGTGCCGGACTTGAGCCGACCAACAAACCCCATAAACGACATATAGATATGACTGGTACTATTGACGAACTGAAAAAGTTCTTTTATGAAAAAAACGAAACCCTAAGTAAAGAGGAGGTGTTAGCAGGCTTTGAACAAGTAACAAATAGTAATAAAGGCCCGGCTATAGTAACTACAAATCCGGCAACAATAGGCGCTATTAAGGTAGGTGATCGTTGGGATGTTAAACCAAACACAGGGCCTTACACTTACTTCGATAATTTATCGATCCCTGCCAAAGTTGGAACCCAATATGTCAGCCAGCCTTATTTTATCAGGAATGCAACCGCTTGGGAAGCGAAATGGTTACTGGTGGATGCCCCCGTCCTAACCGACTATACGCAAAAAACTGAATTCGATCCAGTTAAAGCACAAGTTGACAATCTCGCTGCGCTATTAGATGAAGCGCCGTTACTACTGCCTTCGCAGGATTCATCTGTTACCGCCGAAAGGCTGGTAGCTACTTATGATGGCTATATAAACGCAGCCGGGTATACAGCGAGTGCGCAGTTCAAAACCTTTGTTTATTCGCTAAAGGATATTTACAGCTTAAGAATTGTTGCATCAAGCACAGGTTCCAACACTTATATAGCTGCCGTCTATGATAGCTATACAGCATTTTTACCTGCAAATAGAAAAGAGCTTATAAAACTTAGCAATTCCAACACCACGCCTTCTACAATAGACGCGACGTACATAGTTAGCAATGAGACATATTTTTTAGCGATTTGCTATAAGATTGATACAGGAAGCGCTGCCTTATCTGAATGGACATCCAACATATTGGACAAAGACATACTGTATAAGCGCAATACAAACGAAGTTTTAAACGCTGAATTCACGCCACTATCAATAATCAACAATACTTATTTAGGTGCGGCAGGAGGTGGCTTTTCGCTTGCCGGTTATCATATCTATGTGTACGAGGTGAAAGCAGGTGACCTTTATCGGATACGCGGAGCTGCTAAGGGTAACTCGTCAAGAATATACGCATTTTCAACATCCTCAACACCAGTGTCAAGCGCGGTTGTAGAGTTGGGTGATGCAACAGTAAATATTGCGGGTGGTAAGTTTATTGATAAGCTTATAAAAGTGCCCGTAGGAGCGCTTTACCTGCATGTGACGCGCGATACGCTTAACACTACCGATTTAAGTACGGTTTATAAGTTATCGCCGATGAACACTGCCATTGCAACAAACACTTTTGCAATAGGCAAGGGCAATGCGTCATATGAAGCCATGACTGCGCTAAACAATAAATTAGCGCAACAATATCCGCAGCAATGGATAAACGTAAACGCAGGTATTAATAACCGTTACGATTTTGGAAACATGAAAGTGTCCGCACCTTTCACGGTTCCTGCTCTTTACGGCAGCGTGGATATTTCTGTAACTAATGTTTCACTCATTACGGTTGGAATACTCATTTGCGTTGGAACGAAAACAAATTTCGACGTTTACAGGGTTAGCGCAATCAATGGCCTGGTTGTAACATGTGCCTTAGTGCAAAATAACACTGGCAACATAGGCGTGACGTTACAGGTGAGCGCATCCTGGGTTAATTCAGGACTAACATCCTCGGACACTTTAAGCGTCTATACCTATGTGGATATATTGGCCTACTTAAGTAATGAGATACCGACTTCGGCCACTTTTGATAACCTGCATCCTACTACGGCAGTCTATAACATAATAGGTGATATTATTGCCTCGCGCATAAACGTAATGTTTGGAAAGCCACCACGCATCATATTTAATGGCGATAGCTTTACCGCCGGTACAAATGCGGTGTATCCGACAAGGATAAGCCAAACCTTAGGCTCGACGCGTGTAAATTTAGCAATAGGAGGCGCCCGTATAGAGCATATATTGGACAGGTTTTTAACTTATATGGCTACTTATACACCGGTTGCAGGGGACTTGTTTTTGTTCTATATGGGCACAAATAACCTGATCGCGCTTGATAACGAAGTTGCCGACCCTCAATTAATGTTGTATAATAACTCCTATAGTTCTGTCTTTTTAGACGCGTTGGAGCGTATAAGCGCTGCGTTGCCATTAGGCAACTGGATGGTGTGTAGCGGACATGGTTACACGTATAACTATAAGGAAAAAAGCAAGCTGTAACTCATAACGTAAATAATCTAAGCGACCAGGCCTTGTTTTATCTCGGCGCCTGAGTTCATAATCAAGATAGATAGCTTTTAAAATCGAAACAGTACCATAAAAATGATCCGTATAGTTAACAACGCCGGCCTGGTGCTGCAGCTAACGCCTGATGTATCCGTTACCATTGAGAAGATCAACCCGCTTTTTAATGACGCGGATAAGTTGCTCGCGGATGTCGGCTATTCATTCAAGGCGCCTTTTACAGAAAATAACCTGGTGTTCTTTAATCTGTCGCACCTGGTTGAAGCAAGTACAAGCAGTTATACTATGCCGGCGAAGTTATATGCTGATGAATTTTTAATGGTTACCGGCAACATCCGGTACCGTGTAGATACTGACGGTTTTGAGTGCAACCTCGAGCCTAATGTAACGGCGCTTTCTACACTTATTAAAACAACCAGGCTTACAGAGATCCGCGGCGATGACGGTGATTACAACATTAATACCGAGGATGCAATGGAGGCGCTCATGCTTGACACGGTTGAGCATCCTGAAAGTTATAATTATTTCTACCTGCCGATATGGAATTCGGTCTTTGGTGGCGTTGAAGAAACCCCAACGTTTTCCTATCCTTCTATAAATTATTGGAACTATGCGACGCACAAATTTGTAGCAAGACGTCCGGATTATATTAGTAACCCCTACGCCTGGAATTACGCGCAAAGTCCTTTCTTTAAGTTGAAGTATATAGTAAAGAAAGTTGCCGAATTTTTGGGGCTACAGGTTGCCGGTGAATTCTTTACTGATCCGGATATCGACAGAATATGCATTTACACCAGGCGTTCTGATACAGAGCCGGTGCGATTTCCGTGGCCGGCCTATATGCCGAACATGCTGATTTCCGAATTTTTTAAGCAAATCAGGGAACGGTTGCATCTGGCACTTGACTTTAATTTAAGTACAAACACACTTACAGTAGAAACTTTCAAAAGCATCTACAACCGGAAGGACGGCATTGATCTGACACCTTACATTCTTAAAGGTATAGAACAAGAAATACCTGAAGAGCGGGGATACACGGTATGGCTTAAACCTGATGAGCAGGATGATGCCATGCTGATGGAAACTGAATTTGGTAGCCAGCGTCCGCCAAATGAAAAGTTGATAATAGGCGATGGAAAAACGGAAGTGGAACTTGAATGCACCACGACCAATATGTTCGAGAACTTCTATGGTGATGTTGCGTTGCGGCAGCCCTTTGTTAAGCAAGGCACGTTGAATTGGTTTTTGTTTGCTTACGGCATACCAAATGCAAATATGAACCTTCCCGAAAACGAACGGGTAGATTATGCGAACGGCATACACTATGAAGATGTAAATGATCCGACTTCGATAAACACTTGGCCGCTGCGATTATTAAAATATGAGGGTTTCAAGCCGATCGGAGATACCGGCTATGACCTGCCGAGCGTAACTAATATGCCGCTTGATAAGGATGACGAAATGTACTACCGGTTCATGAACGATGCAAAACCGTTAAGAATACCGGCAGCAATACCGCCAAGTATTTTGGCATCGTATAAAACAACTGATAAGTATTACTTCCGCACAGACGGACTTAATACTATAGAGTTGATCCAGCAAAAATTTCAACTGTCGTATAATAATTCGACAGACAGGGTATTGACAAAGATCTACGCCAAGGCAATTGGTTTTGATTATAAAACAAACGTAACTGTAGCTGAAGTAGCGGACGCAAACGATGTTTTAAACACCGATGAAAATAACCTGGTGCCAAAGGGGATGTATATCAAAGCATATTTTGATCCAGACCTGCACGGCATTACCGATGTGAAGGTTGGCGCGGTAACAACCTATTCAGATACGACGCGGCCGGTTTACAATGAAGACACCATCAAGATATCGACTACTCCCAAAGGAACCGGCGGCAGCGCTATCATTATAAAGGCGATATCCGGCTTGCCTTTGCAACAGCACGAGTTGGCCGACCTGAAGATAAAAGTGTATAGTGGCAAGCCGCGCATCCTGGAAACTAACGAAGGGATCCGCTATAATTTCCAGCAGGAGAATGATTACCACTACGTGATCCTTCCGCGCAATTCAAGGCTTACCAGGTACTACAACTATTACATGATTTATTATTAACCATGGCTAACAATACCGATGCACCTTTCCGGATCGATCTCAACACCGAGCAGTTTGCGAAAGAATGGGCTCAGGTTGCCTGGGACAAATTACTGCAGGCCCTGGATAAATATGACATTGGTGAGCTTGATGGCCCCCTATGGAAGAGCATACAAACACAGGTTATCGCAAATAACGGCGATGCGCAAAAGGTAATTACAAAAATGCTGCAGTATGGTCGGTTCCGCGACATGCGCGTCGGTCGCGGTGTTAACCTTGGCCAGTACCGTAGCAGGGATAACAAGCGGAAAAAGGCGCCGTGGTTCTCAAAAACATATTATTCGCAGGTCAAACGGTTCATCGAACTGTATGCCCTTCATTTTAACAAAGTCGTCATGCCTCAAATTACTGAAGGGTTATCAGGCGATATATCAATGGAATTATAATGGCTGGATTAGATCAACAAAGTGTAATAAACCTCGTCATAAATGGTCAGCGTGCACGTGCAAGTGCCGACGAGATAGCTGTTGCCTTAAACGGCGTTCGAGCCGCCAGGCGAAGGCTACGTGAGGAAGAAGATCCTGCGCGATATAGAGAGCTGACTAACCAGCAGCGGGCCCTCACAAATGCCGCACGTGAATACCGGCTTGAAGTGGATCGTAATGCCAATGAGCAGAAAAGCTTTTTCGCTGATTTTCGAAGAGGCTTTATGGAAATAAATGGACTCGCGGGAAATGTAGCTTTAGGTACGCTAATGGCCAATGGTATCATGGCAGGAGTTGGTGCGTTAAAGTCACTTATAAGTTCAGTGATCCAAACTTACACTGTATTTGAAAAATTTGATGCAGTGCTAACCAACGCATTAGGTGATGCCGGCAGCAGTCGCCGTGCATTAAATAACTTGCAAAAATTTGCCGCTGAAACCCCGTTCAGCCTGGAAGAGCTAACAAGCGCCTATGTCAAGTTTGTGAACCGTGGTATTATTCCATCTATGGATGAAATGCGGGAAATGGGAGATCTGGCAGCCTCACAAGGAAAAACATTTGATCAACTTGCGGAAGCTATTCTTGACGCAACCACCGGTGAATTTGAACGCATGAAAGAATTCGGTATCCGTGCTCAAAAGGATGGCGATACAGTTAAACTATCATTTAAGGGAATCACGTTAGAAGTACAAAACAGCGAAGAAGCGATTAAAAACGCCATACTCACTTTTGGTAAGATGGATGGTGTCGCCGGCGGCATGGAAAAAATGTCAAAAACGGTAGGTGGAGGTATCGCCAATATAAGCGACAATTGGGACCGACTGTTGAGTACGTTAGGTTCACGAACCGGCGGCTGGCTTCAATCTGCTGTCAGCGCGTTAAATGATCACCTTAACATGCTTGTGGATGCTGTAAAAAGTGCTGATCAACGCATGAAAGAGGACGCGGATAATTATGCGGAAACTGCACTCAAAAGTTTTAACAAGCATAATCAACAGGAGCAGCTTGCAATATATGAAGGTACAAGGCTAAGGATCAATGATATCGAACAGCAACTGGCCAGGCTTGATGCTCGCTACAAGGTGATACGTTTGCAACGCGGAACTGGCGAAGAGCGGGAGTATATTGAAAATGAACAGCACGACCTTGAATTAACATTGCATCGTGAGCAGGCTTTTGTTGAGGCTGTTGACGCTGATCGTAAACAGAAAGCGGCTGCTGAGGTACGCAAACGGGAGCAGGAGCGGCTTAAAGAAGAGGCAGACAGGAAAGAGGCAGCAAAAAAATATCAGCAATCACTTGGTCAGTATGAATCGGAATTAGAATCGATCCGCAGTTCTTACACAGCGCTGGCAGCTGTCGCGCAAAAAGGCACGATTGATGAACTGGACGCTCAGCTTGCAGTGATTGATGACAAGTACAAAAAATTGCTTGAAAAACTTCAAAAGCTTGCCAAAGATCCGCATGCCAGCGCGTCTGACAAGAAAGAGATCGGTAGCATGATCAAAAATCTCCCTGGCTTAAAAAAACAGGAGAAGATACAGGCAGAGGAAAAGAACAATCAGCAGCAAGATAAAGAAGACAGTAACGCAATTGCCAGTGCTTACCGCGAAGGCGAAGCCAACATAAACAACTACTATGATGATGCCGGCAACAAACTGAACGATGACCAGGCAGCAGCATTACAGCTTGCGTCTACTGAAGAGCAGCGCATTCAAATAAAGCAGGAGTTTCAGGCAAAAGAACTGGATCTACAATTGATGCACTACCAGGCATTGTTGACATACCAGGAACAATTTGGCGGTTCTACTGCGGAGATTGAAGCTAAAATATCAAAGCAAAAGCTTGCGATAGCCGAAAACGATATTAAGAATAAGCAGGATTCAGTAAATAAACAAAATGCCCTTGAAGAAAAGCGCCTGGAGTATGCTACTCAAATAACCAACGGACTGGCAAGCTTGATCGAAGTTACTATGGGTAATAGTAAGCTGGGTATTATGTTTCAACGTACGCTTACTATAGCTCAAATGGCTATTGATACAGCAACTGCTATTTCTGCTGTTACAGCAAATAATGCAAAAACGTCATTAACGCCAATTGATTATGCTATCAGGGTAGCGGCGGCAATTGTCACGGTGATGGCAAACATGGCCAGGGCACAGGCAGCTATTAAAAGCGCCGACAATGTACCGGAGCCGAAGGCAACTAAAAAAGCGCGTAAAGGCGCATTCATACAAACCGGTCCGACGCATGAGCAGGGTGGAATATCTGTTTATGACAACAAAGCCGGCAAGGAGTTGCTGGAAATGGAACGAGATGAATATATCGCTGTTTACAGCGGCGCAGCGTATCGTAATAATAAAGAGCTGATTGATAAGTTAATGTTCAACTCCATGTATAACAACGGCGCCAGCGTCAATGTATCAAGCGTATCCCGTGCTATCACCATGGCCCGGCAAGGTGCGTTTATCCAGGCGCCAGGATATTCGAGCAATTCAACTAATCCGACAACGGCACCAATGAGTTTTGTAAATGATAACAGCGAGCTCATTGCGGCGGTTAATGCTCTTAATAACAACTTTGAAAAGTTTGCGCGTAAGCCGTGGGCTTTCCCGGTGCTTGACCTGGAAGAGGAGCAAAAGAAAATTGAGAAAATCAGGCAGCAGGCAACAATGTGATGATTTTGTATATTTGATTGATCAAACCTTCACATGAAGAAATACTTATTACTACTTCTAACAACAGTTTTCCTAATCTCCTGCAAAAAGTCGTCGTGCTATAAATGCCGGTTCAGAACCTTCACCCATGCCAGCAATGACACAACTATTATCAGGTCGTTTTCCGAGAAAGCTTTGTGCAATATGTCTGTTAAGGAAATTAACCAGCTGCTCGACGCCGGCAACTATAGCGAGGTTATTCAACAGGACACGATCACCATTACTAAAAACTATTATACCGAGTGTGATCAGTAATAATAGCTGCAGTATCGCATAAAACTTCGATGCTGGCCATGGTGGCTTGTTTTTGCCGCGTATTCTATTTACGTTAGCTAAAACTTAAACTTTGCCAATGATTCTAAAACCGAAAATTTTTGTTTGCGCATTATTAATAACTGCAAGCCAGTTTATCAGCTGCAAAAAGTTAAAATATTGCTGGACGTGCCATCATTCTATACGTGTCACTGCTGAAAAGCAAACCAGTACATCGGAAAGCTCAATTCAATTTTGCGATAAAACTAAAGACGATATAGAAGAATACAGAAAAAACAATGCTAAAACCAAGGTAGACTGGATAAATGGAGTTAAAGTCACTACTACAACCTTCATTGAGTGCCATAAGGATCGTTCATCCGATTAATTAATTTGTTTTTTTCAACTATGTTTTGCACGTTTGTAGTGCGAACACAGTTGAGGTGTAACTCAACAAAAATATTTCTTGATAAACCCAGGCATACCGGTGAAAGTCCGGCGACCCTTCCGTTAACTCGGCTGTGTTCGCGGTGACCTGGGCATTATCGCTAATTTTTCTAAAATGCGAACACAGAAAAATCAAACTCCACTGGCCCGTACCGAGGCCTGGGATCAACTGCAAGATCAATTACAGCACCTTATTACCGCCGATGACAAGCTTGCCGGTATGAGCGAATCACTTCTATCGTTATTAATGCATAATTCCGATTACCTGGCTGCGGAGCAAACACATAGTCTACTCGAGCTGCTCCACTTTATAAGTGTAGGTTTAATCGTTCAGGGGCAAATGCGGAAGGAGGTGCACGATGCCATCCACTGAAGGACAAATTAAATATTGGAAGCGGCGCGCTAAACAAGCGGAGGCCACCCTAAAAAATGAAGCCCACATTAATAGTTTTATGATAAGGTGGTTAAAGCGTGTACATCCGGAAGTGCATAAACAAATGCACGAGTACTATACGGCCCAGACAGAGGTACGACGTTTAACGTACTTTACCGCAGTCAAAAAGCGACTATCCGAACAATAATTTACAGCTCCGGCACATCACCGGGGCTTTCTTTTTACGAAGAGATCATTGAACCCTTCTTGTATCTTGTTTACCGACGCCGTTTTGTACTCGTCGTCTAAGTGTGCGTACCTGGTTGTTGTATCAAGCTTACTGTGCCCCATTATTTCCTGTAAAGCTTTCAGGTTGCCCATTGTAGTCATAAACAGATAACCATAAGTATGCCGGCCAACATGGCTTGTTAGCCGTTTTTTAATACCAGCTTTGCGAGCGATCGCTTTAAGTTTTTCATTGTACTCCGCTTCGTTAGGCAATTCAAAATATTTATCCAGTGTATTGCTTACAAAATTCATCGCCATAGGCATAATGGGTACGTGTACCCACTTGCCTTTCTTTTCATTTTTTTTGGGTATAAAATCAAGGTACCCGTCAGAAAGTTGCCATTTTGCATTTACGCGGTAAACGTCAGATATCCTTAACGACGTGAAGCATTGAAATAAAAAAGCGCGCAGCACCGTCAGTTCGGTGTCGAGCAAATTGCCTGACCGAAGCAAGATAATAAGCAATCGAACCTCGTCTTTTGTGAGAAAGGTAGTATTCCAGGTTGGTAGCGGATTGGGAAAGCCAGCAACGGCTTCGTCTACGTGCAGCATCGGTTCAAGCCGGGAAAATTGCAAATAAGCTTTCAATGATTTTATGATACTCCATACACCCCCGGGGCTGTAGCCCTCAGCTACCAGGTGCGTTTTAAAGCGCTTCATCCACTTAACGTCGAGCTGATCAAACGGCCAGCACTTATCAAAGGCTTCCATTGCTGCCACTGCGGAGTTGTGATTAAGATAGCTACGCTTTCCAATCTCTTTGCGTTTGTAGCGTATAACTATCTCATTGCGCATCCACGATACCAAGTTTGCTTTTTTATCACCGGTGGTCACTTCCCGTGTAAAAGTTACCAGGTCAATGGGGGCTTGCTTCATTCGGTACCTAATCACAACCTCGTTATACTTGCCCATCGTATCCAGGATGATCATATTAAGATCGTTCACTTCCTGATCACCGCGTTTTTTAGGCAATAGCGTACCTGCTGCAAGATCAATTCGATCTGCAGGCCATTTGAGTTTTAAAGGAAATTCTTTATGGCGGCTGTTTAAAATTACCTGTAGGTACAGCGATGCCAAGCCATTAGCTGCGATACGTTTTTTGTTGTACCACAGTTTGACACTGAAGTTGTACATATCACCTGAATTATTCATGTCGGAATAATGTCGGAATGATTAGCACCCAATAAGCTAAGGAAAGAGAAAGCAAAATGCCTTTTAGAGCATTTTAAAAGGGATTCTGGAATTGTCAAAATTCCAGAATCCCAACTTGTGTACCCAGAGCCGGGGTCGAACCGGCACGGCCTTGCGGCCACAGGTGTTTGAGACCAGCGCGTCTACCGATTCCGCCATCTGGGCATTTATTCTTTTCAGAACCGGGCTGCAAATGTATCTAAACTCTCTCTAATTCGCAACAGGTATTTTTGCCTGTAGTATAAATTTACTATTTCGCTCAGCCGGTCTTCTTTTGCTGTATAGTTAAGGGTAGGGTAATTTGCAGTTAATTCAGATATTTCCCGTACTATATCACCCTCAACGGCAGCAGCTTCGGCACTTATTGCCGCCAACTGGTCGGCATTCTCTATTTCCATTAAGCGCTCGTTAATATCCATCATTTCCATTAAAAAATCTGCAGGAAGTTGTGGTTTGGCGCCTTCTTCAAGCAAGCCATGCTCTTTTAAAATATATTCAAGTCGTTTTGCAGGGTCAGCAAGGGTTTGATACGCCTTGTTATTTAATGTTGAAAGCTCAAGTATTTCCTGTTGCCTATCTTCGTCCTCAGTAGCATGAAAATCAGGATGATACTGTTTACTTAACGCGTAAAATTGTTTTTTAAGCGCGCCTTCATCAATTAAAAATGATTCGGGTATATTATAAAACTCAAAATAGTTCATACTTGTAAAATTACTACTTTTAGTGAGTGTACGTAACCGTAACCAATTTATAAAATCATGACAGAAGCAAAAACCATACATCTTAACACATCAGGCGGAACAATTGAATTAATTATCACACCGGTAATTGAAACTTTTGGCGGGGCATCATATCTTACAGGTATTTATAAGGTGCATGAGGGGCCTGTAGGAATGGGTGAAGTTATGTATGATACCGAAACAGACAATTGGGAGTATACTGGTATTGGCGACCTGACACATGAGCAGCAGCAGCAATTGGTTAATTTCATTAAAGCAGAAACAAAGAAAGAGGAACACTAAATATTCTTCCCGGTAAATGATTGGGTAGCTTAGGAAGGCTATTCGCATCAGATATTATCGATTTGGTATTGATTAGCGTTACGCGGGGTAGCCAAACTAAGCATTACAAGTAAGCTGCCGATGTGCAGTGTAAGATTATTGCAATATCGGGCAAATCTTTATTGATAGACGGAGCTGAACTTGTAAGGTGAATAACAAAGTATTAACTATCCTCTTTTCTGAATTATTCGGGCACCTTTTTTTATCATGAGTTGCTGCTCAGGAGTAAACGTTTCCCTCCCGCCGAAATCCTGCACCCAGTATTTGTTGTGCCAGGCTACGCCTATCTCTTTAAACTCCGGATTCATCAGGTTACGGCAGTGGCCTTCACTTTTAAACCAGCCGTTTTGTACTTCCTCGATGCTTTGCTGCCCGTAAGCAATGTTTTCACCAATAACAAAGCTTCTAAACCCTTTAAAAGTGTAGCCTGCAGTCGTTATCCGGTCCTGTATTTTACGTCCGTCTTTACTTTGATGGCTAAAATAATGCTTTCTATACATATCTTCAGCATGGCCTTGCGCGGCCTTTTCCAATAACTCATTCCAAACCAGTGGTGGGGCCGGTGGCATTTGTTGTGTGCCGCATTTACAGCCTTGCTGCCTGATTTTATTTATACGTGTTAAAAATTCGTTCCTGAAATCTATACTATCACCTTTTGATGCGCTCATGCTGCTTAAGCAAAATACTAACGTCAGCATACAGGTGCTCTTCCATATCATCCTCATCATATGTATGAGACAATACACGAAGCAAGTAGTTTAACCGAATTATAACGATGCTAATTTTTTTGTGGCGTCAGCTTTTATCGCCTTATTCTTTTTAGTATTAGCAGCTGTGATAGCTGTTAAAGCCGCGGTTGATTTGCGGGTTGATTTTTTCATTTTAACAGTTGCTGTCAGATTTTTCTTTTTTAACAGCCTTTTGGTTTGTGCTTCTTTAACCGAATCAGGCATATAAGTATAACCATTGCTGGCAATGTATGCCGCTTCGTTTATGTCCTGTTCGGCAAGTTTGTACTCTTTTAAAGCGTTCTTTATAGCGGCAAGCTGCTTGAGGGATTGAATAATATTTGGCACATCTGATTTAATGCGCGAGAGGTTATTTGATTGTAAGGTAAACCACTTAGCCTGGCTATACCGCTGTTGTTTCAGGTATAACTTTGATAAATAATCAAATGCTGTACGCATACCCGTAGTATCGCTGTACTTACTATATACCTGTAAGGCCTGCATCGAGTTTATAAGCGCTTCGTTTTGATACATCATTCTTTTAACACGGTTGCTTATTGTATCATACTTTAAATATTCAGCTGCAAGCTGGGCATATATAGGGGCGCGTAATGAATCATTTTGAGTATTTTTAAGCTTCATGCGAAGGCTATCAAGATCGCCTGCAAAAGAAAACTTTGAAACGGCTAAAAACAGTAAAGAAATGAAAAAGTGTTTCATGCTACTGCAAGCGCAAATAACATGCCTTAATGCCCCAATATTTCAATAAGTGTTTAAAACGTATGTTGAAGTAAAATAATTAATTTGTTATTAAACAGATGTGCTGTATATACTATACACAATTATGGGTAATATAATTTTTAGTACATGTTATTCTATGTACCGGGCGTAGTTATTAATAAATCTGCTTACAGACGGTATCCGCGCAATAATCGTTTCAAATAGTAATATACCAACCAGCGCACAAACAACTCCAAATATTACATCAAGCACATAATGATGACTGGTATATACAGCTGAAAACCAAATGCCAACCATCACAGTAGCAAAAAATATATTAACTAAGCCCAGTTTGTTGCGCAGGCCATAAAACAACACAATAACAGGGTACGACGAGTGCAATGAAGGCATCGCGGCAAAAACGTTTGATCCTTTAGCGTAAATCGATTTAAATATGCCGGTGTTAAAAAACTCGTCGAACTTTGCAAGCCCTGCCGTATTACCAGGCGTACCTTTTATAAATTCAAAACCATGAAACTGTACATACCACGGTGGTGCAGCAGGAAAGGTGTAATACGCCACAAACCCCAGCAGGTTCACAAAAAAGAAGGTTAGCAAAAAACAAATGAACTGCTTGCGGTTCCTGAAAAACAGGAACACAGCGAATGCCATTGGCACAGGTATCCAGCATAAATAAAAAATGCCTGTAATTATATTAAAAAAAGTATTGTTATGTACGCGCCAATATTCATTAGGTGTTAGTATGGCCTCATTGGTATGAATGCCGAAGGTATGCTTTTCAAAATTATAAAGGTCGGCAATGTGTACAGTGTTGTAATTATAATTAGGAAAGGCCTTCATATAATCATACACTATCCAATACACAATAAATATTGAAAAGCCAATAATGAACTTACGACTTATGGGAGTAGCATAGTAAAACAGGTGAAACAGCAGTACAAGCACCACCTGATCGGTTTTAAAACCAACAAGCAACCACGATAAAAGCAAGTAAACTATAGAAAGTACCGAAACAGTAATAACCGATTTAGGTGTAACTGCGTTTGCAGTTTTTAGCATGTTACTTTTTTATGAAGTCTGAACGAAATACTTTGTCCCACAATGGCGAACTTACACCATAGCCTTTTGAAGGGTCAGAGTAATGGTGCAGCATGTGGTGCTGCTTTATTTTTTTCCAGAAAGCACCTTTAAAGTTGAAATGATGGATGGCGTAGTGCGAAATATCATATACCAAGTATCCCAAAATAAATCCAGGGAAAAATGCATTTACATAACCAAAAGGAAGCAACCATTTAAACAAAAAATAAAAACCGGTTGCCAGCGGGATACTTGCTGATGGCGGCATTACCAAACGCTTGGCATCGCTTGGGTAATCGTGGTGAACACCATGAAATATAAAGTGCAGACGTAAAGCCCATGGCGCTTTTGGCACAAAGTGAAAAACAAAGCGGTGCAAAATATATTCAGTAAAAGTCCAAACAAATAAACCACCCAATATCAATCCGAAAAAGGTGCCTATGTTAAGGCCATCTACTGCAAAAGCATAGTAAATGCACACAGCAATTACAGGAATATAAATTATCAAAGGAACATAAAAAGATACCTTTGACAAGCTTTCGAGAAAATCATTTTTAAACATCCTCACCGACTCGGGCGAGTTAGATACAAAGTTTCGTTTCATGGCCGTTCAGGGGTAAAACATCAATAATTTTATTACCTGGGGCTGTATCAATACCTTTTGTTCCATGTATAACACATTAGGCATCTTCACATACAACTTTATCAGGATATGTTAGGATGACCTGCCTTTAGAAATAGATACGAAGATAGGATATTTCTGCCAGTTCGTACCACTAATGTTAATGTAATTTGACGTTTTACAGTAATGTGAAAATTGCTATTCCTGATCTTTTTGCTCAAATGATCTTTGGCCAAACTCCTTTTCCATAAGCGCCTTTTTTGCTTCGCGAAGTCTGTTAAAAGCCGTTATATTAGTTAATATGGCCAGTAAAGTTATAGGCAAGGTAAATATCGACATAGTTTCAAACACGTGATATTTTATGCCCGGAACATATAATTTATAGTCACCACCAATGTAGTTTGATAGTATGCCGCATAACAACGCACACAAACCAATGGTAACTACCCGCTCGGGGCGCTGCATTAAACCGCCTTTACATTCAACACCCAGCCCTTCGGCACGGGCGCGCACATAGCTCACCATCATCGAACCTATCATAGCAACAAAAGCGAATAAAGAACTTAAAAAGTAGTGATGCGCTACAAGGTAGTAACAAATTCCTAAAAACATAATTAGCTCACTGTATCTGTCCAACACTGAATCATACAGTGCTCCAAAAGTTGATTTCATATTGCCTAAGCGTGCTACCTGCCCGTCAAGCATATCAAACAGACCTGCAAACAGTATAAGCCCGCCGGCCCAGCCTACATAAGTGAAATCTATGCGTGCGCCGGTTTCGGCACCTGCAATAAATATAACAGCTACACCAATATTTAGTATAAAGCCTATTGATGTTACGGCATTAGGGGTTAGGCCTATTTTAATAAGTACCTTTACAAAGGGGTCAATAACTTTATAAATCCCCAATTGCAGGCTGGTACGTAATGTAGTGGTTGTAGTTGTGGTGGTTTGTTGTGCCATAAATAATTTGTTATAGCGTTAAAAATCAAATGATATCCTGGCACGCACACCCCATTCAGCAACGTTTGGGTTGTCCAGGTAGTTAAATCTTTTCACAAGGTCGACACGTATAAATTTAAAAATATTTTCAATACCAACGCTTCCTTCAACATATGGAGTTTTCCCCAATGAATAAGTCACCGGCTGGCCGTTTTCATCTTTTGGAAACTCATATAAATCGCTGTGTAAAACCGGGTTGTTCTCGTCACGCAGCCCTCCATATAAAGCTTTAAAGGAGACAACTTCGCGCCATTTTAGTTTTTTGAATAACGGGATTTTGTTGAAGAAGAAGCCATAGAAGTGCTGGTCTATACTTACCGACTGATAATGGTCACTCACAAACTCCATAAAGTTCATTAAGTTGTATGAGTTGATATTGTAAGCAAATGTTTGGTTAGCTCGGTGAATTACCAGCAGGGGATAAGGAACCTTGCCAAATATCTGCCCGGCCTCCAAGCCTATATCAGCATAACCAAATACCGATAGAAACAGGTGTTTATCAACACGTCCAACTAATTTATCATAGTTATATTCGCCACCAAACAGCCCTTTAACACCGCGTGTATATCGCAAACTCAAAATAGGGTACTTAGTAATTACCGGCGTGCGGTAAATTTTACCCTGATAAAATTCTTCGTGCGGTGCATAGCGCAAATTTAAGCTAAGCTCACTGGTGGTTAGCAGATGGTCGTTTACAAGGCCTGCGGGTGTTAAAGTATTAAAATATAAACCGCCAGCTGGCTCCTGTGTCCATTTTGTAAAGCCTAAATTGTATGAAAAGTGATTTTCAAATTCGCGAACATAATCAAAATTATAAAAATCGTTGTACAGGTATTTATCATTTACGCCGCGCTTGAAGGATAACAGGAAGTTATCCTCTCGAATAAAGTCAAGCTCGAGCCCCGGTATTTTAACATCGCGTTGAAAGCTTGCTCTTAAGTAATGTTGAGGGAATTTATATATAAGCTTGTTTTTACCTGCCAGTGAATAGGTTGCCGATCCAAAAAATTTCCATCGTTCATCATTAAAACCATATGCACCATAAGTTTCAAACATAAGGCGTTTGCTAAATTCGGGGGTAGTACGTCCGCCAACCCTAAGCCTGAATCCTTCTACAGGATTAAAACTGTAAAAAGTACTGGCGGGGCCAACTTCAAATTTACCGAAACCCTTATATCCGAACAAAAAAACTGATGCAATATCAACCATACGCCGGTAAGATGGCATATTGGTTAAGCTGTCGATATTTTTGTAAACTTTTGATTCGGCAACCGATAATGTATCCAAACGATTCTGCCGCCAAAAGTCATCGCTGCGATGTTTAGCCTCGTCAGATACAAGGCTTGATTCGTGCCGGTAGGCTGTATCGGGCAACGGCTTATTAATTATATAATTGTCAAAGGTTAACGTTCGTATGCCGAATAGCCCTCCTTTTTTGTCTTTATTCAATCCAAAATCGGCCATCGTGTTACTTCGCTTAAGGTGATAACGGCCATCAGGGTTCTGCTCAAAATCAAGGTCAACCCGCATTGATTTAACAAAGTTAAGGTTGATGTTTTTGTTGATATTCAATACTGCCCGTTGTACCGCGTAGTTACCGTCAAGAGTGATATAAATCATCCCTTCAAAAAGCATATCGTTAGTATTACGCGGTGTAAAGCTTAATTCAACCAGTTTTTCATTCTTTTCAGTGGTAATAGTATCTGTAATAAAAAATTTATAAAAAGTAGGTGATGCACCGGCAATCGGGCTTAAAAACATGTTAGTAAGCAGAAAAATATTATTGTCGTAAATATTCACCTCGGCATACATATGTTTAAAGTAACCGCCTATACCTTCGGTATCAAAGGCAGCGCCAAAGTTTACCCCTTTTTCACCCAAAACCACAGTGCGGGTATCCTTTGGATTTTTACGATAATATGTTTGAGATACTTTTTCGTTTAAATAAAAGGGAAGCAGTCTTTTACCGGGTACTGTTGTACTGTCCTGATTATCAAAAATAAACTTATACTTTCTGAAAAATTTCTTCTCAGGTATTTTGGTAGAAACGTTAAGGAACGAGAACTGCATCTTGTCGTAGGTTTTGTATTCAACGTAATTGTAGTTCTCGGGCTGGTTTTTTTCTTTGTTTTCGATAACCTTGCGTATCAGTTCAACTGCAGGGTTGTTTTTATTGGTATAACGGGTTCTTTTAGCTCCTTTTACCACTACCTCGTCAAGTTCCTGAGCTTCAGGAGTGAGGCGTATGGTAATTTCTTGGGTAGCTCCTGGGGTAATTGATATAATATTTGTTTTGTATCCAATAAACGATGCCTGCAGCCGTGATTGCGCCTTAACGCTTATCAGTGAAAATTTTCCGTCAGAATTGGTGGTTAAACCAATTGTAGTACCCGGAAATGCTACAGACGCAAAAGGAATTGGCTTTTTAGTACGGGCATCAACAACGCTGCCGCTAACAACAGTCCGTTGTGCACATGCTGTTACAGTGCCGAAGATAAAAAACAGAAATAAGTATAGTTTTTTGTAACTAAATGTATAAACCATGTAATGTAAACGCAATTATGCAAACACAAACTTTTTTTGCATGACGTAGTTGTAACCAATACCCACTACAAGAGAGACGATTATCTTGGAGATATATTTGTCGATATGAAAAAAATCCACAAATAAATAAACGCCACCGTTGTTAAGTCCTAAATTTCCCATCCAAACCAAAATGTATTTAACCATTTGTTTAGGGGCATTTTTTTCTTGAGCGTCAAACACCCAGAAGCGCCCCAACGCGAAGTTTGTTACCCCGCCGGCTACCGTACCTGTAAAGTTTGAATAAACGTACCAAAGATGAAAAAAATGATTGCAAACAATTGTGGTTGTAAAGTCAATAATTGTCGATATTAACGACGAAGCCTGCGCCTTTACAAAAGTTGCCATATTTATTAAAACTTATTATACTGCAGGCAGTATGTTAAATGCCACTTATCAGTATTAATAATTGTACCAGCTGATAGTTTGTGTTTTATTAGATCAGCAAAAGGCCGCAAAGTTACAAAAACGCTTTAATTAATAAGATATAAATAAAGCCCGACTGAAACTATGTTTAGTCGGGCTTTATTTATTGAGCGAAGAAGAAGCTAGTAGTTGCTTTCTACTAATTCTTCATAATAATCCAAACCAAGGTGAGTAATTAAATCTTCACCCATCAGGTAACGTAGAGTGTTTTCTAATTTGATCAATTGTTTAAACACGTCATTCTCTGCTGGTAAGCCCGGCGCGGTTTGCGGGCTTTTCAGGTAGAATGATAACCATTCCTGAATACCGCTCATGCCGGCACGTTTGGCAAAATCGCTAAACAGGGCCAGGTCAAGAACAATTGGCGCCGCTAAAATTGAGTCGCGGCAAAGGAAGTTGATCTTGATCTGCATTTTGTAGCCTAACCAGCCAAAGATGTCGATGTTATCCCAGCTTTCTTTGTTATCGCCATGCGGAGGATAGTAGTTGATACGTATTTTGTGGAACAGGTCGCCATAAAGTTCAGGACTGTCTTGTGCATTAAGGATATCAGTTAACACGCTTTCTTTTGATACTTCTTTAGTTTTGAAGTTTTCCGGATCATCAAGCACTAAACCATCACGGTTACCCAGGATGTTTGTAGAGAACCAGCCTTTTACACCTAAAGCACGGATAGCTAAGCCTGGTGCCAAAATAGTTTTCATCAGGGTTTGACCTGTTTTGAAATCTTTACCGGCAATAGGAGTTTGTGTTTGTTTTGCTAACTCCACCATTGCAGGGATATCAACAGTTAGGTTAGGGGCGCCGTTAGCAAAAGGCACGCCTAATTTCAATGCAGCATAAGCATATAGCATTGACGGAGCAATACGCTTGTCGTCATTTTTTAAAGCTTCTTCAAAAGCTTCAAGGCTGTTATGGATATCAATAGGTTCATTGTAAACCTCGGTTGAAGCACACCAAACAATAACCACACGGTCAAGGCCATTTTGCTCTTTAAAGTTGGTGATGTCTTCCATCAGCTGCTGAGCAAGCTCATAACGGGTACCGGTTTTAACGTGAGTGCCATCAAGGTTTTTAGCGTAGCTGCGATCAAAAGCGGCTTTCATCGGAACAATTTTTTCCAATTCTTCCTTAACAGCCTCAATATGATGACGCTCTAACACCGCAGCTTTTGTTGCTGCCTCGTAAACGTTATCTGAGTAAACATCCCAGCCACCCCAAACTATATCATTAAGACCAGCCAGTGGCACAAAGTCCTTAATTTTTGGTTTACGGTTCTCGGTTCTTTTGCCTAAACGTATAGTGCCCATTTGGGTAAGCGAGCCAACGGGTTCTGATAATCCTTTTTTTACTGATTCAACACCCGCAATTAAGGTGGTTGCCACCGCGCCTAATCCCGGAAGTAAAATTCCTAATTTACCTTCAGCAGGTTTAATAATGTGTTTCATTTAATTGTTACTTTTATTTATCTGTGAGGTTTAAAGCCATTTATTTGCTTTATACCAGTTTAACGTTTCATGCAATCCTTTATCCAGATCATATTCAGGATAAAATCCCAGATCGTGCTTTGCCTGTTCAATATCGCAGTTCCAGTTTGCGGCATTAAGCTCTTTTAGTTTTTCAATGTTTAACGCTGAAGCCTTATTTCGCATAGAGCTTACGCCTTGTGCAATTGCGGCTATCACTTTTACTAACCCTAAAGGCAGCGTTAATTTTAGTGCTGTCAAATTTAATATACTTTTTGTGATATTACCCAACGCATATTTGTCATAAAAATTTCCGTCGCTTATGTTATATGCCTTGCCATCGCCTGCATACAGCGCTTTTAAGCTTACTTTTGCCAAATCCTTTACGTAAATGAAAGTGAGCTTTTGCGCTTTTTTACCTATGTATGGCTCAATGCCTTTTCTAACCTGCTTAAAAAAGATGAAAATGTCTTTATCGCGCGGGCCGTAAACAGCCGTAGGTCTGATAATGGTAAAGTTTAAACCTTTTACGCTTTGTAATCGCTCTTCCGCATCAAGTTTACTACGACCGTAAGCTGTTACCGGATTTGGCTTTGTTTCAGGTGTAATTATGCCACTAAGTGTTTCAAGCGGACCTATAGCCGCAAGGCTGCTTATCAATACAAACTTTTTAAAGTTAGTATTGGCATTTACAGCTGCCTGCGCCAGGTTAAAAGTATAACGTGCGTTTATAACACTATACTCTTGCTGCGAACGGGCCTTGGTTACACCTGCCGCATGTATAATGTAATTTATACGGTATTCTTCAATTAGCTTTTGTAAGGACGATTGGCTGGAAAAATCGGGGTAAATATACTGTATTTCCAGATCTTTCAAATGATCTACCCGGCTGCTTTTTCTAACAGCGGCAAAAACCTCAAGATTATTCTTAAGCGCTTCTTCAATTAATGAAAACCCTACAAACCCGCTCGCACCGGTTATTAAAACCCTGTCCCTCATATAGTTTTTTCGTAAATACGGTAGGTTTTATACTGATCACCGCCAATGGCTTCAATAGCTCTGTTTACCATGTCATTGTGTTCAAGTGTCCAGCTGGCTTCGGCGTAATCAAGATTTTTACGACGGTACTCTTTGATGATATTACCATATAAGCAAGCCTCGATACCCATTTTACGGTAACCCTCAACAACCCCAAGCAGCATAATGCGGATACCCCGTATCTTGCTTTTATTAAGTAATAGCTTAAAAATGCCTGTAGGCAATAACCTGCCTTTTTTAATGGTTTTAAGTATCTGGTTAATATCGGGTATAGCTACGCCAAAACCAACAATCTTTCCGTTCTGCTCGGCCAGCACGCAAAAGTCCGGGTCGAGTATCATTTTAAGATCCTTAGCTGTATAATCAAACTCTTCGTTGGTCATTGGGAAAAAGCCAAGATTCTTATCCCAAGCCGTGTTGTAAACTTCACGGAGAGCAGCGGCTTCTTCTTTAAACTTTTTTAAATTGATTTTACGAATAATGATGTCGCTGCGCGTTAAGCGCTGCTGCAGCTTATCAAGCAATTGCAGCGATTTGTCGTTGTATTGCTGACCTGTCCAGCTATAGGCAAACAAATCAACCTGTTTTGTAAAACCAGCCCTTTCCAGGAGTTCAACGTAATACTCCGGGTTATAAGGCATCATTACAACCGGTGGCTTGTTAAAACCTTTTACTAAAAGGCCGCAGGTTTCGTTCGTTGATGGGTTTGCAGGCCCAACAAGTTTGGTAGCGCCCTTTTCTTTAAGCCAGTTTTTTGCCGACTCAAACAATGAGTTTGCAGTAGCCTGATCGTTTACGCAATCAAAAAAACCAAAAAAACCATCGCTTACGTTGTTAAACGTGTTATGGTTAGTATTCCATACAGCTGCAATCCGGCCTACAATCTTATCCCCATTATACGCCAAAAACGCCTGTAAAGTTGAGTGTTTGTAAAACGGATGAGTGGTTAGCAGGTCGCGTTGCGCAATAAACAGTTCCGGCACATAGTTCGGATCGTTTTTGTGTAACTCGTGCGGAAAATCAATAAACGCGGCAAGTTCTTTTTTCGACTTAACCGGAACTATCTGGCTCATGTTGATAGGGGTGTGGGGGATGAGGTGTTTTAATTGGAAACAAATAAGGCGTGCCTTGCGGCACACCTTTTATATTGTGTTATATTTTTTCTTTTATTGTTGTTACGCCAACATCCTTAAAGGCTTTGGCTATTTTTTCAACCGCCTCGTCTATCTGGTCGAATGTATGTGTGGCCATTAGCGAGAAGCGGAGCAGTGATGAGTCTGATGGTACTGCCGGAGACACAACCGGATTTACGAATATACCTTCGCGCTGGAGTTGGTTGGTTACCAGGAAGGTCTTATCATTATCACGTATATATATAGGTAATATCGGGCTTTCTGATGCGCCTATATCAAATCCTTCTTCAAGGAATAATTTGGTAGCGTAGTTGGTGTTATCCCAAAGTTTGGTTATACGTTCAGGTTCTGATTCGATGATATCAAGCGCGGCTATAACGCTGGCTACCGAACCCGGTGTCATGCTGGCGCTGAACATTAGCGAACGTGCACGATGCTTTAAATAATCAATTGTATCGGCGTCACTGGCAATAAAACCACCTAATGAGGCAAGTGATTTACTGAAGGTGCTCATAATCAGGTCAACCTCATCGGTTAAGCCGAAGTGTGACGCGGTACCTGAACCTTTTTCGCCGATAACACCTAAGCTGTGTGCATCGTCAACCATGATGTTTGCGCCATATTCTTCAGCCAGTTTTACAATTTCAGGCAATTTAACAATGTCGCCTTCCATGCTGAAGATACCGTCAACAACAATAACCTTAACAGCTTCTTCCGGAAGAATGCTCAGCTTGCGCTGAAGGTCGGCCATGTCATTGTGCGCGTACTTAATAACTTTTGAGAATGAAAGACGGCTGCCATCGATAAGCGAGGCATGGTCATATTCGTCGAGTATCAGATAATCGTTACGGCCTGTGATGCACGAAAGTACACCAAGGTTTACCTGGAAACCGGTGCTGAATAAAACGGCGGCTTCTTTGCCTACATAATTAGCCAAACGGTTTTCCAGTTCGATATGAATATCAAGCGTACCGTTTAAGAAACGAGAACCGGCACAACCCGTGCCGTATTTGTCAATTGCTTTTTTTGAAGCTTCTTTAATTTTAGGGTGATTGGTTAAACCTAAATAAGAGTTAGAACCAAACATGAGTACCCGCTGATTATTAATAATAACCTCAGTGTCCTGGCCCGATTCAATAGGCCTGAAAAAAGGATATAAGCCTTTTTCCCGGATCATATTCGCATCCTGGAACTGAGCAATTTTTTGGTGTAGTTTTTTACCCATGCATTAACCCTGCTTAAATTTTTTGTAAAAATAATATGAATAAGCAAT
The DNA here is from genome assembly GCF_004005815.1 of Mucilaginibacter limnophilus. Lineage (GTDB taxonomy): Bacteria > Bacteroidota > Bacteroidia > Sphingobacteriales > Sphingobacteriaceae > Mucilaginibacter > Mucilaginibacter limnophilus. Next base: position 368,129 of record NZ_SACK01000003.1, on the reverse strand, counting down.
ATCACCACACGTTGCGGTGTAATTTTTTTAATACTGCTTATTAATCAGATTATTTAAAATCTAAAAGGCAAAGTAATCAAAAATTTTATTTAAAAATTGTCAAATTTTCAAAAATCATGATGGCGATGCCTTAAATAAGGAAAATAAATAATGTGCCAAAAAACGTAACATAACCTTTACGTAAATATTTTGTTGTTATTAATATTTTGGTCATATCAATAACATTTTAGTAAAATACAGGTTGATTATTGAGGATTTTATAGAAATTTTGCGGCTTCTTAATAATCATCGCGCTTTTCGCCAACATGAAAAAACACATATTAATAATACTCTGTCTTACACTGCCTGTCACTATTTTCGCGCAAACAACTGCCGATACCTTAAAAGGAAACCTTACTTTAAGGCAATGTATCGACTTTGCCCTGAAAAATCAGCCGGCTGTTAAACAAGCTGCCATTGATGAAGAAATAAACGAACGTGATATTCGTATTGGCCTGTCGGGCTGGCTTCCGCAGGTTAATGGTACCGGTACAGTACAACACTATTTTAAAGGTGGTCCGGTTGCCGGCGCGGCCAATATACCGGGCGGTGTAACTACTGATATCCGAAACCTTTCAAACCTTGGTGTACAGGCCACACAAACACTATATAATAATGATGTTTTCCTGGCATCGCGTACAGCACGTTTTTCAAGGCAATATTACCGCCAAAATTCACAGCTTAACCGCATTGATGTTGTATCAGAAGTAAGCAAGGCATTTTTTGATGTGCTGCTTTCTCAAAGGCAGCTAAGTATCACTAATGAAGACATCACCCGCCTGCAACGCAGTCTTAAAGATGCACGCAGCCGTTACGAAGCAGGTGTTACTGATAAAATTGACTTCAAACAAGCCACTATCGCGCTTAACAATGCCATGGTTACCCGCAAACAAACTACTGAGGCCATAAAAAGCCGCGAAGCATATCTGAAACAAATAATGGGTGTAAACGCTAATACCAATCTTTCTCTTCAGTATGATTCTGCACGTTATGTAGCCGAAGCAACTATTGATACCAACCAGATACTTGATGTTACCAAACGTATCGAGTATCAGCAACTGCTAACTACTAAATCGCTGCAAAACCTTAACGTAAGCTATTATAAGTGGGGTTTCCTTCCTTCATTATCGGCAGTGGGTGCATACAATTTGATTTATGCCAACAGCAGTTTATCAAACCTGTATGATAACACCTTCCCAAATGGGTATGTAGGTTTATCGCTTAGTATTCCTATTTTCCAGGGAACACGCCGTATTCAAAATCTAAGGAAGGCACGCTTGCAGGAAGAACGTGTTGATCAGGACATTATTAATGTAAAGAATGTAATTAATACTGAATATGTGCAGGCAATGGCTAATTATAAAAGCAATTACACTGCATGGGTGTTAACCAAACAAAACATGGAGCTGGCTCAGGATGTATTTAATGTAGTAAGTCTGCAGTACAGGGAAGGTATAAAAGTATACCTTGATGTTATTGTGGCCCAAACTGATTTACGCACAGCTCAACTTAATTATTACAACGCTTTATTTCAATTACTGTCAAGCAGGATAGATGTGGAACGCGCATCGGGCACGCTTGCAGTACAATAACCAAACCGGATATGAAAAATACATATATATATACACTGGCCACTGTGGCCATTTTAGCGGCAGGATGCGGCAGCAAGCAGGAGCAGCAGGCGCCACCGCCGGCAACACCTGTAAACGTAGCTGAAGCTAAACTTACACCTGCTGCTTATTATGACAAGTATCAGGGTAAGGTAGTAGCTTTAAATACTGTAGAGCTGCGTAGCCAGGTGCCGGGCTTTATTACAAATATATTTTTTAAAGAGGGCGATATAGTTAAAAAGGGTCAGCCTTTATATGAGATTGATCGCCGTAAATATTTAGCTGCTTACCAGCAGGCGCAAGCCAACGTGGTAAGTGCTCGCGCTAATCTTCTACGCGCGCAGAAAGATATTGACAGGTACAATATGCTGTTGAAAAACGATGCGGTTGCCCGTCAAACTGTTGATCAGGCCACCGCTACTTATGAAACAGCCAGAAGCCAGGTTGCAGTTGCAGTAGCTGCACAGGAAGCCGCCCGTACTGATCTTTCATATGCTACCATTACCGCGCCGTTTACCGGCCGTATCGGTATATCGCAGGTAAGGTTAGGTTCGCAGGTTACTCCGGGTTCAACATTGTTAAATACCATATCTGCAGAAAGCCCAGTTGCAGTTGAGATCGTAGTAAACGAGCAGGAGATAGACAGGTTTTATAAACTGCAGCAAGGCAGCAGCGATACTACCTTCAGGTTCCAGTTGGCTAATGGTACTACCTACAGCAAAACAGGTAAGCTGCTTACGATAGACAGGGGAGTGGACAATCAAACAGGTAGTGTGCGTGTACGTGTGCAGTTTCCTAACGATAGCCGCGAACTGCAGGACGGTATGAATGGCGTACTACAGGTGCTTAATCAAAACTCCGGAAATCGTATTCAAATTCCGTATAAAGCCATTACCGAGCAAATGGGTGAGTTTTTCGTTTTTGTTGCGAAAGACAGCATCGCCCTTCAAAGAAAAGTGGAGCTTGGCCCGCGTATTTCTGATAATATTATTATTACCAAAGGCCTTGAGCAAGGCGAAAATGTAATAACCGAAGGTTTCCAGCGCCTGCGCGATAGCAGCAAGATAATGCTTGGTCCGCCGCCTGCAGCTGCCGGTGCGCCGCAACAAGGTAAACCTGCGGGTAAATAATAACAAGGCATTGCCTTAAATAACAGCAGGTGTTTTCCTGCGGTGAATAAAGACTAATAGAATGATTGCAGAAACCTTTATAAAACGGCCTGTTACAGCCATTGTTATATCATTAGTAATTGTAATTGTTGGTACGCTGGCCATAACCTCATTGCCGGTAGGCCAGTATCCTGATATTACACCGCCAACCGTGCAGGTTACCGGTAACTATACTGGTGCCGACGCGCTCACGGTTGAGCAAACCGTTGCCACGCCTGTTGAGGTGCAGGTGAACGGTACGCCGGGCATGACCTACCTGCAAAGTAACAGTACCAGCAACGGGCAAATGAGCATGACGGTAAACTTTGAAGTAGGTACCGATATCAACATTGCCGCACTTGACGTACAAAACCGTGTAGGTATTGCCTTGCCAACGCTTCCGCAGGAAGTGCAGCGTTTGGGCTTAACCGTGCGTAAACGTAACCCGAGTATATTAATGCTTGTGGCCATGTTTTCGCCAAAAGGTAGTCACGACGTAACCTTTGTAGACAACTTTACTAACATATTTGTTAAAGACGCGCTATTACGTACAAAAGGTGTGGGCGACGTGTTTACACGTGCCGACGACTTTAGTATGCGTATATGGCTTAAACCTGATAAACTTGCCGCGCTTAACATGACGGCTGCCGATGTTACTGCTGCTTTGCAGGAACAAAACGCACAGGTAGCTGCCGGTACAGTAGGTTCAACCCCGCAGATGACAGGGCAGACTTTTGAGTACACCGTACTTGTAAAAGGCCGTTTAACCAACCAGAAAGAATTTGAAAACATCGTGGTAAAAACCATCCCGGAAACTGGCGCAGTTGTTTACCTGAAAGATGTAGCCCGTGTGCAGTTGGGTAAATTTAACTACTCGGGTAACTCATTTGTTGATGGTAACCGTGCATCATACCTGCTTATTTACCAGGCACCGGGCAGCAACGCTATCGAAACAGCCGATAATGTACAGGCTACGATGGAGCAGCTTAAGAAAACCTTCCCGGCTGATGTGGACTATGTAATCCCTTTCGAATCGGTAACTGTGGTTAAGGTATCGCTGCATGAGGTGATTGAAACATTAGTTATAGCCCTTGCGCTGGTAATTATCGTGGTGTTCCTGTTTTTGCAAAACTGGCGTACAACGCTTGTGCCGGTACTGGCAATTCCGGTTTCCATTGTGGGTACGTTTATTTTCTTCATTCCCCTTGGATTTACCATCAATACTTTAACATTATTCGGTTTCGTACTGGCAATTGGTATTGTGGTGGACGACGCTATTGTGGTGGTTGAAGCTGTGCAGCATTACATGGATGAGCAGGGTATGTCGCCAAGGGAAGCTACCATACATGCCATGCGTGATATTTCTGCGCCGGTAATAGCTATCGCGTTAATTTTGGCGGCGGTGTTTGTGCCGGTAGGCTTTGTGCCGGGCATTGTGGGCAGGCTTTACCAGCAATTCGCTATCACTATCGCTATATCGGTACTTATTTCTGCATTTGTGGCTTTGTCACTTACTCCGGCTTTATGTACACTGATATTGAAACCGCACAAGCTTGATCAAAACTCAAAAGGTCTTGATAGATTCTTTTTCAAATTCAATACTTGGTTTGACAAAGTTACCGGCCGTTATAAAAACGCGGTTGATAAAGGCATCAAGCATTCAAAGTTTGTTATAGTTATACTGATTTGTATTATAGTAGGTACAATATTCCTCTTCATGAAAAAACCATCAGGATTCATTCCATTGGAAGATGAGGGACGTATTTATGTAACCTATGATTTGCCTGAAGGCTCTTCAACCGAGCGCACTGTTGCGGTATTACATGAGGTAATGAAGACCCTGGATAGTATTCCGGCTATCAATCACTATGCAGCATTAGGTGGTTTGAACGCTGTGAACTTTGCTACCAAGTCAAACAGTGCTACAGTATTCGTTCAGCTAAAACCTTGGGACGAACGTGGAGACAAAAAAGATCAGGCTACCGCGCTGGTAGGTATGCTGCAGCAAAAACTATCTGCCAAGTTTAAGGAAGCCAGCGTGGTGGTTATTCAGCCGCCGGCAATCCCGGGTTTAGGTAACACCGGTGGTTTCTCGTTCATTTTACAGGAGCGTGAAGCAGGCGGTGACATTAAAAACTTTGAAAAAACACTACAAACGTTTGTGGGCGCTATAAACGGTCGCCCGGAAATAGCCCGAGCATTCTCGTTCTTTACAGCGCGGACACCGTCATACCAGCTGACTATTGATCGTGAAAAAGCCAAAAAGCTTGGTGTGCAACTAAGTGATGTAAATAACGCATTGCAAACGTATATGGGTAGTTCGTATATAAACGACTTTACCATTTATGGCCGTAACTTTAGGGTAGTTGCACAGGCTGATACAAATTACCGTACTAACATCGGTAACATCGGTCAGTACTTTGTACGTAACCGCAACGGCGAAATGGTGCCTTTGAGCACGCTTACCTCTTACAAAATGATTGAGAATGCCCCGCTGATATCACATTATAATCTGTTCCGTTCGGCCGAGATAAACGGCAGCACAAAACCGGGTTATAGTAGCGGTGACGCGATAAGGGCTTTACAGGAAACCGCAGCTCAGGTATTACCTGCAGGTTACGGATATGAGTTTTCGGGCCTTAGTCGTGAGGAGTTATTATCTGGTTCAAAAACGGTGTATATATTCCTATTGTCTATAGGGTTCGTATTTCTGTTCCTGGCAGCGTTGTACGAAAGCTGGTCGGTGCCGTTTTCGGTACTGCTTGCCGTACCGCTTGGCGCATTTGGCGCGATACTGTTCCTGTGGTTCTTCCCGTCGTTAAGTAATAACGTTTACGCACAAATTGGTTTGATTACCCTGATTGGCTTGGCTGCCAAGAACGCCATCCTGATTGTGGAGTTCGCTAAGGAACGTGTTGACAGAGGAATGAACCTTGAACAAGCAACCCTTGAAGCGGTAAGACTGCGTTTGCGACCGATAGTGATGACGTCACTGGCGTTTATATTAGGTGTTGTGCCGTTGTTATTTGCGTCAGGAGCGGGGGCGATGGCCCGTCAAACCATAGGGTGGACGGTATTTGGCGGTATGCTTGCCGCAACATCACTGGCGATATTTATCGTTCCGGTATTGTTCTACCTGATCACCCGATTTGCTTATGGTAAAGAGAAACTTGCCGAATTGGAGGCCAACTACAAGCCTGATTCGGAACATGGAGAGCATTAATAATAACGATTTAAATAAGAAACGCCCAGCACTACTGGGCGTTTCTTATTTAAATACTATTTCAATATGCTTCATATCAAAAAATACATATTTTAGATTTAAATATTCATATTATTATCATGAAAATTTAATGAAAATGTCAACTCAAACGGACAATTTGTAATATTATATATACAGTAGATATCTGACAAAATATCGCTGTACTGACAATAATAAATACTATCCTGCATACTTGTCATCTATTAGATTTTCTGCTATAACACATGCAGTTACATTTCTTCGCATAGTCATCGCATTATCACAACAACAGGATTGTATTAGGTTTGGCAAACTATTTGTTCATGTCATTCCGAAAAAATCTAAAATTATTTACAAAAAAACACAACAATGAAAAAGACAACTAAACTATTAGCAGCAGCCTTAACAGCCGTAGCTATATTTGTAGGAAGTAATGCAAATGCTCAAACTTCAGAAAAAAGCGCTTGGCGTTTAGGTTTTGGCCTTGAAGGTGGCATACCAACAGGAGATATTAAAGACTACAGTAGTTTCCAATTAGGTGGTACTGCACGTTTGCAATATGGCTTAAGTGACAATTTGGCGCTTACTTTAACCTCAGGTTATTATAACTTTTTTGGTAAAGAAGTAGAAATAGCCGGTGACAATTATGACGCTGAGGATGTAGGTATTATCCCTGTAAAATTAGGTATTAAAGCATTCTTCACAGATAATCTTTATTTTGGTGCAGAAGCAGGTGCTGGTTTTGCAACTAACGAAGGCAACAATACCAAGTTAATTTTAGCACCTGCTTTAGGCTGGGCTGATCAACACTGGGATTTCGGCGTAAAGTACGAAAACTTTTCGGGTAACAACAACAATTGGGGTGTAGTTGGCCTGCGTGTAGCGTACGGATTTGGTTTATAATAACCGAACAGCTAACGAAAAAGCCTCTCAGGATATCCTGAGAGGCTTTTTTGTTTAAGGTTTTATGCTTAGCTTAATTTTGCTAAAGCAGCTTTAATACGTCCCATGGCTTCAATCAACTTGTCTTCAGCAGCCGCGTATGACATACGAATAGACGTTTTATCGCCAAACGAATCACCGCCTACAGTTGAAACATGTGCTTCTTCAAGCAGGTAAATGCTCAGTTCGTTAGCATCGTTAATAGTTTTACCGTTGTAGCTTTTACCAAAGAACGATGTAACATCAGGAAAAAAGTAAAACGCTCCCTCTGGTAGGTTAACTTCTATCCCTTCAATATCCTTTAATAAGTTATACACAATATCACGGCGTTTACGGAAATCCTCACGCATTTCGTGTACGCTTTCCAAGCCACCCTCATAAGCTGCAATACCTGCACGCTGGGTAATAGAACACGTACCAGAAGTAATCTGTCCCTGCATTTTGTCACACGCTGCTGCTATCTCTTTGTTTGATGCGGTGTAGCCAATGCGCCAGCCTGTCATGGCATATGATTTTGAAAAGCCGTTGATGATGATCACACGGTCTTTTATCGAATCAAATTGTGCTATTGACTCATGCTTGTCAACAAAGTTGATATGCTCGTATATCTCGTCAGATATAATGTAAATTTCAGGATGTTTCTCAAATACTTTTGCCAACGCTTCCAGCTCATCTTTGCTGTATACGCTACCAGTTGGATTACAAGGAGACGAGAACATGAATAGCTTGCTTTTTGGTGTAATAGCAGCTTCCAGTTGCTCGGCGGTAATTTTAAAGTTTGATTCGGCAGTAGTGTTAATAAAAACGCTTTTGCCTTCGGCAAGCTTTACTACTTCTGAATATGATACCCAATAAGGCGTAGGAATTATCACCTCTTCGCCCGGGTTAACTAAACACAATACTGCGTTGGCAATCGCCTGCTTAGCGCCGGTTGAAACTACTATCTGGCTTATATCATAGTCAAGATTATTCTCGTTTTTCAGCTTGGCAACAATAGCTTTGCGCAAGTCAGGATATCCTGATACTGGAGTATAATACGTATAATTTTCATCCATTGCCTTCTTGGCGGCATCCTTTATATATTCAGGGGTATGAAAATCCGGTTCGCCAAAGCTAAGGTTAATCACATCGACACCTTTCGCGGCTAATTCACGGCCCAGTTTGGCCATTTTAATCGTTGCCGATTCAGACAGGTTCTGTATCCTGTTACTTAATGTAGTCATAATGTTTACGTTATCGCGGTGGCAAATATAGAAAATTACTTTACTGCTATTTACGCATGTTATTCATAAATTTGACGTTTAATTAAAAAGGCCTTGCATCAACAAAAACGCATAATACTTATCTCGCTTATAACCGGAATAGTGCTGATGATGGCCAAGTTCCTCGCCTACTTTTTAACATCCTCAAATTTTATACTTACCGATGCTGCCGAGAGCATTGTAAACGTTGTTGCCAGTTCGTTCGCGTTCTTTAGCATTTATCTTTCTGCGCTACCGCGCGATGAGAATCACCCGTACGGACATGGAAAGGTGGAGTATTTTTCGGTTTTTCTGGAAGGCGGATTAATTGTTATCGCGGGTATACTTATCGTGGTGAAATCGGTTTACAGCCTGCTTGAGCCGCATGCTATTAATGATATTTTAACAGGTGCAATTATCATCGGTATAACCGGGGCTGTGAATGGTGGTTTGGGATATTATATGATACAGCAGGGTAAAAAGCTGCCATCTATTACCCTTGAGGCCGATGGCCGGCATTTGCTTACTGACATGGTAACCAGCCTGGGTTTAGTGGTTGGGCTTCTGCTAATTTATTTTACCGATATTTTATGGCTGGACAGCGGCTTATCAATAGTTGTAGGTTTGTACATTGTTTTTACGGGTTACAAACTGTTGCGTAAATCAATAGCCGGGTTAATGGATGAAACTGATTTCGGCGTAGTAACCAATATTCTTAAAGTACTGAATGATAAGCGTAAAGAGGAATGGATAGATATTCACAATCTTCGCGCACAAAAATATGGCAGCGAACTTCATATCGACTGTCACCTTACCCTGCCGAATTACTTCGACCTTAACCGTGTGCATGAGGAAGTGTCACTGGTTGATAAGATGATCAATACGGAAGCGGGAGTGAAGACAGAACTATTTATACATACCGACCCTTGCCTGCCGGAATGCTGTCATTATTGCAGTATGCCCAACTGCCCTATACGGTTTGAACCAAAACGTGTACAAATTGAATGGACACTGGATAAGGTTATGCGTAATAAAAAACATTTCGACCTATGAGTACTCATAATGTGCGTGTTTACGGCTTGCTGGTGAATGATAAGGGCGAAGTTTTGCTTAGCGACGAGCAGGAATACAACATGCAATTTACTAAGTTTCCGGGTGGGGGACTTGAATATGGCGAGGGATTGATTGATGGTCTTAAACGCGAGTTTATGGAAGAGTGCGCAATGGAAATAGAAGTGCTTAGCCATTTTTATACGACTGATTTCTTCATAAAATCGGCATTTAATGATACGCAGATCATTAGCGTATATTACCTGGTAAAAAATATAGATGCGTTTATCCTGCCCATAAAAACAAAGGTTTTTGATTTTGATGGGGATAGTACAGCCGACGTGCTGCAATCATTCCGCTGGATTAAGATAAGTGAGTTAAACCCTGATGATGTAACCTTTCCGATAGATCAACATGTGGCGGGACTTTTGAAAAAGTATTATGAATCTGACAGAACGTGATAAAAAAGTAATATGGCATCCATACACACAAATGCAAACCGCTTTGCCGCATATACCCATTGTGCGTGGCGAGGGAACTTGCGTGTATGACGCCGATGAAAAAAAATATATTGACGCGGTATCATCATGGTGGGTAAATATCCACGGGCATGCGCACCCGTACATTGCCCAAAAGGTAGCTGAACAGTTAACCAAACTGGAGCATGTAATATTTGCCGGCTTTACCCATGAACCGGCTGTTGAACTTGCCGAACGTTTGCTGGCCATACTTCCACCTAATCAACAAAAGGTTTTTTATTCAGACAACGGGTCGACGGCCGTAGAAGTAGCTATAAAAATGTGCCTGCAATACTGGCACAACAAAGGCGAGCAGCGCACTAAAATACTGGCTTTCAAAAATGCTTATCATGGCGATACGTTCGGTGCCATGTCGGTAAGCGGGCGTAGTGCTTTTACAGCCGCTTTTGATAGTTTGCTTTTTGAGGTAGAGTTTATCGATTTGCCGGATAAAGACAATATTGATAGTCTTAAATCTCAAGTCTCAAATCTTAAATCTGAATTAGCCTGTTTTATTTTCGAGCCGCTGGTGCAAGGTTCGGCAGGAATGATCATGTATGAGGCTGAGTATCTAAATGAATTGATCTCACATTGCCGCGAAGAAGGTGTGCTGACTATTGACGATGAAGTATTTACCGGTTTCGGACGTACCGGCAAACCGTTTGCCTGCAACCATTTAACCGAACAACCTGATATTATGTGTTTTTCAAAAGGCATTACAGGCGGTACCATGGCTTTCGGATTGACTACTTGTACCCAGGATATATATGATGCGTTCCTGTCGGAAGACAAACTGAAAACGCTATTTCACGGGCACTCGTACACTGCTAACCCGGTAGCTTGTGCCGCTTCGCTGGCAAGCCTTGATTTGTTTTTGGCACCGGGAACCACTCAAAATATTCAACGCATAGCGGATAGCCATGCCATTTTCGCTGAAAAGATAAAACTTCACCACAAGATTAAGAATGTAAGGCAAACAGGCACCATACTGGCTATGGAGTGGGAAACAGGCAATAATACATCGTACTTCAGTTCGCTGCGCGATACCTTGTATAAGTATTTTTTGGACGCTGGTATTATTATGCGCCCACTTGGAAACATCATTTACATTTTACCCCCGTATTGCATTACCGATGCCGAACTGGCTTATATTTACAGTAAAATTGAAGACGCTTTAGAGGCGATTTAAGCTTATGGAACTGAGTACTATATTACCAAGAATAGTTGGCGACAACGTATTGCATGCCAAGTTGTTAAATACCTTGTCGCTAATGGAAAATACTGGTGCCCGCAAAATTTCAGCTTGTGAAGACCCGGTTTTTGTTACGCAGATTATACTTAAACATGCCGCCGAAGAGCACCGCCACGCTTTTTTCCTTAAGAAACAAATTGACAAAACAAATCAGCAATTGCCTACTTACGCGGCCGACTATTTATTAGCTCCGGCTTACAGCAAATTTTACCTGAACAGCCTGGACATTGCCTTGTCTCGCTATTTAAAAAGTGAACTTGGTTTGAGCGGAGGTCAATTACGTTTTGGTGCTTACTTGTTGGTTACTTATGCCATTGAAGTTCGTGCTGATGAACTTTATCCGATATATCAGCAAGCGCTTAATGATGCGGGCAGCAAAGTAAATGTAAGATCGATTATTGTTGAGGAAGAAGGCCACCTTGAAGAAATGCTGAAACAGATGAAAGATACCTGGCCCGACTGGGAGCGCCATGCAAATAAAGCCGTTGAAATTGAAACCGGTTTGTTTAACGACTGGGTTGTAGCGTTGGGGAAAGAAGTAGCTTAAGCCACCCAAAAGCAAGAGTGATCCCGAAATAAAAATGTCATTTCGACTGTAGGGAGAAATCTTCTAAAAGTAGAAAGAGCCTTGCGGGTTCAGAAGATATCTCCTCGTACCTCGTCGATATGACATCTTTTTGGATTGTTTAAGCCCTTTCCCTTAATAAATAATTATTAGGCTCGCTTATAACTTCATATACTCTGTAAAAGCACGCTGCATAAACGCCTTGCCATAAAACAGGGCATTATCGGTTAATTCCTTTCGAGCGTTTTTATCGGCAATGTAAATTACACGGTTACCTGAGCTATCGTACGATACCACCTGGCCAGGCAGCATAAAGCCGAAACCATTATCCCAGTCGAAAAAAGCAAATGGTTTGCTATATGGGTTCAACAGGTTTTTAGACCAGTGAAATTTATCATTTTTGATATCCAATTGAGCTAACAAGGTAGCTGCAATATCTGTTTGGCCGCCCAGTTTTTTTACCCTTGTACCTTTATACTCAGCTTTTATTACATCGCCGAAAAACAACAGCGGAATATGGTATTTTTCAGGTTCGAACGGGTCGGCATGATTTAGAGGCAGGCGGTGGCCATGATCGGCAACGATTATAAACAAGGTGTTCTTATACCATGGCTGTTTTTTAGCATTATCCAGATATTCTTTTAAGCTGGCATCGGTATAGTAAGCAGTGCTTCTGAACTTATTGCTCAAGTCTTCACCCGGAAAGCGAGAGGGTACAGGAAGCTCAAATGGTTCGTGGTTGCTGAGCGTTTGCAGGTAGCTGAAAAATGGCTGTTGCGTATTTTTCAAAAATTCAAGGTTGCGCTTCATTACCACATCGTCATGCGCTCCCCATTTTGAGTTCATATCCTTGGCCTTAAAGCTGCGCTTTTCTATCAGGTCATCCGTTTCATGACTTAACAAGTATGCCTTAAAGTTCATAAACTCGCTTTCGCCGCCATAAAAATATGATGTTGTATAACCCCTGTCATGAAAGATATTGCTTAACGCCGGCAGGTGCGCCTGCTTATCATTATCTACAATAACAGTACGTATGGCCTGTGACGGAAAAGCACTTAATATAGCCACAATACCCTTATCGGTACGGTCGCCGGCGGCGTAAACGCTGTCGAATAACACACCCTGTTTAGCCAGTACTTCAAAGTTTGGTGCATCGCCTTTTTCCCCGCCTAACGATTCAATCAGGTCAGCTGTAAAGCTTTCCAACTGAATCATTACAATGTTAGGACGTTTGGTGGTTAATATTTGTATTGTAGTATCTTTTTCAACTTTATATAAGCTATCGCGAACAGCAAGTGCCTGCTCATCAGTCATGAAAGTATAGGGGTTGTACGGCGTTTTGAAGTTTTCGACTGTATTATGCAGCAGGTTCCATTCAGTATTCAACGCACTTTGATTAAGTATTTGCTTATCGCTGAAATAGGCCATGCTCTGGTTCATTGGCGCAACCTGTAAACCGCCACGTATCAGCATCACATCTAACCCTGCCAATAGCACTATACCAATGATTTTAACATATACAGGCGCAGTCGGCTTGCGGAAGTTATAATCAATAATAAAATTTGATAGAATTATGCCAAGCACAAACAATATCGCCCAGATAAGCAGGCTTAAACCGATAGGGGATGAACCGGTAGAAGCAACGGCCTCTGATGGAGAGTGATATAATGTATCAAATACCCTGAAACTAATTTTGGTTCCCCATTCACGAAAAATGTTCAGGTTAAGGATGCTTATCAACGAAATAATAAATACGCAGAAATAAACATAAGTGCGTAGCCAAACGCTTTTAACGGTAGTTTTTGGTATAAACCAGTTGATAATAAATACCAGTAACGGCAGAATGGCGATATATCCGGCGGCTGAAGCATCAATGCGGATGCCGTAAAGAAAAGTTTGGAGTATCTCTGAAAAGGAAACTTTGGTCAGTTTGTCGGCAAAGTAAAGCTCAAAGGTTGCCCGCGTTATCACTGCGAAAACCAGCCAGAAAACAATAAACCGGATTAAACTAAAAAGGCTTCTTAACATTACAGGCGGCAAAAATAGTTATTTGCCTGAATGTTAAGAAGCCTTTACTAAATTGTTAATCGTAAGTGACAATTAGTTGCCACCCATCGATTTTAGCTCGGTAAGCGTCATTCTATCAAAACCGGCAGGAATGCCAAATGTACCGGCAGGTACTTTATCCGCTGCAATGGTTTTTAAAGTTACATTAATAGCTGCACCCATTTGTACAGTAGTAAATTGTACGGGTACGCCACCTGCGCCTTCAAACAGTTTGGTTAACATGCCCGGAGGTACAGTAATATCGTTAGTTACCCATGCATCAAAGTTGCTGCCGCTTTTAGGATCTTTAACGGTTACTTTTTTGCATTTAAAGCCACTAATCTCTTTTGTTTCAGTGGTTGGGGTAAAAGTAAATTTAGGCTGCTCTGCTTTACCTTCTTCAATTTCAGCAGGAGTAGCTATAGCCGCTTTGCGCATATTAGCTACTGGCACGTCAACCAGTACTGCCAGGTAGTTGCCGGCTTTGGTAGTGATAATTTTTATATCTGCAGGACCTTGCTGCGCGCTATATAAGCTGCTATCGCCCCTGAAATATGTTTTTGCCTCAATTTCACCTTGCGGGGAATTAACACTGTAAGTAATAACACCTTCAGTGTAGGTTTTTTGAGCGCTTGCAGTTAAAGCGAATGCCGAAAATGCAAGGCAAAACGCTGTTTTAAAGATCGTACTGTTCATTTGAGTTGTTTTGTTATCAGCCAAGTTAAGCTATAAATGCTGTATTTGAAATAATAATTAATTATTTTTTCCTGTTAGATGCCAATACAAACGCTTTGTTACGCCTTAATATTTTACAGTTAATATTTTGCGTTTTTGCTTTCACAACAAGCTTTTCAGAAAAGCTGTTGCTTACCGTATTACCGGTAATAAAGGTAGTGGCCTTCAAGGTATTATTTAATACGTTCTTGTGGTTAGCCATGAAATAATAAATATCTGCATCAGGATACCGGCCGGTGTCTTTATTTATTAGATAGATGCTTTGGTTAATAAACTTAATTGAATCACCATGCTTAGTAAAAAAAGTATTTGAGACATCTTTATCCATGCCGATGAGAGTTAACCTGTTGACATCACAACTGTCAAGATAAGGTTGCACCGAATATTTAAAGGCTTTATCATCAGCAGATAAGTCTGTCAACACAACGGCTTGTTTGCCATTACGAAATACAATACAATTACCGTTTCTGATACTTGCGAAAACCATTTCTGATGAGTGAGAAAGCGTATAATTTTTTATACCCACCAATACAATAAACGTGATTACTAAGCCGGTAAATAAATAAATCAGTCTTTTCCCTGTTTTACGCAGGTAAATAAACAGCATAATTACTATAGCATATAGCAAGATGTACTCAAACCGTGTAAGCCATATCTTATCAATAACTGATAACGGGGCGTGTTCTATAACGGTCAAACCATGATTTGTGAACAAGATCAGTTTTTCGAGCACATAACCAAGCCATTTGGTCAGGATGAAATTAGTTGGCAGTAACAGGTATAAGATACCGCCATACATAATCAATGCCGACGGCAGTAATATAAATAAGTTGCTTATCAAAAAGTAAACCGGTACCTGGTGAAAATAATAAGTGCTTAATGGTAATGCTGCCAGTTGCGCCGCTATTGAGGCCGAGCATACCAGCCACAGCTTATCTGCCCATTTATTTTTAATGATGATTTTTTTATAGATAACAGGCTGTAATAATATAAGTCCTGCGACGGCTAAGTACGACAACTGGAAACCGGCATCGGTAATTAACAAAGGGTTAAATAGCAGCATAACAAATGCTGAAAAAGCCAATATGTTAAGCGTATTGATATACCTGCTATATGTTTTACCCGATACGATGAGCGAAAGCATTACCGCCGCTCTGCAAACCGGCGGCGAAAAACCTGTCAGTAAAGCATAACCCCATATAGATATAATGATAATAATCGCCTGTATTATTCTGCCATGTTTAAACCTGGTTAAAAATGACAGCAGGAATAGCAGCACAATATATACCAAGCCTACATGTGCGCCGGATACCGACAACACATGGGTAGTTCCTGTTTTAGAATAAGCCTGCAAAATGTCATCGCTTAACTGCGCTTTGTAACCTAATATCAATGTCGATGCAATCGCTGCGGCTTCTTGATTTGTAATGTTAGTCTGCAACTTTGTAACCAGCCGCTGCCTAAGTTTTAGCGCGTAGGCGATAAGCGGGTTGCCCTGACCTTCTTTAAATTTTACATACTGACCTTTGTATAAATATGCCTGATGGTAAATATTTTTATTAGCCAGGAAGGCTTTGTAATTAAATTCAGCCGGGTTAAGCGGCGCACTTACCTCGTTATATTTTGCTTTAATCAGCAGTACATCGCCATAAGTAATATTAGCTGTAGTGTCTTTTATGTAAATAAGTATTTTACCTGAAGTATGTAATGGGTTTGTTTTATTGAACAGCTGCTTAACTTCGGCTGTGAAGCGTACAGTGCCGTTTTTAACAAGCGGTTCTTCAATAATTTTTATTAGCAGTTCATCGGCTTTCTTAAACGAGAAGTGGTCTTTATGATTCATGCCCTTGTTTACACCTACGTTTAATACACCCACAATAAATAGAAACACAAAAAGCAATACACCGCCAAGCCAATTGGCTTTGTATATTCGTAAAGGTTTGTAAAGAAAATTAATCAGGATAAAGGCCGCCGCTAAAACAGCCGCTATCATTAAATAATTAACTGTATTGGTAGCATCAAAACCAAGGCCCGCGCCAATGCCAATACAATACGGAAGAAGTAGAAAAATAAAAGGTAAAGTCCCGGTGTATCTGACGGTCATGTAAGGTATTCGGCAGGTTTCCGGTAAAGATAATATTTAAGGGAAACTTACAACTGATCGCGTACCTCGAGTAAAAAACTTTTTAGGTGTTCAAGCGCGTCAATCACACGCTGGTTTTCCCTTGTACTGCCCATATTATTTTTCATATGTTCTTTGGCGCCATTCAGGGTATAACCTTTATCTTTTATCAGGTGAAAAATGATTTTCAGGTTCTCAATATCCTCGGGTGTAAAGTACCTGTTGCCTTTTTTATTCTTCTTAGGTTGCAGTATATCAAACTCTTTCTCGTAAAATCTAAGCATTGACTGGTTTACGCCAAACATGGCTGATACTTCACCCATGGTATAGTACATCTTACTGATTTCACGTTCTTTATAAGGCATATTCAAAAGTAACGGTTTATGCTGAAAAAAGAAAAGTCAACGTAATAAATAGGTGAGGAAATAAAAATTTTTATAAAAAAATATAAAGTCTATAGGTTTAGTAGATTTTATTTGTATGTTTGTGACGCTTTACCACAAGTACACAATTTAAAATGAAAAATTCGTCACATAACGGTCGCTTTGAAATGTTAAATATTGGCATCAGTATTTACAGCTGCTGTATGTGTTGCTGTTGCTAATTCCCCAGCCACAGTACTTAAACTGCCCAACGTCCAGGCAGTATTGATTCTTAAAAATAATTTCTAAAAATATTATTGGTGGCAGTTCTGCATGGAAATGCTGCAAAGCTCGCTCAAAAAAAAGGAGGTGACGGAATAAAATCTTTATAAAACAGAGTTGTAAAAACAACAAAGGAGATGCGCAAGGCATCCCCCCAGGAATAATTAAAATCGAATGAAAACAGGCAGTCAATTGGCGTTGCACCTGAATCATAACATATAATTAAACATTGTAAAAGTATGCAAAAAAAGCACAATGCAAAGCTGTACACCAAGGCTTTGCAAAGCCCGCCTGCGTTACTGCTTGCAGCAAAGCAAGATGGTAACAGTTGGGCAACTGAACTGAAAATCTTACTAATAACGGCCATAGCGGCACTTTTATTACCGGCACTGGCATCGGCTCAAACAACACCGCTTATCAACTCAAAGCTATCGGGACGTGTGGTTGATGGAAAAACTAAAGAACCACTTCCGGGCGCTACCGTTGCAATTAAAGGTACAACCCATACGGTTGCTACTGATGCTAACGGTCATTTCAATTTTGTAACCGGGCAAAAATTCCCTTATACGCTGATCGTATCTTACATCGGTTATAAATCGCAGGAAATTATCGCCAATGGCGAAACCATTGAGATTGGACTTGAAGCATCAGCAAGCCAGCTTAATGATGTGGTGGTAGTAGGGTATGGCACACAGCAGCGCCGGGATGTGGTAAGTGCCGTTACCAAGATCGATCCGGCATCAACAAAAAATATCCCTGAAGGAAGTTTTGACGCGCAGCTGCAGGGCAAGGCTGCCGGTGTACAAATCAATTCAAACATAGGCGTACCAGGTTCTGATCTTTACATCCGTGTACGTGGCGCTACCTCCATAAACGCGAATAATGGTCCGCTGTATATTATTGATGGTGTGTTTGTTAACAGCAAGTCGTTACAAGGTATTGCACAAGACAGGGCTACTTCGCCACTGGCCGACCTTAACCCCAACGATATTCAGAGTATCGAGGTATTAAAGGATGCATCGGCGATTGCCATCTATGGTTCAAGGGGTGCCAACGGGGTTATCATTGTTACTACCAAAAAAGGTAACTACGGACAAAAAACCAAAATAGAATTTAACGCTTCAGAAGGTTTTGCCAATGCGCCTGCCGACAGGGTTTGGAAAACCACTACCGGACCCGAGCATGCTTTGCTGGTGAACGAGTATAGCCGCAATATGGGCAAGCCGGAACCATTCAGGCCGAAAGACGTGATAATTAACGGCGTTGCCGGTCGTGGTTTGCCTGAAGAGCAGCCTACGTACGACCGTATGAGCTACCTTAACCGGACCGCCGCACTAAGAGATTATAACATTGCTATAAGCGGTGGTTCTGAGCAAACAAGGTTTTACCTGGGTGGTGGTTACACCAAGCAGGAGTCAATTTGGAAACCAATGGGTTTTGAGCGTCAAAGCTTAAAGATAAACCTCGATCATAAAATAAATAGCAAGGTATCAATAGGTACCACAAACTCGCTTAGCCGCAGTTACCGCGACCAGGCGCGTCCCGCAAACGGTGGTAATGGTACGCTGCTGCAGGCCTCGTTAAATATTCCTACCTATCTGCCAATTTTTGATGATGCCGGTCAACCATTGCGCTGGGTGAATTTTGACAACATTGCCACGCTAACCAGCAGGGTTAACCTGTGGTCAACCAGTTTGCATTATATCGGCAGTACTTATATTGATGTGGATATATTGAAGAACCTGAAGTTCCGCTCGAGCGTGTCTGTTGATTATAACAACTATGATGAGAACGAATACTGGCAAAAAAATACCATTTTAGGTAACGCTAATGGCAAGGGTTCGCAAAGTATAACCGCTTTAGCGTCCCTGATAAATGAGCAAACTTTAACTTACAACACTAAAATTGATAAGCACAGTTTTAATGTGCTGGTAGGTAATACTATACAAAGCACTACAGTAAAAAATGTAAGCGCTACCGGTATAAACTTCCCAAGCGACGCTTATACGCAGATAAAAGATGCCGCTACGCAAACGGCCACGCAAGGCCGTTCTATTAGCAGACTTGCCTCGTTTTTTGGTCGTTTAGGATACGATTACGATAAAAAGTATTACGTAGAGTTAACCGCACGTGCCGATGGTTCGTCAAAGTTTGCAAAAAAATGGGGTTACTTCCCGGGTGTGGGCGTATCATGGCGTGCAAGTGAAGAGAACTTCCTAAAAAATGTTGAACAGATAAGCAACCTGAAACTACGTGCAAGCTATGGTAGCGTGGGCAACCAGGAGGGTATTGATGACTTTGCGTCATTGGGCTTATGGAGCGGTGGTTACGGCTATGCCGATAACCTTGGCGGTGCCGAAAATCCGGGTACAGGGCCTTATCAGCTGGCAAATCCAAACCTTACATGGGAGCGTACTACGCAGTTTAGTACAGGGATTGATCTGGGTTTGTTTAATGACAGGCTTGCCATTGAGTTCAACTATTACAGTAAAATCACCAGCGATTTGTTGCTGAAAGTGCCACTCGCCGCAATAACAGGTTATCCAACATACTTTAACAACTTTGCACAAATCAGCAACAAAGGTTTTGAGTTGGCTATCAACTCAACCAATATAAAAACCGAAGGCTTTAGCTGGCGCACTGATTTCAACATCTCGCAAAACAAGAACAATGTTGATAAGATAAACGCCGATATTCCGTTTGCCGGCCGCGATTTGATCCGGATACAACAGGGAAAACCGCTTTACTCATATTGGTTGTACAACCAATTGTATGTTGATCCGCAAACAGGTGATGCCGTGTTTGAAGATGTTAACAAGGACGGCAAGATAACTGCCGATGACCGCCAGATAGGCGGCAGCATTTGGCCGAAATTTTTCGGCGGGTTTACCAACAGCTTTAGCTATAAAAATTTCGACCTGAATATTTTCTTTACCTTCTCATTCGGTAATAAAGTATGGAACCACAACCGTATGCTGGGTGAAACAGGTGGTACGCTCGATGCCAACCGTGTATTGCTTGCTTCGCAGCTTGACCGCTGGACAACGCCCGGACAAATTACGGATGTGCCGCGCCTAACCGACGCTAATTACTCAAGGCAGGAGAACAGCCGCTTTTTGGAAGATGGATCTTTTGTAAGATTGAGATCATTAAACCTGGGCTATACCTTCCCCGTTAGCCTTACATCGAAAGCTAAAATACAAAAACTGCGCATCTACGCCAGTGGTAACAACCTGTTGCTGTTCACAAAATATACAGGCGCCGATCCGGAGTCAAACATCGGGCAGGACAACATACAAGGATATGATTACGGTGTTCCGCCGCAGCCGCGCGCGTTCCAGTTCGGTTTGAATTTAACGCTATAATCAATAAGGAGATACAGAAATGAAGATATATAAATATATAACACTGTCGTTGATAGCTGCCTTGCCGCTGTCGTCGTGCAATAAATTTTTAGATACACAGCCGGTAAACTATGTAAAGGACGACAATACAATTTTCGACCTTACCTCGGCGCAATCAGCTTTGCGTGGCGTGTACCGCCAGTTAGGTTCAACAGGTTATTACGGCGAAACCTATGTTACGCTGGGATATTTTCCAAGTGGTGACGTAAAGAACCTTACTACCGGCGGTGCGGCTAACCTGGTTACTGTAAACTTCCGTGCTGATGATGTTAACTTCAACACTGCCTGGACGGCCATTTATTATACCATCAACCGTGCAAACAATGTAATCACAAAAGTGCCCTCATTAGTTGGCCCGGCATTTACCCAGGCGCAGAATGATCAGATTGTCGGCGAAGCTAAATTTATTCGTGCGTTGGCATATTTTGATATCGCCCGTGCATGGGGCGGGGCGCAGATCGTGCTGGCGCCTACGACATCCATAGATGCACTGCCAAACGTAAAGCGCAGCACCACTGAGCAAACTTATGCCCAGGTAGAACAGGATCTTAATGACGCTGAAGCGCTTTTGCCTAATACTTTAAACCGTATCCGCACTACAAAGCGTACCGTTTGGGCACTTAAGGCCAGGCTTTACCTCTACCGTAAAGATTGGGCAAAAGCTGAAGAGTACGCAACCAAGCTTATCGAATCAACCGATTATGAATTGTTAAAGCCTTTCAGCAGCTGGTTTGCCAACGATGTGGTAGGTACGCGAGAATCAATATTCGAACTGGAATATAGCGCGGCTAACCCAAGTACTATAAGGCAGCAAATGCAGCATTCAACCAACGGTGGTACTTACCGCTACGCGCCTACCGACAAGTTTGTGCAATTGCTAAACGATCCTGCTGTTTCAGGCGGCCGCAGCGCATTGATTGGCAAAGTAACACAGGCCGGAACTACCTTATGGTTTGGTAACCTGTACTACCGTAAAAACTCAACAGATCCAGCTTATGTGCTGCGTATTGCCGAGCAATACCTGATACGTGCCGAAGCAAGAGCGCATTTAGGCAAGGTAGAAGGTACAGACGGCGGCCTTGCCGACCTGAACAAAGTGCGTGAGCGCGCCGAAGTTGCAGCGTTACCACTTACTACAGCCGACGATTTATTGCTGGCAATAGAAAACGAACGCCGTGTCGAGTTTGCCTGGGAAGCACACCGCTGGTTTGACCTTGCCCGCACTGGCCGTGCTAAAACAGTGCTTGAGGCTATCGACCCGAACATTAAGGTTGACGCGAATGAGAATGTTTTCCCGATACCGGTGACACAAATACAACTGGATAAAAATTTAGAGCAAAACCCCGGTTACTAAACAACTGATAGCAAACCATAAAACCATATTGATATGAGTTTTTTTAATATATCTAATGGACGCCATTCCGAATGGAAAGGATATGAAAAAGCAGCATTACGTTTCTTTTTCATCTATTTCATCATCCAGGCAGTACCGCTCGACTGGAAGTTTTACCGCCATTTGTTCAGCATAAACTGGCTGCATTTGAACTTTTACGATCTGTTCAGCCTTTCTAAATATGCCCCGCAATTCTTCGGTATATCCGGTTTTGGCAACTGGCTGATAGCTGCGGCTATTGCTGCCGTAGGTGCTATCATTTGGCAGTTCGCGCAAAAACGCGAACCTGATTATGATAACCTGCATTATTGGCTGCGAGTGATACTGCGTTACCGCCTGGCTATCGGCATTATCGCTTACGGGTTGATCAAGTTGTTTCCGCTGCAAATGCCTTATCCGTCATTAAGCAACCTGCACACCAACTACGGCGATTTCTTTGCCTGGAAGATATATTTTCATACCATCGGTATAACGCAAGGTTACGAGGCGTTTTTAGGGTTGGTTGAAATATTGGCCAGTGTGCTGCTGTTCTTCAGACGTACTACCACCTTCGGCACAGGTATTATCCTTGGCTTTACCGGTAACGTACTGGCAGCCAACTTTGCCTACGATGCCGGCGAACAAGTGTACAGTGCTTATCTGGTTGTGATTGCCTTGTTCCTTTTTGTATATGACGTACCTCGTTTGTTCAATCTGCTAATTCAGCAACAATATACTATTGCCAATAAGTTTGAACCTGTTTTTGCTGATCGTAACCTGAAAAAGCTACGCATCGGTCTGCGTGTAATCTTTGTAGCATTTGTAGTGCTGCTTGGCTTTACTACTTACGCCAACTATGTTAACGGGCCTTACAAATTGCCCCAAACCCCCGGTATAAAAGGCAGCTATGGTTATTACAACGTAAAAGAGTTCAGGTTTAATGGGCAAACTATCCCATACTCAACTACCGATAGTAACCGCTGGCAAAACGTAGTGTTTGAGAAATGGGCTACCATTAGCATAAAAATAGCAAAGCCTATTAAGCCGGATAACGATACCGGCGAAGGATATTACGAAAATGATATCGACCGCAACTTTGAGTCCGCAGGGGTTGGGGGCCGCAAGTACTATGCTTATACACCTGATAGCCTTTCGAGAACCATCGTGCTAAAAAATAAGAACAAAAATTATAAAGAGGAGGGCTTTAAGCTAACCTATTCTCAGCCTAATGATTCTACCATCATTTTAAAAGGTGTAAACGAGAAAAAGGATTCGGTATATGCCGAGCTTAATCGTATTAATCGTAAATACCTGTTGTTTGAAGGCCGTCGTAAACCAATAAAACTATAAAGTATGGCAACTGCAGACGTTTTGGTAGCCGAGGCCCCGGTACAAGCAAAAAAGCAACCTGTAAAAACACAGGCACCGGTATGGACGGAGTATGAAAAAATTGCTTTCCGCATCTTCTTTATTTTCTTTTTCATCCTTACGGTTCCGTTTGACCGTGAATATTTTAAACAATGGTTTGATATTGACTGGTCTAACCCTCATATACGTGATCTTGGTGGCTTAGGTGGTTATGGCTACCGGTTTACTACAATAAACTCAGAGAGCGGCATATTGGGGTTAGCCAGTTATGTTAACTGGGGCATTTCGCTGGTAATAGGTGTAGTTGGTGGTTTGATATGGACACTGCTTGATCGTAAATCAACCAACTACCGAGTGCTGTATTATTTTATTACTGTTGCAGTTACCTATGCCATGATAACACGTTTGCAGGGGCTTACTTTTTCAAAGATATTCCCGTCGCAAATGCCGCCGCTTGCCGAAACGCAGCTGAACACACCTTTCGGCGATTTTGTAGCGCAAAAGCTTTATTGGATTCAACTAAGCTTTATTCCTGCTTATGAAGTGTTTTTAGGCTTCGCTGAACTGCTGGTAATGACGCTGTTGTTCTTCAGACAGACCCGCGCGTTTGGAGCAGCGTTGGCCGTAGCCATGATTGGCAACATCGCCATATCAAACCATGTGTATGACGGCGGCGTGCATGTGCTGGCATCATTTTACGCACTGGGCGGCATGTTTGTATTATGGCCATATCTGCGTCCGATATGGGACCTGCTTATCAGGCAGAAAAACTCCGTTGTCACTTTTTACCAGTATCCGTTTAATAAATCATGGCAAAAAGCGATAAGGTACGGCCTTAAGACATTTACCTTAGCTATTTTCTTTGTGTTAAGCGCTTACCTGCATCATGATAATTATGTGCACGACTCATATAAAGTACCTGCACGCGCCGGGTTGACCAACTCGAAAGGCTTGTATGAAGTAACCGAGTTCAAGGTAAACGGTCAGGATATCCCATATTCACCGCTTGATTCGCTACGCTGGCAGGATGTAACGTTCGAAAAATGGTCGACAATATCCTATACCGTTTTTAATACCTTCAACATTCATGGTGAAGCGGGAAGGGGTAAGCAATTTAAAGATGTTGACCGTACTTATGAGTCGGCAGGTACCGGCGGCGGCAGGCGTCATTATTATTATGAGGCCGATACAGTAAAGAAAACACTTGTACTGTTCAACAAAAAAAAAAGTACGTTGATGAGCGCCTGTACTTGCATTACGAAAGGCCAACGATAAGCCGCATTATTTTATCAGGTACCGATCAGTACAAAAACAACATTTACGTAGTGCTCGATAAGAAAGACAAGAAATATCCATTATATGAAGGCAGGCGCGCCGCGCTTACCTATCAACCATAAAATAACTACCACCATGGCTGATATTATTACAGAACCGCAGGTTGAAAAACAGGAAAAGTTAAAGGAGATATCCCAGCCTGCTTATGAGTTTAACGAGTGGACAAATACCCAGAAGCTTGCGTTTCGCGTAGCATTCATATTTTTTGGTTTGTTTGCCATACCGCTCGATCTTGGTTTTTACCAATACTTATGGACTATTGATTATTCCCATTTAACCTATAGAGAAATCAACGAGTCGATAGCGTTCTTTAACCCGCAGTTTATTAATATTTTTTCTGAGGGTGGCTTCTTCGGGTACGAAAGTTATGTGAACTGGCCGTTTGTATTGCTGATAGCTATTACCGGCGCAGCCATTTGGACATCGCTCGATAAAAAAAGTAAAGAATACAACAACCTGTATTATTGGGTTAGGGTACTGGTAACTTATCGCGTTGCTTATGCCGCCATTGCATGGGGATATAAAAAGCTGTTCATCATGCAGATGCCGGCCGGTAACGAAGGTTTATATAACACTGAGTTCATTGATTTCTTCGCGAAGCGCCTGTATTGGGAAGCCATAGGCGTAGCTACCAAATATGAGTTCTTTTTGGGTTTTGCCGAATTTATAGGTGGTTTTTTGCTGCTGTTCCGCAAAACAAGAGGGATTGGCGCGGCGATCACTTTTGTGGTATTCGGCAACATTGCCATTGCCAACCATGCTTATGATATTGGCGAACATGTACCAAGCGCAGGGCTTGCTTTGCTTTCATTGTTCCTGATGTGGTATGATCTGCCAGCTATATGGAACCTGATAGTAAACCAGGTGAACACTCGCGTGGTGCATTATTACCCTGTGTTTAAACAAAAATGGCAAAACTATATCCGCCTGGCTATAAAATGGAGCGGTAACTTTGTGTACGTGATCTTGTTTTTCGCGCTTGAGGTTTACGGTTATACCCATAATGATTTTTACAAGCTGCCCAATACCCCCGGCCTTCCGGGCAGCAAGGGTTATTACAATGTAACCGAGTTTAAACTGAACGGAAAAGTTGTGCCGTATTCACCGCTTGACCCAAAACGCTGGCAGGATGCCGCTTTTGAAGAATGGTCGTCGCTCAGCTTTAAAGTGTACAACCGTCCGCAGCAAATTGAAATGTTCGCCGCGGGGAGTTACCCACGCAACGACGAGGTGTATGACGGTAAATGGTATTTCGATTGGCGAGGCGACATAAGGCGTTTTGGCAATACTTCGAAAAAGAAAAAATATGATTCCGAAAAACGTGATCTTAATATAACCTGGGAACTATCAGGCTTAGGCGGTCGCCAGTATTACCATTACAAAGCTGATACGGTTAACCATGTATTGCATCTGATCAATAAAAACAAGGCTAACCGCGACCAAGCCCAGGAACTGCATTACAGCCGCCCGACAAAAGACAGGATAATCCTATGGGGGACAAATGAGTTTAAGGATTCGATATATGTAGTGCTTGATCGTGCGCATCTTCAGTATCCGCTTAAAAAGGGTCGCCATGCAAACTTGTCGTACACGCCTTAACATTTAACTTTACAAAAATTACATAACCACCAATCTAAAAATTTCAAATGAGTAAAAGTTTAATACCGGAAGACTGGGCCATTGTGCTAATGGGTTTCATTATTATCGGCCTGTCGCTGGCAGGCGTAATACTTGCAGCACCCGAGTACAACTGGACTACTTCTGCCGATCTAACCACTAAAGTATTAGCTGCAGATAATCTGCTTAAAATTGTATGGCAATTTGCTTTTGTATACGTTGTTGCCGTGCTTGGCGCAGTGCTAACCGGAAAGCCGGTTGCAAACACGCTTAAGGCATTTCCGTTTATTTACCTGTTAACAGTACTGGCGCTTATTATAGCCGGAAACAGTGCGGTTAAGAATTACAACCTTGAAGCGGTTATCTTCAGTTTAATAATAGGTTTGCTTATAGGCAACCTGTTCAAGCTGCCGCAATGGTTTAAAGATGCTTTGACATCAGAGTTTTTTGTAAAGATCGGCCTGATACTTTTAGGTACCACCATCATATTTGCTGATATCTTAAAAGCCGGTTCGCTGGGGCTGATACAGGCTTTGGCGGTTGTCGTATCGGTGTGGTACTTTTCGTACTGGGTATGCAAGCGCCTTAAAATTGATGAAGAGCTTAGCATGATGCTGTCGAGCGCAGTATCAATCTGCGGGGTTTCGGCAGCTATAGCTACCTCAGGTGCAATTAAGGGTGATTCAAAAAAGCTTTCACTGGTTATATCACTTGTACTAATCACCGCTGTACCAATGATGGTATTTATGCCTTACATTGCTAAAGCACTTAACCTGTCGCAGGAAGTAACCGGCGCCTGGCTTGGCGGCAGTATTGATACAACCGGGGCTGTTGTAGCATCGGGTACGCTGGTAGGAGAGACGGCGTTGAAGATCAGCACCATTGTTAAATTCTCGCAGAACGTATTGCTGGGCATTGCCGCTTTTGCTATCTCGGTTTACTGGACGTACACAAAACACCCGGCATCAAAAGATAAAGAGAATAAACCAACCCTTGCCGTAATATGGGAGCGCTTTCCTAAGTTTGTGATCGGCTTTATCGCGGCATCGGTACTGTTTTCATTCTTTTTGTCTGCGGATGCCATAGCGCCGGTAAAGGCGCCGCTTAAAAATCTGCAGGGATTATGGTTCGCGCTGGCGTTTACAAGCATTGGTTTGGAGACAAACTTCCGCGACCTGGTGAACAAAGAAAGCCGAAAACCGATATACGCTTTTTTAGTAGCACAAGGTTTTAACGTTGTAGTGACGCTGGCGATAGCCTATGTTTTATTCAAATAATTAATATGCCCCTCGCAAAACGCGATTATGATGCTATAGTTGTTGGTTCCGGACCAAACGGGCTGGCGGCGGCTATTGCGTTGCAGCAGCAGGGCTTACAGGTTTTGCTTATTGAAGGCAAGGATACAGTTGGTGGCGGCCTGCGCACTGCCGAACTCACCTTACCAGGCTTTAAGCATGATATCTGCTCGGCTATACACCCTATGGCTGCCGGATCCCCGTTTTTCAAAACCTTGCCGTTGCACGAGCACGGTCTTGAGTTTATTTTACCTGATATTGATGCCGCCCACCCGCTTGATGATGGTACTGCAGGTGTGTTGCTGCATTCGCTTGAAGAAACAGCAAACGCCTTGGGTGAGGACAGGGAGACTTACTTAAGACTGATTGCACCACTGGTAAAAAGCTGGCCCGACCTGGCACCTGATGTGCTCGGTCCGTTGCATTTTCCAAATAAGCCCCTTGCGCTGGCACAGTTTGGTTTATCAGCCTTGCAGCCGGCAACATTGCTGGCAAAGCAGTTTAAAACCGACAAAGGGAAGGCATTATTCGCCGGGATGGCGGCACACAGCATACAACCGTTAAGTAACCTTGCCACATCAGCCATAGCATTGGTGCTGATGGCCAACGCGCATCTGGGTGGATGGGTGATACCAAAAGGCGGCTCGCAGCAAATAGCCAACGCACTGGCAAGTTATTTTACATCTTTAGGCGGTACAATACAGCTGAATACTTATGTGAAGTCCTTAAAGGAACTGCCATCGGCGCATGCTGTTTTGTTTGATGTAACGCCGAAACAACTGCTGCAAATAGCCGGACATAAGTTTTCAAGTCTGTACAAATGGCAACTTGAACGCTACCGTTATGGCGATGGCGTTTTCAAGGTAGATTGGGCGTTGGATGCGCCGGTGCCTTTCACTAATAAAGAATGTCGTAGAGCAGGTACGGTTCATCTGGGTGGTACATTAAGCGAGATCGTACTGTCAGAAAAAGCATCGTACAAAGGTTATCATTCGCCGTCGCCGTATGTATTGCTGGCTCAGCAAAGTTTGTTTGATGATACCCGCGCACCTGCAGGCAAGCACACAGCGTGGGCTTACTGTCATGTACCCAACGGTTCGACAAAAGACATGACGGTAACCATTGAAAAACAGATCGAACGTTTTGCGCCGGGTTTCAGAGACAGGATACTGGCAAAACATACTTTTAATACCAAGCAGATAAACGAGCATAACCCAAATTACATAGGCGGCGATATTAACGGCGGTATCATCGATATCGGCCAGCTGTTTACACGCCCGGCCTTGCGCTGGTCGCCATATAAAACGTCGGCTAAAGGGTTATATATCTGTTCATCATCTACGCCGCCGGGTGGCGGGGTGCATGGTATGTGCGGCTACTATGCGGCGAAGCGCGCATTGCAGGACATATTTAAATTAAAGCCGGCAGAGCTTAACACTTTGCCGCATAAACAACTTGACTATTAACTGATCCATAAAAACGGCCGGCCTGCCTGTAGAAGGGCAGTCGGTTTATTAAGGCGGAGTGGCCGAGTGGTTAGGCGGAAGTCTGCAAAACTTTTTACAACGGTTCGAATCCGTTCTCACGCCTCGATTTGTAAATCAATCAAACCGGCAATTAGGGTAAATTTGCTGAAAAGGCAGCTCATAAACGGACTGCTTTTTTATGAAATTGCCAAAAAGCGCCGGCAATTGTCATGAAACTTCAACAAAACAGCATCCTTTATTATAAACACTTGCAACTTAATTTAAAACGTTGTTATCTTTGCTAACACTGTTAGGGAAATAGCAATGGGAATTTTAGAACGCAGGCAGCGGCAGAAAGATGAAGTGCGGAATGATATAATTTACGCGGCGTGGGATATGGTACAGAAAGAAGGTTGGGACAAGCTCTCCATCCGGAAAATAGCTGATGCCATTGAATATAGCGTACCTGTTATCTACGATCATTTTGAAAATAAGGAAGCGATATTACTTGAGTTCGCTAAAAAAGGCTTCAAGAAATTATCGGTTAAAATAATAGAAGCTAAAGACGCGCACAAAGACCCGGCCGACCAGATAAGGGCAATGGCCGATGCTTACTGGGATTTTGCTTTTAACAATACACAGCTTTACCAGCTGATGTTTGGTATAGGGATGGCCAGCTGCGAAATTGGAAAAGCAATGCCCGAGCAGGATAAGTTCAGGCTGATAGTTATGGAGCCGATAGAGGCGCTGATTAAAAATAGTGGCAGAGAAGACGTCAATTCGTGTTTAAAGTATCATACATTTTGGTCGGTTATGCATGGTTTGATATCTATAAAATTAATGGGCAACCCCGCCATTGATGCCGAACTGAACAAAATAGTGCTTGACGACGCTATCGCCGGCTTTATAAAAAATTTGAGTTAGAAATTTTTTTCTGCCTATACCTAACACCGTTAGGAAAATTAACAATGTTTAAACATTGATATAATAACTAATAAATACACATAGCAATAAACTTTAACAATTATATATATGGAAACGCTAAGCAAAATCACCCACTCGATTAAACAGAACCTGGTTCTCTTTATATCGCTGGCAGCCATGGTGCTGTACAGCAGTTGCGGTACTTCAAATGCCGGTAATGGGGCCGGAGCTCCGCCTCCGCCCGAATTGCCTGTTATCACAGTATCGGCACAACCGGTAACCACTTACAGCGAATACACAGCAAGCCTGCAAGGTACACGCGATATCGAGATCCGCCCGCAGGTTGATGGCTACCTTGAAGCCATTAATGTTGATGAAGGCGCTTATGTGCACAAAGGTCAGGTTTTATTCAGAATTGATGCCCGCCCTTATGCCGAGCAGCTTAATACAGCAAACGCTATACTTTTATCGGCTAAAGCTGCATTGGCTAACGCCGATATCAACGTAAAAAAGCTTACCCCGCTGGTACAAAACAACGTGATCTCTGATGTTCAGCTTCAACAGGCTAAAGCCGCTTATGATGCTGCAGCAGCAAACGTTGCACAGGCAAAAGCGCAGGTACAATCAGCAAAAATCAACCTTGATTACACACGTGTAACCGCGCCTGCTGATGGCTTTATAGGCAAAATACCTTTTAAAACAGGAAGCCTTGCCAGCAAAGTACAGGTAGAACCTTTGACAGTACTCTCTGAAAACAAAACAGTGCATGCTTATTTCACCATGAGCGAGGTTGACTTTATCAAGTTTAAAGAAACGTTCGCCGGAAACAGCATCCAGGAGAAAATAAGCCACATGCCTGCCGTTGAACTGATACTTGCCGACAATGCCCCACATCCATTAAAAGGAAAGGTAGAACTAGCTGAAGGACAATTTGATAAAACAAACGGTACCATCAGCTTCAGGGCTACTTTTGATAATGCTAACGGGCTGCTACGCTCGGGTAACACCGGCAAAATCAGGATACCAAGCATAAGCTCGTCATCACTGGTTGTTCCGCAGGAAGCAACTTTTGAAGTGCAGGACAAAGTATTTGTTTACGCGCTTACCGACAGCAACAAGGTTGTAGGCACACCGTTAACTGTAACCGGCACCAGCGGACGCTTCTACGTAGTATCAAAAGGAATAAAAAGCGGAGACAAGATTGTTTACAAAGGTATTGACAGGTTAAGAGACGGTATGGTGATAAAACCAACTGTTGTGCCTGCCGACAGCCTGCTAAAAACGGCTTCGCTGTAAGCAACCGCTCTAACAACATAACAACACCTTATTAACTGCATTCCCGGCTACGGCTGGGAGTGCTTAATACCACAATCATGCTTAAAAGATTCATAGAAAGGCCCGTCCTTTCAACAGTTATCTCCATACTGCTGCTGCTGTTGGGGATCATATCACTGCTGGGTTTGCCTATCACACAATTCCCGGATATTGCGCCGCCAACGGTGCAGGTAACCGCCTCATATCCGGGTGCAAACGCCGAGGTAGTGGCCCGTTCGGTTGCTACGCCGATAGAGGAAGCCGTGAACGGTGTGGAGAACATGACCTACATGACATCAAACTCCAGCAACGACGGCTCGATGACGCTAAACGTTTACTTCAGCCAGGGTACCGATCCTGATATTGCCGCGGTAAACGTGCAGAACCGTGTATCAAAGGCCCTTAGCCAAATACCTCAGGAAGCTGTGCAAACCGGTGTATCAACACAAAAGGTACAAAACAGTATCATTATGTTTATTGCCCTTGCAAGTAAAGACACCACTTATAATGAGACCTTCCTGCAAAACTATATCAAAATTAACCTTGTACCTCAGTTACAGCGTATCCCGGGTGTAGGACAGGCTCAGCCATTTGGTACACACGATTATTCGATGCGTATATGGCTTAAACCCGACAGACTTACTGCCTATAACCTTACTCCGCAGGATGTTACCGGCGCTATCAAAGACCAGAGTTTAGAGGCAGCGCCCGGCCGCTTAGGTGAAAGCAGCAAAGAAGTGTTTGAGTACGTTTTAAAATATAAAGGGAAACTGAATAAGGTAAAAGATTACGAAAACATCATTATAAAGGCTAACGCCGATGGTTCGATGATTAAGCTTAGCGACGTTGCACGCGTTGAGTTTGGATCATATACCTATTCATCGAACAGTATTTTGAACGGCGGCCCAACATCAGGTGTGGCGGTATTTCAAACAGCCGGTTCAAATGCTAACGATATCTTAACCGAGGCAAAACGTCTTATCGACGAGTTTGCTACAACATTGCCAAAAGGCGTTGAGCCGGTGGTAATGTACAACTCAAAAGAGTTTCTGGATGCGTCTATCGAGCAGGTACAGCATACGCTGATAGAAGCGTTCGTACTGGTATTTATCGTTGTGTTCATTTTCCTTCAGGATTTCCGTTCAACACTTATCCCCGCCATAGCTGTGCCTGTGGCTATTGTTGGTACGTTCTTCTTCATGAACCTGTTTGGTTTCAGTATTAACCTGCTTACACTGTTCGCACTGGTGCTGGCAATTGGTATAGTAGTGGATGATGCCATTGTGGTAGTCGAGGCGGTACACGCCAAGATGGAAAGTACCACGTTGAGTGCCCGTGCAGCTACGCTTGAATCGATGAGCGAGATATCAGGCGCGATCGTGTCCATTACACTGGTTATGGCGGCGGTGTTTATACCGGTAGGGTTTATGCAAGGCCCGGCAGGGGTATTTTACCGGCAGTTCGCCTTTACGCTTGCTATCGCGATCTTAATTTCGGCGGTTAATGCGTTGACATTGAGTCCGGCGTTAAGTGCATTGTTCCTGAAAAACAACCATGCGCACGACGGTGAAGGCCATCCGGTAAAACAAGGCTTTGGCAAACGCTTTTTTACAGCGTTCAACACTGCTTTCAACGCCATGACGGATAAGTACATCCGCTCAATACAGTTCCTTATCAAACGCAAATGGGTAGGATTATCTGGTTTGGCATTGGTTTCGGTAGTCACTTTTATCATGATAAAAAAGACACCTACCGGCTTTATCCCTACTGAAGACCAGGGCTTCCTGCTTTATGCGGTGAACACGCCTCCGGGCAGCTCGCTTGAGCAAACCCGCCGTGCGATGAAAGAGATCGATAACATCGTTAAGAACGATCCGATTACTAAAAACCATTACCAGGTAGAGGGTTTGAACTTTATTTCTAATGCTAATGCTTCTTCATACGGTGCAGGTTTCATCAGGATGAAACCACAGGAAGAGCGCGGAGCGGTGAAAGACCTGAACCAGATTACCTCGCTGATGACCCAAAAGGTGGCACAGCAGGTAAAAGGTGGTAGCGCGTTCTTCTTTACCTTTCCAACCATACAGGGCTTTGGTAACGTAAGCGGTTTTGAGTTTATGCTGCAGGATAAAACCAGCGGTACCATGGGTAAGCTTGATTCAACCACGAAAGCATTTTTAGGCGCCCTGATGCAAAGACCAGAAATTGCTTATGCATTTACCACCTTCGCCGCAGGCAACCCGCAATATCAGCTGGATGTTGACAATGCTAAAGCACGCCAGTTAGGTGTACAAGTGAGCGACTTGTTATCAACCTTACAAGTGTACTACGGCAGTAGTTTTGTAAGCGACTTTAACCGCTTTGGTAAATATTACCGCGTAATGGTGCAGGCTGATGCTACATACCGTAACAACCCTACATCGCTAAACGACATATTTGTGAAGAACAGCAGCGGCGAAATGGTGCCTGCAAACTCGCTGGTAACGCTAAAACGCGTGTACGGCCCTGAAACGGTTACCCGTAACAACCTGTTTAATGCGGTTACCATTAACGGTGTGCCAAAACCCGGCTACAGTACCGGTGACGCTATCAAGGCTATCGAAGAAACTGCTAAACAAACACTGCCACGTGGCTTCGGCTACGAGTGGACAGGTATGACACGTGAAGAGATTAATTCAGGTTCACAGATACTATTAATATTTGTGATGAGTATGATTTTCGTGTACTTCCTGCTGGCGGCTCAGTACGAAAGTTATATACTTCCGCTGGCGGTTATCCTTACTATTCCGCTGGGTGTGTTCGGGGTAATGCTGTTCATTAATTTGATGGGTATCGATAACAACATCTATGTACAGGTGTGTTTGATCATGCTCATCGGGTTGCTGGCCAAGAACGCCATCTTGATTGTGGAGTACGCTGTACAACGCCGTAAGGCAGGCATGGCACTTGTTGCCGCCGCGCTTGAAGCTTCAAGGCTTAGGCTTCGCCCGATATTGATGACCTCATTTGCATTCATTGTTGGTTTGATACCACTGATGCGTGCAAGCGGCGCTTCGGCTTTGGGTAACAAATCCATCGGTACAGGCGCGGTAGGCGGTATGCTTACCGGTGTGGTACTTGGCGTATTTGTGATACCTGTACTGTTTGTCATCTTCCAGGCACTGCAGGAAAAAGTTACCGGCACTCCTAAAACGCTGGCAAAAGTAAACGAGGGAGAATTAGAATATGAAAACGCCTGATTTAACCATTATCATCATGAAACAGAATAAATCCATCATATATGCTTCATTATTGCTCGCGCTGTTCGTCAGCGCGTGCAAGGTGGGCAAAAACTACGAAAGGCCAGCGGTACAATTGCCGGGGCAGTTTGCCGGTGCGCCGTCTGCTGATACCAGCAGCATTGCCGACCTGCAGTGGAAACAGTTTTTTACCGATACCACGCTTCAAGGCCTTATCGACAAAGGCATAAAATATAATTACGACTTGCAGATTGCTATAAAGCGCATTGATATTGCGCAGCAGCAATTAAAACAGGCAAAACTGCAATGGCTGCCACAACTGAACCTTCAGGTAACTGGCCAGTACAATCGCCCTTCAGACAACAGTTTGAATGGACTTAGCACCAGCAGTTTTTTAGGTAGCAACCACGTTGAAAACTACAATGCTAACCTAAATCTCTCATGGGAGATTGATACCTGGGGTAAGATACGCAGGCAAAAAGAAGCTGCTTTAGCGCAATACCTGCAAACATTTGAGGGCACCCGCGCTGTGCAAACGCAGTTGGTTGCCGATATTGCACAAGGTTATTACAACCTGCTGATGCTTGACAGGCAGCTTAATATTGCAAAACAGAACCTTGCCTTTAGCGACAGCACGCTTAAGCTAACGCAATTGCTTAAAAATGCCGGTGAAGTGAATCAGCTCGCTGTACAACAAGCCGACGCGCAACGACAGACAACGGCATTACTGATACCTCAGCTTGAACAAAGCATCGCTATACAGGAAAATGCCCTGCAGGAACTAACCGGCCAACTACCCGGAAGCATCCCCCGTAACCCGGCGCAGTTGCAGGAGTTTAATGATACCCGCTCAGGGCTTCCGGCTAAATTGTTAAGCCGCCGGCCTGACGTTAAGTCGGCCGAAATGGGGCTTGCGGCTGCCAACGCGAGGGTAGGTGTGGCACAGAGTAATATGTATCCATCGCTTACCATTACTGCCGCGGGTGGTTTGGAAAGTTTTAAGGCTGATAACTGGTTTACCGTTCCGGGTTCTGTATTTGGTTTGGCAGCGGGTACTGTACTGCAGCCGATATTCAGAAACCGTACTCTGAAAACTCAGTTTGAAGTGGCCAAAATTCAGCGCGAACAGGCGGTACTGCAGTTCAGGCAATCGGTATTGAACGCCGTAGGTGAAGTTAGCAATGCCCTTGTTCAAACTGAAAAGCTTCAGCAGCAAAAGCAAATAGCCAATACACAGGTAACTACCCTGCGTGCGGCTATCAGAAATGCGCAATTACTGTTCAAGAGCGATATGGCTAATTACCTTGAGGTAATTACAGCCCAAACCAACGCCTTGCAAGCTGAACTTAACCTTGCCAGCGTTGAACGCCAGCAGCAAGGCGCAAACATTGAACTGTACCGGGCGCTTGGCGGCGGTTGGAGATAATAAGATCTGCCTTATCTAAATATAGTTTTAAAGTTTGGAGCTCCGGGATTTTATTTCCGGGGCTCTTTTTGTATCTATCCGAACAAAATAAGCCACTTATTCAGCAATTTTTGATAATAAACAAATTGCATTATATGAAGATATTTGGCGGCAACTAATTATATATCACTATGCCTATTGTTTGTAAAGCCGCCGTTTCAAACGGGAAAGGAAATTTTACCATTGAAGAAATTGAAGTTCATGAACCTGGCGCTGATGAGGTGATTGTTAAGATACAGGCTGCCGGGCTTTGTCATACCGATAAAGATTCGCTTGAATGGGGCAAGCCCATGATCATCGGTCATGAAGGTGCGGGTATTATTCATCAGTTAGGTTCGGCGGTTACCGGTTTTTCAGTAGGTGATAGCGTGCTGCTAAATTGGGCAACTCCATGCGGACAGTGCTTTCAGTGCCTTGAAGGTAATCAGAATATTTGCGAACGGCAATCGCCGGTGGTTGCAGGCGGTAACGGGTATTCACCCGGACATTCACACCTCGAAGCTACCACATGGAACGGCAAGCCAATAGAGCGCTCGTTCAACCTGGGCACAATTTCTGAATACACCGTGGTTAAATCATCAGCCATCGTAAAAAACCATTCCGAAAAAATGTCATTCCAGGCAGCAAGCATTATCGGCTGCGGAGTAATGACGGGTTATGGCTCGGCGGTAAATGTGGCTAAAGTTAAGGCCGGCTCGTCAGTTGCCGTACTTGGCTCGGGCGGGGTGGGGCTTAATGTTATACAAGGCGCCCGTATATCCGGCGCAACAAAGATCATCGCCGTAGATATCAACCCTGAAAGGCTGGCTATGGCGGTTAAATTTGGGGCGACACACACTGTTCAGCCCGACCGGAATGACACTGGATTACTAAAAGCATCCGAAGAAGTAAGACTATTAACCGATGGTAGGGGAGCCGACTACTCATTTGAATGTACTGCCATACCCGAACTTGGCGCTGCCCCTTTAGCCATGGTGCGTAACGGCGGTACGGCGTTACAGGTAAGCGGTATTGAGCAGGATATTACCATTGATATGAAGCTGTTTGAGTGGGACAAAATCTACATGAACCCGTTGTATGGCAAGTGCCGTCCGCAGATAGACTTCCCTAAAATAATCGACCTGTACGACAGAGGGTTACTGATGCTTGAAGAAATGGTCACCCGCACTTATCCGCTTGAAAAACTGGCCGACGCTTTTGATGATATGCTGAAAGGCAGGAACGCTAAAGGAGTAATCGTTTTCTAATATGTCGAAATTCAGAACAATAGAAATAACCGACCCCAAATATGAAGCAGATAACCTGCGCTTCATCGTTTTAAAATCTGAGAACTTAAAAGGACGCGGAGATATCTGCGTGTATGTTCCGCCGCAGGCGAAGGCAGGAGCGGTGCTGCCTGTGGTGATACTATTACACGGTGTTTACGGCAGCTTTTGGGCATGGACACACAGCGCAGGCGTTCATTTTCAGTTGAACGATATGATCAATCGTGGTGAGTTGCCACCTATGATACTGGCCATGCCGTCGGACGGTTTATGGGGTGATGGCTCGGGATATCTTCCGCATAGCGGATATGATTTTGAGAAATGGATAGCCGAAGATGTGCCTCAAGCGTTGATGGAAAAATTAGATTGTGTAACCGAAGATTCCCCCTTTTTTGTAGCCGGATTATCTATGGGTGGATACGGTGCTCTGCGTATCGGTGTAAAATATCATCATCGTTTTATGGGGATATCGGGGCACTCGTCAATCACCTCGCTAATGCAAATGAAACTATTTGTCGAGGAAGATTTGTCGGTATATAAACAAGCTGATCCTGATGATGAGGGCGTATATCAAACTATCCTGCGTTATAAAGATTCCCTTCCACCATTGCGTTTCGATTGTGGCGAGGCTGATCAACTGATTGAGCATAACCGCATGCTGCATTTGCAGTTGCAGGCGGCCGAGATCGGCCATACATACGAGGAATTTCCAGGCGGGCACGAGTGGCCTTACTGGACTCAGCATATAGGCAAATCGCTGCGCTTTTTTGCGGAGCTTTTAAAATTTTAAGGTAATAAAAAAACCAGCCTTAAAAAGGCTGGTTACACACATTATTTAAATTAACCAAAAGAACATTTACTTTTCATCGTAGCTGGTAATTTTTACCCAGTCAACCAGCATTTTAGCTTTGTTTTCTTTAACCAGTTGCAGGCTGCTTTCAGGCATACCAAAGTAAGGCTGCTTTACGCCGTTTACCTTTACAGGGTAGGCGCCGCCTAAAGCATAATTCAATATCAGGTACTTTTTAGTGTCAAAAGCCCATTTGCCATAGTGTTCAACCATTTTGCGGTTAACCCTGAACATAAGTTTCCCGTCATACTTAAAAAGCATTTCGTTGGGTGTCCAGTCTACAGCGTAAATGTGCCAGCTTGTGGCATCTTTACCTTTTTCAAAATACTGGCGATTAACAAAAGGGGTTTCGCCGCTATAACCAGGACCGTGCACAGCAGCGCTCGCCCAGTCTTTTTCGCCTACGTATTCCATAATATCTATCTCGCCGGTTTCAGGCCAGGTATCATTACCCAGCAGCCACCAGGCCGGCCATAAGCCATCGCCTTCGGTAACCTTTATACGGGCTTCGGCTGTGCCGTAGGTAAAGTCGAACTTTCCTTTTGTGTTTACCCTGCCCGATATGAAATTGAAGTTACGCCCGTCGGTAGTTTTAAACCCGGGAGACGATTGCGGGCGAAGTACTAAAGCGCCATTTTCGGCCCCTTCGGCAGCGCTGCCGCTTACTGTATATATGGTTGCCGAAGAATCAACGTATGCCTGCAATTCATTGTTAACATGTATGCCGGTAACTTCGGCATTCCATTTTGCACGGTCGAGCCCTTTTGCTGAAAAGTCGTCAAAAAACAGCACTTTTCCTTTTCCCGGTGCTTGAGCGTAAGTTTCCTTAGGCGCCGAACAAGCAATGTATAACATACCGGTAGCAGCAAGCCCCGCAATGCAGGAATATAATTTTTTGTTATTTATCATATATAAGATATAGTGGCTATGCAGTTACACACGTTTAGCTAACCGCCTTCTGTGTAAACAGAAGGCGGCGCAGTGGTAAAAGAATACCGGTTTTGTTGTTATTGATAAACCCTTACATAATCCACTTCCATTGACGAGCTATTGTAATTTGGATTAATAGCTCCGCCGAAAGTGCCGCCCATGGCAACATTCAGGATAATGAAGAAATCATGGTTAAAAGGTATGGTATTATTATTCGGGAATGTATAGAACAGCGTATCATCAACATAAAACTTGATAGCCGTTGCCGACCACTCCGCTTTGTACACATGAAACTCAGTACTGGCATTGCTGATAGTGGTGTTTTTGCTGTCACCGTTACCGCCCGAATGTCCCGGATGATGCAAGGTTGAATAGATCTTGTTAGGCTCATTACCCTTGTACTCCATAACATCTATTTCCCCGCACACAGGCCATCCCACAGTACTAAAATTACTTCCAAGCATCCATATGGCAGGCCATACACCACCGCCCGAAGGTAATTTCGCTTTTACCTCAAGTGTACCGTAAGTAAAGTCAAACTTACCTTTTGTTAGCAGCCTTGCTGATGTAAAGGCACTTCCGCTGAAGTTTTCACGCTTCGCTGTGATCTTCAATACACCATTGGCCACAACCACATTTTCAGGACGGTTAGTGTAATACTGTTGCTCATTATTGCCCCAGC
This sequence comes from Mucilaginibacter limnophilus, assembly GCF_004005815.1. Classification (GTDB taxonomy): domain Bacteria; phylum Bacteroidota; class Bacteroidia; order Sphingobacteriales; family Sphingobacteriaceae; genus Mucilaginibacter; species Mucilaginibacter limnophilus. The sequence goes on along the minus strand of NZ_SACK01000003.1, from coordinate 328,450 downwards.
CGCCATCACCGGTACCCAAATCATAACCCCATTTGGTAGCGTCGGGCGCGCCCGGCGTGTTGAATTCGTCGCTCCATTTTAATGATGCGCTAACGGTAACAACTACCTGCAGTGATTTCGAAATGGTTTTGTTGCTTTTGCTTTTGGCAATAACATTTACAGTATAAGTGCCCGATTGAGGGTATTTATAAGTAACCACACCTGAAGCAACCGTCTGGTAGGTGCCATTGCCAAAATCGTAATCATACGACGCTGCGTTTTTAGCGGTGGCTGTAAACGTTACGGTGCCGCTGTTATCGCTGCTTACTGTTGATACAACATTCAAATCGGTAGGAACAACGGGAGCGACTTCATTAGTCCCCCCGTTGCTTTTTGAGCAATACGTAAGCAGCGTAGCCGCCAGTAAAAAAATAGATGCCCGTATAAATTTCATAATATACTTATTGTTTAACTTTTAATTTCTGGTACCATGCAAGCCCGTCTTGTCCGATGTTACGCAGGTGGATTTGAGTATCTGTAATTGACAGTATTTCATACTCAGTACCGCCTGTACCAAAGTTGATCAACCCGTTGCCCGGTACTGTGAACTGAACGCGGGTAGAATTTTCAGTTGTTGAAGCCGATGTCGCGTCCATAAAGCTTAATCTTCTTGGTGCGGCTACATCAAAATCATAGCAATCGTCGCCGCCACTTGTGCCATAAAACGCGGTTGCCGCAGCAGTGAAAAACGACTGGCCTTTGTTATCAATAGTCATGCTGATATTGTTGTTGGCATCGGCCGAGAAGGTGATCTCGTCGTCATACAAACATTCGGCACGCTGGTTTGGGGTAGCCTCATAATAGCTTGGCCAAAACAGGTCGGTAGGACCTACGCCAACGTGGCCCGGAGTTTCCCTGTCGGTAACCCAAACCTTTGATGAGCCAGGGCCGCCGGTGAGCGCCTCAACTATGTAGGTTGGTATCTCAAAGGCAACAAACACCGTCACTTTTTTGCTGATTGTTGAAGTTGCCCCGCCTGTACCAATGGCGTTTACGGTAATAATATAATCGGCAGTGCCCGGGTTGGTATACTTATAGTTGATCACCCCTGATGGTACCATTTTGGCAGCTTTGCCATCGCCGAAATCAATTTTATAGCTGATAGCATCCTGTGATGTTACATTAATAGCAACGGTTCCTTTACCATCACCATTAGGATTAGCCTCGTCAACACCCTCAACTGTAGCTGTAAGATTGAGGTTTGAAGGTGTTTTAAGGTCGCCGAATGAATATTGGTTCTTTTTACACCCGAAAAAGCCGAGCGTAGCTGCAACCAAAACCAGCGCTGTTATTTTTATGTTGATTTTCATGATCTTTAGTTTTTTGGTTAGTTAAGTGTGATATCATCAAAGAACCAGGTGAAGTTGGCTGAGCCGTCGCCTGATGTGCCATTGTCGAATATCAATACCACTTTCTGATAGCTGTTTGCTGTGTTAATGGCACTGTAATCAAACGTCAGATCTTCCCATGTGTTAGCCTGGGTAGTAAGCACTTCTTTTTCGAAGCTGATGCCGCCGTTGGTTAAATTCTCAACTTTCAGAAGCACTTTGGCACCCACACGCGGCGAGTACACCTTCATTTTGAAGGTCTTTTTTGTTGAAAAATCAATAGGATGATCAAGCGATAGCACGCTGCCACCATAGGTTTGACCGGCAAATTTTATCATCCTTCCAACCTTGTCGCTGGTATTGATACCGGTTTTATGCGGATTATCAACAATGGTTACGTTACCGCCTTCAAAGTCAGTAAAGGCATAGTTAAGCGAACCTTCAAACGACAGCGGGATATCAACCGAAGTTGGGTCGCCTGACACGAACATCACATCATCCCAGTAAAACTGTTTGCCATTACCTGCTACGTTAAAGTCAAAGAACAGCGAGGCTTTGTCATAATTAAACGCAGGGTTAAGGGCCGGTGTACCTGATGAGTTGTTGTTGAAATCAAACGTTAGAGTTTCCCATGCATTAGCCTTGGTGGTAACAGCATCCGTTTCAACTGAGTTAGCGCCGTTGCCATGCTCTTCAACTTTCAGTTTGATGGTTAAGCCTGCAGCCGGAGAGTACACACGCACCGTCATTTTTGATTTTGCTGCGGTAAGCGGTATGCGGCTTGCGAAACCAGCAGGCGTACCAATGGTTGTACCAGCCCATGTTTCGGCGCCGTTTGGCTTAGTGGTTAATTTAACCTTGTTGGCAGCATTGGTCGGGTCAACAGCATCAACGGTTTGGTTGTTACCGAAATCAGTGGTAGTATAATTAACAGTCGGTACATCAAAAGTTACCGGCAGATCAATTTGTGTCAGTGAGGGCACAAATTTCAGGTCGTCCATGTAGAAAGTTTTACCGCTGCCAGTCGCGCCGAAGTCAAAGAACACGCTTGCCTTGTCGTAAACGGTCGCGTTGTTCAATGCCGGTGTACCTGCTGAATTGTTATTAAAGTCGAATGTCAGGGTTTCCCATGCATTGGCTTTGGTTGTTACAGCGTCAGTTTCAACTGAATTAGCGCTGGTTGTATGGTCTTCTAATTTCAGCTTAATGGTTAAACCCGCGGCAGGAGAATATATCCGCATACTCATTTTCGAGTTGTTGATTTTCAGCGGCACTGGTGTAGCGAAGCCATTAGCTGTACCCAATGTGGTACCCGCCCAAACTTCGGCACCGCCCGGTTTAACTACTTTAAGCACTTTGTTGCCGGCATCCGCAGGGTCGGTTTCTATTGATGAAATGTTACCGCCGAAGTTGCTCATGGTATAATCAAAGTTCGGGTCGTCAAAGCCAACCGGCAGGTCAAGCTGTTTGCCAACTTTAATGGTTTGTGTGGTTTCGGTAGTGGCTGCGCCGCCGCTAAGGGCTACTACACGTATGGTGTATTCGCCTGCGCTGGCATAATTGTGCGCTACCGACTGGCCTTCCAATACCGGATCAAACGGTTCCGGCTCGGTGCTGCTATCGCCCCAATACACTCTGAACAAGGTTTCAAATGATGCCTTAGCACTTACGCTAACGTTTAATCCGTTAATTACAGGGGTGATCTGCAAATCCTCCGGCGCTTTAAACGATACAGTAAGTTGTTGCGTGGTTTCAGTAGTTTCGCCATTAAGGCCATGGCCAACAATTTTTACCGTGTAAACACCTTCAGCATAATTATGCTGGGTACTTTGACCTGCATTTACTTTTACCGGTTCGGCAGTGGCGTCACCAAGGTAAATGTCGTATGAGGCAACGCCTTCCCCGTTGGGGATAATAGTTACCAAACCTGTATTATCCTGGGTTATATTAAACATCACCGATAATTTATCAGGCGACGAAATACCGTTTACAAAGGAAGTATCGTCAAAGCTTTCCTTCTTACATCCGGCCAGCACGGCAACCAAAAGCGCTATGCTGAGAAAATATCTTATTGTCTTCATAATTTCTTTTTTAATAGTTAAAATGAATTAATAGCCGGGATTTTGTGTTAAGCCTGATCCGGTTACCTCACGTTGAGGTATCGGGAACACTTCATTTTTACCCGCCTGAAAACCATCAATAAATGAAGCTGCCTGCCCGGTGCGCACCAGGTCAAAAAAGCGGTCTCCTTCCATTGCAAGTTCCAGTCTTCTTTCCCTCCATATAGCTTCAGTTAATGCATTGCCTGAAGCAGTAACATTGTGTGTATTGTCACCAAAAGCACGCTCACGTACTTCGTTAAGATATTGCTGTGATTTCGAAGTATTAGGGCTGCTTGATCTGTTTATCGCTTCGGCTGCCATCAGTAACACATCAGCATAGCGGATTATCCTGAAATTGTTAAGGTAGTTTAACTCCACTTGGCCTGATGTTTCACCTTTACGCGGAAGATATTTAGCGTTATAAAAACCGGTGTTTTTATAAGGCGCTACCTGGTAGGTAATACCATATTCAGGATGGGCAGCTGCGTAAGCGTCTATATCCAGTATGGTAGCTTCTTTACGTTGATCTCCTGCCTGATAAGCGTCGGCTAAATCCTGAGTTGGCAAATTGGTGCTCCATCCCGGCGCATACGGCATAGCCGCCGAGCCGTTCAGGCCGCGGATACCGTTTTGCTGCACTGCATAATTGCCCTGACCGCGGTTATAACCACCCCAGTTATAGTAAGGAGAGTTATTAGTGTATTGTATCTCGAAAACTGATTCGGGCCCGTTCTCACCCGCGGCAAGGAACATCGAAGCAAAGTCATCAACCAGGGTAAATGCGTTTGCATTAATGATGCTTTCCAATACAGTAGCAGCCTGATCAAATTTTTCTTCATACAGTAAAACCTTACCTAATAAAGCCTGAGCAGCATATTTTGTAACACGGCCTTTTTGCACCTGTGTAGGCGGAAGTACAGCTATTGCCGCGTTAAGGTCGGCTTCTATTTGAGCATAAACGTCGGCTTTTGGGGCACGTTGTAAGGTGCCCGAGTCGTCAAAGTCCAAACGCCTGTCAACAAAAAGCGGTACATCGCCCCACATGCGTACAAGTGTGAAATAGTAGTATGCACGCAAAAAATACACCTCACCATAAAGCGCCTCTTTTCCCGCAAAATCAACAGTCTCGCCGGCTTTATTAGTATTTTTATATTGATGCAGATAGTTTGCACGGTTTACGCCTTCATAAGCAACTCTCCATAAGTCTTCTATAGTTTCATTGTTTGGCGTAATGGTATAATCGTCAACCTGCTGAAGCGCAGGTACGTCTGACGCCGCCTCACCACCAGCTACAGAGTTATCTGAACCGATATCGCCAATAGGCACCACCTGGTTTAACCACTGTAAGGGTGTGTAAACACTGATTGCCATTGTACGGTAATCGGTTTCTTTTTTAAGATAATCAAGATCGGTTATGGCAAATTCGTCGTGAGGATCATAATCCACCCATTTGTTACACGAAGGCATAGTCATGGCAACAATTACAACCATGGCCATTAATTTTATATATCTTTTCTTCATTGTCGTAGTTGTTAAATACATTATAATCTGATATCAAGGCCAACTGAATAAGTTCTTGGCTGCGGATAGGTACCCCTGTCAACGCCTGTTTCACCAACGGCAGCACCATTTTGTATCTCCGGATCGAAACCTGTGTACTTGGTAAATACAAGCGCATTACGCACCTGCGCGTAAAGCCTTACATTCCGGAAAACTTTAGTAAATGAGGTAGGGAAGGTATATCCTAATTGCACATTTTTAAGTTTCACAAAGCTGCCGTCTTCAACATATCTGTCAGACACGCGAATGTTGCTGTTTGCATCAGTAAATGAATAACGAGGATTTTTCGCATCGTTGGTGCTACCTTCGCCTGTCCAGCGGCCAAGTACACTGCGATCTTTATTGGTATAGTTTTGGTTGCGTTCGTAAGCACGGTAAATGTCATTACCTACCGATACATATGTAAAGGCTGTAAAGTCGAAATTTTTATAACTCATATTAATATTCCAGCCCAAAGTAAAGTCAGGAAACGGATTGCCTATCTTAGTTTGGTCGGCAGCAGTTATTGCACCGTCACCGTTTATATCCACAAAACGAATATCGCCCGGTTGTGCGCCTGATTGGGTAGGGGCTGCCGCGATTTCAGCCGCATTTTGAAATAAACCATCGGTTTTGTAACCATAGAAATACCATGGCGAGTAACCTTTTTCAAAAACTGTAACCGTTTGCGATTGTCCGTTAAAATATGAGCCACCAAGAATGCGGCCTGTACCTTCGCTATTAGTTGCGGTAACCAGGTTTTTTGAAGTGGTAAATGTAAAGGTATTACCCAATTTAAAATTACTACCTATATTTTCATTATAGCTAAGTGTTAAATCAAAACCAGTAGTTTTGGTAGTGCCTACGTTAGCGTCAGGCGTTGGCCTGGTGCCTTGTCCGTAAAGTGATTCGAACGGAAGGAATATGATACCGTCAACGTCTTTACGGAAATAGTCGGCAGACAAGGATATTTTATTGTCCCACACAGTTAAGTCAAAGCCGATATTAGATTGCACCTGACCTTCCCAGCGAAGGCTTAAGTTTGCTACCTTTGCTATAGTTGAACCCGGATAGAATATATTATCAAAGTTGTATCCGTTACTGTTTACAGGAACGCCATAATCAGGTCCGCCGGTTGCTATTTTTGTAAAAGTTGGGCCGATGTTGCCATCACTGCCTGATGAGCCGTAGCTACCACGAATTTTTAACAGGTTAATAAACGGAACTTTAAAAAAGTCTTCTTCAGTAACTACCCATCCTAATGAACCGGCATAAAAGTTAGCGAATTTGTTATTTGCGCCGAATACGTACGAACCATCGCGGCGGGCCGAGAACGATGCCAGATAACGGCCTTTATAATCATAATTTATGCGGCCGAAATAAGACAAGTTGCGACGGAAACTTTGGTAGTAATACCCATCACGGGCTGTCAGGTTGTCTTCAGTATTAATACCTGTAGCTGCTGTAAAATCAGCAAATTCCCATGAGTTGAAAGGTACATCCTGTCTGCTTGCGCCGGCGGCATTGTTAGTTGATTTTGCCATTGAGTAACCCAATACAGTTTCAAAACTGTGATCTTCAGCAATCTTAAAATTATAATTGGCAAAAGTTTCCCAAGTCCAGTTAAAGTTGCTGGCTTTTTCGTGCGCAACGCTGTTGTGCCTATCGGTTAATGCCTGCCCGTCTACACCCATGGTGTTATCAACGTTAAACGGACCATAGAATGCCAGCGGAGTGAAGCTTTTTGAATTAGCATCATATTTGGTGTAACCGTAACGGCTGGTCAGTTTCAGGCCTTTGATAATTTCATATTGTAATTCAAACTTCCCGTACAGCTTATTGCCGGTATTTTTGTTGTATGTATTGTCGAGGCGTGTAAGCGGGTTAAAAATTTCTGAAAGTATGCGTGTGCTGTAACCGTAAGTGCCCGGCATTGTCGGATCATCATTATAAACAGATACAGTAGGATCGAAGTTGATGGCGTTACCGATTACACTGTTGAATGAGTTTTCCTGTACACCTTTTGAAGCGAGGAGAACGTCAGTAGCGTTCACAATAAACTTCACATTTTTTGCCAGTTGAAAATCAAGGTTTGCGGTGAAGTTACCGCGTTCAAACTTTGATTTATCAATACCACCAACTATACCACCCTGGCCAAGATAGCCTGCTGATAAGAAATATGATACCTTTTCGCTGCCGCCAGATGCTGTAAGGTTATGTGTTTGCAGCGGGGCAGTTTTAAATATTTCGTTTTGCCAATTGGTGCCAACGCCTAATACTGAAAGGTCAGGGAAAATTATATTTCCGCCGGATGCAGTACTGCCTTCGTTAATGATAGCGCCATATTCAGAAGCGTTTAATACAGGAAGTGTACGCATAACCTCCTGTACCCCATAGTTGCTGCTTATTGAGATGTCATTACGTTGATTGCGTTTGCCACTTTTAGTTGTAACGGCAATAACACCATTACCACCTTTTACACCATAAATGGCAATTGTAGCAGCATCTTTCAATATGCTGATTGATTCAATGTCAAGAGGGTTTATTGAGTTGAAGTCATCAAGAGTTTGCACTACACCATCAACAATCACCAATGGTTGAGTACCATTGTATGATGGAATACCACGTATTAACACAACAGGTTTTGCACCAGGTGAGCCGTTTTGAATTACATTTACACCAGCTGCACGGCCTTGTAAGGCTTCCTCTACACGTGATGGGCGCAATTTTTCTATATCGGCGCTTTTAACAGTTGATATAGCGCCCGATACCTTAGTGATTTTTTGTGTGCCGTAGCCTATTACCACTACTTCTTCAAGGGTAGTGTTTTCTTCAAGTACAAAATTTACTTCACCACTTTGGCTAACGGCTCTTTCAACCGTGCCCATACCTATAAATGATACAAGAAGTGTCGCGCCTGTTTGCGGTACACTTATGGTGTAACGTCCGTTAGCATCGGTCATGGTGCCGTTGGTGGTGCCTTTTACAGTGATAGACGCGCCGGGTAATGGCTCGCCCGCTTTGCTGGTTACTTTACCACTAAGGCTTAATGTTTGCGAATAAGCATTATTAATAAAGCATATAAGCAAAGCCATGCCCAAACATAATTTGAGTTTCAATTGCATATAATTTGATTTTTAGGTTTAAATACTGTCCGTCTTCGCAAGCTAAGTCGCAAAGATCAATTGGTTATTAAATCGGAATGAGTTCACCGTTCACGGTGGGAACTGCGATGATTGCGGGTGCTGTTTGCAGCGTACTGCGTGGCCATGCATAATAAATAAGCAAGACACATTTGCGTAAAATGTAATCATAATGATGTGTTATAATTGGTTTATAAAAATGATGCGGTGCATCGGGTTTACGGGGTCAAATGTATATGCATTAGGCAAAATCAGTATAAAAAAGCACTACATCACTACCACACAGGTATGAAAATTCTGCATTGACGATGGTTTTTCACTACATCTTTAATACATTTATCCCTCTGTTGTAACCACAACATAAACCGAATATGTTTCTACGCCTTGTTTTATCAGTGTTATTTGCCCTGGCAGGTTATGATGTTTTTGCGCAAGCTTTTATCGGTCAGCGCGAAACCGTTAATTATCAGAAGAAGCAATACAACGCAGGTACACAAAACTGGAAAATAAGGCAGGACGCCCAGGGGCGTATGTACTTTGCTAATAACGAAGGCGTACTGGTTTTTGATGGTGCGTACTGGCAGCTGTATCCTTTGCCAAATAAAACCATTGTATGGTCAATTGAATTTGGTGCCGATAAAAAGCTGTATGCCGGCGGGCAGGATGAAGTGGGTTACGTTTCGCCCGGCAAAAGCGGGCGGCTCGAGTTTACCTCGCTAAAAAACCTGCTGCCAAAAAATGAGCAGAACTTTTCAGACATATGGGATATTGTAGTTTATGCTAATGAAATCTTTTTCCGTTCACGGTTTAAGATATTTAAGTACAGTAATAACCGTATGACCATCTACCCGGCGTCATCCTCATGGCTGTCAATGGGAATGTACAACGGGAATTTGATAGCACATGATGATCAGCGCGGTTTATTATCTTATAAAGCCAATAAATGGCAAACCTTTATTCCTGCAGATGAATTGCCGCCTAACTTTTATATAACGGCGACATCTTCTTATGGCAAAAACGCCAGCTTGATAGCCACTGCCCGAAGCGGCGTGTATGTTCTTGAAGGCAAGCAATTGCGAAATCTTCAGTTGTCAGGGTTCGGTATAAATAATCGTGAGCATTTTTCGGCGGCGGTGGCGCTTAGCGATAGTACTTTTCTGCTCAGCACCTATTCAAATGGCGTATACCAGCTCGACAAGAACGGCACGGTAACCGAAAATATTTCGAAAAAAGATGGGCTGCAAAACAGCAATGTACGCTGTATGTACCTCGACCACGATAACAACGTATGGCTGGGGCTTGATAACGGGATAGACTTTATTGCCTATAACAACGCGGTTAAGCATGTAAATCCCGCGGCTTTCAAGGATGGCGGCGGCTTTTCAATGGTGAAATACGGCAATAGCTTATACTTCGGCTTATCCAACGGGGTGTACCAGTTGCAACTACCTGCCAGGCCTGCGGCCGACCTTAGCTATGCTAAAAATGAACTTAAAACCTTGTACGAGGGCCTTACCTGGAACCTATCGGTAGTAAACAATCACCTGTTTTCTGGAAATGATGATGCCGCGTATGAGATAAAGCAGGGTAAAATGCTGCCAGTAAGCAAAAGCGCCGGGTACTGGATATACCAACCATTGGTGACCGGCATAGGTAATTTTATTGCAGCGGGTAATTATTATGGTGTCAGGCTGATTGAGGATAAGGCTGGTGTACTTACCGACAAAGGAAATATAGGGAACTTCAAAGAGTCGGCGAGGTACCTTGAGATCGACGCCGATAACACCATCTGGACATCTCACCCTTACCGTGGCGTTTATAAGTTAAGCCTGAACAGTCCTCATGCAAAGATATATACTTCGGCTAATGGTTTGCCTTCAACGCTCAACAACTTTGTTTTCAAGATCAGGAACCAGGTTGTTATTGCTACCGAAAAAGGTATTTATGAGTATGATAAGAATACCGACAAGTTTAAACCGTCGGCAGCTTATAAAGAGATATTCGGCAGCAGGGCGCTTCGTTATCTGAAAGAAGATCCTGCCGGGAACATCTGGTTTGTTGAAGGCAAAAGGATAGGGGTGGTTGATCATTCGTCGGCAAAGCAAAATATTATATATATACCCGAGTTGGAACGCCGCATTTTAAGCGGGTTTGAAAACGTTTGCGCTATCGACAGTAACAATATTTTTGTGGGCGGCGAGAACGGGTATTATCATATCAACTTCGCCCGGTACAAGCAAAATATCCGACCGTTGCGCGCATACATCCGTAGGGTGAAGGCTATTTCTGATACCGACAGCCTGCTTTTTGGCGGCTATTTCGGTAATGTCAACGAGAACAAAAAACAGCAATCGGCCACAATACCGTCGCTTGGTTATTTGTGGAACTCGCTGCATTTCGAATATTCTTCGCCGATTTTTGAAGAACGCTCAAACGTTGAATACAGCTATTACCTGGAAGGCTTTGATAAGGAGTGGTCGGCATGGTCTAAAAAGACCGAAAAGGATTATACCAACTTACCTGCCGGGAATTACATTTTTAAAATAAAAGCTCGTAATCATTTGAATAACGAGTCAAAGATCAGCAAGTATTCATTTACCATTACGCCGCCCTGGTATGCTACAATCTGGGCATTCATTATTTATGCCGCCCTTATTATTTACCTGCTGTATTATTTCTACAAACGACAGGAAAAAAGGCACATACTCGCTAAGGAAAAAGAACTCCTGCAACAGCGTGAACAAAACGAAGAAGAACAGCGCCGCATGGCCTACCTGCATCAACTTGAACTGGAGATATCTGAAAAGGAACTGGTGAAACTGCGTAATGAAAAGCTGGAAAGTGAAATTGAGTTTAAAAACTCTGAACTGGCTTCGTCGGCCATGAACCTGGTGCAAAAGAAAGAATTCCTGTTAAAAGTTAAGGAAGAATTGCAGCGTTTAAACCAGTCAGGTAAAGACATGGTAGAAACTACCGAAATCAAAAAGATACTTCGTCTTCTATCCGAAGAGAAAAAGGTGAACGAGGAATGGGAGCAGTTTTCGGTGCACTTTAATAAGGTGCATGCCGATTTTCTCAACGTGATAAAAGAGCGTTATCCGGCCATCAACCAGCAGGAATTGAAATTATGCGCCTACCTTATCATGAACTTATCAAGCAAAGAGATAGCGCAGCTGATGGCCATATCGGTACGCGGTGTAGAGATCAGCCGTTACCGCCTGCGCAAAAAATTGCAGATACCTACTGAAGTAAACTTGTTCGAGTTTTTATTTGAGATACAGCGCGAGTGTATGAAATAAATGATACGAGTGCTTTACCGAAATTTACCCCCGCTGGTGGTATAAATTGAACTTTGCTCAAGAGGTATCTTGGCGGCACTGATCCTCATAATCCACCATGACGAATTTTTTAAAGGCAGCGTGCTTTTTAGCGCTGCAACTTTTATGTGTAAATGTTTATTCGCAAGCACTTACCGGTAACCGGTTTGATATCACCATAACCGACGACAAATCGCAGTCAATTCCCGGCGCTACGGTAAAAATGTTGAAAGATACCATTACGGTTAAAACCACTGTCAGTAATGGTAATGGCATCGCCGGTTTTACTGATATTCCTGATGGTACTTATACTTTTAAAATAAGTTATACCGGTTTCAAAGTTGTTATAACCAAACCCTACATCTTTCCTTCAACAACTAAAAGTGATAAAGTGGTACTGCAAGCCGAAAGCACGGCATTGCAGGAAGTAAGTGTAACCGGCCGTATACCTTTCGCGCAGCAAAAAAATGGTAAAACGGTGCTGAACGTCGACGCGTCGCCTACTAATACGGGTTTAACAGTGCTTGAAGTGCTTGAGAAATCGCCGGGTGTCACTGTCGACCGTAACGGCGGCATCACCCTGCAGGGCAAAGCCGGTGTGCTGGTGATGATTGATGATAAACCAACCTACCTCTCGGGCGCCGACCTGAACAACCTGCTCGGCAGTATGAACAGCGCCCAGGTAGCGCAAATAGAGCTGATGCCCAATCCGCCTGCAAAGTATGATGCGGCAGGCAACGCGGGTATTATCAACATAAAAACCAAAAAGAACAAACAGCAGGGTTTCAACGGTTCGGTAACCACATCAGCGGGCTATGGTGTATATCCCAAAAACAACAATAATTTGGTATTGAATTACCGGACAGGAAAAGTAAATACCTTCCTTAATTATAATATGACGCTGGTTGAATACCTTACGGATATTTATGCCCTGCGGAAGTATTATGACGCTGATAACAACCTTACTTCCATGCTCGATCAGCCAACTTATTTTTCCGGCGTCTTTATAAATAACACCGTTAAAACCGGGCTCGATTATTATGTTACACCAAAAACCACCATCGGCTTTGTATTGGGCGGAACTGCAGTTAAGCGCCGTGGCAATAACAAAGCTACTGCTACATGGTTAAGTCAAGCAGGAGAGGTTGATTCAGTTATCACTACTTTAAATAAAAGCAACAGCAAATTCCGTAACGGGTCGGTCAACCTGAGTGCGCGCCATGCTATTTCTGCCACGCAGGATATCGCTGTGGATGTTGACTGGTTGCATTACACCATTGAAAGCGATCAGAATTTTAACAACAGCCTTGTTGCCGATGATGGTTATGTGGAACTTTCACGTGGTAACATTCCTACCACAATCAATATCCGGTCGGCTAAGGCAGATTATAGCATTAAAGGAAAAAACGACGCGGTTTTTCAGTTAGGGTGGAAATCATCGCTGAACAGTACAGACAATACCGCATCGTACGAAAATTTTACCGGCGGGCAATGGCTAACCGATTATTCCAAAACTAACCGGTTTTTGTATGATGAGAACATACAGGCGCTGTATAGTACTTACGAGCGGAAATTTGGTAAACTAAGCCTTCAGGCCTGTCTTCGTTATGAACATACGGGTTACAACGCCCATCAACTGGGTAATGCCATGCAGAAGGATTCGGCATTCACACGAACTTACAGCAACCTGTTCCCAAGCGGGTATGTTACTTATCAGGCCGATTCTGTTAACAGCTTTACCCTTACGGCGGGGCGGCGTATAGACAGGCCGGCCTTTCAAAACCTTAATCCGTTTTATTTTATCATCAATAAATATACCTATCAAACGGGTAATCCCTTTATACTGCCGCAGTTTAGCTGGAATTTTGAAGTGAGCCATCAGTTTAAAGAACTGCTTACTACAACAGTATCATATAGCAACATAAACAATTATTTCTCACAGATATTTCTTGCTGATGAAGCCAAAGGAGTGCTGCTATATACACAGGGTAATGTAGGCAGCGCACACAATATTGGTGTATCCACATCTGTAAACCTCTCGCCGTTTAAGTGGTGGACGTTTATGACTCAGGCAGTTTATAACTACAAACAGCTTAAAGGCTTTAACGGCAATAATTTTACTACTGATATTAACCAGTTGAACGTAAACTCAACAAGCCAGTTCATGTTTGGCAGGTACACTGCTGAACTTTCGGGCTTTTATACTACCCGTGCACGAAATGATGTGCAGGAACTGCTGTACCCAACCGGTCAGGTTTCGGTAGGCCTGTCGGCGCCAATACTTAATAAAAAAGGCACATTGAAGTTTAGCGCGAGAGATTTATTTTACACCAATGCCATGGAGGGCCTTACCTCGTTCCCCAATGCTACCGAGTATTTTAAGCTGATGCGTGATAGCCGGGTGTTCACCCTGTCGTTCACTTACAGGTTTGGTAAATCTTTCAAAACAGGAAAACGCACAAGCGGAAGCGCGGCCGATGAAATGGAACGTGTAGGTAATGGCTAATTGGTTATGAGTTTGAGTACTCTTTAAAATATTGCAGAGGGCTTTTTTTGATGATGAATTTAAAACAGCGATTGAAGTTTGAAAGATTGTGAAAACCACTTTCATAACATACCCGGCTTATGCTCATTCTGTTTTGAATTAGTAGTTTACACGCGTAGCCAACCCGTACTTCGGTAAGAAACTGCCAGTATGTTTTTAGCGTGCGGGTTTTAAAGTAACGGCAAAATGAGTGAGGACTCAAATTTACAGCCGCGGCAATTTCGTTTATGGTAAGTTTGCGTTTAAAGTTAGCGAAGGTATAATTAAATATATCGTTGATCTTATCTGAATTGTTCACATAAACCGCTTTTGCAAAACCGGTGCTTGACAGGGTGACACAACTGTCAGACGAAGCTATAAGTTCAAGCATATGCAGCAGGTACTCTATGCGTTTAATGCCACTTGCCTGCAGTGTCTGTTCTATTTTATGTTGAAGCGCTTCACGTGTTTGCCCTTTTATTTTTAGGCCAAGTTTTGCTTTGTCAAACAGTTCACGTAAACATTTAAGTTCGGGTAGGTTCCCAAATGTGTTTCCCCAGAAATTCTCATCAAAATGTATAGCTATGGTTTCAATGTGCAGATCAGAGTGTTGGGTGAAATATTCCGCGCAATTGCGCCACATATGAGGCAGGTTAGCGCCCAGCAGAACGATGTCGCCATCTTCAAAATCTTCCATGCTGTCGCCTACCATGCATATACCGCGCCCTTTGCGTATCATGGTAAGCTCAAGCTCCGGGTGATAATGCCAGCGGTTGTACATGTATGGCAAAATATCCTCGCGTACACTAAAAGAGCAGTCTTTAGCGACATCTACTTTACAAAGAATTGCTTTCAAGTTATTTAATTGGTTATAGCCTTTGGGCAAGGCCATGCCAATATAAATATCATTTGCTTTATAATAAATATTTAACTGCAAATAGTGTTGACGGTGTTGACTGGTGTTGACTGGTGTTGACCGGTGTTGACAGGTGTTGACGGTGTTGACCGGTGTTGACGGTGTTGATGGTGTTGACTCTGTTGGCGTCAACACCTAAAAAGAGTGTTGCTTTGTAACATAACTTTCAATAAATTAAGGCGGTAATAAAATAAGCACAGCAAACCGCATGCACAGCCCCGGCACTGAACAATTAAAGCGTGTATTAAAGCCTGTACATTTATGGGCTATTGCCGTTGGATTGGTTATCTCGGGTGAGTATTTTGGCTGGAACTATGGCTGGAAGGACGCGGGCACCGTCGGGTTTCTGATTACTACCGGCGTGGTAACGGTAATGTATATCACCTTCATTTTCAGCTTTACGGAACTTACAGCCGCCATACCCAATGCCGGCGGCGCCTTTACCTATGCCTACCGTGCCCTCGGCCCCCTCGGCGGACTGGTTGCTGGCTATGCCACGCTTGTTGAGTTTCTGATTGCCATACCGGCCATTGCGCTTGCGTTGGGAAGTTACATGCACTTTTTGTACCCGCCATTACCGGTGCTGCAGGTAGCTATTGCCTTTAATGTTGTATTTGTGTTGTTGAACATCTCCGGCATAAAGGAGTCGGCTATGTTTTCGGTGTTCATAACGCTGCTGGCTGTGGCAGAATTGCTGCTGTTTTTGGGTATCATAGCGCCATCTTTTAAAATGGAAAACTATATGGCCAACTCTACGCCAGTTAAGTGGGGCGGGGTAGTGGCGGCACTGCCTTTCGCGGTATGGTTTTATTTGGCGATTGAAGGCGTTGCCATGGTAGCCGAAGAAGTTAAAGACCCTAAAAAGAACATCCCGCGTGGCTACATCTCTGCACTGGCGACATTGGTGCTACTGGCTTTAGGCGTAATGGTGCTAACCGGTGGCATAACCGACTGGCGCACACTAAGCAATCTTGATTATCCTTTACCTGAGGCGATCGCCATTGTGCTTGGCCGAGCCAGCGGGTGGACGAAAGTATTTGCCAGCATCGGCTTATTCGGGTTGGTCGCTTCGCTGCATGGCATTATACTAGCTTCATCAAGACAAGTGTTTGCCATGGCCCGTGAAGGTTACTTACCGAAGCAGTTATCAGTAATAAGTCACCGCTTTAAAACTCCGCATTGGGCTATTGTAGCCTCAGGGATAGTGAGTATTATTACACTGTGTACCGGCAAAACCAATGATATCATCATCCTGTCGGTTATGGGTGCGGTGGTGATGTATATCATAAGTATGGTCAGTTTGTTTGCATTGAGGCGGAAAGAACCAACCCTCGACAGGCCTTTCGTGTCGCCTTTCTATCCGGGATTTCCGGTTGTAGCTTTGTTGATAGCCGCTATCTGCATGGCAGGCATTATGTACTACAACTTTATCATCAGCCTGATATTTTTCGGCGGCCTTATCATAGTCGGGTTAATATTCATTGCTATGGGCAAGCATAAAGAAAGTGCCGGCACTGTGCCTGTTGAAGAACCTTTTGCAGACATAAAATCTGAATAAGCCATGAGTTACCGGTACACCATACAAAATAAAGTTTACCGGTTTGATAACCTGAAAGAGTTGCTTGCCAAAGCATCTCCTTATCGCAGCGGCGACGCGCTGGCCGGTATAGCAGCAGAAACTTATGAGGAGCGAGTAGCTGCGCAAATAGTACTTGCCGATGTTCCCTTAAAGGCTTTTCTTAATGAAAGCATAATTCCTTACGAGGAAGATGAGATTACCCGTCTTATTATTGACAGCCATGATACCATAGCGTTTGCACAAATAAGTCACCTCACTGTAGGTGAGTTTCGCGACTGGCTGCTGAGTGATGAGGTTGATTGCAATATCTTAAAATCGGTGTCAAAAGGCATTACACCTGAAATGGCCGCCGCGGTTTCTAAGATTATGCGCAACCAGGACATGATCGCAGTAGCAAAAAAATGCGAAGTGATTACTAAATTCCGCAATACGATTGGTTTGAAAGGCCGTTTTTCTACCCGACTGCAGCCAAATCACCCGACAGACGATCCGAAAGGAATAATGGCCAGCATAATAGACGGTCTGCTTTATGGCAGCGGCGATGCGTGTATTGGCATAAACCCGGCTACTGATAGTCCGGCGAATACTTTGCAACTGCTTAAAATATTAGATGCTCTAAGGCTACAGTTTGACATACCGACACAATCATGTGTGCTCACGCACATTACTACCACTATCGAATTGGCAAGCGCCGGCATGCCGGTCGACCTTTGTTTTCAATCAATTGGCGGAACTGAGCTAACAAACAAAAGTTTCGGCATCAACCTGTCAGTTATTGAAGAAGCACATCGGGCCACATTGGCATTGGGCCGCGGCACCGTTGGCAATAATGTAATGTACTTCGAAACGGGGCAGGGAAGTTCGCTTTCAGCAAACGCACATCATGGTGTTGACCAGCAAACTTGTGAAGCAAGGGCATATGGTGTGGCACGTAATTTTAATCCACTGCTGGTAAATACGGTTGTCGGTTTTATTGGCCCAGAATATTTGTATGATGGTAAGCAAATTATTCGCGCAGCTTTAGAAGACCATTTTTGCGGAAAACTGCTCGGCCTGCCAATGGGGGTTGATGTTTGCTATACAAACCATGCTGAAGCCGATCAGGACGATATAGATAACCTTTTAACATTACTTGGCGTTGCAGGCTGCAATTTTATTATGGGCATACCCGGCAGTGACGATATTATGCTGAATTATCAATCTACATCATTTCACGATGCGTTGTATATCCGGCAAATGCTGGGCTTTCGGCCGGCGCCCGAGTTTGAACAATGGTTACTTAAGCAGGATATAATAAACGAACAGGGTGTACTGATAGCCGGCGCGTCCAACCGGTTGTTACAAGCGGCAAAATTATGAGTGAGGAACCTGAATACCATAATGCTTGGAAAGCATTGCGGATACATACCCGTGCAAGAATTGGCATTGGCAGGACAGGCAGCGGCATTCCTGTTAAAGAATCGCTTGAGTTTAGATTGGCTCATGCACACGCACGTGATGCTGTTTATTCTAAGCTCGACACCGAAAAGTTAACTGCCTCGCTTGTGCAATTTAAATTACCTATATTACATCTGGAAAGCCGGGCAAATTATAGAGAGCTGTACTTGCAGCGGCCTGACTTGGGAAGATTATTGGATGATGCATCTGCACAGCAATTACAGAATCATGTAGGCCAGACAGATATAGCTGTTATTATTGCCGATGGTTTGTCTGCTTACGCGGTAAACAGTAACGCTGTATTATTGCTTGAGGCATTGTTGCCAATGTTAACTGATGCAAAACTTACTGTGGCTCCCATTGCTTTGGTTGAACATGGCCGCGTAGCCGTAGGCGATGTTGTGGCTTCGATCCTGAACGCGAAGCTATCACTGATGTTGATAGGTGAAAGACCGGGCCTGAGCTCGTCAGATAGTATGGGGGCATATCTTACCTATAATCCAAAACCGGGGCTAACAGATGAAGCCCGCAACTGCGTATCAAATATTCGCCCCGAAGGTTTGCCATATGATCAGGCCGCCCGAAAGCTTTACAATTTGATACAGCAGGCTTTCAGGCGGAAATTATCTGGTGTGCAATTAAAGGACAACACAGCCACAGGCTATTTCCCTTAGCATTATTTGTTGTCGGTAACAATATTTCCATAAAAAGTTATCGCATCGCGAAAATTACCTACTGTAACTAAAGTTGCGCTGCCATTTGGTGAAATATCAAGTGTTATGCGGTTAGCTTTGTCAGTATCCTTTATTATTATTGTTACCCGCCAGCCACCCTTTTTCTTGGTGGTGGTTTTATAATCAAACTTTGTAGAAGTGAACTTTAAGCCGCCATCATTAGAATTTATAGGGGCTTTCATATAAACCCTGCCAAAAAAGGGAAGATAAGCTATTACCGAATCCTTTTTAACTCGCAAATCATAATCATTGGTTACAATAGGGCGGCCCGGGCCTTGCAACGGAATCATATAGGTAGCTTTAAAAGTATAATTTACTGAATCAATTTTATTCATAACCGCCAGTTCCTTAGCGGCTTTTTTATCTGCCTTGCTGTTTTGAGCACTTACTGCATTCACACTTAATAGCATTAAAGCAGCGATGACTATGTTTAATAATGTTTTCATTGAATAATTATATTATGTTAGACTATTTAGCAGCAATAAAGTTTATGCGTTTTTATAATCAGATGCAAATAATAATCCAATTCCATAATGAAATCATAAAAAATTGAAAGTCGCTTAAGGCAGCTGTTATTTATCCATTTTAACCACCGCATCAGGCGGTAAGTAAATAGTAATACAACAGCTAATTAAGTGGAAGGCTCTCCCTTGATAGCAATATTTTCCTCATAATATGTTTTTTAATTAATTACTAATTAATAGTTAATCCGCTTAAATTTCTTTGTCTTCATAATCAACCAAATTATAACCATTTAACCAAAATTAGTATGAAGAAGAAATTTCTTGTATGTGGTATCCTTTTGGGTATTACAGCTGTAAGCTGCTCTAAGAAAGAGTTTAGCAAAGCCGACAGCGTAGCCAGAAACACATCGTTAATCACAAGCGCATCGCCGGCGGGCGATGTTGTGGGCAAGGTTGTAACCGGCTACCAGGGCTGGTTTACCGCCGCGGGCGACGGGTCTCCGCAAAATACATGGGGGCACCAAAACCTTGAATGCTGGCCTGACGTGCGCGAGTACACAACCACTTACCAAACCACGCATCCGAATTTAGGCAATGGGCAGCCTGCAAAAATGTTTTCGGCGTGGGATCAATCAACCGTCAACAAACATTTTCAATGGATGCAGCAATATGATATTGACTGCGCCGCAGTGCAACGCTTTTGTAATGAGATAACACCCGGCAGTACCATCAAGGCTTTCAGGGACGGCATAGCCACACGGGCTAAAAATGCAGCTCAAACCTATAACCGCAAGTTCTACATCATGTATGACGCTTCGGGCTGGGGGAACCTTGCCGCCATTAAAACCGACTGGACAAATACTATTGCTGCTACTGGCGGGCTAAATCTCCTCGCCTCATCCGCTTACGCAAAGCAAAACGGAAAGCCGGTAGTGTCAATTTACGGCTTAGGTTATGCCAGCCACCCGTCAAGCGAAGCCGACGCGTTAGACCTGATCAACTGGTTTAAAGCACAAGGGTGCTACGTAATTGGGTCCGTTCCCGGCCAATGGCGTACCGGTACCGGTGATTCAAAAGCCGGCTTTATTAATGCTTATAAGGCATTCAACATGATCTCGGGGTGGGCCGTTGGGCGTGTTGTTGACGCAAGCTACACACCTTGGGTAACCGGCGACCGCGATTTTTGTAATGCCAATGGTATGGATTATCAGCCATGCGTTTATCCCGGCACATCATTTTATAACACAAATGGTCCTGCATCACCACAAAACCAATTTCCGCGCAATCATGGCGATTTCTTATGGTCGCAGTTTGCCGTAATCAAAAACGCAGGCGTTGGAAATGTTTATGTGGCTATGTTTGATGAGTTAAATGAAGCTACACAAATATTTAAAACCGCCGAAAACGCCTCAATGGCTCCGGCAGGTCAATGGTTTCTGAATCTGGATGCCGATGGTGTGGCGGTATCATCTGACTTCTATTTGCGTTTAACCGGCGATGGAGGTAAAATGTTGAAAGGCTTGCTGCCTTACAGCGCGTCGCACCCAACGTCGCATACCATTACAAGCGGCGTTACCTTTTATGCAAACACAAGTTATGGTGGTGCTGCCAGCCAGGTATTACCGGTTGGAACCTACACATTATCGCAGCTGGCAGCCCGCGGCATGCCTAATGATTGGGCTTCATCAGTAAAAGTACCTTCCGGGCGCACGCTTATTATGTATTCTGATGACAACTTCACAGGCCAATCATGGACAAGAACGTCAGATACTCCTGATTTTACTACCCTAAGTCCATCTGCTAATGATATGGTATCATCAGTAAAAGTGCAATAACAATAAGCAAATATTACAATGAAAAAGATGAATTTCTTGTTTATTGCAATCTTAGTTGCATCGTCGATGTTAATGGGTTGTGCAAAAGAGAAAATGCTGGCAACTAAATCTGTTGCTAAAAAAGAACCCAAATTGCGCGTTAACGCCGCCGGTGATTTAAGCGACGCCAACATTAAATATTTTGGGCGCTGGGATTTTAGTAGCAGCACGCAGTATGTAAGTTATTGGGGCGGTGCTTATATAAAAGTAAGGTTTACCGGAACAACTGTAAAAGTAAAAGTTGGCAATACCAGCAACTTCTACGCTAAAATTGATAATGGCGCATGGGTTAGTTATATAGGCGTTACCGGGACTATTAATTTAACTCCCACGGCTCTTGCTGCCGGAACACATTCACTAAGTGTTGCCCAGGGTAAAGATTACGATTATGTATTTAATTTTCAAGGGCTGATACTTGATGCCGGTGCTACTACCAGTGCACCATCAGTGGGTGCGAACCTTATCGAATACATTGGCGATTCTATTACCACAGGCTATACCGACCCGCAGGCAAATGTGTCGGCTTATGGCTGGGTATTGTCTGAAAGTTTGGGTGCCGAACATACGCAGATTTCTTATCCGGGTATCAATTTAACCAGCGGTTACACTGGTGGTACTGGTATGGATGTACAGTATTTTAAGAGACAATCCTTCGCTTACCCCTCATCGCCTAATTGGAATTTTGCCACTTATACGCCAAAGGCTATTGTAATCAATCTGGGAACAAATGATAATTCAAACAACGTACCTGATGCTGCATTTCAAAGCACTTATACTACATTCCTGGCTAACATACGTGCGCAGTTCCCAAATGCAGAAATCATCGTGCTAAGAACGTTTCTGAATTTAAAAACCGCACCCACTGTGGCTGCTGTAGCCGCGCGCGTTGCTGCTGGCGATAACAGGGTACATTACGTTAATACCGATGGCTGGTTAACTCCCGGATCATCTGATTATACAGACGGATTGCATCCAAGCGTTGCAGGGAATATCAAGGTAGCAAACAGATTAAAACCAATACTGTCAACATATATAACAGGCGGTGTAACGTTTTATCAGGATACCCAATACGCGGCTGGCGCCAGCCAGGTTTTAACAGTAGGTAATTATACACTGTCACAATTAGCCGCTTTAGGTATGCCAAATGACTGGGCTTCATCAGTAAGAGTACCCGCCGGACGCACGCTTATTATGTATTCTGATGACAACTTCACAGGCCAGTCGTGGACAAGGACGTCAGATACGCCTGATTTTACGGCCTTAAGTCCATCTGCGAATGATATGGTATCATCAGTAAAAGTTCAATAATTATAATGTTTAACTAAACGGGCGGAAAACCTGTCCCGTTTAGTTAATCTGTAATCAAATACAGCAAATTATATACATTAACAAGTATTATTTTGCTACTATAAACCGCATTAAATGATCAAATTAAAATATTTAATTATCTGTTTGTCAATTATTTAATAACATGCTATGCCTTTCTAATACAAATTTAATACTTTGCTAATCTGCCCTGATTTCTTTGCTATTCAGTTAACAAACCAAAATTTAAACCCAAAAGCATGAAAAGAATTTTATTCATCTTGTTGATGTGGTGCACCGTCTTGTCTGTTCATGGGCAAAGCGTCACCATCAATGGTAAAGTCCTTGACGACACCGGCCAGCCACTGGGCGGCGCAGTTGTTAAAGTGAGCGGAACAAGTATCGCTACAGCTACTTCCGCCGAAGGAACTTTTACTTTAAATGTAGCCAGCTCATCAGCCACATTGGTAATTAATTATGTAGGCTACGAAACGCAAACCCTGCCTTTAAACGGCAGCACTAATGTAACCGTAACACTTAAGCCCGCAAGCACCGGCCTGGAAGAGGTTGTTGTTGTAGGTTACGGGTCGCAAAAAAAGGTATCACTTACCGGAGCGGTATCATCCATTAACGGGAAAGATATCGTGACAACCAAAAACGAGAACGTATTCAACTCGTTAACAGGTAAGATACCAGGTTTAAACATCGCACAAAAAAGCAGCGAACCGGGCTCGTTTAACACCATCCTTAGCATTCGTGGTTCAAGCAGAAACCCGCTGATTATTATTGATGGTGTGCCACGCGGAAGCCTTGAGCGCCTTGACCCAAATGACATTGATAACATTTCGGTGTTGAAAGATGCATCAGCAGCTATTTATGGTGTGCGCGCCGCGGATGGTGTGATATTGGTTACCACAAAATCAGGTAAAAAAGGAAAGGTAGAACTTACATATACCGGAAATTATGGCGTTCAACGCCCGGCCGGTTTAGAAAATACGGTTGACGCTATTGAGTACATGACATTGATGAACGAGAAGTTTGGTCATAGTCTGGATAACCCTACCGTACGCTTTAACGATGCCGATTTTGAATTGTACCGCAGCGGCGCCAAAACCACTACCGATTGGTATGCGCCGGTTTTAGATCGGTCGGTACCGCAAAACCAGCATAACATTACCGCAACAGGTGGTTCAGATAATAGCAATTATTATTTAAGCTTAGGCCATTTAAGCCAGCAGGGCTTTTGGAAAAGCGGCGATTTGAATTACGAGAAATATAACTTTCGCTCAAATGTTACCGCTAAAATAGCAAAAGGCCTTACCGCCGAAATGCGCCTTTCAGGTATTAAAGATACCAAGAACCAGCCGTGGACTGACACTTGGTTAATGTTCAAGAGTATATTTGGCCAACTACCCCTTACCGACCTTTACGCCAACAACAACCCTGCATACCCCGGTGCCGCGCGTGATGATAATAACCCCTTGGTTACCAGCCGTGCCGATTTAACAGGTTATAAACGTTATGACAACAGCATATTTCAGGGATCGGTGAGTTTGAATTATGAAATACCTTTTGTGCCCGGGTTGGCGGCACGTGCCTTTTACAGTTACGACAATAACGTTTCTGAATACAAAGGATACCAGTTGCCGTTCCAATTGTACACTTATGATCCGGAAACTCAGGTTTACAGCAGTAAAACGTTTTCAACCCCAATGGGCATATCAAGAGGTTTTGGCCGTGGTTCAACCAACCTTATGCAGTGGCAGTTAAATTATAATCGCAGTTTTGGGAAACATACCGTTGGTGCGCTTGCGCTTTATGAAGAAACCACCGGTAAGGGCGATAACTTTAACGGCTATCGCGAACTGGCTTTCAAAATTGATCAACTATTCGCAGGTAACTCAACCAACCAGACCGCTACGCAGGATGCCGGCGGATTATCTGACTGGGCCCGGAAAGCGTTGGTAGGCCGTTTAAATTATGAATTTGATTCGCGCTACCTGGCCACATTCAGTTTCCGTTACGATGGTTCATCACGTTTTCGTAACGACCAGCAGTGGGGCCTTTTCCCAAGCGCCGAAGTAGGCTGGCGTATATCTGAAGAACAATTTTTCAAAAATACCTCTGCCTTGTCATTCATTAACAATTTCAAACTACGTGGATCATACGGTGTGCTGGGTAATGAGGATGCAGTAAACTACCAGTTTTTGTCAGGTTATAATTTTCCATCAGGCTTTTATCTGTGGAATGGCCAGCTGATAAATGGTTTGGCGGATAAAGGCTTACCAAATACCAGCATTACATGGTACACTTACAGAACAACAAACATCGGCCTTGATCTGGACATGTGGCAGGGAAAATTAGGTGTACAACTGGATGTGTTCAGAAGAGATGGTAAAGACTTGCTGGGCAGCAGGCTTGGTACATTGCCGGGCACTGTTGGCGCATCTTTACCGCAGGAGAATCTGAACAGCGACCGTACACAAGGCATAGAATTAAACCTGACTCATCGCAATATAATAGGCGAGGTGGGTTATAACATTGGCCTTAACGTTGGTTATGCGCGCACAAAATTAAGGTATCAGGAGGTTGGTGAATTTGGTAACGCTTATGATAACTGGCGCAATAATCCAACAAACCGTTACAACGATATTTGGTGGGGACTTGGCTATGAAGGCCAGTTTCAAACTTATGATGAAATATACAATTCGCCGGTTAACTACGGTGGTGGTAACCGCGGTGCCCTGCCCGGCGACTATAAATATACCGACTGGAATGAAGACGGTATTATTGACGGCTGGGATGAGCACCCTATCGCTACGCGAGGTATCCAGGAAAATGATGTAACACAAAGGAATATACCAAAAGTAAACTTTGGCTTCAACTTATCTGCCACTTATAAAGGCATAGATTTAAGCATGTTATGGCAGGGAGCTGCTCTGGTAAATGTTGATTATCCGGAAATGCTGAAAGAGCCGCTTGCCTTTGGCGGAAGCGCCAGCGCGTTAACTATGTTTTTAGACAGGTGGCACCCCGAAAACCCAAGCGACGACATTTATAATCCGAATACAAAATGGATACCGGGCTACTACGCATACACCGGTACTGTAGCTGCAAGTAATTCTGAGCGATCAGTTGTAAACGCGTCTTATTTACGTTTAAAAAGCGTTGAACTTGGCTACACCTTGCCTGTAAGTTTAACAAACAGAGTAGGGGTTAAGCGCGCCAGATTTTATGTTAACGGATACAACTTATTAACCTTCACTGGTGTAAGAGGCCTTGATCCTGAGCATACATCAGATATATACGGATATACCTATCCGATGAACAAAACTTACAATGCTGGTATAATCATTAGTTTCTAATACGATGAAATATTTAAAAAGATTTATAGTGCTCCTGTCGGTAATTACGGCCACAGGATGTAATAAGCTGGATATTGCCCCGGTAAATATTCTGAAAGACGAAGACGTATTTAGTACCGATGCCGGTGTTGGGGCTTACATGGTACCTATTTATGCTAACCTGCCTATAGAGGATTTCAGGTATAACTTTGCCCAGGGCTTTAACCAGTTCCCGCCGTTCCCGGCTTTGGGCCTGTTTACAGCCGAAATGCTGCAGGTTGATTATGTTTTCAGAGGTTCAATTGAAAGCGGAAGCTTCGGCTACTGGCCTTATGGCGATATCCGCAAAATAAATTACCTTTTGAAAACACTTCCGGCTAACGCGTCAAACTTTTCAGAAGCGCAGGCTAACGCTTACCTTGGCGAAGCCCACTTTTTGAGAGCATATTTTTATTTTGACCTTGTAAAACGCTACGGCGGCGTTCCCATTATTAAAGAACCGCAAGACCCATTCAATTCAACGCAAGACGAATTGCGCGTGCCACGAAGCAGTGAAGAGGACGTTTACAAATTTGTAGAGGAAGAGCTGAACCTTGCTATTGAACTAATGCCCGATGTTACTCCTGATAAAATAGTTAAGGGCCGCGCAAATAAAAATGTCGCTTTAGCACTAAAATCACGTGCGATGCTTTATGCAGGTAGCATAGCTAAGTACGGCAGTATCCAGCTAAATGGTTTATTAGGTATTCCGGCAACCGAAGCGACAGCATATTTTCAAAAAGCATATGATGCAGCTGTGGCGCTTGAAGGTAAATACAGTTTATACAGGGCCAATGCCGATAAATATCAAAATTATGTGAATTTGTTTTTGGACGAAAACAGCACCGAGAACATCTTCATAAAAGATTATAAATACCCTGAAATGACCCACTCGTGGGATGCATTGAACGCACCAAAGCAATTTGTTAGCGGTTATGGCTCATTTGTTAACCCGACGCTTGACTATGTTGAACTGTTTGGTGAATTGCCGGTTAATGATGCTAACGGCTTTCCAAGACGCTTTACCCAGCGGATAGACTTGTTTGCAAATACTGAACCTCGCTTGCGTGCTACTGTTATATTTCCCGGTGATACTTTCCGTGGGGAAGTGATTGATGTGCAGCGCGGTATATATCCGTCATACGTAAACGGCGATGATGCAAGCAACAACGCCGCGTTAAAAACAGCCGGAAGTACGGATGTACTATACAACGGTAAACGTGTAGTTGGTTTAAGCGGTATGGGCATTGGCGGATCTACCGGTACAGGTTTTTTTGTAAGGAAATATCAAAACTCCAATTTAGCGCAGGCCGATTTAGCACTATGGCGGTCAGACCAGGCGTGGATAGATATCCGTTACGCCGAGGTTTTACTTAATAAGGCCGAAGCAGGTGTTGAGTTGGGTACATCAGCATCGCTTGCTAAAGCTTTGGAAGCTATGAATGACATAAGGGATCGTGCCGGTGCACCAACTTTGACGTCTAACCAGCTTACACGTGATGTGGTGCGTATTGAACGCCGGAAAGAGTTGGCTTTTGAAAATCACAGCTGGTGGGACTTAAGAAGATGGCGTACTGCCGATCAGGAGTTTAATAACCGGATATACAAGGCTCTGTTCCCGTACTACGTATTTGATGAAAATAGATACATTTTCAAAAAAGACGACGAAATAACAAAGTCGAGGTTTACTTTCCAGATCAGGTTTTACTACGAACCAATTCCGGGCGGAGAGATCAACAAGAACCCGTTACTTGTGCAAAATCCACTTTATTAAAAGCTACATATAATGAAAAGAAACAGAATATATATTGCTATTATACTTTTGGCCACTGTTGTATTAGGCAGTTGCAATAAAGTAGATGATTATGCTGAGCCGGAAGAAACACTTACCGGCAAAATAATCGATGTCGAAACCGGCGAACCCCTATACACCGAACAGCCTGACGGTACCAGGATAAAATTGCTGCAAACAGATTGGAATGACAATCCGCTGCCTCAGTATTTTTGGGTAAAGCCCGACGGAACCTTCAGAAATACAAAGATTTTCAAAGGAAAGTATGAAGTAACCCCTGTTGATGGCCCGTTTGTACCGCTTACAGAACCACAAACTATTGATTTGGCAGGTGAAAAAGATCTTACCTTCAAAGTGCTCCCATTTTTGAGAGTAAAATTAGGAGATGTATCTGTAAACGGTACTACCGTAATTGTCAACTATACTATTGCGCGGCCTGCCGGTGCAGGTACTTTCAAAATTACTGATGCAAAAGTGTTTGTGTCAACCACATCACAGGCTACTAATGCTTCGTTTGATAACAAGCTTACACAAACTAACAACTTACAAGGCACCGCTGATGATGAAATTTTGGGTACCAACTATACAGCCAGTATAACACTACCTGAAAAAAGGAGCTTTTACATAAGAGTAGGCGCTCGATCAGAAGATAACGTTTCAAGACGTTATAATTATACTGAGGCAGTGAAGGTAGATATACCATAACTTTAATAAGCCGTGTTATGCTAAACATAACACGGCTTTAAGATTTGTAACAATATCTTTAACAAGTTTGAGATATGATACTTAGCTTTTGAATCATTGCTTAAAAATAAATTATTGTTAATATTCCTTAGTTTAGTGCCTTTTATAAGGCTATGCGAAACTTTCTTAAAATATTATCAATTGATGAATACAGCATTACACCAAAGTATCTGCAACTGGTAAATGATTTTGTAGCAGGCATAGAAAATGGCCTTGTGCAGCCTGGTGACCTGCTGCCCTCGATTAATGATCTCAGCTTCGGATTAGATACTTCGCGTAGCACTATTGAACGCTTTTATAACGAACTAAAAAAAAGTGGCATTATAGGTACAATTCCCGGAAAGGGCGCCTATGTGCTCGATCAAAAATTAGCTCATCAACTTAAAATACTTCTATTATTTAATAAGCTGAGTACGCATAAAAAAATTATTTACGATGCGTTTGCCGAAACGCTGAAGGGTAAGGCTGCGATAGACTTTTATGTTTACAATAATGACTTCCATCTTTTTAAAAAAATACTTACCGAAAAGATGGATAAAGGCTACAATAAGATAGTTGTTGTTCCTTACTTTTTTGATAATGAAGACAAAGCAGCACAGTTATTAGACAGTATTCCAAAAGACAAACTTATTATCATGGATAAGTTGATGGAAAACGTTACCGGTGACTATGCAGCCATATACGAAGATTTTGAAGCGGATATTTACAAAGCCTTGGTAAACCTGCTTAACGCTTTAAAGAAATATCAAACTATTAAAATTATATTCCCGGAAAGCACTTACTATTCAAAAGGTATTATACAGGGGTTCAGGAATTTTTGCCTCGACTATTTTTTTGAATACGAAATACTTCCTGACATTAGCAAAGAAATTATACAGCCCAAAACCGTTTATATCAACATTGTTGAAGATGATTTAGTATTACTTATTCAGCGTATTAAAAAAACCGGTTATGATATAGGGACGGATGTAGGCATAATATCTTACAACGAGACAGCCATTAAGCAGGTTATTTTGAATGGTATTACAACAATTTCAACAAGTTTTGAAACACTAGGCGCCAAAACCGCCGAAGTTGTACTGAATAATGACCATGAACACTACGCCGTGCCGTTCACAGTAAACTTAAGGGCATCGTTATAGATTATGGACAAGACAGTGCAGGATAGTTACCATGTCTTGTGTGTTTAATTTGCTTCCTTGAATCAATTATTTCCGGATGACGAACATTTGGAAAGATACCTTCGGCCTAAAACATTAATTTATTGGTCTGCCTGTATAATATGACATTTGCAAAAAACCGTTTAACTGTATTATTTACAATTATACTTACAACGAAGCTTAGTGTACTAAGTGCGGCTTCTGTAAGTAATTTGCGCACTGAATATCTTACAAATCCTATAGGTTTAGATACTGAACACCCAAGGTTGACATGGATGTTGAACGATAACAGACAGGGTGCCAAACAAACCGCTTATTGTATTTTGGTTGGTACCGATTCGCTGTCAGTTTTGAGTGGCAGGGGCAATTTTTGGTCAACCGCAAAAATAACCACTTCAGATATACTGGTAGTTTACCATGGCAAAGCGCTTACACCTTACACAAAATATTATTGGAAAGTTGAGCTGTGGGATAAGGATAATCAAAAGCTGGCACCATCAGCAGTAAACACCTTTGAAACAGGTATGATGAACCAACATAACTGGAGAGGTAACTGGATAAGCGATAATAATGGTATAGATGTACGCCCTGCTCCTTATTTCAGAAAAAAATTTAACACCGATAAAACTATTCAATCGGGACGCGCATACATAGCTGTAGCCGGGTTGTATGAGCTATACATAAATGGGAACAAAATTGGCAACCACCGTTTAGACCCTATGTACACCCGTTTTGACCGGCGAAACCTTTATGTCACTTATGATGTAACCAAAAATCTGCAGAGAGGTGAAAACGCTGTAGGTGTAATACTTGGTAACGGCTGGTATAATCATCAGCCGCTTGCCGTTTGGAATTTTGACCGTGCACCATGGCGGCAAAGACCTGCTTTCTGTATGGATATACGAATAACTTATACCGACGGCACAACAGAGGTGATATCTACCAATAATACCTGGAAAACTAAAACCGGGCCCATTATATCAAACAACATTTATACCGGCGAACACTACGACAGTCGTTTAGAAATACCCGGATGGAATACCGCAGCATTTGAAGATAAAAACTGGGATGGTGTTATTTTACGTAGCGCGCCTTCAAAACAAATTGCTGCACAAGTTATGGAACCTATTCGTAATGTTGAAGAAATTGCGGACAAAACGCTTAAAAAGCTCAATGATACCACTTATTTAGTCGACTTAGGCAGGACTATTGCCGGGGTAACCAAAGTGAAGCTGAACGGTGAAAGCGGTACAGTGATAAGGATAAAACATGGCGAACGGTTAGATAAGAATGGACGTTTGGATATGTCAAATATAGATATCTACTACAGGCCGAAGGATGACAGCGATCCGTTTCAAACCGACATAATTATACTTAACGGAAAGCAGGTTGAGTTTATGCCGAAGTTCAATTATAAAGGGTTCCAATACGTTGAAATTACAAGCAGCAAGCCAATCCCCTTAAATAAAGAAGATATTACGGGCTATTTTATGCATAGTGATGTAAAGCCTGTTGGGAAATTAAGTTCATCAAATTTGCTGATTGACAAAATATGGTGGGCAGCCAACAACTCGTATCTAAGTAATCTTTTTGGTTACCCTACCGATTGCCCCCAACGTGAAAAGAACGGGTGGACAGGGGATGGGCATTTCGCTGTAGAAACGGGATTGTTTAACTTTGATGGGATAACCGTTTACGAGAAATGGCTGGCTGATCATCGTGACGAACAGCAGCCGAATGGTGTATTGCCGGATATAATTCCAACGGGTGGCTGGGGCTATGGCACTGCAAACGGTACCGACTGGACAAGCACCATCGCCATCATTCCGTGGAATATTTATATGTTTTATGGCGACAATAAGGCACTGGCCGATAATTACAACAATATAAAGGCTTATGTAAATTATGTAGCAAGCATCAGTCCGGAAGGGCTTACAACCTTCGGCCGGGGGGATTGGGTGCCGGTGAAATCACAATCATCATTGGAGTATACTTCGTCCGTTTATTTTTATACCGATGCTGTAATTCTTGCAAAAGCTGCTAAGCTATTCGGTAAAACAAATGACTATGAGTATTATTCGGCGCTCGCAGAAAAGATAAAAAAAGCCATCAACAACAAATACTTTAACAAGCAAACCTGCCTGTACGGAAGCGGCGTGCAAACCGAACTCAGTATGGCGTTGCAATGGAACATTGTGCCAAAAGAATACAGGCTGCGATTAGCCGAAAATCTTGCAAAAAGGGTAGCAGCAGACGGTATGCACCTTGATGTTGGTGTTTTGGGCGCAAAAGCTATTTTGAATGCATTAAGTGATAACGGCCAGGCTGAAACTGCTTATAAGTTAGCCGCTCAAGATACTTATCCTTCATGGGGATGGTGGATTGTAAATGGCGCTACCACGCTGTATGAAAACTGGGACATCAATGCTACGAGAGATATCTCACAAAACCATATGATGTTTGGCGAAGTAGGCGGTTGGTTTTTTAAAGGTTTAGGCGGTATCAAGCCTGATGAAAATCATCCAGGGTTTAAAAGCATAGTGCTGCATCCAAATTTTGTAAGCGGCCTAAACAATTTTACCGCCGAGCATGAAGGGCCATATGGCAAAATTATTTCCTCATGGAAACGCATAGGTGCTGCGATTGAATATACAGTAGTGGTACCGGCAAATTCTTCAGCTGATTTAAGGTTAGCGTTAGCTTCGAGTCAAAAGGCTTATTTAAATGATCGTCCGGTAAGTACAGAATATCATATAGATGCAGGCACTTATAAATTTGTTATAAAGTAAGTTACCTATATCCACATTATGCCTCACCAATCAAACCTTTAATTATGAAATTAAGCTTCTCCTTAAAACTAATCGGTTTACTTATACTGGTTTCTCATTTCTCAGCATCCGCTCAAAAACTAAGCGTAACAGATTTGCAGATAGAACACCAGGTAAATCCGCTGGCTGTTGAACCTGCTATACCGCGTATGAGCTGGAAATTAGTTTCTGCCGGAAAAGATGTTTTTCAAAAGTCATATGAGATTAGGGTAAGCACCGATGCAAAACAGTTACTTAAGGGTAACAACTTGCTGTGGAATGATACAAAGATTACCGACCAGTCTGTTTTAATTGATTATGCAGGTCCGGCATTAAAGGCAGGGCAGCGTTATTACTGGCAGGTAAGAGTAAAAGATAATCACGGCAATACTTCAGCGTGGAGTAGTGTGCAATATTGGCAAATGGGCCTTAAGCCCGCCGACTGGAAAGCCAAGTGGATAGCTGTGCAAGGTAAGGATACAGCCCAGGCAAGCCCTATGTTCAGGAAGGAGTTTAATCTGAACAAAACCGTACTGTCAGCTACGGCATATATAACCGCAAAAGGACTTTATGAAGCATATATTAATGGACAAAAAGTAGGCGACGCTTATTTTACACCCGGTTGGACGAGTTATAAAGATCATCTACAATATCAAGCGTATGATGTGACGACATTGATCAGAAAAGGTGCAAACGCATTCTCAGCGATACTTGCCGATGGCTGGTATAAAGGCCGCGTTGCATTTAACGATCGTGTATCGTTTTATGGCGACACACGTGCATTGTTAATGCAGGTTGAGGTTGAATACACCGACGGAACGCATGAAACACTAATAACCGACGGTAGCTGGAAAACCGCTTATGGGGCGTTATTAAAATCAAGCCATTATGATGGTGAAATATATGATGCCAGAAAGGAAAAAACCGGTTGGAATGGAGTCGGGTATAAAGAAGATAATACATGGAGCGCTGTAAGCTTGCCTGATTATGGATACAATAATCTTGTAGGCATGAGCGGGCCAATGGTACGTAAACACGAACGCATCAAGGCACTTAAAGTATTCAAAACCCCACAGGGTGATGTAGTTGCCGACTTTGGCCAAAACCTTGTTGGCTGGGTAGAGCTGCATACAAAAGGGCCTGCCGGTACCAGGATCACGTTAAGCCACACCGAAGTTTTAGATAAAGCAGGAAATTTTTATACAGAAAATCTTCGTTCGGCAAAACAGCAAAATACTTATTACCTTAAAGGAAACCAGGAGGAAATATTTTCACCTCATTTTAGTTTTCAGGGTTTTAGATATGTGAAGATAGAAGGGTATCCGCAAGAATTAAAACCGGAAGACCTGACAGCAGTTGTGCTTCACTCTGATATGACGCCTACCGGTACTTTCGAAACATCTAACCCTTTGCTTAACCAATTGCAGCACAACATTACCTGGGGGCAAAAAGGCAACTTTGTTGATGTGCCTACCGACTGCCCTCAGCGCGATGAGCGTTTAGGCTGGACAGGTGATGCGCAGGCATTTTATAATACAGCGGCATATAATATGAATGTGAGCGGTTTCTTCACCAAGTGGCTGAAGGATGTTAAAGCGGATCAGCACAAAGATGGCAGCATACCGTTTGTTATACCTGACGTTTTGAACCCAAGTGATGCCGGGGCAGCCGGTTGGGGTGATGTGGCCACTATAATACCATGGGGAATGTATGTTACTTATGGCGATAAACGTATACTGGAAACGCAGTATGACAGCATGAAGGCCTGGGTCGATTTTATTACATCACGTTCAAGAGATAACTTATGGAATACCGGTTTCCATTTTGGCGACTGGCTGTTTTACCGCCCGGATGATGATAACGACGGTAGGGCTGCGGTAACTGATAAATATATGATAGCGCAATGCTTTTATGCCAATTCAACACAGTTATTAATAAACGCAGCACAAGTGTTGGGTAAAAAAGAAGAGCAGGAAAAATACTCCGCATTGTTGAACGATATCAAAAAGGCTTACGTAAATGAGTACCTAACACCAAGCGGCAGGCTGGTATCATCTACACAAACGGCTTATGTACTCGCCTTGCAATTTGATATGCTGCCTGAAAATTTACGTGAGCAGGCAGCCGAAAGACTTGTTGCTAACATAAAAAATTATGGCAGCCATCTAACTACCGGCTTTTTAGGAACTCCTTACTTATGCCATGTTTTAAGCAGGTTTGGGCATATTGACGTTGCTTACGACTTGCTAATGCAGGAAACTTATCCATCATGGTTATATCCGGTAAAAATGGGCGCCACTACTATATGGGAACGATGGGATGGAATCAAACCTGATGGAAGTTTTCAAACCCCGAATATGAACTCGTACAATCATTATGCGTATGGCGCTATTGGCGATTGGATGTATAAAAATATTGCAGGCATTCAGGCAGCCGCACCCGGTTATAAAAAGATCATCATAAAACCAACTGTTGGCGGTAAGCTTACCTGGGCCGAAGGTTCATATAACAGCGACTACGGAATAATTCGCAACAAGTGGAAAATTGAGGATAACAAGTTTAAGCTTACAGTTACCATTCCGCCAAACACTACTGCCGACGTTTTTGTACCAAATGCAAAAGGTGAGGCATACAAACAGTTTCAGATAACAAGCGGTGAATATACTTTCGAACAATGATCTAAGCACAAAGTGCTTAGATCATTGTAGGGTGTTTCAAAGAATAATATTTTAGTTCGATAAGATCTGTTGGCTGGGGCTTGGAGTTCCAGGCATTGTGAATGGCCAATGCGGTTCCAACAGCTGTGGCTTGTGCCATTGAAGCGGCAAAAATTTCCATTTCAGGAAATGCCGATGCCAGTAGTTGCATAAACACAGGGTTCTTGCTAAAGCCACCATCAACAAATATGCGTTTTACCGGTGCGCCTTTTAATATTAATGATGTTGATGCTTTTTGCTGTTGTATTATATCGCGCATTAGCTGATGATAAGCTTCCATGTCGTTGGTAAACTCTGTTAAATCGCGCCCACCAAACGCGATTGGCTCAACATTAGCACTATGATTTTCTTGTGCCGGATACTTTTTTTCAAGTAGGGCTATAATGCTTGCGTCGAACTCAGCTCGTTTATAGCTTGCTGTGTTTTGGCCAAAATATTCGCCAATACGCTTTACCTGCTGTTCATACTCATAACCTGCAAATAAACGTGATGCTTTAACAGGCAATCCTTTATATTGTATGTAGTTAAGACAGTCGTTTTTCAATTCATCAGCCGTTAGCGGCGTATGGTCGACGGGGTTAAGACTAATGCTCCATGTCCCGGTTGAAAGCAGTACAAATGGCTCGTGAAAGTTTACCAGGTAGGGTATAAGCGCCGCCGAACTATCGTGCAAACCAACACCAACTTGAAGTGTTTTTTCTTCAAAATTAGCCGTCATCACTTCATCACCGGGAACAATAGGTGCAAATTTTTCTTTTATGCCTTCCTGATGAACCCAATGATGATAATCATTATTAGCGAAATTCCAAAGCGCTGTATGGCAGCCAATGCTGGTCATGTCGGTAAAGGCTTTGCCCGTTAATAAATAGCTCAAGTATTGTGGCAAATGAAGAGCAAACTTCACGTGCTTATAAACTTCAGGTTGCTGGTTTTTTAACCGGTAAACTTGCAAACCAGAGTTAAGGCTTGCAAGGGCAGGAGAGGCTGTTTGCATGGCAATCTCTTCTTCACTTCCATAAGTTTGATAAAAATGTTCTTTTATATCTTCAGGATATGCTTTTAAGTAGTTGTATAGCGGTGTTAATGCTTCGCCTTTATCATCAATATAAACAAAACTTGCACCGTAGGTAGAAAAGTTTACTGCTTTGATATCGAACTCTTTAAGGTTAAATACCTCACGCATAGAATTAAATACAGACTGGCGAAGGCTTTCAAGGTTTTCACATGGATCGCCATCCTCATCCGTGATTTCATTAAAGCGTGCCGATTTTTCGTACACAATCTTATAGTGCTCGTCAAACAGGAACAGTTTTTTGTTGGTCTTTCCTACATCAAATACGGCAATAACAGGTGTGGCTCCCATATTATAAACCGGTGGCAACTGTTTTTAGTCCGCGTTCTTTAATCAATTCGCCCCGTACATTAAGTTTTCTGAATGCACTAACCGGATCTATAACACCGCCGGCTCTTAGCCTTGCCTCAGCTAATAAAGGCCTTACGTCGGTTCGGTAAGCGCTTTGAAGTATATCCTGGGCCTTCACAACATCATTGTTTAACTGGGCATCCTTTAGTACTTTGTAATCAACCAGTAATGCCTGAGCATAAGCGATCTTGATGGCTTCTACCGATTGCAGCAAGTCTTCAATAGGGTCTTTCACGTTATGCGACGCGTCAATCATCCAACCTATACCGGTAGCATGGTCAAGTCCACGCGCATCCATACCTTCAACCAGTTC
This sequence comes from Mucilaginibacter limnophilus, assembly GCF_004005815.1. GTDB lineage: Bacteria > Bacteroidota > Bacteroidia > Sphingobacteriales > Sphingobacteriaceae > Mucilaginibacter > Mucilaginibacter limnophilus. The sequence continues at coordinate 291,810 of NZ_SACK01000003.1, read as the reverse complement.
GTTAAATATCAGGAACAACTGGTATGGGTTGATACTACCAACCGTAAGATCGTCATCACCATACTTTGAATCGTTAAAGTGAAAGCCCGCGAGTTTGCCTTCCATCAGCAGTAATGATACTATTTGCTCAATGTTGGTGTTGGGCAGATGGTGGCCCAGGTCGACAAGCGTACTTGCTTTATCACCAAGTTTTGATGCCAGCAGGTACGACTGCCCCCAATCGCCAATAGTGGTAGAATAGAAATTAGGCTCGTATGGCTTATATTCTACCCAAACTTTCCAGTCATCAGGCAAAGCCGTATAAATTTCCTGAAGGCTCTCTAAAGTATTTTGAAACGCGTTACGAAAGTTAAGCTGGCCCGGGAAATTGGAGCCATCAGCCAGCCAAACCGATAGGGCTTTCGAGCCAAGCTCAACTCCGTAATTAATAACCTGAATATTGTGTTCAACCGCCTGCTGGCGTACTGATTTATCAACATGATGCAGTGAACCAAATTTGTAGCTTAATGCCTGATCTTTTTGATCCTGAAAAGTATTTGAGTTAACCGCGTCGAAATGTAAACCCAGTTGCGCTGCCAGCGCTTTTACAGATGCCGCGTTATCAGGGATATCCCATGGAATATGAAGCGATATGGAATTACTTGAGCGGTTAAGCGCATGAATTAAGCCCACGTCCTCAATTTTTTCTTCAAGGCTGCGTGGCTCGCCGCCACCCGAGAAGCGGCCAAAGCGGGTACCGCCTGTACCTAAAGCCCAGCTTGGTATGGCTATGTTGAACGCTTCAAGTTTTTTAACTACCTCTTCAGCGTTCTTAACTTCGCCCGAGATATAGTTAAACTTACGCTGATGCGAAGGGAGTGCGTCCTGGTTAAGGTCTTGTATCTGATGCTTCTCTAATTGCATAATTGGTTGTAAATTGGTTTATATAGCAAAGCGGGCCGAAACCCGCTTTGCTAAAATTAGCATTATCTTACAAATCCGGCAGCAACACCGCCGTCAACGTTTATTACATTACCTGTTGATTTGTTAAGCAGGCCGCCGGTAATGGCAACACAGGCATTAGCAATATCTTCCGGCAGGATTATCTCATTCAATAAAGTACGTTTTGCGTAGTACGCCGGTAGTTCCTCAACGGTAACACCATAAGCCTTGGCACGTCCTTCAGCCCATCCGCCGGCCCAAATGTTGCTGTCACTGATAACGGCGTCAGGGTTGACTACATTGACACGTATCTTATCAGCCCCTAATTCGGCAGCGTTTAACCTGCTTAAGTGCAGTTGTGCCGCTTTCGCGCTGCCGTAACCCGCATTGTTAGGACCGCTTACCAATGCGTTTTTGCTAACAATGTTAATTATATCTCCACCAATATCCTGCTTTTTCATAACAGATACGGCAGCTTGTGTTACAAAGAACTGGCCTTTAACCAATACGTCGTACAGCAAATCCCAGTCTTTTTCGGTATGATCGGCAATGGTTTTTGATATCGATAAGCCGGCATTGTTTACAATGATGTCAACACCACCAAAAGCAAGGGCAGCGGTATCAAAGGCGGCTTTTATCTGGTTAGCGCTGGTTACATCCAAAACAGCGGTTGTATAAGCATCTTTACCAAACTGTGCCTTAAACTCTTCTGCAGCGCCTTCCAAACGCTCAGCGTTCATGTCATTCAAAATTACTACGGCACCTTCCTGTACAAATTTTTTGGCAATCGCTTTACCAATACCACCCGCACTGCCGGTTACCAGCGCAACACGGCCTGAAAGAATTTTCGATTTCGGCATGCGCTGCAATTTTGCTTCCTCAAGTAGCCAGTATTCAATATCAAAGGCTTCCTGACGTGGGAGTGAAGTGTACTCTGATATCGCCTCGGCACCTTTCATCACGTTGATTGCGTTGATATAGAACTCGGCGGCAACACGCGCAGTTTGCTTGTCCTTTGCGAAAGTAAACATACCCACACCCGGATAAAGGATTACCACCGGATTGGCATCACGAATGGCAGGGCTGTTATCATGTTTGCAGGTGTTGTAATAGTCGGCGTACATCTGGCGGTAAGCTTCAAAAGCAGGTGCCAGTTGTTCTTTAAGCGCGGTAACGTCGCTCAGTTCGGCATTTTTGTCAAGCTCCAGTACCAGCGGACTAATTTTGGTACGCAAAAAGTGGTCGGGACAACTGGTGCCAAGCGGTGCCAGGCGGTCAAGGTCGTTGGAGTTGATGTATTCCAATACACGGGTATCATCAGTAAAATGGCCAATCATTTTGGTTTGTGATGAACAGAAACCACGCAGCACCGGCGCTAAAGCAGCGGCTTGTTTTTTACGGGCATCAGCATCAAGGCTTTCCAATTTCTGACCGCCGAAAGTCGGACCTTTTTTGCCGTAGTTCTGCTCGAGGTATTCAGCGCATTTTTCAATTACTTCAAGGGTATTAATGTAGCTTTCGTAAGCCGTATCGCCCCAGGTAAATAAACCATGCGAACCCAGCATAATGCCGCGGATACCCGGATTAGCGTCCAGGCAAGCTTTCAATTGTAAGCCAAGCTCAAAACCTGGTTTTTTCCATTCCACCCAGCCAATGGTACCGCCAAACAGTTCTTCGGTTATTTTTCTACCATCCTTAGCAGCCGCGATAGCGATAGCCGCATCCGGGTGCAGGTGATCAATATGTGCGAATGGCAGGAAACCATGCAACGGCGTATCAATAGACGGAGCTTTTGACGACAGGTCGAAAATACAGTGATTGAACAATTCAACCATCTCGTCTTCGAATTCAACACCGCGGTAAATATTTTTCAGGCTGCGCAGGCGATCTACATATAGAGCCGCAAGACCGCTTTTCTTTAATGTGCCTAAGTCGCCACCTGAGCCTTTTACCCACATCACTTCAACGTCCTGACCGGTAAGCGGGTCTTTCGCTGTTACTTTGCAAGAGGTGTTGCCACCGCCATAGTTAGTAAGGCGAAGATCGGCGCCCAGCAGGTTTGAGCGATATATTAAGAGGGCCACCTCATCGCCGGCAAGTTTCGCCGCCTCGGCTTCGTCCCACAAATAACTTACATGTTTAAATTGAGTTGCACTAACAGACATATTGTTTATTCTACTTATTTATTTTTTATTTTAATGAATTACCATACCCTACCAGCAATACGGATACTATTATGGTAAGTATACCGGCCACCAATGTTCCAACGGCCTTTTTGCTTACGCCTTTCCACTCTTTTAAGGCAAGTCCCCAAAGGTTGGCTATCAGGATGATTGATGCCATGTGCAGTATCCACGAACTGGCTCCATTACCCATTTTGCTTTCACCCATGCCATAAAAAAAGAACTGCAGGAACCAAGTTGTACCCGCAAGGGCCGAAAAGATGTAGTTTTTTAAAAGGGGAGTGGTGTTGTCGGTATAATTTTCGAAGGTTTTATTTCGTGCATTCAATATCATGCACCATACAAAGTTAGTGGTTAATCCGCCCCACAGTATCACCACATAGGTAACATTATTTGAGAACAGGAAGTTACCCTGACCCGGATGTTTCAACTGCCAGGCTGCGTTAGCTACTTCTGCCATGCTTTTACCTGCCTCAATACCGAAATTGAAGCAAGCGCTTAATACACCTGATATAATAGCTACCAGTATACCCAGGCCGAAGCGGTATTCTTTGTTTTCATTTTCAGCTTGCTTGTTGGCTGCTAAGTCACGCTCTTTAAGCGTACCGGCACGGCCGCAGATAACTATGCCGATAACGCATACTAATATGCCCAATACTACCATTTGCCCCCAGTGGCTGTTAAGCATACTGGTTATAGTGTCTTTTCCTTCGGCAGGAAAAAAGTTATAATACACAGAGGGTATTAAAGAACCAAAAACCGCGCATAAGCCAAGTATAATAGTGCTGCCTAAAGAAACGCCCAAATAGCGTACACCCAAGCCATACGTTAAACCGCCAATACCCCATAGTAACCCGAAAAAGTAGGTAAGAAATAATATCTGACCATTAGTTGATGCAATGATCTCTGTAAAATTGGGTATAGTTAACCATGCTGCAACCGGTGGGACGATCAGCCAGGAGAAAATACCGCCGACTATCCAGAAGCTTTCCCAGGCCCAGCCCTTTACTTTTTTATAGGGAATGTAAAAACTACCAGAGGCAAAACCACCAATAAAGTGATAAATAATACCAAAAATAACCTGCATATACTTCTTTTAGATTTATCAGCGTTAGCTTAAAACGTTGCCTAAATTATACAAGGGCGTGTGGCTAACTGTCATCAACCGTCTTGCGAAAGAGGAGTGCTCTACAGTAGCAACCGTTAATTATATTGAATATAACGCATACCAAGGCACATTTTAGTCATTTAAAAAAATAAGTAAGTGATTGTCAGCCGTTCCGCAACGTTTTGAAAAAAAGATTTGGAAGCAATTCAATAAATCGTACTTTTGCAGTCCCCAATCGGGATGTAGCGTAGCCCGGTATCGCGCCACATTTGGGATGTGGAGGCCGCAGGTTCGAATCCTGCCATCCCGACTTTTACAGTCTAAACACCGGCAAAACCCCTTAAATTGTATGATTTAAGGGGTTTTTCATTTTCAGACCCTCCAATTTATCTAAGTAAAACCAAGCTAAAAGGGACCTATTCGGTGACCTATTTTCATTCTGTATTTTTGGTTTAATTATCTGTTAAATTACTGTTTGTCAATTACTTATGTAATTCATCTTGATGCCTTTTGATTTGATTTGCTACTAACCTTGTTTTTATAGTGGTTTCTAAGTCAGTGACAGATCATGAAAAAGGTATTAAAAAGATGCTTTAAAAACTATCTTTTATGAATACAAACACCGTTAACAACACTTTTGGAGTGAATTTTTATCTGAAAAAGAACAAGGCAACGAAGGCCGGGCTTTGCCCAATTTACGCCCGTATTACCGTGAATGGCAAGCGACGGGAACTATCAGTTAAGCGCTCCGTCGATCCGGTCAACTGGAATGCCGCCAAGGGAATGCCGAAGGGCTTCCGTGAGGACATTATCAAACTGCAAAAATACCTCGACCGCTTTAAATCCGATATCGTAGAAAACTACCAGGATCTGTTCCTGCAAAAAAAACTGATTACCACGGATGTATTGAAGGGCATCATGACCGGTGGCAATCAATCTGAATTTACACTGTCCAAACTGATGCAATACCACAATAAGCAGCAGAAGATGGTATTGGAGTGGGGCACGATGAAGAACTATGGCACTACTGAAAAATATGTATTGAAATTTCTGCAAGAAAAATTTAACACTACCGACAAGTACCTCGCGGAGCTAAATTACCAGTTCATCACAGATTTTGAATATTACTTGCGCGGATTAAAGGACAAGAATAATAAATCCGCACTAAGCAATAACGGCGTGATGAAGCATTTGGAACGCCTGCGCAAAATGGTCAACCTGGCTTTCCGACTGGAATGGATCGAAAGGAACCCGTTTGTCGCCCATAAATTGAGATTTGAAAAAACACAACGGCAACACCTGACCTCTGATGAGTTAAAAAGGCTTGAAACACAAAAGCTATCGCTGGACCGTCATAAATCCGTTAGGGATATGTTTGTATTCAGTTGTTACACCGGTTTGGCCTTTACGGATGTCATGAACCTGACAAAGCAAACCTTATTAAAGGTAAAGACGGTGAACTATGGTTAAGTACGATCAACCGAATAAACGCGAGTTTGTTGGCTTAGTTTAATTGGCGGTATTCAAGTGGCGTTTGCCCAACGCGCTGCTTGAATAACCGAGTAAAGTGCTGGGGATATTTAAATCCAAGTTCGTAGGCAATGTCGCTTACCGATTTCTTAGCATCAAAGATGCGCAATTTAGCCGCTTCGATCAATTTGGCCTGTATGTGTTCATGCGCCGATAGGCCGGTCTCTCTTTTAATCAGATCGCCGAAATAATTGGCCGATAAGTTCAGCTTTTCAGCGCAGTAAGCCACCGAAGGAAATCCCAGTTCTTTCGCCTGCCCGGAATGGATATAATCATTCAGTAAAATATCAAACCGCTCAATAACACCTTTATTGGCCTGTTCCCGGGTGATAAATTGCCTGTCATAGAAGCGGATGCTGTAATTCAGAAAAAGCTCAATCGTGTTAACGATCAGCGTACGGCTGAATTTGTCGACACCCTGCTCCAGTTCATACGCGATCTTGCTAAAAAGGTCCAAAACGATCTGTTGCTCTTTTTCCGAAATATGTAACGCCTCCCTGACGTCGTAAGAAAAAAAGGAATAGTCATGCATATGCTGGGACAGTGCGGTTCCTTTGATCAGATCTGCGTGAAAGAGCAACGCCCAGCCTTTCGGCTCCCGATCTCCGCTGACCACCTGTTTGCCCACGATCTGGCCGGGCGCCACAAAAACCAAAGTGCCTTCCTGATAGTCGTAGTAACTGCGGCCATAACGCAGTTCGCCGCATTTTGTCTGTTTCAGGTAAACCGCATATAAACCGAAATTATATGTCTTTGCAGGCATCGGTCTTGCGGCCGACAGATCGATCACGGATACAAGCGGGTGTAGCGTGGTAACGCCGCGCAGTTTATTATATTGATCTACGGTTTCAATTCTGGCTATCTCTTCCATATTTCAAATTTAGCTATTTATCGGGCGCCCGGCTACCCACCTGTAAAAATGGTAGTTGTTACCGTGTTCTGTATAAGCCAGGTATGGAAAAACTGCAGGATATTTGTAACATTGAATTAATACATCATATACTATGCAAAAGAGAAAATTAGGAATAAGTGGTTTGGAGGTTTCAGCGCTGGGCCTGGGCTGTATGGGGCTTAGCTTTGGCTACGGACCAGCCACAGAAAGATCAGCAGCCATAAAATTGATTCGCAGAGCGGTGGAACTCGGTGTTAACTTCTTCGACAGCGCTGAGGCTTATGGACCTTATACCAATGAAGAACTGCTGGGCGAAGCCCTGGCTCCCTTTCGTGATGAAGTGGTGATCGCCACGAAATTCGGTTTTAAAAATGCCACCACTGCGCAGGGAACAGACAGTCGCCCCGAAAACATCCGCGCCCATACGGAAGCGGCCTTGAAACGTTTAGCTACCGACCGGATCGATCTGCTGTACCAGCACCGTGTTGACCCGAAGGTACCGATGGAAGACGTAGCCGGCACGGTTAAAGATCTCATCGCAGAAGGTAAAGTAAAATATTTTGGCATGTCTGAAGCCAGTGCAGACAGCATTCGCAAGGCCCATGCGGTGCACCCGGTAGCCGCCCTGCAAAGCGAATACTCCTTATGGTGGCGCGAACCCGAAAAAGAAATATTCCCGGTACTGGAGGAACTGGGTATTGGTTTCGTTCCGTTCAGCCCTTTGGGCAGAGGTTTCCTGACCGGCGCAATCAACGCGGAAACGGCTTTCAGTGAGAACGATGTTCGCAAGCTCGTACCGCGCTTCAGTGAGGAAAGCCGCAAAGCCAATCAAAAGTTGATCGATGCGTTAGCAGGCATATCCACTAGTAAAAATGTCACCAACGCGCAGGTGGCCATTGCCTGGCTATTGGCGCAAAAGCCATGGATCGTACCCATACCCGGCACCACTAAGATCAGCCGCCTGGAAGAGAATATGGCCGCTGCGAAGCTCGCATTAACCGAACATGACCTGCAAGACATTGAAAGTGCTTTAAGTGTGATCAAAGTTATGGGTGACCGATACTCACAGCAAATGCAAAGCATGGTGGGTAAATAACAGATCCGTTGTTCAGAGAAATCTTTGTTATTAGTATAAAAACCATTGTTTGTAGCGGGGTAAGTTACCTACAGGTAAGCTTACCCCCGCTACTTTTGTCTGCCCCTGACGGTTTTAAGCTTTATGTGATTCTTCGACGATGAAACTTAAAACAGCCTCGCTTCTCTGTTGCGTTCACGGATCTCGTCATCGGTCTTTAGCATAAAGTTTTCTTTCACGTTGCTTTCTGCCATCGCCTGAACGTTTTCAATAAAAGGCCGCAATTTCGCTTCATATGCTTTGAAGGCCGCCCGATAGTCCCCCTCGTGTTGCTGCAGCGCCTCAGCCACTGCGGCCGCACCCAGTACGGACAAGGACCCGCCCTGACCCGCTGCGGGTGAGGCGCAGTAAGCGGCATCGCCAACCAGTGCTTCACGGCCCTTTGACCAGCAAGGCATTTTGATTTGACAGAACTTGTCGAAATAAAAATTGCCTGAACGGTTAACTTCTTCCAGCAGTTCATTGATCCGCCAACCTTTACCGGCAAATTGATCAGTGATCATTTGCTGCTGCTGTACTGCATCCCGGTAGTCGTAAGTTACCTCTTGCTCAGAAATATAAGTAAAAACAATGTCCGTCTTGCCATTATAGGCATTCAACATAACCGACCGGTAAGGGATCCGATACATTTGCATTGTCCGTTCCGGAACCAGCAAGCCCGGCACGATACTTATGGAAAAATAAGCACCAAGAAAGACAGTGTAGTTATTTTCCGGCCCAAACCAGTGCTTACGGACATTAGAATGTGAACCGTCGCAGCCGATCACCAGGTCAAATGTTCGCGGCGCAGCATGCTTAAATGAAACGAACATCGCGTCATCTTGTTCCTTTAAGGCAGTAACACTATCACTGAAAAGGAATTCTACTCTCTCACCTAATGCGATGAGCATTACCTCCACAAATTTGTCACGCTCTATCTCTATTTGTTCGCTTTCCGCAACTTGCTCGTTCTTCGCGTCATTTAAAACCATGCTACCCTCAGTCACATCATCGGCATTTTTGAATTCGACACGGTCGACGCCAAGCTGATGGCTTTTAAATTGCTCATAAAGGCCCATGCGTTTAGTAATGTGTACGGCTTCGGCGGTCAGGTCGACCGCGCCGCCCGCTGTCCGGGGCGCTGCAGCCGTTTCTACTACGGTCACCTGGTATCCGATATGATCCAGCCACCAGGCAGTGGACAGGCCGGCAATGCTTGCGCCGGAAACAAGTATCCTTTGATCTTTTATTGCTTTCATGCTTTGATTTTAAAAGCACAAAACTGGAGAAGTTAAACCGTTGAGGATAGAACAATTGCGACAAAATCATCACCTAGCCTTTCTTTACGCGCTTTTGTTTGTCTGGCAAAAGCGGCAGCAGTCAAGCCACTATAACGCTTAAATTCGCGATTAAGATGGGATTGATCCGCATATCCAAGCTCGTGAGCCAGCCCGGCGATACCAGTTTCAGGTGCGCACCATAGGCGGTCTCGCGCTTGCTCGAAACGCATCAGCCCCGATACGTCTTTAACCGTATGCCCTGACGACGCTTTAAATTTCCGTTCCAACGTGCGTACGGTTGAATGAGCTGCTTCAGCGACTTCAGTGACCGGCAACATACCATTACCCTCTAACATGGCTCTGCCTGCTTTGACTATTAAAGCACTAATGTTTGATGTCGTTTGCCTGGTCAGGAACCAGTCTCTAACCATGCCTAACGCTTCGGCAATTTTATCTTGTTGAAGTAAAAGCCCTAATTGATTTTGCAAGGAAGCAATAGGGTGCGCTGAACTGCCGATAACACCGCCTTTCATGGGTGCCAGGTTAAGCAGGTCATACACTGCCCAAGGACGGCATTTAATGCCAATAATTTTGAGCCGGTTCTTTGCGTAAAAATGAACCGTTTGCCCCAACAATCCCACAATAAATGGAGATGGCATCGGTTGCTGCGAATTGCCTTGTTCCAAAAGCAGTTCGGTCCCGAAATAGAAAATAATCTCTGCGTTTCCGTCTGGCAGCACCTCCAATGCCGCAGGCACAGGGCCAAACTCCCGCTCCAGATACCAAAATCCGTGTATCTGGTCTTTAACTTCATCAGGCGCGTTCAGTTCCAGGTGTTGCATCATTAAAAGTAAGACGAATGAGAAATATAGAAAATTTAAATAATATGAAGAGCGGTTTTGATACATATTGCTTATGGTGTTTTACTTAAAGCGATAAAGATCTGAGAAGTAATTAATAACCTTTATTTTGGTAGCTTTAATAATCATTTATTACTTTAATGAACTAATGCAGGTTTTCCAAGTTCCCGATATTGTTAAAGGTCATCCTCAGATCGAGGCCGGCGATATTCGTTTTGTTGATTACCGCGACAAAGGCGGTCCGTTCCGGAACCGTGTATTGTTCAAGACATTCGCCTTCAGTTTCGTTCAGCATGGCCAAAAGCATATTTACCGAGCCGAAGGCAGTACCATTTTGCGATCAGGACAAGGCATGCTGATACCTGAAGGCCATTCCATCATAGCCGAGCATAGTGATTCCAATGAGCCATATAACAGCATCATCATTTTCTTTCCGGCATCGCTCGGACAGGAGTTTATTGCTTCCAGGGAGCACCAGGAACTGGGTAAAGAAATTGCGCCCTATATTCATTTCGAGATCGACGGTTACATTGATGAGTACGTAAAAAGTCTTAAAGCGCTTATCTTTCGCGGGCAAAAGCTTTCTTCGGAATTAGCGATGATCAAAGTAAACGAACTGTTGACGGCCTTGTATGATCTTTATCCACACCTGCTCATATCACTGTTCGGCGGGCGGCGAGACCTCTCATTAAAGAACCTGATTGAGCAAAACCTGCTCAAAGAACTTAGCGTGGAAGAATTAGCCTTCTTGGCCAACCGCAGCGTCTCGTCCTTTAAGCGCGACTTCATCAAAATGTACGGTGTACCCCCGCAACAATACATTCGCGACCGCAAACTGGAGATTGCCGGAAAGGAGTTGTTAAAAGGAAGATCTGCCAGTGAACTTTACCTTGATTTCGGCTACCAGCATCTGTCAAATTTTAATACGGCATTTAAACGGAAATTCGGGGTAACGCCATCAACATACCGATCTATCGCCTGATCTGGACTTTGCGCAAAATGATCTGGACTTTGCGCAATAACAGAATGATACAGTCACAGCCCATATTTGGGTATGAAAAAGATCTTCACCCTTATTAGCTTCGTTACTTTTTATACCAGTATTTTTGCGCAAACATTTACACTGGCCAGTAAAGACCTTGGCGGGCAGTTCACCAATGAATTCGTGGCCGGTAACTTTGGTTGCAATGGTAAAAACCTTTCTCCGGAACTACACTGGTCAAACCCGCCAGCCGGAACCAAAGGCTTTGCCGTTACCATGTACGACCCGGATGCGCCTACCGGCAGCGGGTTCTGGCATTGGGTAGTCATCAATCTACCGGCTTCTACCTCGCAGCTCAGCCAGGGTGCCGGCAATGCCGATCTTAAATTGTTACCTGCCGGCAGTCTGCAGGGGCAGAATGATACCGGCTCACAAGGCTACCAGGGCCCTTGTCCCGACGACGACACACCGCATCGCTATCTCATTACGGTTTATGCTTTGAATACCGACAAGCTTTCGGCACCGCCAAACGCAACCGCAGCTTTAACGGGTTTCCTGCTGAACAAAGCCTCGATTGCTAAAGCATCCCTTATCGTGTATTGCAAAAAATAATATGGCAGCGCGTATTCATGTAATTGGCGCCGGCGCTATAGGCAAAGCATTGGCTGTTTGCCTTGCCAATGCAGGCAGAGATATTATCTTGATCAGGGGCAGCAAGGATGACCAGCCTGACGAGGTGGAAAGCATTCGGTTAAACTTATCCGACGGCTCGATGCTACAGGCTAATCTGAAAATAAAAACCTTCAGCGCGATAAAAGAAGCGGACGGTATTTTCGTGGTGGCCAGTAAATCTTTAGCGAATGAAGGGATCGCAGACAAGCTGCAAAAGCTAGCGATCAACGCACCTGTAGTGCTGCTGCAAAACGGCCTGAACATTGAACGACCGTTCCTGAGCAAAGGCTTCCGGAACTTATACCGCTGCGTTTTACTGGCGACCAGCCAGTTTGAGACTACTGACGCATTGCGGTTCCGGCCGGTAGCTGCCAGTCCCATTGGAAGCATTGATAGTGAAGCCGCTTTCAATGAAGTTGTTGTTGACCAGCTTCATACTAACTGGTTCCCGTTCATACGGGTAGATCATATCCATAAAATGGTCTGGCAAAAGGCTATCGTCAACTGCGTTTTCAATTCGGTTTGTCCTTTACTGGAAGTGGATAACGGCGTATTCCACCGTGAACCTGCGGCGATGCAATTAGCGGACTACATTATTGAGGAATGTATTCTGATAGCGGATCATTCGGGATTGTCACTAAGGTTGGAAGACATAAGGAACACCTTGCTATCGATCAGCCGTGCTTCGGACGGACAATTCATTTCCACCTTACAGGATATTAGGAATCACCGGCCCACAGAAATTGAAACGTTAAACCTTGAAGTGGCCGCCATTGCCAGATCGTTAGGTCTGGAAGACAAAGTAGCCATCACCCGCACATTAGGCGAACTTACTGCACTTAAATCATACTTAAACCGCTGATCTATGCCATCCATTTGGAGAAAGAAATCTATAAAACTATTACTTGAAGAAACAGGTGAAAGCAAAGGCCTTAAAAGAACGCTTACCGCCTGGTCGCTCATTGCACTCGGCATCGGAGCGGTTATCGGCTCCGGCTTATTTGTGAGTACGGCTACCGCGATAGCTGATGATGCCGGCCCATCCGTTACCATAGCTTTTTTTGTAGCTGCCCTTGGCTGCGCCTTAAGCGGCTTTTCTTATGCCGAACTGGCCTCGGCTATACCCGTATCCGGTAGCGCCTATACGTACACTTATGCCACCATGGGCGAGCTCGTCGCCTGGATCATTGGCTGGGACCTCATTTTGGAATATGCCGTAGGCGCGGCTACCGTTGCCATTTCCTGGAGCCAGTACCTAAACAACTTGCTGGTTAATGTGCTGCATTTACCGGCCATTCCGTACGCACTCTCACATTCGCCGTTTCAACATGCGGCAACGGGTGAACAAGGACTTATCAACCTGCCTGCGCTGATCATCATTGTGCTGGTGAGTCTACTTCTGATCAAAGGAACACACGAATCTGCGCTGGTAAACGGTGTCATCGTGATCATTAAAGTAAGCATCGTGATCCTCATCATAGTACTTGGTTGGAGCTTTATTAATCCTGCCAATCATGTTCCCTATATCCCTGCTGCTAGCAGCTATACGGATGAACAGGGCTTTACACATAAGTTCGGTGGTATAGAAGGCATCCTAGCTGCAGCCGGAACCGTGTTTTTCGCATTTATCGGCTTTGATGCGGTAAGCACAACGGCGCAGGAAACCATCAACCCTAAACGCGACATGCCGATAGGCATTTTAGGAACGCTTGCTTTTTGCGCCGTGCTCTATATCCTTTTCGGCCATGTATTGTCGGGATTGGGCAGTGTTAATGATTTTCGCACCAGCGGGAAAGAAGCGTCGGTCGCTTTTGCCATTCAACGCTATATGCCGGGTTATGGCTGGCTGGCGCAGCTGGTAACTGTAGCGTTGTTGGCCGGCTTCTCCTCGGTCATCCTGGCCATGCTGATGGGCCAGTCTCGGGTTTTCTATGCGATGGGCAAAGATGGTTTGTTGCCGGGCTATTTTTCAACCCTCCATCCGAAATTCCACACGCCCTATAAAGCCAATATCGTTATCATGATCCTCGTTGGCTTATTCGCCGCTTTTGTGCCAGGTACCGTTGTTGGCCATATGAGCAGTATTGGCACCTTGTTCGCCTTCATTCTCGTTAGTGTGTCGGTAATCATTCTGCGGAAAAGAGAACCTAACCTTGAACGTCAATTTAAAGCGCCATGGGTGCCGTTCATACCGTTGCTGGGCATTGCATTCTGTGGCGCGATGATCTATGGGTTAGGCTGGACCAACTGGCTGAGATTATTTGTGTGGTTGATCATCGGGATTGTTATTTATTTTGGCTACGGTCGTAAAAACAGTAAATTAAGATAAAAGACTTGCTTATGGATAATGAATATCTGCAAAGCGCTATCAAGCAGTTTGAGTATTACAAGCTGTTAGGCGAAAGAACATTTGAGCAATTGACCGACGAACAACTCTTTTGGCAAGCTAATGAAGAGAGCAATAGCATTGCGGTGATCGTTAAACACCTGTCCGGCAATATGCTGAGCAGATGGACCGACCTGTTGACCACAGATGGCGAAAAACCATGGCGCGACCGGGATGCGGAGTTTGAAAATGACCTTACTACCCGAAGCCAGGTAACAGCTTGCTGGGATAAGGGCTGGGAAATGCTGCTGAACACCTTAAAGGCATTGCAACCCGCGGACCTGGACAGGATCGTTTACATCCGCAATCAGGGCCACACGGTATTAGAGGCGATCAACCGGCAGCTGGCACATTACCCTTATCATGTTGGGCAGATCGCTTTTATCGGAAAAATGCGTGCTGATCATTGGACTTCATTGTCGATACCGAAGGGCCGATCAACGGGTTACAACAGCGAAAAGTTTAGCCAGCCACAGGCAAGGCAACATTTCACCGATCAAATATTAAATAGAAAGACTAACCATGATGACACAGCAAAAGGCGAATGAATTTGCCAAACAATGGATAGAGGCCTGGAACAGTCATGACCTTGACCGGATCATGGCGCAGTATGCTGAAGAGGTGGAATTCAATTCACCTATGATCATATCGCTGGGAATGAACGATGATGGCCGGATTATGGGCAAAACCATATTAAGACAATATTTCGAGAAGGGACTTAACGCTTACCCCGAATTGAACTTCAAGCTGCACTATGTTTTTTGCGGGATTGATTCCCTGGTTATTAAGTATGAAAGCGTGAACGGAAAACCGGCAGCAGAGGTCATGCAGTTGAATGCTACGTCCCGGGCTAGCCATGTAACATGCCACTATTAAACAAGTCAAGGGTAGGGGTGGAGAATTCGCTGATATTGCAACAATGACCATGCGGTTCTTCTGCGGAGCGGCGAGCACAAAAGGCACATCTTTCAGTTCAGGCCGGCGGCGCGCCAGCCCGTCCGTTAGCAAATGCCGGAACCAGGTTGCCATAAAACGCATTTGCATCGCTCAACCCAGCTGCCTGTCTGCCCGTTCCGTACTTTCAGCAGATCGACCTGCCAGCGCATAAACCCCGTACCCGGCAGTCCGTTAAGGTCAGCGCTTTGCAGGGACCGTACCTGCCAGCGCGCGGCACAGGCCGTAGAACCAAATTTACCCGCGTTCCGCAGCACAACCCTGTGACCCGACTGTGTTCAACAGCCAGCTGGAATCGCCGTGATTGCCGGAAATCCATCTCCCGGAGTTCGCAGATTACGGCTGTGAGCCCAGGGCATTTTAATGCTTCTTCCATAACCCATAGGGTATCTTTGTTATTCATCAGGCTAAGAAAGATAACCTGGTACGGCTCAACGCCAAAAGAGGACAGGGCGGGAGCGAACAAACGTCGCTCACGGCCAATCCAGATACAGGCCCCGCTGGGCGGAATCAATACGGATAATATGCCCGAGACCAGCCCGCGGAACCGGTAGCCTGCTCGCTGCTGGCGCAAACCAGTTCGTGCACGCTGCTTTTGGGAATACACCGTTCGGGAAACACTTTCCAGCGGCCCCAGCCCAAGCTGTGCACGCCGGCCACTCTGCGGCGGTTTGTAATCTTCCCATTTCAGGATATCCTGCCGAAGATGGTACTTTTTTTATAATAACTATGAGCAAAGACATGCCTCGATTGTAAACTTGATTTGGTGTGTAACATGGAAACGGGACGTGCTAGGCTTTCGCCTGCCAATGCTAACCCATGAGGAACCCGAGCTGGATATCAGCGAAATCATTGTTATGGATCCTGACAATACGTTCTATATGCGGATGGGCAGCGATGCGATGACAGAAGATAGAATAAGATAATTGCCACTTATGCCTTTTTAAACTCACTTGGTGTTTTTCCATACTTTGATTTGAAAACCGTAGCAAAGTAATTTGGGTTGGAGAAACCAACCATATAGGTTACTTCTGAAATTGTCAAATCTTCGGTACTTAATAAAAACTGAGCCTTTTTTAATCTCCTGTTTAAAATATAATCAGAGATATTACAATCCAATAAAGCCTTTACTTTACGGTATAATTGCATTCTGGAAATCCCTAATAGTTTACAGATATCTTCTATGCTGAATCTTTCATTAGCTAGATTTTGTTCAACTATTGCAGAGAGATCGCTTAAGAACTTTTTATCGAGCGTTTTGGTTGTGCGTGTCTTATCTATTGAATTTAAATCAGTTGAAAAATGTTTCTTTAAGATAATTCTGTTCCGAAGCAGGTTGCTAATGCCCGCCAACAGATAATCTATATGGAAAGGCTTACTTATGTAAAGGTCCGCCATCGCATTCATTCCTGAAATCTGCTGATCAATACTTGCTTGAGCGGTCAGTAAAATAACAGGGATATGGGAAGTCCGGAAATCGGATTTCAGGATTTTCGTGATCTCTTTACCGGAATAACCCGGCAGGACGACATCAGAGATCACAATATCGGGAACCTTTTCGTAAGCCTGTGAAAGGCCGTCATTTCCGTTTATCGCGGTAAAGACATCATAATGTAGTGAAAGCTGATCTTGCAGATAATTGAGCAGATCCGCGTTGTCTTCAATGATTAATACCGAGATGTCTTTCGGAAAGTCAAGGGTTATGGCGGGTGTATTCGAAGACACGCGTTCGAGATCGGCCTTATACGTGTTGAGCTCTTCCACATTGATCGTCCTATCTGCTCCGGCGGTCACTTTTTCGGAAACATCCAAATGACTGTCTCCGAGCGGCAAGGTAATTGTAAAACTGGTGCCCTTCCATTTCTGGCTTTTTACATCAATGTTTCCATGGTGCAGCATCACTATTTCCCTTGAAAGGGATAAACCGATCCCTGAACCGTTTATAGGTGCATTATCGGCCTGGTAAAATTGGTCGAAAATCAAGGCAACATCCTCCGGTGACATTCCGATACCGGTATCTTCAACGGTCACTATCACATGATTTGTCTCGTTGGTACTTATTTTTACGGTTACTTTTCCCTGGGACGTGCTGCATTTTATAGCGTTGGCAATAAGGTTAAAGAAAACCTTGTCCAGCATATTCACATCAAACCATACATTAAGTTTCCGCTCTGTTGTGAAAAAAAACAGGTGAATATCATGCTGCTGCGCATGAATACGAAAGTTTTCGACGATTTCGCGGACATAACTTACGATATTATTTTCCGTAGCTTTTATTTTTTGTTTGTCTATTTCAATTTTGCGATAGTCTATCAACTGATTTACCAGACGCAAAAGCCGGTGTGCGTTCTGGCTTACCAGTTTTAAATTTTTTTCAGCCTTTAAAGTCAACTTTTCTTTTGTTAAAACATCAGACAAGGGTGAAAGCATTAGTGTTAACGGAGTACGAAATTCATGCGAAATATTGGTAAAGAAGTTCAACCTGCCCTCCATTGCGGCTTCAGCTTTCGCCGACATTTCAATTAACTGATTTCGCTGGTTTTGTATTTCAAAGTTTTTTGCTTCCAGGCTAATGTTGATCTTTCTGTTTTCCTTTGATGATATAAAAACGAGGCCGCCTAAAATCAGCGCTAACACTAAAGAAATAACCACAATGTTCAAAATAATCTGCTGGCTTTTATAAATAGATACCTGTTCTGCAATCAGCTTTTGTTGCTTTTCAATGTCAACCTGCTGACTTGTTATTTTGCTGTATTGCATTTTCATCAGCTCGACATTATTGGAATCTACAATCAGCGATTTAAGTATATTATCCTTAACGAAGGGCTCATTATTTAATATCTTAAAAGCCGTTACAACAGCTTCTTTGCCGCATGTAGGATACACCACGCTTGCAGTCAGGAGCCGATCACTTACCATCTCCATACCGCCCCCCGGCCCGGGAAGAGCGTCTACGCCAATGATTTTTACCTTACCAGCGCCATCCAATGTCCTGAAGACATTTCTTGCACCAACGCCCATGTCATCATTGTGGGCAAAGACGGCATTGATGTCAGCAAGCGATCCTGTTCTCGCTTTCAAGCGTTTCTCTGCGATATCCTTTAACCAGTTTCCGGATAACCGCTGTTTAAGTTTTATATGCGGAAACAGCTTGATACCGTCTCTGAATCCACGCTCACGCTCTATCGCCGGTGATGAGCCCGCCAAACCCATAACTTCTATCACTTTTATATTCCCTTTGAAAGTGGTACCTAAATAGTTTGCAGCCATTCGGCCCAATTCATAATTATCGGCGCCTATATAGGCGGTATATTGTGATGAGGAAGTTTTTCTGTCTATTATAATCGTTGGGATTCCCTTATCGTAGGCTTCTTTTACAACGATGGCAAGCGGGTGCACCTCATTTGGTGAAATGATTAACACATCGATTTTCGAATTTAACATCTTCCGGACTTGCTCAATCTGAAGTTTACTGTTTCCTTTAGCATCGGCATATATGAAATTCACATTGCTGTGTAGCGACAATTCGGTTTTCATTTCATATAACATGGTTCTGCGCCAAAGATCAAGGCCGGTACATTGCGAAAAGCCTATAGTGTACTTCTTTTCCTGATGACTGCTGCCGCAACTGCTAAATAATATGATTACGATAATCAGGGGAAACCATACCGGCCTAACCGAACAGTTCTTTAAGATCATAATATGGAAGTTTATAATGGTTAACTAAACAGGCTGAAGGCTCGGCCTGCATAAATATAGCAATAAACCAATGGCGTCGTCAACGTACAACCCAATTAAAAATTCATTTAGGGGGTCTATACGATACATAAACAAAGATTGTGGTTACATACGCAAAGGCGCACTCAGGTGTATTTTCGATATTTTAAAAATAATCAGTTGAAAATAAGGATTTTATAACTTGTGTAAGCAGCCTGCTGGTTTTTGAAATTATTTCAATACCGCGCGCCGGCAGAGGACTGTACCTTGCAACCATCAATCTCTTATAACCCTTTTTAATTATGAACAAAAACTCTGTTGTGGCGTGGTCCATGGTTGTTGCTTTAGGTGGTTTCCTTTTCGGTTTTGATACTGCAGTAATTTCAGGTGCAGAAAAAGCTATTCAGCATTACTGGAATCTCTCGGTATTTGAACACGGGCTCACCATATCCATTGCCTTATTCGGAACGGTAATAGGGTCAATTTTTGGTTCCAGACCATCTGATTACTTTGGCAGAAAAAATACACTTCTTTTTGTGGCAATAGCTTATTTGCTGTCATCCGTTGGTACAGCAATTACATCTAACTGGATAATTTTCCTTTCTTTCAGGTTTCTGGGCGGTTTAGGCGTAGGTGCCTCATCTGTTACTGCCCCTATTTATATTTCAGAGGTTTCTCCAGCAGCGAAGCGGGGAAAACTTGTTGGTTTGTTTCAGTTTAATGTCGTTTTGGGAATACTGATTTCTTATTTATCAAATTACTTAATTAGCCAAATGGGAGATAGCTCGTGGCGCCTTATGCTTGGAATACAGGCGTTGCCGTCACTCGTCTTCCTGGTGCTGATAAAATTTATACCGGAAAGCCCACGTTGGTTGATCGTAAAAAAAGATGATGTGCAGCGTGCTGTTGCCATATTACAAGTCATTAATCCAATAGGATATCAGGACGATCTGGTTGCCATTCAAAACTCCAGGCACGACAATGTTGGTAAGATGTCCGGTCGCTTATTTTCAGGCCAGTACAAAACACCTGTAATACTCGCGGTTGTTTTTGCCTTTTTTAATCAGGTGTCCGGAATAAACGCTATCATTTATTACGCTCCGAGAATATTTGAAATGGCCGGGCTTGGGGCGCACTCCTCGCTGTTATCAACTGTAGGTATCGGCATGATCAATTTTATTTTCACCCTTTTGGCAATTAACGTTATAGACAAGGTTGGCCGCAAAAAACTCATGTTGATAGGGTCGGTTGGCCTGATCGCCTCGCTCGCTCTGGTGGCTTCAACATTTCACTCAGGTAAATTCGACGGATTTGCCATCCCCATGTATATTATGATCTTTATCGCCTTTTTCGCATTTTCCCAAGGCGCTGTGATCTGGGTATTTATTTCAGAGATATTTCCGAATCAGGTAAGGGCAAAAGGACAAACCCTTGGAAGTTCCACGCATTGGATAATGGCAGCGATTATCGCATTCTCATTTCCCTATCTGGCCGAAAAGCTGGGTGGCACGATAACTTTCTCATTTTTTGCAACCATGATGATATTGCAATTAATATTCGTGTGGCGCTGGATGCCGGAGACTAAAGGAAAATCATTGGAACAAATGGACACTCAACTTATCATACACTAATATGGACAACGCTGCTCATATACCGGCAATATGTTTTGGAGAAGTACTTTGGGATGTGCTTCCGCAAGGCCCGCAACCTGGTGGTGCCGCATTAAATGTGGCTTATCATTTAAGAAAGATGGGAATTGAAAGCGGATTGGCGAGCCGTATCGGCAAAGATATACAAGGAGAAAATCTGGAGAAGCTGCTGGATTTGTGGGGTATAAAAAAACATTTGTTGCAATTTGATGAACATTATCCAACGAGCGAGGTAATTGCCACCTTAAACGAATACAATGAAGCATCGTATGAGATTGTATTTCCGGTGGCCTGGGATTTTATCAGTGACAGTAAATCAATAACCGCAGCCATTAAATCAACAACTTACGTTATTTACGGAAGCCTGGCTTGCCGAAATCAGGTGACAAGAGATACACTCCTGGATATACTTGAGAAGGAATCGATAAAAGTACTGGATATTAATTTAAGGCCGCCATATATTGACAGGGCACTTTTGATTGAATTGCTGAACAGGGCGAATATTGCCAAACTGAATCATACGGAATTAGAATCGGTTCAAAGCCTGTTTCAGGGCAGGTATTCTCACGAAACGTCTCAGGTAAAGTTTGTGCAGGAGAGATTCAACATTCCGGAGATCGTTATTACGAAAGGCGAATTCGGCGCGTCGTATTATAAAAATAATGAAGCTTATCATGTTGCCGGCTATGAAGTTGATGTGAAGGATACTGTGGGCAGCGGCGACGCTTTTTTAGCCGCATTTATCGCCAACCATTATTTGAATGAAAGTCCTGTAACTATTTTGAAGAATGCCATGTCGATGGGAGGGTTTGTCGCAACAAAACCAGGTGGCTGTCCGGAATACAAGTTTTCTGAATATGTTACTTTTCGCGAACAACTTTTTTCCGGCGTATAACAGATAACGATTATACATACTAAATATAAACCAATGAGCAGAATCAATAACCTTGTTTTTTTAATGTGCTGTATGTTTTTACCCTATTCAGTATGCTTGGCGCAGCAAAAGCCTGTAGGTAAGAACAAAGTGACCCTGGCGTCGCTGTTAGAAGAAATGATATCATTTGACAGCCAGGTGAATTATCCCGTTCAGTCATATACCTGCAAGCAAGTGAGCAGTTATGACAGGCGTACGATAAGTCCTGACAAACCCGGATGGTTCGCCAACGACGATGGTGCCGGCTATGTACGCCTGGATAGTATCAACGGGCGAAAAGAAAAAGTGATGTTTGAAGCCGAAGGACCCGGCGTTGTGACACGTATATGGATGACTACACTGATAAAAAACGGTGTTTTGCGCTTCTATTTTGATGGCAGTAAAATTCCTGCATTCGAAATCCAGGGTTATGACATGAATAAGACGCCCTTTTATGCCGGGAAGGCTTTATCGCTGACACATACGCACTATACACCGGAAGGTAAAGGCGGAAATACCTTCATGCTTCCCCTGCCTTATCAAAAAAGTTGCCGTATCACATTTGAAGAGCCTGATTACAGTAAAAAGATACCCCGTTATTATCATATCAACTATCGTACATATAAACCCGGCACGCAAGTGCAAACCTTTACATTGGCCGAAGCAGCAAGTTTACAAAGTAGGATAGAAGACGTAAACAGCCGGCTATTAAACCCGCCAACTTTTACAGGGGGCGAAAAACAATCACTTTCAGCACAGATTGATTCCGGCGAACGTGTATCGATTGACTTGCCTAAAGGGACATTTGCAATAAAAAATCTTGCTATTGACATAAAAGGGAACAAAGGCGATTACGGAATCATGATGCGCAACGTAATTTTGAAAATCAAGTTTGACGGAAAGGAAACGGTAAGGGTACCACTAAGTGATTTTTCGGGTGCGGGATTTGGCTCGCGTAAAGTTGATAGTTGGTATATCAGTGCGGATGGCAAAGGATCGGTAACCAGCCGCTGGGTGATGCCTTATAAATCTAGTGCACAAATTGAACTGGAAAACTTATCTCCGTTTCCTGTTACCGCATCGGTAATACTGAACTGCGCGCCGTGGAGCTGGGGAGCAAACACCTTATACTTTCATACCTCATGGAAGGAAGAGAAGAATATCCCGCTGAACAATCAATATGACAACGACAGTGAAAACCTTGACTGGAACTTTGTAACCCTAAGCGGCCGCGGAATATACAAAGGCGATTTGATGACGCTGTTTAACTATGCGCCTGATTGGTACGGTGAAGGTGATGAAAAGATATGGGTTGACGATGATAAGTTTCCTTCATTTATAGGCACCGGCACAGAAGACTATTACAACTGTTCATGGGCGCCGGTGGTTCCGTTTTACACACCTTTTGGCGGTGCCCCGCGCGCCGACAATACCAGTTCATATGGTTATAATTCATTCCTCAGAACAAGAAATCTTGACAATATACTTTTTACCAGGCAACTGAAATTTGATCTGGAGATGCTGAGCTGGAATAAGGGGAAGGAAGATTGTTCAACCACTGTTTTCTGGTATGGCGACGCTGGTTCATCAGCCAAAAAGTGACCGCTTACATAACAGACGAAAAATTAAAACCCAATAAATTTAAATATGAGACAAATTTACATTTCGGCCATAATGCTATGCTTATGCCTGAATTTTTGCCCGCCGGTGCATGCCAATGCGCTTATATTACATGCGGGTCATGCTACGGCACCTATAACAATAACCGGCCAGGTCACCGGCCCTGACGGACAGCCTCTTCCCGGTGTGTCGGTGTCTGAAACAGGAACTAAAAATGCCACGTCAACCAGCGCCCAGGGTTATTACATCATTAAGGTAGATAACCCTAACGCGATATTGCGTTTTTCATTTGTTGGAATGAAACCACAGGATATAGCTGTCGCGGGAAGGCAGACAATTGACATACAATTTGAAAGTAGCAGCGTCGAATTGCAGGAAGTGACAGTTTCTATAGGATATGGCAGTATTCGCAAAGAGGAAGTTACCAGCTCTGTCGCACGCGTGGGATCAGATGACTTTGTTAAGGGACTGGTTACCTCCCCACTTGACCTGTTGAGAGGCAAGATTGCCGGTTTAGCGATCTCACATACATCGGGTAACCCAGCAAATCAAAATGTCGACATTATGCTGAGAGGTGTATCAACATTGGCGGCGTCCGCTTCGCCGCTGATTGTTATCGACGGAATTACCGGCGGAAGCCTTAATGCCGTAAATCCTGACAATATTGAAAGCATTACCGTGTTGAAAGATGGTTCTGCAGCGGCCATATACGGTACGCAGGGAACAAACGGCGTCATAATCATTACCACAAAAACGCCAACTGCAGGTAAAGCTACGGTTACATACAACGGGTATGCCTCCATTGATAAAATAAGAAACCCTTTAAAAATCTTAACCGCAGCGGATGTACGCCGCTATAAGCAGGATCCGGCATTCAGCACAATAAATGATTATGGGTCGTCAACTGATTGGCTCAAAGAAATTACCGGTACGCCTGTAAGCCAGGTACATGACCTGTCTGTGAGTGGTGGTAACCGTAATACAAGCTATGTAGGTGATGTTTCATTAAGACAGCAAAACGGCGTGATAAACGAAACCAGTAAGCGATCACTTATTACAACTTTCAGGGTGAACCATGCTATGTTCGATGATAAATTGAAGCTTAATTTCAATATCAGCAACAATGTCGTGACGGATCATCAAGTGCCTGTTGAAACATACGCAAACGCGTTGCTTCGTAGCCCGACACTATCTGTTTATAATGACGATGGTTCATACAGGGAACTCAATAACACAGGTATCAACCCTGTTGGCTTAGTCAACGAAGCCAAAGGAAGCAATGAATACAACCAGCTGATGATGAATGGCAAGATAGCCATACGTCCTGTAAAATCACTAGAACTGAGCGCGATGGGCGCTTATCAAAACGACTACAATATTTACAATTACAGTACCACCTTCCGTTCATATGCGGCGACTTTAGGCGGCCGCAACGGTGAGGCTTATTTGAATGGTGGCCGGGGTGAAAATAAAAACCTGGAGTTGCAGGCTAATTATTCCAAAACTTTCAGCAAGCACATTATCAACGCGATGCTTGGCTACTCTTATCAGGATTATACCAAAGAGGCCTGGGGAATGAGTGCCAACAACTTTCCTTTAGACATTTTCGGAGCATGGAATATCGGCTCTGCAAACTCAATTAAACAGGGGCTTGCACAGTTAAGCAGCAACAAATTTTCATGGAAGCTGATTGCATTTTTTGGCAGGATAAATTACAATTTTGATGATAAGTACCTGGTCATGGCAAGTTTGCGTAGGGAGGGCTCATCTAAGTTCGGCGTCAACAATAAATGGGGATATTTTCCGGCGGTTTCCGCCGGGTGGCGTATCAGCAATGAATCTTTCATGAAAGACGTTTCATTCATAAACGATTTAAAACTGCGCGCCGGCTTCGGCATTACCGGTACAGCTCCTACAGACGCCTATCTGTCATTAACTACTTACCGGTTTGATCCGAGCATCGCCATGTACGATAACGGACAGTGGGTGAGCGCCCTGGTGCCGTCAAGTAACCCAAACCCAAATCTAAAGTGGGAACGTAAAAGAGAAATAAATGTCGGGTTAGACTTCACTTTATTCAATAAAGTATTTAATGGAAGTATTGATGTTTACCATCGACGTACCAACGACTTGCTGTACACCTATAGTGTACCTGTTCCGCCAAATATATATAACAGCATTTTTGCTAACGTAGGCTCAATAAGCAATAAAGGTATTGAGTTTGCAGGCAGCGTGCAATTGATCAATAAAGATAAGTTCTCATGGAGCGTATTGGGAAATGTATCGTACAATCAGAATAAGGTGATATCATTGTCAGGGGATGTGTATAAGCGCGACTACCTCAATGTAGGTGAAACTGGCGAGCCCATTCAAACCTATACCCACAGAATAGAATCCGGCCAAGCTTTAGGGAATTTTTATGCCTGGGAAGTAAGCGGCCTGAAACCGGTCGGTAACCAATGGCAGGTCGTTGGAGCAGGTGACGACAGCCCCGGCGAACAGCAGAAAAAAATTGTTGGTAACGGTATGCCAAAAGTCTTTTCAGGCCTGACCACTAACCTGCGCTACGGTAACCTGGATATGACGGTTGCCTTGCGGGGCACCTTTGGTTTTGATATCCTGAATCAATATCGTATGCAGCGCGAAACGCTGTCATGGATACAAACTTATAACCTGCCGCAATCGGCATTTGATAAACCATTTGGCGGAAACGATTACAACACCGCTCCGCCAATCTATTCAAACTATTATATTGAAAAGGGAAATTTTGTGAAGCTGGACAACGTGGCCATCGGTTATTCATTTACTATTAAAAATCAACCTTATTTAAAAAGGGCAAGAATATACCTATCTGGTCAAAACCTGGCTACTATAACCGGGTACAAGGGTATGGATCCCGAGGTGGCCGTCTCAGGAGTTACCCCCGGTGTAGACGTACTGAAAAATTATCCTAACGTAACCACCTATCTGGTTGGCCTGAATCTTAACTTTTAATACAGATCATGATGAAAAAAATATTTAATATACTATTGCTTGCAGGTACGCTGTTTACCAGTATTTCTTGTACCAAGCTTGACGAAAAAGTGTACAGTACCATTACGCCAGATAAACTGTCGGGTAAAGACCTGGTTTATCAGTTGGCGCCTATTTACGGCCAATATCGGTGGCTGCTTGAATACCAAAGTCTTTGGGACATGTCCGAACAATCAACCGATGCCTGGGTTACGCCAACCAATGCCGACGGTGGCTGGTATGACGGCGGCAAATGGCAACGTCTGCATCAACATACGTGGACAGCCTATGACCCGCATATGGAGAGTATATGGAATGCGCTGTATTATGGCGTCAGCACTTGTAACCGTGTTATCTACCAAATACAAAGCAATGGCGGTCTTACTGCCGATGATGAAAAGATTGTATCAGAAATTAAGGTGGCGCGCGCTTATTACTATTATCAGCTATGCTCACTGTATGGCAACGTTCCTATAGTTGATAAATTTGATCAGCCTGAAAACTATCTTCCTGCTACCAATACAAGGGCGCAGGTGTTGAATTTCATCGTTACCGATTTAAGGGCCAATATGGATAATTTAAGCGATGCGCCCAATTTTGGCAGGTTCAATAAATGGTCTGCTAAACACCTGCTTGCCAAAGCCTATCAAAATTCGCAGGCCTGGATTGGTGTTGACAAAACCGACAGTTGCCTGATACAGTGTAATGATATTATTGCCTCGGGTAAATACTCGCTCGACGCCAGTTATGCGCATGTATTCAGCCTGAGTAATTCGACATCTCCGGAAGTAATTCTGGCATTCCCAAATGATGAAAAGAACGGAGTGCCTATCTGCTGGCCTTGTTATATTCAAACACGTCATGGTTTGAACGGGCCTTCATTTAACGCTTCATCTCCGGGTTTTAACGGTTTACGCGCCGGCCCTTCTTTTGTCGACACCTATGATGAAAGTGACAAACGCCGTGCGAATAACTTTGCTCAGGGCCAGCAATATAATTTATCTACGGGAGCGCCGATCATGTCAACTGATGGCAGCACGCCGCTGATATATACAAAGAACATTTCAAGCTTTACATCGGCGGGTGAATTTGACGGTTATCGTTTTTCTAAATATGAGATTAAAATCGGCCAGAAAACGGAAACAGATCAGGATTGGGTTGCTTTCCGGTATGGCGAAACACTGATGATGAAGGCCGAATGCCTGTTGCGAAAAGGCGATTACCAGGGTGCTGCCGAAATTGTGAACCAAGTACGTGCCAGAAGTTTTGATGCCAGCGTGCCTGATGCGGTTAAAATAATTACTGCGGCGCAATTATCTGCCAATGCAGTGGTTGATGGGGTTTCAGTACCTGACGGAGTGTTTCTGAACGAACTGGGCCGCGAATTCGCGGGCGAGATGTTACGAAGGGAGCAGTTATTAAGATGGGGTTTATTTAACAAAGGCACCTGGAGCTTTTTCATACCTACTAATGACGATAATCTGAATATTTATCCTATACCCCAGACACAGCTTCAAGCCAACAATAAACTTGTGCAAAATCCGGGATACTAAAGTTGAAAATATGAAAAACCCGTTAATGCAAACGCTTATTGCTGTAATATTCATATTCGTTATGTATGGAACGGCGGGTGCGAAAGCACCTGCGCAACAGCAAGGCGATACGATTACCGCAGCGCTGCCTGTAAATGTTAAAACCGTGGCGCGTGTAAGCGGAGTAGCAGGCGCAGAAGACAAACTTTTCAATCCTAATAATACGTTTCGCGACTATGGCATTTTTACCACCGATATAGGGATTATGTGGGAAACTGGAACAGGCGCTGTGATGATGGCGTTTGGCGATAACTTCGGGGAAAAGCAAAGTAACTGGAAATCGAACGCGGCAGCTATTTCTGCCGATAAAAACCTGGCCGATGGATTAACGATTACAAAGTTCATAACCGATAGCGGAAAAGTAAAAGAACTGGTTATATCCGGGCAAAAAAAAGGACAGGATAAACATGCAGCCGATTATGAAGTTACCTGTATACCCACCGGGGGTATTGCCGTTAATAAACGGCAGTTTATCAATTACATGAGTGTGCATCAGTGGGCGCTTAACGGGGATAACGACCAGTGGCTTTTAAATAAGAGCGAACTTATATACTCGGATGATTTCGGTAAAAACTGGACAAAATCAGGCGTACAATGGGATGGAAAAGGGAATTTCGCCCAAACCGCCTATTTAAAAAAAGACGGCAAAGTGTATATGTTTGGCACACCTGCAGGCAGGTATGGAAACGTATTTCTTTCCCGGGTTGATGAAGCTGAGATTTTAAACAAGCCGGCTTATGAGTATTGGAACGGAAGTACTTGGGTAAAAGCAGAAACCGGGGCAAAAGCCATAACAGTCGGTACCACGGCAGAGATGTCTGTTATCTACAGCAGTTATTATAAACGATATTTTATGGTTTATCTATCTGTAGGCAGGCGGGCCATCGTTTTCAGGGATGCCGAAGGTATTACCGGCGAATGGTCAGGCGAGAAAATAATTATGCCTGAAGATGGCAACGCTTTATACGCGCCGTACTTCCATCCGTATTCCGCTAACACAAAAGATATCTACTTTATCATATCCCATGCTGCACCCATCTGGAATATGTTTTTAGTTAAAGCCGGTATAAGCCAGGATCCTGCCGGGTTTAATTTGATCGGGGAGGGTGGATTTGAAGATTACCCCGACAATAACATCAGCTTCCGGTCTCCCTGGTATTTACCGGGATCAACAGCGACGGCGGACAGCAGAAGCGGTAAGGTCGCATGTAAACTCGACAATCCGGAAACAGGTGTTTTTAAAGATGCGGCTCTGCAAACAGTAGCTGTAAAACCTAATACAAAATATACACTTACAGGGTGGGCAAAGGCATCGGGCGACCATTTCAAAAATGCATATTTCGGCGTCAGAAGGGAAGACGGAACCATTAAAGATTTTAATCCGGCACTCAATACCGGTTGGACAAAAATATCGATGACCTTCAACTCGGGAAACAACAACACGGTAAATGTATTTTTCGGCTTTTGGGGAGAAAAGGACGCGTCAACAATTATAGATGATATTAAACTCACACCATATCCATAAACTAATCCGCTAATTTAAACCCAATCATTTAAAAATTATGAGAACCAAATTAATTGCTGCCATTGCAGCGATAGGCCTGGCCTATCGCTGTAGAAAAGAGTTTACACCCGTAGACAAGATAGCGCACGGGCTAAGTCCAAGTCTTGCACCTATTGATGTACACGATACTATGTCGGTATCGCCAACAGGAACCACCACAATTATCGCGAGACAATTAGGGGTGCCTATTACGGGTGAAGGATTGTTTTTACCAAATGGTAATACGAACACTACCTGGGGACTTAGCGAGACAGACATGAACATTATGTTTGAAACCGACAACCATGAAATCGCTTCCGTATTCGGCGATAACTTCCGGACAAGTGACGGCAATAACCGGCTCGACTGGAAGTCAAACGCGATGGCCTTTTCCAGTGACCGTGACTTGAGGGACGGTATGACCTACTCCAGTTTTGTCGCCCAGGGTAGTGGAATCCAGGAATTGATTGATGTTGACCCGGGTGAAACAACAAAGATACCGACCGCTGCGATTAGCATTGACGGCAGGATGTATATCCATTACATGGCGGTACTTAACGATTGGAACGAGCCATCCGGGACACCTAACGATAACGATGAATGGACATTGAGTTATGGCGAAATAGCTTATTCTGACGATTACGGGCAGAACTGGATCAAATCAGGCACCAAGTGGGCGGCTACAAGTAATTTTGCTCAGGCGGCCTACCTGAAAGATGCGAACTATTTGTACATGTTCGGTACGCAGCATGGTCGTCATGGTAAAGTTTATCTGGCACGTGTCCTTCAGTCAGATGTATTGGTGAAATCATCTTACCGTTATTATACCGGCAACGGCAATAGTTCGAGTACCAGCACCACAGATTGGAGCGCTAACGAGGCAGATGCACGCCCGGTAACACCAAATGAAACATCCGAATTTTCCGTAGCGTACAGCACCCGCTATAAACGTTATTTTATGATGTATCTTTCCATTCCACGCCGTGCAATTGTTTTTCGTGATGCGAAGGACGTAACCGGTCCATGGTCTGAAGAAAAAGTCATTGCCGAAAATGTTATAAACGGTCAAACGAATTGGTCATATGCAGCGTATTTCCATCCTTGGTCTATGGGCGGCGATGACCTATACTTTGTAGTTTCCCATACCAACCCGAAATGGTCGGTTTTCATGTATCATACAAAGATCGGGCAAAAGCGGTTTAACATGGTTTCCGAGGGAGACTTTGAAGAGTTTCCTTCCGAGGCAATTGGCTATCAAACGCAATGGAAAGTACCAAACTCAGTAAGTGCCGCAGGTTATAACAGCCCTACCGGCTGCAAACTTGCCAACAGTACGTCCAGTCCTGTTGAGGTGGCAGTGCAAACCATTGCGGTAAAAAAGAATACGACGTACAAAGTTACGGCCATGGCTAAAGCCAGTACTACTGTTACCGGCATGTATTTCGGCATAAGGCGGGCAGATGGTACTTTCGATGATTATGCGCCAAGTTTAAACACGAACTGGCAAAAAATATCCCGGAATGTTACCACCGGAAACAACACGAGTGTGGACGTGAGGGCAGTGCTTTTTGGTGCTCCAGGTGTTGATGTTACGATTGATAATGTAACGATGGAGCCATTGTAAGCACAATTGCTGACAAATTACCTGTCAATTTTAATCAAATGCCCTTATGAATGATATAAGGGCATTTTTATGTTTTAGGATTACAACTGGCCCGAATGTGACCATTCCTGTTAACCCCGAATGAGCGCTGCCGCCATTGTAAGTGCGTTCTACTTATTAATAGTGATCATTACAGCAAATTATGGCAAGCTGTCACTAACATTCATTCGGTTAGGTTGTTCTGCAAAAGATGGCACAGCCAAATTACCTTAATTTTGATAAAAGATCGTATGCCTGGAAACCGGAGATCGATTACCGGCAGCAGCCGGAATTGTACCGGGTGGGTAAAGGTGAGCAAGGGGTGCTGATCTGTGAGCCGTACAAAAGCGAGATTGGACAGTATTGGCGGTTCCGGACAAAAATGATTGCGGAAGAAAGCAGCGAAAAGATATTTGAATTGTTTGAAAAGTATTTAGCGGCCGGGGATTTTGTAGGTGCCGATATGTCGCGGAAGTACTTACAGATGGGCTACACGCGGGCCCGGCGCTACGCCAATTATAAGGGCGGCAGAAAATATGATGCTGAACGGGATTATGCTTTATTGGAGCGTGGAACGGGAGACCCGGGAAAAGCCGAAGCGGCTTTGGTCTTTTATGAAAAATGGAAGGAAGCTGAGGCAAACCTCGTATATTCAGCAATGAAAAGTGACTGGAAACATGCAAAAGGTTAAAAAGCCAAACCTGCCTGAAGGACTTTTTCTCCCGGCGCAGCAGACAAATGCA
This sequence comes from Mucilaginibacter limnophilus, assembly GCF_004005815.1. GTDB lineage: Bacteria > Bacteroidota > Bacteroidia > Sphingobacteriales > Sphingobacteriaceae > Mucilaginibacter > Mucilaginibacter limnophilus. Next base: position 260,497 of record NZ_SACK01000003.1, on the reverse strand, counting down.
GATGAAACAAAAGCCATTGATATTAACTTTGCGGCTGGATGCGGAAAGCCAGGCTTTCTTCGGTGGTCTGCGTCAACGTTATTTCCCCCGGGAGCGCAACCACCTGGAAGCGCATCTGACCTTATTTCACCAGTTGCCCGAAGAAGCAGCGACGCGGCAATATTTGGAGGAATTGCGTCAAAAAGCTTTTGAATTGCAGGTGACCTGCTTGAGGCACCTGGGTGTGGGGGTCGCCTATGTGCTTCAATGCGACAGGCTGTTTGCATTACATCGGGAATTAAGTGCCCGCTTCCGGGCGGCGTTGATTGCGCAGGACCGGTATCCGTTCAGACCGTACATTACGGTACAGAACAAAGTGTCGCCTGAGGTATCAAAAGCTTTACTGGCAGAATTGAGCCAAAGTTTCCGGCCGTTTACCGTGGCTGCTACCGGCATGGATTTGTGGGAGTATCTGGGCGGACCGTGGAAGCATACTGGTTTTTATAAATTTAATGAATTGAAGGATGAGCTGGACCTGTCCGAAGTGTGACCGTGAATTACCCTGGAAGGACTACCGGCATTATTGCGCCCGGGTAAGCCTCGACAGTTTGTTCGAGGGCCGCTCGCCTGAACTGATGCTGGCGTTCGATAAGATACTTGCGGAAGTCGCCGATTGGGAAAAAGTCCTGGTGGGCGTGACACCCAATTGTATTGTGTTTACTCGCCGGGTTGGCTTCCTGATCATCCGGCCGATGAAGAAATGGCTGGACATTAAGTTCTATTCTGCGGCGGCGCGCCCGGAGAAACCGGTGATTAAAAGTGTGGCCTCGGGCAAAAAATTTGAGAACCATGTCCGCGTGAATTCCGTGGAAGATATCCGGCCGGGATTGTTCGTCTATATCAGGGAATCGTATGAACTGATGCGCAAAAAAATAAATTAGTTATTATGTAATTTCAGCTTTTTATTACCGGTCGAGTAAACGCCTGTGGTAATTCACCTGTCCCAGATGGTAGCTCAGGTGCATAGCCAGGTGCACCAGGAAGAATTCTGTTGTCATCTGTGCGTCGTTCACCAACTGCGGGTATTCATCCAGTAAAGTTTTTTCGGTCAGCGAACCGAGCACCTTGTCTACTACCGCAGCTGTCTCCTTTATCTGCGCAATCAGTTCTACCCGCGGGACGTCTTTTAATGCAAATTCCGCCGGCCGCTTACGTACATAGCCTGTATGCCCGAGTACCGCGCCGATATAGGTATTCAGATTTCCTATTAGGTGCAGGCTCAGATTGCCCGCTGAATTCAGGATATTACCGTCAATCCGCCAGATGTTCGCTTCATGATGATAGGAGGCTAGTTCGTCTTTGAGCTTTCCAAGGTCCCGGCTGAAAAGTGTTCGCAGCGTCTCCGTAAACATGTTAAAAAAGGTTAAGTTGTTCTAAATAAGGTACCAGCAACTGCTTGCCGGTAAATGAACGAAAATCCGTAATTTTATTCGACTGCGGGTCATAAAAGGCTTCCACATAGCATCCCGGCAGCGAATACAACTGGATACGACGGCCATCAGCCTCACGGTAAGCAAGGAAAGTCCCGCGCCATACTGCTTCTGCTTTTTCCGTCAGGTCAAGGGCTTCAAATTCATACAGTGTCATTGCTTCAAAAATAACAATTAATGGCATATGGGCCGTTATTGATAACTTTCCGGTTACTACTCAATAGTACGTTTTAATTCTTCAAAGTCTGTCGTGGATACACGGGAGACTTTTTATCAAAGGAGCACTTCTTGCCATTAAGATATGCTATGATAGTCATACTGTTGTTATAATGGTCTGAACCCTGTTTAGAATCGGAACTCATACGCCATAATGTTGCTTGCAAAGAATAAACGTTTACAATTTAAACTAAGCGCTACAAAATCGATCACAGGACACTTGCTGGGCGCTGCCAGTGCAATAGAAGCTACCATGAGCAATACTTTTGACTTTGGTGGCCATAACAGTATTGTGGCGTTTAAAAAGGTTTGATAAGCAATCAGTTCAATAATTGTTTCCGGAACTCGACCGGGCTAACACCGGTTTCTTTTTTGAACAACCTGGAAAAATAAGGGAGGTTTTCAAAACCCAGGGTATAGGCAATTTCGGAAACATTCAGGTCTTCACCTTTCAGGCGGTTTTTGGCCTCATTAATCAGGTAAATGTGTATGAGTTCGATGGCTGTTTTACCGGTTTCCTGTTTCAGCATATCGCTCAGGTAGCGCGGCGACAGGTTGAGTTGCGCGGCTAATGTAGTCACTGTAGGTAAGCCTGAAGTAAGCAGTGCGCCCTTTTCAGAATATGCGGAAAGTGCCTCGTTAAACCTTGACACTTTTTTTCCGGAAATCTCAGCGCGGTTAATAAACTGGCGTTTGTAAAACCGCTGCGCATATTTCAGCATCGAATCAATGCGTGCCAGTATAATTTCGCGGCTGTATTCGTCCGGGTTATCCTTGTATTCGGCTTCAATGGTAAAGAACAGATCCCAGATAATCTTTTCCTCCCGCGGAGAAACATGCAGCGCCTCATCCGTTTCATAATGAAAAAAGGAATATCTTTCCAATTGATTATGCAGAATATGGCCGGAAAGAAATCCTCATGAATAAAAATGATAAACGCATCTTCTTCAAACTGCGTATTCCGGAATTCAATGATCTGCCTGGGCTTAACAAACATCATGCTGCCAATATCATGGTCATACCTGGTACGTCCGTACATGATAACGCCGGATTTTAATTTTTTAAAGCCAATCATATAAAAGTCCCAAGTAAATGCCCGGTTGCCAAGCCCGCAGGTTTGGGTGCAGCGATAAACGCTGAACAACGGGTTTTCGGTGCCGGAAAGCCATTGGAACGGTGCATCTCCGCTAAGCTTTTAAAGTGTTGCATGTTATACTAATTCAAACAATCTACACCAAAGGATGGTGCAGATTTGTCAGGGTGATACCATTATTTACCTTGAGCAGCGGCAGAAATTTCTTACCATTGTTCCCACTCAGCAAAGCGGCTCTCATAAACTTGTTTTACCCATGGGTAGGCTTGGTTACCAAGGAACAGGCGCAATGGTGGATTTTCGATATCGATCAATTGCAACACGGCTGGTGTAGTCGCTTCCGGCACACCCCATATATCTCCGCTAACTCCTTCCTGGAATGCAGCGCGAATGCTATCATAAACCGGATCAGCGACAGATTGTACAGCCGAAGCGCCGCTCCAGTCGGTAGCAAAGCCATTCGGCTCAACAAGCGTTACTTTAATGCCGAAACCTTTAACTTCCGGCGTCAGTGTTTCACTTAAAGTTCAACCGCAAATTTTTGATGCATTTTACAAACCTAGTACGGGCAGCGTAACCAAACCCAATACGCTTGATAGCTGAAGGATATGACCATGTCCCTGTTCGCGCATTACAGGTAGAACGGCTTGGGTAAGCCATAATAAACCAAAAAAGTTTGTTTACATTTGTTCACGCGCTTCCTGCTCGCTGGTTTCCTCTACCGTGCCGAACAAGCCATAGCCAGCGTTGTTAATCAGCACATCAATACTGCCGAAATGAGCTTTAGCTTTTGCGATAGCTGCGAAATCGGCCTCCCGGTCGTTCACGTTTAACTGCAGCGACTGCCTTGCTGCATCCTGTTGTCGCAGGTAGGGTGGTGCCTCTACATAGTTGTGAAAATTTTGCGGTGTTTTCGTGAAGATGTTCTGGCCATCTGGCGTTGGCGTATATATATGCTTTTTTCGGGTTTCCGCCTGCAATTACTTTTATTCAGCCACAGCAGTGCAGGCAGCAAAGAAGATTCATCAACTACTTGTAGCTTTTGAGGCGCTGGACTGATGAAAGTAATTCAAAATCTGCCGTTGATCATTCGTGACATAACAATCAAAACGCGTAACAAACTAATTATAAAGTAAAGACAGATAATGCGTTATCTGCTTTTTGTATATTTTATGGCTGAAATTCAGATACAGGATAAAAGTTAAAAATTATTCTGATGCATGTTTAATTTAATGTGACTTTAAGTTTCTAAAAAGGAATTTTTAGTTTCACTATGAAGGCTCAAATTCTTCAATTTTGAGATGTCAGTTTGGATTTACCTTCAAGAAAAGTACCTAAAATAATTCGGACACTTTTCTATTAAGCGACTACTTTGCTTTTAAACCAATTTAAAAATAACCAATTAAAAACTATGAAAAGAACAGTAATTATGCTGTCTGCGCTCGCAGCGTTGTTTGCAGCACAGAGTTGCAAAAAGAATGAAAGCTTTAAAGTTCAAACAATCTCAAATTTAAACTCAACAAAAAGAATCAATGGGCCTGTTAGCGATTATGGTGAGTACAAAATATCTTGTGTTACGGGCGGCAAGTTTATTGAGGTAAATGGCAATCCTTCAGCTAATCAAAAGTTCCAGGAATTGCAGACACTTGGTCAATGGCAAGCCACTGCAGACGATGAAGTGGACGGCTGGCAACGTTGGTATACTGTTTATGTAACTACGGTAGGGGGGGTAAAATACTATAATCTACGTAACTCTTTTAGTGGTAAAGTAATCCAGTCACCTAACAACTCATCTGGATCGCAACTGCAGCAAGCGCGCACACCTTTGTTAGGATTGCCGGATAATCAGCTTTGGCGCATTACCGAAATAGGTACCACCGGCCAGTACAACATTGTAAATAAAGGCAACGGGCTGGCAATTGCCAACGCGGGCGGGTCAACCAGTAACGGTACTGCTATCATTCAGGAATCTCCTAATAGTGACAACCGTCAAAAATGGGTATTCACTATTCGTTTCCCAAGCACTTACAGGGATGATTATGCAAACAGGATTTTTGAGCGCAACAGCACCTCGTTAGGGTCTGTGGCATTTGATCAGGGAACAAGTATTCCACTAAGCTGGAGTGGAAACGCAGGTAAAGTGCTTTGGGTAACTCAAGATGCTTTTGATGGTTCTGTGCTGCAATCAAACAGCCAGTTCAACTGTAATCAAATTTTTCAGTACGGTAACTCTATGTTCCTGCAAAACAATATTTATGACTGGAGCAGCTCCGGAGCTAACATAACCCGTAACGGCAATAAACAAGTGGTAGATAAACAGCCGGGCCTTAACTTTGCATGGCCAAGCGTAGGGGTTGAAATAGGCAACCACGTTTATATACATGTTGGCGAAGGCAACGCAGGTGTTAGCGTTAACAGCCAAAGTATTTGGGACTTTACCGAAACCACCGGTACTGCCTGGACAGGTACGCGCCTGGCACCGGCAAATATGAGCAATCAAACCAATATCAATTATGTAGTAGGGATGGTAAAATCAGGCACAGATGTGTATTCTTTTGGTGCTGGTCCTGGTAATGGTGTTTATGTAGCCCGCTGGCCGCAATCAAATCCAAACTCATGGTCTTTCTGGAATGGCAGCAGCTGGGTAGGTACACCTACAACAGCTACCTCGGCAAAAATTGCTACCGGTTTAGATAATACCACAATCAGCTTCTGCAACGGTAAGTATGTGATGATGACCATGACACAAGGGTTTATATGTGGTACAACCCGTGAAATTTATATCTCTACGTCTACAAGCCCTACCGGTCCGTTCACTTCACCAATCAAGGTTTATACTATTAAAGAATATATCAATGGTAACTATGCGCGCTACTATACACCGCAAATTCATCCGGAACATAATAACGGCAAAAATGAATTGCTATTAAGCTATTGCCTTAATTTTGACGCCTGTGGGCAGGGAGCATGTAATGGTGCTTACAAAGATCCGTACTACTATCGACCCAAATTTATCAGGGTGCCTTATTCTAAAATAGGGCTCTGATTTAATAGTTGATGATAAGCTACTAAGTTTATATATAAGTTACCTTTTTATGTGGGATGGCTTATAGCTGTTTCCGCAATGCTTATACCAACTACGCAACAGCACACTAAAAACCTAACGTTAACTAACAGAAATGAAAATTAAAACATTTATTTACGCCGCAACTTTGATTATAATAGGCGAAGGATGTCAAAAAACTGAGCCAGCAAAAAACAGTCAGGACAACTCTGCGGCACCCGTAACAAACATTGCAAATTCATCCGGTTTAAAAGCGAACGTGGCCCCGGGAGAATATTTTACTTACCAGGTAATTAACTCAATTAACGGAAAAAGTGCGCGGATTTCAAAATTTTCATTGGATAACGGTGGCACTGTTGAACTGGCTGACTATAATGATGCTTCACACCAAAAATGGCGTATTACGTATGTGGGCGATGGCTTTTACAAAATAATGAATTTGGGTAGCGGCAAAATGCTGCAAGCCTACAACGCTGATGGCAAGCAGGTAGTTATACAAAATTCCTCTAACAACACTGACGCTCAATTGTGGCAACTTTCGCCGGTAAATAATAAAATTTACAAAGCAATAAGCAAGCTAAATGGATTAGCTATTACAGGGAATACGACGGGCCCAAGCCTATTAGAGCCGTATACCGGGAAGGCCTCTCAACAGTGGGGTTACAACGTGCTGCCTAACGACAGCTACCGCGACGATGCCGTAGTGAACTTCTTTCATCGAACCAATAAGGCTCAGGGATCAGTAGCGTTTGACCAGGGTAACAGCATTCCGCTAACATGGGGACCTAACGCGGGCAAGGTTTTATGGATAGCCGAAGATTCGTTTGACGGTATACGTCTAAAAGATAATGGTAACCTGATGTGTGGTTTTTTCCAATACAACAACTCAGTTTTGATACAACCTGCCAACCGTAGCTGGAATCCGGAACTTACGGATAACCTAACCATTAGCAACAGCACCGCCGGAAGGCCTCGCCAGGTTTTTAATGCACAGCCGGGAACGGATTTAACGTGGCCGGGAGTAGGAGTTGAAGTAGGTAATAAGGTATATTTGTATGGTGCCGAATTAAAAAGCCTAAAACTTGTGCATCAAGCTTTGTATGAAATGGTACAAAGTGAATCAAATAACGGATGGACAATTAACAGGCATTTGCCAACCGGAATGGATCAGGCAAACGTAGTTTACTCAGAAGGTATGGTTAAGCCAGGTGATGGATATGTTTATGTTTATGGCAATATGGGTGTATTTGTTGTTAAATATATTTATGTGGCCAGATTCAAGGAGAGTGATCCGCTTAAGTGGACTTTTTGGGATGGAAGCAATTGGGTTGACAAACAGCCAATAACTAAACCTACCACCAAAGAAGCGTTGCATTTCGTAGGAAAAGGTGAGGATGTGGCGGCTTATGCAAATACTGCTATATCATACCATAACGGCAAATACATTATGATGCAGATGGATTTCGGTTATGGCTGTGACAACCCTGACCATAATATTTATATATCAACGTCTACGTCACCCACTGGACCTTTTACACAGAAGAAAAAAGTGTTCACTATTGAGGACCGTTATCGTGGTCACATCGCCAGGTTTTACACAGCAGCCATTCACCCTGAGTTTGAAAATGGAAACAAGGAGTTGCTACTTACTTATTGCCTTAACTTTGGTGGTTGTAGCACTGGTGATGACTGTCTTAACGGCGAGCTTGATTCACGGCAATACCAAATTAAAGGTGTAAGAGTACCATATTCTCTTATCGGTTTATAACAAATAAAATACTTATTATATAGCCTGACTACATTAGTCAGGCTTTTGCATTTAACGCCTATAACATGGAAATTATAATATTTAGAAGAGTTTTATGATTAAGAAATTAAGCGATTTTATTTTCTTTCTTAAGGCTCTTAACAAACTCGGATGGCGACATGCCAAATTGTTTGTTGAAATTTCGTGTGAACACAATACGAGAATTAAACCCTACCATATCAGCTATTTCATATAACTTATTATTATTCTGCTGAATCAGTTCGGCTGCTTTCTTTAAGCGAATGATATTTATCATTTCGCCCGGCGAAAGATTGCATACAGCTTTTATTTTTCTGAACAGGTTGGCGCGGCTCATGTTCATAAAGTCTGCCAGCATAGCTATATCGAGGTCAGGATCGGCCATGTGTGCAAGTATCGTACTGTTTAAGTTATTTAAAAATATTTCGTCAGCTTTTGAATGGGCCATAGTGCCTACTCCGGCTAACGGCGTTTTGGCAAAAAACTGCTGCTGTTGTAAACGGTTAAATAATAAACTGGCAACTTGTGCTTTTAAATGGTAGGTGGAAAAGGGCTTTTCCATATAGGCGTCTGCGCCCGTTTCCAGTCCCTCAATTTTTGACTGAAGTGTGCTTTTTGCAGTAAGTAATATAAGTGGAATATGACTTAATTCGATATTTGTTTTTAAGTATTTGCATAAAGCAATACCATCCATAATTGGCATCATTACATCACTAACTATCAGTTGAACCGTATGTTGTTGCAGAACACTTATAGCTTCTTCGCCATTAGATGCGTTTAACACCTCATATTCACTGGCAAGGTCATGCACTAAAAAGCTCATTAAATCCTTGTTGTCCTCAACTACTAAAATTGTAGGACGTGTTTTTGTGCCTTCCGGTAAGGCATCAAATACGTTCGGCTCGTGCGGACTTTCTACCAGGTCGAACTCATTTTCCTGATGTACTGGTAGCGTTAAGCTGAAAGTGTTTTTACTATTTCCGGGATGTAGTACCAGTTTGCCGTGATGTAATTCTGTTAATGATCGTGCCAGCGCCAGTCCTATACCATTTCCCGCTTTCTTGTCGGTGTCAGGAATGCGATAAAAAGGCTCAAAGATTTTATCTTTATATTTGGCGGGTATTACATAACCGTCATTTTCTACTTCTAGCGTAATCCCATAATCATCATTATTTGCTAATGATACGTGTACAACAGTTGCGCTGTATTTTATAGCATTACTTATGATGTTGCTTATTATTTTATCAACAGCTTCAGCATCAGCATAGATCATCAATGGCTGCTTTTGTATGCTGATGGTGTACTTAAGTTGACTTTGCAGTGCTGTAAGTTTAAACCTTGAAAAAATGTCGTTTAGCAGTTGAGCGATATCTACCTTTACAAAGTTTAATCTAAACCCCTCTTGTTCAGATTTTCTGAAGTCTAACAACTGGTTGGTTAACTTAAGTAGCCTCACTGTACTTTTATCCATCAGCTTGGCGTTGTAATGGATTTCGTTAAGATCATCAGAGTTTTGGATGTTTTCTAACGGGGCCGTAATAAGAGTTAGCGGGGTACGTATCTCATGGGCTATGTTTGTGAAAAACTCAATCTTTGATTCGTATATCTTTTTATCTTTCTCTATTTCAAGCAGTTCAAACCTTCGTTTATTAGCTGCTTCAATTTTTCTTAAATAGTTTTTTAAAATGTAGTATGCTAAGCCGACTGTTACGCAGATGTAAAATGCTATAGCCCATGTACTTTTCCAAAACGGCGGCGATATGATAATTTCTAAAGTTTTCTCAGTCTGATTCGGTGTGTCATGCTGCAGGGCTGCTTTTATTCTAAAAGTATAACTTCCGGGAGCTAAATTAGTGAAGTACACTCTGCGATTTGATTCTAAACGGTTCCATTTTTTGTCCACTCCCTCTAATTTATATTGATAGGCTATCATGTGGGATAATGGGTAGGAGAGAGACGCGAAATCAATACTTAGGTTTGATTGGTTATAATTTAATTTGACTTTATCAGTATAAATTATTGATTTTGTTAAAGGTGTATTTACACTTATCGTTACATCTTTGTTGTTTATTTGAATGCCTGTTATATACAAGGGTGGCGATATATTGTTGTAAGATATCTTACTTGGATTAAAGCTTACCATTCCCTGTGTGCCGCCGAAATATAAGTTACCGGTGTTGTCTTTATAACCTGAATTGTAATTGAACTGATCGCTAACCAAACCATTTGATTTGGTAAATACAAGTGTCTTCTTATTAAGTGGGTTAAATTGGATTATACCTTTTGATGTTGATATCCAAAGTGTCTTTTGCTTATCTTCAAGTATTTTAAAGGTATTGTTGCTAGGAAATCCATTCTCCATTGTAAATTTTTCAGCCTTGCCGGTTCGCGGGTTAAATTTACCTATTCCTCCACTTTCGCTGGATAACCATATATTATTGTAGCTATCCTCTAAAATGCTTGTTACGGTATTGTTATTTCGCCCGGTGTTTGAAAAATCAATAGGCATGGCTTTCCCTTGATTTGTGTGTGTATCAAAATAATAAACACCCGAAATGTAGCAACCTATCCACAAGTTGCCATTGTGATCCTCCAAAATACAAGATGTGTAAAAATCAGGTAAAGCTGTTACCCGGTTAAATTGTTTGATGGTGAAATCGTACAAGTACAAACCACCAGATGTACCTGCGTATATTTTGCCATTTCGGGTTTTATATAGGAAAGTTATCAGGTTACTGTTTAAATCGTGCTTACCAGTGCCTCGTTTATAGCTGCGTAATATCGTTTTAGTTCTTACATCTATAACATCTAAACCCTTCTCGATACGGCCTATCCATAACTCATTACCCACCTGCAAAATTGCTGAAATGCTTTTATAAGGGATAGGATAGCGGGTGAAAATACGGCTTTTAGTATCTAATTTGTACAATCCTTCATCCTCTGTTCCAACCCACAAACCACCACCCTCACGCGTAGATATTTGTCCTACAACATTGCCGTTAGGGTACTCTTTATCAGCATAAGTAAACCTTTCAAAAATGGCGTTCGCTTTATTATAGTAATCTACACCGCCAAAGTTTGTTCCAATCCAAATTCCGCCCTGGTTATCTTTACAAAATGTATTAACGACATTGTCTGACAAGGAGAATACATCGTTATTGGCTTTTGTTATGTTGTTGATGGCGCCAGTTTTAATATTATAAATTAAAATTCCCGAATTAGTGCCAAACCAAAATTCGTTATCAGCTATTTTTAAAATATCATTGGTATAAACGTTTAAAGGCTCTCCCTTATCAGTTACAACATCCCTATATGTAAACGTTTTTTTGTCAAAAATCTTTACGCCCTGATAGCGTGTTCCTATAATAATATGTCCGTTTCCATCATCGCAAATTTTGGTTATTTGTTTGTTAGCTACTTTAGGCGAATTTTTAAATACATCATATGTTAAAAGAATATTTCTTTCTTCATTATAACTGGCAAGTAACCCCAAACTCGTGGCAAACCATATTTCACCTTCCTTATTACTAATAAGCGTTGCCATTTGTATAGCCGGAGGCATTATCATAGTTAGTCTGTTTGCCGACATCTTATATCTGCACAAATAACCTCCGGAAATAAACCATAGATTGCCCTTACTGTCGCTTGTTATACTGCCTATCCATTTGCCGTAAGTTGGAGTAACCAGTGTGAACTCTTCTGTTAAGGACTTATAGCAATACAAGCCATTGTGGGTTCCTACCCACATATTTCCAGCTTTATCTTCATACAACGCACTGATGAAGTTATTGCCAATTGTTTTGGAGTTGTTGTAGATGTTTCGGAATATTTTGAAGTTTTTGCCATCAAAACGATTTAACCCGTCAAGTGTGCCGAACCACATAAAACCCTTGCTATCCTGTAAACTACAAAAAACTGTATTATAGGAAAGTCCATTCTCAGCTTTATAGTGCTTAAAAGAATATTCTTGGCCAATTGCAAATTTTGCTAAAAGTAGGCCTGCAAAAAATAAACAGAAGTGCTTCAATCCAGTGGTTTATAAAATTAATCACATACGTACTGTGCATACATGTGAGCTGTAATATCACAGTGATTGTATAGCAAATATATGCATACAGGCTGTATTTATTCAATCATTAAGGTGAATTCATTCAGGCTTTTTAATCAGAGAACCCAATGCCAAATACTATGGTAAATAATGATGCTTTTTGTATCAAAAATGAGATGATTGGTTTCCCTCTCAGCGTCTGATTACACGTTTTTTTGAGGCTGAAAAACATACAAATATAGTTACGAAAATTGAGGTTGTACTTAGAATTATCAGTTGAATAACCTTCTTATACAAGGACAAATATTATAAGCAAGAAATAGGAGGCGAGGGACAGTGAAGGGATATATCTGATAATTGAATATGTATAAAACGATTTGTGAAAGTAGCCGGGCTTTGTAAAGAATAAAATAATAATATGAAAGGACTAAAATTTTTAACGATTTGCTTATTCGGCATGTTTTATTTACCAATAGCAAATGCGCAAGAGAAAACCGACGAACAGAAACAGGCAGAGGCTTGGGAAAATTTTCAAAAGATGATTGAAAAGAGGCATCACAACGATTGGGCTTGGCTGGACAGATACAGAGCTGATAACGCTAAAATTGATTTGAGTAATAGCAAGACAAGAGTTGTGTTTATGGGTAACTCGATTACCGATGGATGGGACGAAGCTGATCCTGGATTTTTTGAAAGCAATCCGTTTATTAACAGAGGCATTGGCGGGCAAACTACGCCACAAATGTTGGTGCGTTTTAGAGCCGATGTAATTAATCTTAAACCTAAAGCAGTAGTAATATTAGCAGGTGTAAATGATATAGCAGGCAATACTGGTCCGTCAACCTTAGAAATGATAGAAGACAATTTAATGTCTATGACAGAATTAGCAAGAGCTAATGGGATAAAGGTAATTTTATGTTCGTTGCTGCCAGCAATTGATTTTCCCTGGGCACCCGGCAAGCAACCCGCTCCAAAAATTATCGAACTAAACAGCTGGATAAAGAGGTATGCGGCAGCGAATAACTTTTCTTACGTAGATTATCATTCCGCTATGGCCGACGAAAAAGGAGGCCTAAAAAAAGAATATACGAAAGATGGGGTACACCCAACAGTAGAAGGATATGCTGTAATGAAACCGTTGGTTTTAGAAGCAATTAATAAGGTACTAAAGACTAAATAATGAATAGGATTGTTTTTAGCGTACTTTTTTGTCTGCCGGTTTTGTTACTTAAAATGGGCTTTGCCCAAACCTCCGTTAAAGAACCAGCAAATGGAGTATACAAAATTTCTGAAGGGGTTATTGAAAAATATACTCCTGAATGTTTCAGAGAAGAAAAAGCTGATATAAATGCCCTGAAACAATTGTCCAAAGGAAATATACCCTTCAATATCAGTGATATTAACGTAAGTGTTGACAGCCGCGGCTGCAAAATAGCCATACCGCTGGGTGAAGGAGAACAACTATATGGATTTGGATTGCAAGTGGGCTCTTTTAATCAGAACGGGCTCAGAAAAATGCCTATTGTAAATGATTACCCGTTAAATAACTTAGGTTATACACATGCTCCTTTACCATTTTACGTATCCAATAAGGGGTATGCAATCTTAGTAAATACATCCAGGTATACAACATTTTATTGCGGAAGTAATCAACCTAAGAGAAAGCAAAATATCGATACTGATATCCCTGCAGAGACTAAGCTTTCTGTGGAAGAGCTTTACCAAACAAAAGTTTCAGGACGAAATAACGTATTAGTAGATATTAAGGGGGCGAAGGGAATTGAGATATACGTTTTTTCGGGGCCTGATATGCTTACGGCTATACAACGTTACAACTTGTTTGCAGGTGGCGGGGCATTACCAGCCATGTGGGGGCTGGGGATTAAATACAGGGTAAAAGCCGATTTCAAACAAACCGATATATTAAATGCCGTTGACTATTTTAGAGAGAAACATATCCCGGTTAACGTTATCGGGTTAGAACCTCACTGGCAAACTGCAGCATATCCGTGTTCGTTTGTGTGGGATAAAGCCTTCTTTCCAAATCCTAAAGAAATGGTAAGCCAGCTTAATGCCAAGGGACTACAGGTTAATTTGTGGGAGCATGCATTCGTATCAAATCAATCGCCACTATATAAACCGTTATACGACCGCTCCGGAGACTATATGGCATTTCATGGTTTAGTTCCGGATTTTGTAGATAAACCTACAAGAGACATTTTTGCTAAACATCACAAAGATAGCCTTTTAAGTGTTGGTGTAAGTGGCTTTAAAATGGACGAGTGCGATAACTCAGATTTGAGCAGAGGTGATGCACGATGGAGTTTTCCGGAAATGACCAAGTTTCCATCAGGTATAGATGGAGAACAAATGCACCAGTTATTTGGCTTACTATATCAAAAAACCATCTATAATTTATTTAAAGAAGGTAATCAACGAACATATCTGGATGTAAGATCTTCAAATGCATTTGCGTCACCATATCCTGTGGCGCTTTACAGTGATACTTATGATCACAAACAATATATCGAAATGATTTCGAACGCTGGTTTTTCAGGATTGCTGTGGTCGCCGGAAGTAAGGGAGTCTAATTCCTTTAAAGAATTAGTTATGCGGAGCCAGACAGCGGTTTTATCTGCGCAAGCGTTGTTTAATAGCTGGTACCTGCAGTATCCGCCATGGTTGCAATTTGATAAGGGTAAAAATAACAGAGGCGAGTTACTTGAAGATAAAGAAGCCAATGAACAAGTAATACGAACACTTTTTAAATTCAGGATGAGCCTTATTCCATACCTATACAATGCATTTTATCAATATCAATCAAAAGGTATCCCTCCCTTCAGGGCATTAATCGTTGATTATCCTGAAGATGAAAAAGTCTTCAATTTATCAGACGAGTATATGATTGGCGAAAGTTTGTTAGCAGCACCGTTTAGTGGCAATGCAGAAACCAGAAAAGTTTATCTCCCTAAAGGTGTTTGGTACAACTTTAACACTAATGAAAAGTTAATTGGTGGCAAAGAGTACACGCTTAAGTTTGAATATGACAAGTTACCTCTTTTTGTAAAGGCTGAAACGATTTTACCAATGGCAAGGCCCGTGGACTTCATTAGTAATGACACCCAATTTGACCTTACCTGTTATGTATATGGAAGCGGCAAAACAAAATCTTATCTGTTTGAAGACGACGGAACAACCTTTGACTATCTAAATGGTAAAATGAATATCGTAGAATTAAGGGCCGAAAATGGCAAAATAATGGTAACAAGAAACGGGAAATTTAAATCGAAAAGGTTTAATGTGATCAAAACAATTTTTATTAAGTAGTATGGAACTTTATCCGTGTTTAAGCTAAAGAAATGATGTTATTGATATTATTTGTATCTAAAATGAGCTAATTAGTTTCCCTCTTATCCGGCCTTTAACTGTTCCTTTGAAACCAATTTAATATCAATTATTATTCCGAATTGGATTATATAAAACCAGCAGTGTTGTTTAAAATTTCAATGAAAAAGCATTGCCAGTTATATATAAAAGCCAAACGATAAATAACCGATTACAACCAATTAATCTAAATGAGAATTTTTAATGGATTTTATTCTACTGAGAGTTATCTGCCATCATTTTCTTCAAAGAATATATCTTTTTTAGTTCGCTTGGCAGTTGCAGCAACGCTGGTGGCATTGCTGGCTATTTCGCAAAGTTGTTCGAAAAAATCTTTGTCGAAAACAATAGATGCTACGGTTAAAATTAATGACGATCGCATAGTAGAATTGTCGCTGTCATGCAGTGTACAGGTGGGTGAAACACTTTTTGGTATTCCTAAGAAATTTATACTATAACCGTAAACCTTAAACCCGGTGCCATTTTTACCGGCATTAAACATATATAAACTCGTTGACGGCGCATTTCAAATAACGCTGTACGCTTCTGATTAAGTACTAACAATTACTTTATATAAATGAATAAAGCATTCTGTTTTATAGCTGCATGTATAGCTTTAGTGACTGTATCATGTAAAAAGCAAAGTTTTTTAGATGCTGTTGCTGTTACCGACCTTAACGAGGCCACAGTTTTTGCTGACAGCGCACGTACGATGGATTTTTTGGCAAATATTTATAATGGTGTCGATTTCAGTTTTAGTTCAAGGCGTTTTAGTGACGGCGGTGCACGTACAGGCATGGCCGCAGCTACTGATGAAGCTGAAGGCCCGGTAAACTTATCGGATAACACTTACCTGCAGTTTGTTAACGGCACGGTGAATCCCAGCACTATAAAAGACGATGTTTACAAAACCTGCTACCAATATGTACGTGCGGTTAACCAGCTGGTAGCACATATAGATACTGCTAAATTTTCAGTGTCACAACGCAGCAGGGTAAAAGGCGAGGCTATATTCTTAAGGGGATGGTATTATTTTTTATTGCTTAAACATTATGGCGGTGTGCCAATTGTGGGGGACACGATTTATCAGCGTAACCAGCCCATATCAACCAAACGCGCAACGTTTGAACAAACTGTTAACTATATAGTTAGCCAATGCGATCAGGCAAAAGCCCTATTAAGCAGACAATACAACAGCCTTGATTTTGGCCGTGTCACTACCGGCGCCTGCCAGGGACTTAAATCCCGTGTATTGCTTTATGCGGCCAGCCCATTGTACAACGATGATGGTTCAATACCCGGACAAACACCTGTTGATATGATGGCGGGTGAAAATAAAGCGCTGGTTGGTTATTATCCAAAACCATCAAGCGATCAAGCTAAAGCCCGCTGGAGACTTGCGCTTGCGGCGGCCGATAGCGTAATGAAAATGGGTTATGCGTTAAATACTACTGAAGGTACAGACGCGCCGCCGGGCGCCGGCTTCTACAGAACATTTACTAATAAGCTGAGTAATGAATTAATATTTTTCAGAACAGTTGTTGGCCAAAGTATAGAGGAAGACTGGTCGCCACCAACCCGCAGAGGTATTGCCAACATGCAGGGAACTTATCCATATCAGCAAATGGTAGATGCCTTCCCAATGATTAATGGCAAAGACATTACCGACCCAACGTCGGGATATAAAGCTAGTGACCCTTATGTTAACCGCGATCCAAGGCTTAACTATACTGTTATCCATAATTTAACGCCAAAGGCGCTTTATGTAGGTTCCGGTTTTTCTTTACAGCCTGTCCAGATATATTTTAGTTCTCCAACGCTTGACAGGATAGGACTTGGTACTTCAACAGGTTATTATACAAATAAAATGCTACGCGATTCAACTGACGCTAATTATTTGTTCAGCTACGGCGAACGCGCTTACCCGCTTATACGCTATGCAGAGATCTTGTTAAACTGGGCGGAGGCTAAAAATGAAGCCGACGGACCAAGTGCAGATGTATTGCAAAAACTGAAAGACATACGTGAACGTGCAGGTATTATTGCCGGTAGTGATGGTAATTATGGTTTAAAGCCCAACATGACGCAGCAAGAAATGCGCGCAGCTATACAACACGAGCGTAGAATTGAGCTTGCTTTTGAAGAACACCGCTTTTGGGACGTAAGGCGCTGGAAAATTGCGCCTCAAACAGAAAGCAAATTAATGAGTGGCATGCAGGTGCAGCAACAGGCCAATGGGACTTACACTTATCAGCTTTTTTCTGTCCGTCAACATACTTTTAATCCCAAAACGTATTTATGGGCATTCCCACAACACGAGATTTCTAAACCAGGTGGCCTTGTGCAAAATCCCGGATATTAATTAAATATGAAAAATATATACTTAAAAAAAAATGCAGCGTTGGCATTTTACTTAGCAATGTTATGCCTGATGGCGTCATGCAGGAGCAGTAAACTTGATTTAGTTGAGCCCAAAAAGGACATCAGCGGCGAGTGGGCAATTGTTAAGATTACGCAGAACGGTGTCGATATTACAGATTATGCCGATTTCAGCAACTTCCGTATAAATTTTAAAAGCGATAACACTTACACACTGGTCGGCGAATATCCTTTTTTAACGTATGCTCCCGGCAAGTGGGCGTTTAACGACCCGCAGTACCCGTTTTCCATGACTTTGACACCTTCTGATACCAATCTGCCGGTATCATCCCAGCTTGCATTTCCGATAGTGGGGGCAGGTTATCAAATGGGCCTGAGTTTCGCATTGGGCTGCGAAGGAGTTAATCAAAACACGTATCAGTACACATTTAAAAAGGTCAAATAATAAACAGGAATGAAAGGAAATATCAAAATACATAAGTCTGTAAAATACGTGGCCGCTATTTTTAGTGTGTTGAGTATTTTAATCATACAATCATGTATTGATGCGATCACGACAGTCGAAGAACCTGAAAGTGCAAGGGCGGGCGAGATGATTACCCTGAAATTTAAGGTAAACATTACCTCCAATGCTTTGGGTGATATCGATCCGACTAACCTGTACGTGGGTTTTTTAGTACCAAGGAGCTGGAACGCCACAAGAGGAAACAACACAACAATATCATATACAAGCTCCATTGGTAATGGCCGGTTTGTGTTGCTGGATAACAGTGTAAAAGTTCCAAATTCGGCATTTCCGGATTTGAGTTATCCGGAATATCTAAAAACTATTTACAGAGCCGGCAACAATTTTATAGATGACCATGAGTGGATTGTTTATAAAAGTGATAAGCAGTACGTGCTAAAGTCGGGCCAGTCAATTCAGCCAACTATAACTATACAAACCAAAGTAGGCCCGCAGGCGCTTTCTACTAAGTTTGCCTACTTTGCAACATACAATGGTGCAGGTGCAGGTCAGGGAGGTGATGATAGCAAAGTGTATCTAAGCACCAGCTGTTTTGATGTAATTGGCGGCACCGGTGACTTTATTGATTTCTGTACGAAGCCATTGGCAAATGCCTCTCCATTAGCCGCATCCGATAAAGACTTACTAACATTTGATTTTGATAATGATTTGCTGCCAACAAAGCTAACCGGTATCAACGATGTTTACTTGTGCCTTGAGGCCACAACTACTGATAACAGGGTTATTACTAAATGCGGCGGTGACGATGCTTCAAAATTAAAGTTGATAGCTAATGATGAGTATAGGCTGGTGATATATCCCCGCACATATTTCGCCTTGACGAAAAACGAAAATCTGAAACAGATACGCTACCTGGTGATCAACAAAGATGGCTCAAAGAGAGCGGGCAAACGAGGTGGCGAAGAGCCTTTTGTATACAAATTCACGCCTTGCAATTAAGAAACCGATTAGTAGTTATAATGAAATATTTTACAAGAATATATATAGTTTTTACCAGTGCAGTCCTCCTTGCCGGATGCGCTAAAGAACATGCGCCAAACCTTGACGCTCAATATCAAAACGCCGATACAATAACCAGGTTTATCAACCCCATAAAGAAATCGGCATTAGATCCTTACGTGACGTTTAAGGACGGTTTTTACTATTACATGAGCACCGGATCTAACTACTTAACATTGTCACGTTTGCGTGAAATGATATTCTTAGACCAAGCTTATTCAAAAACAATCTATACACCGCCTGCCGATTCTGCTTTTAACACCAATGTATCAAAACCCGAAATTCATTTTTTAGACGGCAAGTGGTATGTGTACTTTTCGGCAGATAACGGGCAGCCCATTAACAGGCGTATTTACGCAATTGAAAACAATTCGATAGATCCTTTACTCGGCAACTGGGAATTTAAAGGAAAAGTTGCTGATCCCGCTGCCGACTTCGTAGCTACAGACGGCTCGGTATTGGAATACGACGGCCAACTTTACTTTCTATGGTCGGGCTTTAAAACAACGCCAACTTCTGAAACTACTATAGAACGCGGATTATATATCGCTAAAATGAAAAACCCTTATACGCTTGAGGGCGGAAGGGTATTAATATCAGATCCAACCAAAAGCTGGGAGCGAGATCAATATATTGAGGACGGTAAAACTTTCAGAGTTGCTATTGACCAAAACCCTCAGGTAATTAAAAATTCAGCAGGTGATGTATTTATATCTTTTACGGCTGGTCCATGCCAAACAGATAACATATCGTTAGGTCTGCTATCGCTTAAAAGCGGCGCCGATCCTATGATTGCATCTAACTGGGTAAAATCTTCTTTACCTGTTTTTTCCTCATCCCGCGATGCGTACGGTCCTGCATTTAATGGCTTTTTTAAGTCTGCCGATGGTAAGGAAGACTGGATTATTTATAATGCAAATTTACTACCGGGGCAGGGGTGTGGTACAACACGTTCGCCACGCATTCAAAAATTTTCGTGGAATAGTGATGGCACCCCAAATTTCGGAACGCCAGCAGGCACGACACTTGGTACGGATTCGTTATCGCGCCCGTCAAAATAATAGCATAAACAACCAAATTAACCTTCGCAATAATTAAACCCGAATTTATGTTTTATTGCTACTTTAAAAGATATACTGTACTAATCACCACAGCATTTTGTTTGCTTGTTCACAAGTCTTACAGCGCTGAAATTTCCGAACGAAAACCATATAGCACAGCTGCCGATACAATTAAAGGTATTGTTTTTGATGAGTTTGACCGTGAAATAAAAGGTGTAAAAATCACTAACACTGATAATGCCTCTGCAACGGCTGTATCTGGCGCTGATGGAAAGTTTACTATCGACGGAGTTGTGGGTAATAGCCTCTTGTTTAACCATCCTGATTATAATGTAGTTAAGCAAAAGGTAAAAGGGGATAGCCTTAGCGTGCGGCTGGTAAAAACTTACCTGAAACAACCCGACACGATAGATGTACTATATGGAAAAATCTCGGCCGGAAATAACCTTGGCGCAATCGCCACTATTTATACAAATCAAATAACTACAGTACCGGCAACAATTTTCCCTTATGCATTAGCGGGTCGTTTACCGGGTATGTATGCTACACAGACATCTGGCTACCGAAGCGTTAATCAAACCGATGCTTTAACTGGGACGTTCGTTGGTTCAATACCTACTTCTACCGGTTTGCCGGAGCCCAGTGATAACAACGAGTTTAATTTAACGCTGCGTGGACAAAACGGGCCTGTAACCGTAATTGACGGTGTACAACGCGAGTTTTCATCATTAGAATTTGAAAACATTGAATCGATATCTGTGCTTAAAGATGCACTTTCAACCATATTGCTTGGCCAGCGCAGTTCAAAAGGTATATTGTTGATTACGACTAAGAAGCCGGTTGCAGGGCCGCCTCGTATATCATTCACAGCCCAAACTGCTATACAGCAGCCGTTAAAGTTACCAACACCGCTGCCGGCCTACCAATATGCCTACTTATATAATGAAGCCCTTCAAAACAACGGCAGTGCACCGGTTTATACTGATGAAGACTTTAATGCTTACCGCAATGGCAGCGATCCGGTAGGTCATCCTGATGTAAACTGGTTTAACACTTTACTGCGTAAAAGCTCGCCAATGCGTAAATACAATTTAAGTGTTGATGGCGGTAGCAATAAGGCGCGTTACGTGGTGTCTTTAGGCTACCTTAATCAGCAGGGTATGTTTAAGGACTATAAAAAAGAGAATTACAACACCAATACTGAGTTTAGCCGCTATACTATTAACACTAATGTTGATGTAGATCTTAGCAATAAGTTTAACGTGTCGTTGCAATTGTTTGGCCGCATACAAACTGGTAATCAGCCGGGCGCCACTACCGGCACTATTTTAAGCGGTTTGTACAATACACCCAATAACGCTTACCCCATTTACAATAAAGATGGAAGTTATGGCGGCACAAATGATTTTAAAACAAACTTATTTAGCCAGTTAACACAATCAGGATATAAAATTGACAACACTCGTGACGTCATGGTCAACCTTGACCTAACCTATAAATTTGACGATTTTGTTAAAGGGTTATGGGCTAAAGTAAAGGGTAATTTATCCACCGGCGAAAGCTCTGTAACAGATAGGAGCAAAGCTTCATCCGTATATGAGCAGATTATAACTGCCAATGGCGATACTATTTACAACAGGTACGGTAATCCTACAGATCAAGGAAACAATTTTGCATTGGTATCAAGCTCTCAGTTTTGGTATGCACAACTATCAACAGGTATAGACAGGTCTTTCGGCTTAAATAACGTCTCTGTTATGTTAATGGCCGACCAGCGCCGCGCAACCGTAAATTTTGACTTACCGGGTACTTACACAAATATAGCCGGCAAAGCCACCTATAACTATAATGACAAGTATTACGCTGAGGCAGCACTGAACTACAGCGGGTACGACCGTTATGAGCCTGGTAAACGTTTTGGCTTGTTCTATGCAGCCGGACTTGGATGGAAGCTATCTGAAGAGAATTTCATAAAAGATAATGCATCGTGGATAAATTTATTAAAGTTACGTGCTACATATGGCCAAACCGGTAATGCTAACATCGGTTATTACACCTACCGCACTTCGTATGAGAGCGGTAACGAATACCTTTTTGGCTCAGACAACCCGCCGATAACAGTTGGCGGACTACGCGAAAAGCAAACATTGGTTACCGTAGGTGCCACATGGGAAAAAGCACGCAAGCTTAACGTGGGTATTGATCTGAATATACTTAACAACAGCTTGCAGTTCAGCGCTGATTTTTATCGCGACAGGTATTTTGACCTGATGCAACAACGCGGAACCAGTTCATCACTGATAGGTGCAGTTTTTCCAAGCGAAAACGTCGGCATTAACCTTTATACCGGGGCAGAGCTATCGGTTACCTATCAAAATCATCATAACGATTTCAATTATTTCATCACCGCCAACGGCTCTTTGGAGCAATCAAAAGTGATTTTTGCTGATGAGATTCAACGTGTTAACAACTTTAACCGCCGTACCGGCCAGGCAGTTGGCAGGAATTTCGGTTTTATAGCAACCGGTATTATACAAACAGAAGAAGAAGCCGCTAACAGCCCTTCTATTGAAGGTTATACGTTGAAACCTGGTGATTTAAAGTTAGCCGATCTGGATAATAACGGCGTTATTAATGATTACGATCAAACGCCTATTGGTACCGGCAAGCCACGATTGTATTATGGTACTACACTGGGTTTTAGCTACAAAGGTTTTGACTTTAGCGTACTGTTTCAAGGTGTAGGCAACCGGGTTATCAACCAGTATTTTCAGTTAGATGCTAACAGACAAGGCTTCACTGATTTGTTAGGCCGCTGGACACCCAGTAATGCACAAACTGCCACGCTACCAAGACTGGTTATTGGTTCGAACTTGAATAACACACCAAGTTTTGGTGTAATAGGGCGCACGTTTTACCAGCAATCAGGTAATTACTTCCGCATAAAGAATGTGGATATAGGCTACAATTTTCCAAACAAGCTTGTCAGTCGCATTGGCATCACAGGATTGCGGGTATTTGTAAACGGTTTGAACCTATATACATTTTCAGGTAACGATAGCATAGACCCTGAGCTAAATGGTGCCGTGTATCCTATCCAAAGGGTATTCAATACCGGTGTTAACATTAAATTATAACGTAATGAACAGCATGAAAAATACCTTTTTATACTTATTCTCATTAATTGCGTTCCTTTCTGTTTTCAGTACTTCATGCAAAAAAAGTCTTGAAGCGGAGCCGTTAGAGCAGTTATCGCCCGATTATGTTTGGGATACGCAAGATTCTGCAGGTGTAAATGCCTCTCGTGTACTAAATGATATTTATAGCGAAATACCTAACGGTGGAAATAGGGTGTTTTCTTTTACCTCTACCGAACCAGGAAGTGATTTTTTAGATGCCGCTACCGATGATGCCGTATCATCATACCCTTCTGCTACGTCTGTTGAGCAAATAGCTACTGGTACCGGTATAACACCATTCCGTAATTTGGAATCAAGTACTGACATATGGGCAGGAAGTTACAGGGCCATTCGTAAGGCAAATATTTTTATGGCAAACATTGATAAAGTGCCGCTTGCCGGAACCATATCAGGAAACCGGCCATTACGATCGGCCTGGAAAGCGGAAGCAAGATTTCTAAGAGCCTTATTTTACTTTGAATTAGTAAAACGGTGGGGTGGGGTGCCAATAGTAGGCGACGAGGTAAGGCAAATTACTGATGATGTGTTGTTGCCCCGCAACTCCTTTTCTGATTGTGTTGAATATATTGTTAAAGAATGTGATGCTGCAAAAGACAGCTTACGATACGACCCGATAGATAACTCAAATTTCGGCCGCGTAACACGTGGTACCGCAATGGCTTTAAAGGCGCGCGTGTTGTTATACGCTGCCAGCCAATTATACAACGGTGGTAATATTGGCCAGAATGCCGAGCAGCGCTTGGTGGCGGGTTATGAAAGCGAACAGGCATCAAGATGGAAACGTGCTGCCGACGCGGCGGCAGATATAGTTGCGCTAAACGTATTTAACTTACAGAGCGACTTGGTAAATACCTTTATAGTAGCCAATAATAATGAAGTTATTTTCGCCCGTAATAATGGGTATAGTACGGCTTATGAAACTGCAAACGGTCCTATAGGCTTTACCGGTAATGCCACAGGCAACAGCCGCACCAGCCCAACGCAAGAATTTGTTGATTGCTTTACCATGAAGAATGGTAAACCAATTACCGACCCTACCTCAGGCTACAACCCAAACAATCCTTACGTTAACCGCGATCCAAGGCTTGACTCAACAATATTGCATGAGGGTTCAAGGTGGTTAAGTACCACTATTGAAACTTTCGAAGGTGGTCGTAATAAACCTGGCGGCAGCAAAGTGCAAACTAAAACAAGCTATTACCTGCGTAAATTCATGGGGCATTTTAAAAATCAAACAGTTTACTCGGCACATCCACGAAATTTTGTGATGTTCAGATTGGCCGAAGTGTATTTGAATTATGCCGAAGCTGAAAATGAATTTTCGGGACCAACACCCAACGTATATAATGCCCTATATGCCATTCGCAAAAGAGCAGGGATATCACCAGGGTCAGGCGATTATGGTATACCCGCCGGCCTTAGTAAGGATGCGATGCGTGAAATTATTCGAAATGAGCGTCGTGTTGAGCTTGCCTTTGAAGAACACCGTTACTGGGATATACGACGCTGGAAAATTGCTGCCGATCTGGCTAAAAATCCGCTTCACGGCTTAAGGATCACAAGGTCTGAAGTTGTTGGCAGTATCAACGGAACTAAAGTTGAAGTACTGAAGCCGTTCTTCGAAACGAAAATGTACCTGTACCCGATTTCCCAAGCTGAAAGGGATAAAAACAAAAACCTTATTCAAAATCCGGGATGGTAAATAAAATACCTGTCGCAATTATAAATATGGCTCAACCAATTATGAGAAAATTAATACGTTTAGTACAGATTGTTATATTTTTTATCCCGATAGTTGCTTATTCACAACAAGCTGCGGTTACCGGGGTAGTAAAAGACGCTTCAGGATCACTACCGGGCGTTACCGTAATTGAAAAAGGACTGCCCACGAACGGTGTGAGTACTGACGCGGAAGGGAAATTCAAAATTATTTTAAAAGGAAATTCTAATGTGCTTGTGTTTCGTGCTGTTGGATATGTAACACGTGAGATAAAAGTTGCCAACACCACTTCATCTATAGAAGTTAAATTACAAACCAGTGCCCAGGGGCTTGATGAAGTTGTGGTTGTGGGCTATGGTACTCGTACACGTATTACCAATACGGGCGCAGTAAGTACCATATCTGCTGATAAGATCAGAAATATACCAACTTCAAGTGTTCAAAACACACTTGCCGGACGTGTTCCCGGATTTTTCTCACAGCAGCGTTCGGGCCAGCCGGGTAAAGATGCTTCAGACTTTTTTATACGTGGCGTAAGCTCGCTTAACGCCGACGGTAACCGCCCGCTGATAGTGGTGGATGATATTGAGTATACCTACGAGCAGTTGTCGCAAATTAATGTAAACGAAATTGAAAACATATCAATACTGAAGGATGCGTCTACCACTGCAATTTACGGTATTAAAGGGGCAAATGGTGTGTTGGTAGTACGAACCCGCAGGGGCACTATTGGCGACCCGAAAGTAACAATACGCGTAGAAACAGGATTGCAAACACCGATAAAAAAACCAGTGTTTTTAGATTCGTACAATACGGCTGTCCTACGCAACGAGGCGTTAAGTAATGATGGTTTCCCTGCCCAATTTTCGCAAAATGATCTCGATCTGTTTAAAAGCGGCGCCGACGAGTTTGGCCATCCTGACGTAAATTGGTATAATGAAATATTTAAGCCCAGGGCCAGCCAGTCAAATGCTAATATTGACATATCCGGCGGTACACCCCGAGCTAAATATTTTATATCGGGAGGGGCCTTTACACAAGACGGTGCTGTTAAAGATTTTGCAACGGAAAGAAGCGAAGTAAACAGTAATTATTTTTATAAACGATACAATTTTCGTACAAACCTTGACTTGCAGGCAACCAAAACTCTTACATTCAGGGTTGACCTTACCGGCAGATTTGGGGAGATTAATGAGCCGTACGCCGCGAGTAACTTGTTAGGAGAGATTTATAACTATGAGCGTACTACGCCATATGGCGCACCTTTTCTCAATCCAAACGGAAGTTATGCTTACAACAGGTATTCTACCAATTATTTGCCCACCATTAACAGCCGTTTAGCTACGCAGGGTTATAACCGAACAAGAAGAACAGATTTTAATATTTTGCTCGAAGCAAATCAAAAGCTGGATGTTATAACATCAGGTTTATCGGCTAAAGTACGTGTTTCTTACGCAAGCACTTCTGACATATATCGCGGTTTAACTCGCGAAACAAATATTCCTGTTTACCTTTACACACCAGCAACAGGTTCAAGAGCCGAATCTTACGTGCGCCCACCAGGTGGCCCATTTGTGCTTTCTCAGTTTTTTTTGCGTGCGGGTAACAGTAATTCATACAAATCAGTTAACCTGCAGGGCTTTATCAATTACGACCGTACTTTCGGTAAAAACCATGTTTACTCGTTGTTGCTATATAACAGGAACAGCCAGAATAATAAATCGGACCTGCCTACTAACTACCTTGGTTATAGCGGGCGTGTAGGTTACGAATTTGACCAAAAGTATCTGTTTGACGTTAACGTTGCTTACAACGGTTCAGACAGGTTTGCCAAACATTTTGGTTTATTTCCTGCTGTATCAACAGGTTGGAATATCTCAAGGGAAAAATTCTTTAAAAACAATATAAAATTTGTAAGCCTTTTAAAGATACGGGGTTCATACGGCTTGGTTGGTTCAGACGCTACGCCGGGTAACAAATACCTGTATCAGCAAACTTACAGCCGTGGTGGCAGCTATAAATTTGGCGAAAGCAGTGTTGATTTTGTAGGTATCCTTGAAGGTGCCCTTGGCAATTCTTTCGTTACGTGGGAAAAGCAGCGTCAAATGGATATCGGTATCGATTTGAACGCATTTAATGATAAAATCACCCTCACTGCCGATTACTTTCGCAACGTAAGATACGATCAGTTGGTTGACCGTAAATCGGTATCAGAAGCATTAGGTGTAGGATTACCTAAAGAGAACCTGGGCAAGGTACTTAACCGTGGTTTTGACGGAACTATTACTTACAATGGGGCTATACATGCTGTGCAGTATAATGTGGGTGTTGTATTTTCATACGCCAAGAACAAAATTTTATATTTTGACGAGCCCGCGCCTGATTATCCCCGGTTATTGGAAACAGGCCGTCCGCTTGGTCAGCCGTTTGGATATACCTGGATAGGTTTTTATAAGGACGAGGCAGATGTAGCCAACAGCCCTAAACCCGCTACCGGGCAGGCCAAACCGGGCGATTTAAAATATGCTGATTTAAATGGAGATAATATTATTGACCAAAAGGATAAAGGCGCTATTGGCAAACCAAATTTGCAAAATCTAACCTTTGGATTACCAATAGGTGTGCATTACAAAGGTTTTGATGCAAACATCTTAATCCAGGGCTCATTAAATTACAGCCTTATCTTAACTAACCAGGCAATTGAACCTTTCCAAAGCCAGTTACAGCCTATCCATCAGCAAAGATGGACGCCACAAACAAGTGATATTGCACAGTTTCCCAGGTTGACCACTATCAGGAATACTATTAATAGCCCATCTGCTTACCCGTCAGACTTTTGGCTTATAGATGCGCAATTTATAAGGCTTAAAACTGTCGAGTTAAGTTATTCCCTTCCAGAAAAGTTACTGCCTTTTAAAATTGATAACGCTCGGATTTATTTAAGTGGCTATAACCTGTTGACCTGGACAAACTATTCACTTTATCAGCAGGACCCAGAAGTGGCAAGTAACTCAGTTGGGGATTCATATTTAAACCAACGGGTTGTAAACCTTGGAGTACAGCTTGGATTTTAGCATAAATCTCTATAAGAAAGGAAAAGTTCAATTGTCTTAAACTACTATTAAACAAGAATAACAATCATAATTAAAATGAATCAATTAAATAAGAGTAGTTTGTATGCCTCTTCGGCGCGTAACTCTGTACATTTTACTGCCCGGGTTTTTCTTTTCTTTTTGGCAGTTGTATTCGCTCTGTTTGTGCAAGGCTGCTCAAATAAAACTATGCGGAAAGTTTCTCCGGGTAAAAAAGCATTTTCAGCCAAAATATTTAAACAGAATGACAGGGTAATGTTTGTAGGCAACAGCATAACCCATGGCGGACGTTACCATGATTATATATGGTTATATTATATGACACGCTTTCCCAATCTCCGTTTTACCATTCTAAATGGTGGTGTCGGGGGGGATATTATAGCCAATATCAACAACCGTTTGGAGGAAGATATTTTTACTAAAAAACCTAATACTATTATCCTGACGTTCGGCATGAACGATTCAGGTTATTTCCAATACATGACATCTGACGTCGCTAAGGTTTCAGACAGGTTGGTTTTCCAATCCGACAGCGCGTTTAAATTGGTTATCAATAAACTTAATCAGCATCCCGAGATCAAAAAGATTCTGATGTCAGGCTCGCCATATGATCTTACCACCACGGGCGTGAAGAATGAAGGTTGGAAACCAAAATCTGCTACTTTCGAAAGAATAGTACAAATTCAGATTGCAGCGGCTAAAGCTAATAACTGGCCATTTGTAGACATCTATCATCAGATGGAACAACTGAACAACGAGAACCAGAAAACCGATCCTAACTTTACCCTGAGTGGTACAGGTGACAGGATCCACCCTGAATCATACGGACACCTGGTTTGGGCATATCTTTACCTATGTGACCAGGGCCTTAAAGGCTTACCGGTTGCAGACTTCACCGTGGATGCAGCGCAAAAGCGAACCACCGAAACAAGTAACTGCACCATTAATAATATAGCCGGCGATCAAAATAACCTAAGTTTTAATTACTTGGCTAAATCATTGCCTTTCCCAATTGATGAGGAAAAGCACAATGGGGATAAGCAAGCCGCGTCGGCCGCTTTAAAATACATCCCCTTGATGGATGATCTTAACCGGGAAATGCTGCGAGTTAAAAATCTTACGGGCAAAAATTATGAGCTAAAAATTGATGGAAAGCTCATGGCACGTTTCGCAGCTGCAGATCTGGCTAACGGCATTAATATGGCTATGATAAAAACTACTCCTCAATATCTACAGGCCATGCAAATTCTTAAACTGAATGAAGAGCGGGGCACAGTAGAACGTGAAACACGGGATTATGCTGTTCAGGTATATAATTTTGCCCGTGCTAACGGCATAAAAAACGACCAGGATACTGCGTCCTGGGCTAAAATGCGGGAATTGAAAAAGACCAATGGATGGATCAACAATGATCTATATGAGCGTGGCAGTAATCCGGCAACACAAAAGGCGTGGCAGGATAAAATGGATGGTTTGATAAATCATATTTATGCCAGTAACAAACCGGTGAACCATAAAATTGAGTTGATAAAAGTTGATTGAAACAATCTGAACAGAACAGATGAGTATATATTTAACACAAGTCCACCCTATAAGAATTTATCGATTTTTATTTTTATGGTTAATATTATTCAGCCCTTTCGCTTCCATTGCACATGTTGCATCTGTTGATTCGGTGGTTAGGTTCAGTCTGGCTTCGCCTTTACAAAGCAATATGGTTATTCAGCAAAATAAGCCATTTAAAATATGGGGGCATATAAAAGCCGGGGAAACCGTTATTATAAAAGCTGATTGGCAGGAAAATGGTGTTACCGTTAAAAGCGATGCTTCAAACAAATTTTTAGCATTAATAAACGTACCGGCAATAAAGAGGGGCGACTATACCAAACACAACATTAAAATAACGGCCGGTAAAGAGGAGATAGTGTTAGCAAACTTGCTTATAGGTGACGTATGGTTTTGCAGCGGGCAGTCTAACATGCAATTTGCTATGCGCGAGGTAGAGGGTGCTCAGACGGCGATGAAGGCAGCCGATAAACCTAACATACGCGTATTGGGTGTTAAATTCAGCTGGCACGACAAGCCTTCTGAAACTTTTGAAGGTAAATGGCAGGAATGCTCTCCTGAATCAGTACGTGAGTTTAGTGCGATAGGATACTTTTATGCAGCAGAGTTGCAAAATAAACTTGATATACCGATAGGCGTTATTTATTCGGGTGTTGGCGGATCAGTAGCCCAGGCGTATGTAGCGGAAGACGTATTAGCAGCAGATTCGTTATTGAAAGAAACCTACCTCACCCCGTTTCACAAAGGCGATGCATATACCAAAAGTGATCTTAACAAGTTCACCTTCGGAACCACTTCATACCCTTACCTCATCTATAATGGTATGATCTATCCATTCCAAAATCTTTCTATTAAGGGGTTTTTATGGTATCAAGGGGAGTCAAATCGTTCAGAAAGAGAAAGTTATGTGCGTTTAACAAGCACTTTAATAACAAGTTGGAGGGAAAGGTTTGCGCAGGGCGATCTGCCATTTTATTACGTGCAGGTAGCGCCGTACGCTTATCAAAAAATGGACTCGACATTGAATGACTACGCTTTTTTCAGGGAGAAACAAGAGCAATTGTCGCGAGTGAGCAATACCGCTATGGTGGTAACTATGGATGTAGGCGACCCGAACGATATTCACCCCAAGAATAAGCAACCGATTGCGTTACGTCTTGCGAGGGTAGCCCTTAACCTAACTTATAACCAGCTTAATGTAATCTATAAGGGTCCCCATTTTAACTATGCTGTATACAACAAAAATAAAGTAGTGATACATTTTGAACCAGGAACAGTAACAGGTGGTTTAAAAACCAATGATGGTTTAGCTCCCAAATATTTCTTTGTAGCGGCTGACGATCAAAAGTTTCACGAGGCTAATGCACAGATTGTAGGAAATACTATAGTATTAACCTGTAAAAATGTAAAACGTCCGGTAGCAATACGCTACGCCTTTACTAATTATCCGGTAACGAACTTGGAAAATGCAGAATGCTTACCGGCCGTTCCATTTCGAACAGACAGTTGGCAGGAGCCTGATAATAGAGCAACACAGTGATTTAAACAATTATTTGGCTGCTAGGCTTATTTGGACCAGGCTTATACGTTATGACAGCAATAATAACTAGTAATTAAACTTGAAGATAACTATGTACAGGACTTACAATATCATTGTTAACTAATAGCATGTTTGTGCAGGATAAAAACTTGTAAAAGTATAAATACTTTGCTTGGCACAGATTCAACCACGCCTGGTGCATTGGTAAAACAATGGACAGCCAGTGGTAGTACACATCAGTAACGGAGTAACGGCTATTTCAAGTGCCATGATAAATTAATCCGGGTATTTTTTTAACATTTTAAATAAAGTCACAACAATTATTAATGTGGCAAAGCGAACTAAAAAGACTCTTTTAGAACGCTAATTGTGTCACCGTTGGACGCTTTTAATATTATTTTAAGAAGAAACTAATAAAGCGGCATTTCTTTGAGAATATGAAATTTAAAAAAATACTATTATGTATCTCCTTGTTGACTGTTACATTAGTTGCAAAAAGCCAGCAACAACCTCTTTACAAAGATGGAGGCAAAAATATAGACGAGCGTATTAACGACCTTGTGCATCGTTTAACACTTGAAGAAAAGATTGGCCTTTTAGGTTATCAAAGTAAAGCAGTGCCACGTTTGGGTATACCTGCATATAACTGGTGGAATGAAGCTTTGCATGGTGTGGCACGCGCAGGAGAAGCAACCGTGTTTCCGCAGGCTATTGGTATGGCGGCCAGTTTTGATGACGATTTGTTATACCAGGTGGCTGCCACCATTTCTACGGAGGCAAGGGCAAAATTTAATATCGCCGTTGCTAAAGGCGACCATTTGCAGTATATGGGCCTTACATTCTGGTCACCTAACATTAATATTTTTCGTGACCCGCGTTGGGGAAGGGGACAGGAAACATATGGGGAAGATCCTTATTTAACAGGACGTATGGGCTCTGCATTTGTAAAAGGGATGCAGGGCGATGATCCTTTGCATCTCAAAACATCGGCCTGCGCCAAACATTTTGCCGTGCATAGCGGGCCGGAAGCCGGTCGTGGGGCATTTAACTCAGTGATTGATGAGAAAGACTTGCGTGAAACATACCTGCCTGCATTTCATCAACTGGTAAATTCAGGTGTCGAATCGGTAATGGGCGCCTACAACCGTGTAAACGGCGAACCAAGCAATATCAGCAATACACTTTTGGGAATACTTAGAAATGAGTGGGGTTTTAAAGGTCACTTAGTTACTGACTGCGGCGCGCTTGATGATATATGGCAAAATCATAAAGTACTAAAAAGTCGTGTTGAAGTAGCGGCCGCTGCAATAAAGGCAGGGGTGAATTTAGATTGCTCAACCCTTTTGCAAAGTGAGGTAATAGAAGCAGTGAAACAAAATCTGCTAACTGAAAAAGAGATTGACAACTCGTTGAAGAAATTACTGGCCACCCAGTTCAAGCTTGGTTTTTATGATGACAACTTAAATTCGGCATATGCATCATATAACGCTGATAGTGTGAGGTCGGCATACCATATAGAACTAGCACGTAAAATGGCTGCCGAGAGTATGGTGCTGCTTAAGAATGATAATAACGTATTGCCGATTAATAAAGATAAGGTAAAAAATATTTTTGTTACCGGCCCGAATGCTTTTAATGCTGATGTGCTATTAGGAAACTACAGGGGAATATCGCCAGAGATGGTCACATTTACCGAAGGTATAACCAAAGCCGCCGGACCTGGCATTAGCGTAATTTACGAAATAGGAAGCGATCTTATTGATTCAACCCGATTTGGTGGTATAGCCAATGCTAACGCCAGTGACGTTACTTTCGTCTTTATAGGATTATCGCCCATGATGGAAGGAGAAGATGGTGACGCCTTTTTATCAAATAACGGTGCTGATAGGGCAAATTTGGGTTTTCCGGCTGTAAACATAGCCTTATTAAAAAAGATTCGTGCATCTACAAAAAAGCCAATTGTAGCTGTTGTTACCGCAGGCAGTGATATTGATATTGCGCAAATCAATCAGTATGCCGACGCAATCTTGCTCGCATGGTACCCGGGTGAACAGGGTGGTAATGCTTTGGCAGATATAGCCTTTGGCAGGATATCACCATCAGGACATTTACCGGTTACATTTTACAACAAACTACAGGATCTGCCCAAATACAGCGATTACAATATGAAAGGACGCACGTATAGATACTTTACTGGACCTGTTCAATACCCCTTTGGTTATGGTTTAAGCTATACCACATTTAACTACAAATGGGCGAGTAAGCCTCAAAAAAGTTATAAGAAAGGACAGCATCTATCTTTCAACGTTGATGTAGAGAACACCGGTACTATGGATGCCGACGAGGTTTTGCAAACCTATATTTCATTTCCTGACAAAACCCGTATGCCAATTAAGGAGTTGAAGCAATTTAAGCGTGTAAAGGTGGAAAAAGGTGCGTCGCACCAAGTAGCAATAGACATCTCTGTTGACGATCTGGCTAAATGGGATTTGGCAACGCAAAAGTGGATACTATATAAAGGAGACTATAAGGTGTATGTAGGTAGTAGTTCTGCTGACGTAAAGTTATCGTCAATCTTCAAGGTACTGTAGTTTACAATGAAATCCACCCATTCATTGTATTTTCTTAATTTATTTATACTTCGAAGTCTTTCAAATACATAGGAAGATAAAATTTAAAACTTCCTGATAGCTCAGTGTTTGTTTTTTTGTTAATTATTTGTAACCGAGAGTTCGCAACAATTGATTTTTAGCACTCCGGCACGTTACAAATTAGCTTTTTAATGCATCTTCTGAAATAATAAAATAATCTAAGCGTTCCCGTTTGGGAGCACCTTGACGATGTCCGGTCTTGATGACCGGACATCGTTTGTTACGCAGACATTGAAAATTACGGACAATGAGTGATTATCCCACCACAGGTAAAGAACCACCATCGATAGCATAAATGGTGCCCGTCAGGTAAGCAGCAGACGGTGACACCAGGAAGTGGACAAGCTGTGCAACTTCTTCTGGTTCAGCCATACGCCCCATAGGGATACCACCGGTTTGTGCCATTAGCTGTTTTATTCCTTCCTCTGGAGTAATGCCGGCAGATATTGCATAGCCATTTAAAAATTTGACCATAGTTTCTGTTCTGGTAGCGCCAGGTGCAACCGTGAGCACGCGTACACCTTTGTCGGCCAGCTCGGTAGCCAGCGCTTTGCTATAACTGTTCAATGCTGCTTTAGATACAGCGTAGGCCATGTTGAGGTTCCATAACGCCTGTTTCCCCGCTATTGAAGAAATATGGATGATCACGCCGCTTTTTTGTTTAATCATTTGTGGTAGTACTATTCTGTCGAGCCTTATGGCAGAGATTAGGTTCAAATCAAGTTCCTGGTTCCAGTGCACATCGGTAAGCGTGCTGTGGCCGCCGCCTGGAGTGGTTAGTCCGCCGACATTGTTAATCAGGATGTCGATCCCGCCAAAAGTATTTGCTATCTCTTTAGCAAGTGCAGCTACCTCGTTTGCATTGGTCAGATCTGCCGCAATAAAATGATGAGCCGTTTGTTCTGGTTTTGTCCTCGCGGTTACAATTACTGTTGCACCTGCTTCAGCCAGCTCGTCCGCAATTGCTTTTCCTATACCTTTGGTGCCACCGGTAACCAGTGCCCTTTTTTCTTTAAGATCCTTTAATTCCATGTACTTGTAATTCGATATTCTGAAACAACTGTTTCAGAATAGATTAAAAAAATTTATTTAGTTAATTGTTTAATAAAATACTGTGCCATCCGCTTAATCTTTACAGGGTCTTTGTGCAGGATATAAGATTCATACCATCCCGTCCAGGTGCTGTTGAAGTAATCAGCCAGCAGAGCGGGGTCTTCATCATCGCGAATTTCACCTTTATCCATCGCGTTTTTTATGAGGTCGTATAAGAACTGGTAAGAACGCTGGTCATCGGCTACTAATATTTGCTTTACGCGTTCGTCATTCGTGGCTACTTCAAATGCGCTTTTAACAGCCATACAGCTATCTTCGCCATTGATAATGATCTTCACTGCTTCATGAATATAGTCTACTAATACGGCTAAAGGTGACCTTTTACTCGCCAAGCGCTTATCCCAATCCTGTTTCCGGATATCGGTGTAGTGCTGCACACAACGCACAAACAGTTCCTGTTTGTCGCCAATAGTGTTGTACAGGCTGCTGCTGTTGATCTGCATGGCATCGGTCAGGTCACGAAGCGAAGTAGCGTTATAGCCCTTTTTCCAAAAGACTTCCATTGCTTTCTGGATCGCAAGCGTTTCGTTAAATTCTACATTTCTGGCCATGACAATTCAAAGGTAGGAAAATCTGAAACGCTTGTTTCAGATTTAAGTCATAATCCATTGGGCTAAGTTTTCCTGTCATTCGGCTAATTTTAAAAAGGCCATTCTGTTGATTTTTACATCAACAATCAAAGAGACATGAAAATCATATTGACAGGCTCATTAGGAAACATCGGTAAATTACTGGCACCCCAGCTTATTGCCCGTGGACATAAGCTTACCATCAGCAGTAATCCTGAACGCCGTTCTGAAATAGAGGACTTAGGCGCCAAAGCAGCGATCGGTCAAATGCAGGACTTAAATCTTTTGACTGAAACTTTTATCGGCGCCGACCTGGTATATCTAATGGAAACCATGGAATCAGTGGGTGATATGTTTGACCCGGATGTGGATTTTATTTCGGGGATCACAGCCATAGGCCAAAACTATAAAGCGGCGGTGCAGCTCAGCGGGGTTAAAAAGGCTATCCATTTAAGCAGCCTCGGCGCACACACCAACGAAGGTAATGGCATCTTGCTGTTTCACCACCGGGTCGAGCAGCTGCTGCAACAACTCCCTGTGGATATCGCTATCAAGTTTATTCGTCCGGCCGGCTTTTACCTCAATCTCTTTTCGTTCATACCCCTCGATCAAGAAGCACGGTAAGATCGTTTCCAATTATGGCGGTGACCAAAAAGAACCCTGGGTATCGCCGGCTGACATCGCTAATGTGATCGCTGAGGAAGTGGACCTGCCTTTTGCCGGACGCACCGTACGTTATGTGGCCAGCGATGAGGTGTCGCCAAATGAAGTGGCTGCCGCGCTGGGTGCGGCGATCGGCCAGCCTAACCTGCAATGGACCGTGATCTCCGGCGGAGAACTACTGAACAACTGGCTGAAGATCGGGTTCAATCCCCAGGTCGATCATGGTTTTGTGGAACTGCAGGCCAGCCAGGGCAGCGGCAAGCTGTACAAGGACTATGCATTGCACCGCCCTGTACTCGGAAAAGTTAAATTAGCGGGTTTTGCAAAAGAATTTGCCGAAGTTTACTTTTCAGAACAAGCATGAACAGGATCGGGCACATCAGGACACTTAGCGAATTTCACCGCACACGTGGGCTGGAACCACCTGCCCATCCCTTGATCAGCGTGATCGACTATGCTAAAGTGGACATCCTTCCGGAACTGCGGGACCGGAGCTGGCGATTCGACTTTTATTTCATTTCCCTTAAAAGAAATTTGTGCGGTAAGATCAAGTACGGGCAGCAGACGTATGACTTTGATGAAGGCGTTATGTTCTTTATCGGGCCCGGCCAGGTCTTTCGTATTGATCGTAAACCTGATCCGCTTTTGGAAAGGTCTGGCTGGATGTTGCTTATCCATCCTGACTTTTTCTGGAATACTGCTTTGGCAAGCGGAATAAAACGTTACGCTTATTTCGACTATGCTATTAATGAGGCCTTATTCGTTTCACAAAAAGAGGAACAAATACTGGAGGCTATCCTGGAACATATCTCCTTAGAATATCATGGCAACTTGGACACTTACAGCCAGCAGATTATCATCTCACAGATTGAGACCCTGCTGAATTACTGCGAGCGCTTTTATAACCGGCAGTTCCTGATCCGGAAGAAAACCAGTCACCATGTACTGGAAAAACTGGAGATATTACTTACTAAATATTTTGCGCAGGACGACCTCATTCATAAAGGCCTGCCAACGGTTGCGTACCTGGGTGAGCAACTGCATTTATCGCCCAAATACCTAAGCAGCCTGTTGCGAAGTGTAACAGGATTAAGCGCGCAGCAACATATTCACCAACAGGTGATTGAAAGAGCTAAATTGCAATTGAGCAAACCGGAATTGTCCATCGCCGAGATTGCCTATAGGCTGGGGTTCGGACATCCGCAGTCTTTCAGCAAGTTCTTCAAACGTGAAACCAAGTCGTCACCTGTGGCGTTCCGGCAGTCTTTTAACTGATATTATGATGAACGATATCCCATGGCACCAACTTTACGAACGCGCCGATTCCGGCGTCGAGATTGACCATTTCAAACCCGGAGACAGTTACAAAGAAGATGAACCCTTGGGTGCACACCGCGATGACCATTACATCTTTTTTCTGGTCGAATCAGGTAACGCGGAGCTAATGATCGACTTTCACGCGGTACCCTTAACGCCCGGGGAGATCTACTTTATCCTGCCTGGACAAGTGCATCACCGTATTAACGCCGAAATGGCTTATGGCTGGTACCTTGCCTTGGATACCAGCCTGCTGAACGCCGCGCAGCGGCAGGTCTTTGAGGAGCGGATGGTGCTGCAGCAGCCCATCGGCCTCAACACGGAAGAACAGCAACGCTTCCTGCAAATCCTCGGACCGCTTTACCGTCATTATCAGGAACAATCCGAACAACCTTTCTATCGCCCGATCTTATATAGCTTTATACAGGTATTTACCGGTATGGTGGCTGCCCTGTACCAAAGTGCCGAAACTACCGGCACTGCGTCAAACCGGAAGACACTACTGACCCAAGCGTTCAAGGCGCTGCTAACCGAAAAGCACAAAATACTGAAAAGTCCATCGGCCTATGCCGGATTGCTGAACGTCTCCACTGCTTACCTGAACGAGGCGCTTAAACAAACGACAGGTCTGCCTGTCAGCCACTGGATCATTCAAGAGTTAATGCTGGAAGCCAAACGTCTGTTATACTATACCAACAGCACGGTTAAGGAGATTGCTTTTCAGTTGGGCTACGCGGACCATACACATTTTTCGCGTTTGTTCAAAGAACAGGTTGGGCAGACGCCGCTGGCGTTCCGGGCCGCTTACCGCGAATAGTCCAATCAATGCCCCGATGACTGTCTTGATGAATAGCCGGCGCGGCCGTTCCTTTGTGTTATGGAAACAATGACATTCAACCCTTTCAAAAAGGCCGCCCGGTTGCTGAGCGACCGGCTTCTGCACAGTGGCAGCGTGCTGGATGTGCGTCACTGGGCCGGAGCAGAAATGACCGAGATCGACCTGCATCTTCCTGAGGCCGATATGCTCCAATGGCAGGATGTACCCTATATAAAATTCCGGGTCGGGCCATTTGCCTACAGGGATTATACCCCTTTCGGGTGGGATGCTGATACGTCGACCTGTTCATTACTGGTGGACACCGGGCACAAGGGGGCAGGCAGCGACTGGGCCAAACAGTTGAAGGTGCAAGATAGGGTGCAATACGTGAAGGTAGATTTTACACGTCAAAGTCCGCACCCGACCGATCTCGTGGTAGGACTGGGCGACAGCAGCAGTTTGGCACACTTGCTTGCGTTACGGCAATTGACCCTGCCGCAGAGCCGGTTTGATGCTGCTGTCATATTCAATAATCCGGCACAGGCGGAATTGCTGCAGGATTATTTTGGTGTAAAGTTCGCCAACTTTAATAATTTGCAGCAGTTTGCCATATGGTTGGCGGAACAGCCCTACTGCCAACAGCATTCGAGATTCTATATTACCGGCGGCAACAGCCTGGTGACCGGCTTGCGGCAGGAACTGCGCGGCAGAGGTTTTGGACAGATCAGGGTAAAAGGATTTTGGAATTAAGTAATAACAATGTACAACGACACTATGAAAAATATATTGATTACGGGTGCCAATAAAGGCATCGGTTTTGAAACCGCCAAACAACTGGCCGAACAAGGACACCGCGTTTTTATTGGCAGCCGGGACGCCGAAAAGGGTGAACAAGCCGTTGCCAAATTAGCCCAACAAGGGTTGGCTGTGGAATTGCTGACGATCGATATTGGCGACAGCTATTCAGTAATACAGGCTCTGGAACAATTGGAGCGGCGCATCGAGGCTTTGGATGTGCTCATCAATAACGCCGGTATCGCAGGCAATATGCCGCAAGACTTTGTAAATGGCTCCATTGAAAACCTTCGCCTAATCTTTGAAACCAACTTTTTTGGAACCGTACAGACTACCCGCGCGTTCCTGCCGCTTCTTAAAAAATCGACGGCGGCGCATATCATCAACGTTACGAGTGAAGTCGCTTCAATCACACTGCGGACTGCAACTGGCAGGAACCTCAACCGCGATAAGTACAATGCCTACGGCGCTTCCAAGACCGCGCTCAATGCCTTTACCGTGATGCTGGCCAACGAGCTGCAGCCTTACGGCATCCGCGTCAATAGTGTCACGCCAGGCTATACGGCAACTGATCTGAACCAATTCCAGGGTGCGAAAACACCTGAACAAGGTGCCTGGCCCATTGTTAAGCTAGCCAATGAAACGGACGAGCGCGTAACCGCTAAGTTCTTTAATGATGGTGGTGAAGTGCCCTGGTAACTCTCTTTATCTGGCGATCGCTATCTTTTTCCGCAGTTTGGCTAAGTAATGCCCCGATTTCACTACGCCGTAGAGTCAGAGACTGATGAACTTTGCTTAAATCAAAATTTAATCAATAGTAAAATGAAACAGTCACAAACTCCCATTATTAGCTTTAGTCCGGTTGTATTACCCGTTCACGGCCGTCACGTAGACCTTGAAATAAAAGTATCTGCTCCTGCAAGCGGAAATAACCTGCCGGTCATTCTCCTTTCACACGGGCATGGCGCCTCAAACTTTCTCTCTTCATATAGGGGTTATGGCCCCATTGTCGATTTTTTTGCCACAGAAGGATTTGTTGTCATTCAGCCTACTCATCAAAATTCTAAAGCACTTGGGCTTTCTTCATCCCTTCCTGAAGCACCGCTGTTTTGGAGTTCGCGGCCAGCAGACATGAAATTTATCCTGGATCATTTGGACGAAATTATTTCCGCTGTACCAGGATTAGCAGGAAGAGTTGAGAAAGCAAAAATTGCTGCTATCGGCCATTCTTTAGGCGGCCATACCGTTGCCATGCTGGCTGGCATGGAAGTGACAGATCCCTCAACAGGTAAAATAGTGAATTTAACAGAACCACGGATAAAAGCACCTGTAATGATTGGCTTGCCTGGCGGTCCTGAGGGATTGAATGGAGCAGCAAGGCATCATTACCCTGTAATGGCAGCTTCCAATTTTGCCTCTATGGCTTTACCAGCGCTCATTGTCAATGGAGACAAAGACAAAACCTCATGTTCTCAGACTTGGACAACTGGCGTGCGAACGCTTATTATCAAAGTCCCGGCCCTAAAGACCTGCTGACCGTGTTTGGCGCAGAGCACATCTTTGGCGGCATATCAGGTTATGATGCCCTCGAGACAAGTGATGAGGATCCGGAGCGTGTTGCCTTTGTATGTAAAAGCATTCTTGCATATATTCGGAGTACATTCGACCCGAATGATCCAAGTTGGGAACAAGCAAAGAAAAGCCTAAACGGCGTACAGGGTGCATTAGGCAGTATAGAAAGTAAATGATAAACAGACAATATGAAGAATGAGATGTCTAACCATAGATTCGATTCTTTATCGAGGTTGCATAAGGCGCTGGGTATGCCGGCGCCAATGCACCCCTTGACAAGGTGAAAACAAAATACCCGCAAGTTCGGCTGGTATTAATGGGTATGGAACTGCCCTCGTTTATTCCAGGTGCCCATGCAGCAGAGTTCCGTGTCATTTTTAAAACGCTGTCTTTGCGAAACAACATGGCCTACGTCCCTTTTTTCCTGGAAGGAGTTGCAGGTCAGGTGCACCTCAACCTTCGTGACGGCTTGCATCCTTCTGCCGCTGGTTATAAAGTTATTGCCGGAAAGGTATGGCCTGTTATTAAGTCGGTATTGTAGATGATATAAGAAAACGCAAAATGTCTATACTACTCATACGCATCCTGTTATTCTGCTGCATACCTGTTGGTATATTCATATTAGTAAAAGGGATTAAACTGATCAGGCGGTCGTTTTATGGGACGGTATTTTTGGAAATAGCTTATTCAGAAGGAGGCGGGCGTTTTACATTAATTGAGGCCGGCAGTTTTTCGATTTGGCTTAAAGCGCCTTTATTGAAAAGAGTAGCCCTCGATAAGTATAAGCCCCAGATTTATAATGTTGCAACAGGTGAGGAACTGCACCTGTCTTATTCCATTACCGGGATGCATGCCAATGGCTTTTACGAAGGGAGACAGGAAATTTTTACCTTCTCAGCCGAACCCGGTGAATACCAGTTACAACTGATTAAAGGCAGCAGCCTGTCCGGCTTACAAAGTATTATAACCAGGCTGATGCCGTCGGGCGACAATATTGACCTGTCTAAACATTTTTTGCAGGTACGAGAAACCCAGCCCGCTATCCTTGCTTTTCTGGCCATTCCAATAATCATATTAGGCGTTGGCGGTATCATCGGCGGCTTTGTATTGGGCTTGTTGGCCGACCAGGTATTCAAATAATATGATGTCAGAAGATTGTATTACATTAATTGATGATCTCTCCTTTATTATTGGCCAGCCTTTCGCGCCATTGCTGTAACTGTTCCGGTGTTTGCCGCTGCCAATTGGTTACCTCGCCAATGATCTTCAAAGGATACTGAGTGCGATAGGAACGGGTGGGATTGCCTGGGAACTTTTTGTTAGTCACATTAGGATCATCCTCAAATTTGCCGGAAGGCTCAACGATATAAACACGTTCCCGGCCGTTGCCCCTGGCCAGGGCTGCAGCAAGACCCGCCCCGTTGATGAGGGCAGTGAAGTAGATGTGGTTCATTACCAGTTCCGGCTGATAGTTGGACCTCCAACCGGCTGTCAACACATCACCTATCTTAAGGTCTGCTCTGGTGCCATGATAAAAAGGCCCTTTATCCGAGGGGACGCTTACAGATGCTAACGATAAATCTTGCTGCTTATTTGCTTGCTCAATGTCGCCCAGTTGTTTATAGCATTCCGCTATTCTCGCGTAAAGTTGAGGTAATGTGCCTTTCACAGCATCGTCATTTAACTTTAAAGCCAATCGCAAGGCAGTACTATACCAATTTAATTTCCCCGTTTCATCTGTCTGTCGACGGGTTACGTACCAGGCGGCCATAAACTTTTCAAAGTCATTGGTCGCTTCTATCCAGGCCTGCAGAAAAATTTTACCGGCCTCTTCATATTTACCAGCTTCTTCCAGATGCATACCCTGCATACAAAGCTGTACGATGCGATTATCGGGGCTAAATTCCATATCTGTTTCTCGGAAAATTGTAGTTTCTTTTCTAAAATAGTTCACATAAACGTTAAAAAACAAGGGTTTGAAATATATTTTTCCAAGTGCACTACAATACTGTTTTGAACGTTATCTTCACAAATACCTTCACCGGCAATGCCGGTAGCGGCCCCACTGGTATTTTAAAATTAGCTTAAAAAAGGCAAGGACATTTTATAAAGCTATTGAAAAAGGGGGGGGTAGGTGTGGCCTCAATACTTAAACATATGGCAAAGCTAATCACTGCTGTTTTATTGGGATCATTATCTGAAGTTATTCCAATCAAAAGCTTATTTAGTTTGCTCAATTTGCTTTAAGCTATCCATCTTTTTGTAGGCCAGAAATCCCTTTATATCCTCAAAGTGTTCACGCACGCGTTTATTACCAAACTCAAACACTTTTTTAACTAATCCGTCAAGGAAGTCACGATCGTGAGACACAAGGATCAGTGTGCCGTCAAAATCCTTCAAAGCGTCTTTAATGATGTCCTTTGTTTTCATGTCCAAATGGTTAGTCGGCTCATCCAGTATTAATACGTTCACAGGCTCCAGGAGTAATTTAATCATGGCCAAACGTGTTTTCTCGCCGCCGGAAAGCACTTTAACCTTTTTGGTGGTATCATCGCCGCTAAACATGAAAGCGCCAAGCAAATCCTTGATTTTAATAGTATTGTCGCTTAAAGGAATCTGATCGATGGTTTCAAATACTGTTAAATTCTCATCCAATAAAGCCGCCTGATTTTGAGCAAAGTAGCCAATTTTCGCATTATGGCCGACCTTTAATGTTCCTTCAAAATCGGTCTCACCCATAATGGCTTTGATCATTGTTGATTTACCTTCGCCATTTTTACCGACAAAGGCCACTTTTTCACCCCGCTCTATCACCATAGACGCTTTTTCAAATACCACATAATCGCCATATTTCTTTGTCAAGTCTTCAACGACAACCGGATATTGGCCGGAACGCGGCGAGGGGGGAAACTTTAAGCGCAGGGCCGAAGTATCCACTTCATCCACCTCAATAATCTCGAGCTTTTCAAGCATCTTAACGCGCGACTGCACTTGCAGGGTTTTGGAGTAAGTACCTTTGAAACGCTCTATAAATTCCTGATTATCGGCAATAAAGCGCTGTTGCTCTTCATAGGCTTTTAACTGGTGAACCCTGCGCTCGGCACGCAATTGCAGATAGTGGCTGTATTTGGCTTTATAATCATATATTCTGCCCATGGTGACCTCAATAGTACGGTTGGTTATGTTGTCAACAAAGGTTCTGTCGTGTGAGATGACCATAACAGCCTTCGCTGAATTGATAAGGAAATCTTCCAGCCATTGAATACTTTCAATATCCATGTGATTGGTGGGTTCATCCAGTAATATCAGGTCGGGTTTTTTTAACAGAATTTTTGCGAGTTCGATACGCATGCGCCAGCCGCCCGAAAACTCAGAAGTATGGCGGGTAAAATCCTCACGTTCAAAACCTAAGCCTTTCAACACTTTTTCCACTTCCGCATCATAATTGACTTCTTCCTGAGAATAGAATTTCTCGCTGAGTTCCGATACGCGCTCTATAAGCTTCATGTATTCATCGCTATCATAATCGGTGCGGGTATTTAATTGTTCATTTACTTCATCCAATTCTTTTTGCATTTGAGCAGCCTCGTCAAACGCTTTCATCGTTTCTTCAAATACCGTAACATGATCATGCGTGAGCAAATGCTGCGGTAAGTAAGCAATAACCACATCCTTAGGCCCGGTTACGTTGCCCGAAGTAGGTTTGGCCGCACCAGAAATTATCTTGAGTATCGTTGACTTTCCTGCACCGTTCTTGCCCATCAGGGCTATTTTATCATTCTCGTTGATAGAAAAGGTAACATCACTAAATAGTGTGGTTCCGCCAAATGAAACGGAAATATTGTTGACATTGATCACAGTATCGAATATTAAATCGGGCGCAAAGATAAAGGAAAAGACCTATGACACGTTTACAATTTTCCAGAATGAAACCTTGCGTACT
The DNA here is from genome assembly GCF_004005815.1 of Mucilaginibacter limnophilus. Lineage (GTDB taxonomy): Bacteria > Bacteroidota > Bacteroidia > Sphingobacteriales > Sphingobacteriaceae > Mucilaginibacter > Mucilaginibacter limnophilus. The sequence continues at coordinate 215,914 of NZ_SACK01000003.1, read as the reverse complement.
GTAACAGTAAGCATTCGGCGAGCAGTTTTAGCCAGTTTCCTAATGTGTGAAAATGAAGTGTCCTGGCCTAACGTCAAACAGTTGTCCGAGCTAAATGGCCACTATCTGATATTCTAAAACAACTTTTGCATGTTTTGTTAAAACGGAATCTTGCTTTACCTGTTATAAAAAAACAGACTATGAACGAAAATCAAAAAATCAATTCAGAACATAACGACGAACTTAGTGGTAAACTGGAAACCGGAAATGATGTAAACACAGTAATTAAGCAACAAGGTGAAGATGCTGCTGCCGGTATTACCCTGGGCGCCGATGCTGCCAGATATGTGCAGGATCACCAAGAACAAGCAGGCAACGAAGCGGACGAAAACAAGGATTGATCAAGGGTTTTCTATCAGTCATTAATCCCAATTTCTGCTAAGGTTAGGCCATTACTGTTTATAACACGGGTAGCAATGAACTTACATAACGGACTGTATATATTTTACTGCATGCTATCAGAGGCGCATTAAGCAGGTAAACATTATCACAACAAGATGCATCATCACGATGGCACATAGCAAGCCATAATGCGGATTATAAATTGTTGTTTCTAATACGCGTATTGAATATGATAACTGAAATAAAAATTATACCATAAGCGGCCCATTGTAATGTATCAATAGGTTCGCTATATACTGTTACGGCAATGATGAAACCAATGATAGGGTTTATGTTAAGCAACATACCCACAGTGGATGAAGTCAGCCTTTTTAAGGCGTAAAGATTTAGAAACAAAGGTATAATTGTAAAACCCACTGCTATAATTGCAATATATCCATAAAAAACAGGGCTTACAGGCAGTGCGTTACTATATAACGGATAAAGCGGCAGTAAAAGCAGCGTTGAGACAACAAAGTGAAAGGTTAAAATTAATAATTTGTCAAATCCAACATTCCGGCGCTGACTAACCAGATAAAGCGCGTAAGAGATAGCCACTACAAGGCTATAAACCATATCCATTAAATGACCTATGCCAAGCAGCAAACATCCTGCTGCACTGAGGCCGATTGCTACCCACTGCAGCCTGTTAAGTTTTTCTTTAAGTATATAAAACGCAAGTGATGTCGTCAGGATAGGGCAGACCAGATAAGCAAGAGAGGTTGCTTTAATACTGATGTGGTTCATTACATAAATAAAGAAAAACCAATTTCCGGTCAGAAAAATACCACCGCCGACATTTAGCAGTACAGTACGTCTTCTTTCTTTTAAAGGCTGGCGTTTAAATAACCGGATATTTTCTGCTAACAAATGCCTGCGGGTTGTAATAATGAGGATTAGCATTATTCCAGTACATAAAAAAACCCGGTAAAATAAAATATCCAGCGATGGATATGTATGAAGCGGCTTTAGCACAAAGCTAAAAAAACCCCATATTGCAAAAGCGATAATACCTGCCGCATAATATCTGATATTGCTTTCTTGCACGTACTTTGTATTTTCCACTGCCGGCAAAGCTGTAAAAAAAATTTTACTACCTTATCATCATTGCGTAAAAGGAGACTTTTGAATGTCTATCTTTAAAAACTTATAACTACTATGAAATACATTTGGATAATTTTTATATTAATTGCAGGCAATTCTGTAAGCACTTATGCTCAGGATACTGTAAAAAAAGGTTCTTTTAAGGATATCAGTTTTATTGAAGGAAATTGGAAAGCTAGTATGCCCGAAGGCCGTATTATTGAAGCAGTTTGGCTTGCACCTGCAGAAGATAGTATGCTAGGCATGATGCGTATGATGAATGGTAAAAAAACAGATTTATATGAAATATTAGCTTATGAGTTAACAGAAAAAGGTTTAGTATCTCTTGTTAAGCATTTTAAGCCCGGGTTATTGGGACAAGAGGAAATAAATAATCCTAATCAATACTTGTTTGTGGAGGCTGGAAAAAACTACGCAATTTTTCAAAATATAAGTGGTGATTTGCGCATACTTTATGAAAAGCGTTCAATGGGCAAGTTTGCCATAGCCCGTGGTAATCAGGAAAACGGTAAATGGATTTTTAAAGATCTGTTTGTTTTTAATAAAGAATAGACAAGTTACAAATTAACATTGCTAATAACTAAAAAAGAACCTCGCGTTTATAACGCGAGGTTCTTTTTTTAAGTTATTGTTTGTCCCACCAAACTCGGCCTGTTAGCAGGTCGCCGCCTGGTACCGAACCATGTGCAGGACCATAGTTGTCAGGATTGTTCACCGCCTCGGCTGATGGATAAGGGAAGCGGCGTGGTATAGTGCCAGATGTGGCATTGTTAGGAAAATTTACAGGATCCAGATCAGGATAACCGGTACGCCTGTAGTTAGCCCAAGCTTCATAAAAATCAAGCATGCTGCAGGTAAGTATCCAGTATTGAACGTTGGTTTGTTCAAGTCCTGCATAAGGATGTGCATTAACATATGCCTGTGCAGCATTATCACTGATGGTTGCACCGGCATCATATTGCTTTAAATAAGTGATGGCCGCTTTAACACCATTGTTATAATGTGTAGCTGCATCACCAAGGCCAAATCTTTCAGCGGCATCAGCCAGCAACAGTTCAGATTCGGCGTAAGTAAGGATAAATGTAGGGCCATCACGCTTAGTTAAGTAAGGGCTTGGCGACGAATAATCAGGAAAACTGGTAAAGCTTGGATCAGCAGTCACAATGTGTCCTGGTGTACTGAAATCAAGGCCATTTGGCATGCCTTTTTGTGCTGCTGCTGAAAAATTCGGATTTGCATTTTGCGTTTTATCATTTTCGTCATCATACAATTTAGTGCAAGCTAACACCGAAAGGCGAGGGTCATTATTTGATTTCAGGTTATTAATAAAGGTATTTGACCATTTAACATAAAAGTTTTCCTGACCACCATCACCTAAAAGTACCTGGCTGTTGCGGTTATTTGTCGTACGGCCACCTGAGCCATCGTGCTTTAAGAACGCATCATCCTCAATAGTAAGCGTTTTGCCGGCAACCTTTGTTGCATAGCTTTTTGCTGTTTCAGGGTCAACTTTGGTTAAACGCATAGCTATGCGCAATTGCAACGTGTAACCAAATCTTTTCCATTTGTCAATATTACCCTGGTAAATCGCATCACCGGCCGGCCTGTCACCACCGGCGTCAAGCGCGTCTGTAGCTTCACTTACCTCTTTCAACAGGTCAGCATAAATAGCTTCCTGTTTATCGTATTTCGGATAAAATACTTTTTCATAGTAACCCAAACCGGCTTCAGAGTAAGGCACATCTCCGTATAAATCAGTTAGCCGCTGAAATATTAAGGCACGTACAATCCTGGCTATTTGAGTAAGGTTTTTATATTGAGGCTTGTCTTTTGTCCATTCAATAATATCAACAATAGGTTTTACCTGTTCTGAGTACGATTTTTCCCAGTAAGCTGCTGTATAACCCTCATTAAGTAAATATTTGTCACCGGCCCAATAACTTACTACTGATGAAAAGCCCTGCATAAAGGTTGAGCAATAAATAAGGTTTCCACGCCAGGTTTCGTATGCAAAGTCGGTACTGCCGGTATAAGCCAGTTCAGCCGAGGTAAGCATATAATTAGGGTCAAAATTAGTTTGGTTATATGAGTTAGGATTGGTGTTTCTCTCCACAAAATCCTTGGTACATCCGGCACCAAGAAGTAATGTCGCCGAAAGTAATGTAATATGCTTTATGAATTTCGTTTTCATTTTTTTGCTGATTGTAAATTAATCCCTCAATTAAAATTTAACACTTAAATTAAGGCCATAGGTACGTGTAGTTGGCAAACCGCCCGATTCAATGCCTTGTGCATATGCAGAGTAGCTTGATTCAGGATCAATATTATCTGTTTTTTTCATGATGTAGAACAGATTACGGCCAACCAAACTAATAGTAGCTGTTTTAACAGCGCCATTGAACAAGTTATCAGGCAAGTTATAACTAAAGTTTATAGAACGGAACTTAATAAAGCTTGCATCCTGTACAAATAATTTTGATACATTGTTTGCAAGTGTACTGTAATATGTAGCAGCGTTTATAGGTTTTGCATCAGTGCCAAAGTTGCCAGTACGGTTTTCTAAAGTCGCCTTATGTAAACCAAATATGTAGCCGTAATAGTTTGATGTTGAATATATTTTACCACCAAATTTGCCATCAATTAAAAATGAAAGGCTAAACTGTTTATAATTGAAGGTGTTAGTTATGCCTCCGATCCATTTTGCATAAGCCGAACCATAAGGCGTTAATTTACCTCTTAAAGGAAGGCCGGTGTTTGGATCTAACGAAATATTTCCATTTGCATCGTATGCATAGTCATATGCCATAACTTGTGCTATCGGCAACCCAACAACGTCTTGCGTGAAACCTACACCACTGCGTGATGTTGCCAATAAGTAGTTGTCGGTGCCGTTCGCTAATGCAAGTACTTTACTGTTGTTTATCGATCCGTTTAAACTGACATTCCAGTTAAAGTCATTTCCTTTTATTGGGCTGCCATTAATTAATGCTTCAAAACCTTTATTTTGAAGCTTGCCAATGTTTAAAACAGCGCCGGTATAACCCGATGTGCCGGATGCCTGAGCTGGTAAAATTTCATCGTATGATTTTTTATTATACCATGCTAAATCAAAAGAAAGTCGGTTATTGAAGAAACTTAACTCAGCGCCAATCTCAATTTCGGTAGCATATGAGGGCTTTAACTCATCATTAGGAATATTTGAGTTCAATATGCTACCTAATGGTAATCCATTGAGGTATGCACTATTTAGGCCATAGCTAAGCGCTGTTTGATATGGTGTTGTTGCGCTACCCACTTTTGCATAACCGGCTCGTAATTTACCATTATATAACCAAGTTGGTTTCCAAAGCTCTGAGAATACAAATGAACCGCTTAAAGAAGGATAAAAAATGCTTAACCTATTATCTTTGCCAGGTGTAGCAAGTGTTGAAAACCAGTCGGAGCGGCCGGTACCGTTTAGATACAGGTAGCTTTTATAATTTATCTCTAACGCTCCATAAACAGAGTGAATTTCCATATCCCCGGGATATACAGTAACCGCTTTATTTTTGGTAGCATTACCCAGATTGTAAATAAATGGAACCGCAAAGGTGTCGCCACTGTTAACAATGCTTTCTACTTTTTGACGCCGATAGCTGGCACCTGCAGTGGGTGTAATGGTAAGATCATCATTTATTTTAACTGGCCTGCCGGCTAATACATCTGATTCAATGTCTGAATAAGTGACAGACTCTTCTGAGATTGAGCCCAGCGGGCGGTAAGCTGTTCCGCTTGGTACAACATTAGTATTACGGTCATTATATGCATCGCGGCCAATGCGACCTTGTAAAAAGGTTCCATCATCAAAATTATATCTCAAGGTTGCGTTTGTTAGTAGCCTTGTTCTACGGGTATTATTGATGTAATTTTCAGTAGCAAACCATGGGTTTGTCGCAAACGTGTTTGAACTATAGCCAAGTTCACTGCCATCGGCTTTACTTCCGGGCTTTAAAGTGTTAATGTCGACACTTGAGGGCAAAAACCAGGCATTAAAGTTAGGGTTGCCTGCGCCATCCCCCACAAAAGGCCGGTTATTGCCTTGTTCAAGAATGTAATTAGCACGCGCTGTTACCACAAAATGCTTACTGATATTGTAATTGGTGTTAAGGTCAAATGTTTGCCTGTTTAACCCAGAATTTGGGACTACTGCATTGTAATGTAAGTCGCTGGCAGAAAAACGTACTGAACCACCATCAAATAGTTTGTTAAAAGCTATTGTGTTGGTTAATCCACCACCGGTACGATAAAATTTGCTCAGATTGCTACGTTGCGCAACATAAGGACGTGAAACGCCATCAAATTGCACTACCTGCGAGCCATCGAGTAACCCACCATAGCTCGATTGGCCTGCTTGAAAAGCTGAGGCTTGATCTGCTGGTTTAACGTTATTTGCGCCCTGGCCATATTGATACTGCCAATCGGTGGGATCGATTATTGTTTCTGCAACATAATTTGAATTAAACTCTACGCTATTATTTTTTGCACTTTTTGTTGTAATAAGTATAACGCCCGCCTTAGCTCGATAACCATAAAGTGCAGATGCAGCAGCGCCTTTAAGTACTGTAATAGTTTCAATATCATCCGGGTTGAGGTTGCTTATCGCGTCACCGTTATCGGCTGAGTTATCCCACTGACTACCACTATTATTTGAGGTTTGTCCTGCGCCTCCTGTCAGTGTACCGCCATGCCCACCCGGGTTACTCTCTACTGGGATACCGTTAATTACATACAAGGGTTGTGAGTACCCTGATAAATTAGCAACACCACGTATTTGCACGTTTGTTGAAGCGCCCGGGCCACCTGATAGTGAGTTTATGTTTACCCCCGCAACTTTACCAACCAAGGCGTTCATAAAGCTTACTTCGCGGGTTTTTGTTAGGTCTTCACCTTTAACTTCAGTTACAGAATAGCCAATTGCACGGCGTTCTTTTTTAATACCCAAGGCGGTAACCACTACTTCGCTAAGCTGCTTCGAGTCTTCACTTATATTAATGGTTATTTGTGCAGTTGAAGAAACTTTTATTTCCTGTGTAACATAACCCACATAACTAATAATCAGTATATCACCAATTTCTGCATCTACAGTAAATTGGCCGTTGATATCTGATTGTGCACCTTTTGTAGTACCCTTAACTGTTATACTTACACCAGGTAAAGGCTGGCCGGCATTATCGCGCACAACACCTTTTATTGGTGCCTGCATGTTGCTGGTTATTGATACAATACTTTTTCGGGGAATATTTAATGTGCGGCTACCGGCATAAGCCCCACAAGTAATCCCCGGAAGGAATAAGATAAGTAATAGTTTTTTTTTCATTTTGCTGTAATTAAGTTGTTGTATTGAAGGTGGTTAATTGTTATTGAGTATAGTTTATTGTTTATGTATAATGTTTGAACCAATCCCGATCACATTACCAATACCGCTGCACCAATCAGTCTTTACCCAAACCCATCCAGATATCAGCAATCCTGCATGCCGCCTATGCGACTTAAATAATTATTATCAATATGAAAAAGACGACAAGTGAGTTTCGCTTACGCCTTATCTTGGTTTAAAATTCTTAAATTGAAATGCGTCTTACTTTCCAATTTAATTCTGTCCTAAAACAAACTTAACAAATAAAATTTTAATATTGCCAAAAGTTTTTTAAAAATTTAAAAAGTTTAAAGCAAAATTTCTTTGCCCTTAATTGGGATGTTAAAAGTGTATTCTGTGGTTCAATAGATATCTTATAACTCCAATGGATTCAAATTTAAAATATAAGTATTGTTCGCAGATTAATTAATGATATCAACTAATCTCCGGCTAATTATTTTTTAATCTGTATTTTCTTATTTGTATAGTCAATGTAATCCATATGAAGAAGAATTTACTTTGTGTACTCTTGCTACTTATAACATATTTTTCATACGCCCAGAAAAAGGTAAAGTATGTAGACCCAATGATTGGCGCAGGTGGGCACGGTCACGTATTTGTTGGAGCAAGCGTGCCTTTTGGCGCCGTACAGCTTGGTCCGAGTAACATCCATAAAGGATGGGACTGGTGTTCGGGCTATCATTATTCAGACAGCGTTATCATCGGCTTCGCACATACTCATTTAAGCGGCACAGGCGGCAGCGACCTGGGTGATATACTGATTATGCCATACACGGGCCCAGTGAAAGTAAAAGTTGGCACGCAGCAAAGTCCGCTTTCAGGCTTTGCATCTTATTATTCGCATGCTGATGAAGTGGTAAAGCCCGGATATTATTCACTAAAACTAAAAAGCTACAATATAAAGGCCGAACTGACGGCTACCGAAAGAGTCGGGTTTCATCAATATACCTTTACTGCCGGGAAGGAAGCACACGTAATGGTCGACTTGAAGGACGGTAATGCCGACCGTGCAACGGATACTTATATCAAGCAGGTGGATAAATACACATTGGTGGGATACAGGTTCTCGCAAGGGTGGGCTAATGACCAGCGGCTTTATTTCGCCATAAAGTCTTCTGTACCGTTTGGCAGGTTTGAAGTATCTAACGATACCATTCCGTTGAATACCAGCTCAGGTAAAGGCAATGGTATCAAAGGCGTTATAAGTTTTAATACACCTCCATCAATAGTAAAATTTAAAGTAGGTATATCGCCTGTAAGTTATGAAAACGCCATAGCCAACATAAATAGTGAAATACCCGGTTGGGATTTAAAAAAAGTTGCAAAACAGGCAGAATATAAATGGGAGAAAGAGTTATCTAAAATCGACATACAAACAAAGAATGAGGATGACAAAAAAATATTTTACACCTCGTTGTATCACACAATGATCGATCCTTCAATTTTTAACGACCATAATGGCGATTACAGAGGTACCGATAAAAAGGTTTATAAAAAAGCCGGCTTTACCAATTATACTGTTTTTAGTTTGTGGGATACCTATCGTGCCCTGCAACCACTGTTTACCATCTTTCAACCGGAACGTGAGAATGATATTATCAACTCCATGCTGGCCATTTATCAGCAGCAAAAACGGTTGCCTATATGGCATTTGCAGGGCTGTGAAACCGAACTGATGCCCGGCATAAGCGGCGTGCAGGTAGTTGCTGAAGCGTACTTGAAAGGTTTTAGAGGTTTTGACACCCAACTTGCTTATGAAGCAGTAAAAACATCAGCAAACAGAGACGAACTCGGGCTTACTTATCAAAAAAAACTGCAGTATATCCCGTCTGATAAGGTTCAGGAGGCTGTAGCTAAAGCTATGGAGTACTCCATAAGTGATGGCAGTATTGCGTTAATGGCAAAACGTACAGGAAACACTACTGATGCTGAATATTTTACCAAAAGATCGAGGAACTATAAGTATTACTTTGATGCATCGTCGGGCTTTTTCAGAGGCAAACGCGCTGATGGTACATGGAATCCGGTGTTTAAGCCCGAAAAATTTTCGCATCCTTACATAAATGATTACACTGAAGGGAATGCCTGGCAGTACTTGTGGCTTGTACCACAGGATGTGGAAGGTTTGATTGACATAATTGGCGGAGAAAAAGCGTTTAATAGCAGGCTCGACAGTTTATTCGCGCTCGAAGTAGAACCCGACCCTAACATGCCGCTTGATATAACAGGGCTGATAGGGCAATATGTACATGGCGACGAACCAAGCCACCATATAGCATATTTATATGCTTATACCGGACAACAGTATAAAACCGCCGAAAAGGTAAGATATATTATGAAAAACATGTATCAAAGTACGGTTGACGGCATCAGCGGCAATGAAGATTGCGGACAGATGTCAGCATGGTATATATTCTCGTCGTTAGGTTTTTATCCTGTATTCCCGGCAAACGGCGCTTATGTGTTAGGAAGTCCGCTTTTTGATAAAGCAACCCTAATGCTGCCTGAAGGAAAAAAGTTTGTTGTTACTGCTGTTAACAACAGTCCCGAAAATATCTACATACAAAATATTGAATTAAACGGTAAAAGCTACAATAAAAGCTACCTGATGCATAAGGATATCATGAACGGCGGAGCATTGAAAATTACGATGGGTAATAAACCCTCAGCGTTTGGCGCTTCAGTTGATGCACGGCCTAAATCAAGTTATTAATTTACCCGACAGATCATTCATTTAAGCAGCCCTGACAAAACCGGGTCGGTTGCTTATATATTATATGGCCATAGCGGTATAGCTGCCGTAATAAACCTTATATTATGTTAAGATTAATACAATTATCTTTTAAAATATTGCTGTTCCTTTTAGTTTCAACAGCAGTATTTGCTCAAAGCAATCACCTTAAATTATGGTATGATAAACCCGCCGGTAAAGTTTGGGAGGCTGCGTTACCTATAGGCAATGGGCGCATTGCTGCAATGGTGTATGGCAATCCTGAAAATGAACTGATCAGGCTGAACGAATCAACTGTTTGGAGCGGCGGTCCTAACCGTAACGATAATCCTGACGCGCTGCAGGCTTTACCCGAAATACGCAAATTAATATTTGAAGGCAGGTACTCAGAAGCCAGTAAACTGGCCGAAAAAACCATACAATCAAAACGAAACAACGGAATGAACTATCAGCCCGTTGGTGATCTGAAACTCACCTTTCCGGGACATGATAGTTGCTTAAACTATTATCGTGAACTGGATATAGCCAATGCTGTTACCAAAACAACTTATACATTAAACGGCGTAAAGTACACAAGGGTGGCCTATGCATCATTTCCCGATCAGGTAATCGTTATACGGTTAACGGCAAGCAAGCAGGGTAGTATCACCTTTAATGCCGGTATGTCAAGTCCGCAAAAGTCTGTTATAAATGCACAGGAGAATAATCAGTTGACATTGGCAGGCATCAGTGGAAATAAAGAGGGCGAAACGGGCAAGGTGAAGTTTAAAGCGATTGTAAAGATAAATGCAGAAGGAGGCACTATTTTGTCAACCAACGAGCAAATCAGCGTTCGCAATGCCAATACGGTAACCTTATATATTTCACTTGCTACAAATTTTGTCAGCTATAATAACTTAAGCGCCGACGAAAGTGAACGTGCTGAAAGTTATCTGTATAAAGCTTTAAAAAAGCCTTATGGCCAGCTTACAACTGATCATATAAAAGCTTATCAAAAGTTTTTTAACCGCGTAAAGATCAACCTTGGCAAAACAGATTCGATAAAAAATCCTACAGACATCCGTATACGCGACTTTGCTAAAGGTAATGATCCGCAATTAGCGGCTTTATACTTCCAGTTTGGCCGTTACCTGTTAATATCATCTTCGCAACCCGGTGGGCAGCCTGCAAACCTGCAGGGAATATGGAACCCGCTTATGAACCCACCATGGGGCAGTAAGTATACCATTAACATAAATACCGAGATGAATTACTGGCCTGCCGAGGTAACCAACCTGCCTGAAATGCACCGGCCGCTTATACAAATGGTAAAAGAGTTATCTGAAACGGGGAAAGAAACAGCGCGCGTAATGTATGGCGCCGATGGTTGGGTAGCCCATCATAATACCGATTTGTGGCGGATAACCGGTCCGGTTGATGGTATTTATTCGGCAATGTGGCCAATGGGTGGTGCTTGGTTAAGCCGCCATCTTTGGGATAAATACGAGTATAACGGCGATAAAAAATACCTGCAGGATATTTATCCGGCACTAAGAGGCGCTGCAAAATTTTACCTTGATTTTTTGGTTGAAGAGCCGGCACATAAATGGATGGTAGTATCGCCATCAATGTCGCCTGAAAATGCGCCGCAATCTCATCACGGAGTATCCATTACAGCCGGAGCCACAATGGATAACCAGATACTGTTCGATTTATTTACAAACACCATAAAAACCGCCGGGATATTAAATGCCGATCAGGATTTGGTTAAACAACTTGTTGCCATGCGCAAAAGGCTGGCTCCAATGCAAATAGGTCAGTACGGACAATTGCAGGAATGGCTGGAAGATATTGATAATCCAAACGATAAACACCGCCATGTGTCACATTTGTACGGATTATACCCTTCAGCGCAAATATCGCCTTACCGCACGCCGGAATTATTTGCGGCGGCACGTACCTCACTTATTCAGCGTGGCGACGTATCAACAGGCTGGTCGATGGGGTGGAAGGTGAACTTATGGGCGAGGTTGCTTGATGGTAACCATGCCTATAAATTAATAAAGAACCAACTTACCCCGGCCGGTCAAAATATAGGCGAAAACAGCGGCGGGGGTACGTATCCCAATTTGTTTGACGCGCATCCGCCTTTCCAGATAGACGGGAATTTTGGGTGTACTGCAGGTATAGCGGAGATGCTTCTGCAAAGTCACGATGGCGCTATATACTTATTGCCTGCCTTGCCCGATGAGTGGAAAGAAGGTAGTATCAGCGGTTTAATGGCACGTGGTGGGTTTGAAATTAAGAACATGACATGGGCCAATCATAAACTTATTAGTGTAACTATCCTGTCTAAACTTGGTGGCAATTGCCGTATCAGGGTTCCCAACAAGCTTAAAAACGCCGCCGGTTTGAAAGAAGCTACCGGTAATAACCCGAATAGGTTTTATATAACTGAAGAAGCTGAAAAACCGCTTACATCGTCAAAGGCAAATTTGCCGGAAATACAACTTCCTGAAACCCGGGTATATGATGTTAAAACCCTGCCCGGAAAAGTTTACACATTTACAGGTAGTAAATAATCTCGAATTGTATTCCGCAAATGGTATTGTTAATAAGCTGGTGGTAACGCTAATTTTAATTAAAGAGATAGTATGGATTTGTAAAATAACAGTTAAATTTGATAGAGATTATAACCTAAAGCCAGTATTGGCGCCAATTAATCCTGATCAATTTATTGATAACCTGCTAACAAGGCGTTTTTATGATGAGATTTTACTTTACATTAAATAGTATTGTTATTTGCTTACTTACTGTATTTTGTAATTTAAACAGTTATGCCCAAAACTATGGTTTAGGTTTTGCAAGCCATGAGGCGCATCAGGATAAACGTACCACACTCGATCTGACATCTGAAAAAGATCTGTGCTTTTCAGGAAACTTTGATATTTCTTTTGAGCTTTCTTTTGTACCGCACCGTAATGTCTATTTCGGCTACATACTGCGCATTATTGAAAACGATAAAAATAATTACGACCTGGTTTATAACACAGCTAAAGACCACTTCAATGTTATTGTCGGCGACTCGCTTTCAGGTGTTAACTATAACATACCACGCACAAATCTGTATAACAAATGGAATAAAATTCGTGTAAGGTTTGATGTTGAGAAACAATCGCTTAGCGTTATCAGCAATAATAAAACCTACACGCAAAAAAATATAGCAATCAAGAAAAACGGATGTTATAAAATTGTTTTTGGCGCTAATAAATGCGAGCGTTTTGAAACCACTGATATCCCTCCGATGAAGATCAGGAATGTGGTTGTTTATGACAAAGGAAGCATCGAATATAACTGGCCTTTGAACGAAGTAAGCGGCAACTATGCGTTTGATATTATTAAAAATAAAAAGTCGGCGGTTAGTAATCCTCAATGGCAAACGGCCCTTCATTCAAACTGGAACAGTACAGCCCCGCTTACAGTTAATGGCATAGCCAGCGTAGCGTTTAACAATAAAAAAGAGCAAATATACATAGTAGCCGCCGATACGGTTTACACCTATTCGGTAGGAAAATCCTCCTGGTCAAAAAATCAAACCAGGGTGGCAATGAACCTTAATCAGGGTAACCGCTCATTTTACAACGAGCTTGATAATAGCCTGTACAACTATTTTATGGGTCGTGAAGCTGTTGCTAAATATAATTTTGATAACGGTAGCTGGAGCAAAAATTTCCCGACAGGGGATGTTACCGGTTACTGGCACTCAAACAAGATGTTTTGTAAAAATGATTCATCGTTATACATTTTTGGCGGGTATGGCTATCTTTTATATAAAAACGAGGTAAAGAAATATACCTTCAATACAAATACATGGGATAGCATAAAATACAAAGGCGACTTTTTTACGCCACGCTACCTTGCAGGATTAGGAGCCACGGCAAACGGTGATACGGCTTATATATTGGGTGGATATGGCAGTACCAGCGGTGAGCAAATACTTAATCCGAGGAATTTGTATGACATGATGCGGTTTACTGTGAAGGATCAAACCTTTAGGAAACTGTTTGAGCTCAAGATTAAAAGTGAGGATTTCGCGCTTGCCAATTCTTTGGTAATTGATGGTAAGCACAATGTTTACTATGGGCTAATATTTCCGCGGAACAAGTACAACTCAACATTACAATTAATACGGGGTTCGTTAAAAGATCCATCATACCAGGTGCTGGGCAGCGCTATACCATATGCGTTTCATGACGTGCACTCATTTGCCGACTTGTACTACTGTAAAAAGAGTAACAAATTTATCGCAGTTACCTTATTAAGAGGTGACGACAATAAAACTGTGGTTCGCATGTTTACGTTGCTTGGCCCGCCTTACTTCGGGTCTGATAAGCTATTGGCCAATTCCAATAAAAATACCTGGTACATTGCACTTGCCGCGCTTTGTTTACTTGCGGGTGTGGCAGTATTGGTGTATCATCAGCGTAAGAAAGCGAAACAAAAAGCTTTACTTACTCCATCAGCTTACAATTCAGGCGAATCTGTTTCTGTTGATAGTGATCTGCAGTTGAACGAGATGGAACTGGCGGAACACAGTGAAACCAAGTCGGCAGCAACTCCGCAGTTTAAAAATGCTATATTGTTGTTTGGTGATCTGCAGGTGTTTGATTCTGAAGGCAACAGCATTACAAAGCTTTTTACACCGCTTATAAAAGAGTTGTTCCTGTTGTTGTTATTACATTCAGTTAAGTTGGGTAGGGGGGTAAGTTCTGATAAGTTGAACGAAATGTTTTGGTTCGATAAATCTGAAAAAAGCGCCCGTAACAACCGGTCGGTAGCTATAGTGAAATTGAAATCGCTATTAGAGAAACTTGAACACTGCAAACTTTCAAAAGATTCGGGATACTGGATGATCGAGATAGACTACCATCATTTCTATGTGGATTATCATAGCTATCTGAACATAATAAATAACCGTAAACGCATTGATGATAATCAGATACAGCACCTGTCGAGTATTGTACAACGGGGCAGTTTCTTATCAACCAGCGAGTATGAGTGGCTGGATATCTTCAAGTCTGAAATATCAAATGATATCATTAATACTTATCTGCATTTCCTGCAAATGCCTGAACATCATAACGATCCGGAGTTCTTGATTAAAATAGCAAGCTATATATTAAATATCGACCCGGTTAACGAAGAGGCCATGATATTAAAATGCCGCTCGTTTGTTACGCTGGGCAAACATTCGCTTGCTAAAAGCACATTTGAAGTGTTTACCAAGGCGTACAAAAACATGTATGGAAACAGCTTCGATAAAGATTTCCATTCGGTACTGGAAAAAGGTAACGTCGTTATCTAAAAAGCCTTGCTACCTGCAATTTCTTTATTAATTGATACGGCGCTTAAACTTTGAGCGCCGTATTAATTAGTAACTAATGCATAGCTAATGCCATGCTTGTTATTTGCTGCTCAATCAATTTATAAATCAAAGCATCAGCAAATGAGAAGACTAAGTATTTTGTATGGCATTTTGTTGCTAATTGTTTTTACAGCTTGTTCAAAAAAGAGCAATCCTAAACCTCCGAAAGATGATGATGACCCGGTAGTTGTCGTTCCCGAAACTCCGGAAGAATCACCGGTAGGCGATGTTGTGGGGAAAATAACAGTGGGCTATCAGGGGTGGTTCACCGCAGCGGGCGATGGTTCGCCGCAAAACAACTGGGGGCACCAAAATATTGAAAGTTGGCCCGATGTAAGTGAATATGCCACCACCTACCAAACCACATTGCCCGACTTAGAGAATGGCCAGCCGGCAAAGATGTTTTCCTCATGGGACGCATCAACCGTCAATAAGCACTTTGAATGGATGAAACAGTACAATATTGACTGTGCCGCATTGCAAAGGTTTTGTAACGAAATAACGCCCGGCAGCGATATAAAAGCTTTCAGAGACGGCATGGCTACCAAGGTGAAAAACGCGGCCGAAGCCAATGGGGTTAAGTTTTATATAATGTATGATGCATCAGGCTGGAAAAATCTTGAAGTCATGAAAGCCGACTGGGAAAACACTATTACCGGCAGTCTGGATTTGCTATCATCGCCGCAATATGCCAAGCAAAATGGTAAGCCTGTCGTGTCAATTTATGGCCTGGGTTATGCACATCACCCGGGCAATGCTGCCGAAGCTTTGGATCTGATTAACTGGTTCAAGGCTAAAGGCTGTTATGTAATAGGTTCGGTAGCCGGCCAATGGCGCACCGGCACCGGCGACTCTCAACCAAATTTTATTAATACTTACAAAGCTTTTAATATGATATCAGGCTGGGCAGTGGGCCGTGTGGTTGATGGCAACTATGGCTCGTGGGTAAATGGCGACCGAGATTTTTGTAAGGCCAATGGTATCGACTATCAACCCTGCGCGTATCCCGGCACCTCGTTTCATAATACAAATGGAGATGCCTCACCTAAAAATCAGTTTCCCCGCCGGCATGGTGATTTTTTATGGTCGCAATTCGCAGTATTTAAAAACTCAGGTGTGCGCAGTGTATATGTAGCCATGTTTGATGAGGTAAACGAGGCGACCCAAATATTCAAAACTGCCGAGAATACATCACAAATACCTGCTGGTAAATGGTTTTTAACACTGGATGCCGATGGCGTGGCCGTATCGTCAGACTTTTACCTGCGCCTGGTTAGCGATGGGGGTAAAATGATAAAAGGACAATTACCTTATTCGGCAAGCCACCCTACACCGCACATCGAATAGCTAATGTCACTGCATTCAAAAGGGACCGCTTAACGGCCCCTTTTGAATGTTACTATCCGTTATTTGTAACAAACCTATAGCACATTATCAAGCCAATAAATATTGTGTAGATTAAATATCAGCAGGCTGCTTTTCTAATATAAATTTAAGTTTTTTTTAATGCTTAAGATGTACTTAGGCACAGGTTTATTGCTAAAATCTGTGCCTGAAATGCGGTTGATGTAGCGGTACACCCTCAAAAAAAGTATCTAATATATCAAACATGTACACCATTACATTCCTAAAAAAAAGAGTAAAAAACTATTGTTTGAGCAGCTTGCTGTTTACTGCACTAAGTGTGCCTGCTATGGCGCAAAACAATTCCGGTACCGGTAACTTAAAGTATGTTGATCCGTCGATAGGTAACGTTGGCCATCTGCTGGAACCAACGCGGCCGACAGTGCAGCTTCCCAACCAAATAATGCGGATGTTTCCTATCCGTAAAGATTACATTGACGATCAGATATCCAGTTTTCCGCTATTGATAGTCTCTCACAGGCTTGGGCAGGTTTTCTCTATAAAACCATCTGTTAAAAGTATAACTGAAAGCGGATTTAATTCACGTATGACCTATGATCACGATCTGGAAGTATTACGACCATGGTATTATTCAACGTATCTTATTGATGATGACGTAACGGTTGAATACGTGCCCGGCAAGAGGGTTGGGATATACCAGTTCAGGTTTCCGGCTAATAGTGAAAAGAGCATTTTGTTAAGCGGATATAACGACGGCGCGGCACAATGGAAACTAACATCAGGTACCGAACTTACAGGCATGGAAACGTACCACGACGATATAAAAGTGTACGTGTATGCTGTGTTAAGCGAGAAAGCAAAGTTTGGTAGTGTCACTAATAATAAAATATCTACTACAACTGAAGTAACAGGAAATCCGGCGAAGGCATGGTTGAATTTTGCCGGTAATGAAGAAAAGACAATCAGCTTACGCTATGCTGTATCATTTATAAGCGCCGAACAAGCTAAAAAGAATTATGCCGAAGAGTTGGCCGGTACCACTTTCGCTGCCTTAAAAGCATCGGGTGAAGAAGCCTGGGCCAAAGTAATGGGGCAAATAAATGTAACCGGTGGTACCGAAGCTCAAAAACGAAGTTTTTATTCAGCCTTATATCGCTGTTACGAACGTCCTGTTAACATCAACGAAGGTGGTAAATATTATAGCGGTTATGATAAAAAGATCCATCAAAGCAACCGCCCTTTTTATGTTGACGATTGGATGTGGGACACCTATCTGGCGCACCATCCGTTGCGCACGATTTTGAGCCCTGAGCAGGAAGGCGATATTTTGAACTCTTTTGTTGATATGTACCAGCAGAGCGGCTGGATGCCGACGTTTCCTGTTTTGTTTGGCGACCATGCCTGTATGAATGGGTTTCACTCGACAGTTGTATTTGCTGATGCGTTAAGCAAAGGTTTAAAGGGCTTTGATATTAACAAAGCGTATGAGGGCATGCGTAAAAATGCAACACAGGCTACAATGCTGCCGTGGCGTAACGGCCCAAAAGGCCCTCTGGAAGATTTTTATTATAAAAATGGATATTACCCGGCATTGCATCCCGATGAGCAAGAGACCGATACCAATGTACAAAGCTTTGAAAAAAGACAGGCCGTAGCGGTTACCCTGGGCACAAGTTATGATGACTGGGCGCTTGCACAAATAGCAAAAAAGTTAGGTAAGACGACCGATTATGAACATTTTCTGAAACGCTCATTCAACTATAAAAATCTTTGGAGCGACAAGGAGATGCTGTTTATGCCGAAGGACGCCAAAGGTAATTGGATAGATATTGACCCTAAGTTTGACGGCGGTATGGGTGGCCGTGATTACTATGACGAAAACAACGGCTGGACATACATGTGGCAGGTGCAGCAAAACATACCCGGTTTGATAGATTTGATGGGTGGCGCTGATAAGTTTCAAGCGCGTTTAGACCAGCTTTTTCGCGAAAGCCTTGAGCGCAGTAAGCATGAAACCTGGGCGAAGTTTCCGGATTTTACGGGTATAGTAGGGCAGTATTCAATGGGTAACGAACCAAGTTTTCATATTCCCTATCTATACAATTATGTAGGCGCGCCGTGGAAAACGCAGAAACGTATCCGCTTTTTACTGGACACCTGGTACAAGGACAATGTATTTGGTATTCCGGGCGATGAGGACGGCGGGGGCATGACAGCCTTTGTAGTATTTTCATCAATGGGTTTCTACCCGGTTACACCCGGTGTACCTGTTTATAATATAGGCAGCCCTGTGTTTGAGAATATTTTGATCAATTTACCTAACGGCAAGCAGTTTAAGCTGATCGCCAAAAATTGCTCGGTTATAAACAAATACATTCAAAGCGCTACCATAAACGGACAACAGTTAAACAGCCCCTGGTTTACGCATGAACAGTTAGTAGCAGGAGGAGAGTTAGTATTGGTAATGGGTCCGAAACCTAATAAACAGTGGGGTCTAACACAAGCCGGAAATACGTTAGTGGTTGATAGCAAGTAGAAAATAATTACTGACTCTAAGCCTCCAATTTAATAAGATGCTTATAAAGTAAATATCCCACACTAAAGGTGTGGGATACTTACTTTCTTCGTCATTCTAAGTGTAGTGAAGTATCTATCAATAAATACTTCACTACACTTACTGGTTATATTAAACTTACGCTTCTCTTAACAAATTCAGTCAAGTCGGCGCCGGTTAATAAGCCTTGTGAAAGCAGCGCCAGGTCAAAAGCCTGTTTGGCCAGTTGTGCCTGCGCTTCCTCAGTATCAGCTTCAAGTATGCGGCTTACCAGTTTGTGGTTGCCGTTTACTATCACCTTGTAGTTGTCAGGCATGTTGCCATAAAAGCCCATGCCACCACCCATGGCTGCCATGTCTTTCATACGACGCATAAACTCGTCCTGCGTAACAGTTACAGGCAGTTCTTCCGGGCTTAAACTTTCCAGCTCAACGCGGTAAGCCGGTTTACTTATTGCTTTATTAAAGATCTCCTTCACTTTTGTCGACTGTTCTTCAGTCAACACATGCTCAGGGGCGTCATCTTTCTTAATCAGTTTGTCAGCTACATCAGCATCCACGCGTTTAAGCGAAGTTTTTTCAAGCTTTTGCTCCAGATGACCGATAAAGTGATTATCGATTGGCGAATTCATCAACAATACATCGTAACCCTTGTTATTAGCCGATTCAATAAACGAGTGTTGTTTGGTAGCATCGTTGGTGTACAGGTAAATCAGCTGGCCGTCTTTATCTGTTTGAAGAGGCTCAACTTTCTCTTTATACTCATTCAGCGTAAAGTTTTCGTTGTTGGTGTTTGTCAGCAATACAAAATCTTTAGCTTTATCATAAAATTTCTCTTCGCTCACAAAGCCGTATTTTACAAATAAACCAATGTCGGCCCATTTCTCTTCATAGCCTTTGCGGTCGGCTTTGAATATTTCCGCAAGTTTGTCGGCTACTTTTTTGGTGATGTAGCTGTTTATCTTTTTAACGTTGCTGTCGGCCTGTAAAAAGCTACGTGATACGTTCAACGGAATATCCGGCGAATCGATAACGCCGTGCAGCAGCATCAAAAATTCAGGTACAATGTCCTTCACCTCGTCGGTAATAAATACCTGGCGCGAGAATAGCTTTATCTTGTTCCGCTGAAAATCGAAGTCATTCTTCACTTTAGGGAAGTACAATACACCTGTCAGGTTAAATGGATAATCAACATTCAGGTGTATCCAGAAAAGCGGGTCTTCACTATATGGATAAAGCTCTTTGTAAAAGCTCAGGTAATCCTCATCCTTCAGCTCGTTAGGCTGTTTTGTCCAGATAGGGTTAGTTTCGTTGATGATATTGTCAACCTCAACGGTTTTATATTTTGGCTTGCCTTCCTCGTCAACACCGTCTTCTTCTTCCTGCTCGTTAGTACCGAATTTAATAGGCACCGGTAAAAATTTACAGTATTTATCAAGTATGCTTTGTAGTTTGTACTTATCTAAAAACTCTTCCGATTCGCTGTTAATGTGCAGGGTGATCTCAGTTCCGCGCTCTTCCAGTTCGCCTTCGCCAATCTCAAATTCGGTGCTACCGTCGCAAACCCAGTAAGCAGGCTCGGCGCCTTCCTGGTACGACAGGGTTTGTATCTCCACCTTATCCGCCACCATAAACGCCGAGTAGAAGCCCAAGCCAAAACGACCGATGATCTCGTTGGCATCTTTAGCTTCCTTAAATTTTTCCATAAACTCAGTAGCGCCCGAGAAAGCTATCTGGTTAATGTATTTTTTAATCTCATCGGCAGTCATACCAATACCGTTATCGCTGATGGTAATGGTTTTCTTTTCCTTGTCAAAAGCCACTTCAACGCGCAAATCGCCAAGTTCGCCTTTGTATTGTCCAAGCGATGCCAGGCGTTTAATTTTCTGCGTAGCATCAACCGCGTTTGAAACCAGCTCGCGTAAAAATATCTCGTTATCAGAGTAAAGGAACTTTTTGATTATTGGAAAAATGTTTTCGGTGTGTATCGAAATCGTGCCTTTTTCTTGCATATGTATTATAGTTTTAGTTTTTAGTACATCACGCAATTAACAAGGCGTGTTCCAAAAGGGGTGAGGTTGTCAAATTGGCAGGAAGCGATATCTCGAACTTGTCATTCTAAGCGTAGTGGAGTATCGTCGATAGATGCTTCGTTTCTCAGCATGACAAGAAATAAATAAGAACTATGGGTTTTTAAAATCAATGTCACTGCATTATCGATTATTGCAGTCCCGTTTTTCGCTCATACGGCTGCGGGCCTTAGTCACACTCCCGGTTTCCGCTGCAACCGGGTTTATTAATTGTCGGCTTTAAAGTAAATGAAATACGATATCCTTTGTAAATGCGTACACAATCAGCATAAAGAACACATAGCCAAACGCATACAACATTCTTGCTTTACGAAACGTCTCTCTGCGGACAAAGCTCATAACTAAATAGTAAAAGCCGGTTATTGTACCAATGACAACTACAAAAAAAGGAATTACTATGAATAGAGAGTTAACTATAGGATGAATATTTATCTGTGCAACCAATTGTGTGACCAGCAATATACCAACGGTTGCAATCAGGATATATCTGAAATATTTTTGTGATTTATGGTAATTATACAGATCAGGAGGAGATTGAGACATACTTATCTATTGAATAAATATCATAATTATTTCATTCATTTGCACATATCTTAGCACAATATTTCAACCTGATTGTATTACAATAAATTTATAACCTTTATGAAAAAGTTACTATTACTTTTTGTGGTGGTGGCAGGAGCCACTCAATTTGCTTCAGCACAGCTTATTCCAAGTTTTTCGTTTGGTGTTAAAGGCGGTGTTAACCTGTCAAGCCTGTCATTCTCCGATCCTGATTTCAGCAGCGGCAACCGTGCCGGTTATCTTGGCGGTATTTACGCGAGGGTGGGTGGTTTAGGATTCAACTTCCAGCCTGAACTTTATATAACCGGTAAAAATGTGAATATAGAAACTGAAGTAGAAGGCGTAACTGCAGTTAACAAAGTTAAATTTACCAGCATTGATGTTCCGTTGTTATTAGGCGGAAAAATTGGCGCTTTCGGACTTGGCGGCCGTTTCTTAACCGGCCCTTTAGTTTCATTTAAAATTAATGATGATCAAAGCACTGGTCAGGCATTAGGTAGAGCCGTAACTTTAAGTGACGTTAAAAATCAGAATTTTGCGTGGCAGTTTGGTGCAGGGCTTGATATTAAAAAAGTATCACTTGATGTACGTTACGAACTTGGCTTAACTAAGCAAGGTTATTCTTTCGAAGGAGGTGAGGGCAAAACCCGTATTAATCTGTTCAATGTTAGCTTAAGCTACCAGATATATTAACCTTAATAGATGTTATAAAAACAAAAGGCCGCTAATCAGCGGCCTTTTATTTTTATACAGCAGTAAGCGCCGTTATAATTACCATAAGGATAAAAATCACACCGAAAGAAAACCAGTATGAGAACGTCATGCCTACCATCTTACTTATAGTTCTCCAGCGGCTGCGGTGGTAAACTGTGCGTAGTGAGCGATATATATACCACACGATAGTACAAAATGCTAAAAATGACATCCAGCCATCAAGATGCCAGGCGTCCGGAAGCCCCATTTGGGCAAGCATAATAATTGTACAGAAAAGAAATAAGAAACTATGCAAATGGATAGAATGTATCAGATGTTCCACATAAAATTTCCTGTTTTTGTAAAATGATATTTTCAAAATCAGCGCGAATACAGGCAATAACACAAACATCATTTTAGGAGCATTGTGCTTAATGCCTTCAATTATTACTTCTTTCCCGTTTTTGCCGCTTTGTTTCCAGGCAATTTTTTTCTGTTCCAGGTACCGTGTTAAAAAGCCGTCTCGTTTGCCATCGGGTAATTTTCTTTGTGCCGCTTCATATTCCTCAACTGATTTATACGATTTATCACTTGCTCCCATACCCTCGGCTAAACCCGACATGAATTCGCCGGTGTCGTCGGTGTCCTCTTCCTCATCATCAAGAGCAACAGAAGAGCTCTTTTTATGACTTGAAGTATCGGTTGATGCCGTGTCCACATTTGAATCAATCTCAGCATACGCCCTCTTTTTTGCTGCCGCAGGCATAAAAGGTACATCCTCAAGCGATTTTTTTGCCTCTGCCGCCTGCTCTTTGGTCAGCTTATCTTTCTTATGTACAACTTCCTTCTTTTCTTCGTGTCCGCTACCTTCAAACAGTAACAAAAAGTAAACAATACTTACAAAAATGTACATTTTAACAGGATGCAGGTATTGCGCCCGCCGGCCGGCCATATACTCGTTTGTTAGCTTTCCCGGCGTTAAAAACAGCGGACGAAGCGTATGGAAAAACTGATGGTCGAAGTGAAAGTAATCGGATATGGCGTGGGTCATCATATGGCCGAAACTCTCTTTCAATTGCAGGTTTTCCTGCCCGCAGTTATGGCAAAACTTACCTTCCAGTTCGGTGCCGCAGTTCAAACAATCATTTTCATGACGATAATGCTTCTTCATATAAAGGGTAATAGTTTAAATCAATATAGGGTAGTTTAAATATGCTCAATAGCTTCTTTAAGTGCAGCGTTATGCTTGTACCTGAACACAAAAGGAAATATAACCGATATCACCAGGGCATATCCGGCAAAGG
The DNA here is from genome assembly GCF_004005815.1 of Mucilaginibacter limnophilus. Lineage (GTDB taxonomy): Bacteria > Bacteroidota > Bacteroidia > Sphingobacteriales > Sphingobacteriaceae > Mucilaginibacter > Mucilaginibacter limnophilus. Next base: position 192,270 of record NZ_SACK01000003.1, on the reverse strand, counting down.
TAAGCCATATGCCCTGCCAGTCTTTAGTTTGATTGGCATGAGTGAAATAGTTATCGATAAGCCAGCCGCTGGCAAAACTGCCGAACAACGCGCCAAATCCATTAACCATCATCATGAACAAACCCTGTGCACTGGCGCGGATGTTAGGAGTTGTTTGCGTTTCAACAAACAATGACCCCGAGATGTTGAAGAAATCGAAAGCCATGCCGTACACGATGCACGAGAGGATAATCATCCACAAACCATCGGCCGGGTTACCAAAGGCAAAAAGACCGAAGCGCAGCACCCAAGCCAGCATACTGAACAGCATAACATATTTAATACCGAACTTCCGCAGGAAGAACGGTATAGCCAGAATAAACAACGTCTCCGATATCTGCGATATCGACATGATGATAGCCGGGTATTTCACAGCTATAGTATCCTGATAAGTTGCAATGTTTTTAAAATCATGCAGGTAGGTATCGCCATAAGCGTTTGTTAATTGCAGTGCCGCACCAAGAAGTAACGAGAAGGCAAAAAATATAGCGAACCGCGGGGTTTTAAATAGAGCGAAGGCGTTCAAACCAAGTATGTCAACGATAGTTCTCTTATCAGTTGTTTTTAGTAGAGGCGGACATTTAGGTAACGTAAACGAATAAACACCTAATGCCATAGCGACAGTTCCGGAAATATAAAACTGGTTGGCTGATGTTTCATTATGGGTAAGGCTCACCACCCATAGGGCCACAATAAAGCCTACAGTTCCCCATATGCGTATAGGAGGGTAATCTTTAACCACATCCTTATTGCTGCCCTTTAGTGCTGAATACGCTACTGTGATTGATAAGGAAAGCGTTGGCATATAGAAGAACATGGTTAACAGCATCACCCAAAAAAATGTGAATGGGTCTTGCGCAAGCGGCAGGCAAAACAGCGATAGCGCGCCAAGGATATGCATAATGCCATATAGCTTTTCGGCATTTACAAACCTGTCGGCAATAATACCGGTGATAGCAGGCATAAAGATGGCCGAAATGCCCATGGTAGAAAAGATGGCTCCAAACTGTGCACCCGACCATTGCTTATTCTGAAACCAGTATGCGCCTATGGTAAGCAGCCACGCCCCCCAGATAAAAAATTGCATAAAGTTCATCAGTATTAAGCGGAACTTAATAGTCATAGGGCGCCGGGTTTAATTAATTTTCAGTCAGTTAAAATTCGGCATTAAATTAGGAAAATGTCTGCAACTACAGAAGTATGAAAGCGAGTTAAGAGCGGATAAACAAGTATAATCGTCAAGATTATGGCAATTGATGATGCCAAATAAAATTTGGTTACTCTATTTATAAAAATATAAATTTTTATAAATCAAAGTTATACAAAGATTAATTAATTAAAAATTGTATCTAAAAAAAGCGTCTTTATAATCCTTTCTCATATCGGTAAATCTTGCAGCAACCCGCTTTAAAAACTCTTCATCAAGCAGTTCAAACACGCTGTTTACCCCATCGATAAGGTCCATTTCAGGTATTTTGTAGCTTTGTTCAAGCGCGCCCTGTTCAATTTTTACAATGTACTTTTGGTTCATGTAAAGTATGGATATTTTAAAATCAGGGTGCGGAAGTTCTGCGATTATTCTCATAAAATATTTTCTAAAGGGTCTTTTCCATTGATAGTGCCAAAGGAAGCTATTGGCTCGAAGCGGGCAAACAGTGCTTCACTGTACCAATCTTCCTGATGCGTTTTTCTGATCACGTTTTTATGCTCATCGCTTTTATAAGCAAAGGCTTTCATGGCGTCGCCGCTTGTCCAAACCGAGAAAGTGGCCTGCTTATACACTGGCGCTTCGCCAATACCTACAGACATAATGTATCCCGGCGCTTTAGCCATCAGTTCGGCAACCTCGTCAACATGGCTCCAAAAGTTTTTTAATTTATTGAACCTGATGGTAGCGCGGGTGAGCACAGCTATGGGGCCTGCATAAGTAAGATCAAGTGCAGGCGTTTTAAACGGATCCTTGCCATCCCAAAGCCCATGGCTTTGCAGGGGAATGCATAATACGGTCCATGTCTCCATGCAAAACTGTTTCCACCAGCGTGTAACAAATGAATTCTCTTCAAAACGCTCGTAGTCGTCACGGCTTTCCCATACGGCCAGAAGTCCCCATTGCTGCCAGTCGGGCGAAAGGTCGAAAGTGCCATTTTTACCGCTGCCTAATAGTTTCCAAAAGCTGCAGCCCTTTTGCATTGCCATAGGCAAACGATGTAGCGCCATGGCCATCAGCGCAAAAAAAGTATATGCCTTTTTATACCGAACTACGGTGAAACTCACAATCATCAATGCGAAATAAGAGATTAAATATGAGATTTGCCTTATTTTGTTTCAAACCTACTTTTTTACATTTGTCATATGGCAGAAGATCTAAACATAAGCACCTCGGTAAATAAAGCCGATCAATATACTTCACTGATACCGCAAATAGCCGCGCTGATAGAAGGCGAAACCGACCTGGTGGCTAATCTAGCAAATGTTGCTGCAGCACTTAAAGAGCAGTTTAACTGGTTTTGGGTAGGTTTTTACCTGGTGAAGAATGGTGAGTTGGTACTTGGTCCGTTTCAGGGACCGGTTGCCTGTACCCGTATAGCTAAAGGACGTGGCGTATGCGGCGCGGCATGGCAGCAGGAACAAACTTTGCTTGTACCTGATGTGGAAGCCTTTCCCGGGCATATCGCGTGCAGTTCATTATCACAGTCGGAAGTAGTTGTGCCATTATTTAATAACGGCGAGGTGGTTGGTGTGCTTGATGTGGATAGCGAACATTTAGCACACTTTGATGCGGTTGATGTAGAATATCTTGAAGAAATTGTAAAACTGATAAAGTTTTAATGAGCCGTATTTTCCTCATCCCCGGTTTAGGCGCCGATTGCCGGATTTATAAAAACATCAATCTTGACGGACATGAAGTGATAATGGTTAACTGGATAAATCCCGAGCCTGAAGATACTTTAAATACTTACTCACAAAGTATTATAAATCAGTTTAATATCGCTGAAAGAGATGTGGTGATAGGCAACTCAATGGGTGGGATTGTTGCAGTTGAGATCGCTAAACAAATCGACCTTAAAAAAGCCATAATTATCTCAAGCATTAAAACAGATAGCGAAGCGCCGCGTTACTTTTACTTTTTCAGGAAGTATCCGTTATACCGTTACATACCCGATAATATGCTGGTTAATCTCAAGTTTTTGCTTAAGCCTTTGTTCGGTAAAATATCAAAAAAGAACGCTGAACTGTTTGTTGATATGCTGGAAAATACGCCCCCTGAATTTATAAAGTGGGCAATGAAGGCTATCCTTGATTGGAGAAATAGCGAGATACCTGCCAGCGTATATCATATAACCGGAAACAAGGATGCCATATTTCCTGACAAATACATCAAAAACGCGCAAATTATTAATAACGGTTCGCATCTCATGATATTTACCAAAGCAAAAGAGATAAACCAAATGTTAAAGCAGTTATTAGCTGAATGATTCTACCTCTTTCATACTATCTCTCCAATGATGTCGTCGCTATAAGCCGAGACCTCATTGGCAAATATCTTTTTACAAATATTGATGGCGCTGTTACCGGGGGAATGATCGTCGAAACGGAGGCGTATAACGGCATTATTGATAAAGCTTCGCATGCCTTTGGAAACCGCCGTACACCGCGTACGCAAACCATGTTTGAAGAAGGCGGCCGTGCTTATGTATATCTTTGCTATGGCATACATGAGATGTTCAACATTGTTACCGCTGCTGAGGGCACTCCGCATGCGGTGCTGATAAGGGCTGTGCAGCCTGAGGTTGGCGTTGATATTATGCAGTTCAGGCGTAATATGACAATTGTAAAACCCACCATAACAGCCGGGCCAGGAAGTGTAGCAAAAGCTTTAGGTATATCACGTAAAGTAAATAATTACAGCTTATTAAGTAATGCAATATGGGTTGAAGACAGAGGAGTGCGCTTTAATGATGATGACGTGAAAACAGGGCCACGTATTGGTGTTGCTTATGCAGGCGAAGATGCGTTGCTGCCATACCGTTTTTTTGTTAAGGGAAATCCTTACGTAAGTAAGCCAAATAAATAACCGCCGTTTACTATTATTAATTGATGAATTACGAGTTTAACGCTGAATTTGCACGCCGCCTCGACGAGCAGGATGAATTGAAGTATCTCAGAAAAGAGTTTTTGATACCGCAGCATAACGGACAAGACGCGATATACCTGTGCGGAAATTCACTGGGATTGCAGCCTCGTGCTGCGGCTGATTATTTGGCCGAGCAACTAAAGGTGTGGGAAAGCAAAGCGGTTGAGGGCTGGTTTGAGGGGGATGCTCCGTGGCTAAGCTATCATAAACAAGTAGCCACTCTTACTGCACCAATTGTTGGCGCCTTAAACAGTGAGGTAGCAATCATGAATTCACTTACAGTAAATTTGCATCTGCTTCTCGTAAGCTTCTATAAGCCAAATAAAAAGAGATATAAAATACTAATGGAAGCCGGAGCTTTCCCGTCTGACCAGTATGCCGTGGAAAGCCAGGTAAAGTTTCATGGTTTTGATCCGGCTGATGCAATTATCGAAGTTTCACCGCGTGAAGGTGAATACACCCTGCGTACCGAAGACATCATATTAGCCATAGAGGAACATAAGGATGAACTGGCACTTGTGCTTTTCGGCGGAATAAATTATTACACCGGTCAGTTTTTTGATCTGCAGGCTATCACAAAAGCCGCGCATCAGGCAGGGGCTATTGCCGGCTTCGACCTGGCGCATGCCGCAGGTAATGTACCATTACAACTGCACAATTGGGATGTCGATTTCGCGTGCTGGTGCTCCTATAAATATATGAACTCAGGTCCGGGTGGCATAAGCGGCATTTTTGTCCACGAAAAACATCATGGTAATGATAAACTGCCACGTTTTGCCGGATGGTGGGGCTATGCCGAAGAGAAACGTTTTTTAATGGCGCCGGGCTTTCACGCGGCTAATGGCGCACAGGGCTGGCAGGTGAGCACAAGCCCGATAATGCTTTTGGCGCTAAATAAAGCCTCTCTTGGCATTTTTACCCGCGCAGGCGGTATAGAACCCGTGAGAAAGAAAAGCATTGCTCTAACGGCTTATTTTGAGTGGCTGATAAAGAATATAAATCTTAAGCATGGCGAAGATGTCTTCAACATCATTACGCCGGTTGATCCGGATGCACGGGGATGCCAGCTATCGTTGATTTGCCGGCACAAAGCCCGTGAGGTTTTTAATTACCTGACACAGCATGGCGTTATCGGCGACTGGCGTGAACCTGATGTTATTCGGTTAAGCGCCGTACCTTTATACAATACCTTTACCGATGTATATAACGCTGCTGTATGTTTATATGAAGCATTAAACAAACTTAAAATGAATAATTTATGATAAGTTACAACCCTAAAGATTGGTTTAAATTCATTTTTACTTTTCATCGCGCGGATACCCTGCGCGAACTGTTTCCGCTGATTGTTGCCGTAGGTGTTTACGCCGCCGTAATTGATTATGTGCTGCTTGTTATAGTGGGCATTGAAAAAACACATGTGCTTACTAAAATAACTTACGTACATCAAACCATCGGCTTCTTATTTTCTTTACTGCTTGCTTTCCGTATCAATTCGGCTTACGACAGGTGGTGGGAAGGCCGCAAACTATGGGGAAGCCTTGTAAACAACAGTCGTAACCTTGCCATCAAATTGAAATATCTGCTTCATAGCGAAGATGATATTGCCTTCTTCAACTTCGCTATTCCATTTTATGCAAGGGTTTTAAAGCGTCACTTACGCGATATCCATACCAATGAAGATCAAAGTTTTATAACCCTTGATACGAGCAAACATGCGCCTAATCAAGTAGCAACCGCTATAATTTCACGCATTTACAGACTGAATAAAGCAGGCGTTATCAATCCGGAGCAACTGTTAAGTGTAAATGCCGAAATGGCTTCTTTTACAGATATTTGCGGCGCCTGCGAGCGTATTAAAAAAACACCGATACCTTTCTCATATAGCGTATTCATAAAGAAGTTTATCTTCACTTACATTATGACGCTGCCTTTTGCCTGGGTTGTAGATCTGCGCTATTATGTAATACCTTTTGTCTGCTTTATCTTATTTGTTTTCGCCAGTGTTGAACTGATAGCTGAAGAAATTGAAGATCCGTTCGGTCTTGATGCTAATGATCTTCCGCTGGTTTCAATAGCCGAGGGAATTGAAAAACATGTGGGCGAAATATTCGAGGCGAAAAATGCTTAAAATAGCCTTCGACCCTATATACGCTCATCCTTTGCCTGAAGGCCACCGTTTCCCAATGCTTAAATATGAACTGATACCCGAGCAGTTGCTTCATGAAGGAACCATTACACAAGAGAACCTGTTTTCACCCGCGACCTGTAGTGAGGAAGTAATAACAGCTACGCACGATGTTTACTATTGGCATCAATTGAGAGATCTGACGCTTCCGGCAAAGGAGATACGGCGGATTGGTTTTCCATTGTCGGCACAGTTGATTGAGCGTGAGATACGGATAGCGCAGGGCACTATCGACGGATGCCATTACGCCATTGGGAATGGTATAGCGTTCAATATTGCCGGCGGAACGCACCATGCGGGCAGCAACTGGGGCGAAGGTTTTTGCTTATTGAACGATCAGGCTATAGCGGCTAATTATTTGTTTAATAATAATATAGCTCAATCTGTTTTAATAGTTGATTTAGATGTGCACCAGGGTAATGGCACCGCACAGATATTTGAAAATGAGCCAAGGGTGTTTACCTTTTCCATGCATGGCGCTAACAATTTTCCATACCGTAAGGAACGTTCAAGCCTTGATATTGATTTGCCCGATAGTACCGGAGATGAGGAATACCTTAATATCTTGAGACAAACTCTGCCAACTTTATTTGAAAAGCAAAAGCCTGATTTCGTATTCTATCTTTCTGGTGTAGATATATTGGCCACTGATAAGCTGGGTAAGTTATCATTAACCAAGGAAGGATGCAAGCAGCGTGACCGGATGGTGTTGGAACTGTGTGCTTCTAAAGGTATCCCGTTACAGGTTAGTATGGGCGGCGGCTATTCGAAAGACATTAAAGATATTGTAGAAGCTCATTGCAATACATACAGAATTGCTAACGATATATACTTCTGATAGTTAATACGTTACAAGTAATTTCCTGCTAATTTTATTGAACCGGAAATAAAGCATAATTGCCGCCGCGGCAAGTCCGCAAACCAAGCCAACCCATATGCCGTTTGCGCCGTATCCTAAATAAATCCCTGCAAAATATCCTATGGGTAAACCTATTATCCAATAAGCTATTAATGTAATCACTGTTGGGATATTTACATCACCCATGCCACGTAAAATGCCTAAGCCAACAACCTGAGCACCGTCAAATACCTGGAAAACCGCAGCAAACAAAAGCAGTTGCGAAGCTACAGCAATCACATTAGTATCATTTGTTACTATCCATGGCAACCATTTGTTTGCAATTACAAAAACTATTGCAGTAAAGGTCATAAATGCAAGCACAATGTGGTAACTTGACAGTGCCGACATACGCAATAGTTGATGGTTTTTAGCGCCAAAATTATTGCCCGACCGTATTGCCGCCGCAGATGAAATACCAGTAGCAACCATAAAAGTAACGGCCGCCATATTGATAGCTACCTGGTGCGCAGCCTGTTGAGTTGCTCCAATTGTGCCGATAAGAATGTTTGCTCCACCAAAAGCTCCAACCTCAAAAGTGCCCTGTAATGCAACAGGTATTCCTATCTTTAAAATATTGATACAGCGGATTTTATCTATCTTACCAAAAACAAACCCTTTAAGATACTCTTTAAATCTTTTTGATCTGAACACGTAAAACGACATGGCGATAGCCATCAGGCAACGATCAATAAGTGTACTGTAACCAACGCCTTTAATACCCATTGGCTCAATACCAAACATGCCCCTTACGAAAATTATCCCCAGGCAAATATTGATCACGTTTCCCCAAATGGATATCTGCATGGCTTGTTTGGTAAAGCCTAACCCTTCGGCAAACTGCTTAAAGGTGTTGAAAATTAACAGCGGTATAATTGAAAAGCCAAGCAACACTAAAAAAGGCTTTGCCTGCGCAACAACTTCCGGCGACTGCTTAAGATGGTCGAGTACATAAACCGAACCGAAGTACATGATCAGGAAAAGTATGGCGCCGGTAATCAAATTAATGATAAAACTGTTGCTAAGCAGCCTGCCGCATTCCGCATAATTACTGCGACCGTTTTCCTGGGAAATAAGAGGTGTAAGTCCGTAAGAGATCCCCATGCCTATCAGCATCGGAACAATAAAAATACTGCCAACCAAAGATACCGCTGCCAAAGCCACAGTACCTACAAAATGTCCCACTACAATGCTATCCGACAGGTGAACAGAGATATGCCCCACCTGTGAGATCACTACCGGGATAGCCAGTTTCAGGGTATCTTTATAATGCGGTTTATATTTAAAGTAAGCTGCTTTCATGTTTTTTGCCGGCCGGCAAAAATAGGAAATACAGCGGTGAGGTGCAGGTTAAATTTCGAACATATAAAAAAAATGGTCAGAAAAAATTATTGAGCCGAATAAAGCTCCTGCAATGTTTTTACTGACATACGAATCATTTCTCTGAGTACGCTTTCATAAATATCTTCTGTCTTTTTGATATATACGCAACCCTTAGCAGCTTTATGCTTGCCCAGCCTTTGCAGCATCTCTTCGCGATTATCAGCTGCCAGGTAAGTATATAAAGAAACAGCATCTTTTCGTGGCGAGAACCCGGCCAAAGGCATGTCGCCTTCATGTCCGCTGGCGTATTTATAATGGTAACTGCCGAAGCCAATAATACTCGGCCCCCACATTTTTGCCGGGTAACCGGTTTCTTCCTCAAAAATCTTCAGCAGCTTAAAAGCGTCGGCACGCTTCTTTTCGTCGGCGACTGTGTTAATAAAGTCGTTTACGCTTACTTCGGTTTCGGCAGTTTTATTTTTTGCCATGACTGATACAGGATTGGTTACGCTAATTTACAGATTATTCTCCTGTAATTAACCTTCCATTTCTTTTGCCGATTCTTCTACTTTACGGGCGAGCTCCTGTTTAAAAGCGATGAGGTTTTGAGTAACATTTGCATCAGTTGTCCCGATGATCTGTGCAGCCAATATACCTGCATTTTTAGCTGCATTAAGCGCCACAGTTGCAACCGGAATGCCATTAGGCATTTGCAGTATAGATAATATCGAGTCCCAGCCGTCTATCGAATTGCTCGACTTCACCGGAACACCAATAACAGGCAAGTGCGTTAAAGAAGCCACCATACCCGGCAAATGCGCCGCGCCACCTGCGCCCGCAATAATAACTTTAATACCGCGGCCATGCGCTTCCTTTGCGTAGGCAAACATGCGGTCGGGTGTACGATGTGCTGATACTACGGTTATTTCGTAAGGCACGCCAAGTTCTTTAAGCACGTCAGCGGCATCCTGCATTACTGGCAGGTCTGACTTGCTGCCCATTATTATTCCGATTTTTGGGGAGTTCATAGTTGATAGTTTATTTAAGCGTCATTGCGAGGAACGAAGCAATCTCTGAACTTTTCTTCTCCTAATTGTCATGCTGAGGAACGAAGCATCTATCGGCAAACAGATTCTTCACTACGTTCAGAATGACAAACTTAGCTAAAAGAGATTGCTTCGTTCCTCGCAATGACGTGGGTGTTAAATTACGATATTACTTTAAGCGTCTTCTGCACGTACCTTGCCCTTTCAATAGCTTGTTCCCTGTCCGCATCAACAATAGTAACATGCCCCATCTTGCGGAAAGGCTTAGTTAATGCTTTGCCATATAAATGCACATATACCCCTGGACATTTCAGCACTTTTTCAATACCCTGGTAAACAGCCGGACCTTCATAACCTTCTTCGCCTAAAACGTTTATCATAATGGCGTTGTTAAGGCAGGCGGTATCACCCAGCGGCTGGTTAAATATCGCGCGCAAGTGTTGCTCAAATTGTGACACTACGTTACCTTCAATACTTTGGTGACCGCTGTTATGCGGACGCGGCGCTAATTCATTAACCAATATTTTGCCGTGTTTATCTAAAAACATTTCTACCGCTAGCAAACCTACAATCTTCAGGTCATCAGCTATTTTGTGAGCTATTAGGGCGGCTTCCTGTTGTATTTCAAACGAAAGGGTAGATGGCGAGATCAGAAACTCCACAAGGTTAGCCTGCGGGTTGAATTCCATTTCAACCAAAGGGAATGTTTTTACTTCGCCGCTCTCGTTACGGGCAACAATAACCGCAATCTCTTTTTCAAAATCAACCCAGCGCTCAATAAGGCTTGGTGCGGTAAAAGCACCTTTTAGGTCTTCTTCGCTTATTACTTTATATACCCCTTTGCCGTCATAGCCATCTCTGCGTAGTTTCTGTATATAAGGAAAGGGAATAGCACTATTCAGCAGTTGCTCTTGTGATGATATGATCTGGAACTCAGCCGTCGGGATATCATTTTCCTTGAAAAATTGCTTTTGCAAGCCCTTATCCTGTATCAACCTTATCACACGCGATTGCGGATACACCAGCACACCCTCACGCTCGAGTTGTTCAAGCGCATCAACGTTAACTTTCTCAATTTCAATGGTAAGCAGGTCAACCTTTTTGCCAAAGTTGTAAACCGTAGCGTAGTCACTTAACGAGCCGACGGTAAACTCCTCACATAACTTACGGCATGGCGCCTCGCGGTCGGGGTCGAGTACCTTTACCGTTACATTATAATTTATGGCCTGCTGTATCAGCATGCGGCCTAATTGTCCGCCGCCCAGTATACCTAATTTTAGATCTCCGTAGAATGCTTTCATGTATAATTAGTGCAAGTTTACCGCAAATCTTTTAAAAACCATACACCAATTTGACTGTTCCACTTCAAACAGGGTAGCCAAATGCGTATATTTGCAACGTTTTTCAACCCCATAAACCAGTTTTTTCTATGAAGACCAAAATAGCAGTAGCCAACGGCGATGGTATAGGCCCCGAGATAATGGCGGCAGTCCTTAAAATTTTTGAAGCATGCGATGTACAGCTCGATTATGAGTTTGTTGAAATGGGTAAATCGTATTTTGATGCAGGCCACTCAACCGGCATGACCGAAAAAGCTAAGGAAACCATTGAAAACCTTGGTATATTGTTTAAAGGCCCAATGGAAACTCCTAAGGGTAAGGGTGTGAAAAGTATAAACGTTACAGCCCGCAAAGTATGGAACACTTATGCAAATCAGCGCGATTTCCGTTCGCTTAACGGCGTAAATACGGTGTTTTCAAACGCGGGGATGCAAATCAACCTGACTATCATTCGTGAAAATATAGAGGATACATATGGTGGTATTGAGCACATGCTTACCAATGACGTAGCTGTTGGCCGTCGTATTATCACACGTCCCGGCTCGGCGCAGGTTATTCGTTATGCATTCGAAATGGCACGTCGTAAAGGATTGAAAAAACTTGCATGCGGCCACAAAGCCAATATCATGAAGCTTACCGACGGTATCTTCCTTGAAACTTTTTACCAGATAGCGAAGGACTACCCTGAGATACAGGCAAGCGATATTATTGTTGACGACCTGTGTATGAAACTGGTTGCTCATCCTGAAATGTTCCAGGCTATAGTGCTCACAAACCTACAAGGCGATATTGTATCTGACCTTTGCGCCGGTTTAGTAGGTGGCTTAGGTTTTGCGCCATCAGCCAACATCGGCGATAATATTTCAATTTTTGAAGCAGTTCATGGTACCGCGCCCGATATTGCAGGCAAGGGCATAGCTAATCCAACAGCATTATTATTGTCGGGTATATCAATGCTGCGCTACATGGGTCTTACAAACAACGCCGCATCAATTGAGAACGCTTTACTTTACACGCTTGAGCAAGGCGTACACACAGGCGACTTCGGCAACCGCAATACACCTTCAGTAAACACAGAAGGTTTTGCTAACGCGATCATCGCCAATTTAGGCAAGCACCCGTCAAATGGTGGTGTTATTGCTCATCCTAATTTTGAGTGTAAAACCAATTTTGATTTCCATCCTGAAAAAAATAAAATAACGGTTACCAACCCTGATGTTAATGAAGAAATTCAGGGTGTCGACGTGTTTGTTGAATCAGCATTGCAGCCGGGCGAAATTGCCGGACTGGCAAAATCAAAGTTGAATGATAAATTCGAACTGATCATGATATCAAACCGTGGCACACAGGTATGGCCAACCGGTTCTGTTTATACCGAACTTGTTAACCAGTTCCGTATCCGTTTTGAACGTCCTGAAGGTGGTGAGCTAACCCAGCGTGATTGCTTTGAAATAGCGGCTGAACTGTCAGACGTTATAAAAGTGTGTTCTGTAGAAATGCTGATGCTGTTTGACGGCAAGATCGGCTATTCGCTGGCGCAGGGGCAATAAACTTTAGAAATTTATAAAAAGAGCCTGTAAATACCAGGCTCTTTTAGCATTTACTCAGTTACTACATATTGGCCCTGTCTGAGCAACAAAGGTATTAATATTACTACCTGGTGCTGCAGTTACCTTTGTCATATATCCGCAGTAAATGAGCCCAGCGGGGGCTCCCGTAGAATATACAGCATGATTAGTTCCTGCAAATACAGGTGCTGTCATTGTTCCGCCACCAGGAAGTGAAAAAGTAGCATATAGATCTACAGGCGCTGTTGCATTAACAGACGTTGTTGGAGCTGTATAGTAATAAACCCACAACTCTACTTGTGTTCCGTTATTTATAATTTTTGCACCAATACTCCAAGCCGGAAAGGGGCTTTGCTGATAGATAAGCGGAGAATACTTTACAGGTTTTGGTACTAAAGGTAAATCGAAAGCATTAGCTGCATTAACGGTTACCAGCAACGTAAATGCTGCTACAAAAAAACTGCGAATTGTTTTCATGAATTAAAAATTGGTTTAGTTTATAAATTGATTTTTTGTTGAGAACAAAAAGCTATGGATAAGCTTAGGTTAATTAGCTTATCAAAGCTATGTAATTAAAAACAAATTACAATATTACTAAACCGATTTTTTTAAACAATTATTAATAATTAAACATTAGTTAAGCTTTAGTCTTGTTCAACCTGTTTATCCAAAATCTCTTTCACATCTTTCATATCATCATGGTCCGCCTTTTCAGCTTCCTGAATGTTTTCGAGGCGTTTGTTGTAAATAAGATGCGTAAAGATAGGGAAGTGGTCTGACCCATTATGACCAAGGCGTTTCATCTGAATCAGACCAAATTCTGCAGAACAAAAAATATAGTCGAGCGGAAAACGCAAAAACCAATAGTTGGCCGAAAAGGTGCTGTAGAAACCACGGCCTTTACGTACATCAAGCAATTGGCTAACCTTTTCAAACAAAGTTGTAGTATAGCTCCAGGCTACATCGTTAAGGTCACCCATAACAATAACGGGGTATTTACTGTCTCGTGCCTTTAAGGCTACTTTCATCAATTCTTTGTCCTTGGCGGTAGAGTATAAACTTTCGTTGGGTACCGGCGGCTCAGGATGCAGGCCCCACAACTGTACCTTAATGCCGGACGGTAGTTGTACCAATGCTTCTATTGAAGGTACATCATGCTTAACTAAATAATTTACGCGTGCATTGCTAAGTTCAAAACGGCTGTAAAACAACAAACCGTAAGTATTGCTTAAGGGCGCTTTTAACGTGTATGGGTAATCGGCCTCAAGTTTCTTTACAGCTTTTTCCCATTTTGTGTCAGCTTCTAAAAGTAAAATTATATCCGGGTCGGTAGCATTTACCTGTGCCAAAAGTTTATTGTATTGAGTATTGTCCTGAAAAACATTAGCCGAAAGTACTTTTATTTCGTTATCAGGATAACGAGTTCTTATGTTCTGTACCTGTTTTTGAGCAAAAAAAGTATAACTATAAATTTTAGTTACAAGATATATTGCAGCAATTACAAGCGGTAAAAAAGCATATAAAAATACTTCGCCAGTTGTAACAAAAAGCACCGCCCAGCCTGTTAAAGCAAGCAGGCATAGTATGAACTTTTGGAAACGCGGGTATTCTAACGACCGGAAAATCCAGTAACTGTTTTTTACCACAGGTAAAAAAACAATAATCACAAGGAAGTAGCTAAAAATAGTAAGGGCGGTCAGCATTTATAAGTATAATACTGCAATATGCATTTTTTAAACCGAATGCTAAGCCTTTATCAAACTTTCCTTATCTATCTTTTTCTGCAATTCAAGTATAGCGCCTATAAGTGCTTCCGGGCGAGGAGGACAGCCCTGCACGTACACATCAACAGGAATTACCCTGTCAACACCTTTTACAACATGATAGCCATGCTGCCAGTAAGGCCCGCCGCAGTTTGAACAGTTACCCATTGATATTACATATTTCGGCTCGGGCATTTGCTCATATAATCGCTTAATGCGCTCTGCCATTTTAAAGGTGACTGTACCGGCAATTATAATAACGTCGGCCTGACGTGCAGAAGGGCGCGGGAAAACGCCAAAGCGGTCTAAATCATATGTTGATGCCATTGAGCCCATCATTTCTATGGCGCAGCAGGCTATGCCAAAGCTTAAAGGCCATAAAGATGATAAACGGGCCCAGTTAAGCAGGTCGTTCATTTTGGTGACCATAATGCCACCACTCTCATTTGTTAAATCAGGTGTCATTTCCGGGTTTTTTAAATGTAGGCTTAAACATCGGGCGTTTTACAGCCGCCGGCTCTGATGAGGGCTGGGCAGTGGTATTGCCCTGATTTTCGCTTGCTGTATCTAAATTAAAGGGTCTTGCCGAATAAACGCTTTGTTGCAGGTTTAATTGCTCATATAAAGCATTTGGAACAACAGTGTTTGTTGTTGGTATAACCTGCTTGGGTTTAATCCAGTCAAGATCCCCCTTTACCCACACATAAACCAGGCCAAGTATCAGTATGATCAAAAAAATAAACATTTCGGCAAGTGCAAACCATCCCCATTTAGGCGCTGCTGCCAATATTTCATGACTGCCGAACACTGTCGACCATGGGAAGATGAATACCATCTCTACATCAAACAGCAGAAATATCAGCGCGATAACATAAAAACGCGTGTTAAACGGTAGCCATGCGCTGCCTACAGGCTCTTCACCGCATTCATACGATGTGAGCTTTTCGGCTGTAGGATTACGGGGCGCAATTAAGCTGTTGAGCATAAAGGTTCCACCCACGGCAAAAAATCCCACAATTAAAAATATGAGTATCTTGCCAAATTCAGATATTTGCGAAACATCCTGCATGACGGCAAATTTAACAAAACAATCAAATTTTAATGCTATAATTATTGGTGGTGGGGCTTGCGGACTTATGTGTGCCGTACAGGCGGGCTTTTTAGGCAAACGTGTGCTTGTGCTGGAGAAAAACGACCGCGTTGGCGCCAAGATACTGATAAGCGGTGGCGGAAGGTGTAACTATACAAACCTGTACTCGTCGCCGCAGCAGTTTATCTCACAAAATCAGCATTTCTGCAAATCGGCAATGGCGCAATGGACCGTTGATGATACCATCAGTTTTTTTGAAACTTACGGCATTACCGGAAAAGAAAAAACTTTAGGTCAGCTATTTCCTGTAACCAACAAAGCTAAAGATATAGTTGAGGTGTTCACAGGGTTATGTAATGATCTGGAGCAGGAAATTTGGTGTGATACAACTGTAAAAGCGGTTGATAGAAATGAAGATGGCTTTGTGATAACCTATGAGCGTTATGGTAAAGAAGCACAATTACAAACTCAAAAAGTGGTTATTGCCTCCGGCGGATTGCCTATACAAAAACTTGGCGCAACAGATTTCGGCATGCGGGTAGCAAAAAAGTTCGGGCTTGAAGTTACTGAGACTGCGCCGGCGCTGGTGCCACTTACCATAACCGGTAAAGATCAGCCGTGGTTTGAAATGCTTTCAGGCAACAGTATTTTTTGCCGTGTATGGAACGATGGGGCAAGCTTTGAAGAAAACATTTTGTTTACACATTGGGGCTTAAGCGGACCTGCTATTTTGCAAATATCATCATACTGGAAACCCGGCGAGTTTATTAATATCGATCTTTTACCAAACCAAAACATTACCGAACTGATAATAAAAGAGCGTGATATTAACGGCAAACGCATGTTGATGAACCTGCTTGGGACCCTTTACACCCGCAAGTTTGCAGAAGCGTTAAGCAGCCAGTTACCTGTTGAGAAAAACCTTGCTTCATTATCAAAAAACGAGATTGAGCAGATAGACAAACTCATTCATCAGTTTAAGGTTAAACCGGCAGGAGATAAAGGGTACGACAAGGCTGAGGTAATGCGTGGTGGTGTAGCAACCGGCGAGCTGTCTTCAAAAACACTTGAGGCCAAAAAAGTACCCGGTTTGTATTTTGGCGGCGAATGTGTAGATGTCACCGGCTGGCTTGGCGGTTACAATTTTCAATGGGCATGGGCAAGCGGCTTTGTTGTAGCGCAAGATATTTGACTTTTTGTAATATTATAGTGATGGATTTGAAACCCTATTGAGACATATTGCAATAATTAATCTCTCTGACATTTTTAGCATCTTTGCACCACATATATTTACTATGACACTTTACGAACAGATGCGGCAAAAGCCGTTCTTTATAATTGGGCCTTGTGTAATGGAAAGCCAGGAGCTTTTATACCAGGTGGCTGAAAAGGTTGCTGAAGTAGGACAAAAATTCAATGTGCCGGTGATCTTTAAATCATCGTTTGATAAAGCTAACCGTACCTCAATACACTCGTACCGCGGTCCGGGCTTAGAAAAAGGATTGGAGATGCTGGCAAATGTGAAAGAGAGATTTGGTCTGCCATTAACTACTGATATACATGAAAGCTATCAAGCCTCAGTTGTAGGTGAAGTGGTGGATATATTGCAGATCCCGGCTTTCCTGTGTCGCCAAACCGACTTACTTGTAGCCGCCGCGCAAACCGGTAAAATTGTGAACGTTAAAAAAGCGCAATTTCTTTCGGGTGCTGATATGTTCTATCCGGCGCAAAAAGTTGTTGACGCAGGTAACAACCAGCTGATATTAACCGAGCGCGGAAACATGTACGGTTACAATAACCTTGCTGTTGATTTCAGGAATATTTATGATATGAAGGCCTTTGGCTATCCTGTTTGTATGGATTGTACACACTCGGTGCAACGTCCGGGCGGGGCAGGCGGCAAAACAGGAGGCGACCGTACGTTTGTGCCGATGATGGCCGTCGCGGCCAAAGCTTTCGGCGCCGACGGTTATTTTATGGAAGTACACCCTGACCCTGACAACGCCTTAAGCGATGGGCCAAACATGGTTAAGCTGCATGATCTGGACAAAGTAATAGCACCACTTGTCTGAACCGGAATTTGCTGAATTTTAAAATTAACAGAATGAATGTTCCCTCTCCTTTGAAGAGGGCTGGGATGAAACCATAATGAAAGATATTGCCAAAAGAGTATTTGATATCGAGATAGAATCACTGCAGCATGCGGCTGGTTTAATAGATGACAGCTTTACAGCCGCCGCCGAAACCATTTTGCAAAGCAGCGGGAAAACCATAGTTACAGGTATAGGCAAATCAGGCCTTATCGGAAAAAAAATTGCCGCTACGCTGGCCAGCACAGGCACTCCATCATTTTTTATGCATCCTACCGAAGCCTTTCATGGCGACCTGGGTATGGTTGGTTCTGAAGATGTGGTGATAATGATATCTTACTCGGGTGAGGTAGATGAAGTACTGAAGCTTATTCCTTTCCTGAAATGGAATAAAAATAAAACAATCGGCATTACAGGAAACCCTGCATCGACCATAGCAAAAAATTGCACACATCACTTAAATGTGAATATCAGTAAGGAGGCTTGCCCGCTTGAACTGGCGCCCACGTCATCAACCACGGCAACGCTGGTTATGGGTGATGCTTTGGCCGTGGCCTTGATGGAAGCACGCAATTTTCAGCAGGAAGACTTTGCCCGTTTCCATCCGGGCGGAAGCCTTGGTCGTAAGCTGTTAGTTAAGGTTAAAGACCTGATGCGTACCGATAATCTACCATTTATTAGTAAACAAGCTGAGTTTACCGAACTGCTGATGCAAATGTCGGAGGGCCGGCTGGGTATGGTTATAGTAGGTGATCCTGATCATGCCGAAGGTATTGTTACTGATGGCGACCTTCGCAGGGCATTACTTCGAAATTCTGATACTTCAAAGCTGAACATAGCCGACATGATGACTGCCACACCAATTATCATTAACGGCGATGAACTGATAAATGCTGCCGAGCAACTAATGATGGAGCGTAAAATAACCACTGTATTGGTGGGTGATGCAGCCAAACGTACAATTGACGGAGTGTATCAAATTTATAACCAATAAACATTATAGCGATTAACATTATCTTTATATTGGCACTCTTAAAAAACGTGTCGTTTACTTTTGCCAATCTATAATGTTGAATAAAATATCAACTTCTTCTCAGACCTTCTTTACTCCACCTATACAAATAAAAATTGCCATTATTGGTCTTGGCTATGTTGGCTTGCCATTGGCTGTAGAGTTTGGCCGCAAGTATCCTGTTATCGGTTTCGATATAAGTGAGCGGCGCGTTAATGAGCTGAAAAGCGGGCACGACCGCACCCTTGAAACCAATAATGCAGATTTGGCTACCGTAGCTGTTGATGCATCGGGTAAACAAGGCTTATTTTTTAGCTACGATGAAGCCGATCTGAAAGACTGCAACGTTTTTATTGTATCGGTTCCAACGCCAACAGACAGACATAACAGGCCCGATTTGAACCTTATTGAAAATGCAAGTCAAATTGTAGGCAAGGCGCTTAAGCATGGAGATGTGGTGATATATGAGTCAACGGTTTATCCCGGGGTAACCGAAGAAGTTTGTGTGCCAATACTTGAACAAGTTTCCGGCTTAAAATTCAATTCCGGTTTTTTTGCGGGATACTCGCCCGAGCGTATAAACCCCGGCGATAAGGTACATACTTTAACCAATATTCTGAAAGTAACCTCAGGGTCCACCCCGGAAGCTGCTGATTTTATTGATGAACTTTATAACAGCATCATTTCAGCCGGTACGCATAAAGCGCCGAGTATAAAGGTTGCCGAAGCCAGCAAGGTAATTGAGAATGCCCAGCGGGATATCAACATTGCCTTTGTTAACGAGCTTTCAAAAATATTTAACCTGTTGGGTATCGACAGCAATGATGTGCTTGAAGCCGCCGGTACAAAATGGAACTTTTTGAAGTTCAGGCCGGGACTGGTAGGAGGGCACTGTACGGGTGTCGACCCATATTATCTTGCACAAAAAGCACAGGAAGTAGGTTATCACCCCGAAATAATACTTGCAGGCCGCAGGCTTAACGATGGCATGGGTACCTACGTAGCCCTTGAGGTGATCAAGCTGATGGTGAAGAACGGTATTACGGTTAAAAATTCACAGATACTCGTGCTTGGTTTCACATTTAAAGAAAATTGTCCGGATGTGCGAAACACAAGGGTAATAGATATTGTTAAGGTACTTGACGAATTTGAAGCAGGTTACGAAATATTTGATCCTTGGGCCAATCCGGAAGAAGTAAATGCAGAATATGGTGTTAACACTATTAAATATCATGATCAGCTTACCGGAAAATATGACGCCATTATAGTTGCAGTTGCACATAACGAGTTTGCTTCCCTTGATTATAAAAACTTAAAAAAACACCCTGAGGCAGTGTTATATGACATAAAAGGTATGCTTGACAAAACAATTATTAACGGGCGTTTATAAATTGTTTTATATTAACTAAATAATTATTATTGCATCAAGCAATAAAACCAATTTTAAATTATACCAATACTTTACTAATCCGTTTATGATCTTTTTGAAAAAAGGCTTTGCCTTTGTTGTGGTGGTGGTGTGTTTGTTATGCGTAAAGCCGCTTTTAGCACAAAGTGTTCTTTCATCTCCCGAAAACATCAATGTAAGTGAATTATCAGATAACCAGATAAGGGCTGTTATGGCACAACAGCAGGCTGCAGGTGTATCAGACGCTCAGTTAATCCAAGGCTTGATAACTAAAGGTTTACCTGCCGATCAGGCTAAGATTTTACAAAGCAGGATGAATGAACTACGGAGTGGTGTAAGTGTAAACCGGAGAGATACCGGCACAGTACAAACTGCACGCAGACTGAATTACAAACCAGACACATTAAATAATCCTGCCGCAAATAATATTACTATTGGCCCGCAGATATTTGGTAAAGAGCTGTTTAGCAATCAGAGCATGTCTTTTGAGCCTAATCTTAAACTTGCAACACCTGTCAACTATATTTTAGGCCCTGACGATCAATTAAATATAAACATTTATGGTGCTTCGGTAGTAAACTGGAGTCTTAATGTATCACCTGAAGGTACAATCGCTATACCCGGTGTAGGCAATGTTTCTGTAGCCGGCCGTACAATAGAGCAGGCAACAAGCGCTATAAAAACCAAATTGATAGCCAATAATTATGCTATCGGCCGTGGCAGCAGCTTGAGTGTAACATTGGGGAATATCCGCAGTATAAAAGTTATTCTGGTTGGTGAAATTGTAAAGCCCGGCACCTACACGCTGCCTTCACTTGCTACTGTTTTTAATGCCTTGTACGCTTCAGGCGGACCTAACGACAATGGTTCATTCAGGCAAATTGAAATAATACGTAACAACAAGATTATACGCAAGCTTGATATTTATGATTTTTTATTAAAAGGGCAGCAAAATGATAACATAGCATTGCGTGATCAGGATATTATACGTGTTCCTACTTACCGTACCCACGTTGAAATTACAGGTGAGGTTAAGCGCCCTGCAATATTTGAAGTTTTGCCGGGTGAAACGCTGCAAACAGTTTTAAGTTTTGCAGGTGGCTTTACCGATCGTGCATATACGTCCCGCATTAAGGTGCTTCAGGTTAGCGATCAGCAACGCCGCATAACCGATGTTTTTGAAGGTGATTTTGACAATTATATCCCGCTTCGTGGTGATAAATATATAGTGCAGCGTATTTTGGAACGATATGAAAATCGTGTGACCATCTTAGGTGCAGTGTTCAGGCCAGGAGAATATGAGCTTGAAAAAGGTTTAACATTGTCACGTTTGATACAAAAGGCTGCGGGGCTTAAAGAGGATGCTTTTACCGGAAGAGGTAGTATTACACGGCTTAAGCCCGATAACACCAATGAATTGATATCATTTAACATTCAGGACATTGTGAGTAAGAAAGCACCGGATATCCTTTTACAACGAGAAGATACCGTGAAAATATCCTCATTATTTGACTTGCGTAACAAATATTTTGTCACTATAAAAGGTAAAGTGCGCAATGCCGGTGACTTTGCTTATGCTGATAGTATGAGCGTTACTGATCTTATAATAAAAGCTGGGGGATTTGAAGAAGGCGCCAGCTCCAAACGTGTTGAAATAGCCCGCAGGGTAAATAATGCCGATCCTAATTCAACAAGTAGTAATATTGCGCAAGTATTTACAGTAAATGTTGATCCGCAGCTTAAAGCTGATGTAGATCTTAAGTTACGTCCGTATGATATTGTGTCGGTATATAGCCTGCCGGGGTATGAAACACAAAAAACAATCAGGATAGAAGGGGAAGTGGTTTATCCCGGATATTACACCATTCAGCGTAAGGACGAAAAGATATCAGACCTTTTGAAAAGAGCAGGCGGACTTACCGCTTCAGCCGACGCAGAAGGCGCTTCACTTAAACGTACAAATCAATTGGGTGTTGATAAACAAAAAGTTGATTCAGCACAATTGAACAGAGAAAGGCTTGAACGTTTAAACCGGGTAAGTGGTGTTTACAGCGATACTACCAGTTACCTTGATGCACGGTCAAGAAATGAATTTGTTGGCATTGACCTGCAGAAAATACTTGAAAAACCAGGCTCAAAAACCGACTTATTACTTGAGGACGGCGATATTATACGCATACCAAAGCAACAGCAAGTAGTTCGTGTGAACGGCGAAGTACTTTACCCAAGCGCGGTTGTATACACCAAAGGCGACTCATTCCGCAATTATGTAATAAACTCGGGAGGATATTCACCGGATGCCGATTCACGCCATGCTTATATCGTATACCCGAATGGACAGGTTAAGGGAACAAAAAAATTCCTTTTCTTTAATGATCACCCAACAGTTAAGCCAGGCAGCGAGATATACGTTCCACGTAAGAGTAACGAGAAGAAAGTGACTGTGCAGGAGATAGCAGGCCTTTCAACATCATTTGCTTCACTCGCTTTGTTAATTATGTATATTATACGCAACTAATTAAATGCAGCACTTATTACCGGTATAGGTAAACTACAATGATACAAACTGATCAGGAAAATAAATCGTCTTCAAATGAGGTAACACTCGAAGACATGGTGGCGAAAGCCAAATCGTATTATAATTTTTTAAAACGAAATAGGCTAAAAATACTTTTGGTAGGTATTTTATGTGCAGCTATAGGTATTGGCGTAGCATTTATAAAAAAACCAAAGTACATAGCCCGAATTACTTTTGGCTTACACGATGAACCAACAATGGGTGGTGGATTATCAAGTCTGGCAAGTCAGCTTAACTTACTTGGAGGTTCAAATAAAGGAGTGTATTCAGGGTTTAACCTGTTGCCTTTTTTAACTTCTCGTTTAATGATTCAAAAAACGCTGCTCACTGAGGCTGAATTTCAAAATGGTAAAAAAGAACTGCTGATTAATTACTATTTGAAAAAAAACAAATATTACGAAAAATGGGACGATGAGCCATTGTTGCATAACCTGCGGTATACTGCTACCGGTAAAAACAGCCGGCTGCAGGATAGCGTAATTGGAGAACTTTATAAGACATTCAAAACAAAGAACCTGATGATAGACAGGTTGGATAAGAAATCAACGATAATATATATGCAGTTTATAGATACCGACGAACTGTTTGCCAAAAATTTTATAGAAGCATTGGCTGCTAATGCTACCGATTTTTATATCCGCTCGAAAACCAAAAAATCTGCAGACAATTTGCGAAGACTTCAAAACCAGGCTGATTCAATGCGAAGAGTACTTGATAACGCTCTTGCCGGCGCTGCATCCTCTACAGATGCTGTACCTAACGCTAACCCGCTAAGACAAACGCTGCGTGTTTCGGCTCAAAAAAGAATGGTTGATGTTGAAGCAAACAAAGCCGCCCTAATTGAAGTAAACAAGAGCCTGCAATTGGCCAAAATAACTTTAAACCAGGATACGCCGCTTATCGACTTTCTGGATATGCCAATACTTCCCCTTGAAGAAGTTAAACTTGGAAAAATTACAGGCGGCATATTAGGTTTTATTGCAGGCATTATGCTATCGGTTGCATATTTAACGGCCAGAAAGATATTTAGTATGATTTAGGGGCTGAACAGAAAAAAGTCCGGCTGATACACCTGCAAACTATACATGACAGACAAAGCATCGCAAAGGCGAGTCACTATTAATGCTGTAGCTGCTACACTGCATGTTATTGTAGTTGGTGTAAGTTATCTGTTTCTATATGTCTACCTTTTGAAGTCATTAGGTGCAGCGCAAATGGGTATATATACACTGGTGCTTGCAACTTCATCAATTGCCAGTCTGGCTAATTTAGGTATAACTTCAAGCCTTGTTAAACTTGTAGCCGATTTCAGGGCCAGGCACACGCCCGAAGAACTTAACAAGCTTATTTATACTGCATTAGTATCCATTATAATACTTTTTTCAATATTAACGCTTATTGCATATTTTTTTGGGTGGCTTATAATTGGTTATGTGGTCAATATTCATAATGATTACGCCCGTCTTGCTTTGCAAATATTGCCTTACTCGCTTATTTGCTTGTTTATAAATGAATTGGGTGGTGTTTTTATTTCAATACTTGAAGGATCACAAAAAAACTACATTCGTAATATTATATATATTGCTAATAACTTGTTTTTTTTATGTCTGGTGTTTTTGCTGGTGCCTAAATATAAACTTTTGGGGGTAGCTTATGCACAGGTAATACAATCGGCTTCAATTACTATTTGTGGCTTTTTTACTGGTAAATCATTACTTGACAAGTTTTCAATATTCAAATGGAACTGGAGTTTTAAGATATTCAAACAAATATTATCCTACGGATCGAAAATCCAGGCTGTATCGGTATTTCAAATGTTGTATGAACCCGCTACTAAAACATTGCTCACCAAGTTTGGCGGTTTGGCAGCTGTTGCTTATTATGATATGGCTACCAGGTTAATTAATCAGTTACGCGCGCTTATTACTAATGCAAACCAGGTTCTTATACCGGTTATTGCCAATGCAAGTATCCGCAATTTGGAAGAAGTAAGATTTTGGTATAAAAAAGCGCTATCAATAACATTAACGGCTAATATTTTACTTATTTCCGGCATTTTGGGTATGGGTTCAATAGTATCATATTACTGGATTGGACACCATGAAATGCAATTTGTTTTCCCCTTAACGGTGTTAGCCGTAGCTACGTTTGTTAATATCATGAGCGGCCCCGCTTTTTTCTGCTCAATGGGTGAGGGTAGAATGAATTTATTGCTTTGGGTAAATTTCATTATTGCCGTACTTAACATAATCGGCGGGATTATACTCGGGTATTTCTTTAAAAGCAAGGGGGTGATACTGGCATGGGGAATGTCATACGCAATAGGATCATTTGCCCTGATGGTAGTTTATCAGCGAAATATCAGGGTTAGGTTTAAACAGATATTTTCATTAAAAAACGACTCATGGTTTATTATTATAAGTATAATTTATTCGGCTGCAAGTGTGTTTGTGTTTAACAGCTTTAAAATAAATTACAACTTGAAAACCGTTCTGCTAACTTTTATTATCTATATAATAATATTTTCTCCGTGCATATTTTTAAATAAAACATTAAACGGCTTTTTAAAAAAACTAATTCAACGCGCTCCTCAGGCATAACAGGTTATGGGATTTTATTTTAGAAAATTTGTAAACCCTCATTCAATATTCGCTCTTTCATGGGCGTTATGCTTGTTATTATATTCATTGCGATGGGCGCTTATATTACCTGACTTAGAAGATAGCCTAATTATACTCATGATATCATTTATCCTGGTATTTGGGTTAACCGGTTTTATTATGGGTAAGGTAAAGTTTACTCCCAAAATAATCAAACCTGAAGACTCCAGCATCAATTTGCTGCTTATAATCAATTCTTTGCTTTGGCTGATAAATTTTGGTTACAGTGGTTTACCTTTTATTAAAGGTGTACGTGATGATGATTTCGGTGTTCCTTTTGTAATTGTATTAGCTACAGCATTCAATTCTTTTCTGAGCGTTTATTGCATGTACCTGTATCTGGTATCAAACAAGAAAAAATATCTGCTGTATATAGTGTACTGTCTTGCCATTTTCCTGCTTGAGTATTCAAGAGGATATGTTGTAATGTCGGTTACCAGTATGTTTTTCCTTTGGATAAACTTAAAAAATCCTCGCTTTAATTTTAGGGTTATTGCGCTTGTATTAAGTGGCGCTTTGCTGATAGCTTATCTTTTCGGTGTTATTGGTAATCTTCGAATTGATGCCGGCATTGCTGAGTATGACACTACCGGAACTTTTGACAACAGCTATAGCAGTAAAAGTATTATGGTGCTGGGTGAAGCGTCAGATGATTTCCAGTCAAACAACATCCCCGGTGAGTTTTTTTGGGGATACCTGTATATGACTTCTCCTATTGGAAATCTGCAGCATAATTTGTTTTCAGAACCGCCCGGTTTTTTAGAAAATATCGGTCCGATGCTTATTCATGAAGTTTTGTTTGATTCGTTTTCTAAACGTGTTGATGCCTTAATGGGTACTTATCGTAAAGCGCCTGAACTTATTGTTGCCGCGCTTACCGTTTGTACTGCGCTTGCAGGCCCTTATATATATGCAGGCTGGGGAGGCATGATAGTGTACCTGATAATTATATGGCTATTTGCCATTATATATACATTCGTAATGTCAAAACAGCCATTAGGAGTTATTGGTGTCTCTATATTAAGTACAATATTTTTCTTTTTAATATTTGATAATATGTTTACTATAACCGCCTTAGGATTACAATTATTTTTTCCATTATTAGGCAGCTTTAAACTGAAAATAAAATAATATTTTAATATATTTATTAACCAATAAATAAACTACTACTAACTGTTTTGCTAATTTGAATGAAAAAGAGGTTTACTAATAATTATGCTATTCCCGGCAATATGCCGCTTATAACTGTTATTATAGTAGTATATAATGCTGCAAACAGCCTCGAAGAAACAATTTTGAGCGTTATAAATCAAACATATGCAAATACCGAACTCTGTATTATCGACGGTGGGTCAACAGATGGCACTTTAGATATTATAAAAAAATATGATAGCAGAATAACTTATTGGGTAAGTGAAGCTGACAAGGGTATTTATGATGCCATGAACAAGGGTATTACCGTAGCCAAAGGTGATTGGATTTATTTTTTAGGCTCAGGAGATATTTTACTTAATGTATTGCATAAAATAGCCGGTTTAATGACAGATGAAAGATGTATATATTATGGAAATGTTTACAGAAACGACCTGAAAAAAGTTTTTAATGGCCGTTATTCTGCCTATAAGCTTGCTGTAACCAATATATGTCATCAGGCAATATTTTATCCGCTAAATGTATTGCGTAAACATAATTACAACATTTATTACAAAAGCTTAGCAGATCATGATTTGAATATGAGATGCTTCGGAGATAAAACTTTACGTTTTAAATATTTACCGGAACTGATAAGTATTTATGAGGGAAATGGTTTCTCAGAGGAAAACCAACTTGTTGATCCGTTTTTGAATGATAAGCTGAAAATAATTCAATCAAATTTCTCATTTCTTGTTTATATATATGCCTACCTACGCACACGTACAGCAAGGCTTATTAAGCCCGGTTACCTTAAAAAATAGAGGCATTAAATGGAAAAACTATGTGTACTTATCAGGGTGTATGACAGAATTGAAGATCTACGTTATGCTGTAAATATTATAAGAGACACATGGAAAAATTATGAAAATTACCTTTTAGTTGTTTCAAACGGCAAACAAAAAGGCTTTGTTGTAGATGACAATACCAGGAGAAAAATTGATAACCTGGTTGAACTTGAAGAAAATGCCGGGCATTTGTTAGGTAATTCACAATTATTACTAAGCGGTATTCCGCTTATTCCTGAAGATTGCAAATATACCGTGTTACTTGAGGCCGATACCTGGATGCATGGTGATTATTTAATAAGAAAATATATCAACAGGCTTACTAATGAGAATAAAGTTTGGGCAAGCGCACGCTGGTTTGACAAACTTTATTCGGTAGCAACAGATTTTGTAATAGTACAAACATCTTTTATAAAACAGCATATCCAAATGCTGGATTTTACGGTATATCCTGAATACTACATTGCTCAATATCTTATAGACCATAACCACGGTTATTTGTTTATAACGGAAAATATGCCGGTACACGTACCGGGATATATAAAAAAGTGGTATCCTTTAACCGGAGATGAGGGCCGGTTTAATGTGTTTTTTAAAAGCAGGATGGTAACACATCATATTGAAGACCTTGAAGGTGGGATGGAAAAAAAGAAACGGCTTTTTAATATGGTGGCAGGCAATAAATATTTTAAAAACTACAAAAGTGTAAGCTTTTTTTGTGAACTAAGTTTCCGTTTAGCTTTAGCATGTTCATACCTGCTGCCGCGGCGCAACTGGTTTGCTAAGTACCGCCGTATAAATGAAGGCGACCTGTTATATCAGAAAAAGCAGGCCGAAAACATTGCACGCAAAAAAAACATGGCTATATGAGTGCCGTTTATTTGCCCATACGTTCATTTGGTGATTTTATAATTACTGCTTCGGTTTTAAAACAGCATGCGTTTGAAAAGGTGCCGGTAATTATACCTCAGTATTTAAAAAACATTTATAATGCCATACATGCCGATGATTATTTTGATATAACAGGCGAAATAAGCTTTACTGATCAGCCTGCATTTTTTGAAATGTATAAAGTGCGTGATATGGCTAATCTCCGTCGCCTTATACGTGATCTTATGACAACAATAAGGTCGCTTTCAAAGGCTAATACTTACCTGCTTGATTATAGCAGTAACCGTATGCTGTACACAGGAGCAAAATTAAGGTGGCCGTCTAAGTCAGAAAATATTTATCAAGCCAAGCATGAATTGTTGTTACAATATTTCGATTTAAAAAGCTACCGGCCGGTTGCTGAGTTTACACCACTTAATTCAGGACAGAAAAGGATACTAATATTGCCCGATAGCCGTATCCCTTCAAAAAGGATAAATGAAAAATTAATTGAACTTATAATAAACGAATTTAGTAACCATAAGGTTCATCAGGCCTTGTTTACTAAAAACGCACTGCCCGAAAATGTGCTTGCCTATAACAGCTTTGAGCAATTGCTTCAATTAATAGCCGATCATGATTTAGTTATAAGTGCCGAAAGCCTTCCTTATCATTTAGCTAATTTTTGTAATAAACCTCATTTTGTAGTTTATAATAATTCAAGGCATTTTAAAAGTACGTTTATGACGCCTTTTATGCAGCAAAACAGTTTTTATGCTTTTTTTGAACAAAACAATTATAAAACTGTATTAAATAAGCTGAACGAGATATTGTTTTAATACTTAAATTGCATTCGTTAACCAATTAAATTGCTTCGCTTAATTGTACATCTTTAAGCGTACTGGTGGCAGCCACACACCGGTATCATAAATATGAAACGCATATTATATATTACAATCGTATTGTCTGCACTCGTTCTGAGCGTGCAGGGATTTGCTTCAATACAATCTGCAAAAAAGGTAAGTGTGAGAGATTTTGGCGCAAAAGGGGATGGTATAACCGATGATTCTGAAGCCTTTTTGCGGGCAATTAAAGCCGCTGACTTTGTTGTGGTACCTAAAGGAAAATATTTGCTTAAAAAAAAGCTGTCATTCACTAAACTTTCCAATAAAACCATATCTGCTTATGGTGCAACTATTATTAATAATAATACTGAATTAGGCACATTATATTTTGGTAGCAGCATTAACATAACCATTGAAGGCGGCACCTGGACAAGAAAAACGATGCCAGATCATATCAGTAATCTGCCGAGTGAGCATACGTTCAGCTTTGTAAGAGTGCGTAACCTTACGGTTAAAAAGGTACACATCAATGGTTCTGCGCAAATGGGTATTAACATGGTGCTGGTTGATAATGCCACCGTATATGGTAATTTAATTGAAAACTGCTATCGCGATGGCATATATGCTCATTATAGTGTAAATCTAACTTACGAAAGCAATACGCTTAATAATATCAAAGATGATGCAATGTCAATTCACGACTATGGCATTGATGCTCAGAAACAGGAAATGTTTTCAGCAGGGTACAGGCAGTCGGGCAAAAGCCGTATCATAAACAATGTAACCAATAATACTTATGAAGGTTTTGCATCAATAGGTTGTGATGGATTGCTTATCAGCGGAAATAAGATTAATAATACTGTTAACGCAGGTATATCAATATTTAACACGCCAAAACTATTTAAAGGTAGCAACGCTCGTGCTAAAAACATTACTATTACCAACAACTATTTATCATACACTGGTGGCACCCAACGTATTATGGGGGAAGAATACAAGAATCAAGGGCAACTTACAGGCGGACGCAGCGCTATTTTTGTAGGCGTACAGGACGAGCAGGCGCTTATAAATAATCCTGATCCAAAATCAAGGATTACTGATGTTACCATTACTAATAATACGGTGGTTAACAGCTATGTAAACGGTGCTTATATAGGTCAGGTAGACAACCTGGAATTTAAAAACAATACGTTTACTGATTGCAATATAGCCATGAGTAATTTTTCGGGACGAATAGTTGAAATAAGGCTTTGTAATAATGTAGATATAGATGACAACAGTGTGATTGACGACCGCAGCAAACCGCGCCATAACGCTGGCTATGAGCTTAAAAACGTAAATGGCCGTATGGGTAAATGGATAATAAAAGGCCATATCGATCAGGCGGATAAATACATCATTGGTAGTTCTCCGGTAAGTATATCACAGTAAGTATGCAAACCCCAACTATTTCGTTATTAATTCCTACCTGTAATGCCGGTAAACGATGGGCCGAGGTTATAGATGCTATCAACAAACAATCTGTACAGCAAATACGAAAAATTATAATTGATTCAGCATCTACTGATGATACCCCCGCACTTGCAGCCGAAAATGGTTTCGAGGTAATCAATATATCGAGGAAAGAATTTAACCATGGCGCCACACGCCAGTTACTGGCTGATCTGGCTAAAACTGATATAATTATATTTTTAACCCAGGACGCTATACCTGCCGACGAACTTGCATTTAAAAATATTATTGAAGTATTTAACGATGCAAATACAGGTATGGCTTACGGACGACAGTTGCCCCATCAAAACGCCGGTCACCTCGAAACCCATGCACGATTGTTTAATTACCCTGCAGCGCCTGCTGTGCGCAGTTTAAGCGAAAGGGAGGAATTGGGATTTAAAGCTTGCTTTTGTTCAAATTCATTTGCAGCTTACCGCTACAACGCACTGCAGCATGTAGGTGGTTTTCCCTCAGCATCAATTATGGGTGAAGATACTTTGGTAGCCGCAAAAATGCTGCTTGCAGGTTACAAAGTGGCTTATGCAGCCAATGCATGTGTACATCACTCACACAGTTACACCTTTGCCGAAGAGTATCGCCGTTATTTTGATACACGTGTTTTTCACGAACAAAACAAATGGCTGATAGAAAATTTTGGAAAACCTACCGGTGAGGGTTTAAGATTCGTAAAGTCAGAAATAAAATATGTCCTGAATAATGCACCATTAACTTTATTCAGGTCAATTGGGTCGTTATTCGCCAAATGGGTTGGATATAAAGTGGGAAAATATTATACTATTTTACCCAAAAAAGTTTTAAAATACATGTCTATGCATGTTGGTTACTGGAAATAAGGGGTTAGGCAGGATTTTTGTTACAATTTGCGTATGATATTATTGCTATTTGTAATAAAAAAATTACCTTTATGAAACCAATTATAGAGAACCGCCAATTATGACTATACGCTACTCACGGTATCTTCCTGTATTCGTATTTTTAAGCGATCTGCTGTTGTTAAACGCGGCTCTTTATTATTCCAATTTTTTAAAATTCCAAACATTCAGGCCAGTAAATGCTTCGGCTGATTTTGTATTAATTGTAAATATTGCCTGGGTAATTGTTTCGCTTTTAACCAGAAATTTTATTGTTAAAAGGCCTTTGCAACTGCGTGACAACATTAACAAGTTCCTGCTTACACTTATTTATCATTTATTGGCCGTTTTTGGTATTATATATTTTTTAAAGATATATGATATACCGCGTTCCCAGGTAATGATAAGTTACAGTGTTTTCTTTGTACTGATGCTTATTCAGCGGGCGTTGTTATTTGTTTTTCTTGATCAGATACGGCTTAAAGGATATAATCACAGGCGTATTGTATTGGTAGGGGATGGTGCTATAGCAACTCGACTTGTTAACTCGTTTTCGCAACATCCAGAGTACGGGTATGATATGATTGATTATATAAGTGACACGCAGATCAATAATCTTTCTCAGCAAAATTTTTATGATAAACTGCTTAGTAAGCAGCCCCACGAAATTTTTATTTGTTATAAACACATTAAAGAAGAAAAGCTAACCTCTTTGATACGTTTTGCGGATGAGCATAACATAAAAGTTAAAGTTGTATCTGACCTTGTACTGAACAGTAATTATGCCGAACTGATAAACTATCACAGCATACCGGTACTGCAAATTACTTCTGCCCCGGGTATCAGCCTTAAAATGCGTGTGCTTAAACGCAGTTTTGATATCGCGTTTTCAGTATTTACCATGACATTAGGGGCTCCTGTATTTTTTTCTTTAATGATAGTAACTAGGGTTACCTCAAAAGGGCCGGTGTTTTTCAGGCAGGAACGAGTAGGACGCAATGGTAAGCCCTTTGCTATGTATAAATTTCGCAGTATGCATGTAAACGCCGAAAGTAATGGGCCTCAGCTATCAAGCGCTTCTGATCCACGCATTACCCGCTGGGGGCGTATTATCAGGAAGACACGTTTAGATGAGTTGCCGCAATTTTGGAATGTGCTTAAAGGTGATATGTCAATTGTAGGCCCACGCCCAGAAAGGCAATATTTTATTGATAAGATATGTGAAAAAACGCCTAACTATCATAAGCTAATGCACTTAAAACCGGGCCTTACATCAATGGGGCAGGTGCATTTTGGCTACGCCGAAGATGTTGATCAAATGTGCCGCAGGATGCGTTATGACCTTATTTATCTGCAAAATGTTAACTTGAATGCAGACTTGGGAATAATTATCAAAACTGTAAAAGTAATGCTGCAGCGTAAGGGTAAATAAATTCCGGTTAAAACACTAAATATTTTTTTATAAATTAGCATAGCAGTTTAATTTTATTAATTTTGCTATGGAATTGAGGCGCATTTTGCAAAATTGAGATTGTTTTATTGTCAATTTCATAAATGCATTAATACGTCCCAGCCGTTATAAGCTACATACTTTTTTCATGGTTCACAGGTACTCTACATTTATAAAGGCTGTCAATCTTACTATTGATTACATAATTTTAAACGTGAGCATGGTGATTGCTTATCTTATTGAAGATAAGTCGTATATATCATGGATCAGCAATAAAAACTATCTGCCTGTAGTTCTGGTATTCAATCTTATCTGGCTGCTTTCAGCAAATGTTACCGGTTTGTATGAGCATGTGTTGAATAAAGATTCTATACGTACCTACCGCGGACTTATCAAAACATATTTGCTGTTTGTTAGCTTTATATGCTTTACTATAATAATTCTAATTGGTACCAAAGCTTATTTTATAACCCGTGAATACCTGTTCTATTCACTTGCTTTATTTGGGTTTTTACTTGGTTTCTGGAAACTTATATTCCTTAGCATTCGCCGTAACGACCGTTCAATGCTGCTTGATTCACGTAGCGCTATCATCATCGGCGGCGGGCGAATTGGTAAAGACCTTCAAAGTTATTTCAAACATAACCCGAGCCGTGGATATAATGTTATAGGCTTTTTTGATGATAACCCGGCAAATATCGGCAACCAGGATATGTACCTTGGCAGCACTAATGACTGTATAGAATATGTGCTCAATAACCGGGTTGACGAAATTTTTTGCACGTTACCCAGCAGCGAAGGTGAAAAAATTGAACGGCTGATGCTTGATGCCGATAAAAATCTTATCCGCTTTAAATTTATTCCTGATTATTACGATTATGGTATAAAACCAACGCTTATACAAAGCTTTGGCCATATACCCGTAATATCTATCCGCCCCGAGCCGCTTGAAAATATCCTGAACAGGGCTATAAAACGCGCGTTTGATATAGGGTTCTCATTATTCATAATATTGTTTGTTTTTAGCTGGCTGTTTCCTATCCTGGCCATTATTATAAAAATACAATCTCCGGGGCCTGTATTTTTTGTTCAGGCGCGTTCGGGCCGTGATAACAAATCATTCAACTGCTACAAGTTTCGCAGCATGAAAGTGAACAAGGAATCAGACAAGAAACAAGCTACCCGTGACGATGACCGTGTGACAAAAATTGGTAAGTTTATGCGTAAAACCAGTCTCGACGAATTGCCACAGTTTTTCAATGTACTAATCGGCAACATGTCGGTGGTGGGCCCGCGCCCGCACATGCTTAGCCATACAGAGCAGTATTCGCTGCTTATTGATAAGTTTATGGTGCGCCACTTTTTAAAGCCGGGAATTACAGGCTGGGCGCAGGTAAGAGGCTTACGCGGCGAAACTAAAACTACTGAAGATATGCAGGCAAGGGTAGAGGCAGACGTGTGGTATTTGGAAAACTGGTCGTTCCTATTGGATATGAAAATTATCTTCCTTACACTGTGGAATTCGGTAAGAGGGGATAAGAATGCATTTTAAATTACATAGCCTTAAGCACTTATAATTTTAAGTAAAAAATACTTTTAAAATATTGTAAAGAACATTATCTTTGCAGCCTCTTAAATCCTAAGAAAAAACGCGGAAGTGGCGTAATTGGTAGCCGCACCAGACTTAGGATCTGGCGCCGCGAGGCGTGGGGGTTCGAGTCCCTTCTTCCGCACAGACGGGAATAGTTAGAACACTATTCCCGTTTTTATTTTAATACTTTTTTAACTGATTTTTAAAGACCCACTCGTTATAATAATTATTCATTTCCTGTTTAAAAGGATCTTTTCACCCAGCTTATTCAATTTTAATTCATCAATGATTTTTAAAAAATCTCGTGAATCTAATATGTGATTTAAACGTCTTTTTAAGCCAAGTATACAGCTATCCAAATCAAATTTATTCAAACCATCAATCTTAACAAGTTCCATTAGTCCATTAGCGAACAAAATATAGAGTATTTGAAATCGTTCTTTCTCCTCACTTTCAAAAAAATGATTATAGTCTAAAACAACATAGCTGTACTCGTACCAATCTTCAAGCGCAAATTCAGATCTTGCATCGTCAATAGTATCTGAAAGACTAAAATATATTTCGCTATAACCGGGGGATAGTGGCTTAATCAATTTTAACTCACTTGTTAAAATTTCTGAAAATATGTTGAGGTAAGGACGCAATTCTAAATTCCTCTTTTTGTCATATATCCTAACCTCTTTTATTTCTTTTATTAAAGGTTTTCTGTTCTCTTTTCTTCTATTTAGTAAACCAACCATTCTCTTCAAATGGATTTGTTTATCTATATCTTTCCCATTGTTGATCAAAGCACTTAACTCCAGTGTTGTTTTAGGTATTAGCACTTCCAAATTAGACAGGTCTGATTTTAATGATTGTGAATTAAAATCAGACGTTTTAACCTCAATTTCATCGATGAAATTTATAGCGTTTAAAACAGCAAAAAAAGCTGCTCTAAAGTTTTCTAAACTAAAATCAGCATAATATTGGAATTGACAGGGAACCGAGATATCAGCGTATTTTTTATACAAAAACCGACGTTTGTATTTTTGACTCTTTTTAGGATTTTCAATAAACGTTATAAAAATCGCATCAAACGTATGCCCGTGATTTATTTCTATCAAATTTAAATTTAAAAACCTCTCTAACGCTATAATACTTTGAGACCTGTTTTTTTTATCGAAATCGATTTGAATTCTCATGCCAAATAATCAAACACAATGATACCTTTTATTTAGGATTGCTTTTTAGGTTTCTATAATTGATCTGATTGTCGATAAAATACTTTGCAAATGTTCTAATATAACCCCATGTTCCGCACATTCTTTGCAAAGCCATAAAGGGCGGCCAAAGATTTTTTTAAGAGCTGTCCAAAAAAGGACGGCTCTTTAAATTTCGAACATGCGCTCACAATTGAGAGCAGGCCCTTTTTAGTCGCAGGTTAATTATCGTTTTTTATTAAACGATCCAGCCAACTGTCACGTGCCCGTACAACTCCTAAATATTTATGATATCTTAATCCTGATGTAGTTTCATTGGCGTTTTGTTCAGCCAGTTTCGCAAAATGTGAGGCCTGAGCATCATTGTTTTTATGTGAGGCGATGATAGACAAAATTGAATAACCTTTATATTTTTCAACAGGAAAGAAAGTTAGGTCAATTCGTTTTTCTATCAATTGTTCAGCAGCATCGTATAAGTCTATCTTTTGGATTTTTACAACTAATTCAGCAAAATATAGATAGGCTTGGGTTTGTACCTGTGGATAGGTAGCTTCAAAGTCAACGGCTTGCTTATAAAAATCTATCGCTTTGTTGTATTCCTTTCGAAGTCGATAAATATCACCGAATGTTTTTAACGCGCTTGCACGGTTAAACTTATCATCTGGATAATCAATAAAAAGTTTATTTAGTAAAGTTTCAGCCACATCGAATAAATTAAGATTACCCGTATCAACAAGTTCTATAGCTTGTATTTTTAAGTACTGGGCTCTTCCATCTTTTCTTGCACGATTGAGTTTTTGAAAGAAAAAATCTTCTATATCTTTCGACCAACTTTTTTGTCTGTACCAATCCATGATATAAATCTATAAACTTTCAGAATAAATCATTTCTAAAATCAAGAAAAGCTTTAGTGCTATCTGTCTGATTTATTATTTCATAAGTTATCAACAAAATATCTTCAAGGTGTTCTAACATCTGCCCGTGTTCCGCACAGAAAAGCCGTTAACTGATCAGTTAACGGCTTTTTCCATTCTAAAGCCCTTTCATAAATGCTTAACTAATTGGCATCTTTTGGATTGTAACAAACAAGGGCAATGATATTTTGTAATTAACCAATAAAGTTAATCGAATTGACCTATGGCTAATGAACGCCCTTACATCATCTGTTTAATGCAAACGTCTGTTGATGGGAAAATATTAAGTGAAAAATGGGGAGACAAGCCCGCTATAAAAAAGCTGGCCGGCAAGTTTGAAGAAATACATGAAAACATTGGGATTGGTGCCTGGATAGTGGGACGAACAACTATGGAAAAGGATTTTACTGATTTTGCCAAGCCTGTGTTTAAAAAGGGCCATCATGAAATAAACCGTGAGGATTTTGTTGCAAAACAAAGCGCTGATTCATTTGCCATTGCAATTGACGGCGGGGCTAAATTGGGTTGGAAAGAACCCACCATGCAAGGCGACCACGTGATAACCATACTTACTGAAGCTGTACCTGATGCTTATCTTGCCCATCTTCAGGATATTGGCGTTTCTTATATTTTCGCCGGAGCTGAAGAAGTTAACTTAAATACGGCTTTGAAAAAGCTCCGTTCGCTTTTTGGTATAGAAACTCTGATGCTTGAAGGGGGAGCACATATCAACGGTAGTTTTTTAAATGAGGGATTGATCGATGAGCTTCATCAGCTGATTTTGCCTATTGCGGATGGTACCATAGAAACATCCACCTTATTTGAAATTGACCCCAAGGTAAAAAAAGAGGGCGCAACGTTGCTTAAACTTGAGCGTGTGAAACAAATAGAAGATGATGTGCTGTGGTTAACTTATAAGTTTAAGTAAATTTATTGGCAATAGTTATTTTGACATTTCAGTTGTCAAAAGTTTTTCAATATCTGCACCGCCCGGGCCGGGTGCATTATTGCTAACAATATTGCCGTTTTTATCTATTACAATATACTTTGGTATAGGGCTGGCTACGTATGCTTGAGCCATGCGACCGCCGGCGTCATAAAGCTGCAGCCATTCAGGTTTATCGGTTTTAAGGGCTTTTTGCCATTCGCGTTCGCCATCATAAACAGCCAGACTCATAAATGCAATACGATCGTCGTTTTTATATTTGTTGTAAAGCGCCCGGTAATTAGGTATCTCAGCGCGGCATGGTGCACACCAGCTTGCCCACAAATCGATGTAAACAACTTTTCCTTTAAAGTCGGCAAGAGAATACGTTTTGCCATTACTTGCAGGCAATGAAAACGCAGGCGCCGGTTTACCTATCTGCATCTGCATAAGCTGTTGCTCTTTTTCTAAAATATGTTTATCAATCTGATCTTTTTGAGCCGCGTTGTGCATTGCGATATAACGCGGCATCATATCCTTTCGGGTATTGTTCAGTTCCTCAATAGTGTGCGACCTGCCAATCATGCCAACTATTGAGTTAAAAAGATACAGGTCCTTTACCTTTCCTGAATACAAAGCTTGAGTTTTATTCATGAAATAATCAGGCTGCTTAACCATGTTGGAGTCTTTCAAGCCATCAAGTTTTTTAGAGTAGGCAAAATAAATCGGCATTACCCAGCTTCTGTAGTCTTCAGATATAAGATATTCATCATTTGACACACTTTTTGCAAATGCAGCCGGAGTATTTTCGCTTACAACTTTTGCCATCTGCTCATAGGTGTATTTGTTCATTTCCAGGTGCTGAAGCAACATGTAAAAGTTCTTACTCTGGATATCAAGTGATATCATCCTTTTAAAAGTATTCCAGTATTTATCCTGTGTATCCGGCTTGCTGAAAACTACCTGATATACCGAATCTTCAAGCGCCTTTGATTTACGCGTATATAGCAGCAGCGAATCGAGCTTTAATTCATACCATGGTGTACGGTCGTTACGGGCAACCAGTATCGAATCTATTTTTTGCCGGTACTGGTTTGCAGCAGCACCCTTGCCTGTTATATGTCTTGTTTTTAGCAGCGTTAAATAATCCGTACCATCGCCGGTAATTGTCAGGCTATACCCAGGGGCAACATAAATACTATTAATTTGAAGCTGATTTTGCTGCAAGCTGGTGCGTTGTGGTTTTTTTATATTGAATGTTTTAAGATAAAACTCGCCGGAATTATTAAGCTTAATGGTATCAATGGTCATTTTGCCATTGTCGTCCTCAAAAAATATCTTGAGTTGCTTTTCGGTAGTGTTAGTTATTTTGCCTTGAATAATAAGGGGCTGTAGTGCATTTTTTTGTGCAGTAGCTGTTCCGGCAAACAACACCGATAACAAAGTGATTAAAGTTGTTTTCATAGGTTAGTGTGTCCTAATATCAGAAAAAATGTCAGAATATTTGCAAGCTGGTTATTTTATTCATTTTATCATTTACTTGTGTATGAATAACCTGTTTTTATTTTTGTGCACATATAATCCGTGTTTTTAAACTATGTTCTACTTACTTATTGCTGCAGCCGTTGTGCTGTTTCTGCTTCATGTAATGTTTTTACTGATGTCTTTCCGCGGCGGCGCGCTTGTTCAACCCCGTTATTTTTATTCGCATCTTACTTTGTGGCTAACCGGTGCTTGTGTGTTTTTTCTTGCCTTTTTATACAGCGGCAAGAGTGAATCAAGGTTTCTTGATTACTTTGATAGTCCCTCAAAACTTGCTGCTATCCTAATTTCCACAATGACGTTATCACTTGTAGCACATTTGATAGTACGTTATTTGGTGGTTCCTGCTCTTAGAAAATAAGGATAATCTTTCATTATTTAACAACAAAAATTGCTAATTAATTTAGCAAATCATTATCTTTGAATGATGATAGAACAACTGGCATTATTTGGAGAGGCAGGGCAGAGCAGGGGATTGCCGGAAGAATTTCTTGAATATAAACCGTGTTTTGTAGATCAGGAAACAAGCGATTATTTACTGGAATACTTCATACGGAATACGCCATGGAAGCAAACCAAACAAAAGCTTTGGGATAAAGAGTATCTTACACCAAGGTTAACGGCCTGGTATGGAGATTTAGGCACAGACTACTCTAATCCCGGGCTTGTATCAAACCCTTTGCCATGGACACCTGAGTTGCTAATGCTTAAAGCTTTGGTTGAACCGCCGGCAGGCGTTAAATTTAATAGTGTACTATTGAATTATTACCGTGATGGCAACGATTCGGTTGCCTGGCACAGCGATCGTGAAAGTGTACTTGGAAAAAATCCGGTAATTGCCTCGGTAAGTTTTGGGCAGGTGCGGAGCTTTGACATCAGGAATAAATCAAATCACAAAGAACATTATTCTGTACGGCTTGAGCATGGATCATATTTGTTGATGAAAGCAGGCTTACAGGAGCACTGGGATCACCGTATCGCTAAATCAACTAAACCAATGAAAGCACGTGTTAACTTAACATTTCGTGTAGTGATATGATTTAGAACTGATTTACTTTCCAAACACTGCCGGAAGGATGAAGTTTTCAATCATCGTATCTGCTTGTTTGTGGGCGTAACCAGTGCCATAGGCAGTCGCTGTGATTACCACAACAAGGTCATTAAATACAAATATTTTATTGCCGCCATTCCCCGAACAATAGTAAGCCTCATAATCTTTATTATTTGCACGGTAAGTTTTGTTCCAGAAGAGGTATCCATAATATTCGCTCTTTCTGCCGGTAATAGGTAATTGATGGGAAAGGCTTTCACTAACCCAACCTTCAGGTAGTATCTGTGTACCGTTCCAGCTGCCTTTATTAGCATAAAGCTGACCAAACTTGGCAAAGTCAAGCGCGTTCATACGGATACCGCCCGCAGTGCTGGGCACATGCTGTGGCGTGTACACCCATTGGTATTTGGTAATGTTCAAAGGCTTGAAAAGTTTTTTATCGGCATACTTATCTAATCCATCAGGAACAACCTTGTCGAGCGTGCTGCCCAACAGCATTACACCGGAGGTAAAATAATGCCACTGACCTTTGTAGTTGATTGTATCCATCGGCAAATCAAGCGTAAACTTTGCCCAGTCATCAGTTGGGTACATGTTTTCTTCATTACCCGGTGAAGTTGCGTCATCATCATCACCATTAAAGCGCGAGCTCATGGTAAGCAGTTCTTTTAACGTTACTTTGTTTTTGGCTGCCGAATAATTGTTGTATGCTTTAAGGTCATAAAATTCACCAAGTGTTTGCATAACAGATTTGACATAGCCATCGCGTAAGGCGACACCTGTTAATGCAGATGCAAATGTTTTTCCTACCGAACGTACATCGTGCAGGCTATCGCGTGTTGCGCCGTTGAAGTATTCTTCAAATAATATCTTGCCGTTTTTAAGCGCCACTACACTCGTTATATGCCTGAAAACATTCGCTTCTATATAAGCGCGTAGTTTCTTAATTGTATCGATATTAAACTTTTCCTTAGATACTGCCAGATCGTTATAAGGTTTAACCGGAGATAGCTTTGTGTTGGCAAGATTTATTTCAGGTTTGCGCTTTACCAGCAATTCCAGTGTGCCTTCTGCTATGATGTTTCCGGTGATCAGTTTTGGCGTTTTAACATACGGCCGAAATTCAATCCTAAGCGTGTGCGGTCCATCGGTAAGTGCACTATCACCGCCATTGTAAATAAAGCGGTTCCAGGCCGACTGGCTCCACCAGGCGCCTTCATGCTGATTATCAATAAGCGGTTTTGTCCATACTGTATCTTTTTGCTGCTGAATAGGGCGGGGCGCTCCGGGGATTAATTCGGTATGGTAAATCAGCTTATCATCAACAAAAAAGTTAAACTGATAATTGCCCACCTTTGAAAGTGAATCCTTATCGAGATGTGGCGCCAATTCACTTAAATACGCTGTTAGCGGTTTAGCTAAGGATACTTTGATAAAAAGGTTACTTTTATTAGTGAGATCCATTTTGTGCAAGCCCGCTACCGGTTTTTCGGTCAGTTTAACCTCATCAGTATAAAATAAAATACTACCTGTTTTATTTTGAGCCTGCACAATAGTAAATGCCAAAATCAACACAAGTAATAAGGTGAGTTTTCGATATGTCATTTCATTTATAAGATGTTGATTTTACTACAGTTGTTACAACTTTATAATGAGTTTAATATATAGGGATTATTTAACAAAAACTTAATATATTTATATGTAGCGTAATTTCCGGTTAAATCGTAACTGATAAATAAAACATTAACCATGACCAAACTTAACTACCCCTTACTGTTGGTATTATCAGCAGCACTTTTTATTTCAGCATGTAAAAAGGATAAAAAGAAAGAGCCGGCAATTGATGAAAAAAATCTGACTACATGTCCTGCCGGTGCAAATTGCGAATACTTGTTTACAGAATATGCCGATGTAAGCAATAATGGAGCATTAAAAGCAGGCGGCTATCGTTTGTTTTGGAATACAGCGGAAAGACCCGGTATAAAAAACCAGATATTTATAAAGGCACCGGTAAATAAACAATCATTTGAATTATCGGCAAATGATATTCAGCAAGGCAAAGTGCTCACTATAACATCATGTTCTGTTTGCAATACAATTCCGTTTAAACCGGTTGGTGGCTGGGTAAAAGGTAAAAACACTACACCAAATGTTGCGGCCGACAAAGCAAAATGGCTTGTGGAAGCAACAATTTACCAGGAGGCTGAAAATGATGCGTCAATAAAAGATACCATTACTTTGAAACAGTACTTTAATGCAAACTTTGTGATCAATTAAAGATTTGCAAATAATTATAACCCGCCATATCTACATGGTGGGTTTTTTATTGCCTATATTTTTACCTTTGCTGTTTAACTGACTTATATGCAGAGAAGCAAACTTACGCTCTACATTTTTATAGCCTTGTTATTGGGTGTAATTACCGGATATCTTTACAATACGTTTGTGATAAACGATATTAATATCAAGATCACTTCTGCAGATGCAACAATCAAAACCATTGACGCCCGTATTGCTGCCGCTACAGATACCACAACTGCAGAATTCAAGCAATTAAAAGTACATCGTACCGAACAGGTTAGTATCCGCAAAGAAAATGATACGCTTCGGGATGATAAGCTGGTCGGCTTTAATGTGCTAAGTGATATCTTCCTGAGACTGATAAAGATGATTGTGGCGCCGCTGGTATTTACTACACTGGTGGTAGGAGTGGCCAAGGTAGGGGATATTAAGTCGGTTGGACGAATAGGCGGTAAAACACTGTTGTGGTTTTTAAGCGCAACATTAGTATCACTGCTTTTGGGTATGCTGCTGGTAAACTTTTTTGAGCCTGGTAAGGCTATGCATTTACCACTGCCCGATAGCCACATCAGTACAGGCGTACAAAAAACAGCGCTTTCTTTACGCGACTTTATTGGCCACGTTTTCCCGAAAAGCTTTGTTGAAGCCATGGCCAACAATGAGATACTGCAGATAGTGGTATTCTCCTTGTTTTTTGGTGTAGGCACAGCCGCCATAGGCGAAAAGGGCGAAGTTGTTATAAAAGCAATGGACGCCATTGCCCATGTAATATTAAAAATAACCGGCTACGTAATGAAGCTGGCGCCACTGGCTGTATTTGGAGCAATAACCGCAGTTATTGCCAAACAGGGTTTGGGTATTCTGTCAACTTATGCCATATTCATCAGTGAGTTTTATTTTTCTCTGATATTGTTGTGGCTGGTTATCATTTTAGCTGGATGGGCTGTGCTTAAAAACAGGGTTTTCACTCTTGTTGGAAGAATAAAAGATGCCATGCTTGTAGCCTTTAGTACATCAACAAGCGAGGCTGCTTACCCGCGTGTACTGATGGAATTGGAGCGTTTTGGCTGTAATAATAAAATTGTAAGCTTTGTGCTGCCATTAGGTTATTCATTTAACCTGGATGGCTCGATGATGTATATGACGTTTGCCTCTTTGTTCCTGGCACAATCATATAACATTCCGCTTTCGTTTCAGCAGCAGTTGACTATGCTGCTGGTGCTTATGCTTACCAGTAAGGGAATAGCCGGTGTGCCGCGTGCGTCGCTGGTGGTTATAGCCGGTACTGTTTCCATGTTTAATATCCCCGAAGCTGGTTTGGCGTTGCTGATAGGTATTGATCCGCTGCTGGATATGGGCCGCTCGGCTACTAACGTTTTAGGCAATGCCATGGCTACCGCGGTAGTGAGTAAGTGGGAGGGGGAGATAGAAAATTAACCCGGTGTTCCATCATAAAAATGTAAGTAAAGCGTTCAGCGCCGGATTTGAACTTCAATTTTCATAACTTCGCCCGAATTGTGAAATCATAACTATGAGTCTCCGTAACAAAAAGATATTCTTTATTTTAAGCATCGTTGTACCCTTTATTATTTACTGTACATATTATTACGGTATGATGGTAAAGAACGCGCCGTACAAGTTTACTGAGTTTAAGTCGATAGAATTTGAATATGGTACCGGCGACAGTCTGCTCAACAAATTTAATTCAGCCACAAAGCAATACCAGTATGTAAACAGCCGTGATTCAGTTATTAAAACACAACTATATATTTCGCGTGACGAATTATTGTATTTGCATCGTAAGGCCGCTGAACTTGGCTTTTGGGACTTTCCTGCAAATGAAATAAATAATAAAGACGGCAAGGCAACGCCGGGTATTACCCGATATAAAATACAGTTTAATTACTTGCGTAAAACCAAAACTGTATTATTTGATGAAAACTTTGCAGGTGACCCGAAACTGGTTGACGCTAACAACCGCCTGATAAAAGAAATAGAGCGTGTATTAAATGATGCAGAGGTAAGAACTAAAAAACAACAAGAGTTGCTAAATAAATAATTAACACCTATATTTGCACCTCAAAAAATTAAAAACTAACAAAATAACAATGTACGCAATAGTAAGTATAGCAGGACAGCAATTTAAAGTTGCAAAAGACCAGCAG
Source organism: Mucilaginibacter limnophilus (assembly GCF_004005815.1). GTDB lineage: Bacteria > Bacteroidota > Bacteroidia > Sphingobacteriales > Sphingobacteriaceae > Mucilaginibacter > Mucilaginibacter limnophilus. Next base: position 147,937 of record NZ_SACK01000003.1, on the reverse strand, counting down.
ATCTTTGTACACCGCTTACAGGGAGATGAAGGCGCTAGTATTGAATTTGACAACGTATTGTTAGCAGAGAACGAAGGTAACTTCAAATTAGGTACTGATTTGAAAGGCGCAAAAGTTTCAGCTAAAATCGTGTCTCATGTAAAAGGTGATAAAGTAATCGTTTTCAAAAAGAAAAGAAGAAAAGGTTACAAAAAGAAAAATGGTCACCGCCAACAATTCACTAAAATAGAGATCACAGGCATTACCCTGTAAGTTTAAGGTTTAACAAAAAAGAAGTTTTATCTTCTATTTAAAAGATATAAGAAATGGCACACAAAAAAGGGGCCGGTAGCTCGAAAAACGGTCGCGAATCACACAGCAAGCGTTTAGGTATTAAAATTTTTGGTGGTCAGCCAGCTATTGCCGGTAACATCATCGTTCGTCAGCGTGGTACACAGCACAACCCTGGCCAAAACGTTGGTTTGGGTAAAGATCACACTTTGTTCGCTTTAACTGATGGTACTGTAGTTTTCAAAAAGAAAGCCGATAACCGCTCGTATGTTTCGGTATTGCCTTTTGAGGCTGCTCCGGTAGCTGAAGATGCAGCACCTGCTCCAAAAGCAAAAGCAGCAACTAAAGCTGTTGAAACTGCAGCGCCTGTAGCCGAAGAGGCTCCTGCTGCTGAGGAAGCTCCAAAAGCACCTAAAGCTAAAAAAGCTGAAACTGAAGTTACTGAAGAAGTAACTGCTGAGTAATCAGTAATTTAATATAACAAAAAAGCCACGCTGATACAGCGTGGCTTTTTTGTTATAATTTAAATATATAAAAAGTAAAAGTTGTACAATTAGTTAAATTGATACAATTAAAGCTAATATTCCATGCGTATTGTTGCATTTTAATTCTTTTATGCAACCACGATATTCATTAACGCATATTACATTATATTTTTTAAAACTGGGAACCTGGGGCTTTGGCGGACCTGTTGCACTTGTGAATTACATGCACCGCGATTTGGTTGAAAATAAAGCCTGGATAACAGACGAAGAATACAAAGAAGGCTTGGCGCTTGCACAGTTAGCACCAGGGCCTTTAGCCGCACAGTTAGGCATCTACATCGGGTACATTCATTATGGTTTAATAGGAGCTACACTTACAGGACTGGCTTTTATCTTACCTTCTTTTGTAATGGTAATATTATTAGGAATGGCTTACCAACAATATGGCGGTTTACCCTGGATGCAGGCTATATTTTACGGTGTAGGGGCTTCTGTGGTTGGTATTATTACAATTAGTGCCTACAAACTAACTATCAAAAGCATCAGTAAGTTTGAATTTCCTGCTATGCGGTCAAAGTGGCTGTTATGGACGTTTTATATATTATCAATAGTAGTTACTGTTGTAACCCAGCGCGAAGAGATATGGTTATTTATAAGTTGCGGTGTAATATACATGCTGCTTAAAGCACCGCCCGCCTGGTTAAAAAAGCCGGCATCGGCGCCAGTTGTGTTATTAATTAGCACAGGGTTTTGGAAATATGATACGAACGTATTACCCAAAATAGCCGTATTTTTTGCTAAAGCAGGAGCATTTGTATTTGGGAGCGGGTTGGCTATAGTGCCATTTTTACATAGTGGTGTGGTGAAGGAGTATGGTTGGCTTACTGAAAATCAATTTATTGATGCTGTGGCAGTAGCTATGATAACGCCTGGACCAGTGGTTATAACAGTTGCTTTTATTGGATATCTAATAGCCGGATTTCCGGGTGCGTGCGTTGCTGCATTAGCAACTTTTTTACCATGTTACATTTTTACAGTTGCACTTGCGCCATCATTTAAAAAAATTGCTAAAAATAACACTGTTAAAGCTTTTGTGGAAGGTATTACTGCATCAGTAATAGGTGCGTTGGTAGGTGCCGTAATAGTAATAGGAGTAAATTCAATTAAAGATATTCCTGCTGCATTAATAGCTATCGCTACAGCATTGATACTTATATATTCAAAAAAAGTACAAGAACCATACTTAATTGGTTTTGCAGCTTTAATCGGTTTGATCATAAAATTCATATAGATAAATCACTGATGTTACAATATTGTGTATTGTCACATAATCATCACTATTTAAATCTCTACTAAAATTATCGTCTTTTTAATATTGATTTTTCGTTCAATGGTTTTACCTTAGCCTTAACAACTTAGTATAAACACATTTAAAACAATACTGCCATGAGTTTACGATTAGGCGATAAAGCGCCAAACTTCAAAGCCCAAACATCAGAAGGGGAAATAGATTTTTACGAATTTTTAGGCGATAGCTGGGGCGTACTATTCTCGCACCCTGCAGATTACACTCCTGTTTGCACTACCGAACTTGGTCGTACAGCGTCACTTAAGGATGAGTTTGAAAAACGCAACGTGAAGGTTGTTGCCCTAAGCGTTGACAATGTTGAATCACATAAAGGGTGGATAAACGACATTAACGAAACTCAAAATGTTGAAGTGAACTTCCCGATAATTGCTGATGAAAACCGTGAAATAGCCGAAGCTTATGACATGATACACCCAAATGCATCGCTTACCGCAACAGTACGCTCACTATTTATCATAGCGCCTGATAAAACCATTAAACTGATCATTACTTATCCTGCTTCAACCGGCCGTAATTTCCAGGAAATACTGCGGGTTATTGATTCGCTGCAATTAACCGCTAATTACAGCGTGGCTACACCAGCCGACTGGAAAGAAGGAGAGGATGTAGTAGTAGTGCCTGCCATTAAAACAGAAGACATTCCGGCGAAGTTTCCGAAAGGATATACCGAAGTAAAACCATACTTACGCCTTACCCCGCAGCCAAATAAATAAATTTTGTTTGGAATATTATTTTTTTATATTTGAGATATGTTCCGGCCTGATTATCAATTGTTTTATAATTCAGTTTGGCATTAATTAATTTACACACTATATACCCAATTATATGAAGACTGGAAAAGTAAAATGGTTTAACACACAAAAAGGATACGGTTTTATTATAACAGAAGACGGTAAAGACCTTTTTGTACACTTTAAAGATGTTCAGGGCGGCGTTAACGCTATAAAAGATAATGACACTGTAGAATACGACATTGAGGATGGAAAAAAAGGCCCTCAGGCCGTTAAAGTGAAAAAAGTATAATACGCTTTAAGGTGTAGTAAACCCCTGTAAATTATTACAGGGGTTTTTTTATGGAAAAATTATATGTTTACAACCTGAATATCCTGATTATAAACTATGAGTGAAATATCTGCGACGAAACAATCGCGTAATGTGGTGATGCTGGTGTTGGTAGCCTCTCTTGGCTATTTTGTTGATCTGTATGATCTGATTATTTTTTCTATAGTACGTATTAAAAGCCTGCAGGATATAGGTGTCCCGGAAGCCGGAATTCGTGAAGCAGGTGTGTATATTATAAACATGCAAATGGCCGGCCTGCTGCTGGGCGGTATATTATGGGGTATTATTGGCGATAAATATGGACGCATAAAAGTATTATTCGGCTCGATACTAATGTATTCACTTGCCAATATTGCTAATGCGTATGTACATGACGTAAACACTTATGCTATTATACGCTTTATTGCCGGTATTGGCCTGGCAGGGGAATTAGGCGCAGGTATAACGCTTGTAACAGAAACGCTCAGTCAGAAAAACCGGGGCTACGGTACTACCATTGTTGCTGTAATAGGCTTGTTCGGTGCCGTAGTAGCTGCGTTGGTGGGTAAAGAAAACTGGCAGCATGCATATCTTACAGGCGGAGGTATGGGTTTTGTGTTGTTACTTTTACGGGTTGGTACCTTTGAATCAGGGATGTATAAAAACATTGAGGAAAGCAAAGTTGCAAAGGGCAACTTTTTTATGTTGTTTACTAACTGGAACCGCTTTGTTAAATATCTGTGCTGCATTTTAATTGGCGCGCCTTTATGGTATGTAGTTGGCATACTGGTAACGCAGGCGCCGGAGTTTGGTAAAGAACTTGGCGCAACTGAACTTTTAAGCGCCGGTACAGGTGTAATGTACACTTACATTGGTATTTCAATAGGGGATATTTTAGCAGGAGTATTATCGCAACTCACTAAATCAAGAAAGCTTACTATGCTGGTTTTTCAGTTGTTATCTATTGTAAGCGTAATAGCTTACTTAAGTTCAAAAGGTATCACGCCTGAAAGATTTGTATGGCTAAGCTTTTTTATGGGACTTTCTGTTGGCTATTGGGCCACATTTGTTACTATTGGTGCCGAGCAGTTCGGAACTAACATCAGATCAACTGTGGCTACAACGGTACCTAACTTTGTTAGGGGGGCGCTTATACCGATAAATTTCGCGTTCGACGCTTTTGTGAAAAGATATGGCATGGTTACCAGTGGGTATATTATGATGTTTATCCTCACAGCTATTTCATTGCTTGCATTAAGCCGTTTAAAAGAAAGCTTCAGCAAAGATCTTAATTATGTTGAAGATGAGGATGCACAGATGCAACCTCAAGTTTAATATCTCTTAATTCGCGCTAATTGCTTAATTTTTGTGAAATTAGCACGCAATGATCTCAAAAGAACAAGTAGCGGCCGACTACCGTGAAATACAGAATGAAATTTGCCTGGCCCTTGAAGTGATTGATGGCAAAAGCAAATTTGAAGAAGAGTTATGGGAACGTGAAGGCGGTGGCGGTGGTATTACCCGTATTATTCGTGACGGGAATATTTTAGAGAAGGGTGGGGTTAATTTTTCTGCTGTTCATGGCGTTTTACCTGATAGCGTAAAAAAAGCTTTAAAGGTTGAGCAGGATGAGTTTTTTGCGACAGGTGTTTCTATTGTAATACATCCAAACCACCCGTGGGTGCCCATCATTCACATGAACATAAGGTATTTTGAAATGCCTGCAAGCGATCTTGATCATCAGCCTTTACGTTGGTTTGGCGGCGGTATCGACCTTACCCCACATTATGTGATTGATGAAGACGCCCAATTTTTCCATTCTACATTAAAAGCCGTTTGCAATACATATAACGCTGATTTTTACCCTCGCTTTAAACTTTGGGCCGACGATTATTTCTATATAAAACACCGGCAGGAAACACGCGGCATTGGCGGCATATTTTATGACAGACTTACGGCAACGGGAGACATAAGCTGGGAAACAGTATTTGAGTTCTCTAAAGCGATAGGACGTACATTTGCGCCGGTTTATACCGAGTTGGTGAATCGCAACCGTGATAAGGCCTTCGGTGATGAAGAACAACAATGGCAATACCAGCGGCGCAGTCGTTATACCGAGTTTAACCTGGTGTATGATGCGGGTACTAAATTCGGTTTGGAAACCAATGGACGTATCGAATCGATATTAATGAGTTTGCCACCAACGGCTAAATGGCTGTATAATTTTAAGCCTGAACCGGGCAGTGAAGAAGAGCGCACACTATCGTTATTAAAAAAAGGAATCAACTGGGCGGTATGAGAAAGTTATCAGTTTATAGTTTGCAGTTGACAGTGATTGCTGTTGTGATTGCGTTTTGCTCTTTTAAAAACGATACTTTAAAAGGCGTTTGGCAATATTGCGGAGGAATTTACAACGGAAAAAAGGCAGAAGCCTCCACTACTTATACACTTCAACGCAAATATAAAAAAGACAGCTACGAGGCATTTATGCTTGAGCCGGATGAAAAGCCGTTTAAGTATGAAGCCGGTAACTATCGCTTAAGTGCAGATACTTGTTTTGAAACACAAACATTTTCGGCACAGGGGTCAAAAACCAAAGACATAACCATAGCTTATACCTATAGTATTGTTAATGACACGCTTACTTTCAGCGGCGTTTTACCAAACGGCACAACGGTACAGGAATACTGGAAAAAAGTAAACTAATTGTTTGAAAAATCACCTGCTAACGGGTTTTTTCACAACGCTGTTTTTACTAACATCTGTACCAAAAACCATATAATTTCTTAACTTCGCAGGTCGCTTAAAAGTGAGATTTGAAGCGGCGTATACGAGAAGAGTTCTACATTAAAAACAAAAATGGCTGACGATATAGAAAACGACCACCCACAAAACGAAGACCGTATAATTTCGATAAATATTGATGAACAGATGCGTTCGGCATACATTGACTATTCAATGTCTGTTATCGTATCAAGGGCTTTACCTGATGTGCGCGATGGCTTAAAACCGGTACACAGGCGTGTACTTTATGGCATGCTCGATCTTGGTCTTGCCAGCAACAAACCATATAAAAAGTCGGCCCGTATAGTGGGCGAGGTGCTGGGTAAATATCACCCGCACGGCGATACTTCTGTTTATGACGCCATGGTGCGTATGGCGCAAGAGTGGAGCTTGCGTTATCCATTTGTTGAGGGTCAGGGCAATTATGGTTCTATAGACGGCGACCAACCGGCGGCCATGCGTTATACCGAAGCAAGGCTGCAAAAAATTGCTGAAGAAATGCTGGCCGATATCAATAAAGACACTATTGATTATCAGCTGAACTTTGACGATTCGCTTGAAGAGCCAACCGTTCTTCCTTCAAAAATACCGAACCTGCTGGTTAACGGTGCCTCGGGTATCGCAGTAGGTATGGCAACAAATATGCCGCCGCATAACCTGTCGGAAATTGTTAACGCGACAATTGCCCTGATAGATAACCGTAGCATAGAAGTGCCTGAACTGATGCAATATATTAAGGGGCCAGATTTCCCTACAGGTGGTATAATTTACGGCTATGAAGGCGCAAAGCAAGCCTTTGAAACCGGACGCGGCCGTATAGTAATACGTGCACGTGCCGAAATTGAAACTTATAATAACGATCGTGAGCGGATCATTGTTTCTGAAATACCTTACCAGGTAAACAAGTCGATAATGATTGAACGTACCGCTGAGCTTGTTAATGAGAAAAAGCTGGAAGGTATATCAGCAATTCGCGATGAATCTAACCGTGAAGGTATCCGTGTTGTATATGAAATTAAACGCGACGCAAATGCTGCTATTGTATTAAATAACCTGTATAAATATACTTCGCTTCAAACTTCGTTCAGCGTAAATAATATCGCGCTGGTACAAGGCAGGCCAATGCTGCTCAATTTGAAGGATATGATCCATCATTTTGTAGAGCACAGGCATGAAGTGGTTATCCGCCGTACTAAGTACGAACTGGCCGAGGCTGAAAAACGTGCCCACATACTTGAAGGCTTACTTATAGCGCTTGACCATCTTGACGAAGTAATTAAGCTTATTCGTGGTTCAGCTACGCCGGATGAAGCGCGTGAAGGCTTAATGCAACAGTTCGGCCTTAGTGATATACAGGCACGTGCGATATTGGATATGACGCTTCGCCGTTTAACCGGACTGGAGCGTGATAAGATCAAGGATGAATATGCCGCATTAATGCAGCAAATAGAATACTTAAAATCTGTTTTAGCCGATGAAGGCCTGCGTATGCAGATCATTAAAGATGAACTGCTTGAGGTAAAAGAAAAATACGGCGACGAGCGTAAAACCGAAATGGTACACTCATCTGCCGAAATGCAGACAGAGGATTTTATTGAGGATGAGGATGTTGTAATAACTATTTCTCATGAAGGTTATATCAAGCGCACGCCTTTAACTGAATACCGCACACAAAGTCGTGGGGGCAAAGGCGCTATAGGAAGTAACAGCCGCGATGAAGATTTTATTGAGCACCTGCTGATTGCTTCTAATCATAACTACATGTTGTTCTTCACTGAAGCAGGACGTTGTTTCTGGCTGAGGGTGTTTGAGATACCTGAAGGTACACGTACCTCAAAAGGCCGTGCTATCCAAAACATTATCAATATTCCGAAAGAAGAAAAGATCAAGGCTTATATCAAGCTTACAAGTCTTAAAGATCAGGAATATCTTGAGAACAATTACATCATTATGTGTACCCGCAAAGGTACCATCAAAAAAACATCGCTTGAGGCGTATTCGCGTCCGCGTGCAAATGGTATCAATGCAATAAATATCAACGAAGGCGACTCGCTGCTTGAGGCTACACTTACAAGTGGCGGTAGTGAGATTGTGATGGCGTTGAAATCGGGCCGTGCAATCCGCTTCAATGAGGCTACCGTTCGTCCGATGGGTCGTACAGCCACCGGGGTACGTGGTATTACGCTTGATAGTGATAATGACGAAGTTGTAGGTATGATCAGTGTTAACGGCCCTGAAACTACAGTACTTGTAGTATCAGAAAAAGGTTATGGTAAACGTACCGATATTGAAGACTACCGTGTAACGAACCGTGGCGGAAAAGGTGTAAAAACACTTAGCATTACCGAGAAAACGGGCAATTTGGTGGCTATAAAAGACGTTACTGATAAAGATGACCTGATGATCATAAACCGTTCGGGCGTTATTATCCGTATTGCCATGAGCCAGTTACGTGTAATGGGACGCGCTACGCAAGGAGTGAGGCTAATAACCCTTAAAGGTAATGATGAGATTGCATCGGTAGCCAAAGTGGAACATGATCCGGAAGAGGAAACAGAAGTAATTGATGCTGTAGCTGAAGCTACTACATCAGAAGAAGCTGAAATTACACCTGAAGCTTCTGCCGATGAACCGGAAATTGGAGAAGAACCGGAAACCGACGAGCCTGAAGCAGATGATGAAGGCGACGCCGAAGATGAGAACGAATAAATAATTGAATGAAGTACCGCAAGGTCATATTATCAATTTTTATACTACTGTTTGCCGCGAACTTTGCTTTCGGACAATCGGAAGCGCTAAAAGTAGTGGCAAACAGCCTTGGTTTTTATAAAAACACCAAGGATGTAAACTATCTGGCAAGGGCTAAAAAGTCTGTAGACAGTCTGATTGTAAGCCGGCGTGATTCAAATAACATTGAAAAGCTGGTTTATAAAGGCCTGGTATACGCTACCATTTTACAGGAAGACACGCTCAACAAGCTGAATCAGCCGGCTGATTTCTTTACACAAACAGCTCAGTTTGTGGATACAAAACTCTCAATGCATCGAAAAATAAGGCAATACCCTGATGAACTAAAGTTTATAAGACAATGTCTTGCCAATGCCTGCATACGCGAAGGATTCAAGTACATGGATAAGTCAGACTTTATAAACGCCGAGCGCTACTTTAGCAAGGCTCGAGTTTATATTCCTGAGTACAAAACACTTAACGTTTATCTTGCTTATTCAAATAATAAACTTGGCAATCTGCAAACAGCGGCAAAATTTTATAATAATCTTATAAATTCTGATAATATAACCGCTGAGCACATTCAGGCTGCGGCAAACATTAACATGGCGGTAGGAGACACTGCTATGGCGCTTGAGATTATACAAAAAGGAAAAAAGTTGTTACCTGGTGATAAGTTTCTTATGCTTGATGAAGCCAACATTTATAACAACAAAAGAGACTATAAAGCGTTACTACCACTATTACCAGCTCTACTAAACGAATATAAAACCAACGCGGAAGTTGTATTGGTTGCGGCTAATTGTTATGACAGGCTGGGTATGTATGACAAAGCTGAAGAGATGTATTTGCAGGCAATTGATTTAAATAGCGCTGCTTTTGATCCGGTTTTTAATCTTGCATTATTATATTATAAGAAGAGCGTTATAGATAAAGATAGTGACGGTGTTTTAAAGAACCTGTATTACGCAACGCGCTGGTTTGAAAAGGCAAACGAGATTTTACCGGCAGACGTAAAAAGTTTACAACTTTTGCAACAGATATATACACAAACAGGCAATACACGCCAGTTAAACAAGATAAATAGTAAATTAAAACAGTTAACTGAAATAACTTATGAAAATTAAATTTTTTATGGCCGGCTTGCTGGCTTTAACGTCAGTAACGGCTTTTGCCCAAAAGGGTGAATTAAATAAGGCTACAGATGAGTATGAAAAATACGAAGGCCTTAAATCAGCAGGGGGGGCGCTTGCAGCATCAAGCTTGACTAATGCAAAAACCGCAATTGATAAAGCCGCTGCCAATGAAAAAACGGCAAATTTGCCTCAAACTTATGCTGTTAAAGCACTGGTTTACTCAAATTTGGCTTTGAATGATTCTGTAGCCACAACCTCATCACCATTATTCACAGCAGCAGAAGACGCCTATAAAAAGGCAAAAGAACTTGATACAAAAGGCGAAAACAAAGCACGGATTGAAAATGCCGGCAAATATTTAGCACAATATCAATTAAATAAAGGTGTAAAAGAATACCAGGCCGGTAAATATGATGTTGCTTACTCAGCGTTTGATTATTATCGCAATATTTTACCAGAAGATACCAACGCTATTTATTACACCGGTTTGTCGGCAGCTAATGCAAGTCAAAAAGATCCGAAGTATTTTCCGCTGGCAATAAACAATTATACAAAATTGCTTACTACGCCATATTCCAAAAATGATGATATATATTTCGAACTGTCAACGCTGCATTTAATGAATAAGGATACAGCCGCAGCTTTTAAAGTATTATCTGAAGGTGTTGCTAAGTATCCTGCAAAATCAAATCTGCGTTCACGCGAGATAGAGCTTAACCTCGTAATGGGTAAAGAAACCGAAGCTATTTCGAAAATTGAGTCCGCTATTGCAAACGAGCCTAATAATAAAACACTTTATTACTATGCTGGTATTACTTATGCAAAAACAGCAGAAGCTTTAGAAAAAGATGCTAAAAAGAGCAAGGTTGCTGCTAAAAAAGCTGAACTGAACACCAAAAAGCTTGATTACTATAACAAAGCTGCTGCTATGTATAAAAAAGCATTAGAAATTGATCCTAATTATAAAGAAGTAACTTTCAACTTAGGATCAGTTATGCTGATGCCGGCTATCGATTTATATAACGAAGCACGCAATTTACCGCTAAGCAAGCAGAAAGAATACACAGCAAGCCTTACAAAAGCACGTGCTATGGGTGATGCAGCTTTACCATACCTGCAAAAAGCTGTTGACGCTGATCCAAAATCTGGTGATGCATTGTTAAATTTGAAAAGCTATTACCTGTTAAAAGATGATATGGCAAACGCCAATAAAGTACAAAAGCAAATTGATGCTTTAGGAAAATAATAATAGGGGCCGTAAAAAACGGCCCTTTTAAATATATCAGCTACTTAACATAATGTTAATTATAGGAAAATTTGATTTTCCGTTTATAAGATATATCTACACTTTTAACAAGCCACGGAAACCTCTGGCAGCATAATAAGATTCGGCGCCATTATGATATGTAAAAACTGTATCATACCGGCGGTCGCAAAATATAGCGCCACCTAGTTTTCTGATAGCATCCGAAGTTTTTACCCAACTGGATGTTTTTGTGTCGAATTTTCCAATGCTTTGCAACTCCCGATATTGTTCTTCAGTTAACATTTCGATGCCCATCGCCGCCGCCATGTCTATAGCGCTATCAGCCGGTTTATATTCTTTTCTTGAGTTTAAAGCGTCACGATCATAACATAAACTACGCCGGCCTTTAGGGCTTTCTGTCGAGCAGTCAACAAAATGGTATTCACCAGTTTGCTGGTCATATTTTATTACATCGGGTTCACCGCCGGTTAATTCCATTTCATCAAGCGTCCATAGCTTATCAGTGTTCACTTCAAGTTTTGCCTGTACATCCAACCATTCTATATCATTATGGCGCTGCATATTTTTTTCGAAACGGTTTTTTAATATGGCAAGCAGCTCTTCGCGCCGTTCTGCCGGTAATTCCTTTTTATTGTGCATATTTTTAAACTAAATATTTGGTGATTGTCTTTCTGTTAGCCGGCCTAAAATACCATGATATTACTGTAAGCATAAGCAACAATACCGGTCCAAAAATATCTTTGGCACCGTCATGGCAAAACAAATGTGAAAATATTGCTCCAGACATTGTAAAGAAAAAACCGGCGTATGCCCATTCTTTCAATATGGGAAATTTAGGAATAAGCACTGCAATAACTCCTAAAATTTTCCAAACGCCAATTAATGTCAGAAAATACAAAGGATAACCAAGATGTGTCATCATAGCTACTTCCTGCTTTTGTTTAATTAATTGCACACTTCCGGTTGATAGCATGCCTAATGAAAGCCACAAAGTAGCGATCCAATAAACGACCTTTTTTCTTCTATTCATGAAATAGTACTGAATATTTTTTGTATTCGGTTATGCGCCATGTTAATGCCTTGTGTAAAAGGTAGTTTTAGCACCTGGTCGCGTTGCTCAACCGACTCATATATTACATGCATGCTTAGTTTGCTGGTGCCGGCTGTAAGCGCTTCAAATTCATAAACTTCAAGCTGAACACCAAATTGCATATTCTCCATTTCAAAAGTTCGAATGATCTTCTGATTTGAAATAAATTCATGAATTACCCCGGTTGCAGTGAAGGCCACATCCCCTTTCGGATTGCTGGTTTCGAACGAGTAGCTACCATGCTTTCTGCTTTCAAGCTTAAGCACCTTTGTGCCCATCCACTGCTCAATAAATTCAGCTTCTTCATAAGCCTTAAATAATAGTTCCAATGGCAAATCAAAGTGGCGGGTTATTACCAGGTCCTGCTTACCATCTTCGGCGTGTACTTGAGTTTTTTGTTTCATACTTATGTTATTTTTTGGGTTTATAGGCTTTCATAACTGCTTCCAGTTTATTGAATCTCTCGTCCCACATTTGCCTGAACGGTTCAATAAAGTCGGCAACTTCCTTCATTTTTTTTGCATTTATATGATAGTGAACTTCACGGCCGCTTTGTTCCTGATGTAGTAACTCGCATTCGGTAAGTATTTGTAAATGCTTTGATATTGTTGGCCTGGCGGTATCAAAGTTTGAAGCTATTGCACCGGCTGTAAGTGATTGTGAAGCAACAAGCAATAATATAGCCCTTCTTGTAGGGTCGGCTATAGCCTGAAAAACATCTCTTCGTAAATTCATTTATGTAGCTATTTGACTACAAATATATATGTAGCTATTTAACTACGCAAATTTATTTTAAAGCTCTTTGTGCTATAAAAACAAAAAACCCGGCAAAGGCCGGGTCATAAATCTGTGTCAGATAATTATTATTTAACTGAATCAGCTTTTGTAGTATCGGTTGTTGTTGCTGCAGTATCAGTTGTTGTACCTGACGTTGCAGTATCAGTAACGGCTGCTGAATCGGTTGCTGCGGTATCTGAACCGCCGGTTTGGCTTTGTGAACTACAGCCGGTTGCAATGGCGCCTAATAACGTGACAGCCAAAGCAAAACTTAACATTTTCTTTTTCATACATATCAGATTTAAGTGACTATTCATTTTGTTCAATGTGTACTGCAACAACGCTGCCAAAACTTTATTGTTTGAAAAAAACATTAATAAAATGCTATAACCCCAAACATTTTATCTAGATATATATCTATACAGCAAGTTTTTTATAAACCTTACTTGTAATCAAAGTATATTTAGCTGTTATGACTGTACGTGAAAGTACTTTAAAGTGGTTAATGCGCTTCTATCCTCCCCTGTTCTTGCAGCGTATCTGGGTAGTTAGGTTTCATCCAAAATTTAAAGGTGTTGATATAAAAATCAACAAAAGCATTTTTAATCAAAACTATAATAAATCAATATTCGGCGGCAGTATTTTTTCGGCAGCCGATCCGTTTTATCCGGTATTGTTTCATCAAATTTTTTCTGCTAAGGGATATGATCCTATAGTGTGGCTTAAATCGTGTAATATACAGTATCTAAAACCCGCACGAACAGCGCTTTATTGTACCATGCTTGTCACCGATGATATAGTGGCGCAGGCCGAACAGGAACTGCAGTTAAATGGCAAGTTTGTAATTACCTTACCTGCAGAAATGGTTGATAAAAACGGGATGCACTGCGTGTCATTAATGTGTGAAGTTTATGTGCGTGATAAGAATTTTAATGATAAAAATGCTAACTTGACACCATGAGTACGGTGATGAACGACACTGCATTTTTAGCTAAAGGCTATACCATTTCAACAGATAAAAGCCTTCTTGATTTTGACGTAATATATAATTACTTGAGTACCGAATCGTACTGGGCTAAAGGTATGCCGGCCGATAAACTAAAAACGGCCATTGAAAACTCTATATGCTTTGGCATATATCAGCATAACAAACTGGCTGGCTTTGCCCGTGTGGTAACCGATAAGGCTACATTTGCATACCTTTGCGACGTTTTTATACTTGATGCGCACCGCAGGCAGGGTTTATCAAAATGGCTTGTGCAAACAATTATTGGCCATCCCGAATTGCAGGGCTTGCGCAGATGGGCGTTGGCCACTGCCGACGCGCATGGCTTATACAGACAGTTTGGTTTTACTGAATTAACCAATCCCGAACGCTGGATGGGAATTTATCAACCATATACAATTTAAAACGTGACATACCATGAATATAAAGAGATTGATATATGAAGGTGAAGGTGTATCACTTGATTTCAAAAAAACTATTACGCGTTGTGAAAAGATAGCCAAAACCATGGTTTCATTCGCCAATAATAAGGGCGGTAAACTTTTGGTGGGCGTTGCTGATAATGGTGCTATACTTGGCGTAAAATCAGAAGAAGAAGAAAAATATATGCTTACCCGGGCCGCTCATTTTTATTGCCGCCCTGCCTTAGAACCGGCTTTTGAAGAAGTGTATATTGACGATAAAGTTGTTTTAGTAGCAGACATTGCACCAAGTGACGAAAAGCCGCATTATGCCCTTGGCGAAGATGGAAAATGGTGGGCGTACATCCGTGTAAAAGATAAAAGCGTTTTAGCCAGTAAAATTGTACTGGATGTGCTTAAACAATCCGGTAATGATACAGGTGTGATGATCGAATACTCCTCAAAAGAAAAAGCACTGCTTGAGTATCTTGAAAAAATGCAGCGGATAACGGTAAAACAGTTTTGCGAATTGCTGAACATCGGTCGCCGGCGTGCTCAACGTATACTTGTAAACCTTGTACTTTCGGGTGTAATATTAGTACATACTACTGAAAAGGAAGAGTTTTATACTGCAGCATAAAATCATGTAGATTAAATAAAAAGCCCTTAACTGGGCTTTTTATTTACTAAATTTATCTCATTGCTTCTTGTTCGCGTAAAGCCTGAATGTTATTATTGTTGCTGTATTCGTTAGTTTGCGAGGCAAAGTCATCAAGTATTGCCGCAATAGTATCCAGATTATCTGCAACGCGCTGATGCATATCAGGCAGGTCTTTTTCAAGCCTTTTATCGCCCAGATCAATGTTATCAGTTTCAATTTTTGCAAGCTTTTGTATGATGGCCTGCTGACTGTTTTTCAGGTCTTCAAGCTCATGAACAATCTTTTCCATAAGCCCGAACTTTTTTAATGTATCCATAAGTATCGGTTTAAATTGTTTGTAAGGCAATAATTTTGCCAAATTGAATACCTATACCAATTGTCGCCTTAAAAACGTATTTTTGCGCCTCTGATGGAGCATATTCGTAATTTTTGCATTATAGCGCATATCGACCATGGTAAGAGTACACTTGCCGATCGTTTGCTTGAATACACCAATACTATAACTCAGCGCGAAAGCCAGGCCCAATTGCTTGACGATATGGATCTTGAGCGTGAACGCGGTATCACCATAAAAAGCCATGCCATACAAATGGATTATGAGCTTGATGGTAAAAAGTATGTGCTCAACCTGATTGATACTCCCGGACACGTGGATTTTTCGTACGAGGTGTCACGCTCTATAGCGGCCTGCGAAGGTGCGTTGCTTATTGTCGACGCTGCACAGGGCATACAGGCGCAAACCATTTCAAACCTGTACCTGGCGCTGGAAAATGACCTGGAAATTATCCCTATCCTGAATAAAATGGACCTTCCGGGCGCTATGCCTGAGGAAGTAAAAGACCAGATAGTTGACCTTATTGGCTGCAAACGTGAGGAGATTATTCCGGCATCGGGTAAAACCGGAATGGGTGTGCACGATATTTTGCGCGCTATTGTTGAGCGCGTCCCTGCGCCTGTTGGCGATCCGGAAGCACCGTTGCAGGCACTGATATTTGACTCGGTATTCAACTCATTTCGTGGTATCATCGCTTACTTTAAAGTGGTTAACGGCGAGATACGCAAAGGCGACAAAGTAAAATTTGTGGCTACCGAAAAGCAATACCTTGCTGATGAAGTAGGAACACTTAAACTTCGTCCGCTTGAAAAGCAAGTGATAAAAACCGGCGACGTAGGCTACATCATTTCCGGAATTAAAGAAGCTAAAGAGGTTAAAGTTGGTGACACCATTACCAAGGTTGACCGCCCTTGCGCCGAAGGAATACAAGGTTTTGAAGAGGTAAAACCAATGGTATTCGCTGGTATTTACCCGGTTGACACCGAGGATTATGAAGAGTTGCGCGAATCAATGGCGAAACTTCAGCTGAATGATGCTTCCCTGGTTTTTGAACCCGAATCGTCGGCGGCATTGGGTTTTGGTTTCCGTTGCGGTTTCCTGGGCATGCTGCACATGGAAATCATCCAGGAACGCCTTGAACGCGAATTTAATATGACGGTGATCACCACCGTACCAAACGTATCGTACATCGCCCATAGCACTCGCGGTGAAGAGATTATTGTAAATAATCCATCTGACCTGCCTGATCCAAGCAAAATAGACCACGTTGAGGAACCATTTATCAAGGCAACAATTATTACGAAGAGTGATTTTGTTGGTTCGGTAATGTCGCTGTGTATTCAAAAGCGTGGTATGATAGTGAACCAGTCGTACCTCACTTCCGATCGGGTAGAACTTGTGTTCGAGATGCCGATGGGTGAAATCGTATTCGACTTTTATGATAAACTGAAAACTATTTCTAAAGGTTACGCATCGTTTGATTATCATCAAATTGGTTACCGTACCAGTGATTTAGTAAAACTGGATATCCGTTTGAACGGCGAACCGGTAGACGCGTTGTCATCGCTGATACACCGCAGCAACTCGTACGATTTTGGAAAAAAAATATGCGAAAAGCTTAAAGAACTTTTACCACGCCAGCAATTTGAAATAGTTATACAGGCTTCTATCGGTGCCAAAATTATTGCACGTGAAACGGTGAAAGCCATGCGTAAAGACGTTACTGCCAAATGTTACGGCGGCGACATCTCTCGTAAACGTAAACTATTGGAAAAACAAAAAGCAGGTAAAAAACGGATGCGTCAGGTGGGCAACGTAGAGATACCGCAAAGCGCGTTTATGGCGGTTTTGAAACTGGACTAAATTTTTCATAAAGATTCAAGAATCAGGAGTCAAGAATTAAGAGAAGCTTCTGATTCAACTTATTAATTAATAAAATGAGCCAAGGACTTCTTAATTCCTGACTCTTAATTCTTGATTCTCAATAATGCAGTTACTCGACGGAAAATACGTATCAGAAAAACTTAAGGTAGAAATAGCTGAACAGGCTGCCGAAATTTTAGCGAACACCGGGCGCAAGCCGCACCTTGTTGCTGTTTTGGTTGGACACGATGGCGGCAGCGAAACCTACGTAGCCAGCAAGATGAAGAATTGCGAAAAGGTTGGTTTTAAATCGACCTTGGTACGTTATGAAGACGATGTAACCGAAGAAGAACTGTTGGCCAAAGTTGCTGAACTTAACGCTGATGAAGACATTGATGGCATCATCGTTCAACTTCCACTGCCAAAACATATCGACCCTGAAAAAGTAACCGAACGTATTGACCACCGCAAGGACGTTGACGGTTTTCACCCGGTAAACTTGGGCCGAATGCAGCGTAACCTGCCTTCGTTTATCCCGGCTACCCCATACGGTATTACTCTGATGCTCAAAGAATACGGAGTTGAAACTGCCGGCAAGCATTGCGTAGTGGTTGGTCGCAGTAACATTGTCGGCTCGCCAATGAGTATATTGATGGCGCGTAATACCTACCCCGGCAACTGCACTGTAACCATTTGCCATAGCCGCACACCAGATATTAAAAAATTTACTTTAGATGCTGATATTCTAATCGTTGCTATAGGCAAAAAGAATTTCATCACCGCCGATATGGTTAAAGAAGGCACCGTGGTTATTGACGTGGGCATGAACCGCGAAACCTCTACCCTAACCAAATCAGGCTACAAACTTTATGGCGACGTTGATTTTGAAAACGTGGCACCAAAAGCCTCATGGATAACCCCGGTACCCGGTGGAGTTGGTTTAATGACTATTATTGGCCTGCTGAAAAACACGTTAGCTTCGGCTAAGGGTGAAGTTTATTGAGATTATTGTAATGTTGTTCTGTATTAGCACTTTGTCATGCTGAGGTACGAAGCATCTATTGGCTAACATATCCTTCACTATGTTCAGAATGACAAGGTAGACTACTCCTCAAACGTAAACATCGCTTTCAGCTTTTCCCAAAACGAGCCTATACCAACATATACCTCATTTCTTTTAAGTTTAACAGGATAAGTCTCCACATAATCATTTTGGCCTGGGCTGCCGCGACCCGTTGTGAGTTGGTACGAGTAACGATGCACCGGGCACACCAGTTTACCATCCTTACACCAACCGCCGCTAAGATCTTCTCCAGCATGAGGACAGCGTGAACCCATCGCAAACACCTCCCCTTCGTATCCTACCAAACAAATTTGTTTACCGGCAATTTTTTCTTTCCTGATAAACGGCTGACCTGTGAAATTTAAATCAGGTACTTTATACCATTGCATATCAAAAATCTACCTGCAGGTTCATAATCGCCGGATTTTTTATGATCTCATCCATATCGGTAATTAGCGTTACGCTTTTCCTGTCGGCAGAAAGTACTGCTTTTGAGTTATTTACTTTTTTAACAGGCTTTGCAAAATTGAGTACCACTTTATAAGGCATATCAATCAGCATAGCTTTAGCCATTATAAGTGTTGATTGTGTTTTCTTCAGGAAAGCGTTGAATTTCACCTTATCAACTATCCGGCGGAAACGCGTTGGTGTTATTTCGTATGTATAGTAATCCTGTCCTGCCATAAGGCTTTGCGAATCGATATCACCTTTCTTAGTGGGATTTTTAGCAATGGCGCTAAGCTGGCTATTCATGGATATCTTGGAGATGTTTTTTAAATAATATTCAAGGTCGGCAGCATTTTTAGCCACATGGCTTACGTTTACCTTCATCAGGCTTTTACGCAGGTCCATTTTAACCGACAGGTCGCTGGTTTTAGCCAGTTGTACATCTTCAGCAGACATGTTTCGTTGAATACTATCAGGTATGGCGCTGTAAAAGTTAAGAGAAGTATCTTTTGTAATCGAAAATTCGGGTGTAGCCTGAACTGAATCCGTCATCAGATTTTTTAAAACAGACACAGCCCGGCTCATATCAAATCCGTAAACTACCCTGCATGATCCATCAGCACGGAAAGTATAGCGCTCTTCAATATCAACACATGAGCTTAAGCCCAGCAGCATGAGAACGATAATAACAGGTACAAATCTTCTCATAAAGGTAAATTTAACGTAATAATAATCAATCGTATTGGTAATAAGAACTTTCATTCTCAATAAGGCATAAAATGAATGTTTATATTTGCAAATTATTAATATATGGCGCACATCATTCCAGACGACGGCTCGCAACTTCCATTAATGGAAGAGTTTTACACCATTCAAGGCGAAGGATACAACACCGGTAAAGCCGCGTATTTTATCCGTTTGGGTGGCTGTGATGTTGGCTGCCATTGGTGCGATGTAAAAGAAAGCTGGGATGCCGAATTACATGCGCTTACACATGCTGATGTTATTGTAACAAATGCGGCAATACATCCTGCCAAAACAGTGGTGATTACAGGTGGCGAACCTTTGATATATAATTTAGAATACCTTACCACAAAGCTGCATGAACAAGGTATCAAAACTTTTATTGAAACTTCTGGCGCTTATCCTCTTTCAGGTAATTGGGACTGGATATGCTTGTCACCTAAAAAATTTAAAGCGCCAACTTTAAGTGTCGCTCAAAAAGCTGATGAATTAAAGGTGATTGTTTTTAATAAATCAGATTTTGAATTTGCCGAACAAAATGCGTTACTTGTAGGGCCCGATTGCAAACTATTTTTACAGCCCGAATGGTCAAAGGCAAAGGAAATGACGCCGCTTATTGTTGATTATGTGATGAATAATCCCAAATGGGAAATCTCCCTGCAGACACATAAGTTTTTGAATATTCCTTAAATGATTGTACCTTACCTTATTATATTATCCCTAAGTTATGCGCCCTGCTCTTATTTTTTGTTTGCTGGCGATGATTTGCCTGTCGGCATACAGCCAGGACGGATCATATACCAGCAAAAATAAGCAGGCTGTAAAGCACTATACTGCTGCCGGGCAGCAACTCAATAAGCGACAATATGATGAAGCTATTATAGAACTTCAACAGGCCATTAAAGAAGACCCTGATTTTATTGAAGCGCACATTCAACTTGGAGATATTTTCAGGCTAAAGCGTGATTTTAAACCGTCTGCCGAAAGCTATCATAAAGCTATTTCCATTAACGCTGTATTTAACCGGGGCGTTTATTTGAAACTTGGAGAAATTGAGATCAGCCTTGCGCAATACCATGAGGCTAAGCAGCACCTGGAAAAATATTTAACATATGCAAATCTCAATCAGCAGAGCAACGCTTATGCACAAAAGCTGCTTGCCGATTGCCTGTTCAGTATTGAGGCGCTTAAACATCCCGTTGCCTTTAAACCACAAAACATTGGGCCTGAGATTAACTCCGCAGATGACGAATATATGCCGGTAGCTACTGCCGACGAAAGCACATTGATATTTACCAGGCAGATCAGCAACAATGAGGATTTTTATAAAAGCAGCAAGAAGGATGGTAAATGGCAAAAAGCTACGTATCTGAGCACACGTATCAATACGCCTAACTATAACGAAGGCGCACAATCCATATCGCAAGATGGCAAATACCTTTTTTTCACAGGATGTAACCGCCCCGATGGCCGTGGCAAATGTGATATATACATCGCGCAAAAACGTGGAGATGACTGGGGCAAACCGGTTGGCATAAATCCACCCGTTAATACAGGGGCCTGGGAATCACAACCATCAATAAGCGCTGATGGACGTACATTATATTTTGTGAGCAATAAAGCAGGTGGTTTAGGTGGTTATGATATCTGGAAAACTACATTAACAGATAACGGTTGGACAGAGCCGGAAAACCTTGGACCGAGTATCAATACACCATTTGATGAGCAATCACCTTTTATTCATCCTGATGATAACACGTTATATTTCTGCTCGAACGGCTGGCCGGGCATGGGGAATAAAGATTTATTTGTAAGCCGTTTAGGCAAAGACGGTAAATGGCAAAAGCCCGAAAATCTGGGCTACCCTATCAATTCGAGCGGTGATGAAAACGGGTTGACGCTGACTGCTAATGGAAATTACGCTTTTTTTTCGTCAAATAACCTGCAGGGGCTGGGTGGCTTTGATATTTATACATTCGAGCTTCCGAAAAATATCCGGCCATTGCCGGTTACTTACGTAAAAGGACATGTTAACGACGCGCTGACCAATAGTCCGCTGGAAGCTAATATTGAAATTATCGATCTGGAAAAAAATCGCATTGTTTACCAGGATTACAGTTCTGAAGATGACGGAGAATTTCTGGTTACGCTTACATCGGGTAAAAACTATGGCTTGAATATTTCTAAGGGCGGATATTTGTTCTATTCAGAAAATTTCTCTCTTATAGGCAGGGAACCAAAATCGCCATTCAACATACAGGTATCTCTTTCTCCTATTGGTGTTGGCAAAAAAGTAGTATTGAAAAATATTTTTTTCGATACAAATAAGTTTGATCTTAAGCCTGAATCAAAGGCCGAACTGCAGAAACTGGCGCAGTTTTTAAATGAAAATCCCACTATAAAAATTGAAATATCAGGCCATACAGATAATGTAGGGAACGATGAGCATAATCAAACCTTGTCTAAAAACCGGGCCAAAGCCGTTTATAATTACCTTGTAGCCGGCGGAACTGATGCTAAACGGTTGTTGTTTAAAGGTTATGGCAAAAGTCAGCCTATTGCTAATAACAATACAGAAGAAGGGCGCCAGCAAAACCGGCGTACTGAGTTCAAGATACTTGCCAAGTAAAACAACTTGGATTTTAAGGAACAGTATGAAATAAAAAAAGGTTAAAAATCAGTATTACTGATCTCTATCCTTAATCCTCAAATCATTTATATTCCTAATTTCCCAATTCGCTCATAAACTTTATGCGCATTAACTGTACTTCTTCATATGTGTAATCGTCACCACCAAGCTCGGCAATAGCATGGTCGATAGAGTCGTCTTCGGCGGTTTTGAAGTAGTCGAAAACCTCATCCTGTTTATCCTCGTCAATTACCTCGTCTATATAATAATCAAGGTTAAGCTTAGTACCCGAGTTAACTATTGATTCCACCTCACGAAGTATTTCCTCGTAAGTAAGTCCTTTTGAAGCAGCAATATCCTCAAGATTAAGGTGCCTGTCGATATTTTGAATAATATAAACCTTAAGCGCCGATTTATTGGCAGCGCTTTTTATCACCATATCAACCGGGCGGTCAATATCATTATCCTCAACATATTTTTTAATGAGTTCGATAAACGGTCCGCCAAATTTAAGTGCTTTACCTGCGCCAACACCTGATATCTGCTTCATTTCCTCCATACTGATGGGATAATGCGTACACATTTCCTCGAGCGATGGATCCTGGAATATTACAAACGGCGGAAGGCTTTTTTGCTTGGCAATCTTTTTGCGCAGGTCCTTCAGCATTTGAAGTAGTTCGGTATCAAGAGCGCCACCGCCTTGCTTAGGTCCTTCTTCGCCATCCTCATCATCGGCCGCTTCCATTTCGCGGTTCAATATAAAGCGTATGCTGTATGGGTTGTCAATAAAATCATTGCCCTTTTCTGTCAGACGAAGTAAACCGTACTGATCTATATCTTTTGACAGGAAGTTATCCAACAAAGCCTGACGCAATACCGAGTTCCAAAGGTTCTCGCCGTCCTCTTTACCTAAACCGAAGTATGGCAAAGTATCATGCTCATAATTACGTATCTGTGGGTTATCAGCACCTGTCAATACATCTATGATGTAGCGGTCGTCAAACTTCTCGTCAATATGTTTTATCAGGCTAAGCACTTTGTGCAGGTGCTCTTCAGCATCGAAGAAAGTTTTTGGCGCACAACAGTTATCGCACATGTTTCCGCAGCTACTTTCATCAAAGTTTTCGCCAAAGTAATGTAGTATCTGCTTACGGCGGCATACTGATGATTCGGCGTAATCTATCACCTCTTTGAGTATTTGCGTGCCTATCTCGCGTTCAGATACCGGCTTGTCCTTCATAAACTTCTGAAGTTTATCTATATCTTTTTGCGAATAAAAAGACACACATACGCCTTCACCGCCATCACGTCCGGCACGACCGGTCTCCTGGTAGTAGCCTTCCATGCTTTTAGGCACGTCGTGGTGAATTACATAGCGCACATCGGGTTTATCAATACCCATCCCGAAAGCTATGGTTGCCACAATAACTTCAACATCTTCCATCAGGAACTTGTCCTGCGTTTCGGCGCGTACTTTGGCATCAAGCCCGGCATGGTAAGGCAGGGCGCGGATACCATTTAGATTTAACACCTCTGCCACTTCTTCAACCTTTTTACGGCTTAAGCAATATATGATGCCCGATTTACCGGTATTTTGCTTTACAAACTTTACTATTTCTTTTATAACGCTGCGCTTTGCACGTACTTCGTAAAACAGGTTTGTACGGTTAAACGACGATTTGAACACCGTCGCGTTATTCATTTGCAGGTTCTTTTGTATATCGTGCTGCACTTTAGGTGTAGCAGTAGCGGTAAGTGCTATAATGGGAATGTTCTCACCAATGTTGCTTATTACCTGGCGTATCTTGCGGTATTCCGGGCGGAAATCATGTCCCCATTCAGATATACAGTGCGCTTCGTCAACAGCTACAAACGATACATGATTCAGACGCAGAAAGTCGATGTTTTCCTGCTTTGTAAGTGATTCTGGAGCGACATAAAGCAGCTTTGTTTTACCGCCCAGAACATCTTCTTTTACACGGGCTATTTCTGATTTTGTAAGAGAGGAATTTAGAAAGTGTGCAATGCTGTCTGATCCGCCGAAAGCCCTTAGCTGATCAACCTGATTTTTCATCAGCGCTATCAGCGGCGATATGACAATAGCGGTTCCTTCACTCATTAAAGCCGGCAACTGATAACACATTGATTTACCCCCGCCTGTGGGCATGATAACAAACGTATCATTACCGGCAAGGATATTGGTTATAATTGCCTCCTGGTCGCCCTTGAAATTATCAAATCCAAAAAAATTCTGTAGGTTATCAAAAAGCGACTTTTTAGTCTCGATCATTATAATTGATGTTGTATTTGTGCTTGTTTTATTAAAAGTTCAAAATAACAATATTTTTCAAAATAACGATAGGTTTACATTAAAATTTTATAGAAAAATGATTAATTAAATAAAAACATTTTAACGGTTTGTTACTTTTTATTCCGATTATAGCACAATATGCATTTGGGCTTATATTTTACAAATATTATGTACAAATTTGAGCCACTTAACATTTACGACCTTTCATGAACAGTAACTATTATGCCATTATTATGGCCGGCGGAATTGGCAGCCGTTTCTGGCCTATTAGCCGCACTTCGCATCCAAAACAGTTTATTGATATTTTAGGTACAGGAAAAACACTCATTCAAAATACTTATGAAAGGTTTTTAAAGGTTTGCCCAAAAGAAAATATAT
Source organism: Mucilaginibacter limnophilus (assembly GCF_004005815.1). Lineage (GTDB taxonomy): Bacteria > Bacteroidota > Bacteroidia > Sphingobacteriales > Sphingobacteriaceae > Mucilaginibacter > Mucilaginibacter limnophilus. Next base: position 123,154 of record NZ_SACK01000003.1, on the reverse strand, counting down.
ACGTTGTAACTAATGAAAACTATACACAACTGGTGAAAGAACAACTGCCCGACATGGCAGATAACCAGATACTTACCGAGCCGGTAATGCGTAATACCGCTCCTTGTGTTGCATATGGTTGTTTTAAGATAGAGAGCATAAACCCTGAAGCATCTATTGTTGTTGCGCCTTCTGATCATTTGATACTCGATGAAAATGCTTTTATTGCAGCAATAGAAAAATCATTACAAAAAGCTGCTGAACATAACTGCCTGATAACACTTGGCATCAAGCCTTCGCGCCCTGATACCGGTTATGGTTACATTCAATATACTGATCAAACCATAGGTGAGGATTTTCATAAGGTTAAGACTTTTACCGAAAAGCCTAACGTAGAACTTGCGCGTACCTTTCTGCAAAGCGGCGACTTCCTTTGGAACGCAGGCATATTTGTATGGTCAGCAAAAAATATTGTTGCGGCATTTAATAGTTATCTACCGGATATGCATGAAATATTTGCTGACGCACGCTCGGTTTATAACAGCGAGCATGAAAAGCCGCACATTCACAAAGCTTATCAGCAATGCATAAATATTTCTATAGATTACGGTATTATGGAAAAAGCTGATAACGTTTATGTACTTCCTTCGGAATTCGGTTGGAGCGATTTGGGTACCTGGGCTTCTATATACGACTTGTCGGAAAAGGATTATGTAGGTAACGCTGTTATACCTGCCGAGAAGGTTATTATGTATGATTCGTCAAACTGTATGGTAAATGTTCCGGGCGAAAAGCTGGTAATATTGCAGGGCTTACATGATTATATTGTGGTAGAATCAAACAACACTCTGCTTATTTGCCCACGCGATCAGGAGCAAAACGTAAAGCAAGTTGTAGCAGATGTTAAGCAAAAATTCGGTACCAAATATATTTAACACATTGAAAAAGAATGCAAAAGCCGGGCAGTGGCCCGGCTTTTTTGTTTCACAGGTTTACATAATAGTAAACATTAGTTTACGGCACTTTTAAAGGATTCGTATTATCCATCCCTTTGTAAGCAAAACACTCAACTACTTATGAAAACTAAAGCTTACAAACTGTTGCTATGCGGCACATTACTTGTTGCTGCATGTAAAAAAGATCCTCAGATTATTAAAGAGGACACTGCTGATGCTGCAAATGATAATATGAGAGTAACGGCCATTGACAGTAATTACTTACCATTGACTGTAGTAACCATTGCCGGTAAGGCTAACACCGAAGGCTATGCTGACGGATCTGGTAAACAAGCCCGTTTTAATGGCCCATGGGGTATTGACCTTATGGATGATGGTACCTTATATGTAGCCGAAGTATTTAACCACACCATACGTAAAATAACGCCGTCAGGAGTTGTATCAACGGTTAACATACCATCGCATCGTGATGGTACATCGCTTACAAACCCGCTTGCGGTTAGGGTTGCTCAAGACGGAACTATTAACATCGTTGCGACTGACTATACCGAACAGATACGATATAAAATATGGATAGTGAAACCAAACGGACAGTTACTTACACCAAATACGCACACAGAACAATACTATTATTATGATCTGGCTAAAGATCCTTATAGCGATGATTACTGGGTTTGCGGCGTAACAGGAGATTTTGATGATGTTAACGGCCCGCAGGCTGTAGTTGAAAAGTTTCAGATTAATACGGATGGTAGTATAGGCACCAATGGTATTAATATTCCATCAGAAAAATTAAACCCGTATGATCAGCAATCGCCGTTAGTTGTGAATATTTTTTGCGGATATAACGGTGTTAAATACTTGGTGGTACGAAACCAACACATTTACAAACTAACACCTTCAGGAAAATTGACATTGCTTTTTCCCAACGTTGTGTTCAATGGTGTTTACAGCGTGGTATCAACCAAAGACAGCCGTACTTTATACATAGCCGAGGGCAGCAAAATTAAAAGGTACTTTAACGGAAAGCTGCAATATTTGGTTGGCCCGCAAAAACCTTATGATGGGGGCGATGGCGTGGGTTCAAGTGCCGACGTTACAGCACATCACATGGTGTTGTCAAAGGATGAAAGCACATTGTATTTTACTGACTATCAACATAATACCATACGAAAATTGCTATTAAGATAATTACAATCAGCAGTAAATCACAATGTTGCACAATATGATACCCATTTGGTTAAGGTCCTTTTAAAGGATTTGCATAATCCATCATTTTGTAGGCAAAACTAATCTCTTATGAAAACGAAAGCTTACAAAATGTTGCTATGCGTCATGTTAATTATTGCCGCATGTAAAAAAGACTTCAAAAACAAAAAAAATGAATCCGACTTCACTGTAGATGATCAAATGAAAGTGACGGTTATTGACAGTAATTATTTACCCTTAACAGTAAAAACTATTGCAGGTAATCCCGCTGCTCCCGGATATGCGGATGGATCAGGGAATCAGGCCCGGTTTAATGGCCCCTGGGGGATTGACCTTATGGACGATGGTAGCTTATATGTTGCCGAATACTACAATCATAAAATACGCAAAATAACACCGCCTAATATTGTATCAACAGTAAACATCCCACAAAGCAGTGATGGCGTACCTTTAAGACACCCTATTATAGTAAAGGTGGCTAAAGACGGTACTATAAACATCATAGCATTAGAAGACGAAAATATTTTTAATTATAAAGTACTAATAGTTAAACCAAACGGTCAGGTTATCACTCCCAAACTTCATTCATCCGAACATTTTTACCAGGATCTGGCTAAGGACCCATATAATAATTTTTACTGGATGTGCGGCGTTGAAACGGATAGAGTACATACTAAGGGCGGACCAAAAGCAATTGTAGAAAAATTTTTATTAGACGCTAACGGTGTTATAGGTACAGATACATATACACCGCCAAAAGAGAGCCTTACCGGGCCAAGTGACAAAGAACATCCTACTGTGACTGATATTTTCTGCGGATACAACGGTGTTAAATACCTGGTTGTTGGGAACAAGCATATTTATAAATTAACACCATCCGGGCAGTTAACATTGCTTTTTCCTAATGTTCAATTTACCAGTATTCACAGTATTGTTGTTACCAAAGACAGCCGTACAATGTACATTGCTGATGGCGGAACTATAAAAAGCTATTTTAATGGCAAATTACAATACCTTGTAGGCCCGCATCTCCCTTATGATGGTGGCGATGGTGTTGGTACAAGTGCTGATGTGGCAGCAGAACATATGGCTCTATCAAAAGATGAAAGCACTATCTACTTTACAGATTACGCTAACGACACAGTAAGAAAGCTGCTATTAAGATGATCTGAAAAGTGTTGGTGATCAGAAATTGGCTAATTTCTGATCACCAATCACTGTTTACAACACCTCTTTGGCGTATAGCTTCGTATAATATAACACCTGCCGATACACTGACATTTAACGATTCAATCTCACCATACATAGGGATTTTAGCCAAATGATCAGCTATACGGATAATTTCTTTACGGATGCCGTCTTCTTCAGATCCCATAACAATTGCAGTTGGTGCGGTATAATCTGGTTTGTACAGGTAATCGTTGGTTTTCTCGGTACAGCAAACTAATTGCAGGCCGCTTTCCTGAATAAACCTAACTGTTTGCATAAAGTTATCGTGCCGGCAAACGGGTATCTTGTATAAAGCCCCAGCCGAAGTTTTTACAGCGTCGGGGTTTATTTGTGCCGAGCCTTTTGCAGGTACAACAATAGCATGCACGCCGGCACATTCGGCAGTACGTGCAATTGCACCCATGTTGCGTACGTCGGTAATACTGTCCAGTACTAAAATAAGCGGCACCTCTCCCCTTTCAAATATTTCGGGAATAATGTTCTCTATCTTTTGGTAAACTATCGGCGATATAAAAGCTACTACGCCCTGATGATTTTTTGGTGTTAAGCGGTTCAGCTTTTCTATTGGTACCTGCTGTGCAGTTATCTGGTATTCAGCCATTAGTGTTTTAAGCTCGCCCAGCAAACTACCGCCTAAACCACGCTGGATATATAACGACTCTATTTCTTTACCTGCCCGTATCGCTTCAATAACAGCACGAATGCCAAATATCATCTGATTACTTTCACGGTGCTGTTTTTGCTGAAATGACATGAACTGTATGTTTTTGTGACCGCCAAAAATAGTTATAAAAATTTCTTAATAAGTAACTTCTTATTAATTCTGTTCGCCAATGCAAAATTGAGGCAATCCACACAAAAATATTTTTTCAACAGGTATCCAAACGCATTGTATCAAAGCAATTTAGATGAATTTATCAACATGCCTGTGTGAATTAGACAATGCGGTAACATACGCGTTTTCGGGGTTTTAAATCAAGGCCGAAAAAAATCTTCACTTTAGGAAATCAGCTAATTTTTTGTATATTTTTGTGGGTATGATTTCTGAGAACGATAACCAATTTAAGCCGAATACAAACGACAGACGTAGCCGGTTCAACTCCCCTAATTCAAACACCATCATGGGTAAGCTGCCACCTCAGGCGGTTGACCTTGAAGAGGCTGTTTTGGGTGCGTTGATGCTGGAAAAAGACGCCCTGTCGTCGGTTATCGATATACTTAAGCCTGAAGTTTTTTACGTTGAGGCGCACCAAAAGATATTTCAATCCATCCGTTTATTATTCGAACGCACCTCCCCTGTTGATATCCTTACCGTTACTGCGCAATTACGCCAGCAAGGTGAACTGGAAATGATAGGCGGTGCTTATTATATCACGCAGCTTACTAATCGTGTAGCTTCGGCAGCAAATATTGAGTACCACGCACGGATCATTATTCAGAAATATATCCAACGTGAACTGATACGCATATCAACCGAGGTGATCAATGATGCATACCAGGATACTACAGACGTGCTCGACCTGCTTGATAAGGCTGAAAAAAATCTGTTCGATATAGCCCAAAATAACCTTCGCCGCGATTCGCGCAAGATGGACGACCTGATGCACGAAACGCTGAAGGAAATTGAGGCGCTTAAAGATAAAAAAGACGGTTTAACAGGTGTGGCTTCAGGCTTTACCGAGCTCGACCGTATGACCTCCGGCTGGCAAAAATCCGACTTGGTAATTATTGCTGCCCGCCCTGCGATGGGTAAAACAGCTTTCGTATTAAGCTGCGCGAGAAATGCCGCTGTCGATTTCAGTAAGCCGGTAGTGGTGTTCTCACTCGAGATGTCATCGGTACAGTTGGTTAATCGTCTGGTATCAGGCGAAGCGCAAATTGAGCAGGAAAAAATCCGTAAAGGTAATCTTGAACCATGGGAATGGGAACAGATACACAGCCGGGTTGGTAAACTGGAGCAGGCACCGCTAATTATTGACGATACGCCGGCCTTGAACATTTTTGAATTCAGGGCGAAATGCCGTCGTTTAAAATCACAACACGATATTCAACTTATCATCATCGACTACCTGCAGCTAATGCATGGCAAAGCCGATAACAAAGGCGGCGGTAACCGTGAGCAGGAAATTGGTAGTATCTCCCGAGCGTTAAAATCTGTAGCTAAAGAGTTGAACGTACCGGTTATAGCGCTTTCACAGTTAAGCCGTGCTGTTGAAAACCGTCCTGGTGGTTCAAAACGCCCGATGCTTTCCGACTTGCGTGAATCCGGCTCTATCGAGCAGGATGCCGATATGGTATTGTTCCTGTACCGTCCTGAATATTATGGTTTGGATGTGGATGAAGACAATAATCCTACACAGGGCGTGGGCGAGGTAATTATAGCCAAGCACCGTAACGGCGAAACCGGTCGTGTAAGGTTGAAATTCGTTGGTAAGTACGTGAAATTTGAGGACCTTGAAACCAGTAACGATTTTGGTATTGGGAATAATGCCTTTGCAGGTTTGGCGCCATCAGCGGGCTTTGATAACCCTAATCCAAGCAACTTCATAATACGCCCATCAAGAATGGATGAAATGGATGATGAATCGCCGTTTTAATAGATTGTGAGTAACAATGGTGCTTAACAAACTGAATGTCATTTCGACCGTAGGGAGAAATCTTCAGCGACATTTAGGTGCTGTTCTTTAGCGCTTTTAGAGGACTTATACTCATACCTCGTCGAAATGACATATAGCCTTTACAACATAACTCAATAATCATCATCCTCATCACCATATAACCCCGTTGCTGAGTTATATGCCGCCTGCAGTTCTGAGAAAGCATGCATATCCCTTTTCTCACGGGTTATGCGCATGCCGGTTTCATAAATTTTGATTGCTTCTTCCTTACGGTTTAGCGCCTCGTATAATTTTCCTAAATGATAGTAAGTGCCGGTATAGTCGGGATGGTTATTTACCAGGTCTTCATAATAGGTAAGTGCTTTTTCTGTATCATTCAGCTTTAAATACTCTGTGGCCAGCGCATATTTTAAAAATTCGTCGTTAGGTTCGTTTTGTATAAATTCCAATAGCTTTTCTAATCTGCTTCCCTGCATTTTGTGCTGTGTGTTTTTTAACTAATTTTGTAAAAACCTATTTCTATGAAAATCCTGGTATGTATAAGCAATGTTCCGGATACCACAACAAAAATAACTTTTACGGATAACAACACGCAATTTAATGCCAATGGTGTTCAGTTTATCGTTAATCCTTACGATGAAATTGCACTTGCCCGCGCTATTGAACTAACCGAAGGAAACGGAAGCGTAACAGTTATCAATGTAGGTGTAGCTAGTACCGAGCCTACTATACGTAAGGCATTGGCAATTGGCGCTACCGACGCTGTCCGCGTAAACGTAAAACCCCACGATGCCTGGTTTGTAGCCTACCAAATTGCTCATTATGTAAAGCAGAATCCTTTTGATCTAATACTAACCGGTCGTGAATCTATTGATTATAATGGATCAAAAGTAGCGGCTATGCTTGGCGAATTGCTTGATATACCTTCAGTTTCTATCATTAAAAAACTGGATGTAAATGGGGATAGTGCCACAGTAGAGCGTGAAATTGAAGGCGGTAAAGAAGTACTGTCTATCCCCTTCCCTTTTGTAGCCGGCACTGCCGAGGGTGTGGCTGAACCAAAAATACCAAACATGCGTGGCATTATGTCGGCACGAACCAAGCCATTAACGGTGGTTGAACCCGTTGCAGTTGATGTAAATTCAAACATTATCAGCTATGAAACCCCTGCGGCGCGTGGCCAGGTTAAGCTTTTGCCTGCCGAGGATGCAGGCAAACTTATAGAGCTGCTGCATACCGAAGCACGCGTTATATAAACACAACATTATTTAAGATATATGCCTGTTTTAATATATGCTGAAAATGCCGATGGCAAATTCAAAAAATCAATTTTTGAGGCGGTTTCCTATGCTAAAGCTATCGCCGATCAAAATAATACTTCGCTTACTGCTATATCCATCGGAGACGTTGCCGTTGATGAACTTTCAGCTTTAGGTAAGTACGGCGCTGATAAAGTGCTTAACGTTAGCAACGATAGGTTAAAAACTTTTGTAAACCAGGCGTACGCCTCGGTAATTGCTGAAGCTGCAAAAAAAGAAGGTACTGATATCGTTGTATTGTCCAATTCGTTTTCCGGTCGCGGACTTGCGCCGCGTGTAGCAGTTAAGCTTAACGCCGGTATAATTGATGGCGCTGTATCACTGCCCGATCAAAGCGGCGGTAAATTTATCGTTAAAAAAACGGCTTTTTCAGGTAAGGCATTCGCATTTACTGAATTAACATCAGCCAATAAAGTAATATCGCTTACACCAAATACTTATAAAGTTGTTGAAACGGGTGGCACAGCTGCAATTGAAGACTTCGCTGCGGAAGTAAAGGAAGGCGATTTTAAAGTGATGCTTAAAGAGATTGTCCGCTCAACAGATAAAGTCTCATTACCTGATGCTGAGATTGTTGTATCAGGCGGTCGTGGTTTAAAAGGCCCTGAAAACTGGGGTATGATTGAAGAGCTTGCTGATCTGTTAGGTGCGGCAACCGCATGCTCAAAACCCGTTTCTGATGCCGGATGGCGTCCGCATAGCGAACACGTAGGGCAAACAGGCATAGCTGTCAGTCCAAATTTGTATATTGCGATAGGTATTTCGGGGGCTATACAACACCTTGCGGGTATAAGCGCATCAAAAGTTATTGTAGTCATCAACAAAGATCCCGAGGCGCCGTTTTATAAGGTAGCCGACTACGGAATTGTAGGTGACGCCTTTGAGGTGGTACCAAAATTGATAGAAGCAATTAAACAACATAAAGCCATAGCGTAAATTTGATTGGGTAATGGGTAACAACATGAAAAAAATAAAGCTGGATATTGTAGGGCTATCCTATAGTCAGACACAATCCGGCGCGTATGCCTTGGTTTTAGGTGAAATAAGCGGTCGACGAAGATTACCGATTATCATTGGCAGCTTTGAAGCGCAGGCTATAGCCATTGAGATTGAGAAAATGACGCCGAGCCGTCCGCTCACGCATGATCTATTTAAAAGCTTTGCTCAGGCTTATAACATTACGGTGCAGGAAGTAATTATTTACAACCTTGTCGACGGTATTTTTTATTCGAAACTAATTTGCAGCGATGGCAAGCGTACCATGGAAATTGATGCTCGCACGTCAGACGCGATAGCGGTTTCAGTGCGGTTCGACTGCCCTATTTATACTTATGAATTTATCCTGTCAACCGCAGGTATCGTTATTGAAGGTAACGATTTTGTTTACCTGGAAAATATAAGTGAAACACCTGAGGAAAAAGGCACTATATCGGCCACAGGCAGTTATGCCACTTTGAGTGATGACGAACTACGTACCCGTTTACAGGAAGCCCTTGCAGAAGAAGCTTATGAGAAAGCGGCTAAAATTCGTGATGAGCTTACCAAGAGAAGAGCATCATAAAAAACGGAGTAAGAAGAACAAAAAAAGCGGCAAAAGCCGCTTTTTTTGTGAATGTATGTTTTTTATAATGCTAATTCATGTCGTGTGCGAAGAGACGAAAATCTTGCTTTAGCATACTCGAAGCTTCCGAAAAGTATCAGGCCGAATAATGCATCGCCTAAAAGCATATTGCGCTGGAAAGGTATAGCGGCAATAAGTGACTGGCCGTAACCCGTAAGTGTATGCGGGTAAAGTGAGCCACCATATAACCATGGAAAATCTGTTAATAACCAAAACACTACAACCGACAGCAATGAAGCTGCAGCTACATTTACCACGTTTGGTTTTTTGATACGGCTGCCAATAAATACCATTATCGCAAAACTTAGGTAAACCCAGAATGTAGATGAATAATCAACAATATTTCTTGACACATACCACTGGTTGATTACGATATCGCTTATCAGTAAGCTAAGCAGCGGTACTAAATAAGCTTTCCATTTATCGGTAAAATAAGCGCCTCCGAATAACGCAACAGCGCCTACAGGAGTGAAATTGCTTAATACCGGCACCTGATAAGTTAAAAATCGCATAGCCACTGCCCCAAGTATCATTAATACAAGCACTGTATTACGGGTATTGTTATTTTGTGTCGACATAGTATTTATTAATTAAGCGAAATTAATGATTATCCTGCAATATAGAAAATGCCTACTTGTTTATGAACAATATGCTGCCCGGGTTAATGCCGGTTTTAAATGCGTCTTGTTTTTTACCGTCCTTATTAAATATATAGCAATCACCGTCAACATCATAAGTTAAAGCATCGGTAATATAAACATCTCCTGATGCTTCGTTTACAGCAACAGCGTAAGGGGCTGTAAGCTCTGTATTGTCACTTATAAAGTTCTCGTTTACAATAGCTTCAGTTTTAGTATCATAAACCTTTACTTTACCGTCATAACCAACAAAATAACCTTTGTTTCCGCTGATGGTTAACGCACCACCCTCGAAGTCGGTTTTTGATATCACATGATCGTCGCTGCTGTCAATAATGGTAAGGCTTGAAGCACTTACACCCCACTTACCGTAAGCAGTAACATAAACCTGGTTATCACTGTCAACGGCAATACCAAACGGGTTGTCTCCAACAGTTACTGCTTTAACAGCCAAATTGCTAAGGTTTATAACAGATACAGTGTTCTCGTCGCCCGGGATACCTCCTGAGTTAGCTACATAAAGCTTGTTGTTTGCTATGCCGATTTGATCGGGGTTGCGGCCTACGTTTATCAGAGTACCCACGCTTAATGAAGCAGTATCCAAAACCGCTACATGACCATCATAGCATACCACATAAGCTTTACCGTTATTAAACGCGAAACTACGCGGACCGCGGGTAACACCACCGTCTTTTAGTTCAATCTTTTTTATAGATGCGCCGGTTCTGTCAATTACCTCAACGGTACCAGACCTGTCTACCGCGATGTATATTTTTGAACCATATTGTTTAATTTCATTACCGGTATCACCCAATACACGACCGTTTTTAGTTGAAAAGATATCTGCTGTGGTTGCTTTTGAGGTATAACCATAAAAAGTTAGTGAAGCATTTGGCGTACCAAAACCACCTTCATTTAAAACGTATACGCCCGGTTCAGGAGCTGTGGGTTTCGGATCGTCTTTATCCTTACTGCACGATGCAAGTAAAACGGTTAAAGCTAACCCTAAAAGCAAATACTTTGTGTTGATCTGTTTCATGTTGATATATTAAATAGTTATTTGAAAAGTTAACCTGTAAAACCGGCCGGGCATGTAATAGCTGCTCACCACCTCGTAATTTTTATTGAAAATGTTGTTACACTCAGCTGCTATAAATGCAGGCATTTTGGCAAGATTAAAGTTATAACGCCCCGATAAATCGCTTATGCTATATCCCGACAGGTAATACAAAGGTTCATTATTACGGTTGCTATAGCGTGAAGACGATAGCATATAATTATAGTACAGTGCCCAGTTCTTGTATTCGCCCCCGGCGTTAAATGAAGCTACATGTACAGGTGTATATGGTATCTGGTCGTGGTAAGTACTTTGCGAAGGATTGGTAACATCTAAAGCTTTCTGGTAAGTATAGTTTGCTGATGCACTGATCCTGAAGTAATTATTTATCGTACTTAACGATTTTAAACTTACATCCACTCCTTTTATCTCAACGTTACCTATGTTAGTGACAGTAGTTTTACTTGGGTCGATGTTGGGAAGAAAGATGATCTTATCATCTACCCTGTTATAATACGCATCGGCACTAAGCTTCACGTAATCAATTGCTGATCCGTTAAATGCCATATTATATATTGCACCTGCGTTGTATTGCTTTACCTTTTCAGGCTTGATGTTACGCAACGATACAGCGTAATAGTATTGCTCAGAAAAGTTCGGGTTGCGGAAAATGTCTTTATAAAAGGCTCGCAAAACAAAATTGTCATTGTTAAACGGGCTAAACGTTACAATCACAGTCGGCGTTAATTTATGAGCAGAAGCCACCGCTTGTCCGGTTGTTGTATTGTCGTTTATATAAGTATCCAGCAGATTGCCCTTGAACAGCCATTTACCTGTATTAAATGTGGTAGCAAGCGCATTTAATAGTGTCAAACGGGTTGGAAACGCGTAATTGCTAATGTCGGAATTTAGTGAAGTTATAGCCACATCAGCCGAATAGCCTACTTTCCATTTACCGGTTAAATCCCAGGCTGCTGCAGCCGACTGATAAAACTCACGCTGGCGGTAGCTGTTATTTAATCCCCCTGCCTGCGGGTAGTCAGGATCGGTATAATGTACATAATTCTGAGACGCTTTGCTGTTTATCAGTAAGCTGAAAGCATTTTTTGCATATTGATAACCGGCTTGTAAAAAGTAATCTTCATTATATAGCCGCTGCTGCGAGAATTGATTGTAAGCTATTGTACCGGGTAAACCTCTTTCTGAATTATAATAGTTAAATCGGATGCTTAGCTTGTTACTCTCCGACTTTGTCCAGAATAATCCGCCGTCAACCTGATGTGTACTTACGTCGCCGTTTCTGCGAATTGCCAGCGTGTCTGATGCATCCTTTTCATATTTGTATTTATACCGCCCGTTGGCTTCCTGCACATAACCGTTAACTATAAACGACCATTGGTTACTCAATCTTTGCTGCCATTGCAGGTAAGGGTTTATCAGGCCAAAACTCCCCCCTTTTACACCTACAATTATTTTAAACGGCTTGTCGGTATTCAACTTGGGTTGAATTGTTTTAATTGAAAGTACACTACCTGCTGAATACGAGCGTGCAGGTATGCATAAGTCTGCCGGTTGCGGAATAAACAGCGAGACCTCACTTACATTAAACAGATTTAACTTACTAAGATCTATCTGGCCGTTCTGTGCATCGTTAAGCTGAACATTATCATACAAAACAATAGTATGATTAGCCCCCAAACCACGTACAGATACTGTTTTTAAGCCGCCTATTCCGCCATAATCTCGCACGTTAACGCCGGCAAAGTTGCGAATAGCATCGGCCACGTTAAAAGCGTTGTATTGCAAAAATTGTGATGCTGAAATCACCTGTGCAGGTGTAGCAACCTGTAGCTGCGGCGCGGTGGTTGAATTGATGTTTACTTCGTTAAGACGCTTAACCGTATCGGTTTGCCCATAAACGTTAACTGACAGCAACAGCATAGGTATACCTTTAAGAAGGCGACGTAATGATAAACAATACTGTAGTACAGTTTTTCGCATTTTAAAAGCTGTAGCTATCGCGGATGAAATGGAAATACTGCTGTATAAGAAGAGTATGCCATTCATGCTTCAATCCCCGAAAGCGTGAATAATAATGTAGCTTATGGCAGGTCTTCTGACTTACTCCTTCCCTTTCGCCGGCCTTCCCGTTGTTAAACAGTGGCTGCAGATGGCGTGGTTATTATGAGCTTACAGCTGCGGGACAGTTACGGATTTTCACCGTATTCCCTTTTAATCCGGCCACGCTAAACATGTGGCCAAAACCAAAAGCATTGCAAATGTACTGCAAAAGTATGAATAAGCATAAGGCTTAATAAACTTTACTGTATTTGCATGTTTTTTAATTTAAACAAAACTTATATGTTTTATAAGCTGTTTATCTGTCACATACCTATTAAACAAATAGTATATATGACAAACACAGCAATACAGCTGATAAACCGTAACCATACGGCATCAGCAGCAAATAACACCAATGAAGCCGTTAACCTGAATATGGTTGAACGCTATATTTCAATAGCAGGCGGTTTAAGACTTGGCATTTCGGCCTTTAGAAATCTCTTTAAAAGTCCTTTTTCAAGTATTTTAAAACTTGGAGCAAGCGGATATTTGTTAAATCGTGGCTTTACAGGTCACTGCGAATTATACACCCGTTTAGGCAAAACCAGTACCGATGACGCGGTGAACGTAAATATCCGCTCCTCGTTCCTTATTGACAAACCACGCCAGGAAGTATATGACTTTTGGCGTAAACTGGATAACCTGCCATTGTTTATGAAGCACTTAGAAACAGTACAGGTAATTGACAGCAAACGCTCACATTGGGTACTTAAACTACCTGCTAATGTAGCTAAAGTTAGCTGGGATGCCGAAATAGTGAAAGATGAACCGGGTTATATGATCGGTTGGAGTTCATTACCGGGTTCAACAATTGATAATGCCGGCAAGGTACGTTTCCGCGACGGAGAAAACGGCGGTACTTTGGTTGATGTGGTGATCACTTACCAGCCGCCTGCAGGTGGTTTTGGGGCAAGCGTTGCACATGTGATTAATCCATTGTTCCGTAATATGGTGCTTGAAGATGTACAAAATTTTAAGCAATACATGGATTTGGGTAATGAAACTAAAACGTTAGGCAGTACTGCCAGCAATGATATCAATGTGCCGGTATCATAAACTAATTTAATAAAAATAAGAAAGGGATACAGGAAACACTGTGTCCCTTTTTATATTAAATCAAAAGCTAATGCGTACTCAGTGAACGCAAATGCTGTGTTGATTCCCAATTTCTGTTTAATGTTGCGGCGGTGGGTTTGAACTGTTTCCGATGAGATAAAAAGTGATTCGGCTATTTCAATTGATGTTTTTCCTTTAGCAACCAGGCTTAACACTTGTTTTTCTCGTTTACTTAAGCTGGAAAAGGCCTTCGAGTTCCTTCGTAAAAAATTATTTTCTTCCAACAAACGCTCTGCCTTAGCTTCAATATGTTTCATTTCGCTTATTGGGAAAGCAATGGTTATTGTTAATAAAGGTTTTCCTTCTTCGTCACGCATAAACACCTTTACCGAACTCATGTGCCAGGTCCACTCGTTTTTACCGGCCAGCTTTACTTGCTGAAAAAATGATACGCTTTGATCAGTTACATCGCTTTCTAATAAGGCTTTAAGCTTGGGTACAAACACTTCAATGTCTTCAATATTGAAGTATCGGTTATAGTATTCAGTTCCTATTTGTTGCAGCTCTTCAAGGGTAACACCCAATAACTTCAAGCCATTGGATGACATGTACACAACAGGAAAATCACCCACAAGGTGAATGATCACCACGCCGGGCATAAGTTCGGCGTAAGGCGCAAAATCATTGATTTTATTAGTGATAGTTTCGGTCAGATTCATTAGGGGATTAAATCTGGCCGTTAATATCTGTAATAAAATTGAATGTTAATACAAATGTTAAATAAAAAAAACGCCTGATAATAATTATCAGGCGTTTTAGTTTCCTTTAGCGAAAATCGCTGCTTATTTTACTGCATCAACTATTGCTTTAAAAGCATCAGGATTGTTCATCGCTAAGTCGGCAAGAACTTTACGGTTCAAACCAATTTCTTTAGCGGCTAATTTACCCATTAGTTGAGAATATGAGATTCCATGCTGACGGGCACCTGCGTTAATACGCTGTATCCATAAAGCTCTGAACTCTCTTTTTTTGGTTTTACGGTCGCGGTAAGCATACTGTAAACCTTTTTCTACTGTGTTTTTTGCAATGGTATATACCTTACTGCGTGAGCCATAATAACCTTTGGCTAAGCCGAGGATCTTTTTCCTGCGTCTTCTTGAAGCTACTGCGTTTACTGAACGTGGCATTTCTTTGTGTTTTTGGTAGTGAGTGCTCTTTGTGAGTCTTTAATACTCTAATACCTGGTTAAAAAATTTGTTAATTACTTGCCGATGCAAAGCATACGCTTTACGTTACCCATGTCGGCATCAGATACTAAGCTGGTGTTACCCAGATTACGCTTACGTTTGGTTGACATCTTGGTTAAGATGTGGCTCATGTATGCGTTCTTTCTTGCAATTTTACCTGTTCCAGTAAGCTTAAAGCGCTTTTTGGCACTGGAATTGGTTTTCATTTTTGGCATAACTCTGTTTTATTTATTTAGTATAGGCGTTTTCGCAACGCTTTATTTTTATTTCGAAGGTCGAGTTTTCGATTTCGAATCTATTTATCTTAAAACAATCTGCACATCTGCATATCCACGCATCTGCACATCATATTATTTTTTAGCCGTTCCTTTAGGTGCCACGGTTAAAAACATCCGTTTACCTTCAAGTTTTGGTAATTGCTCTACTTTACCTACTTCTTCAAGCGCCTGTGCAAATTTTAACAGTAATATCTCTCCCTGCTCTTTATACACAATTGAACGACCTTTAAAGTGCACATAAGCTCTTACTTTTTCGTTCGATTCTAAGAACTTAATGGCATGCTTAAGCTTAAACTCAAAGTCATGGTCATCAGTATTAGGCCCAAACCTTATTTCTTTAATAACGGTTTGCTTTGAGTTGCTTTTAATTTCTTTAAGCTTTTTCTTCTGCTCGTAAACAAACTTGTTATAGTCAACAACCTTACAAACCGGCGGATTGGCGTTAGGGGAAATTTCAACCAGATCAAGCTCCTGTTCCTGGGCTATGGCAAGCGCATCTCTTAACGAGTAAACGCCTGTTTCAACATTGTCTCCTACCAAACGCACCTCGGGTGCTTTGATAAACTGGTTGATATTATGTTCGGCCTCTTTTTTCTTAAAAGGTGGCCTTGGTCCTCTGTTTACTGGTCTGTTTAATGCCAAGTTATACCGTTATTTCTTTAGTTATCTGTTGTTTAAACTCTTCAATGCTCATGCTTCCCAAATCACCCTGACCATGTTTACGAACTGAAACCACTCCTTCGGCAGATTCTTTTTCGCCCACTATCAGCATGTAAGGGATTTTTTTGACTTCAGCGTCACGTATCTTACGCCCAATCTTCTCGTCTCTGAAATCAATTAGCCCGCAAATATCGGAATCTTTTAACACATCGGAAAGTTTTTTTGCATATTCTTCATATTTTTCAGATATAGGAAGAATAATGTATTGCTCGGGCGACAGCCACAGCGGGAAATTGCCGCCGCAATGCTCAATTAATACAGCCACAAAACGTTCCATTGATCCAAACGGCGCACGGTGGATCATTACCGGGCGGTGTTTCTGATTATCACTACCGGTGTATTCCAGTTCAAAACGCTCAGGCAGGTTATAGTCAACCTGAATGGTACCTAATTGCCATTTACGGCCAAGGGCATCTTTTACCATAAAGTCGAGCTTAGGGCCGTAAAATGCCGCTTCTCCAAGCTCCACAACGGTGCGCAGGCCTTTTTCATCAGCTGCTTCTTTAATAGCCGATTCAGCAAGCGCCCAGTTTTCGTCGGTACCTATATATTTGGTTTTATTTTCAGGATCGCGTAACGATACCTGCGCGGTATAATCCTCAAATCCCAAAGCGCCAAACACATACAACACCAGGTCGATTACTTTTTTAAACTCTTCCTTTACCTGGTCAGGACGGCAGAACAAATGGGCATCATCCTGAGTAAAGCCACGCACACGGGTTAAGCCATGTAGCTCGCCGCTTTGCTCGTAACGGTACACGGTACCAAACTCGGCATAACGAACGGGAAGGTCTTTGTACGAGCGTGGTTTCGATTTGTATATCTCGCAGTGATGAGGGCAGTTCATTGGTTTCAGCAAAAACTCCTCGCCTTCCTGTGGCGTGTGTATAGGCTGGAATGAATCGGCGCCATATTTTTCATAGTGGCCCGATGTTACATACAAGTTTTTATGACCGATGTGCGGCGTAATCACCTGCTCGTAACCGGCTTTTGTTTGAGCTTTTTGCAGGAAGTTGGTTAAGCGCTCACGCAAGGCAGTACCCTTTGGCAACCATAATGGCAGCCCCATACCTACTTTTTCGGAGAAAGTAAACAGTTCCAGTTCTTTACCCAACTTGCGGTGATCGCGCTTTTTGGCTTCCTCAAGCATGTGCAGATACTCGGTAAGCTCGCTTTGCTTAGTGAAAGTTACACCGTAAATACGGGTAAGCTGCTTGCGGCTTTCGTCGCCGCGCCAGTAGGCGCCGGCAACGCTCATTAACTTAACCGCTTTAATAAAGCCGGTATTAGGTATGTGCGGACCACGACACAGGTCAGTAAATTCACCCTGGGTGTAAAAAGTTATCGAACCGTCAGGTAGGTCTTTAATCAGGTCAAGTTTGTACTCGTCGCCTTTTTCAGTAAAATATTCAACAGCGTCGGCTTTGCTAACAGGCTTGCGGATGTACTCCGATTTTTGCCTGGCCAGCTCCAGCATTTTATCTTCTATCTTTTTAAATTCTTCTGAAGAGAAATCACGGTCGCCAAAGTCGACATCGTAATAAAAACCGGTTTCAATAGCCGGCCCTATGCCGAACTTTGTACCGGGGTATAAAGCCTCAAGCGCTTCGGCCATTAAGTGAGCAGACGAGTGCCAGAAGGTTGATTTGCCATTGCCATCATTCCAAGTAAGCAGCTTTACGGTACTGTCTTCTTCAATAGGGCGGCTTGCGTCCCAAACCTGGCCGTTAACTTCGGCCGCTAATACGTTTCGTGCTAATCCTTCAGATATTGACTGCGCAATCTGCATGGAAGTGATCCCCTTGTCGTACTGACGAACGGAACCATCAGGAAGTGTAATACTAATCATCTACAACTATGATTCGGGAGCCTCACCCTAAATCCCTCTCCGTGAGAGAGGGACTTGAAGAAAGCACCCTGTTTATATAATAATGTTTTAAAAAAGGCAGCCTACCAATGCTGCCTGTAACGTGTAAGGCAAAAATAGGATTTATTTTGAAGGGTGAAAGTCAAAAAATCGATGTACTTTTAATATACATTAACTTTTGCTATGACGATAGTTTGCCGCATTTTACTTTTAATAGCACTGCTTTATTGCATCCCACTTAAGGCACAAAACATCATATTAAAGAAAATACCACGAGTAAAAACGAGCATTAAAATCATTAATCCATCCGGAAATGCAGATAGTATTAAGATTGTTATTACGCTTTTGAACGAATGTAAAGGCAGTCAGAAAGTATATTTATTAGAAAACGCGCTATCGGGAAGTATTAAAGATTCATTAAATAGCCCGTTTAAAGCATTGCTTAAATCACAAATATCAGCGACTTTATATACTGAGAAGCAATTAGATAGTGCAGGGAAGGCTAATATATTAAACAAAGGTGAGTCGCTTAGCCGGGAGTTTTATTTAACAAGACTATTCGTCTTTCTTAACGATAATCAAAAGATAACTTCCGGCAAGTATTCTGTGAAAATTTCATATTTCGGTAACACTTCAAACAAAGCCTTTTTTTATCCTAAATAGCACATTACACATTCCCCCACCCGTTAGCCAGTACATCAGCAATGTGATAAGTTTTTAAAGGCAAGTTGTGTTTATCGATATACCCCTGCAGGTGGAACAGACATGACGCGTCGGTTGAAATAATGTAGTCGGCACCGGCATCAATAGCGTTGTTAACTTTTTGCTCGGCCATGGCAGATGCTATAGCGTCAAACTTAACCGCAAAGCTGCCGCCAAATCCGCAGCACACGTCGTTTCCTTTCAGTTCAATCAGTTCAAGCCCTAACACTTTTGAAAGCAATTGCCTTGGTTCGTCTTTTATATGGCATTCCCTCAAGGCACTGCAACTATCGTGATAAACAGCCCGGCCGTCAAGTTCAGCGCCAAAGTAGTCGTATTGAAGAATGTTCACCAGGAACTCTGACAACTCGTAAATATTGCTTTGTATACTGCGACATTTATTGTGTACCATGGTGTTGGTAAATAAGTCGTTATAATAATTTTTCACCATGCCGGTGCATGATGCCGATGGCGTTACTATGATGCTGTCCTGATCGAAGTCGTTCAGAAATTTGCTTCCTACCGCTTTGGCGTCATCCCAAAAACCTGCATTAAACGCCGGCTGACCGCAGCAGGTTTGATTGGCATTATATGTCACCTGGCAGCCTGCCTTTTCAAGCAATTTTATGGTATTAAAAGCTGTATCAGGAAACAGCTGGTCGACAAAACAGGGAACAAATAACTCTATCTTCATCCTCACCAAAATTAAACGGCGCTAATTTGAGAAATTTTCCGGCTCTTTTTTTCGGCAGTTAGCAAAGAAAATAACAGCACCATGCCAATAAAGAAATAAACACATAGCGCCAAAGTTGAATTACGCATGCTCCCGGTAAGTTCTTCAATAAAGCCGAAACTGAACAGGCCGCCCACAATGGCCAGCTTTTCGGTAACGTCATAAAAGCTGAAAAATGATGCTGTGTCGGTTATGTTCTGCGGCAAGTATTTTGAGTATGTCGACCTTGAAAGAGATTGTATACCTCCCATTACCAGGCCTACCAAAACGGCCAGCAAGTAAAATTGCATAGCGGTTGTAATGAAATAAGCCGTGATACAAATAAGTACCCAAAAGATTACTACTGTTAACAGTATCCTTATGTTACCATATTTATCTGAAAGTCTTGACATTAAAATAGCCCCGCCAATGGCCACTAATTGAATTATTAATATAATTGTTATCAGTTCACTTTGCTCAAGTTTCAACTCTTTTGCGCCGAAACTGGTTGCTACCAGCATAACGGTTTGCACACCCATCGAGTAAAAAAAGAAAGCCGGCAGGTATCGCTTCAGCAAAGGCATTTGTTTTATTTTGTTCCATACCCTGCCCAATTCAATAAAGCCGCCTTTCATAACATTATATTGATGCTTTACCTCGTTAGGCTCCCCTTTTGGTAAAACGGTAAATGGTATTTGCGCGAAACCTATCCACCATATACCTACAAGTAAAAATGATAGCCGTGCAGGTAAAGTACTATCACTAATGCCAAACAATTCCGGCTTCAACACAAATGCAAAACAAATAAGCTGCAGCAGCACGCTGCCAATATATCCGTATGTGAAACCTTTGGCGCTCACCTTGTCCTGCATGTCAATAGTGGCAATTTGTGGCAGGTATGAATTATAAAAAACAAAGCTTCCGCAGTAACCAATGGCTGCTATAGCAAAGCATAGCACACCCATTTCAAGCCTTTCTTTAGTAAAGAAGAATAGCAGTGCGCAAGCCACCGAACCAAGCAGCGTAAAAAACTGCATAAACGACTTTTTATTCCCCTTATAATCGGCAATAGAAGTTAATATAGGCAGCATTAATGCAATTAAAAGGTAAGCCGCCGCCAGGGCATAGTCGGTAAGTGCGGTGTTGACAAACGTTAAACCAAAAAATTTCACCTTATCGCTGTTCCCGGTAGCAGTTATTGCATGATAATAAGCAGGGAAAATAGTAGTGGTTATAACCAGGTTATACGCTGAGTTGGCCCAATCAAACATGGCCCACGCACGGATGGTTTTCTTATTGTTTTGCGGCTGCATAAGTTAGAAACAAATACAAATTAAACCTTTTCTACTTTTACAGCGGTGCCATAAGCAAGCACTTCGGTAACGCCCTGCATTACTTCGTTGGCATCGTACCGCATGCTAAGTATAGCGTTGGCGCCTATCTGCTGCGCGTGCAATATTAAAAGTTCATACGCTTCCTGACGTGTTTGTTCGCAAAGTTCGGTGTAAATACTGTTTTTTCCGCCAAGTATAGTTTGTAATCCGCCTAAAAAGTTACCACCCATGCCGCGTGAACGCACGGTAATACCGCGTACAACGCCTAACTGATCGGTTACTTTATAGCCTTCTAAATTTGTACTGGTTGTTACTAGCATAATGTGATGTATTTGATTAAATGATGTATCAAACATAGCTTATAAAAAGCTGTCTTACCAATAACCATCTTACATTTATTACTTTTACATCACATGAGCATTACTACCTATGGTTTACAGCAAATAAAAAAGGAACTGCAGCACCTACCGAATGAACAACTGGCCGAACTGCTGCTGCGTGTGGCCCGTTATAAAAAGGAGAATAAGGAACTGCTTGCCTACTTGTTATTTAATGCGCACGATGAACAAGGATTTATTGAGCAGGTAAAGGCCGAAGTTGGTTTCAATTTCAGTCAGCTGCCTACGCAAAGTTATTTTGCTGCCAAAGGCTTGCGTAAAATTTTACGGCTTATTACCAAGTATGTGAAGTTTACCGCATCAAAACCGGCTGAAATAGAGTTACTGATAAGTTTTTGTCAGAATTACCTGCAGTATGCCGACAGGAAAACATCATACAAACCTCTTCGGGTTATTTTTATACGCCAGTTGGAAAAGATACGGACATCAATAGGCAAATTGCATGAAGACCTGCAATATGATTACAGTAGTAGCTACGAAGAATTGCTTGCCGATGCCGATAAAAAGTTACAATGGCTGAATATTAATGATCATGTGTTGTAACATAGTATTAACTTTGTTGTCTGAATATTAACAATTAACTGCAAAGTGGCCGGTAAAGAAGCAGCTTTTAAACAAATTTTCGAAGCCAATTCAAAAAAGATATTTCATCTGTGCTACGGCTATACAGGTGACGATGACGCTGCCCACGATTTGCTGCAGGAAACTTTTGTTAAGGTTTGGCAAAACCTTGATAAGTTTCGCAACCAGGCCATGATATCAACCTGGATTTACCGCATTGCTGTTAATACCTGCCTTACCTACCTGCGTTCGGAAAAACGCCAGGCTAAAGATGAACTAACACCACAAATAGCGGAAACGCAAAGAGAGGAGTTGTCTGAAAAGAACGAGCAGGTTGCGTTGCTTTATAAATGTATTTCAAAGCTGGAAGAATCAGAAAGAATAATTATAACCATGGTATTGGATGAAATACCATATCCTGAAATTGCGGAGATCTCGGGCATATCAGAAGGAAACTTGAGGGTGAAGATCCATCGTATTAAACAAAAACTGACAGAATTATATAACCAGTATGAAAGACTTTGATCATATAATGTCGGTTTGGCAAGAGCAGCCAAAACGCGATCAGCTTTCGGTTGACGAGGCGCTGAAGCAGGTGAAACGTGGCATGGGAAGCCTTAATAAAAGACTGTTTTTTAGCATAGTAAGTATGCTTGTAGCATTAGCAGCAGTGTTTTTAGTAATGATATTTTTAGTTTTCAACTCGTGGATAACATATCTTGGAATTGGTATTATGCTCACTACCATGCTGCTGTATGTTTGGGTAATGATAAAAGACTACAAGCTTATTAATAAAAGCGATATCACTAATAATCCAAGATTTTACTTACAAGAACTTAAGGAATACCAGCGTCGCAGGGCTAATTTGTACGGCTGGCTTTATTACTTGTATGTGCTGTTGTTAAGTTTAGGACTTTCGTTATACCTGTTTGAGGTGCTGCATCACCTTTCACCTGTTTTAAAGTTTACCGCTTATGCACTTACTATTGCATGGTTGTTGTTTTGTACCTTCTACCTGAAAGACCGCATCTTTAAAAACGAACAAGAGAAATTAAACCTGATGATTGACAGGCTTGTGCGTTTACAGGGCCAGTTTGAAGAGCATAAATAATGCAATCTATTACTATTAAACGTCTTACCGCTGCAGATACAGATTTTTTGCTGCCTTTTGCCAGGAGAATGTTTTTTGAGGCTTTTTCTCATAACAACTCCCGGCAGTCAATGCAGCAATATGCAGCTAAAGCGTTCACTGTTGAAAGATTTACGGAAGAACTGAAAAATTCGGACTCTGAATTTCACCTTGCTACGCTTAATGACCAGCCTGCCGGATATTTGAAACTAAATTTCAATGAGGCGCAAACTGAGTTTCGTGAATCACAAGCACTCGAAGTAGAACGCATTTATGTAGACGGTAATTTTCAGGGCAAAAATATAGGCGGTCAATTATTAATTTTTGCTGTTGAAACTGCACAACAACGTGGGCTTGATTATGTATGGCTTGGTGTTTGGGAAAATAATCAGGGTGCTATAAAGTTTTACCAGCGGCACGGTTTTTCTATTGTTAGCAGTCATCAATTTTTTCTTGGTGATGAAGAGCAAACAGATTTGATTATGAAACGATCTTTAAATACAGAAGCATGATCATGCCTTTAAAAAAGGATTAAAGTTGCGTGTGCCTATTTCCATACCTGCCGCCCGGCAAACCGTTTTGTCGCCAAACTTAAAATTAATATTGTCCATAGCCTGGTAAAGCTTAATACGTTCTTCATTATCTTCAAAAAGATTGATCTGGTAGCGTCCGGTTGCAAGGTCGCTTAAACGCACACCAATAAGTCTTATGGGCCGGTGCTTGTTCCACGCTTTAGTAAGCATGTTTTTAATGCCTGGGATTAGTATATGCTCGGCCGCGGTAAGCGGTATTTTTTGCTGAAGTGTATGCGTTTCAAAATTGGCGTATCTAACTTTAATAGCCAGGCACGATGCCAGTTTGTTCTCTTTTCTCAGCTTAAACGAAAGCTCTTCCGTCATGCTCACCAGTATGGTTTCCAACGTATGGCGGTCAGCTACATCATTATGGAATGTATGTTCGGAAGAGATGGACTTTCTGTCACTATGTGGAACTATTTCGCTATGATCTATACCTCTCGCCTTTTCCCAGATATACAATCCCGCTTTACCAAATACAGTTTGCAAAAAGCGAAGTTCGACACGCTGCAGGTCGCCTATTTTTTCAATGCCGTATTCATAAAGCTTTTTACAGGTGCTTTCGCCCAGCATAGGTATTTTGCTGATGGGCTGCGGGGCTAAAAATTCAATTTCCTTACCATGCGGAATTAATAATTGCCCGTTTGGCTTAGCTTTGTTGGTAGCCATTTTAGCTACAGTTTTGCCGGATGCCATGCCAAATGATATAGGCAATTGTGTTTCCCGCATAATCCTCTGCCGGAGGTCGCTTGCAATTTTATACGGATCGTGAAAGCGGTCCATTCCGGTAAGGTCAATATAAAATTCGTCAACAGAAGTTTTTTGATATAATGGGACCGAATTATGTATGATGTCGGTTACCTCGTGCGACGCTTCAGAATAACGGCCATGGCTGCCATGTATCACAATTGCATGCGGACAAAGTTTAAGCGCCTGGCGGGTTGGCATGGCCGAATGTACGCCATACTTGCGCGCCTCATAACTGCATGAGGCCACCACCCCCCTATCGGCCGAGCCACCAATAATAACGGGCTTACCAATAAGCGAAGGATTAAACTTCCGCTCTACTGAAACGAAGAACGAATCAAGGTCGATGTGTACTATCCAGCGTTTGGCATCCATAACACAAATATGAAAATTTATTTGATAATACTAAAATTATTAGCAATTTGCCGATAAATTAATCAGTTATGCATTACGCCGAATACATGCCAATTATCTCGCCTCCTGATGAAATTAACGATGAGATAAGATACTTTAAAACTGTTTGCACCGACAGGATTGGTGAATTTAAAAGCAGCGGTTCAAAAGCACATATAACAATCCCGTTTGAAGAGCGTCGGCAAAAGATTTTCACTGCCGAGCCGGCCATTGAGCGTATGGAAAAACGGTTGAATACAATGCCAACCATCACTCTTGAGATAAACGGCTTTGACATTTTTCCAAACCATGTAGCAGGCAATACCATTTATGCGACTATTGAAATGGATGATAAGACAAAAAACTGGTTTAAGCTTCTGCTTAAAGAAATGCATTTAAATAAACGCACTATCACACCTCATCTAACAATTGCCCGAGGTTTGTCAAACGATCAATTAAAAACATTATGGCCTTATTTTATGAAGCAAAAGTTTAATCATAGATTTGAGGTAAGCGAAATGATTATGCTTAAGCGAGAGATGTTCGCTCATGAGCCAACATGGAAAGTATTTAAACGGATACAGTTTTTAAATCGGTTTAATGTTTCTGCACCCAATATAAACTCTACTTTGTTCTGAATCAGTAGCTTATGCAATCGATTGCATAATTTGTTATTTTTATACAGGCTTAAATCAAACTTTTTCTATATTTGCGGCGGGTAAGTCTTTTACGACCAGCTCCTCTTGAACTCCCCCAGGGTGGGAACGCAGCAAGGGTAGAGGGTTGTAGCGGTGCGATAAAAGTAGCTTACCCATTTTTTATTTTTGGCCTCGCCGTATCTGCAGCCTGCAGGGGCATCTTGTACTAAATTCAAAAGTCAAAAAACATAACATGAAATTTTTTATTGACACAGCCAACCTTGCGCAAATAAAAGAAGCGCACGACCTTGGTGTATTAGATGGCGTTACAACCAACCCATCGTTAATGGCAAAAGAAGGCATTACCGGCCACGATAACATCATTAACCACTATAAAGCCATTTGCGAAATAACCGATGGCGATGTAAGCGCCGAAGTTATTGCGACAACATTCGACGAGATTGTTGCAGAAGGTGAAGCATTAGCTAAACTGCACGAGCGCATTGTGGTTAAAGTGCCTATGATTAAAGAAGGTGTTAAAGCCATAAAATACTTTACTTCAAAAGGTATCAAAACCAACTGTACGCTGGTATTCTCAGCAGGTCAGGCCTTACTGGCTGCTAAGGCAGGTGCAACCTACGTATCGCCTTTCATTGGCCGTTTAGATGACGTATCAACAGATGGTTTGCAGTTGATTGAAGACATCCGTTTAATATATGACAACTATGGCTACGAAACGCAGATACTTGCTGCTTCGGTTCGTCATCCAATGCATATAATTGAGTGCGCTAAAATAGGCTCGGATGTAATTACCGGTCCGCTGAGCGCGATTACCGCTCTATTAAAGCACCCGTTAACCGACAATGGGCTGGCGCAGTTCCTGGCCGACCATGCTAAAGCGGCGGGTAAATAATATTTAATGAATAAGCCACGCGTTATTGCGAGGTACGAAGCAATCTCTGAATCTTTGATGCGGATATGCATGTGTAGAGATTGCTTCGTACCTCGCGATGACGTTTTTATTATAATGATTTTTCAATCCATTGTAATAAACCATCTCACCCACCCACTTCCCCTGCCCTTTTTTATATCTTAGCAGCTATGCTGGATATCCTAATAATTGGCGGCGGCCCTATTGGTTTGGCTTGCGGACTTGAAGCGCAAAAGGCTGGGTTAAATTTTCTGATTATTGAAAAAGGCTGCCTGGTGAACTCGCTATACAACTACCCTTATACAATGACGTTTTTTTCCACCTCTGAAAGGCTGGAGATTGGCGGCATACCTTTCGTTACCATAAACAACAAACCCAACCGCGCCGAGGCTTTAGAATATTACCGCCGCGTAGCAATATCAAATGAATTGCCCATTAACCTGTTTGAAGAAGTAACCGAAATAGCACGTACCGGCGACTATCATACGGTTACCACTTGTAAAGCCACTTATCAGGCAAAATATGTAGTACTTTCTACAGGCTTTTATGATATCGCCGTAAATCTTGATATACCGGGTGAGGACCTGCCGAAAGTGAAGCATTACTATAAAGATCCGCATTACTATGCCAAACAAAAAGTGATTGTTGTGGGTGCAAGCAATTCAGCCATTGATGTAGCTCTGGAAACCTGGCGCAAAGGTGCCGAAGTTACTTTGGTGGTTCGTGGCGGTGAAGTAAGCAGCCGGGTAAAATACTGGGTAAGACCAGATATCATAAATCGCATTGAAGAAGGCAGTATCAAAGCGTATTTTAATTCGGAACTGGCGGCTGTACGCGAGTATGAAGCCGACATCCGTACACCCGAAGGCCTTGTTACCATCCCCAACGATTTTGTAATGGCTATGACAGGTTACAAGCCAAATTTTGATTTCCTGAAGAAAATAGGCATCAATTTATCTGAAGACAAATTTAAACCTGAGTACAACGCTGATACCATGGAAACCAATTTGCCTGGCGTGTACCTTGCCGGTGTAGTTTGCGGCGGGCTTGACACGCATTTATGGTTTATAGAGAACTCACGAGTGCATGCGGAAATGATAATTAAGGATGTCTTAAATAAGAATAATTAATTCGATATGAAAAAAATCTTATATACGATTTTCTTAATCACATTATCTGTGATAGTATTTGCACAGGAAAAAAGTTTTAAAATAAAATTTCCTGAAAACTGGATTGCTTTTCAAAGGCAGAATGTAGTTAAATCTGTAAACGAAAAATATGAGCTATCAGACAGTTTGAAAAAAGAATTAATGGCAAACAATAATGGTTCAGTTCAGCTTTACGGATATACAGCTCCAAATAGAAGTGGATTACTGTATCGTCCTAATACACAAGTGTTATTAAGGCAGAATAAAACGCAAAATATTAATCAATTCAAAATTTTGATTGAGCGAAGTTTAGAAGGTTTCAAAGGAAGTATCCACGATATTAAAATACTTACTCCTTTAGCAATAACAACCGTTGGTGGTAAACAAGCTGTAAGTGTTAAAATATCAGGCTATTTAGCTACAAAGGATAATCAAAAAGCTTACTTTAACTCAAGTATATATGCGATACCTGAAGGTGATGCATTTTATCAAATCACGATGAACGATACTGATGATTATAATTGCGAAGATCAATTTAAAGAGGTGCTTGCTTCAATTGAATTTTAGTGTTTAATATGTGTTCTATCTGTACAAAATGCCTTTGCTGATGCGCTATCAAAAACCGGAATACATCGCCAAGTTTCAATTTTATTAAACTACTGATGCTTGTGGGAATTTTTATGGTGTTGATATTATACCCATCGGCTATATCGAGCAGTTGCAGTAATCTTTGCTGATTATTAAGGTAAGTTTTCAAAACTTCACGCGCGTTTATATCTCCGGTTGGTATATGCCGACTTGCCGCCTTATACCTTTTACCTATGCTGCTATTTTTTGGCTGCATCATTTTCACAAAATAATCACCCAAAATGCCTGGCTTAAAGGTGCTACAGTTTTTATCGGCTACCGCCTGTTTCATCGCTTTTTGAATAGCAGGCAGGTAATAGGCATTATAGGTATTAAGATGCTCTATTACCTGCGCTATATTCCAGCCACCTGTAGCCGGTATAACAATTAGTTGACCTTCACTACAATCTTCAAGTTTTTGAACCTCCTTTATATTTAGCTGTACCTCCCTAGCAAGTTGTTGCAACAGTGTTTTCTTATCTGTTTTCATCAGGGCAAATCTGCAGCTTGTAACATTAAAAAATCTTGACCTGCGCCATCATTTTTACAACATCATCTTGTTCAACATCTTGCTCAGCGTTGCTGGATCAACACCGATGTATGAGGCAATATATTTGTCAGGTATCAAATTAAATAAGTGGGAACTGCGTTTAAAAAGCGTTTCCAGCTTTTCGGCGGCGCTGTACATGCTTAGCTCTTTTTGGCGTTCAAGCACACTTCGTAACGTATGGCTTAAAATCACCCTCAACCACTTTTCAAACTCCGGATAATGGTTGCACAAGTAATCAAAATCTTTATAATGCAGACGAAGCAAACGGCTTTCAGTAAGCGTTTCAAAGTTGGCATTCGCTGGCTTCTGTGTCAGAAAGCTATCTACCACGCCGGTGAATGATATTGGGTAACTAAAAATAACAGTGGCCTCGTGGTTTTTGTGTGTGTAAAACAGCGTTGTATGCCTTTTATAGCCAAATACAAATAATGTTCGGTATCTGCTTCCGCAGTAAGTAATTGCTTGCGCTTTGCGTTAATTGCATCCCATCGCGGCAGCATATCAGTATAAAAATTGGAAGTTAAACCCGGTATATTATCAAAGTATGCTTTTAGCACATCAAGCTCGTGCTGAAGCAGCGTATATTTTGTTAGTTTCAAATCAATGTAATGAAATGTGTTTTTAAAGCGTATTAATGCAGTTTTTACTTGCATAAATTAAAATTAATATACTTCTTTGCACAAAATTTAAAAACATAAAATAATAATCATTAAAATGAACCAGCAAAGCTTATATAAGCCAGCCACAAGAGCAATTTTCGCTCCTGTTGCCTATGCTTTGGTTTCAGTTATTTTTATGTGCCTGCCTACACGACGAAGGCTTTTTATTCCCCGGGTTTAATTTACTTTTTCTGCAAACCCATTGGGAGTTTAACACCGTTAAACTTCTTCAACAAAACATTATCTGATCAATTAGGCTAAGTGTAGCCAATTAGTTTTACGGTAATTTTTCTACGTTAATGACATTACAAGATTTTGATATAATTATTGCATCTGCCCAGCACGTTGACTATGCGCAGCAAATTTGTGATGAAATGGCGGAGTCGGCGAAAGCACGTGGCACCGGTATTGCTCAACGCTCGCCCGAGTATGTGGCCAATAAGATGCTTGAAGGTAAGGCGGTTATTGCTTTGCATAAAGACGGCACCTGGGCAGGCTTTTGCTATATAGAAACCTGGAGCCATGGGCAGTTTGTAGCAAACTCAGGTTTGATTGTTAGCCCCGAGTTCAGGAAAGTTGGCTTGGCAAAAGCCATCAAACAAAAAATATTCGAACTTTCGCGCAGCAAATATCCCGAAGCCAAATTGTTTGGTTTGACTACCGGTTTAGCAGTAATGAAGATAAATTCCGAACTGGGTTACGAACCGGTTACCTACTCAGAACTTACACAAGACGAAGAGTTTTGGAAGGGCTGCAAAAGCTGCGTAAACTACGATATACTGATGAGCAAAGGCCGTAAAAACTGCATGTGCACCGCTATGCTGTTTGATCCTGAAGAAAAGCAAAAGGAAAGTGAAGAGAGGATGAAAAAAATCACCCACAAGGCTACCCTTTTGGAGCGGATTGAAAATGCCCTGCGCGGTAAATCAAAAATTTTAACACTATTGGTTAAGGCTTAAGCCCTATTTGAATATACACAATTATGAAGAAAAAAGTTGTTTTGGCATACAGCGGCGGGTTAGATACCTCCTTCTGCTGCATTTATTTAACCCGCGACCTGGGGCTTGAAGTGCATTCGGTTATTGTTAATACCGGTGGTTTTAGCGACGAGGAGCTTAAAACCGTTGAAAAACGCGCTTTCGAAATGGGCGTAACCAGTCACCACGTGGTTGATGAGACCAAAAACTTTTACGATAGCTGTGTGCGTTACCTGATTTATGGTAATGTATTGAAAAACAATACCTACCCGCTTTCGGTAAGTGCCGAGCGTGTTAGCCAGGCAACCGCCATTGCCAACTACGCCAAAGAAATAGGTGCCGAATATGTTGCCCACGGCAGCACCGGCGCCGGTAATGATCAGGTGCGTTTCGATATGATATTCAACATACTTGTGCCTGATGTAAAGATACTTACCCCCATCCGCGACCTTAAATTAAGCCGCGAAGAAGAGATTGAATACCTGAAAAAGCACGGCGTTGAAATGAACTTCGAGAAAGCAAAGTATTCTATCAACAAAGGTATCTGGGGCACATCTGTTGGCGGTAAAGAAACGCTTACTTCAAACCTTGGCTTGCCTGAAGACGCATGGCCTACGCAGGTTACTTCAACCGAGGAGAAAAATCTTGAGCTTACTTTTGAAAAAGGAGAACTGGTAGCTATTGACGGTGAGCAATACGATCATCCAACAAAAGCTATTCAAGCATTGCAGGCAATTGCGCAACCTTATGGTATCGGCCGTGATATACATGTTGGCGATACTATTATCGGCATAAAAGGCCGTGTTGGTTTTGAAGCTGCCGCTCCTGTTGTTATTATAAAAGCACACCATACGCTTGAAAAACACGTGCTTACCAAATGGCAGCTTTCGTGGAAAGACCAGCTATCTTCGTTCTATGGCAACTGGCTGCACGAAGGGCAGTTTCACGACCCGATTATGCGTAATATTGAGGCTTTTTTGAGCGATACGCAAAAGAATGTAAGCGGTAAAGTATTCGTTCAATTAAATCCGTACAGGTTCCAGGTGGTGGGTATCGAGTCGGATCATGATCTGATGTCGAACAAATTTGGCAGCTATGGTGAAATGAACAACGCCTGGACCGGCGACGATGTAAAAGGTTTCTCGAAAATATTCGGTAACCAGGTGATGATATACCATAAGGTAAACCCCCAAACCCCCTAAAGGGGGCTTTAACAGGTATAGCGATATGTCATTGACAAACAATCACGCCAATTCAACTCACCCTTTAGGGGGCCGGGGGGCAGCGGTATTTTCAAAAAGCGATTGCTTAAGTCACTATACCTGGGGCGATGATTGCCATGGCTGGGTTTTTATTGACACCGATGCACTATCAGTAAAACAAGAATTGATGCCTCCTGATACAACTGAACAGTTGCATTACCATCAAAAAGCCACACAGATATTTTTTATATTAAAAGGCAGGGCTGTTTTTACAATTGATGGCACCGAATATCAACTGCGTGAGCAGCAAGGTATTGAAATAAAACCTTGGCAACAACATTACATCAGCAACAAAGGCGAAAACGATTTGGAGTTTATTTTATACTCTTATCCTAATACAAAGGGCGACAGGTTAAACCTTTAAGCCCCGCCCCCCTGAAGGGGGAACAAAAGTTTAAATGATGAGTGAAACTAATTCTATAAAAAATACAACTTCTACTTCCCCTTTAGGGGGCTGGGGGGCTGTGGTTAAGGCAGGCATCATAGGCGGAGCTGGTTACACCGGCGGTGAAATGCTGCGTATTTTGATAAACCACCCGAATGTGGAAATTACATTTGTGCATAGCAAAAGCAACGCGGGTAACTTTGTTTATGAAGTACATACAGACCTTTTTGGCGATACTGATTTAAAGTTTACTTCAGAGATTTCTACCGATATTGACGTATTGTTTTTGTGCGTAGGTCATGGCGATGCGAAGAAGTTCTTAGAAGTAAACGCTATACCTGATACCGTAAAGATTATCGACCTTAGCCAGGATTTCAGGCTAAAGAAAAATACCACTTTAGGTAGCAAAAGCTTTGTTTACGGCTTGCCTGAATTGAATAAAGCAGCCATTCAAAAAGCACAAAACATTGCCAACCCGGGATGTTTTGCTACTTGTTTACAGTTAGGCTTACTGCCTTTAGCATCGAAAGGATTATTAACTAATGAGGTAAATATAACTGCCACCACAGGTTCAACTGGTGCGGGACAAAGCCTGTCGGCCACTTCACACTTTACATGGCGAAATGATAACCTATCTGTCTATAAGGCATTTGACCATCAGCATTTAAATGAAATTGGTGAATCGCTTAACCAGTTGCAAAACGGTTTTACACGTGAGGCTATTAATTTTATTCCTTACCGTGGCGATTTTACGCGTGGCATCATTGCTTCAATTTATACTGACAGCAATTTATCTGAAGAAGAAGCTTTAGCATTGTACAGCAGTTATTATGAAGGTCATCCGTTCACGCATGTTACCACTCGTAATATCGATTTAAAGCAAGTGGTAAATACTAATAAGTGCTTTATTCAGATCAAAAATCACGGAAATAAATTATTAATTATCAGCATAATAGATAATTTACTTAAAGGTGCATCAGGACAAGCTGTTCAAAATATGAATTTGCTTTTTGGGTTGGATGAGCGCACGGGGCTACGTTTAAAAGCAACCGGATTTTAATTAGTAAAGAACCCGTCATGCTGAACTTGTTCAGCATTCCACATGATAAGTACGGCAGACTGTCCTGTGGTATCCCGAAACAAGTTCGGGATGACATAAAAATAATACAACCATGAACTTATTCGACGTATACCCTATCAACCCAATCAACATCATAAAAGGTGCTGGCAGCCTTGTTTATGACGACAAAGGCACCGAGTATCTCGACCTTTATGGCGGGCACGCGGTTATTTCTATCGGCCATACCAACCCGCATTATGTAAAGCGATTGGAAGACCAACTGCACCAGATAGGTTTCTATTCAAACTCTATAGAGATACCGTTACAGAAACAGTTGGCCGAAAAATTAGGCCAGGTATCTGGTAAAGAAGATTACCAGCTATTCCTTTGCAATTCGGGCGCAGAGGCTAACGAGAACGCGTT
Source organism: Mucilaginibacter limnophilus (assembly GCF_004005815.1). GTDB lineage: Bacteria > Bacteroidota > Bacteroidia > Sphingobacteriales > Sphingobacteriaceae > Mucilaginibacter > Mucilaginibacter limnophilus. Next base: position 90,027 of record NZ_SACK01000003.1, on the reverse strand, counting down.
GAAACTGGCATCGTTTTACAATGGTAAAAAGAAAGTTATCGCTTTCAGGAAAGCATTTCACGGGCGTACGTCGCTGGCTGTAGCTGTTACTGATAACCCAAAGATTGTTGCTCCGGTTAATGAAACCGATAATGTGATATTCCTTCCATGGAACGATGAAGCGGCCTTAACACAAGCTTTTGCTGAAAATGAAATATCCTCTGTAATTATTGAAGGCATACAAGGCGTAGGCGGCATACAGGTTGCGCCTGAGAGTTTCCTGCAAAAAATACGCTCACTGTGTGATGCGCATAACGCGGTATTTATAGCCGATTCGGTGCAATGCGGTTACGGGCGTACTGGTAAGTTTTTCTCGCACGATTTTGCCGGTGTTGATGCTGATATATACACTATGGCCAAAGGCATGGGCAATGGTTTTCCAATTGGTGGCATCATTATTTCGCCCAAAATAAAGCCTGCTTATGGTATGTTGGGCACTACTTTTGGCGGTAATCATTTGGCTTGCGCTGCTGGTTTAGCGGTACTTGAAGTTATTGAACAGGAAAACCTTTTGCAAAACGCTGCCGAAATAGGTGGTTACCTGATAAACGAACTAAGAAAATTTGAAAAGGTTAAAGAGGTTCGCGGTCGTGGGTTAATGATAGGCATTGAATTGCCGGAAGAATTAAGCCACGTGCGTAAAGACCTGCTTTTCAAACACCATATATTTACCGGCGAAGCCAAACCAAATGTAGTAAGGCTGCTGCCAGCCTTAAACCTATCTAAAGCGCATGCCGACAGGTTTTTGGAGGCGTTTTCTGTAGTAATAAAAAACTAACGATCATTTCGAACGTCGAAATGACAATAAATGAAAAGGGGTTCTATGAAACTTTTTACTTCTGTACACGACGTATCTGACATTAACGAACTGGTTTGTGAGGCCTTGCGCCTCAAGCATGCGCCTTTTGAGCACCAGCATTTGGGTAAAAACAAAACTTTAGGTCTTGTTTTCCTGAACCCAAGCCTGCGTACGCGCATGAGCAGCCAAAAAGCTGCCATGAACCTTGGCATGAACGTTATGGTGCTTAATGTTGACAAAGAAGGCTGGGCGCTTGAACTGAAGGACGGCGTTATAATGAATGGTACTACCGTTGAGCATATCCGCGAAGCAGCTGCCGTAATGGGCCAGTATGTTGATATTATTGGCGTACGTTCGTTTCCGGGATTAAAAGACCGTGAGGAAGATTATAGTGAAGCCATCTTCAATAAATTTGTTGAGTTTTGCGGTGTGCCTGTTATAAGTCTGGAATCGGCTACACGCCACCCGTTACAAAGTTTAGCCGATTTGGTGACTATTGAAGAATTAAAAACCAAAAACCGCCCCAAAGTGGTGCTTACCTGGGCGCCGCATATAAAACCGTTGCCGCAAGCTGTACCAAATTCATTTTCCGAATGGATGTGTAAAGCCGATGTTGATTTTGTGATAACCCATCCTGAAGGTTACGCGCTGAATACCGATTTTACAGATGACGCTACCATCACCCATAATCAGGCTGAAGCGCTAAAAGATGCGGATTTCATCTATGTAAAAAACTGGTCGGCTTACGAGCCTTATGGGCAGATATTTAGTGGTAATGAAGACTGGATGCTTACCAACAAAAAACTTGAGCAAACTAACAATGCCAAAGTAATGCACTGTTTGCCTGTGCGTCGTAATTTAGAATTGTCTGATGAGATACTAGACGGACCGAATTCAGTTGTGATACATGAAGCAGGCAACCGCGAGTGGGCTGCACAGGCTGTGCTGAAAAAAATGCTGGAAGTTTTGTAACATGTACACGCCCAATCATTATAAAATAGCAGATGAGGCTGAAGCTATCAGCTTTATGCAACGATATAGCTTTGCTACTATTGTTACGGTTATTGATAAGGTACCTGAGGCAACACACCTGCCATTTTTAATTGAAAAGCGTGATGATAAGATTATCCTTTCATCACATTTAGCAAGGGCTAACTCAATGGCCCATACAATTGAACAAGGTACTGTACTGGTAATATTTGCCGAGCCGCATGCCTACATATCACCTTCGCATTACGAAAAAGAAACTGAGGTACCTACCTGGAACTACATAGCTATACATGCTTATGGCAAGGCAACCGTTTTGTCCTGCGATGATGATAAGTTAAAGTTACTTGAACATACCATTAACACTTACGAAGCCGGTTATCTACAACAGTGGAATAACTTGCCCGACAAGTTCCGCAACGGATTGATACAGGGTATCACCGCTTTCGAGATTGAGGTAACCGATCTACAGGGTAAGAAAAAGCTTAGCCAAAATAAAACCGACTTCGAAAAAGAAAATATTATCAATTCATTACAGCAAAGCCCCGTTACTACAGAGCGGGATATTGCAACATATATGAAGAGGGAAATGTAAGCCGGTTGTGGCCGGCTTACAAGGTTTAATTTCAATCGCTGCCTTCCACCTTGACAATCTTGTTATAGATACCCAGCAGTAAAAAAGGGGCAGCCCACTGCCCTACAAATAACGCAGTATGGTTTTTTCCAAAACATTTAAGGGTTAACGATACTCCCATTGATGCCAGCGACGCCCACAAAAATACATCAGAAGGCAGTTTAGATGTTTGTTCTTCAATAGCTTTAGCAACTTTGCCCTCGCTACGCGGATTTGAATTTTCCATAGATTGATTTATGTTTTTTTATATTCAACAACCGAGTAGCCTATTTATTGAAGACGCTTCTACATAAATCATTTCACAAAAAATTACTCACTTTTCTTATACAAGAAGTTTATTGCGCGGTTAAGGGTCAATCCCTGCACTACAACCGAAAATATCACAATAAAATAAGCTGCTGATAGGATAGTGTATTTATAGGGTGATGACGGCAGTGAGAGCGCCAACGCTATAGAAATACCGCCCCTTACTCCTGCCCAGGTTAATATATGAATGTTGCCGTAATTTACGTTTAATGATCGGCGTAAGAATGTCAGCGGTAGCATAATGCTTAACCAGCGAGCTACCAAAATTATTATAATGGCTATTCCTCCTGTAAACCAATAGCTATCCATATGCGGGTAATTAAGCATTTGCAGGCCTATCATCACAAATAATATGGTGTTCAGCATTTCGTCAACCAATTCCCAAAACTTTTCAAGCGCTTGGTGTGAACGTTCGGTACGAGTCATGTTTATGGAGCGGCTGCCGGCAAATAACCCTGCAGTAACTACCGATATAGGAATTGACAAATGCCAGTAGTAGGATACAACAGAATTTGTCATCACTAATGCAAATGAAACCAGTACTATAGTTTGAAAATCATCTACTGACTTCATAAGCCTGAACGCAATGTAACCGGTTACTGCGCCAAGTGCTATTCCACCAAAAACTTCCTGGAAAAACAGCACCAGCGCATCAGAAAAATGAATGTTCATTATACCTGCATCAGTAATCTCAAGCAAGGTAACAAACAACACCAGCCCTATCCCATCATTAAAAAGTGACTCTCCTGAAATAATGGTTTCCAGATTTTGCGGAAGCTTTGAATTTTTTATAATAGCTGCCACAGAAACCGGGTCGGTAGGTGACACCAACGCACCGAATAAAAAGCAATATATCAGCGGAATTTCCCTGCCTAAAAGCTGTGTTATCCAGTAGAATAATACACCAAATATGGCTGTTGACAGTATAACACCCAAGGTGCTCAGTATCAGTACCGGCCGCATTTCCTTTTTAAGTTTACGGGTATCAACATTAAAAGCTGTAGCAAATAGCAGGAAACCAAGCATAATGTTGAGTACTGTACGCGAAAAGTTAATGTCGGTTGCTAACTGTGTAAGGTGTTTGGCTACATCAGGATAAAAATCATTAGCAAAACTTATAGCTACTGAGCCGATGATAGCTACAGTGATTACCCCTATAGTTCCTGGTAACTTAATGAAGCGGGCATTGATGTAAGAATAGATTGCGCTTAATATAATAAGCAAAGATATGATGACAAATAAATTCATTCTAACAAATGGGTATCGGATAAATTATAACACAACGTTAATCACTGTAAAATGTTCGTTATTGTTGCCATGACGTATGCCGTTCTATATATGATTTCAATAATGAAAAAATTAAATAAATGGCCATTTTTCTTCAATTTTGGTGATTTTCGATAGATTAAGTCCAGTGTAAAATAGTTTTAAGATATTTAATGTCATTTTTTATGTGTTTTGATAAGAAATGGGTTCTTATTATTAGTTTTGTATCTTCAAACTAGTTATTATATATTTTTTGTGCCGATTTTAATTAAAAACAGTACAAGGCACGTGTGGAATGGAATCAATACATATAATTAAAATAGGTGGCAATGTCATCGATAATTCTGAAAACCTTTATCACTTTCTGCAAGATTTTACCGGCCTTGATGGATACAAGATATTGGTGCATGGAGGTGGTAAGGTTGCCACCCAACTTTCGGAACAGCTTGGCTTAGAAGCCAAATTGGTTGACGGCAGGCGGATTACTGACATAGAAACACTACGTGTGGTAACTATGGTTTACGGCGGCCTGATCAATAAAAACATAGTAGCGCAGCTACAGCGGTTTGGAACTAACGCTATCGGGTTAACAGGTGCCGACGGAGATTTTATCCGCACAAAAAAACGTCCGGTAAAAACTATCGACTATGGCTTTGTAGGAGATATCGACGAGCAGTCAATTAATCCGCAAAACATATCCCGGTTGCTTGAAGCAGGCTTTACCCCTGTTTTTTGCGCAATAACACACGATGGCGACGGCCAGCTTTTAAATACCAACGCTGATACCATTGCCTCAGCTCTTGCAGTATCGCTGGCGCGTTTATATGAGGTAACATTGGTGTACTGCTTTGAAAAGCGCGGCGTGCTGCACGATATCAATGATGAAGAATCGATTATCAGGGATATTGATCCGCACAAGTATGAAGAATTAAAGAAAGAGCAAATAATACATAGCGGGATGCTGCCAAAGCTTGATAATGCTTTTGCAGCTATTTCATGCGGTGTAAAAACAGTAATTATAGGCCGCTCAGATGAACTGGGGCGCGTTAAAAACAACGAACCATTTGGCACAAGGTTAACAGACCATATATGAACGCAAATCAAAACATCGCTATTTTAGGTAGCGGAAATATAGGATTATCATTAGCAAAAGGACTTGTAACAGCTAATATTTGTACACCCGGGCAGGTAATACTGACCAGACGCAATATTGAAGCGCTTGAAAAATATGAAGAGCAAGGCTATCAAACCACTACTGCAAACTTAAAAGCGGTAAAAAAGGCTGATATTGTTGTACTTGCTGTGCTGCCCCAACAGCTTAACAAATTGCTTGAAGAAATAAAGCCGGCTATAAAGTCAGAAAAACAATTGCTTATTTCTGTAATATCAGGCGTAAGCTGCGAGGATATACGCCGTCAGCTTGAAGTAAATGTACAGGTTGTTCGCGCTATGCCTAACACGGCCATTGCTATTGGCCAAAGCATGACCTGTATTGCTACTGATAACGGTACACCTAAAAACGTCAATCTTGTTAAATCGCTGTTTAATACTGTTGGAGTCACCATTCAGATCAACGAAGAACTGATGACCTCTGCCACCGCGCTTTGCGCATGTGGCATCGCTTTCTTTTTACGGTCGATACGCGCTGCTTCACAGGGTGGAACCGAGATTGGCTTCCATGCGCAGGATGCTTTACGTATGGCGGCCCAAACGGCCAAAGGCGCCGCCGATCTGTTATTGCAACTTTCATCACATCCTGAACAGGAAATTGATAAAGTGACTTCACCTAAAGGCTGTACCATTGCAGGCCTTAACGAAATGGAGCACCACGGTTTTAGCTCAGCCATGATTAAAGGAATTAAGTTCTCTGCTGAAAAAGCCGGGGAATTGTATCAGGAAGAATAATCAATTGATGTGCGGATATGCAGATGCGTGGGTGTGCAGATTTTAGTCTCTGCAATTTTTCTCATCTGCACATTTGCACATACTCTTATCTGCACATCTAAGCCTATTCCAAATAATAATGCCTGATGGTATTCAGCTCATCATCCAACTCATGTATCCAGGGTGTTGCTGTAGGTATTTCAAGATTAGTTACTTCCTCATCGCTTAAATTATCAATATACTTTAACAGCGCACGCAGGCTGTTACCATGGGCACATACAATAACTTTCCTGTTTTCCCTGATGGCTGGCACAATAGTTTCAACCCAAAACGGCATTACGCGTTGCATAGTTTCGCTTAGGTTTTCGGTTAGCGGTATTTCGCGCGAGGTAAGATTGCAGTAACGCAGATCTTTACCCGGGTAGCGGTCGTCATCAGGCTTGATGGCTGGTGGCAATTCGTTGGGATCCCGACGCCACTTATGCACCTGCTCAGCACCGTATTTTTGTATGGTTTCTTCCTTATTTAATCCTTGTAAAGCACCATAAAAACGCTCGTTCAACCGCCATGATTTGGTAACCGGTATCCATAAATGGTCAAGCTCTTCAAGAATATGGTGCAGGGTTTTTATAGATCGTTTTAAAACCGAGGTATAGCCAACGTCAAAGTTGTACCCATGTTTGGCAAGCAGCTTACCTGCATTTATAGCCTGCATGTGCCCTGTATGCGAGAGGTCAACGTCTGTCCATCCCGTAAACCTGTTCTCGTTATTCCATACGCTTTCGCCGTGGCGAATTAAAACCAGTTTCTGCATAATATAATGTTACAACGTTAAAGCACTGCTGCGGTTTTCAAAATTAATTTGCATAATATTTTCAAAAACACATACATTGCAGGTATATAAACCAATTTAAACTTTAAACTCTAAAACAATTATGAGCACTACTCCTGTATCATTGGTTGAGAGTACAGCCAACCCCGCTCCTCTTGGTCTTTGCGGCTTTGGCATGACTACCATACTGTTAAACATCCACAACGCCGGCTTTTACGAACTAAACTCGATGATTCTTGCTATGGGACTGTTTTACGGCGGACTGGCGCAGGTGATAGCCGGTATTATTGAAGCAAAAAAGAACAACACTTTTGGCCTTACAGCTTTTACCTCTTATGGATTTTTTTGGATCGCTTTTGCATTTATGGGCTTTTTGCCAAAATTAGGCCTGGCCGAAGCTTCCAGTAACGACGCGAAGGTAGCCTTCCTGGCTATGTGGGGCATTTTTACCTTATTCCTTTTCTTTGGTACATTTAAACTTAACCGTGCGTTGCAGGTAATTTTTGGTACGCTGACCCTGTTATTCTTCCTTTTGGTTTGGGGCGATGCTACCGGTAATGAAAGCATTATACATTTTGCAGGTTATGAAGGGATTGTTTGCGGTGCGTCAGCATTTTACTTAGGCATGGCCAATGTGCTTAATGAAGTTTACGGCCGTACGGTATTGCCAATTGGTGCACGCTAAGCAGCCGATTATTCGCATATTTGCTTTGTGAAAGATTATAAGAAATATTTTACTATTCCGGCAGAGCCAGAAGAAGTTTATGCCGCGATAACAAACCCTGTTACCATTGAACTGTGGACTGGCGAACACGCAGAAATGTCAACTGAACCGAACACAGAGTTTAGCATGTGGGATGGCAGCATTGCCGGGAAGAATATTGAATTTGAGCCCGGTAAAAAGGTTGTACAGCAATGGTACTTTGGCGAGCAGGAAGAGCCATCAATAGTAACAATAAAGCTTCATGCAGATAAGCATGGCACATCTGCAGAACTAAAGCATACAAACATACCTGATGATGCGTATGATGATATTGTTGAAGGCTGGGCTGATAGCTACTTTGGCGGGCTGGCTGATTTCTTTGCTGTTAACTAATAAATGAATTATACAATAAAAAGGCCGTTTCGTTGAAACGGCCTTTCTTGTATTATTGAATTTGCTTTACTATTAATATAAAGTGAACTCTACACGACGGTTTTGCTGACGCCCTGCAGCCGTTTTGTTAGTAGCAATTGGCTGGCTTTCACCGTAACCTGTTGCCTCAATACGTGATGGGTTAGCACCTTGGCTTACCAGGTAAGCTTTGATTGCCTCAGCACGGTCTTTTGACAATTTTAAGTTAGCTGCATCAGAACCTACGTTGTCGGTATGACCGGCAAGTTTCAGGCTGAAGTTTTTGTTCACTAACAGTTGCGCTACCCTGTCAAGACTTGGATTTGAAGTTGAACGGATAGTAGCTTTACCAAAGTCGAACTCAAGGTTTTTGATAGCGTCTCTTACCACGCGTTTATCTTCCTCGGTTACATAAACCTTAACTTCCGGTTTTGCAAGCGGACAGCCTGAACCGTCAACTTTAGTACCTGATGGTGTGTTAGGGCATTTATCGTTGATATCAAATACACCGTCACCATCACTGTCCTGAGTCAGTTTAGCAAGATTTGCGTTTGTAGTATTTAAATCATTACGTAATTGTTGATTTTCTGCTTTTTGCGCGTCAAGTTCTCCTTGCAGGTTTTGTGTAAGGTTCATATACTCGGTACGCATTGAGTTTACCGGATTGTAGGTAGCCATTTGTGGTTTTGAGCTTTTACCTAACGAAAACTCTAAACCTACGTGAGCGTATGAAAACCTGTCGTTGTTGTCGCCATAGTTATAACCGTCAAAACTGTTGGCGTTAACAAAGTTCACCTGGTAGCCCAAATCAAGATTAACTGAAGGGCCAAGGTTTATTTTAAAACCCGCTTCAACCGGAAGGAAGAATTCGTGTCTGTCTTTATCAGTCGTAGTTGCGCTGGTTCCATCAGCATAGTTTACGGTAGATTTGTAAGCCACAACACCACTACCTACACCAAGGTAAGGCTGGATGAAGCTCTTTTTATTACGCCAGTTAATGTTGGCCAAAGTAAAATGAGCTTTTAACGCTGCCGACCAATTTAAATCGGTGCTGAAAGAACTTGGCTGATTACCAGAGCCGGTTAATTGTGCCGCTCCGCCTTCAACCTTACCGCGAAGGAAATCGGCCTGTAAACCAAAAGATGGAAGAATTTGTTTTTTGATGTAAGCACCATAGCCTATTTGCTCATGCGGACTACGAAAATCCTGGTTGCCCATGCTACCAATAAATGTATAAGGGCTTAACAAACCGCCATGTATACCAATTGACCATGTGCGAAGATCGCCTGAAAAAGGTTGTGCATAATTTGATGATGACCCGGTTGTATCAGGGGTTTGGGCCATTAATTTACCGCCTACCATAATGCCGGTTACCAGCAGGGAAGCTTTTTTTAGATGTGATTTCATAATGTTGATGTTTAAATACACGGTTTGCTTAATAAATACAAACCTGTCGGCGTAAAGTCAACATCAATGCCATTTTGAAATCCTACCACTTTTTTAAGTAAATCAAAATTTCGATTTTGATGAAAAATTAATGAAATGGTAAAATTAATTCACTGTAAAGCAGTTATTAAGTGATTAAATTAACAAAATAATAAATAGCTGTTAAAACTTCTATCTCTCAATGTCAAACTGCACCTCAAACCATACATACTGTATTATAAAGAATATAATTTTAAAGTTTAAACGATCAGGCTATAACAGCTATACTGCCAAATAGCGGCTTAGCTAATTCCTGGTTGCCCTGAATATCGGATTGATTGAAGGCATATTGCGGAGTGATTGCTTTCGTGAAAAATTGCCAGGCAATATCAGGTGTTATTATAATAGTTGATATAGTGTTACCATTACTTTCTTTGCCCAATACCCAGCCATTATTAGTTTTAAGCAGATACCAGGTGCCGCCTTCTTTACCGCTTACTACAATGGTTATTTCATCACCTGGCTCAGCCTCAACATTCCTGTAATTATGCGGAAGCGCATACATAAAAGTATCTATGCATGGATAAAAAAGTTCAGGGGTAACTATGCCGGCTTTACCTACGGCTTGGCGAATTTGCTGCTGGTGATGCCATTTCTCGGTGTACTCGCGCGCGATATGAAACCAGTTTAACGATTGCTCCTCTCCTGCCCAGGCAACGCTGTACATAGCAGGTGCAAACGGGTCAAGCGAAGCCAGATAATTATAGTGTTGAGGACCGGTTTCTTCCAGCATCTGAATAAGTTGCTGCGGGCTCACCCGGTCCATCGCTTCAACCCAAACAGCGTTTAGATGATTGAGATAATTAGCCAAGTCACGGTAACTGTTAATGTTTTTCGGCGGTTTGCCGCTATACTGATGTGAAGCTGATATTGTTCTGATATTGGTATCAAGCAGATGTGCTGCAACATCCTTCACCGTCCACATTTTAGCTACGGTAGGCTTCTTCCAATCTTCAGGAGATAAGGATTGCAGGAGTTCAATAAGCATCCCGTCCAAAACCGGAAATAAATGCAGCGTTTGGATAGGGATGCTCATAACTATCTTACACAGCGCTTTTTTCTAAAGCCTGCTGAATGTCGGCAATAATATCGTCAACTTTTTCAAGGCCGGTTGATATACGGATTAGTCCGGGCGTAATGCCAACCGACAGGCGTTCATCTTCTGTAAGTTTCGAGTGCGTAGTGCTTGCAGGGTGTGCCGCTATAGTACGGGTATCACCAAGATTAGCAGTTACTGAAATCATTTCAAGCGCATTCAAAAACTTTGCCCCCGCTGCAGAACCGCCTTTTATTTCAAAACACAACACACCGCCACCGCTCGTCATTTGCTTTTTGGCAATTTCATACTGCGGATGGCTTGGCAGAAAAGGGTACTTTACCCACGAGACTGATGGATGGCTCTCAAGTGCCTCAGCAACTTTTAATGCGTTTTTTGAATGACGCTCCATACGCACGTCAAGCGTTTCCAGGCTTTTGCTTAAAACCCACGCATTGAACGGCGACATTGCCGGACCGGTATGACGGCAATACAAATAGATCTCTTTTATCAAATCGGCACGGCCAACAATAACACCACCAAGCACCCTGCCCTGCCCGTCTATCCATTTAGTAGCTGAGTGCACAACAATGTCAGCACCAAAATCAATTGGCCTTTGTACCACTGGTGTAGCAAAGCAGTTATCTACATTTAAAATAATGCCGTGTTTTTTGGTAAACTGTCCCACCCACTCTAAATCTATCAAACCGATTTGCGGATTGGTTGGCGTTTCAATGTACACCATTTTGGTGTTGGGCTGCACCGCCGCCTCCCAGGCGTCTTTATCTTCAGCGGGTACAAGCGTACATGTGATGCCATAGCGAGGCAGGTATTTAGTAACAATAGTAAACGTACTGCCGAATACCGAACTGCAGCAAATCATGTGATCACCTTGCTTTAATAGCGCAAAGAACGATGAAAAAATAGCGCTCATGCCGGTAGCAGTAGCAAAACCATCTTCGGCACCTTCTAAAGCACACATTTTATTTATAAACTCATCAACGTTCGGGTTGCTGAAACGGCTGTAAATGTTATCATCCACTTCATCAGCAAAAGCAGCACGCATGGTTTCGGCGCTTTCAAAGGTGAAGCTGCTGGTTAAATATAAAGGAGTTGAATGCTCATTTTGAGCGCTCTTTTTTGTTTGTATGCGTATAGCTTTCGATATCGGGTCTAATTCCTGAGACATGGGGGTATAATAAAAAATAGATCATTCAGCAGGGTGTACAAACACCTGCCATTGTATTTCGGCTCCGGCTTTTTCTAAAGTGGCCGCCACCGAGCAATATTTATTAATAGAGAGTTCAACAGCGCGCTGGGCTTTATCCTGATCGATATTACCATATAAATGGAACTCGATATTTACCTGCTGCCATAACGACGGCTCTTTACCTGCTTCGCGCTGACCATTTATCACCATTTTATAATCAACAACTTCCTGGCGCTGCTTTTTTAGTATGCTGATCACATCAATAGCCGAACAGCCGCCAATACCCATCAGCAGCATTTGCATGGGACGTACACCAAAATTTTGACCGCCGCTTTCGGGGCTGCTGTCCATTCGTACGGTGTGTCCGTTCTCGTCGTTCGCTTCAAAGCCAAAATCGCCATGAACGCGTGTTAATTCTATTTTCGGCATAGTAGTATTATAAAGCGGCTAATTTATATAAATTGATCGGCTTTGACGACTAAGTTTGTCGTGTTTTACATTTTGTGAGCTTACGCTGATATAACAATTTATGCATTGCTTCTCATAAAAATGCTATATTGACCCACTAATTAATTATGGCCCTTAACTATATCTGGATAGCATTTTTTGTAATTGCCTTTGTTGTCGGTCTTGTAAAGCTGATATTTTTTGGTGATACCGAGATATTTCAACATATGGTTGAAGGTATCTTTGATTCATCGGAGTCCTCGGTGATGAAGATAGCCCTTCCGCTAATAGGCAACATGGCCTTTTGGCTGGGTATACTTAACGTTGCTGAAAAAGCCGGGGCAATAAATTTTCTTTCAAGAATAGTAGGCCCTTTCTTTCAGCGTTTATTTCCGGAAGTACCCAAAAATCATCCTGCCACCGGCCAGATGCTGATGAATTTTTCGGCGAATATGCTTGGGCTTGATAATGCTGCTACTCCGCTTGGCTTAAAAGCCATGGGCAGCCTTCAGGAACTTAATAAAGATAGTGACACAGCCTCAAATGCTCAGATCATGTTTCTGGTGCTGCATACCTCAGGTTTACAAATACTACCTGTAACCATTATTGCTCAACGTGCTATTTTGGGTGCAGCCGATCCGGCGGATGTTTTAATTCCCTGCATAATTGCCACTTATGTAGCCACGGTTGCCGGCATGATTGCTGTAGCTATTAAACAACGCATTAATTTATTAAACCGGGTCGTTATAGGGTGGCTTGGTGGTGTTACCGTATTTATTGGTTTATTTATTTGGTATGTTACAACAGCACTAACAAAGGAGCAAATAACACTTGTATCAAAAGTATCCAGTAACTTTCTGTTATTTTTAATTCCTGTTGTGATAATACTTGGTGGTTTAAGAAAAAAAATACACGTTTTCGAAGCTTTTATTGAGGGTGCTAAAGGAGGCTTTGAAACTTCAGTAAAGATTATCCCCTATCTTGTAGCCATGTTGGTAGCTATCAGCGTTTTTCGCACATGTGGCGCGCTTGATTATATTAACGATGGTGTACGGTGGGTAGTCACGCAATTTAATGCTGACACCCGTTTTGTTGATGCCATGCCCGTGGCCTATATGAAACCGCTAAGCGGATCAGGCTCAAAAGCGATGATGATTGAAACCATGAAAACCTATGGCCCCGACAGTTTTGCCGGACGCCTGGGAAGCATTTTCAACGGCTCGGCCGATACCACATTTTATATTGTAGCTTTATATTTCGGCTCGGTAGGTATTAAAAAGTCGAGGTATGCTATACCTGCCGGTTTATTTGCCGATCTGGCTGGCGTAATAGCCGCTATTTTAGTATGCTATCTCTTCTTCGGATAAATTTTTACACAGCAGAAACATTTACACGTTATTTACCGTATTACTAATTAATTTCTCGCTGACCCCTATGATACTTTGCCACGAGTAAGCGGGTTAGTTATGTAGTTTAATTAGATGAATAAAATATCTACCCGGTATCTTCTTCTTGCATTTTTTGCCTTACTTGGTACAGTAAGCGCATTCGGGCAAACCACACTTACCATTCAAAATTTTGAAACTGGAACACCGTATGCGCGCGGGTCGTCAATAGCAGTCCCGTTTCATATTGATGATCAGGCTGGTAATATTAATCAGAATAACGTTTTCAATTTATATTTATTGGATGCAAGTAATAATGTTCTTAACGGCGGCAACCCAATTGGTACACAGGCAGGTTTTTATGCAACATTTGTTAACGGTACAATCCCGGCGGGTGTAGCTGCAGGCAGTGGATATAAGGTTCGCATTACAAGCACAAATCAACAAGGGCCGGCAGTAGCAGTTACATCTGCTCCGTTTGATATAGCTTCAAGCCTTACAATTAACCCCCAGGCACAATCAAACATTGCAATTAACTCTCAGGTTTGGGGAAGATGTACAGGCACAAGTGCGCAAAACTTTCAAATAACCAACCAATCAACCGGCGTTACAAACAGCACCATTACCGTAATAAATGAATTTAATCAAACCGTTAGTCCCCAAAATGCAACATTTAATGGCACGTACACTTTAGCAGTTCAAGAAACAAATTATACAGTTATAATAAAAGGTGTTAACAATGGTATAATATCAACCAAAGCTTACACCTTAATTAATAACCCTTTGAAATCGAACATTGGTGGGAACAGTAATGATTCCAGATGTTTGTTAGGATCAAGCGTAACTGTAAGTTATCATATTGATACTAAAGATCCCAGCAATCCGGTGTCATTGGTTTATAACTACCCTGGGTTGGTATATAATATTAGTTGGGGCGATAATAATTCTGCCCCTATACCCATGCCATACAATAAGTTGCGTGCTGCTAATGGAGATATCAGTCATAATTACACCACTCCATCATGTGGTACAACATCAGGGCCAAGGCGCAATGCTTTCCCTCTTATAATAACAGCGAGTACAACTGTTTGCAGTGCTGTTTCATTAGAAAGCAAGAACATTACAATTACTTCTCCTGCTGAAGACAGGCTTGATAATCCAACACCTACAGGCTGTACAGGTGAGGCTATTACATTTGTTAACGGATCATATCCCGGGCAAGATCCAAATTCTACTTCAAGTAGTTGTGTTAATGCATCAGCAAGGTATGAATGGTATGTAGATGGCGTTAAACAACCCGGAACTTTCAGGCTTACCGACAATTTTACATATACGTTTCCAACAGCGAAAAATTATATTGTAGAAGTAAGATTGATTAATCCACCATCATGTTACATTGCCGGACAGCCGCATACCATTACCATTAAGCCGAGGCCGCAGCCAAATTTTAATATACTACCGGGTAATGTTGTTTGTAGTACATCAGCTGTAACGTTACAAAACACCTCACTTAATACTGATAATCAAACAGTATGGGATTGGAGAATTTCACCGGCCGGAGGTTATGCTTATACAGGGGGTACAAACAATGCCAGTCAAAACCCTCAAATAATTTTTAATACACCAGGTGTTTATAATGTACGGCTATTTGCCAGCAACGGTTGTACAAGCGTACCTTCTACTCAGGTACGCACTATAACAGTAAACGCTCAACCAATTGCTGAATTACCTGCTGATGTTTCACTATGTGGTGGCACCGGAAGCAGGCAAATAGCTTATACAAGCGACCAGACAAGTCAATTCTACGTACGTTTGGAGGGAACAACCACCGCTGATGCAAATACCTATTTTTGGGAAGTTACGCCACCTACCGGAGGAAGTGTTAATTTTATTGATCCTCCGAGTACAAAATACCCTCGTATCGAACTAAGCGGCACCGGTGTATTTACAGTTAAAGTAACGCACCGTAACAATTGTGATCCGTCGGGAAATGTGACCGACACACATACAATTACTATACAAGACGCTCCCGAGGTTGTATATACTCCACCTACACAAATTTTTTGTCCGGGGCAGGTAGTGCCGTTAACTGTTGATCAGATAAATGGAACCTACCAGACATTTAGATGGGAAACTCCCGGCGGCGGCACTTTTAGTAATACCGATCAGCTTACAACCAGTTATACCCCTACTCAGGCAGAATCTAATGCCGGTAGTGCAGTAGTCAAATTTATTGTTACTACTGGTTTACCTGCTCCATGTAACGAGGTAATTGAAACCATAACTATTCAACTTAATAAGCCAAATCCAATAACCAGTACGCTAACTCAAACTGTATGTAGTAATAAGGCATTTACTTACAATATTACAGCTGCTTTACCAAACAGCACTTTTGAATGGAAAGTTGATACCGATCCAAGCCAAACCTCATCGTATGCTGTAATCAATAATATGAACGGCACCGGGGCAATTATAAATGGTACTATTCAAAATACAAATCCCAACGGCGCAGCCATAAAAGTTACATACATTATTACACCAACAAATGCAGGTTGTACCGGTGACGAAGCGCGGCTGGTAGTGACAGTATTACCATCAAACCCGCTAATTGATTTCAATGTAACCCCGAGTCAGGGATGCGGGCCAGTAACTGTTACCATTACTAACTTATCACCAGCTGAAAACGGAACTTATGAATGGGATTTTGGAGATGGCACAACTTTTACCGGACAAAATCCTCCGCCACATGAATATCAACCATCAAATGTTGGTAAAGAAGAAGAGCATATAATTAAACTTAAACTTGTTAGCACTTGCGACAATTTCCCGGAGGTAACCAAATCGGTTTTTGTAAGCCCTGCAACACCGCTTCCAATTTTTAAAGCAACAGCTAACGGTAGCTGTGGTACCGTAACCATCAGTTTGCAAAATCTATCGCCGGGAAATAATCAGACAACAAGATTTTTATTGCTTGATGCCAACAAACAAGTGATTGATCAAACCACAACCGGAGGGCCATTTATAGTTCAGCCGAACACTGATGGTACATCAAAAATTGTATATGTTCGTTTAGAGGTGGTTGATAAATGCGGTACTTCAGCTTCTACTCCTCCGGATGCTGATCAGGGTTTTACCATTTCACCAAGTACTTTGATTCAGTCTGTTCAAATCTTAAAAACATCGCCGAAAACAGCGTGTACCGGCGAACCACTGATTTTTAACAACCAATCAACAGGCGATTCATTTACCTACAAAATTTATAAAGATTCGGATCCTACTCCTTATATGGTAGTTAATAATGTACCTAAAGGCCAATACAATTTTTCCGGTTTTACACAAGAAGGTACATACCGCATTACTGTAACTGCAAGTACAACTGGTTGCCTACCGCAAAGTGAATCAGCGCCTGATCAAATAACTATTTTGCAAAGCCCTGATGGCGTCACTGCTTCTTATCAAACAATTGACTGTGATAACTCTAAGTACCAGTTTAACGCAAATGGTATTAACGTTGCTAATTATAATTACAGCTGGAATTTTGACGATGGCTCAGCGCCTGACCTAAGGCAAAATCCAGATCATATATTTACAAGCCCTGGTCCATATAACGTTACATTAACGGTATCTAATGGCGTTTGCAGTTCTAATATACCGGTACAACCTGTTTTGGTAAGGCCTGAGGTAATCGCTGATTTCAGTGTACTTCCAGGTACAGAAATATCGATACCTAATTACCATTTTTCTTTCAGGGATAATAGCCAGGGTAACCCCGTGGCATGGGATTGGGATTTTGGGAATGGCGCGCCGCATTCTACTATACAAAATCCTGAATACACATATCCATTAACAGACATAGGCTCACATCAGGTTACGTTAACCGTATATGGCGGACGACTACCCGACGGAACACTTACCTGCCCAACAACTAAAACAGTTACTGTAACCATATCGGGCACACCGGGCACCTTGTTTGTACCAAACGCATTTATACCAAGCAGCAGCAACGCCTCTATACAAACATTTATGGCTAAGGGTAGTGGCATAAAAAGCTGGCATATGCAAATATTCAACAAGTGGGGCCAACTTGTTTGGGAAACAAATAAACTCGGCAGCGACGGCGAACCTATTGAAGGTTGGGACGGAAATTACAAAGGTTCTCCCGCCCCTCAGGGTGCCTATGTATGGCAGGTTTCGGCAACATTTATTAACGGTACCGAATGGAAAGGTATGTCATACAATAATTCAGCGCCGAAACGCAGTGGTACAATTAATTTAATAAGATAGATACTCAGATAATGAAGCTTAAGGCAGGTATATTGTTTCTTTTAGTATTTTCTTTCTCGGCTGTTTTCAGTCAGGATCACCAGTACTCGCAGTTCTTTAATTCGCCGGTGTACCTAAACCCTGCACTTAATGGACAATTTGAAGGTAACCTGCGCATGAGCCTCATTTATCGCAACCAATATACCTCGTTGCCTGGTAACCTTGATTATCTTTCTGCTTCAATAGATTATAACGTACCACGTTTTGGCGGCGGTTTTGGTTTGTTGTTCACCCGTAGTAGTGAGGGTACCGCTTATCTTAAAAAGAACAGCATTTCAGGTGTTTATTCGTACAGCGTTGGTTCGCAGGATTACGTTTTGTCTTTCGGGTTACAGGCCGGGGCCACTAACCGTAGTATTGATTTCAGCAAACTGTTGTTTGGCGATCAGATCGATCCGTCAATCGGGGTTATTCCCAGGCAGCAAACCTCTGCCGATCCGTTTCCTTACAACAACAAGTTTTATTTTGATTCGGGTGTCGGGATAAACCTGGTAGTGAAGGATTTTATGATCGGCGCCTCAATGCAGCATTTGAACCGGCCAAACGAGTCATTTACCGGAACACCTTATAAAGTGCCTGTGCGTACCACTGCACACCTTAGCTATAGGCTTGACCTCGACTGGAACGATAACCTTTATGAGTACGAAAAATCATACGTTATACCATCGGTAGTGGTTTATAATCAGGGTAAAGCTTATTCATATAACGCTGGTTTGCAGTATAAAAGGCGCAGTGTGAATGCCGGATTATGGTATCGTGGCGGTGCCGACGGGCCTAACGCCATTGTTATCTCGTTTATATTCGACCTGTTCATAAACCGTGAGGGCGGCGAAAAATTAAGGCTTGGCGTAAGTCATGACGTGCCTGCCCAAAGGCTTAATTATGGCAATACCAGCGGTACTACTGAAGGCAGCATTGTGTATGAAACCCCGGGCTCGGGCGAAGGTAATGTGCGGTTTAACGGTGCCAGAAGGTGTTATGATTTTTACTAAAAATTATTTTACCTTTAACCGCCTATTCTAACCGATAGTTAAACAATGAGAAATGTAGAAACTAAAAAAAGAGCCAAGCGCACCGGTTGGATCATTTTTGCGTTTTTAATAATATTCGCGCTTATTATCATTCGTTTTGCCATGTCGGGCGCTGTTGGGGATAGTTTTTTCAGCGGAATGCCAAGTAAAAGCGATGCCTATGATATGGCACAGCAATTTGTAAGGCCTGCGCTTCGTGGTTCGGATGTTGAATTTTCAGATCAGGGCTTTCAGTTTGGAAAGCAATCTGATTCGGTTTATGTAATTAAATCATACGCAGAAACCGAAACCGGCGATGACGAAAAACAAAGGATCGACTTTACTGTAATTATGAAATATAAAGGCGGCCCTGCTTCATACAAAAGTAACTGGGAGTTACAATCCATGAATATCAATTAAACAGCCAGCCTTCCTGTTAAATGATCGCTAAAAAGGAACCTGTACTAACCGCTACTTCAACAACGTCAAGGGCGAAATATCAAACCCTTGTACACAGCCGCAACCATACAGTTATTGTAGATGAGCCGCATGATAAAGGCGGAGAAGATACCGGTATGGATCCGTTCGGTTTGCTTCTGGCCAGTTTGGGTAGTTGCACCGGCATAACGCTACGCATGTATATCGACCGTAAAATGTGGGTGGTTGATGAAATAATCGTCGACCTGGAACTTTTCAAAACCGACCTTGGTACCCTTATAGAAAGGAAGATAACGTTTAAAGGCGAACTGATACAGGAGCAATTAGAACGTTTGGTTGAGATAGCCAACCTGTGTCCTATTCATAAAATACTTTGCGGCGACATAGATATTAAAACAACCGCATTTATATAAAAAAAATCAGGCCGGAATTACTCCCGGCCTGAACCAATCACTCTAAAACAATCACCTCTAACCAAAAGAAGTATCTTTAGATCAACAGTACTCTATTACTATTGATACACCTTATCAACGGCAAATTTAAATAAATGGTGCAACTTATATTGTTTAAACAATAGCTATGACGTCTGCATGACATTTATCAAGTGACTTCATGTGCTTTTTTAATGAAAATTTTTAAAGCAATAATTAAACTCTGTTGTTAATCAAATACATCTGAAAAACAATAAGTACATGAAGATCCATCAAAATAACATATTAGGCGAACTTGGCAGCGCCATTGGCAAAGGTCTGCTGGCGGGGCTTGCAGGAACTGCGGCAATTACGTTATCGCAAATAATTGAAATGAAAATAACCAAACGTGAGCCGAGCGACGCTCCTGTTAAGGTTGTTGAGGATACTGTTGATGTTACACCGGTATCAGAAGAAGGAAAACAAAAAGTATCGCAGGAAATACATTGGATTTATGGTACCTCATGGGGCATAGCGCGCGGACTGATTGCACTCACAGGTTTGCGCGGTTTTCCGGCAGCTGCGGTTCACTTTGCCGCAGTTTGGGGTACTGCGTTGGTGATGCTGCCAAAACATGATGCTGCAAAACCAATTAATGAGGAAGAACCAAAAGCTATCGCTATAGATGTAATGCATCATGCGGTGTATGCTGCTGCGGCTGGCTTAGCTTACGATGCGCTTGATGCAGGCAGTCGTAACGAACGCAGGGTACGTAAACTGATAGGCTATCTTAAATTTAAGGGCCTGCTTAAAAAACTGAAATTTTAGATTTTTTCAATTATACAAGGCCATCCACGGCAAAATACTGCGGGTGGCTTTTTTTTAAAAATAACTGACAGGCAGTACAATTTCTATCTGGTTACGTCCGCCTTGCCCGAAGATGTTATCATCAAGCAAACGGCTGTACCTGACGCCAAAAGTCAGCGACTGCTGATTAAAGAACTTTGTATCAAAAAACAACGTTGCCCCTACGCTTCTGAAATCGGCCTTAAACTTATTGCCACGGAAAAAATCAGTGCCGTGGGTATATTCATAAAACAGGTTTCCCCTGATTCGCAAAAGGTAAATAGTGTTAGCCACTCCTGCATCAGGGTATGCAATAGGGAAATGATAGTTAGCGCCAACTTTGTTCATGCGATAAAGGTTTTCGGCGGTATAACCCCTTGAAAAAGCAAAGTTGTTTGAAAAAGCCACATCATCATTACTGCCATGTTGTTGGTGTGAGGCCGTAATGATGAGGTTATGGTTTGCGCTTAATCCCGGAAAGTAAAAAGTACCAGCGGCCATAAACTGGTTACCGGTAGCATTAAGCGCATGCTTGTTTATAAAGGTGAAGCTTTGCCCGAAATGCGGATAAATATGCTGACGAGCCTGCTGTATCCGTGTTGAAAAAGTAAAATAACTATTCAGATAAGTGAAACTGCGGTTGAATGCATTAAATCCGGCCGGGTAATCAGTTCGGCTAAAATATATATCGGTACCAATGTTTAATCCTGTAAGCTGCCTGCCCCTGCTAAAGTTAAGCGGAACCTGTAGGCCGCCGTGAAAATTCATTTCATTCCAATACAACTGGCCTCCCTGGTAAAACCGGCGGCGCTCATACACATAATCAGCGCCTGCCGAAATGTAAGGGAACAAGGCACCATAGGTAGCTTCAAACCCAACTTGCTTATACCCTTCATTACGATTATAATTAAAAAATAATTCAGACTGGAAAGTATTCAGCACGTTCTCCCCCACAAGCGAAAATTTATAATCAGGATCGCTAATCTCGGGTATCAAGCTGTGAAAATTAAACAGGTTATGCCACTTGCTGTAAGACTGGGTTTTATAGCTGCTATCCTTCACAGTTGCTAGTAGCCCTGAAGCTTTATTTTTATTAAGCGATGCAATATTAAAGTTCGACAGTTCACCAAATCCGGACACCTCATTCCAACTTATTTCGCTTTTATTTACTTGGCTGATTTGATAACCATAAGCGGTAAAGCCGGTGAAAGCTATCTTATTTGCAGATACAGTAGGTTGATAATTTCCAATACTGTTTTTTAATAAATCACCTTCAAGTTTGTAAAGCTTTTTATCGCTTATGTTAAGTGCATATAAAGCATCGTTTTTTTTGCTTGTTGCTGTAAAGTAAACAGTATCACCTTTCAGAGAAAGAAAGCCGATAGGGTTCTCGTTAAAGGGCAGCAAGTAAGTATGCTTTCCTGATGTGGCATTAACCAAAGCGATGCTCATTTTGCCTAAGCTATCCCTTACAGCGGTAATCACACTACCATCAGCATAAAACTTTGGATATGTATAAAACAGGTTGGCCTGGTTGTTAACTGCTGTCAACAGGCAGCCTTTTTCTGCATCCAAAATATGCAGGGCGCTTCTCACGGATGAACTTACATCAACGGCAACAATTTGCTTGCCGTCGCTACTGAATGATGGCGAAAAATACTTGCTTCTGTTGGTCAACGCTTTGTCTTCACCTGTCTTAACATTAACTATCCTGATCTCGCTGTAATTTCTTATACTCCAGCGTAAATCCGGGCGATAGGATGTATAAACGATTTTTCCATTATTGTAATCCAGATAATTATCGGTGGTTACTCCGCGAACGCTGATCTTTTTTTCTAAGCTCCCGGTACGCTTTACAAAAACCGGCAAATGCTTCCATTCAGTTCTTAAATAGATCAGCGTTGTGTCATCTGCCCAAACAGGAAATTCTTGGTTCGCAATAAAATGACTTTTGAGATTTATACCCGCTGGTGCAGCATCATCAAACTGATCTTTAAAGTGATAAAAAGCATTTGCTCTGAAAGTGCTGTAATCTTCACCGGTATGTTTTTTTACAGCTTTTTGCAACGGATAAAATAAACCGTTAAATGATGCTGCGCTGTGCACTATATCCCGCCATATATTGGCGCCGTATTTTTCACGACCGTAAGCCACAAGCATATACCCAAGCGGATAATGGTTAGGCACATAATCAACATACGAGCCGTTACGCAGCTTCATCCAGCTATAGTTCTTACCTGCAGCCCAAAGTGCACGGTAGTCTTTAAAAAAATAAGGAAGCCTCCCCCTGCCCTGTTTGCTCAGCAAAGTTTCGTTATAAACGGCGTCGCCCTCAAAAAACCAGTCGGGTACGCTTAACGCGTTACCAATAGTCTGACCTCCCTCCCCAAAAACAATACGCAGTATATGCGACAAGCCCACATTCATGTTATTATATTGCTGCACATGGCGGTACTCATGTATGCTTAACAGTTCAGCCCATGGTGCGCTGCCAAGTTCAAAGCTGTTTTGTTGAGGTGTGAGATAGAATTCGCTGCGAAATGGCGCCAACCCAACATAACCGTTGGCCTCGGTAGTTTGATTTTGAAGCACAATGCTTACTTGTTTTTGGCGCTTGCCTATAGTTGGTACTACCTTACTGTCGGCCTGATCAATTACTGACGCGATATGCCTGGCAAGGCTGTCCATGCCCATCGGAAAAATAACCCGAGCCGAAGGAGTTACTACCTGTCCCCATTTAACTGATGGTGGATTACCCCCAAACTGCTGAGCACTAACAGAAGAAAAAAACAGCAGCTGCAGTGGCAGTTTCAATAAGAATGTTTTAACAATGAATTTAAGCTTTGGCATTGGATGTATAAGCACCGCAAAATATTAATAAAATGTGCAACAGGTGCATTAATTCTTAACTCTTCGTCATAAATCCAAAATCGATTAATGCAATTATTAAATAAACTTAACTTTGCCGCATGGCTAAAGTTTCTATTAACCTGGCAACAGGTTCGCTGCAAAAAGAAGAGATCATAGTTGGTATCGACCTAGGTACTACCAATTCATTGGTAGCTTTTATCAATCCCGACAAAAATCCGCAGGTGATCAACGATGCAGGCAAAGGTGTGTTGGTGCCTTCGGTTGTGCACTTTGGCCAAACAGGCGAAGTTACAGTAGGTAACGACGCTAAGAATTACCTGATCACCGATCCGCAGAATACTATTTTTTCTGTAAAGCGTTTGCTTGGTCGCTCGTACCATGATATTGAAAATTATAAAGATTTTTTTTCATACAAGGTGATTGACGATAACACGGAAAGCCTTGTAAAAATTAACGTAGGCGATAAGTTTTATACACCTATAGATCTTTCGGCTCTTATATTGAAAGAACTGAAAGAGCGTGCCGAACACGCCCTTAAAACTCCTGTTAATCGGGCGGTAATCACTGTTCCGGCATATTTTAATGATTCGCAAAGGCAGGCAACGCGCGACGCAGGCAAACTTGCCGGGCTTGATGTATTGCGCATTGTAAACGAACCAACCGCCGCAAGCCTTGCCTACGGCATAGGTTTAAATCCTGAAGAAACAAAGACCATTGCGGTGTATGATTTGGGGGGCGGTACTTTCGATGTTTCGATACTGCAAATACAAAACGGCATTTTTGAAGTGCTGGCCACCAATGGTGATACCTTTTTAGGTGGTGATGACTTTGACCGCCTGATTGTTGACTACTGGATTGAAAAGAATAATCTTGATAAAGCTGAACTGGCTAATAACCGTGAACTTTCACAGCAATTACGTTTGAAAGCCGAAGAAGCTAAAAAAGCATTTGCCCATCAAAGTTTGGTTAACGACAAGATTGGCGACATATGGTGCACTCTTGATCGTAACACTTTCAATGAATTGATACTGCCTAAAGTACAGCAAACCATTACTTGCTGCCAAAACGCCTTACGAGATGCTAAACTAACCGTGGATCAGATTGACGAGGTGGTTATGGTTGGGGGATCGACACGTACGGCGCTGGTTAAAAAGATGGTATTTGAATTTTTTGGCCGTAAAGTGCATGATGAAGTAAACCCTGATGAAGTTGTTGCTTTAGGCGCTGCCATACAGGCCGATATTATGGCAGGCAATCGTAAGGATATTTTGTTGCTTGACGTTACGCCGCTGTCGCTTGGAATCGAAACGATGGGCGGATTAATGGATGTGATCATTCCGCGTAATGCTAAGGTGCCTACTAAGGCAGGCCGGCAATACACCACCTCAGTTGACGGGCAGGTGAACATGAAAATCGCTGTTTATCAGGGTGAACGTGACCTGGTTAAGGAGAACCGCAAGCTGGCCGAATTTAATCTTAAAGGTATTCCGGCAATGCCTGCGGGTTTTCCAAAAATAGATATCAACTTTCTGCTGAATGCCGATGGTATTTTAAAGGTTCAGGCTATTGAACTGCGTTCGGGCGTAAAACAGGAAATTGAAGTGAAACCAACTTATGGCATTACCGACGACCAGGTTGAGCAAATGCTGATGGATAGCATTACTCACGCGAAAGACGACGTTAGCCAGCGTATGGTGATTGAAGCACGCACCGAAGGCGAACAAATGATTTATACTGTTGAGCGCTTTTTGCAAAAGCATGGATCATCGGTAACACAAGAAGAAACCGCTGCTACCCACCAGTATGTAGAAGCCCTTAAAGCTGCTTTAGCTACAGATGATAAGGATTTAATTCACAAAAAGATAGACGAGTTGAATGAACTTACCCGCCCTTTCGCTGAAAGGCTGATGGATCAGGCGATAAGTCATGCCATGAAAGGTAAAAGTATTGAGTAAGTTTTGAGGATATTTGTAAATTAGAGCCGTCTAAATCTTATCTCAATATGAAACGCTTCTCAAAGTTTTTGTCCATTGTGGTTATTTGCACCAGTTTTGCATCTTTGGCCTTTGGGCAATTTGGTAACCAGCACTTTTCAAACCAAATGATGGATCGGCAGATGCGCATGGGACAGATGTACAATTACGGAGTTTATGAATCTGATTTCAATTTGAAGTACGAATACATTGTTATGCTGAAAGATAGCACTACAAAAGAGGTAAAATCAAAAATCTATACAGACACTACCTTGCATAAAAATTATGTTTTGATTATAAACAAGGACTTCAAAAAATCTGACCCTAATAGAGAAATCAAAATTTATGCCGATCAAACCCTCAGCATCTCAAGAGAAACACCAAGCCACGAAATAGTGACCGGAAGTGCAACAGACAGTTGTTGGTTATTTAAAGTTATAGAAGGTCCTATCAAAGCTTATTCTTTTTTACCTCCGAATGCATCCCGTTTTAGTGAATATTCAATTGTAGGTATCCAGAAAGATGCCGGGCCAATTCTACCTTTTAAACCAGAAAATTTGATAAAGATGATTGCTCCAGAGCCTAAGGCTATGGAAAAATTCAAATACAAAGAGTATTTAAAGGCATTGAAGACCTATAACAAGAACATCGCTAAAAAGATTAATTAAGCGACGGATTTTCCGGGAAATTAGCAATGTGCGCATAGCGGTTTCCCAGGCTTTTTACCACTTCACGCCATAGGTTTTGGTCGTTATTAAACAGCATATCGGCCTGAAAGCTGTTGGCTACAATCCAGGTATCTTCAACCAGTTCGTCATCAAGCTGCCCTTGCGTCCAGCCTGAGTAACCGGTAAAGAATTTAATTTCGTTGTCGTTCAACTGGTAGTTATTTATCAGTTCTTTGACTTCTTCAAAGTCGCCGCCCCAGTAAACGTTATCCCATATTTCAATACCGCCTGATATCTTTTCAGGACAACGGTGTATAAAATGCAGCGTGTTTTTTGCAACCGGCCCGCCCTCATATACAGGAAGTTCTGAATATGATACATCAGGTAAGATATCACCAAGAAGGTAATCGCTTTGATGGTTAAGTACAAATCCCATCGCTCCATCGACAGAATATTCAGTAAGTAATATCACTGAACGCTTGAAATTCGGGTCCATCATAAATGGCTCCGAAATTAATAAACGCCCTGCGGCTGCCGATATAGAGTTAAGCATATGTTTATCGTTTTTTAATATTTAACAAACCTTATAAAAATATGTTCTGACGTCTAAATTACAATACTAATATTTACGGATTAATTAATTTGTAAGTTTGCAGTAATGGATAAAGAGCAATTACAAAACCTTCGGCAGGAGTACAGTTCGGCCAGTTTGGCTGAAAATACTACGCAGGATAATCCGGTTAAACAATTTGAACTATGGTTTCATGAGGCGCTCGAAGCACGCATACATGAACCGAACGCCATGACGCTTGCCACGGCCACGCATGACGGTCGCCCTTCAGCACGTATTGTTCTATTAAAAGGTTTTGATAATGATGGCTTTACATTTTTTACTAATTACTTAAGCCGTAAGGGACGTGAATTGGGTAAAAATCCATTAGGCGCGCTGGTGTTTTTTTGGGGCGAATTGGAAAGACAAGTGCGTATTGAAGGTACCATTGAAAAGGTGAGCAAAGAAGTATCTGAAAAATATTTTCATTCACGACCCAAAGGCAGCCAGGTAGGTGCTGTAGCATCACCGCAAAGTCAGGAAATTGCCGGACGTGAAGCCCTTGAAAGTAAATGGGCCCAACTGGAAGCTGAGTACGAAGGCAAGGAAGTGCCTAAGCCATCGCATTGGGGCGGTTATATATTGAAGCCGCAGGTGGTTGAATTTTGGCAGGGACGTCCAAGCCGCCTGCACGACCGAATAGTTTATAAAAAGGTTGATAAAAAGAACTGGAAAAAAGTACGCTTAGCGCCATGACATTTACCGATATAAAACAGCTGCTCATCAACAAGTTTGGTGAAGAAGTAATAGTTGGCGAAGAACTTAACGGACTTCAGCCCGCGTTACATATCTTACCCGAACGCATTGTTGATGTTTGCCGTGAACTGCGCGATAATCCGCAAACCTATTTTGACTTTTTAAATTGTTTAAGCGGTGTAGATTATGGTTTGGATGCAGGTAGGTTTGGTGTAGTATATCATTTTACGTCAATGCCTTACCGGCTTCAGCTAACATTAAAGGTAAGCGTTGCTCATGACCGCTCGACTGAAGAGTTACCCGAGTTTCCAAGCGTATCATCAGTTTACCGCACTGCCGACTGGCACGAACGTGAAGCGTATGACCTGGTAGGCATTTTCTTCACCGGTCACCCTGACCTAAGACGTATTTTGCTACCGGACGACTGGGAAGGTTATCCCTTAAGGAAAGATTATAAAGCGGCTGAATATTATAAGGGAATAAAGGTTGATTAACCACGCGTCATTGCGAGGAGCAAAGCAATCTCTGAACTATGTATTCGGAATTGCATATGTAAAGATTGCATCGTTCCTTATAATGACGGTTAGATAGCATATCAAAGTAAAAGTGACTGTTCAAAATACAAAATACGAAGAAGCGCTACATCGCTATAACCAAAAGATTGCTCATGCGGCTACCGAGGATATGGTGCTGAACATGGGGCCGCAGCATCCTTCTACCCATGGTGTGTTGCGTTTGGAGTTGATAACCGACGGCGAAATAATAAAAGAGGTTATTCCGCATGCCGGGTATTTGCACCGCTGTTTTGAAAAACATGCTGAGTCGCTTACCTATCAGCAAACCATTCCTTTTACCGACAGGATGGATTACCTGTCGTCGATGAACAATAGCCATGTATGGGTAATGGGTGTTGAGCGGATGATGGGTATTGATAAGGAAATCCCCAAGCGTGTTGAATATATTCGTGTGCTGGTTTGTGAACTAAACCGTATCGCATCACACTTGATATCTATTGGTACTTATGGTATTGATATAGGCGCCTTCACTCCTTTCCTGTGGTGCTTCCGCGACAGGGAACATATCATGGGTATGCTGGAATGGGCATCAGGCTCACGGATGCTATATAATTACATCTGGATAGGTGGTTTATTTTACGATCTGCCGGTAGGTTTTGAAGAGCGCTGCCGTGAGTTTGTGGAGTATTTTAAACCGAAGATGACGGAACTTAATGAGCTGTTAACATCAAACCAGATATTTATATCGCGTACAGCTAATGTTGGCGTACTTCCGCTGGATGTAGCCATAAATTATGGCTGCTCGGGCCCGATGCTTCGTGGTTCGGGTATTAAATGGGATCTGCGCCGTATTGATGGTTATTCTGTTTATCCTGAACTTGACTTTGATATTCCATGCGGAACCGGAGCTGTAGGAACGGTTGGTGATTGCTGGGACCGCCACAAAGTACGCGTTGATGAAATAGGCGAATCGCTTAAAATAATTGAGCAATGCCTTGATCGTTTACAGAAAGAATTAAAGCGCACTCCTGATTTCGATCCTCGTGCTAAAATGCCGCGCAAGCTTACCCCAAAAGCGCAGGACTACTATATGCGGGGCGAAGGCTCGAAAGGTGAACTGGGTTTCTACTTTATTACCGATGGCAAATCGGAAGTACCTTTTCGTTGCAAAGCACGCGGGCCAAGCTTTAATAACCTATCTGTTGTATCTGAAATTTCTAAAGGCATCATGATAGCCGACTTAATTGCGATCATCGGCTCTATTGATTTTGTGCTGGGTGAATTAGACAGGTAACAACAAACTTACATTGTATATAGCCTACCTTAGCCCGATACTGGGTTATATTAACTTGTATATACAATTGTCGCTAAATAATTTCTTGCATAACAGAAAAATTTGTTAATTTGTTCATACAGCAATACAAAGTGTGTTGCTTCAACCAGTTACAAATTACAACCAATTAGTTTACGTTTTTTCCGAATTAATTGTGAATCTATGCAAAAGCGGCTGTATTATATTATAGGCTTATTCATAGCTATTGCTGCACTTATTTATTCGTGCAGTTGGTTAGAAGGCGATAAAAACGGTGAAGCTGAGATACCTGATGAGGTGAGCTATAACTTTGACGTTCGGCCAATTCTGTCGGACAGGTGTTTTGCATGCCATGGCCCCGACGCTAACAAACGGGAGGCCGGTCTTCGGCTTGATATTGCCGAAGAAGCTTATAAAGCACTAAAAGATAACCCACAAGCACATGCCTTGGTACCGGGTGATCCTAAATTATCTGAAGTTTATTTGCGCATCAGCACCAACGATTCTACCCAACTGATGCCTCCTCCGGCATCAAACCTGAAAAGGCTTTCTGACCATGAAATCGCTGTAATAGAAAAATGGATAAAGCAAGGGGCGAAATACGAAAAGCACTGGGCTTTTACTCCGCCTAAAAAAGCAAAGTTGCCGGAAATAGATAACACAGAGTGGCCACGTAACGAGATCGATTACTTTGTACTCAACTTGCAGGAGAAAAAAGGACTTGAACCGAACCCGGAGGCTGATAAGGAAAGGCTTTTAAAAAGAGTATCCCTTGATTTAACAGGCCTTCCACCCTCTTTAGAACTACAAAACAGCTTTTTGACAGATAACAGCGCTAACGCTTATGAAAAGGTTGTAGATAAACTGCTTGGCAGTAAGGCTTATGGCGAAAAGATGTCTCTCCATTGGCTGGACGTTGCGCGTTATGCTGATTCGCACGGTTACCAGGATGACAACTACCGCACACAATGGCCATGGCGCGATTGGGTAATTCATGCTTTTAATACTAACCTGTCGTACGATAAATTTATTACCTGGCAACTGGCAGGCGATTTGATGCCAAACGCCACGCGCGAACAGTTGCTTGCAACAGGGTTCAATCGTAACCATAAAATAACTGAAGAAGGCGGGGTAATTGATGAAGAATACCGTGTAGAATACGTAACCGACCGCACCAATACTTTTGGCAAGGCGCTGCTTGGCGTTACTATAGAATGCGCACATTGCCACGATCACAAGTACGATCCGTTTTCACAGAAAGAATATTACAGCCTTTTCTCTTTCTTTAATAATGTAAAAGAAGTGGGTATGGAGTCGGTAGTAGGCGGTCCTGAAACGTTCGCTAAAAAGCCCTTGATGCAGATAAGCAACGAAGAGGTGAAAAATGTGCTTACCTTCATCAACAAGCCTGATACTTCAAAACTCATTGTTTCTGTGATGGGCGATAACCCTGATTCGGTACGAAAAACCTACGTACTTAACCGCGGCGTTTATGATCAGCATGGCGAGCAGGTCACCGCAGGTACGCCTGCGTCTATAATGCCTTTTAATAAAAAGCTTCCTAAAAACAGGCTGGGCTTAAGCATGTGGCTGTTTGACAAGAATAATCCGTTAACAGCGCGTGTATTTGTAAACCAGCTTTGGCAGGAGATTTTCGGCAAAGGCATCGTAAAAACATCCGGTGATTTTGGCATGCAGGGTGAATTGCCAAGTAATCCGCAATTGCTCGACTGGCTGGCTGTTGATTTTCGTGAACATGGCTGGAATATAAAGCGGTTGGTTAAGCAAATTGTGACTTCGGCGACTTACAGACAATCGGCTGTAGTTACTAAAGAAAAACTGGCAAAAGACCCTGATAACGTCTATCTGGCTCGCGGGCCACGTTTCCGCATACAGGCTGAATTTGTTAGGGACATGGTGCTGGCCAGCAGCGGCTTACTGGTAAAAACTATTGGCGGGCCAAGCGTAAAACCATACCAGCCGCCGGGCTTGTGGGAAGCCGCAACTTCCGGGCGTGGATTACTTACTGATTACGTGCAGGACCATGGACCGAAACTATATCGAAGAGGCATGTACACGCTGATAAAACGTACAGTGCCACCACCCGGCATGGGTATTTTTGATGCCAGTAACCGCGATCAGTGTGAAGTGAAACGCTCAACCACCAATACTCCTCTTCAGGCATTAATCATGATGAATGATCCGGCTGTACTTGAGGCTTCGCGTGTATTGGCAGCTAAGGTATTGCAAGAGAAAACGCAAACCCGTGATAAACTTGTGAAAGCCTTCAGGATGGTGGTATGCCGTACGCCAAACGATAAGGAGTTAAAAGTACTTACAGATTATTATGCTGCCCAATTACAGGCTTTAAAGCGTAATGAAGCTAAATGCAAAGAGTTGCTTTCGGTTGGCGAATACCCTGTGCCGGAAAAACTAAATATAGCACAACTTGCGGCGATGATGCAGGCAGTTAACGTGATATATAATCTGGAAGAAACCATAACTAAAACCTGATATGGAAAAGGAAATCATTGAGCATGGCCTCACCTACAACAGGCGGCGTTTCTTATCAAGCCTGAGTTTAGGCATTGGCAGTATTGCTTTAGGCTCGCTGCTTATTCCCGATATTTTTAAAGGCAGCCAGTCGGACGACGTTGCCGATTTTATTCCCGGCCTACCCATGTTTGCACCGAAAGCGAAACGGGTGATTTATCTCTTTCAAAATGGTGCGCCATCGCAACTGGAATCATTTGACTACAAGCCAAAGCTTCGGGATATGTGGGGACAGGAACTGCCTGCTTCGGTAAGGCAAGGGCAAAAGCTCACCGGTATGACAGCGGGGCAGTCGTCATTTCCGCTGGTTGGCAGTTATTACGACTTTAAACAATACGGCGAATCTCGTGCCTGGATAAGCGACTTATTTCCTTATACGGCTAAGATTGTTGATGATCTGTGCATAGTTCGCTCGATGTACACAGAGGCCATAAATCACGACCCTGCCCTTACCTTTTTCCAAACTGGTGCCCAACAGGGTAATCGCCCGAGTATGGGTGCATGGGTAAGCTATGGTTTAGGCAGCGAAAACAAAAATCTGCCGGCTTTTACAGTACTGCTTTCAAAGGGTAAGGGTAACGGCCAGGGCGTGTATTCTAAGTTATGGACTAATGGCTTTCTCGATTCGATACATCAGGGGGTACAATTCAGTAAAGGTGAAGACCCTGTATTGTATCTGAGTGATCCTTCAGGCTTGAACCGTCACGACAGGCGCAAGATGCTTGATGAAGTATCGAAGTTAAACCATATGTCGTATG
The DNA here is from genome assembly GCF_004005815.1 of Mucilaginibacter limnophilus. GTDB lineage: Bacteria > Bacteroidota > Bacteroidia > Sphingobacteriales > Sphingobacteriaceae > Mucilaginibacter > Mucilaginibacter limnophilus. The sequence continues at coordinate 57,620 of NZ_SACK01000003.1, read as the reverse complement.
AAGAATTTGGCGATCCTGAAATAAGCGCCAAAATACAACAATACGAAATGGCCTACCGTATGCAAACGGCGGTGCCCGAAGTGACCGACCTTTCAAAAGAGCCTGATGATATAGTAAAGATGTATGGCCCTGATTGTTTAGTACCAGGTACCTATGCAGCAAACTGTTTGCTGGCACGAAAACTATCTGAAAATGGAGTGCGCTTTGTACAACTTTACCATCAGGGCTGGGATCAGCATGGCCGTTTACCACCAGAAATGGCAACACAGGCAAAGGATACAGACCAGGCGTCGGCAGCGCTGGTTACCGATTTAAAACAGCGCGGATTGCTTGATGAAACTCTGGTAATTTGGGGTGGAGAATTCGGCAGGACAAACTATAGCCAGGGCAAACTTGAAAAGGATAATTACGGTCGCGACCACCACCCGCGCTGCTTCAGTATATGGATGGCCGGCGGTGGTATAAAACCGGGCATTGTTTACGGCGAAACTGATGATTTCGGTTATAACATAGTAAGTAATCCTGTGCATGTACATGATTTTCAGGCAACTGTTTTAAACCAGTTAGGCCTCGATCATGAAAAGCTTATTTACAAACACCTTGGCCGCCGCTACAGGCTTACTGATGTTTCGGGCAAAGTAGTGCGCGACTTAATAGCTTAAACCAATTATACCTGATTATGGAACGAAGAACATTTATACGGAACACTGCTGTAACCGCGGCAAGCTTTTTTATCATGAAAGATATGCTTGCCAGACCGAAAGGCACTGTGTATGGCCACAATGGCATGCAGTACACGATGGATAAGGATTGGGGCGTGTTAAACCGCGATGTAAACCCGGTTAACGACTGCCATGAAATGGTGCAGGACAGTAAGGGACGTATTTTGCTTACTACCAACGAAACTAAAAATAATGTACTGATTTACAACAAGTCGGGTAAACTACTTGAATCGTGGGGACATGATTTCCCGGGAGCACACGGCTTAACACTGGCTGATGAAAACGGCACCGAATCGCTGTTTATCACCGACTATGCAAAGCACGAGGTGTATAAAACTACCATTAGTGGCAAAACATTGCTTAGCATCAGCGCGCCGATGGAACCGGGTATCTACAAAACTAAAGAAGAGTTTACGCCTACCGAAGTTGCTTTCGATACAACAAACGGGGATTTTTTTGTGGCCGATGGGTACGGTTCACAATACATTCTGCATTACGGCAGTGACGGCAAACTAAAAAACTACTTCGGCGGGCGCGGCGGGGGCGATGAACATTTTGATAACGCGCATGGTATTGTTATCGACAGGAGAAAGAGTACACCTACCCTGCTGATTACCGACCGTACACGCAATAGTTTCAAGCGTTTCAGTATGGATGGTAAATTATTAGAAGTGATCAAACTGCCTGGTGCCTGTGTTTGCCGCCCGGTGATTAAAGGAAAGCATCTGTATGCGGCCGTACTGATGTCGCACGATTTGAAGCAGGTTGGTACCGGTTTTGTTACTATTCTGGATAAAAACAACAAGGTGGTATCCAATATCGGTGGAACCGAGCCTGTTTATAAAGACGGTGTTTTAAAGGAAATGGCCCAGGCTGAAAAGATATTCATTCATCCGCATGATGTATGCGTTGATGACGACGAGAACCTATATGTATCACAATGGGCTTCGGGCAAGGTTTATCCTTATAAATTTAACCGCGTATAATTAGCAACCTCCACTCCTTCCGTTAAACTATGAAGAGCAACCTTAAAGGTTTTGCAGAGAACTTATTATTTGTCCTTAATATCCTGATTGTATTCTTTTTACTGTTCGAAAGTAAAATTGTAATACCGCATTGGCTTATTCCTGTAGGCCGTATGCACCCAATGATACTGCACTTCCCTATCGCCATACTGATATTAGCAATGGTGTTGGAGTTCTTCCGGTTTAAGGATAAATATCAGGCCGAGCTGTTTTATCAACGTTTTACTTCAAACCTGCTGCTTATCGGCCTTATTTCAGCTGCAGTTACAGTCATCATGGGGTTGTTCCTTTCTAAGGAAGAAGGTTACGAAGGCAGTATACTGCAGTGGCATAAGTGGACAGGCGTCAGTATAGTTTTGGTTGCTTCGGTTATTTACTGGTGCCGAAATTTTACGTGGTACAATGCACCGCTGGCTAAAGGTGGCGCGGTGGTTACCATACTATGCCTGGTACTTGCAGGGCATTTCGGCGCTACGCTTACGCATGGCGAGAGCTTTGTATTAGGTCCGATACTTCCGCAAAAAACTATGCCGCAAGTATCTTTAGAGCAGGCGCAGGTTTATGAGCATGTTGTAAAACCAATTCTTGAAGCTAAATGTAACAGTTGCCACAATCCCGAAAAACTAAAAGGCCAATTGATGCTTACTGATGAAGCATCGATACTAAAGGGCGGCAAAACAGGCAAGCTTATTATCCCCGGCAAACCAGAGTTGAGCCTGCTGATTCAGCGCATACATTTACCTGCTGAAGATAAAAAACACATGCCCCCAACAGGCAAACCGCAGTTAACAGATGAAGAAGCGCTTTTATTGCAACTATGGGTGAAGAACGGTGCAGATTTTAAACGCAAGGTAGTCGATCTTCCGGCAAATGATTCTTTGCGTAAGCTTGCTTCTTTATTTATAAAGCCGGCAATTGCAGCAACTCCGGCTTATGCTTTCGAGGCGGCATCAGAGGCAACAATAAAGAATTTGAACAATGATTACCGTACGGTAACGCCACTGGCCAAGGGCTCACCTGCATTGGCGGTTAACCTGTATAATCGTGCTAATTATAAAGCCAAACAACTGGATGAACTTGGCGAGATAAAAAAGCAAATTGTATCACTTGACCTGAACATGATGCCTGTTAAAGATGATGATCTGAAATACATCACATCGTTTGAAAACCTTACAGCACTTAACCTGAATTTCACCGATGTTAATGGCAGCGGGCTAAGCAAAATTGCCGGATTAAAAAATTTGCGGACATTGTCGTTATCGGGGTCTAAGGTCACATTACAAAATCTTCAGCAAATAAAAGGATTTAAAGCACTTAAAACACTTACACTTTGGAATACCGGCATTGCTGCCAAAGATATTGAGAAACTACAGGATGCAAACAAAAATATTCAAATTATAAGCGGTTATAAGGATGACGGCAAGGCAATGAAGCTAAATCCACCACAACTTAATAATGCGCAACAAATATTTAAACAAACAACGGCGTTAAAACTGAAACATCCTATTCGTGGTGTTGAGATACGATATACATTGGATGGAAATGATCCCGACAGCTTAAAGTCGCCAGCATTTAACAAGAATATCTTGCTGAACAAACATACAACTGTACGGGCTAAGGCTTTTAAAAAGGGCTGGATAAGCAGCGACATAGTTGAATTTAAATTTTATAAAAGTGCTTATACGCCCGATACCATTTATCTTACTAACCAACCCGTTGAACGGTATGCCGCTAACGGTGCACAAACTTTGATTGACAATGAACTTGCCGATCTGGTAAACCTTAACAATCGCTGGTTAGGTTTTGAAAAGAAGGATATGGAGGTGTTTATGCACTTTGATAAGCCTGTAAACTTATCATCGGTAATGGTGCAAAACGTTTCGCTACCGCTGTTTTTACTATTACCGCCTGCGCAGATAGATGTTTGGTGCGGGCCAAATGAGGGTAATTTGAAATTATTAGGTACGGTTAAACCTGCTGTGCCAAAAGTACCGGGAGTATCAGTTTATACAGATTCATTTGTGGGCTTCAAACCTCAAAAAGTGCAATTTTTAAAGCTAAGGGCCAAAACACAGTTTGTACTATTGGTTGATGAGATCTTTTTAAACTAAATTGCCTCAGTTTGCGCAAAGATTATATCTGCACAAACTGACGCTATATTAATAATTATTGCTGAACCGACATATCAATCACATCTGCCTTGCGTGACGCCGGACTTACAACCAAGTCAATCAGCTTACCGTCTTTTACTTTTCCCTGAACTGTAGTTTTGTACGGCGCGTTCAGTTTAAATTCGGCATCCCAACCTTTTGGCCAGGCAGGTAACAGCATGATCTTTTTGCCATCGGTTTGCATCAGCATTTGCTGTAAGCCATGCTCGCCATTACCACCATTGTCTTCATCAGGTGCATAATCATGCCCGGTTGCCCAAAAAGCAGGAAATTTCAAGTTGGGTTGCTTCCGTGTTAGCGCAAAAGTCACATAGTCCTTAGCCACATCAGCATAGCCTATCATTGCAGCCTGAATCGGATCCTGGTGCCAGCAGCCTTTGTCTTTAAACTGACGTACGTCAAACGAATTTTTTGCAAGTTGCAGGTCAGATTTTCCTAAGCCGTATATACGGAACGGATAAATGGCATACAACTCAGGATTTTCAAAGTTATGCCCCTTTACAGTTTGCGGGCCGGTGTAAGGAAGCAATATTTGCTTATCATTCTTAACACCTACAGGCAAAGGTGGCAACTCGCTGTATAGCCTTTTCCATCTTGAAATTGATGCCTCGTCGGCTACATCTCCAGTCAGGCTTATCATGCGGGACGTAACAGCCCTTAAACCTGCAATGTCAGGTGCAGGGTTATGCGCCTTCCAGAACATTTCAATTGAGTTATCCGGATCAAGCAGTAGCTTGCCCTGCTCATCACGTTTAAAATGCTCATCAAAAAACTGTAAGCCTGCCGAAGCAACGGGTAGCAATATTTCCCTGGCAAATTTTTTATCCTGGGTATGTTCGTAATAATCAAGCATCATCATGCTTAATTCCAGTATAGGTGTAAAATAATGCCCTGTCCAGTTTTCAGGCACTTCGGGGCCCATGTAAAGCAACCCACCCCAAAATGGCGCTGTTTCGGCAAAGTAGGCGCCGCCGTGGTTGTAATATTTTCTAACCAGTTCTTTGTTTCCGGGAAGGATGCTGGCATACATTTTAAATAGCGGCAACATCTCGTCAAAATCACCTGCCGATAGCCGTGGCCAGTACATTGCACGGGTATTTTGGAACCAGTACTGTCCGCCCCATTCACGGTAGTCAGCATCAATAGCCCGGGCAGGCTCATTTCTGTTCGGTTGATATTGCGGATTATCAACCACAAATATCGACCCGTTGAACTTTATCGGGTAAGCCCCTCTTCCCGCACAAGCCGTAACAAAACGTTGTAAAATATAGCCCTGCGTGGTTTTTTCAGCGTCATCGTTACCGCCAATAAATACCCAGCTGCGCTGCCAGAAATTACTCCACCATTTTTGATGCTCGGTTTGTGCGATGGACAAAGGTTGCTTGTCAGCAACAGTTTGGCTGTTAAGCTTGGATAAAAATTGTTGTGCCGTACCTGTTTTTGTTGTAAGCGGATAAATTGATATAACCTGCTGAGTTAATGGTTTAGCCGATTGCAGCGTTGTGTCATTTCTATTTACCATTCCGCTGCCTTTTACGGTAGCGCCAAAAATTATATTATTTAAAGGGGTTAACTCACTTTTACGATTGCGGTGATACCATGTGATATTGTTGGCTTGTTTGGCAAGTAAGGTATCGCCCTTGCCCAAGCGCCAGTTATCAACCGTAACTTTTACTGAAACAGGTTTAAGGCTTTTTGTTTCAACCCTGATTACCGGGTTATTGGCATCAACCCAAACTTTTAGCTCAGTATCACCTTCTTTTACCAGTATTTCACCTGTGTGAAGTTTTAATATTTGCTTAAAGGCCGCATCTTTGGTCAACGAAGAAGGACTTAACGATACCCGCACTTTCCCAAGTTTCATCAATACGCCGCCTTCGCGTATCCAGTTGTTTTTCTCGTTAACGTCAGCTACACCCCATGCATCGGTTTTGGCAATGTAAAAAAGCAGGTCGCCATTAGGTTCAACCCAAACGTTCAAACCGATATCACCATTGCCAATAGGCATTGATTGTGATGATGTTGGCCCGGGCGTATCCCAGCTTACATTATATTTTTCGAGCAAACCGGCCACATTGGTTGTCTGGCCGAAACAAACCGATGTTAAAAATAAAAGCACGGGCAACAGCAATAAAGAAATTTTATACTTGTTCATTTCAGGTTAGATATGTTGGTTGGAAGCCGTGAGTATTTACAGCATTTGATTGATACGAAGGTATGAGGCAGATCAGTATAAAGCAGATGACTGACAAGGATTTATCAATCATCTGCTGAAGAAAAATATTAGATATAACGGTTGATCAGGTTTTCAAGATATTCCTGTTTGCCGCTTATGGTTGCAGGCTCACCGTTATTGGCAGCATATTGCCTTAAATCTTCTAATGATAGTTTACCTGCTTCAAAATCAGCACCGGCACCGCTGTCGAAAGATGCATAACGGTCAGTTCTGATCTTTTTGTAATCAGATTTTTGAAGGATGTTATCTGCAGTTACAAGCGCACGTGCAAAAGTGTCCATGCCGCCGATATGCGCGTAAAACAGATCAGCCGGGTCTGTTGAGTTACGACGGATCTTCGCGTCGAAGTTGATACCACCTCCCTGGAAGCCGCCGCCTTCAAGAATGATCAGCATTGCCTCGGTTAGTTCGTTAATATCATTCGGAAACTGGTCGGTATCCCAGCCGTTTTGATAATCACCACGGTTGGCATCTATCGAACCTAATAAACCTGCGTCAACAGCCACCTGAAGCTCATGCTGGAATGTATGCCCAGCCAGTGTAGCATGGTTTACCTCAAGGTTCAGTTTAAAGTCGTTCAAAAGATCATATTTCTGCAGGAAGCCTAATACGGTTGCCGCGTCATAGTCATACTGATGCTTGGTTGGTTCACATGGTTTCGGCTCGATAAAGAAAGTGCCTTTAAAGCCTTGTTTGCGGGCATAGTCTTTTGCTGTATGTAAAAATTTGGCTAAATGCTCCTGCTCGCGTTTCATGTCGGTGTTCAACAAAGTCATATAACCTTCACGACCACCCCAGAATACATAGTTTTCACCGCCTAAAGCAATTGTAGCGTCAAGCGCGCCTTTAACCTGCGCGCCGGCATGCGCCAGTACGTGAAAATCAGGATTTGTTGAAGCGCCGTTCATGTAACGTTTGTGGCTAAACAGGTTAGCAGTACCCCAAAGTAGTTTCACACCGCTATCCGCTTGTTTTTGTTTTGCATATTCAACAAGTCCCTGAAGTCTGCGATCGTTATCATTCACATCATCAGTGTAATCAACCACGTCAACATCATGAAAACAGTAAAAAGGCAGGTTCATTTTAGTAATGAACTCAAAAGCCGCATCCATCTTGTCTTTAGCGCGCTCAACAGCGTCGGCTTTTTCATCCCATGCAAAAACGTGGGTCGGCCCTCCAAACGGATCAGCACCGGTACCGTTGAATGAATGCCAGTAAGCACATGCAAAGCGCAGATGTTCTTTCATGGTTTTGCCCGCTACAACCCTGTTCTCATCATACCATCTGAACGCTAAGGGATTGTCTGACTCCAGACCTTCAAATTTGATCTGGCCAATTCCTTTAAAAAATTCCTTGTCTCCGGTTATTACACTCATATTATTGTTTATTAGATTATTATGTGTTTTAATTAATTAATAACTCACGGTCGAGTAGTGCCTTCCACTCGGCGTAAACAGGCTCCATAGCACTGCCTGATGGCTCAACTACGTCGATACGCTGCATGTTTGAAAATGCTTCAGCCGGCGAAGTAAAGATGCCTGCACCTATCCCGGCACCTAATGCTGCCCCGGCGCTACCATCGTTTTTATATAACTCGACAGGCACGCCGGTAACATTTACAAAGGTTTCGGTAAACAGGCGGCTCAGGAACAGGTTGCTCCTTCCGGCACGGATTACAGTTGGGTTCATGCCGTTCTCGCGCATAATATCAAGCCCGTAACGAAAAGCACATGCAATGCCCTCTTGCACTGCGCGGAAAATATGCGCCCGGGTATGCAAATTCAGGTCAATATGATGCAGATGCACACCTACCAGTTTATTGTTAAGCATACGTTCGGCGCCGTTACCAAAAGGCAGTATGCGCAAACCGTTACTGCCAAGCGGAACCTGCGTGGCTTCATCGTTCATCTGATGATAGCCAATGGTAGTACCAAACAAATTTTTCGTCCAGCGGTAAAGGCTCCCCGTACCGTTAATGCAAAGCAATACGCCAAGTCGCTGCAAATCATGCGCATAGTTAACATGGGCAAATGTATTTACCCGCGATTGCGGATCGAACCTCAGCTTGTCGCTCACGCCATATATCACACCCGAGGTACCTGCTGTTGCGGCAACTTCTCCGGGATTTAGCACATTTAGTGACAAAGCATTGTTCGGCTGGTCGCCTGCTTTATAAGCCACGGGTATGCCTTCAGGTATGCCCAGTTGCCCTGCCATCGATTGCAGAACAGTGCCATGAGAAGAGAAAACAGGGTGTACGGGTGGAAATAGCGACTCGTCGAAACCGTAGTAATTTGTCACCTGCTTGGCTATACTGTTATTCTTAAAATCGAAAAATATACCTTCAGAAAGCGCCGATTCAGAAGTGGTGATCTCTCCTGTCAGCTTCATGGCAATGTAATCACCCGGAAGCATGATCTTATCGATCTTCGCGTAAACTTCCGGCTCATTTGCTTTTACCCATGCCAGTTTCGAGGCCGTAAAATTACCTGGCGAATTCAGCATGGTTGACAAACATTTGTCGTGACCGATGGCATCAAACGCCTTGTCTCCTATTTCAACGGCGCGGCTGTCGCACCATATGATGCTGTTACGCAGTAAGTTTTGGTCTTTATCTACCAAAACCAAACCATGCATTTGGTAGGCAATGCCTATAGCTGCAATATCGTTGGGATTGTAAGTGCCTGTGGCATGACAGCGTTTAAGCGCTTGCTGCATTTGCTCCCACCACATAGCGGGTGATTGTTCGGCCCAGCCCGGTTGTAAAGAAATTATGGGCGATTCTTCGTCCGGGTACTGCGCCGAAGTAACTATCTGCTGCGTATCAGCATCAACAACGCATACTTTTACCGACGAGGTGCCGATATCAATACCTAATAAAAGCATATGTAAACGTCAGGTTTATTTTTAGGAATACGTATAATTATTATTTTGCAACGAATTTAGAGTTAATTTTCAAACCTGCAATCGATTGCTTAAATTATTTTTCAGTAGCTTTAACCTTTCATGAAACCCAAAAAACGCACCACAATATATGATATAGCCGAAAAGCTGAATATCACAGCATCGTCGGTATCGCGCGCGCTCAACAACAGCAATCATGTTAATGAGGAAACAAAAAAGCTGATACTTAAAACCGCTGCCGAACTCAATTATAAGCGCAATGTGCTGGCGTCTAACCTGCGTAAGGGGCAGACGAAAACTATTGGGGTTGTGGTGCCACGTATCAATCAGAATTTCTTTTCGAATGTAATTGCAGGGATTGAGGAAACTACTTATAGCAAGAATTTTAATCTCATCATTTGCCAATCGAATGAATCGCACGAGAAAGAAATAAAGTGCATTAACGCGCTTATTAACCAGCATGTTGATTGTATTGTGATATCGGTTGCAATTGAGGGGACAGACTACTCGCACCTGCAAAATGTAATCGATCATGGCATTCAGTTGATACAGTTTGACCGTGTGGCTGACGAGATTGAGACGCTTAAGGTGATCAATGATAACGAGCAGGCAACATTTGAGGCCATCACCCACCTTATCGACCAAGGGTATAAGCGCATTGCCTTGCTTGAGGGGCCGCAAACGCTAAACATCTTCAGGCAACGTAAGGAAGGCTATCTTAAAGCGCTGAACAAGCATAAAATACCTGTAATAGATGAACTGATAATCGAGAATGCCTGGACCAAGGAACTGGGCGCCGAGGCTACCCGCAAACTGCTGAGCCTGCCAGAACCGCCTGATGCCATCTTCGCTTCTACTTCTGATTTCTCTGCATTGGGCGTGTTGGAGGTTGCTACTTCAATGGGCTTTAAGGTACCGACTGAGTTAGGCATTTTGGGATATGCTAACGAACCATTTACCGAACTCACCAGTCCGTCCATCACCACAATCGACCAGTTTTCGCAGTACATGGGAAAAACCATAGCCAACCTGTACTTCCAGGAATCGGAAAATAAGGACACTACGGTAGTACCGCGTACCATCAGTGTAAAGCCTAAATTGATCGTCAGGGCATCAACGTCGAGGAAGTAATTTTGTGCAGGTGTTGACGTCAACAGAGTCAACACCCGTCAACACTGTCAAAATATTGGCAGTGGTTAAACCGGTATATTATAAAAAGCAATTTACTTACCTTACTATAAGCAACTTATAATATTATTACTGTAGGCGGAAAGTTCTGCAAACGTCAGGAAGTCAACACCGTCAACACCTGAAAAGGTAAAAATCAACACCCCGTCAACACCCGTCAACACTGCAAAATTTTGGCAGTAGCATTATTTATCCCCACCTTTCACCTTCATCTTTAAAATATAAATGCCTTTTGAAGCGGTGATAAATAATACATCCCTGTTCTTCCCCCCGAAAACAACATTGCCTGTCCATTGCTCAGGAATGGGTATGTTAGTTATCTTCTTCCCTTCCGGGCTGTAAATGGTTACACCTTTTCCTGTCAGATAAATATTGCCGAGGTTATCAACGGTCATCCCGTCCGACCCCTGTGTTATAAGCAATGTTTTATTGGTTAACTGTCCGTTTTTGCCAATGTTATAGCGGTAGGTTTTATTATCTCCAATATCGGCTACATACAAATACTTACCATCGGCAGTACCTACAATGCCATTCGGCTGTTTAAATTGAGCGTCGGCTACCACCGGTTTTGAACTGTTCTTTGCCAGGTAATATAATTTCTCTCCGTCAAGGGCTGATGATTTACGTGTCCAGTAGTCGCGCTGGTAGTATGGATCAGTAAAGAACATGTCGCCGTTAGGCGTTATCCAAACATCGTTGGGGCCGTTCAACAGTTTGCCGTCAAGATCTTTTACCAACACTTTTACTTTGCCATCAGGCGTGATAGACCATAACTGGTTATGCTCATCGGCACAAGCTATCAAATTGCCTTTCTTGTCAAAATACAAGCCGTTGCTGCGCCCGGCATTATCCATAAATACCGAAAGTTTACCATCAGTATCATACTTCCATATCTTATTATTCGGCTGATCGGTGAAAAAAACATTACCATATTTATCAGTTGCCGGTCCTTCAGTAAATATGAACTGCCCCGACACAAGCTGCGGTGTCGCTCCTGCCTCAAACAGGTTATACGTGGTGTCCTGCATTGTAAAATCAAATTTGGGAGCGCTAAAGTCAGGCTTAAAAGCAAAAGCGACAAACAGTACCAAATGCGCCAGGCTGATGTAGATGATTTTTTTCATAGGTTTTATATAGATGCTTACAAATATAAAATTCATTTACAATAAATAAATTGCTAACTTTGTTAGCATGAAACGCTCAGGCAATGCCGATCTTCCTTTGCATTACGGCTATGTACCAACATGGCTTGCCGAACGTATGGCTAAACTCGGGCTGGCAATTGTTGAGAATATCGTTGCTGATTATGGTACCAATGAAGTGCTCACCCGCCTAAGCGATCCGTTCTGGTTTCAAAGCATGGGCGCCGTTATGGGTATGGACTGGCATTCGTCGGGCATTACCACATCGGTTATGGGCGCGTTGAAGCGTTCCGTCAATCCGCATAGTAAAGAACTGGGTATTTATATCTGCGGCGGCAAAGGCAAACATTCAACCAACACGCCGGCCGAGCTACTGAAGGTTTGCAACACTACCGGACTGGATGGCAATCACCTGGTTAAATGCAGTAAACTAAGCGCCAAGGTTGATAATACTGCCGTACAGGACGGCTTTCAGCTATACACCCACAATTTTATAGTAAGCAATACCGGGCAATGGTGCGTTATACAGCAAGGTATGAGCGATGTTACACGTACCGCGAGGCGCTATCATTGGCATTCGGAAAGCCTCAAATCGTTTGTTGACGACCCGCATACATCCATCTACGGCCCGAATACAGGCTATATCCTGAATATGGCTGATAAGCAGGCTGAGCCTTCACGCAACGGTGTAATGCAGATTGCCAAAGAGAATCCAGACCTGATGCTGAAGGAAATAAAGCATCTGATTATGCCCTCGCATCATGATGTACGTGCCGAAAATGTTGATTTAAAACGTTTGGGTACAGTGCTTTGGCTGGCGCAGGAAAAACAACCCCAGGATTTTGAAGAGCTGCTTTTATTGCAGGGACTTGGCCCGCGTACACTGCAATCGCTGGCTTTGGTTAGTGAGGTTATACATGGTTCGCCATCAAGATTTAAAGATCCTGCCCGGTTTTCATTCGCACATGGCGGCAAAGATGGGCATCCCTTCCCGGTACCAACAAAAGTGTACGACGAAACTATCGGCGTTTTACAAACGGCCGTTTATAAATCAAAATTGGGAAACAGTGAGAAAAGTGAGGCGATTAAAAGGCTGCATACTGTAGCTGTTCGTGCCGAACAGGACTTTATACCGAATGCGAATTTTGATAAGGTGATTGAAGAAGAGCGGAAAAATTCGTGGCGCTATGGCGGCCGCACTGTATTTGGTAAAGAGCGCCCGCCACAGCAGCAACAGCTTAAATTATTTTAATGAAGCCTGCAAAGCTTTAGCCGAGTCGAGGTGTGCTTTAAGCTTCGGTACAGTTTTTTCGGCAAGATCAGAAACGCTTTTTATACGGCTGTGAGAGGCTTCTGAAAAAAGTTGAACAGCTTTTTCATGCTCTTCTACCATCATCTGCGCGTATGCTTTATCAAAGCCGGCAGGTTGTTTTGACAGGGCAAGCACCTGTTGTTGTCTTTCGGTACTCATGGTATCCATATGCGAAACCATTTTATCATCCTGTACTTCACGCAGTTTATCCAGCAGTGCCTTATGGTCTTTAATTATCATATCGGCAAATGCCAGTACTTTTGGGTTTTTAGAAGAGTTTTTTGTAGCTATAGATGCCTCAATCTCGGTTTGACTGCCCAGTACAGCGCTTTGTACAAAGCGATAACTGTCATCGTCAACCTGTGTTTGACTGTTGCTGTTAAAATTCTTAGCGCGACGCTTTTGCTCGCAACCCTGTAAAGCTACAAATGCTATTAATAAAAGCCCGAATACAGAACAAATGAACCTACTCATAGATAGTAATTATTATATTGGTAACACCAACATAACAACTTTATGCGGTTCCTGTTTAATAAATTTACTATTAAGTAAAAAATTAAGCCAGATTACGGCCTGCATTCACAATACCATACACCGTACGCACTACAAGCTTATTGTAAATTTCACTTAATTCGGGATGACTGTTTTTATTCAGCTCTTGTAAAGCATAGTGCTGCATAATTACCAGCGGCAGTACTATTTTTTCTCGAACAGCTATTGAGCGGCGTTCAACAGGATACTCCTGCATCAATACTTCGCTGCCGGTCAAATCAAGCAATAAGGCTTTAGTCAGCTCAAACTCGTTGTGCAGCTTTGTCCAGAACGCGCCGAATTTTTCATCATTCTGCAGATAAGCCGTTACCCTGAAATCTGATTTAGACATCGACATCATGCAATTATCCAGCATGGTACGGAAAAAGCCTGAGCCTTTGTACAAGTCACGCACCTGCTCCCAGCTGCCTTCGTCTTTCATTTTCTTCAAGGCTGTGCCTACACCATAAAAGCCGGGAATACTTTGTTTTAATTGGCTCCATGAGGTTACAAAGCTGATGGCGCGCAGGTCTTCAAGCTTCAACGGAGCATCGGCATTACGCTTGGTTGGGCGGCTGCTTATGTTAACACGTGAAAGCAATTTAAGCGGACTGAATTTCTCGAGATATTCTACAAACAACGGATCTTCGCGCAGTTCAAGGAACAGGCGGTGGCTTTCGCCCGCCATATCCCCTATCAGTTTTTTATGTTTTGCATCCAGCAAGTCGTGCTGATTAGGATGCAATGCTGATATAATACCTGCGTGTATAAGTTGTTCGGTATTGAACCTTGCCGTTTCAACCGAGCCATATTGCGAACTCACAGTTTGCCCCTGAATAGTTAATTGTATGTGGCGGTTGGCAATCTCACTACCCATTGATGAATAGAAACGGTGTGTTTTACCACCACCACGTGCCGGCGGGCCGCCACGGCCGTCAAAAAATGTCAGGTCGATATTGTACTTACGCGCCATAGCTGTCAGCTCGACTTTACCTTTGTATATCGACCAGTTGGCCATCAGGTAACCACCGTCTTTGGTACTATCGCTAAAGCCAAGCATGATGGTTTGCTTGTTGTTGCGATGTTTAAGGTGTTCTTTGTAGAATGGATGCGTGTAAAGTTTTTCCATTACGCCGGCCGCATGCTGCAGGTCGTTCACGGTTTCAAACAACGGCACAAAATCTATAGGCAGGTGGTCTTTTTCCCATCCGCTCCATAAAAACAAATCGATAAGCTGAAGGATATCTGATGCCTGCTGACAGTTACTTATAATAAAGCGCTGACAGGCTTTTTCACCGTTGCCATGCTGAATCTTTTTCACCAGGCGGATGGTGTTCAACGTATCCTTTGTCATTTCGTCGGCGTCATCCGGGCAAAGGAAATCAGCCTCGTTAAATTTGATGTTCTTGAGCTTTTTTGCTTCGTCAAACTCGAAGTATTCCGGCTTTATACCTGCTTCGGATATTTTTTCGGACGCATATTTAAATACATTACGTAATATGCGGCTGTCCTGCCGGATATCAAGCGTAGCGAAGTAGCAACCGAACAAACGCACCTTGCGGATCATGCCTTCCACCACATCGACAAACAGGCTGTCGTGATCGGTTATTAATGTTTTATGTATTGATTGCAGCAGGCTTAACAGCTCTTCCTGTACATCGTGCGGTTCGCGCTGCGGGTTAAAAGCGTTTTGATAAAGCAGTTTTTCAAGCTTATCAATGGTGTTGCCAAAGCCCCTGAATGTGATACGGCGTTTCAATACCCTGAAATCACGGTAATAGCACCTGAATAATATCTGCCTTAAAATACTGGCAACTGACTTGGTAGTATCGGTGGTTACGTTGGGGTTGCCGTCACGGTCGCCGCCCGGCCAAAAACCAAGCTCCAATATCTGGTTCGACGCATCGATATCGTATTCTTCCTCAAGGGTAGTTTGTATACCCGACATGGCATGGTAAAAAATATTCTCCATAAACCAAATCAGGCTCACCGCCTCGTCAACCGGTGTTGGCGAAGTCTTATTAAAGAAAGGCGTTTTACCTAATTGCTGCAGCAGTTCGTCAATCGAAGTAAGGTCGTTATGCTTCAGCGCCTCAATAAGGTCTGTCATAATACCCAATACTGTACCCGGATAAAACTGCGTAGGGTGAGCAGTTAGCACCAGCCGGAGCGAAAAATCTTTAAACTTATCGCTGATGTCTTTGCGTGTTTGTTCGTTTATAACGGTTTGCTGTAAACTTTGCAAGGTACCTACATCGGCGCGGCTCAGCTTGCCGAATGAAGAATCTTCAATGGCATCAAACAAAACCACCTGACGTTCGATATATTGAATAAACCTGAACATGCGGTTTATCTGTTCCTGGTGGTCGATATCCGGTACATGTTTTTTAAAGAATGATTCAATAATTTCGGTAGGAGATTGCTCCTTTGCGGCGCCCTTTTCGCAATGAGCGCTGAAGAACGGCAGCAATATGCCTATCTCTTTTACCTGATAAAACGGAAGTGTTTGAAACAAACTGTTATACAACTCAAAACGGGCGACAACTTCGTTGTTAAAAGTTGTTTCTCTTTGGCTGAGCTTTAACGATGCGGACATATGATGTATAAGATTAAGAGCAACCGGCGTACTAAATTATACGCTCAAATCGCGGTGAATTTAAACAAAATCATGCAACTTCTGCTTATTAATTACCAATTCGGCAAGTTTATGTCGAATTTTGTGACAAACTAATGCCATTATAAAAGCTATTTTTGTAAAGTGTCTATATTTTCGATCAAAACACTCACTGATTATCCGCCGCTTGAGGTAAAAAGCTTCTTTTACAGCCAATATTTTACCGATGGGTTGCGCATTACAACAGGTGTGCTGCTCCCCTCTCTGGTGCTCTCGCACTTCGGGTTGTTTGATATTGGCTTCATCCTTTCCCTTGGTGCATTGTGTACCTGCGCAATTGACAGTCCCGGCCCTGTAGTGCATAAGCGTAATGCCATGGCCATAGGTAATTTATGTGTTTTTCTGGTAGCGCTTATTACGGGTTTCGCCCGGTTAAACATTTTTATTCTTGGTGTTGAGATAACCGTTTTCTCGTTTATCTTTTCCTTGCTTACCGTTTATGGCAACCGCGCAGCCTCAGTGGGTACGGCTTCCCTGCTTGCCATGGTATTTATGATGGGTAAGGATACCCAGCCGGATGAGGTACTGAAATTTAGCGGCATATTGCTTGCCGGCGGGGTTTGGTATATGCTGTTCAGCTTACTATTCTTCAGGATACGCCCCTACCGTGCCGCGCAGCAAACGCTTGGCGAAAACATTGCCGACATCTCAAAGTTCCTGCGCATTAAGGCCGACTTTTATGATGTAACAAAGGATATCGATGACAGTTATCACAGGCTTGTAGCACAACAGGTACAGGTAAGCCAGCACCAGGATGCCGTACGCGAAATGTTGTTTAAAACGCGTATAACCGTTAAGGAGTCAACCAACGCGAGCCGTATTTTAGTGTTAACGTTTGTCGACCTGGTGGATATGTTTGAGCAGATAATGGCTACACATTACGATTACAGCCGTATACGTGAGACGTTTAAAGACAGCGAAGTGCTGATGCACATAAATAAGCTGTTACATAAAATGGCCGATGAACTGGATAACGTCGGGTTTATGGTGCTGTCAAATATTCGTTATAAACGCATAAATGATCTCAATAAGGAACTTGAACACCTGAAGATTGAGATTGACAAGGCCGGTACCAATCCGGAAGGTGCAAGTAACCTTGTGTTAAAGAAGATATTGATCAACCTGCGCGACCTTAACCAGAAGATACATAACATTTACGATTACTATAATTCAAGTTCGTCAAAGCTGTTGTTTGAAAAAAGCAGCCGTATCGAATTCTCTAAATTTGTAACACATCAGGATTACGCGCCGCACATCTTTTTTGATAACCTCACATTTAGTTCAAGCGCCTTTAAGCACGCGCTGCGGGTGTCGCTGGTGTGTCTTACAGGTTTTATCGTATCAAAATTTATAGCCACCGGACATCATAGCTACTGGATATTGCTAACCATTATCGTGATACTAAAGCCGGGTTTCAGTTTATCGAAACAGCGGAATTATCAGCGTTTAATAGGGACAATAATAGGCGCAGTTGTTGGGGTACTGATACTGGCACTCGTAAAAAATTCAACAGCATTATTTTTAATTATGCTGGTTTTTATGGTGGGCACCTACAGCTTTATCAGGCTGAACTATGTTGTCGCTGTAACGTTTATGACGCCCTTTGTGCTTATCATGCTGAAGTTTGTGGGCATAAGCAGTTACGGCATTGTGCAGGAACGCATTCTTGATACTATAATAGGTTCATCTATAGCTTTTATAGCCAGTTATTTTATCTTTCCATCGTGGGAGTTTGAGCAGATACGCGAAAACCTGCGCGACGTGATACATGCTAACGTAAATTACCTGGTTAAGATAGGTTATTCACTCGCCGGTAAATCAGTAGATATTACCGAATTTAAACTTGCCCGTAAGGATGTATTCGTACACTCGGCTAACTTATCGGGTGCCTTTCAACGGATGACATCCGAGCCAAAAAGCAAACAGGTACGCATTAAGGACATACACAAACTGGTGGTGCTAAACCATATCCTGTCATCATACATCGCTATGATAGCCGCCGGGATGGTTGGTAAGCCGCCCCGCCTGGCCAGACCTTCGGCATTGCGTTCGTTAAAAAGAAGTATAGCCGTATTAAATGATACCAATAAAAAGCTTCACGGCCCGGTTGCCGAACTAAAGATAGATAAGCAGTTAACAGAAGATTTCGGCCCGAACGGACCTGAGGCTACTGCCGACGACAATCTGTTAAAAGAGCAGCTTGCCTTTATTAACAAGATAAGCAACGATATAGCCCGTGTGGCTGATGGGTTTGCTACAGCAATTCTGTAGCTAAATTAGCCAGTTCGCTGCGTTCGCCTTTTTGCAGGGTGATGTGCGCATACAATGGGTGATTTTTTGCTTTATCAATCAGATATGATAAGCCGTTACTTTCCGCGTCCATGTAAGGGGTATCAATCTGGTAAATATCCCCGGTGAACACAAACTTGCTGTTTTCTCCCGCTCTTGAAATGATGGTTTTTACTTCGTGAGGCGTAAGGTTCTGCGCTTCGTCAACAATAAAAAAGATCTTGCTAAGCGTACGTCCGCGTATAAAAGCGAGTGGCGATATGGATATTTTATCGTTATTAACCAGTTCCTCAAGCTTGGCCTGCATCTTTTCATCGCCTGCAAACTGGTCTTTTATAAACTTCAGGTTATCCCAAATGGGCGCCATGTAAGGGTCAACCTTTGATTTTACATCTCCCGGCAAAAAGCCGATATCCTTATTACTAAGCGGAACAATTGGGCGGGTAACAAATATTTGCCTGTAAAACTTTCGTTGTTCAAGGGCGCTGGCAAGCGCCAGCAGTGTTTTACCTGTGCCTGCGTTGCCTTGTATGCTAACCAGCTTTATATCCGGATGCAGCAGCGCATGTATAGCCATGGCCTGTTCGGTATTGCGTGGGAAAATGTTTAACGCCGGCTGCTCTGTTACTTTTTCAAACTGTCCCAACTGGGCGTTATAAAATACCGGTACTGACGTTTTTTTGCTGTTAAGAATGTAAAAATGATTACCGGGATAAGCTTGAACGTTTAACTGATTGGCAGAAAGAACATTGTTTTTGTTTAACTGCGATAACGACTTTTCGGTTATTTTATCAACTGATGTAACGCCGGTGTACAGCTCATCAACATTTTTAACCTTACCTGTTTCGTAGTCTTCCGCATTTATGTTAAGCGATTTCGCTTTCAGCCTGAGGCAGATATCTTTTGATACCAGGATCACCTTTTTATCAGGATGCTCTTCCTGGATGCTTAGGGCGGAGTTAAGTATACGGTGGTCGGTTTTGTCTGATCCGAATACCTTTTCGGCATCGGTAGACGATTTATTGTCCATTATCACCCTGAAGCTCCCCCGGCTGTTTCCGTTTAACGGTGTCCACTGGTTAAGCAGGTTGTTTTTGCTGATATCGTCTATCAGGCGTAAAAAGCTTCGCGCTTCAAAGTTGCGGGTATCGTTCCCCGACTTCTTATTATCCAGCTCTTCAAGTACCTGAACGGGTATTGCCACGTCATGCTCCTGAAAATTCTCGAATGCGTTATGGTCGTACAAAATAACCGAAGTATCCAGAACAAATATCTTTTTAGCCGTAGTCTTATTCCTGCCATCCTTCATACATGGCTAAATTAGTAAAATTAGTGCATTAGTGAGTGGTGAGTAGTTAATAGTGAGTAGTATATGTCATTTCGACTATAAGGAGAAATCTTTGAAGCGGAGTGATTTCTCCCCGTTCCTTGTCGAAGTTAATTCGCCTAATTATTAAAAACTATGTCATTTCGACTGTAAGGAGAAATCTTCTTGAAAGCGGCATGATTTCTCCCCGTTCCTTGTCGAAGTTAATTCGCCTAATTATTAAAAACTATGTCATTTCGACTGTAAGGAGAAATCTTCTTGAAAGCGGCATGATTTCTCGCCGTTCCTTGTCGAAGTTAATTCGCCTAATTATTAAAAACTATGTCATTTCGACTGTAAGGAGAAATCTTCTTGAAAGCGGCATGATTTCTCCCCGTTCCTTGTCGAAGTTTAGTAATTAAAAACTATGTCATTTCGACTGTAAGGAGAAATCTTCTGAAATCGATGTTTGCATGTGCATATCGAAGAAGATTTCTCCTCGTTCCTCGTCGAAATGACAATTAGAATTAACTTCTATGATAATAGATATTTCCTGTTAAGCCCCTCTCCCTTGGAGAGGGGTTGGGGTGAGGCAGGCCTAAAATGCAAAACGGAAGCCACCTCTTGCGATCGGACTTCCGTTTCTAACCCCTTACACGGCCGTAGCCGGTATAGAGCATCAAGTTTTGTGTACTGTTGAACCCGTCAGGCTCTTCAATCCTGTCACCCTCGCGGGTGTCCGGCTGATCATGCCAATGACTATTGCTTCTTGTTGCTTTTACTCCGTAGAGTTCCGCAATTTCTGCAATACCCCGTTAACTACGTTTCTTGTTCGAATTAACTTTCGTAAATTCTCTTTTTCTATGTAGTTCAAGCACTTCCCTTGATCTTTAGCTCCCCCGAAGGTTCGCCCGATTCAATTTCTTTTACTTGTAGGGCTGTCAAAGTACGTCGTTCTTGATAATACTAAGGTAGCTCGTTGAGGCACACTTGTCAAGTGTTTTCTGAAATTTTTTGTTAACAGGTTATGCACAATTTCATTAACATTAATAGACATTGATTTATAATTACTTACGCTACAAACACATAATCATTAACATTCGGCTTATACACAATTTTGATGGAATAAATAAATTGCTGCGCTTTTTAAAACTACTGAAATCAGAATTTTTCAGGCAGATGTTTCCAGTACCTTCGCGGTATATGGCGTAAATGCAGCTTGGTGTTTTTGCGCGAAGGAATGTTTACGCTGTGAAAATAATTTTTCCAAAGATGCTGATATAAGCCCTCATCCTCTGTATATGAGGCTATAGTATTAACTGCCTGGTTATTGTCATTAAAATCAATAGAAATGAATTGCGTATCGTGCAGATCGTAATAGATACCATATTGACGCCTGATATCATAAATTATCCATTTCTGATCGGCATAGCGGTTTTTAAAATGCCGCACAAGCAATGGCAATACGTTAAAATCGGGCTCAATAGCCGAATAGAAAACACCATCTTTCAGTTTTTGAAAACGCACAAATGCTTCCATCCTGTGCTTTTCGCGCCGCAACGAGCGCACAATTTCTGATACGCGCATAACATACCTGTTGCCATAATCTTCCTCAATATTTTGCGACGAATCAAACACATAACGTATATAGCCTATCAGCGTGTTCTCCTCTCCTTCCATGTCGCCGGTATGTGCAATGTATAATCGCTGTATTCCGGCCGCCGACAGCTTTTTATGCAAGCCTTTTAATACTCTTACAGCACGGCCTTCATCAGTAACAACCTGCATTACATTTTCAAACAAAGCGGTGGTATTCCATTCACCTTTCTTCAGGCGCACATGCTGCAGTTTATGCTCATAAATTTCGAAAACGGCCGTAAGCAAACCTTCAAACGTGCCGTCGTAAATCAGGGTTGTCATTAAAAGATACTCAGTTGTGTTGTCGAATTCTTTAAATACTTGCTTGTTGATTCGGCCAGTATAAACTGCTTTATTTTTGTGCCGGTAAGGTCGCGACGTTCATAATCGCGACTGTTGCAAAAAATAAAATACCGTGCCCGGTTGATAGCTACGCCTATTTTTTTTAGCTGATCCCAACCAAGTTTACCAAACATACGTGCGCTCACAATTTTTTGTGCCGACTGCAACCCTATCCCGGGCACACGCAATATCAGTTGCAAATCGGCCTTATTTATGTCCAGCGGAAATATATGCAGGTTACGTATGGCCCAGCTTAGTTTTGGGTCGATATCCAGATCAAGGTGCGGCTGGTTTTGATTGACGATCTCGTTTACCGTAAACCCGTAAAAACGCATCAGCCAGTCGGCCTGATATAGGCGGTTCTCCCGTACCATTGGCACGGCGGTATTTAATGCAGGCAGGCGGCTATCGGTAAGTACCGGTACATAGCCCGAATAATAAACCCGCCTCAGCCGAAAATTCTTATAAAAGTAATTAGCCGATTGCAGTATCTGGTTGTCATTCTCGGGTGTGGCACCGATGATCATTTGTGTACTCTGCCCTGCCGGCGCGAACATCGGCGCTTTTTTGAATATCTTTTTTTCTTCTGTCCGCTGGATGATCTCATTCTTCAGGAAACCCATCGGCTGTATCATGTCCTGACGGTTTTTATCCGGCGCGAGGAGTTTCAGACCTTCTTCAGTCGGCATTTCAAGATTTACACTTAGGCGGTCGGCATACAGGCCGGCCTCGCGCATTAGTTCATCACTGGCACCGGGAATGGATTTCAGGTGGATATAACCGTTAAAGTTATGTTCGGTGCGCAGTTTTTTTGCCACCAGCACAAGCCGCTCCATGGTATAATCGGCATTTTTAAAAATGCCTGAACTTAAAAATAAGCCCTCGATATAGTTTCGGCGATAAAAATTAATGGTCAGGTCGACAACCTCCTGAACGGTGAAAGCAGCGCGTTTAATGTCGTTACTTTTGCGGGATACACAGTAAGCGCAATCATAAATACAATGATTGGTAAGCAGTATCTTCAGCAACGACACGCATCGGCCGTCTTCGGTATATGAGTGGCAAATGCCATTACTGGCATTGCCTAAACCCTTATTCTCATTCTTCCGCTTGCTCCCGCTCGACGCGCATGATACATCATATTTGGCCGCATCGGCCAATATATTAAGCTTTTCGGTTATCCTGTCAACATTCATCTCAAATCAAAAATACTAATATTTTTAGTATTTATAAGATTTGATCGAAATAGTTTACTCCTATTTAGTTTATTCTGAAGTATCTGCTTTTATGATGATATTTTTAATCGCTTCATCCAGCCGGTTGCTGCTTTCTTCCAACATAGCGCATATGGCTGCTTCGCTTGCACCAAGATTCAATTTTTTTAAAATGCCTACCAGTCCCATTATATTAGCTAATGGTGCACGTACAATATGTGATTGTTCGTAGGCTATTGTTTCAAGCAATACCTGTTTGTTCTCAAGGTCTTTATTAATATTCTGTACCTCGTTTTTAACACTTTCATATTCGGTGATATCATAACCCAGGCAAAAGATTCCTTGCGGCACGCCATCTTCTACCATTAAAGTAAACTCCCACTGGGTAACAACATATCCGCCCTGTCCGTTATGCTTGCGTATAGTGGCCGGAAAAAGCTTGCCCGGTTCAGCAAAGCATTTGCCGCCAACTTCTTCACAAACCTTTATATCGTCCGGATGCATGGTGATATAAAAAGGCTGGCCTACCAAGTTTTCATGTATGTATTTAAAGCTATTGGCGTAATTATTATTTATATAGCTATATTTTCCTTCGTTGTCAGTACAGATGATATAATAAAAATTAGAATCGTGAAGCAGCTTTTTGGTAGGTTCGAAGTTGGATATAAGCATATTCAGTAAAGTAATTTAGCCGTAATTATATTGTGTAGTTGATTTTACTTTACTGGTAATATAATTATGAAGTTGTTTGTTTATTTAAAACGAGGTTTTCAAAATTTTCTTTGATACGCGCCCTTACATTATAATCTGTGAAATCTATAATATTAAGATTATAGGTGATATTGCTGAATGTATAAATTTCTATTAGATCCATGCCTACCGAAATAGATGTAATATCGCTTACATTAATTTCCTTTGGAATGTTGTTGTCGAACAATTTATAGAATATTTTATGTGACCACCATTTGATATACTGGCTTTTTCTTTTGCTAAGTCTCTTGAAAGATGTAAACGAAGAAATTGAGCTGAAAAGCAAAAGCAAACAATCAAAAATAAATCCTATACCTTTCTCTGAATGCAAATTCAAAATTATTTTTGCGAGAAAGCATATAAATAATAGTAAACCTGCGATTAAAGATATTTTAGCAAAGTTATCAGCCTTGTTACTTTTTACTTCGTCAAGTAAAACGTCTTCCATTAAATAATGATATTACCCAATCACTTCATTAATACTCATTTCCCTAACTTCTTTCACTTCATTAGGACGGCCGTTTTTAAAGGCTTCGCGTGGTTTTAGGCCAAGCAATTCAAACATGGCCATATCATCGCTGAAAGCAGGGTTTGGTGTGGTCAATAATTTATCACCGGCAAATATGGAGTTTGCGCCGGCCATAAAGCAGAAAGCCTGTTCAAGTGTGGTCATTTCGGTACGACCGGCTGATAGGCGTACAACCGTTCTCGGCATAATGATGCGCGCGGTAGCTATCATGCGCACCATTTCCCAAACAGAAACACGCGGCTGGTCAGCCAATGGCGTTCCTTTAACCGGAACCAGTGCATTAATCGGCACCGATTCTGGATGTTTAGGCAGGTTTGATAGCGTTTTCAGCATCGAAATACGGTCTTCTTCAGTTTCACCCAAGCCGATGATGCCGCCGCTGCAAACGGTAAGTTTTGCTTTGCGGGCATGCTCAAGGGTTTTCAGGCGGTCGTCGTAAGTACGGGTAGTAATGATACGTTTATAGTCGTCTTCAGATGTATCAAGATTGTGGTTGTAGGCATATAAGCCTGCATCAGCAAGGCGTTGTGCCTGGTTTTCGGTAAGCATACCAAGGGTACAGCAAACCTCCATGTCCATAGAGTTTACGGCCTTCACCATTTCAAGCACCTTATCAAAGTCGCGGTTATCGCGTACTTCCCGCCAGGCCGCACCCATGCATAAACGGGAAGCGCCGCCGTCTTTGGCTCTTTGAGCGGCCATTACTACCTCGTGTAAAGGCATCAGGGCATGTACGTCAACCCCTGTATTATAACGGGCGGCCTGAGGGCAATATGCGCAATCTTCAGGGCAGCCGCCTGTTTTTATTGATATTAACGAACTTATTTGCACCTCGGCATAGTCTTTATTCTCGCGGTGAATGGTAGCCGCGCGGTAAACAAGATCTAATAAAGGCGAGTGGTATATTTCAGCTATTTCTTCTATTGTCCAGTTGTTCCGTACCTCTGTCATATCTTTTCAAATGGTTTGAAGCGTGCAAATTTATAATAAAAGCTTAGATGCCAACCAAAGCGGCAGCAAAAAGCCTATACAATCGGTAAATGTCGTAATAATTATTGATGATGCCACCGCAGGGTCGATCCCTACCCTTTTCAATATCAGCGGTATAGTTGCTCCTGTTAAACCAGCAATTATCAGGTTACCCGTCATCGCCAGAAACATCACCAAACCCAGCATCGGGTTAGCATCATAAAAATAAGCTACCGCGAACACTATTACGCCGTTGGTAGCGCCATTTATCATGCCCACCAAAAATTCTTTTAATACAGTAACGTATGCTTGCCTGTCGCTCAAATCGCTAAGTGATATACGCCTTACTGTTACCGCCAATGCCTGTGTGGCTGCGTTGCCACCCATACTTGCAATAATTACAATGTAGGCGGCAACAATGGGCAGTTTTTTAGCTGTATCGTCAAAACTACGTATGACCGATGCGGCTAAAAATGCTGTACCAAGGTTTACAATAAGCCAGGGTAAACGGCTTTTCACCGCGTCCTGCCAGCTACCGGCAAGTTCCTCGTCTTCAGATACACCTGAGATCTTTAAGATGTCCTCAGTGTTCTCTTCTTCCATTACGTCAATAATATCATCAACAGTAATGCGGCCAAGCAACTTCATGTCGGCATCAACAACAGGGATACTCGTTAAGTTATATTGCGATATCAGTCTGGCAACTTCTTCCTGATCAACATGCGCCTCTACATAAACAAACTCATTAACCAGCAGGTCTTTTATTTTAGCGTCGGCACGGGCTTTTATAATGCTTTTTACAGATACTATTCCCTGAAGAGTCCCTTCATCATCAATCGCATAAATGGTGTAAAACTCTTCCATTTCTTCAGATTGACGGATAACTTCATCAAGGGCGTTTTTCTTGTTCAGGCAAACGTTAACCTTGATTACATCAGTATTCATCAGTCCGCCTGCGGTATCCTCATCGTAGGTTAGCAGCGTACGGATATGGGTGGCATCCTCTTCATTCAGGTCTTCAAGTATCTCCTGCTGATCTTCTTCATCAAGCTGCGAAATAATATCGGTAGCAACGTCGTAATCCAGCTCTTCAACAATTTCCGAGCGTTTTTCAGGATCAAGGCTAATTAATATTTCTTCAGGGTGATGTTCTTCATCCATCTCGGAGATAACTTCCGAGGCAAATTGGGCCGGCAGGATGCTGATGATCTTTTCTTTCGCTTCATGCGGAAGTTTTTCGAAAATTATGGCAATTTCTGAAGCATGATATTCCTGCAAAATTGTTTCCAATTCTGCGTCATCCCTTTCAAGCGCAGCTTTTATGCGTTGAAGGTCTGTTTTATCAATTTCAAAAGATTGCATATCCGACTAATGTAAGCAAAATTCCGGCCTGCAGGAAACAAAAAAGGGCGATATTACTATCGCCCCCGTGGGAATGGTCAATTAATCACAATGTCTTTTATTAAGCTACTTTTTGCAGTTTGTAAGAGGTATTCTCATGGTTTATAACAAGTTCGTCAAGGCCGATATGCTCAACCATTATCCTGCGCTCGCCTAACCTATCGTAATTATGAATAAGTAAATAAAGATTGCCGTCAGCCTTAATCATGCGGAATGGCGACACAATTGTTCCGGCAGGTTTGGCATCCTTGTAATAACTTATTTTTAGAAGATGCCTCACAAAATCGAATTCGAACCTTTTCTCATTTTCGAGATAGATTCCCAAAGGCAGGTTGTTCATGATGTTATAGTAGGATTTTTAGTTTCTTACTATTACAACAGCATGGTTTGCCTATTGTTTGATGAAATAGAAAATAATTTATTAAACTGTTAAAGATATTGCAGTGCTTGCGGCCCCTGGTTAAACAACAGATCGACAATGCTTAAATCGGGCAAAAAGCCGTGCCTTTCCTCAAATACCTGGTAGTATGTCTTTGATATTGCAACTGCAGGCTTTTTTGGGTGGATGCTTTCGCGGAAATCGGCAACCGGCGCAGCGTACGCAGGTTCAAAAGATTCAGTAAATCTCAGTTCCGTTTTTATTTTGAGAAGCTTCAATATCAGCTCAAGCAATTGCTGATTGTAATCAAAAAGATATTCAAACTTACCCTCATAAAACGGAGTGAAATAGTCTTCGTAATATTCAAAATAGGCTGAACGGCGGTAACAGGCCTGCAGGCTCATCCAGTGCAGGCGCTGCCAGTTAAAATCGTAACTAATGCGTACATCCTTAACCTTAGTATGATTCTTTGAACCTTTTATAACAGGTACCACCAGACTCAACACACCGTCCGGCGAGTAAACATTGGCCCGGTTGCGGTAGGTTTGCTTGGGGAAATGTTCCTCCCTTTCAATATAAACATCAGGCTTAAATGTGTTGAATTGTGTAAAGTAAGCTGCCGGTGGCAGATAAAACAATGGTAGCACAGCGCCTTTATCGATCATATATTTTATGTTTGTGGTCAAATTTCGCAGAAAATAATGATAAACAAAGGGCTTTCATATGTTGGGATAGGTATTTTATACCTTATCTCGCTGTTACCCTTTTGGTTATTGTATTTAATTGCCGATGTTTTATTTGTGCTGATGTACTATGTTATTGGTTACCGGCGCAAGGTTGTGCAAGACAATCTGAAAAATGCTTTCCCCGAAAAAGGCGCAGAAGAAAGGCAACTTATTGAGCGTCGCTTTTTTCGTTATTTTGCCGACCTGGTAGTTGAAACTATTAAGGGTATTACTATATCCGAGAAAAGTTTACGCCAACGTATGCAGGTTCCGAATATCGAGATCATTGAAAAATATTTTGGCGAAGGTCGAAATATAATTGGTGCTGTAGGACATTACTGCAACTGGGAAATGGGAGCGCTGGGTTTTAGTATTTATACCAATAAGAACCGGGTTATTGTGTACAAACCGCTTAGCAGCGAAATATTTGATAACTTTTTTATTAAAGTACGCTCCCGCTTTGGCGCTACGCTGGTTTCAATGAAAAACACCCTGCGCAAACTGGTTGAGCTTAAAAATGAGCTTACCATGAGCGTACTGGTAGCCGATCAAACGCCGGTGCAGCACGAGGCGCATTTTTTTACTGAGTTTTTAAATCAACCAACCGCTGTATTTTTAGGCATAGAAAAACTTGCCAAACTAACCAACGCAGTTGTTGTTTTTTGCGATATTAAACGCGTAAAAAGAGGCTATTATACATGTACATTTGTGCCGCTCGCTGAAGAACCCAAACAAACAGCTGAGTATGAAATTACTAAGCTGCATGTAAAATATTTGGAGAGCATGATAAAGCACGAGCCGCAATATTGGTTGTGGAGCCACCGCAGGTGGAAATTTAAGTCCCGGGAACAAAATTAAATGAGTATTTCACCTAAAGTAGCCGTAGTAATATTAAACTGGAACGGCATAAAACACCTTCAGCAATTTCTTCCCTCCGTATTGGCGTCAACCTGGCAAAACATTGAGATCGTGCTGGGCGACAACGCGTCTACAGATGGCTCAGTTGAATGGGTTAAAAGCCGGTATCCACAGATAAATGTTATTCAAAACGACGCTAATTATGGCTTTACCGGTGGATATAACCGTGTTTTACAGCATGTGGACGCTGACTATTTTGTGCTGCTTAATTCAGACATTGAAGTACAGCCCCGCTGGATAGAGCCGGTGATCTCGATGATGGAAAGCGATGACAACATTGCCGCGGCTGCTCCGAAAATATTATCATACGCAAATAAAAGCATGTTTGAACATGCCGGGGCTGCAGGCGGCTTTATCGATAGTTTTGGTTATCCATTTTGCCGTGGGCGAATGTTCTATGAAATTGAAGAAGATAAAGGCCAGTACGATGTTTCAGACGAAGTGTTTTGGGCTACAGGTGCCGCGCTGTTTATAAAGAAGAAATGCTGGGACGAAGCAGGCGGTTTTGATGAGCGTTTTTTTGCCCATATGGAAGAAATTGACCTGTGCTGGCGTTTGAAGAACATGGGCTACAAGATAATGTATTGCGCGCAGTCGGTAGTTTATCACGTGGGCGGCGGTACGCTCAATACCGAAAATCCGTTTAAAACATACCTGAATTTCCGCAACAACCTGCTTCTGCTGAAAAAGAACCTGCCTAAGGGACGTGCTTCATTTGTAATCGGCACGCGTTTCTGGCTCGATCTGTTGGCCATTTTCCGGTTTTTAAGCGAAGGTAAACGCAAGGATGCCTGGGCAGTAAGCAAAGCGCATCAGAATTTTGTACGTCACATCTTTAAAAAAGAAGACCGGCCGAAAGCACCACGTGCATTAACCGGCATGTACAAAGGCAGTTTAGTGGCGGAATTTTTTGTTAGGAAAAAGAGAAAATTTTCTGATTTGGATAAAGGTTGCTTTGAGTAAAGAATAATTATTTGTCATCCCGAACTTGTTTCGGGATCTCTCAGAACTGAGTAAGATAGCAAGAGAGATGCTGAAACAAGTTCAGCATGACATTTTGAGAATAATTATCAAACAAAACTTTCCACCGCCAATCTGTACGATTCCATCCCGAAACCGGCAATAACCCCCTTACAGTTTTTGGCCATTAATGATGTCTGGCGGTATTCTTCACGCTTGTACACATTGCTTATGTGTACTTCAACAACCGGGGTGTTGATAGCGGCAATAGCGTCGGCAATAGCTATGGACGTATGAGTGTAAGCGCCGGCATTCATTACAATGCCATCATAACTAAAGCCAACTTCATGCAGTTTATTTATAATTTCGCCCTCAACATTACTTTGGTAGTAACTGAATGCGATGTTTGGGTAACGCGAACGCAATTGCTCAAGATAAGCTTCAAAGCTGGTGTCGCCGTAAACAGATTTTTCGCGAACACCAAGCAGGTTTAAATTAGGGCCGTTGATAATGAGTATATTCATTTGCCCAAACTTAATTATAAAATAGCAAAAGCAAAATCAAATTGAACTGGCAGGCTGCAATAAAAGGTTTTCAAAACTATCTCAAGCTTGAGCGCTCGCTTTCGGGTAACTCAATTGAGGCATACACAAGAGACATAGATAAACTTGCACAATTTGCTGACAGTGAAATAAATAAGCTTTCTCCGGAAGGCATCAAGTTAGCAGACCTACGCCGTTTTATTATCTGGATAAACGAGCTGGGCATGATACCCTCATCACAGGCGCGCATCCTGTCGGGCATTAAAGCCTTTTACAAATACATGCTGATGGAAGACCTGATAAAGGCCGATCCATCTGAACTATTGGAAGCACCGAAAATACAGCGTAAGCTGCCCGACACGCTGAGTTATGATGAGATAAACGCCATAATTGCCGCCATCGACCTTTCAAAACCTGAAGGCCCTCGAAATAAGGCGATACTTGAAGTTTTATATGGTAGTGGACTTAGGGTGAGCGAGTTAACTGAACTAAAGTTATCTAACCTTTACCTTGATATTGAATTTATAAAGGTAACCGGCAAGGGAAACAAGGAGCGACTGGTACCCATAGGAGAAGCTGCAATAAAGGCGCTTAAAATTTGGATAAACGAGGCACGTGTACATGTGCCTGTTCAAAAAGGTGAAGAAGACATTGTGTTTCTGAACCGGAGAGGCAAACGGCTTACACGGGTATATATTTTTTTAATGCTGAAAGAGCTGGCGCAGCTGGCAGGTATAAGGAAATCAATTAGTCCGCATACACTGAGACATTCGTTTGCCACTCACCTGGTTGAAGGCGGCGCCGACCTGCGCGCCGTACAGGAAATGCTGGGGCATGAAAGCATCACCACTACCGAAATTTATACGCACCTTGACAGGGAGTATTTAAAGAGCACGATTATTCAATATCACCCGCGTAATTAGGACTCGAATTTTAGGAATTAAGGAATTATCAGAATTTAGATTGCGTTAAGGGAAATTCTGATAATTCCTTAATTCACAAAATTCTGGTTCAGACACTTGCTTTCACCATTCTATCCCTCCCTTTCATATCCTGTCTTAACTCGATGTTTTTAAACCCCTTATCAGTCAGCATATCAACTGTTTGTTTACCGTAGCTTTCATTTATTTCGAAGAATAATAGTCCGCTTGGCATTAGCGTTTTAAGTGCATAATTGGCAATGGCTTTGTAGAATAGTAACGGGTCATCCTGCGGCACAAACAAAGCTGTGTGTGGCTCAAAATCGGTTACGTTGGTATGCATCAACTCCTTATCGGCCGGGGTGACGTATGGCGGGTTGGAGATGATTAGTGAGTAGCGATCAGAAAGTAGAGATTTGTTGTTTGCCGCATTTAATATATCAGCTTCAATAAAGTTAACCTCAGTTTTGTTGAGTTCAGCGTTTACTTTGGCTGTTTTTAACGCCTCGGGAGAAATATCTATAGCACTTACCGAAGCGTCAGGCAGATTTTTTTTCAAACTGATAGCAATACAACCGCTACCGGTGCCGATGTCAAGGATGGTTAATGGCGAGGCACTTGGTGCAGGGTGCTTAGCGTTTACACCATCCGCCTTCCGCCATGCTCCAACTACTACCGAAATCACCCACTCTACCAGTTCCTCAGTTTCAGGGCGGGGTATTAGTACCGAAGAATTGACTTTAAATGGCAATCCATAAAATTCAGTTTCACCGGTAATATACTGTAATGGTCTGCCGGTTTTAAGTTCTGTGAGGATGGCAGATAGTTTTCCTGATTGTGTATCCATAAGCTCTTGTTCAGGAAACGCCTTAACAGTAGCCCTTGAGAAACCGGTAATATCTGTTAATATCAAAAGGGTAAGCGCCTCAATTTCAGTAGGCGCGTATAGGTTGGCAAGCTCTAAACGGAATATATTGAAAGCATCCTTCACAGTTTTCATGCAACAAAGTAACATAAAAGCTACTTTTGTGCCATGCCTTCGCACGAAATATATATGCAGCGCTGCCTGCAACTGGCCGCTTCAGGCGCGGGCAATGTTAGCCCCAATCCTATGGTTGGCTGTGTAATTGTCCACGAAAATAAGATTATTGGCGAAGGTTATCACGGCAAATATGGCGAAGCACATGCAGAGGTTAACGCCATAAACGCGGTGATTGCCAAATACCCTAATCATGCCGAATTGCTTGCCCAGGCTACATTATATGTATCGCTCGAGCCCTGCGCGCATTATGGCAAAACGCCTCCCTGTGCCAATCTCATAATTAAGCACCACATACCACAGGTGGTTGTTGGCTGCCGCGACCCGTTTCCGCAGGTTGATGGCAAAGGCATTGAAAAACTTATAGAAGCCGGCGTTGAGGTTGCTACCGGTGTATTAGAAAACGAATGCCGTGAATTGAACAGGCGTTTTTTTACCCGCGTTCAAAAGCACCGGCCATATATCATTTTAAAATGGGCGCAAACACAGGACGGCTTTTTTGCTCCTGCCGATAAATGCCAGTACTGGATAACTGGTACTGAAGCCCGTAAACTGGTGCATAAATGGCGCAGCGAAGAAGATGCCATACTGGTTGGCAAAAACACAGTTGCCATTGATAACCCGCAGTTAAACACACGCTATTGGGCTGGCAAGTCGCCAAAGCGGGTGGTTATCGATCGTCGGCTTGAACTTGATAACAACTTTAATATTTTCGATCAAAGTATTGAAACGCTGATATTTAATGAACTAAAAACTGATATTGACGGTAAAATAAAATACATCGCCCTTGAGGACTTCGACCGCTTTGTGCCGCAATACATCATGTACCAATTGTACATGCAGGATATCCAGTCGGTGATTATTGAGGGTGGTGTATATACGCTTAATTCATTCATTGAAGCCGGATTGTGGGATGAAGCACGCATTTTTACAGGAAGCGGTGATTTGCTTGCAGGAATAAAAGCGCCTGAAATTTCGGGCACGCTGTTGGCCGAAGAAAATTTTGGTGCCGATAAACTAAAAATCCTTCAACATAATACCGCCCTATAGTACCATGCTGTTTGACGATACCTACAATACCATTGATAAACCGGCCGAAGGACTGTTTACTGATCGCGGCAGCAAATTTATAGCGTATGCCTATCCCATTACTACCGATAGCGAAGTAAAAACTTTATTGCAGCAGGTTAAAACTGAGCACCCTAAAGCCAGGCACCACTGCTGGGCCATGCGCCTTACTCCCGACCGTTCTGTATTCCGCATAAATGATGACGGTGAACCATCGGGAACAGCGGGCAGACCAATACTTAACACCATGCTGTCGCATAACATTACCAATGTATTTATTGTGGTTGTACGCTACTTTGGCGGAACATTACTTGGCGTACCCGGGTTGATCAATGCTTATAAAACGGCTGCAAACGAAGCGGTTAAAAACGCTAATGTTATCTCAAAAACGGTCAATGACATTTATCAAATTGAATTTGATTACCTGCAAATGAACGAGATAATGCGTATTATCAAAGATGAAAATCTGAACGTAATAAAACAGGAATTTGATAATCAATGTGCGGTTACATTATCCGTCAGGCAGATGCAGGTTAACACGGTTACAGCAAAATTTGGTGCTTTGGATGGTGTGAAGATTAAATTCCTGTACAGCGCTTAAAATCCTTACCTATTTTTAGTTAATAAAAATCCTTGGTTATTGCTAATATATTTAGCAATTTTACTTCTATGAATCAAAACTCAACAGAAATACGTACCGAACCGCGCGTATTGTTTGTTGATATGAACAGCTTTTTTGCGCGGTGTGAGCAGCAGGTGAATTACTGGTTGCGTAACCGTCCTGTGGGCGTTTGTGTATATACGGGCAAATATGGGTGTGTAATTTCACTATCAACCGAGGCTAAAGAGCTTGGCATTAAAGCAGGCATGCGTTTAAACGATGTAATGGCAAAATGCCCCGATTTTGTCCCGGTTGAAAGCAACCCTACCCGTTACCGAGAATTTCATAAAAAGATCATCCAGGTGATAAGGCAGTATTGTAATGATGTGGTGCCCAAAAGTATTGATGAGGCTATAGTAAACCTTACAAATTATGAAGGCACTACCCCTTTCGATATAGCCCGGAATATTCAGCGCGATATACTGGAAAAGGTGGGCGACTGGCTAACCTGTTCTATCGGTATTGCACCAAATGCCTTCCTGGCCAAACTGGCATCGGTACAAGGTAAAAAGCGCGGCGGGCTGGTAATAATAACGCCTCAGAATATTGACGATATACTGCGTCCGTTAAAATTGGGCGATTTGCCGGGCATAGGCTACAACATGTCGTACAGGCTGGAGCGAAACGGCATTAAAAGTCCGCTGGAAATGCGCTATGCTACGCCTCAACGCCTCAAGGCGATATTTAAAAGTATCGAAGGTATATACTGGCATTACCGGCTCAATTTTATGGAGACGAATATCATGTCGCATGATTACCGTGGCATGCAGGCCATGAGGCAGATATCGGCAGAAAAGAGAAAAAACATCGAGTATATCGACCAGTTGTTTATGACGCTTTGCCTCACGCTTGAGAGGCGCATGGTACACCATAAATTCTATTCTAAATCCATAGGCTTTACGGCTGTTTACGAGGATGGAACCCGCTGGGACGACGCGTTTACAATCAGTACCCCGGTACAGGACGCTGTTAGCCTGATGCGTATGATACGCCTGCGGATTGATAAGTTCAGGGAGAAAACAGGTTGCGGGCCCGTGCTGAACACCCAGGTTACGCAAATGCGTGTCGCGGTAACCAACTTTGTTACTAATGGCGATACCCTATACAGCTTGTTTGAAGATATGGACCGAAAAGAAACCGCGCTGAAAACCATGCACGCCATCAAAAACAAGTTCGGTTCAGAAAAATTGGTTCGTGCCGTTGAACTGACCGATGGCAAGGTGATTAAAGATGTTATTGGCTTCGGTTCAGTGAAAGACCTTACCGATTTGGATTACAAGATGATGGAATAGACTAACTAAATATATTTTTTAAACAATCCCTTACTTGCCCTGCATATCCGCCGCCAAATAAGTTTACATGTACTAGCAGCGGATAAAGGTTCCACAAATCGAGCCGTTGCTGCCAACCTTTAGCTAAAGGAAAAGCTTCGTTATAAGCTACATAAAACTCATTATTGAAACTACCAAAAAGCGTCGTCATGGCAATATCAAACTCGCGATGGCCGTAGCTTACAGCCGGATCAATGAGGTATGGCCTGCCATCTGAACCGATAAGATAATTGCCTCCCCACAAGTCGCCATGAATAAGAGCCGGTGGTTCCTCATCAAACATACCGGGTAACATTTTATAAAGCGCTTCAAACTTTGAAGCATCGGCGATGTTAAGTCTGGCTTTGTCAACCGCCATTTTTACCATCGGCTGAAGGCGCTGGGTAACGAAAAATTTAGCCCAGGTACTGTGCCGATCATTACGTTGAGCTAAAGAGCCCATATAATTATCGCTATCTAAACCAAATTTAAGTGCTGTAGACTTATGCATGGCCGCAAGTTGAAGCCCAAGTTGACGTGCGTCTTCTGCTCCTGGTCGCTTGGTGTCTAACCATTCCAGCAATAAAAAGCTCTCGTCGTTATGGTCGCCTTGCAAAATAACTTTGGGTACAGCTATGGTGTTGCTTTGATGTATCAGTTCAAGCCCATTTGCTTCGGCGTGAAACATACCTGGAAAGCGGCTATTGCTGTTTGTCTTCAGAAAGTATTTACCTGTAGCCGTATGTAAACAGTAAGCCCTGTTAATATCACCGCCTGAAACCGGTATTGCATTCACAATGTCCTGCCCAAGGTATGCTGCAATAGAACCGAACTGGCTGTTCATCAGTTTATCGCTGCATCAGCCGTGCAACATATTTGCCTATAATGTCAAACTCAAGATTTACGGTTGAGCCTTTTCCGACGTTCTGCAAATTAGTATGCTCAAAAGTATAAGGTATTATGGCTACTGAAAAGGCGTTAGGTTTTGAATTAACCACCGTAAGGCTGATGCCATTCACGCAAATAGACCCTTTTTCAACGGTTACATTACCAAAAGACGCGTCATACTCAAAAGTATACTCCCAACTGCCGTCAAGCTCTTTAAAGTCGGTACAAACGGCCGTCTGATCTACATGGCCTTGCACGATATGACCGTCGAGACGGCCTTTCATCTGCATACAGCGCTCCAAGTTGATAAGATCGCCTTCTTTGAGTTCACTTAAATTTGTTTTGTTCAGCGTTTCTTCAATAGCGGTTACCGTGTGAGTATCATCAGTTACATTTACAACTGTAAGGCAAACGCCATTGTGCGCAACCGACTGATCGATCTTCAATTCATTTGAAATAGCCGACGACACGGTGATATGTAAATTTCCCTGTTCGTGTCTTAAAGAAGTAACTTTACCCAAGGTTTCAATAATACCTGTAAACATGCAGCAAATGTAATGATTAGTACAGGTTGATGTGGTTTCGGTTAAGGAATATTGAATAATGGTGACGCTTTAGCTATCAAACTAATAAACGTTACAGATGTTTATTGGTAAAATACTGAGATGCCTAAGCAAAGCGCCGGAATTTTATTGTATCGAACTATAAATGACCAACCTGAAGTGTTTTTGGTTCATCCGGGCGGACCATTCTGGAAAAATAAAGATGCAGGCGCATGGTCAATACCTAAAGGAGAATTTCTGGAAGGCGAAGATACTTTAACAGCCGCTCAGAGGGAGTTTGAAGAAGAAACCGGTCAGAAAGTACATGGCAAGTTTGTACCGCTTGAGCCTGTTACACAACGCAGCGGAAAAGTGGTTTACAGCTGGGCCGTTGAGGGCGATATCAATATCGACAATATTGTAAGCAACACGTTCGACTTTGAGTGGCCACCCAGAAGCGGAAAATACATCAACATACCTGAAGTTGATAAAGGCGCCTGGTTCAACCTGGAAGCCGCCAAAACGGTGATCAATCCCGGCCAGGTGCCATTACTGGGTAATCTCATTAAAATACTTAACGATAAGCTTTAGCTATACAGTTTACGGTTTCGTTCCCAATTACTTGTTTCACTTTTGGATACAGATGCCTCGTTTTTAATATTGGTTGCAGACAACAGCTTTTCAGTTACCAATGCAGCAATCAGCGCCTCGTCTTCATTATCAGCTTTCAACACATCAGGAGTAAAATACTTAGCCACAAAGTGCGTGTCAAAATTGCCTGTAGTAAAAGCCTCATGCTCCATAACAAACCTGCCGAAAGCTAAGGTTGTAGTGATGCCGGTGATTTGATACTCGTCAATGGCGCGCTTCATCCGGTCGATAGCCTCTGCCCTGTCCTTTCCGTATGTGGTCAGCTTAGCAATCATTGGGTCGTAATAAATGGGTATTTCCATGCCTTGCTCAAAGCCGTCGTCAACGCGTACACCCGGTCCTTTGGGTGTAATATAGGTTTGTAAAGTGCCTATATCAGGCAGAAAATTATTCGAAGGATCTTCGGCGTACACACGCAGCTCAACTGCATGGCCTTTTATTTCAAGATCTTCTTGCTTAAAGCTGACCGGTTCTCCGCGGGCAATCTGTATCTGTTCTTTTACCAAATCAATGCCTGTTATCAGTTCAGTAACCGGGTGCTCAACCTGCAGGCGGGTGTTCATCTCCAGGAAATAAAAATTTAGCTGATCATCCATAATAAACTCCACCGTTCCGGCTCCGGTATAGTTTACAGAGCGGGCCACATCAACCGCGCATTTACCCATTGCCGCTCGAATTTCCGGCGTCAAAACCGCTGACGGCGCCTCTTCCACCACCTTTTGATGGCGTCGCTGCACTGAGCAATCGCGCTCAAACAGGTGTACAATATTGCCGTGCGTATCGCCAAGTACCTGAATTTCGATATGCCTCGGTGAGGATACATAACGCTCAATAAATACCGAACCATCGCCGAATGCCGATGTCGCTTCGGATACTGCGAGCTGCATTTGCTCTTCAAACGAGGCTTCATTTTCCACTATACGCATTCCCTTGCCGCCGCCGCCTGCTGCTGCTTTAATCAGAATTGGAAAGCCTACTTCCACAGCACGCTTTTTAGCTTCCGGAACATCGGTTATAGCCTCTTCAGTACCCGGCACCATGGGTATGTTATACTTCATTGCTGCGGCTTTTGCCGACAGTTTATTACCCATAATCTCCATTGCCTCTGGCGACGGGCCAATCAGCGTCAATCCTGCCTCACGTACCATTCGGGCAAATGTTGCGTTTTCCGACAGGAAACCATAACCGGGATGTATGCCTTCGGCGCCGGTAGCTTTACAGGCATCGATGATCTTTTCGGCAACAAGGTACGACTGGTTCGACGGGGCTTCGCCTATAAAAACCGCTTCATCTGCGTAGCGCACATGCAGGGCGTCCCGGTCGGCCGTCGAATAAACGGCTACGGTTTTAATGCCCATTTCGCGTGCCGAGCGCATCACCCGTAAGGCTATTTCACCACGGTTGGCAACAAGTATTTTTTGCATAGGTAACAAATGTAGCAGATTTATGTATTGCTGCAAGGCATACCCGCAGTTAAAACATTTAGGTGCCTTTTCGCTTATATTATATTATATATCAACACATTAATTAAATTATATAGTTATGAGCACAAAATCAGCCAGACCTGTAAAGGACGAAAAAGGCTTCTTTGATAAAGTAAAAGAAACCGTTAACAATATTTGGGAAGGCACCAAAGAAGAGGCCGCAGAGCTAAAAGATAAGGCCGAAGAAAAGTTTGATGAACTAAAGGATAAGGTTACAGCCAAAAAACCGGCTGTTACTCCCAAAGCCTCAGCGGCAACTACTCTTAAGAAACCATTGGCAACAAAAGCAAAAACTGGTGCTGCTTCAAAAGCATCAGCAACTAAAACAACCGCAGCTGAGAAACCGGTATCTGTAACAAAACCGGTAGCAAGTAAAAGTGCAACTAAGGCTAAAACAACTACTGCCAAGCGCACAACACCAACAAAACGTGCTGCGGCAGCTAAGTGATAAATATAAACGGATCAGGAAAAGGCAGTGAAACGCTGCCTTTTGTGTTTGTAGTGTTCTTTTCAAAGTCAGGCTATTATAACAATTATGTGAAAATATGTTAAAGCCTTATGGTTAACCCTCAGGTTGTTTATATTAGCCTTTTACAATCCGGAGATTATTGATGAGGTACCTGATTACGTTTACTCTACTTACCATTTCGCTGTTTTTTTATAAACCCGCGTTAGCCCAGCAGGATAGCATTTCATTAAACGATGTTGTAGCCAAAGCCAACAAAGTGGCCGAGGGTTACCCTATTGAAAAAGTGTATCTGCATTTCGACAAGCCATATTACGCCGTTGGCGACACTGTTTGGTTCAAAGCATATCTAACATCTGTTTTAAATACACCTTCACAAATCAGCAGAATAATATATGTGGATGTAATAAATAGTAAGGATGTACTTGTACAATCGCTTACCCTGCCAGTAAAAGAGGGTACGGCATCAGGGCAGTTCGCATTAACAAAAGAACTTTACAGCCAGGAAAATTACCATATACGCGCCTATACTAAATGGATGGCTAACTTTGATGCGGCATATTTTTTCAACAAAACCATAACTGTAGGCGATGCCAATAAACAGGTAAGTACCGTAGTGTCTTTAAACCAGGCGGCAGGAAATACAGTTACCGCATCTATTATATACCGTGATGCCGAAGGCAAGCCTTATGCCGATAAAAAGGTTAACTGGTATGTATCTGTTGGTGGTTATGAAGATGTAGCGAAAGGTAAAGGCACGACAGCCAACGACGGTACATTAACCGTAAGCTTTGTTAATTCAAAAAATGCCGACCTGTCTAAAGCCAACCTGCACGCTTCGCTGGCAATAGGTGGTGGTAAAGAAGATTACAATCAGGATATCCCACTTAAAACCATATCCGCTACAACAGACGTACAGTTTTTTCCTGAAGGCGGAAATATGGTAAATAATGTACCCGGACGCGTGGCAATGAAAGCCATTAAACCTGATGGCTTAAGTATAGGCTTTACTGCCGATATAGTTGATGGCGAAGGGAACAAATTAACAACATGCAGCTCGGCGCATGCCGGTATGGGTTCCTTTGAACTAACACCTGTTTCAGGCAAAACATATAAAGCGATAGTTACTTTTACAGACGGCAGCAAAGAAACTTATCAGCTACCACGTGTTAAATCCACCGGATTTGTACTAAGCGCGAATAATCTTACTGATACAAGCAGAATATTTATACGTTTAACAGCCGATTCGTCTTATTTAAAAGCTAATAAAGGTAAAAGTTATTACATAGTAGGCAAAAGCGGCCAGATAGTTTGCTATGCTGCAAAAACTACCTTAAATGACGCTACTACATCTGCTGCTTTACCGGCTTCTAAATTTCCTACAGGTATTGTTCAAATCACCTTGCTTAACAACAATGGCTTGCCAGTAAGCGAGCGACTGGTATTTGTTAAACATAACAACAATCTTACTCTCGGCCTTACTACCGATAAAACCGTTTATCCAAACAGGCAAAAAGTTAAGCTCGGTATATCGGCAAAAAATAACATTACTGCTGCAGAAGGCGATCTTTCGCTTACAATAGTTGATGAAACTAAGGTACCGTATGATGAGAATGCTGAAACCACTATATTAACTTCCCTGCTGCTTACGTCAGATCTTCGTGGTTATATTGAAAATCCTAATTATTATTTCAGATCAGCCAACAAAGATGCAGCCGCTAACCTTGATCTGTTACTACTTACGCAAGGTTATCGCCGTTTTACATATACTGAAATGACTAAAAACAGGCTGCCACAAATTGACTTTTTCCCCGAACAGGGCATCACTATTACCGGTACTCTTCGTCAGTTAAATGGCGTTCCGGTTAAAGATGGCGGAGTAACCCTGCAAATTCCTGATAAATATTATACAACCAGTACTAAAACAAATTCGGAAGGTAAGTTTGCGTTTATCAATCTGGCCTTTGCCGATTCGGCTAAAGTAATAATCAGCGCAAAAAATAACTATAACGCAAAAAACCTGATGCTGATGATTGATGGTATGAGCTATCCTGCGTTAAGTAAAAACCCGAACTACCCTGATGAGCGCCTTAATATTGATACAATTATGCCAAAGTATTTGGCTAATAGCAAAGAGGTGTTAAAATCATCCCGTATGCTTCAGGAAGTAGTTATTAAAGGTAAAGCCATAAAAAAACAAGGCCCAAGCCATGCCGACTACCCTGCCCTTGCAGGTTTAAGCAGTATTGATGGACGTGTGATATCAGGTGATATGCTTAAAGGTTGCGCTAATATATTTTTATGTTTACAGGGAATGGCTCCGGGTGTTACATACGACAGTAACACTGCTGCGTTTTATGTAAGCCGCGATTATAATGCCGGTAAACGTATACCCATGGCTATTTACGTTAATGGTATGCCGGTTGATGTAAATTATTTAAGCAGTATAGTATCTAACGATGTTGAGTCGGTTGAAGTGTTTTTACGGGATGCTCTTGGTCTGGTTAATAACATTAATCAAACCAACGGTGTATTGGTTATCAATAAAAAAACACCGCCCAAGGGTACTAAAATATCATTGCAGGAACTAGAAGAGCTTATTCCGCAACCAAATTTGGCCAAGTTGACGCCTAAAGGCTACGATTTCCCGAAAGTATTTTACTCGCCCAAATACACCGTTGCAGGGGGTAGTTTTGGCCCTGACCTACGTACCACTATTTACTGGAATCCGAAGGTGGTAACGGACGCTACCGGAAAAGCTTCGGTAGAGTTTTTTACAGGGGATAACAAAGGAACTTATAAAGCTATTGTTGAAGGCTTTGACAAGAACGGCCACATCGGCCGGACAG
This sequence comes from Mucilaginibacter limnophilus, assembly GCF_004005815.1. Lineage (GTDB taxonomy): Bacteria > Bacteroidota > Bacteroidia > Sphingobacteriales > Sphingobacteriaceae > Mucilaginibacter > Mucilaginibacter limnophilus. The sequence continues at coordinate 15,875 of NZ_SACK01000003.1, read as the reverse complement.
TTTACCGTTTTAAAGTGCAATAGCATTTTAATAAAAAAGCCACGGAATACCGTGGCTTTTTTATTTATTAAGAGAATTAATCAGGCACCAAACTTATATCCAACACCTTTAACAGTAGAGATATAATCTTCACCAAGTTTTTCGCGCAATTTCCGGATGTGTACATCAATTGTACGATTAGTTACCACTACTGAGTCTTCCCATATATTTTTAAGGATAGCCTCACGGGTATAAACTTTACCGGGTTTTGATGCCAAAAGATAAAGCAACTCAAACTCTTTTTTAGCCAGTACAACTTTTTCGCCGGCTTTATATACAAGATATGCCTCGCGGTCAATAACCAGGTCTTCAATCTCCAGTTTGTTATCGGTTACCTCTTCGGCAGGGGCATTACGGCGTAGTATTGCGTTTATGCGGCTAACTAAAGCACGTGGTTTAATAGGCTTCGCTATGTAATCGTCAGCACCTACATTGAAGCCGGCAATTTCTGAATATTCTTCACTGCGCGCAGTTAAAAATACCATAAAAGTATTTTTGAACTCGGGCATAGTACGCATAATGCGGCAGGCCTCAATGCCATCCATTTTCGGCATCATAATGTCCAGCACTATCAGGTCGGGAGATGTCCTTTTAGCCTCGGTTACAGCTTCCTGACCGTTATGTGCCAGGAAAACCTGATAGCCTTCTTTCTTTAAATTGTACTCGATCAGCTCTAAAATATCAGGCTCGTCATCAACAATTAAAATCTTTTGTTTTGCTGTGCTGCTCATTTAAGTTAAATTTTGGTATAAATTTATACGCTTAATGAAAGCTAATAGTTAACCGCATATTAACAAATTGTTAAGCATTACGATAGCTTAACAATTTATTTAGGCTTGTTAAAGGTTTTCTTTAAAAATTCTTCAAGAGCAGCTCCGGTTATATTTTTCGCGATTATAATGCCCTGAGGGTCAATTATGAAGTTTGATGGTATGGCGTTAACCTGGTACATCCTTTCAACAGTGCCTTCAAATCCTTGTAAATTAGATGCATGCTTCCACATCAGCCCATCAGCTTTTATGGCTTGCGCCCATTTATCTTTCTCGTTATCAAGTGAAATACCCAGGATGTTTAAGCCTTTAGGATTGTAAATTTTATATTGTTTAACCACATTAGGATTTTCCATTCGACATGGGCCGCACCACGATGCCCAAAAGTCGATCATAACATACTTGCCCTTGTAATCGGCCAAACTAATGTTTTCCCCATTTATTCCGGGTATGGTAAAATCCTGCGCCTTTTGCCCCACAGAAACGGGTTTAATCGCGATCATTTGATTGCTAAAACGCTGTACATTCGGATTATTTGAAAACTGTTTTTTCGCTTTTTCTGCGTAAGCAATTAATGCCTGCTCATTCTCACGCGGATCAATCGACAAGGCAGCATAAAATGCGGAAATCTTATTGGAGTTCTTTTCAATGAATTTTACTACATCTTTATTGTAAGCCTGCATATTGCTGATAAATATTGGGCGATAGATACCGAGTAACGAATCGCGGTTAGCTCCCGGAGCTGCCGATTTATTTTCAAATTCGGTATTTAAATCCATGTTCTTTCTCGAATAAACACCGCTCAGCTTCGTGAATTCTTTAAGTTCACTTATTTCCTGCGCGCCTTTTATTTCAAATTCTTCACCCTCACCGGCTTTAAACTCTATTTCATTTCCGTTAGCAGCAATAAAGTCGTAGTTGTTATCGCCAATATGTAACCTGTAGATATTTGGAGACTCACTTGACGAAGTAAGTTTAAACTTATTACCTTCAAATTTAGCGCTATCAACGGGTGTAAATTGCGTGCTGTCTAAGCGCAATAATTGTATAGACATTGTAGAATTGGCATTTTTTGCTTCGCCTTCTACAGTAAAAGTGTCATTGTTGTTTTTGCACGAAAAAATGATCAGGCTGATAAAAGCTGATAAGTATATAACTATTCGATTGCTCATTTACTGGCTTCTAATTGTTTAATTAACAGTTGATTAGTTTTTTGAGGGTCAATTTTTCCTTTCGAGCGTTTCATCACTTCGCCCATAAACAACCCTAAAACGCCCTTTTTGCCTTTATGGTATTCTTTTACCTTATCAGGATATTTTGCCAGCGCTTCACGGATAAATTCATCCACTTCATTACTGTCGGCACTGATAAGCAGGTTAAGCTCTTTGGCAACGGTTTCAGCGTCTTTATCCGGATTATCAAGTAAAGCCGGAAACAATTTATGTGAAGCCACTGTGTTATTCACTTTGCCATCATCAACCAGTTTTATCAATCCTGCAAGCTGGGCAAGATTTACGTGCAGATCGCCAATATGGCCACCTTTTTCGTTCAGGTATGATTTTACCGGTCCCATCAACAGGTGAACCGCCGCTTTATAGTTTGATGTTTGAATTATTAGTTCTTCAAAATACAAGACAAGCTCCTTATCGGCAGTAATTACCGAAGCATCGTACTCGGACAAGCCAAGTTCAGCAATGTATTTATCGTGCAACTGCTGCGGTAAAGCCGGCATTTGTTCACGAATGTTGTTTACAAATACATCGCTAATAACCAGCGGCTGCAGGTCGGGTTCAGGGAAGTAACGGTAATCGTTAGCCATTTCCTTGGTGCGCAGTACCGATGTTTCACCGGTATCAGCATTAAAGTTCAATGTATTTTGATCGATATGTCCGCCTGCTTCAATCACTTTTACCTGGCGTTCAAACTCATGTTCAATAGCGCGTTGTACATTGCGTATTGAGTTCAGGTTTTTTACCTCACAACGTTTGCCGTACTCAGTAGCGCCATGTAAGCGGACTGATATATTGGCATCACAACGCATGCTACCTTCTTCCATGTTGCCATCGCAGATATCCAGGAAACGAAGCAACCTGCGTATTTCCGTTAAAAACTGACCGGCTTCTTCGGCACTTCTCAGGCTTGGTTCAGTAACAATTTCTAAAAGAGGAACCCCTGCCCTGTTCAGGTCGATCAACGAATCGGTATGGTGTCCATCATGTGAGCTTTTGCCCGCATCTTCTTCCATATGTATATGATGCAGGGTGATATTTTTGGTTTCGCCGCTGCTAAGTTTAACCTTAACAAAGCCGCCGGTACAAATAACATGCTGGTCTTGAGAGATTTGATAACCCTTAGGCAGATCAGCGTAAAAATAATTTTTGCGGGCAAAAGTATTGTAATGATTGATGGTGCAGTTACAGGCTAACCCCATTTTTACCGCGTATTCAACAGCTTTTTTATTGGTAAAGGGTAATGTACCCGGATGCCCCAATGATACAGCGCTGATATGTTCGTTCGGACCGGCACCAAAGGCAGCGGAATCTGCCGAAAACATTTTGCTTTGTGTAGATAGCTGAGCATGAACCTCTAACCCCACCACCAACTCGTATTTGTCGCTCATCCAACCTGTAGTAGTACTCATAATAGTATAGAATTCGGTGCCTGCACCGCTTTGCAAAAAGCCAAATATATAAAGTTAATAGATATTAGCTACAGGTTGCCCATGTTTATGTAGCACAGCAGGAGGTCAGTTGCAAATTAAAAATTACATTTTAAAATACCGAAGAAAGTTTAGAGTATATAATGGCTTATATACCCTAAACAATAGTATTCTTATTGTATAAAGTCTCTGGCTTTGGCCAGGGCCCTGTCTAAACCGCTAACATCCTTACCGCCGGCAGTAGCATAAAATGGCTGACCGCCACCACCACCCTGTACTTCTTTAGCCAGTTCGCGCACTATGGCGCCGGCGTTCAGGCCTTTATCTTTCACCAGATTATCGGCCACCATAACGGTTATGCTTGGTTTGCCGTCGATATCGGCAGTCAACACCAGGTACAGGTCGTTTACAATATCTTTAAGCGCATACGCCAGGTTTTTTATAGCATCGGCATTAGGCAGCGCTACCTTTTGCGCAATGAAGTTTACGCCGTTTATGTTCTCGGCAGTTTTTGCCAGATCGTTCTTTAAACCGGCTGCTTTTTCAAGAATAGATTTTTCAACTTCCTTTTTCAGGCGGTTATTTTCTTCAATCAGGCTTTCAATGCTTTTTGAGATATCTTTTGGGTTTTTCAGCAGGTCTTTAAGTTGATTAACCAGAAGGTTTTGAGCATTGATGTAATTTTCAGCAGCAACACCCGTGATTGCCTCTATACGGCGAACACCTGCGGCAACAGCGCTTTCTGAAATGATCTTGAAGAAACCAATTTGCCCGGTTGCTTTAACATGAGTGCCGCCGCAAAGCTCTTTGCTAAAACTGTCGTCAAACGTTATCACACGCACAAAGTCGCCATATTTCTCACCGAATAGCGCGGTAACGCCGCTATTGATGGCCTGCTGGTATGGCACGTTCCTTTCTTCTTTTAAAGGAATATTCTCACGTACCTTGCCGTTAACGATTGCTTCGATGCGTGCCAGTTCCTCATCAGTTACTTTACTGAAGTGCGAAAAGTCAAAACGCAGGTAATCGGCATTTACTAACGAACCTTTTTGGTTAACATGACCACCCAGTACTTCTTTTAAAGCGGCATGCAGTAAGTGCGTAGCCGAGTGGTTAGCTTCAGTGCTGAGGCGTAACGCAGGCTCAACAATAGCAGTAAGGGCGTCGTTGACTTCGGTTGGTAGCTTATCCGTAAAATGGATAGTTAAACCGTTTTCCTTTTTGGTATCGGTAACATAAACAATCTCTCCATCAGGAAAAACAAGTTCACCCTTATCCCCTACCTGGCCGCCGCTTTCAGCATAAAAAGGCGTTTTATCAAGCACAAGCTGGTATTGCTCTTTGCCTTTAGCGTTCACCTTACGGTATCTTACAATACGGGCAACAGCTTCAGTATCGTCATAGCCAACAAACTCTACTTTGTCATTATCCTGCAGTACCACCCAATCGCCGGTGTCTATGGCAGTGGCGGCGCGTGAGCGTGATTTTTGTTGTTCAAGGGCTATTTTATAACCTTCAACATCTACTGTCCATCCTTTTTCCCTTGCTATTAACTCTGTCAAATCCAAAGGAAATCCAAAAGTGTCTGATAACTCAAAAGCAAAATTTCCGCTTACTGTTTTATTACGTCTATCTTCTTTGTTATCCCGTTTGATGCTTATATGCTCCAATGCATCGTCGTCAATGTGCACTGTAACACCTTGCTCATTAGTCCAATCAAAATAAGTGTTGAATCTTCTTAATCCCACTTCAAGAGTTCTTAAGAAAGCAACTTCTTCTTCCAAAACTACCTTTTGAACAAAGTCCTTTTGATCATATAGTTCATTAAAAACTTCTTTGAACTGTTCAGAAAGTAATGGCACCAATTGATTTAAGAATGGTTCTTTAAATTCTAATGACTGATACTGATACCTAACCGCCCTGCGTAATATCCTGCGGATAACATACCCGGCTTTGTTGTTTGAAGGTAACTGCCCATCGGCAATAGCAAAGCTGATGGCACGGATATGATCGGCAAGTACACGCATGGCAACTGCATTGTTCCAGTCAGCATCACCGGGTTTTGAAGCGGCGTTATATTGTTTGCCCGATTTCTCAGCAATAAACTGTATCAGCGGCTGAAAAATATCGGTGTCATAGTTCGACGTTTTACCTTGCAGCACTCGCACCAAACGCTCAAAACCCATACCGGTATCAACGTGTTTGGCTGGTAACGGTTGCAGCGAACTGTCTTTCAGGCGGTTAAACTGCATAAATACGTTATTCCATATCTCGATAACCTGATCGTGGTCGGCATTTACAAGGGTGGCGCCATCAACGGCTTCTCGCTCATTGTCGGGGCGGCTGTCAAAGTGGATTTCTGAACACGGCCCGCACGGACCGGTTTCACCCATTTCCCAAAAGTTATCCTTTTTGTTACCAGGTAATATGTGGCTTTCGTCAACATACTGCTTCCACAGGCCGAGCGTTTCGGTATCTTTTTCAAGTCCCTCCTTTTCGTCGCCTTCAAAATAGGTAACATACAGGCGGTCTTTCGGTAGCTTATATACCTCGGTTAACAGTTCCCAACTCCAGGCAATAGCATCTTTTTTAAAATAATCGCCAAAGCTCCAGTTGCCCAGCATCTCAAACATGGTGTGGTGATAGGTATCAATACCTACCTCTTCCAAGTCGTTATGCTTACCCGATACGCGCAAGCAACGCTGCGTATCAGCCACACGAGAACTTTTTGCAGGTGCCTCACCTAAAAATATATCCTTAAACTGGTTCATACCCGCGTTGGTGAACATCAGTGTTGGGTCGTTTTTAACAACAATTGGCGCCGAAGGCACAATAGTGTGTCCTTTAGAAGCAAAAAAATCAAGGAAAGCCTTGCGTATCTCGTTAGCCGTCATTTACAAACTGTTTTTGGTGTGCAAAGGTAGTTATTCGGCGCGAAGTGCAAAAGGTTTTCCCCCACTCAAGAGGTGTTTAATAGCGGTTATACATCCACACCCATTGCTTTAGTTGAACTTCATGTTGTTCTTCCAACTGTTTGGGTAATAAACGCCATAGCCAGTTACCTTCAACTGATGATGGCATGTTCATGCGGGCTGTTTCATCAAGACCAATCACATCTTGCACAGGTAATATTACAGTTTCAGCTACTGAAGACAAAGCCAGTGCGTTCAGCACTTCATGAATATTACCCTCGTTAACTTTACGATGGGTGTATTGTTTAACCTGTTTGCGAACATGTTTATCGGTATCCTGCCGGTACCAGCCCTTGGTGGTATTGTTATCGTGAGTGCCGGTGTATGCTATGGTGTTTTTTATGTAGTTATGCGGTATAAACTCTGAGTTCGGCATATCATCGCCAAAAGCAAACTGCAATACCCGCATACCTGGTAAATCAAACTCATCACGAAGCTCAAATACGGCATCATCAACGTCACCCAGATCTTCGGCTATGAAAGGCAACTTGCCAAATTCGTTTTTCATGGTGATAAAGAAATCACTGCCAGGGCCCTGAACCCATTTCCCGTTCTTTGCAGTTTCTTCACCTGCCGGAACCTCCCAATAAGTTGAAAATGCCCTGAAATGATCTAAACGGACAATATCAAACAATTCAATGTTCTTCCGGATACGTTGTATCCACCATTTATAGCCTGTTTCCTTTACTTTATCCCAGCGGAAAACCGGCATACCCCAAAGCTGTCCGTTTTCGTTAAAGTAATCGGGCGGAACACCGGCCATACCCACCATGTCGCCGTTTTCATCCAAACTAAAAATTTCAGGGTTTGCCCAAACATCAACTGAGTCGTAACTCACATAAAAAGGCATATCGCCAATGATTTTTATGCTCAGCGAGTTACAATATTGTTTTAAGCCGTTCCACTGCCTACTGAAAACAAATTGCAGCCACCTGGTTTTTTGGATCTCGTCCTGATGTTTTTTAGCGAAAGATTTTAAAGCTTTTTCATCACGTAATTTATAGTTATCCTGCCATTGGTACCAAGGCTTACCGCCATGATATTTTTTTAGCACAACATATAGCGCAAGATCATTTAGCCAGGCGTTTTCTTTTTCACAAAAAGCGTCAAGATCATTAAGTGAGTTATTGTTCTTGAAATTAGTCCAAGCTTCCTCAAAAACCTCATCACGAATGGTTTCTGCGGCGTGGTAATCAGCTTTATCAGCTGGCTTATTCCTGTGCTTTTTTAAAGTATTGGTACTTATCAGCCTATCTTCAGCCAGCATTTCCGGATTGATAAAAAACGTATTGCCGCCCATGCTTGAAAATGAGCTGTATGGCGAGAATCCGGCGCCTTCTTCAATCGGGCTTAAGGGCAGCAGTTGCCAGTATTTTAAATTGGCTCGGTTTAAAAAGTCGGCGAACTGCTTTGCTTCGGGGCCAAAATCTCCGATTCCGTATGCTGATGGCAACGAACTGATGTGCATCAATATACCTGCACCTCTTGGGTTTTCCGGACGCTTTTGTAAAAGCAATGCAAACGGCAGTCCGGTGAATATATCTCCAACTGTCAATTCTTCTTCAATATCAACTTTGTCTCCTGTCAGCAGGTTTTGCACATTTCCGTTAACTCCGCCCGGCAAAATCACGCGGGTGTTTTTCCAGTTGATATTATTGATCTCCGTTTGCTGTTCTTCGCAAATACTAATCAGATACAACGGAATAATCACAATCAGCCGGTTACCCCCCTGTTCACGCGTAAAAGCCAGGATATTTTCTTTGTACTTACCTTTAACTTTAAGCGGCACATACTCACCTTTTTCAAAAAGCCGGATGTTTTGCTTACGCAGATTCAACAACAAGTTGCTAAGCCAAAGCTTTATTTTGGCGTTATAGCGCTCATTCCATAATTGATTTATGCCGCTCTTTTCAAGTTCAGTAAGCAGTTTATTGCTAAGCTGATAATCAACCGGGCGGCGATTATCAGGGTCAACCAGGCTTAAATCCCAGCGTTCACATCCCTGGTAAATGTCAGGCGTGCCCGGGCAGGTGAACTTCAGAATAACCTGAGCCAGCGAGTTGATAATCCCATGATCGGCGATTTTTGCATGGAAGGCATCAAAGCTTTTACGAAATGTTTCATCTTCAAGCAGTCCGGTTGCGAAATTTTTTGCCGCGGCTTCATACTTTTCATTCGGCGCTGTCCAGTTAGATTTAACTTTAGCTTCGCGAAGCGCCTTTTCCAGATACTGGTGTACACGCTCGGCAAAGTTATCATCGCCCTGGCCCGGCATCGGGTAAGCGCCTAACAAGGTTTGGTAGATCAGATATTTATCATTCGCATCGGGTATGTCACTCTGTGCATTACTATCGATCTCTTGCCATTCTTTAAGCTGACGTTCCCAAAGCTCGGGCGCGGCAGTAAGTACATTTAATCTAGCCCGTACATCTTCGCCCCTTTTAGTGTCATGAGTTGATGTGCCGTTCATTGATAATGGCCATAACTTCAAACGCTCCTGCATTATGTCATGAAAATCATCGACCGGCAACCCAAAACTTTCAGGTGCGTCACCCACTTCATTATGACCAATAAAGCGGTTGTAAGTGTACATCAGCGTATCCTCAACGCCTTTAGCCATCAGCGGACCAGTAAGCTGCATGCAACGCTGGTAAAATTTCAACGCACTTTCATTGTAAGTTATGTCGTTTTCACGGGGACGTTTTAATAGAGCATTTTCCAGTACTTCAGTTGCTTCCGAAAGATCTTTATCCCTTTCCCTGATACGCTCAAAAATCTGCTGTACAAGCTTTGCTTCATTTTCAGCAAGCGGAAAGCTATTGCCATAGTATCTATACACCAGGCAATAGACTAAGAAGCGAGCAATTACAGCTTTTAATTTTTCCCGGGCAACTTGTTGATTTTCAACCGGTAAATTAAGTTTAATGAAGTAATTTGTCAGGTTATCCAGTTCACCAGCCATATGGTTGTGAAGGATATAACCCTTCTTATCCCATATCTGTTCCTCTATAGGTTTTGTATCGACGCCAATGTTTTTATATAGATCAGTAAACGCTTCCTCACCTTGTTTGTCAGTCAATAAATTGTTTACTATAGCCAGGAAATCGTAACCGGTATTACCTTGTATCGGCCAGTCGGACGGTATCTGCTCGCCATTTTCAAGTATTTTTTCAACAACGATATATACCTCGTCGCCTGCCAATCGGCGCAAGTCCTGCAGATATCCAACAGGATCATATAAGCCATCAATATGATCTACACGCAGCCCTTGGAATATGCCTTCTTTTAATAAAGACTGGATGAACTTATGGTAATAATCAAATACGTGCTTTTCCTGTATGTTAAGGCATATCAGCCCATTAACCGTAAAAAAGCGACGGAAATTGATCTGGCTGTCTGTTTGCTGCCAGTTGCATAGGCGATAGTATTGATCATTTACCAGCTTTTGTAAAAATTCCTTTTCGAAATTAACCGCTTCAATGTTCTGGTTTACCGCCTGAGATACGGTTTTATTTTTAAGTAACGACTTAAACTGCAGCAAAAACTCATCTGCAGCTTTATTATATTCCGGTGCTTCGGTAATATCTTTTATGCTGTTTGACAGGCGTGCTAACTGAGTTATTGCTTCGTTAGTTTCGCCTTTTCCTAAAATATCGGCATATGATGATATTTTAAGGGGATATGCGCTGTCATAATATTTCAGTACCAAGCGGTTATTGGCTACAGCTACCTTTAGCTCGCCGTTGTTTAAAACGTTATCGACGTCATCACCCAAAAAAGGCACCATAACCGGCCCGCTGAACAGGTCGCTTATACCTGACATGTCGAAGAAGCCGGCGTAAAAAGATTGTGCTCCACGCTCCAGTACATCCATCAGCCAAATGTTGCCCGGGTCGTAAGCCATGTGATTAGGCACAATATCCTGCACCCAGCTAATAGCGGCTTCTTTAAGTTCGGCGCTTATTTCTCTGAGTTCCTGAATAGTGCCAATCTCCGGATTGATACGATGCGGGTTTAATACATCATAACCATGCGTACTGCCAGGGGTAGCTTCGAATATCGGTGAAGCATAAATGGTACTTACTCCAAGATTTTTTAAATAAGATATTATCTCTTTAAATTGCTTAAAAGTGAAGTCCTTATTAAATTGTATTCGATATGTAGAAACCGGATTAAACATGATTATTCACAAAAATTATGATCGATTCAGGACTTATGGTTACAGTACCTTCGGTTATGCGTGTAAAAGATGAACTTCCGCCCCACTGCTCATCAGCGCTGCTGAATGATAAACGCCAGTCGGCATCAGCAGGAAGCGATACCATTTGCTCTTGTTTTGAAAAATTCATCACGCAGCAAACATGCTCACTTTCATGCCAGCGGCGCAGAATAAGAGTTTGTTGTTCATTATCAAATGTTACGCTTAAATTTTTACGATTAAGAGTACTTAACGGCTTATTTTCCTTTCTCAGCCTGGTAAGCGCTTGGTAATAGTTAAGCATCACCGCATGTTTCCCCTGTTGAGATAAATCCCACTGTAGTTTTGATTCATTAAAGGTTTCTTCGGACTGAGGATCAGGCGCTTCGCCTTGCGCATGGAAAGCCTTAAATTCTTCTTTGCGACCTTTTCGTACGGCCTCGGCTAAGTCTTTATCGGTATGGCTGGTGAAATACAGGAACGGATGCGGCTCACTCCACTCCTCGCCCATAAACAGCATTGGCAGATAAGGAGCAACTAAAACAGCAGCGGCCATCAGCTTTTGCATTTCGAAGCTCACAAGCGTACTGGTTCGTTCACCAAGCATACGGTTACCTACCTGATCATGGTTTTGGGAAAAAACCACAAACTGTTTGCCTTCGTTATCAGTTTTCGCACCGAAAGTTTTCTGGCGATGTGGCGAGTAAATGCCGTTATAGATGTATGCGTCGGCGTATGCCTTAGCAAGATGATTTATGCCCTCGAAATCACTGTAATATCCACTGCGTTCTTCGCCGGCCGTTACACGCAATGCATGGTGAAACTCATCAATCCATTGTGCGTCAAGTCCGTAACCCTGTTTATCTAACGGGTTTATAAATCTTGGATCGTTCAGATCAGTTTCGGCAATCAAATGATACTTTTTACCGGTTATGGCTGTAAGCGCGTCGGTATGTTGTTTTATTTCACGAAGGATATGCGTCGGACTGAAATCCTTTATCGCATGCACAGCGTCAAGGCGTAAAGCATCGATATGAAAATCCCGAAACCACATTAATACGTTTTCGATGAAGTAATGTCGAACCGCGTCGCACCAGGCATCGTCAAAATTGATGGCGTTGCCCCATGGTGTGTTGTACTTATCAGTAAAATACGGACCGAAATCATTAAAGTAATTACCTTCAGGTCCCATGTGGTTGTACACCACATCAAGCACAACTGCCATACCTTTTGCATGGCAGGCATCCACCAAATGCATCAAACCTTCGGCACCGCCATAACTATTCTGCGTAGCGAACGGAAACACGCCATCGTACCCCCAGTTTCTATTCCCCGGAAATTGCGCTACCGGCATTATCTCAATGGCTGTGATGCCAAGTTCAATAAGATAGTCGAGCTTTTCTTCAATGGCCGCAAATGTACCTTCAGGCGTAAATGTACCGGTATGTAACTCATAAAAAATATAATCCTGCATACGCGGATTTACCCAAGCCTCATCACTCCACTTAAAAGCTTTAAGATTAATGGCTTTCGACGCGCCATGCACTCCTTCAGGTTGAGAAACAGATGCAGGATCGGGCCGTTCGGTTTCGTCATCAAGTAAAAACTTATAGGTATCACCCGGTTTTAGCATTGTTGTTGTAAGCTGCCAGTAACCATATTCTTCCTGATTTAATTCGAGGCGCTCATTCCGCTCACTTATCACCAATGAAACTTTTCTAACAAGAGGAGCCCATACCAATATTTCCGCTTCTCCGGAAGCGTTAAAATTAACCCCTATTGCTCTTTTTTCCGGTTGTATTTTTTTCATCATTTCGTTTATGCTGTAATAACACTACCGATCGTCCCTGTACACAAACAACCTCTTCTGCTTCATAGGTGTTTGATTGGGCTTCTGCTTCGCTGGTATCAAGTACTTTCTTCCATTTTGTGCCATATTTTTTTGGCGGAAGCTTATAGTTTAATGATTCATGGAAGGCATTGAAAATCACATAAAAATCATCATCAATTATCTGCTCACCTTCTGGGCCAACTGAGTGTATTCCTCGTCCGTTCAGATATACTGCTAAGGATTTGGCAAAATCATGGCTCCAGTTATCCTCACTCATTTCGGTACCTTCAGGTAAAAACCAGCCAATATCTTCAAGCCCGCGGCCTGTAACCGGCTGTCCCTGGAACCAACGCCTACGTTTGAATACCGGGTGGTCTTTCCGGAATTGTATAAGCGATTGGGTAAATTTTAACAGGTCATCATCCGCTTTCTCCCAGTTTAACCATGATATTTCATTGTCCTGGCAATAGGCGTTGTTATTGCCTTGTTGTGTACGGCCAATTTCATCACCGGCTACTATCATAGGTACACCTTGTGACAGAAACAGCGATGCCAGTAAATTTCGTTTTTGCTGGTTACGTAATGCTATAACTTCTTCGTCATCCGTTTCACCCTCAGCACCACAGTTCCATGATCGGTTGTGGCTTTCACCATCATTATTATCTTCGCCGTTGGCCTCGTTATGTTTTTCGTTATAGCTAACCAGATCATGCAGGGTAAAACCATCATGAGCGGTAATGAAGTTTATACTTGCCGTTGGGCGTCGGTTGTCATCCTGGTAAAGGTCGGGACTTCCGGTAAAGCGCTGTGCAAATTCACCAAGCATACTATCGGCACCACGCCAGTAGTCGCGTATGCAATCACGGTACTTACCGTTCCATTCAGCCCAACCCGGCGGGAATTTACCTACCTGATAGCCACCCTCACCAACATCCCATGGCTCAGCAATCAGTTTAACCTGTGATATAATAGGGTCCTGGTAAATGATATCAAAGAAACCGCTCAGACGGTTCACCTCATGAAGTTCACGGGCCAGTGTAGATGCCAGGTCGAACCTAAAACCATCAACGTGCATCTCCTCAATCCAATAACGCAGGCTATCCATTATATATCTTAACACATTGGGCAGCATGGCGTTAAGCGTGTTACCTGTACCGGTGTAATCCATGTAAAACCGCTTGTCATCTTCAACCAAACGGTAATATGAGGTGTTATCAATACCTTTTAGAGAAAGTGTCGGCCCCATCTGGTTGCCTTCCCCTGTGTGATTGTATACTACGTCCAGGATCACCTCGATACCCGCCTTATGCAACTCCTTTACCATGGTTTTGAACTCAGTAACCTGACCGCCGGTAACGCCTGAGGAAGAATATGCCACATCGGGTGCGAAGAAACCGATGGTATTATACCCCCAGTAATTTTTCAGTCCTTTTTCAACGAGGTAACGATCGTTAACAAACTGGTGCACAGGCATAAGTTCGATTGCAGTCACACCCAAGTCCTTCAAGTGCTTTATAACAGCAGGATGTCCTATAGCAGCGTATGTTCCACGGATTTCTTTTGGAACCTCAGGGTGTTGCATGCTAAGCCCTTTTACATGCGCTTCATATATTACCGATTGATGATACGGTGTTTTTGGCCGTTCATCGCCTTCCCAGTCGAAATTATTATCTATCACAACCGATTTTGGAATGTATGGCGCGCTGTCTGTTTCGCTAAAGCTGAGGTCTTCATCAGGATGACCTATTTCATATGCAAACAACGAATCGTGCCATTCAATCCTGCCTGAAATAGCTTTCGCGTAAGGATCGATTAGTAATTTATTAGGGTTAAAGCGATGCCCGTTTTGCGGCTCGTAGGGGCCGTAAACCCTGTAACCATATAATTGACCCGGCTTTATACCAGGTACGTAGATATGCCAAATCTGGTGCGAACGTTCAACAAGTTTTATCCTTTTTGATTCCGTACCATTTTCAGGTGAATCAAATAAACAAAGTTCAACGCCGGTTGCATTGTCTGCGTATAATGTAAAGTTAACGCCATTTCCGTCCCATGTGGAACCAAGTGGGTATGGCTTACCCGGATAAATAATTGTTTCCATATGCACTTATATAATGCATATTTTGCTATATTGTTTTTTGGATTAATTATTTTCGTTCTAATTAAAAACAATCGATTACTTTTATGAGTTATTAATATAATTATAAACCCCCGGTATGAAAAAACTTATGATCCTGACCGATGATCAGCATGTGCTTGATATAGTACGTGCTGCTTTTGAGCCACAGGGGTTCGAGTTGTTGATGCTAAATAGTTCAGATAATGTTATTACTCAGGTATTGTGGCAAAAACCAAATGTACTATTGCTCGACTTTTTGCTAAGTGAAAATAATGGCGGAAGTATTTGCCATCAGATAAAATCACATCAAGCCCTTACAAACGTTCCCGTCATTCTATTATCTGAATTTAGTGAACCTAATAAGTTTGGTTGTGATGCATGGTTGTACAAACCGGTAGATGAACGGCAGCTTATTGATACGGTTAACGGTTGCGTCGCTAAATATGCCATCGCATAAAAAAGTGATGGTAAAGCGCATCGCTATGTATCGTTTTATTAATTAGCGATGGGTTTGAAACCCATCGCTAACAAGTATTTATTAAATCCCCAGTATTTCCTTCATATCACCGATCAGCTTATTCGCCAAAGCGTTGGCTGCTTCTTCCGACCGGCTTTCTGAATATATCCTGATGATAGGCTCGGTGTTCGACCTGCGCAAATGTACCCATTCCTTACCGAATTCTATCTTCAACCCGTCGATGGTTGAATATGGCTGATCTTTGTACTTCTCTTCGACTTTTGATAGCAAAGCGTCGATATCCATGCCCGGCTGCAGCTCTATCTTGTTCTTGGAGATGAAGTATTCAGGATAGCTTGCCTTTAGTTGTGAGATGCTGGTGTTCTCTTTTGCCAGATGTGTAAGGAACAAGGCGATGCCAACAAGCGCATCCCTGCCGTAGTGCAGTTCAGGGTAGATCACCCCGCCATTGCCTTCACCGCCGATCACCGCATTGGTTTCTTTCATCTTCGTCACTACGTTCACTTCGCCTACCGCTGCCGCGTTGTAGGTACCGCCTGCTTGTTCGGTTACATCCCTTAGTGCACGGGTTGAAGACAGGTTGGATACCGTATTGCCCTTGGTATGTTTCAGTACATAATCAGCTACTGCTACCAGTGTATATTCTTCACCGAACATCGTTCCGTCTTCATTTACAAAGCACAGCCTGTCTACATCAGGGTCGGTTACGATGCCCAGGTCGGCTTGTTTTTCTTTGACCACTTTGGCTATTTCCGTCAGGTTCTCCGGCAGTGGCTCGGGATTATGCGGAAAGTGGCCGTTGGGTTCGG
>NZ_SACK01000039.1 GCF_004005815.1 Mucilaginibacter limnophilus | reverse complement strand
CTATTATTTCCGAAGCACAGATCGTAAAGGCCATCAAGGAATATGAAGGCGGCCGTGAGCTCAATGATGTATGCCGCGAACTGGGCATTCACAAATCCACGTTTTACAACTGGCGAAAGAAGTATGCCGGCATGGACAGTCAGGAGCTGAAACGGCTGAAAGAACTGGAAGAAGAGAACCGCAAGCTTAAACACATGTATGCAGAACTGGCTTTGGATAATAAGATGCTAAAGGACGTTCTTTCAAAAAAGTTC
>NZ_SACK01000038.1 GCF_004005815.1 Mucilaginibacter limnophilus | reverse complement strand
AATTATTTTTCGCCATATGAAAGAGGTTTGCGGCCATCCGTGCAGCAGGACCAGGGGTACACCCTTGCCCGTTTCATAATAACTGACCTGGATGTTATCTACATTTTCCTGCTTTTGATCAGGAAAGCTGAATGAGGATGGTGTATTCATATATTTCGAGATAGACAACAAAGGTCCGTAAAACAATAACTCAAAAGTTGAACAATTCGGTTATTGACTTGTAACTTTAGAGCATGCCTACTTTCAGACAGTTCG
>NZ_SACK01000037.1 GCF_004005815.1 Mucilaginibacter limnophilus | reverse complement strand
GTGCAGAGAAAGCGAAAGCAGACGAGGCACAAAGAGTAACATAGTACTGTCAATTAAACTACTCTAAGAAGAGTAGAAACCAGAGAAAAGCCAATAAGGATTTTTAAAAGTTAGTTGGATATTGTAAGAGATATATTTTTTTACAGATTCTATTGATTGAGTTAATAGGGTCAGTGAGACAAACAAAACATTATACAATGGAGAGTTTGATCCTGGCTCAGGATGAACGCTAGCGGCAGGCCTAATACATGCAAG
>NZ_SACK01000036.1 GCF_004005815.1 Mucilaginibacter limnophilus | reverse complement strand
AATTATTTTTCGCCATATGAAAGAGGTTTGCGGCCATCCGTGCAGCAGGACCAGGGGTACACCCTTGCCCGTTTCATAATAACTGACCTGGATGTTATCTACATTTTCCTGCTTTTGATCAGGAAAGTTGAATGAGGATGGTGTATTCATATATTTCGAGATAGACAACAAAGGTCCGTAAAACAATAACTCAAAAGTTGAACAATTCGGTTATTGACTTGTAACTTTAGAGCATGCCTACTTTCAGACAGTTCG
>NZ_SACK01000035.1 GCF_004005815.1 Mucilaginibacter limnophilus | reverse complement strand
CCCCCCCCCCCCCCCCCCCCCCCCCCCCCCCCCCCCCCCCCCCCCCCCCCCCCCCCCCCCCCCCCCCCCCCCCCCCCCCCCCCCCCCCCCCCCCCCCCCCCCCCCCCCCCCCCCCCCCCCCCCCCCCCCCCCCCCCCCCCCCCCCCCCCCCCCCCCCCCCCCCCCCCCCCCCCCCCCCCCCCCCCCCCCCCCCCCCCCCCCCCCCCCCCCCCCCCCCCCCCCCCCCCCCCCCCCCCCCCCCCCCCCCCCCCCCCC
>NZ_SACK01000034.1 GCF_004005815.1 Mucilaginibacter limnophilus | reverse complement strand
ATGGCGACCTGTTCCTGATGTCACCGGATGACCAACATCATTTTGAAGTTGATGAGCCCACCAGATTTGTAGTGGTTAAGTTTACTGACGATTATTTCAATTTTTCAAACCCTTCGCCCAACGGGTTGCCAATCCTTCCGCAGGTGATCATGCAGGCACATGCCTTGAAAGAACAGAAGTTAGGGTTTGACATAAAAGCCGCGAAATCTTTAAAGACGGCTATGCAGGCTATTACTGATTATAAAGATTCGACTGACTTAAG
>NZ_SACK01000033.1 GCF_004005815.1 Mucilaginibacter limnophilus | reverse complement strand
CCGGATTGTTTGGCTTCGTCTTTTTTAAGATAATGATTCCTTCTTCCTGTTCGGCAATTTCAATCAGTTTTTCATAAGCAACCAGCTTCAGTTTAGCGTCAGCTAACTCTTTCTCCAGGTCTTTAATCCGTTGCTTTTGTAGATCTTTCATCGGGCGGCCCAAAGCTCCTGCTTTCGGATAGTGCAATTTACCATACCTGCGGCACCATTCCAATACCCGCGAGTTGCCCTTAATACCATACTTAGCCTGAATTTGGTCTTTGTTTAA
>NZ_SACK01000032.1 GCF_004005815.1 Mucilaginibacter limnophilus | reverse complement strand
GGACAATTCGATTGCTTAGCTTAGCATGAGGGATGCTGAAACAAGTTCAGCATGACAGCGTAGGATTAATTGCTTGCGGTCACGAAAAAAGAGCCACACAATCGCTTAATACAAACTTAAAAAGGATACGGCATCGTAATGCCGGATGGGCAGAGGCATTGCTTTGGCAGTAACATTGGCCGGCAGTGCGCAGCCGCGAGGTTTCTTTTTGGTTACTTTTTCCCTTAGACTTGTTATTTTGTTAAAGAAGTAGTAACCAAAAGCAGCAGGATGTTCTTATGTT
>NZ_SACK01000031.1 GCF_004005815.1 Mucilaginibacter limnophilus | reverse complement strand
TGCCATATCTTTTTGGCATTCACCGGACTGAAGATTTCATCGGGTATTAGCCCGGGGATACCAGCATCGAGGACTGACAGGGTTTTTAGTGATTGTTCAAACTCAAGTGCAAATGTCACTGCTACCCAGGCGCCGATGTCGTGTGCCACGAGATGGAAATGATCAATGTTGATCTGATCAAGGAATGTTTTAAGAAAACGGGCAACCGTTAGCGTATCGGCTGATTTTGCGGCATTGCTATTACCCATACCAGGTAGTTCGACGGCGATAATGCGGTGATCCTTTTGCAGTGCGGGAATTATTTTTCGCCATATGAAAGAGGTTTGCGGCCATCCGTGCAGCAGGACCAGGGGTACACCCTTGCCCGTTTCATAATAACTGACCTGGATGTTATCTACATTTTCCTGCTTTTGATCAGGAAAG
>NZ_SACK01000030.1 GCF_004005815.1 Mucilaginibacter limnophilus | reverse complement strand
GCACCCGCCTGGGCCGATGAAGCGGCGCGGCGTGCCTATCAGGTGCCAGCCGCCAGCCTGGGCGCCGCACTCACCCGGTTTGCCGACCAGGCCGGCGTCAGCCTTTCGCTGGACCCGGCACTGGTCCAGGGCCGGCAGAGCAATGGCCTGTCGGGTCGCTACAGTGTCGAAGAAGGGTTCTTGCAGCTGCTGAGTGGCAGCGGCCTGCAATTGCTGCCCGTGGGTGAGGGCGCGTTCACTCTGGTACCGGCACCCCAGGCGGGTGGCGCGCTGGAAATTGCCCCTACCAGCATTGTCGGCGGCCTGGCGGCAGGCGGTGAAGCACAGCCATATGCCGGTGGGCAGGTTGCGCGCCAAGGTGCACAGGGCCTGCTTGGCGCACGCGATTTCGTGGAAACCCCGTTCAGCATCACCAGCTACACCA